>NZ_UAVD01000005.1:145000-147010 GCF_900460065.1 Streptomyces griseus | reverse complement strand
AGGGACAGCCCTTCTCAATATTCCTACGCGCACAGCGGATAGGGACCGAACTGTCTCACGACGTTCTAAACCCAGCTCGCGTACCGCTTTAATGGGCGAACAGCCCAACCCTTGGGACCGACTCCAGCCCCAGGATGCGACGAGCCGACATCGAGGTGCCAAACCATCCCGTCGATATGGACTCTTGGGGGAAGATCAGCCTGTTATCCCCGGGGTACCTTTTATCCGTTGAGCGACAGCGGCTTCCACAAGCCACTGCCGGATCACTAGTCCCGACTTTCGTCCCTGCTCGACCCGTCGGTCTCACAGTCAAGCTCCCTTGTGCACTTACACTCAACACCTGATTGCCAACCAGGCTGAGGGAACCTTTGGGCGCCTCCGTTACTCTTTAGGAGGCAACCGCCCCAGTTAAACTACCCATCAGACACTGTCCCTGATCCGGATCACGGACCCAGGTTAGACATCCAGCACGACCAGAGTGGTATTTCAACGACGACTCCACAACCACTGGCGTGGCCGCTTCAAAGTCTCCCACCTATCCTACACAAGCCGAACCGAACACCAATATCAAACTATAGTAAAGGTCCCGGGGTCTTTCCGTCCTGCTGCGCGAAACGAGCATCTTTACTCGTAGTGCAATTTCACCGGGCCTATGGTTGAGACAGTCGAGAAGTCGTTACGCCATTCGTGCAGGTCGGAACTTACCCGACAAGGAATTTCGCTACCTTAGGATGGTTATAGTTACCACCGCCGTTTACTGGCGCTTAAGTTCTCAGCTTCGCCGACCCGAAAGTCAGCTAACCGGTCCCCTTAACGTTCCAGCAACCGGGCAGGCGTCAGTCCGTATACATCGCCTTACGGCTTCGCACGGACCTGTGTTTTTAGTAAACAGTCGCTTCTCGCTGGTCTCTGCGGCCACCCCCAGCTCAAGCAGCAAGTGCTATCACCAGTGATGGCCCCCCTTCTCCCGAAGTTACGGGGGCATTTTGCCGAGTTCCTTAACCATAGTTCACCCGAACGCCTCGGTATTCTCTACCTGACCACCTGAGTCGGTTTAGGGTACGGGCCGCCATGAAACTCGCTAGAGGCTTTTCTCGACAGCATAGGATCATCCACTTCACCACAATCGGCTCGGCATCAGGTCTCAGACTTATATGCACGACGGATTTGCCTACCGTGCGTCCTACACCCTTACCCCGGGACAACCACCGCCCGGGCTGGACTACCTTCCTGCGTCACCCCATCGCTTACCTACTACAAGTCTGGTTCATCGGCTCCACCACTACCCTCAACTCCGAAGAGATCGGGCCGGCTTCACGGACTTAGCATCGCCTGATTCAGTACTGGGCGTTTCAAAGCGGGTACCGGGAATATCAACCGGTTGTCCATCGACTACGCCTGTCGGCCTCGCCTTAGGTCCCGACTTACCCTGGGCAGATCAGCTTGACCCAGGAACCCTTAGTCAATCGGCGCACACGTTTCTCACGTGTGTATCGCTACTCATGCCTGCATTCTCACTCGTGAACCGTCCACAACTCGCTTCCGCGGCTGCTTCACCCGGCACACGACGCTCCCCTACCCATCCGTACTCCCGTTGGGGATACATGTACGAATGACACGACTTCGGCGGTACGCTTGAGCCCCGCTACATTGTCGGCGCGGAATCACTTGACCAGTGAGCTATTACGCACTCTTTCAAGGGTGGCTGCTTCTAAGCCAACCTCCTGGTTGTCTCTGCGACTCCACATCCTTTCCCACTTAGCGTACGCTTAGGGGCCTTAGTCGATGCTCTGGGCTGTTTCCCTCTCGACCATGGAGCTTATCCCCCACAGTCTCACTGCCGTGCTCTCACTTACCGGCATTCGGAGTTTGGCTAAGGTCAGTAACCCGGTAGGGCCCATCGCCTATCCAGTGCTCTACCTCCGGCAAGAAACACACGACGCTGCACCTAAATGCATTTCGGGGAGAACCAGCTATCACGGAGTTTGATTGGCCTTTCACCCCTAACCA
>NZ_UAVD01000005.1:0-142500 GCF_900460065.1 Streptomyces griseus | reverse complement strand
TTAACCCCGTCCCATGCGGGACAGAGTGTTATCCGGTATTAGACCCCGTTTCCAGGGCTTGTCCCAGAGTGAAGGGCAGATTGCCCACGTGTTACTCACCCGTTCGCCACTAATCCACCCCGAAAGGCTTCATCGTTCGACTTGCATGTGTTAAGCACGCCGCCAGCGTTCGTCCTGAGCCAGGATCAAACTCTCCGTGAATGTTTACCCGTAATCGGGTGCACACATCACGAGAGCGGAACAACCGGTCGGAATAAGACCCGTTGTTCACAGCGTCCTCGCTGTGTATTGCCTGCCGCCACCCACAACGGGGCGGAACGACAGGACTTTCAAAGGAACCACCAACCTGCCGAAGCAGGCCGGGGTATCAACATATCTGGCGTTGACTTTTGGCACGCTGTTGAGTTCTCAAGGAACGGACGCTTCCTTCGGTCCCGTTTCACCGGGTCCCTCCGGGCGCTTCCCTTCGGTACTGCTCTGTTTCGCTGTCTTGCGTTTCCGACTCTATCAGACTCTTTTGTGTCCGATTCCCGGTCGAAGCGGGCCGTGCAGTTTCGCTTTCCAGGTTCTTCGCTTTCGCGTTTTCCCTTTCCGGCGAGTCCGACTTTACCAGACTCTTTTTCGTTCCGTTTCCGGTCCGAAGGTGATTTCTGGTGGCCTGCGGAAGGCCTTGCCTTTCGGCGGATCCGACTTTATCAGAAACCAGCGGAGTCAAAGAACAACCCGACAGAGTCGATAAAGGAGAATCATTCGGCTCGGCGGAGTTGACGAACACTCCTGCACGAGCGGGATAGAAGCTACGCGCTCATCTCGAACTTGTCCAGTCCGAGGCAACCGTTCAAATCTACCTCCCCACATCCACCGTGTCAACGGGTTTTGTGGGCGAGGAGGACACTAGCAGGTCAGCCCGGGTGAAAGCACATCGGCTGTCAGGCCGCGGTGGGGAGTTCGGCGCTGCGTTCGACCGCCGCGAGGTCCCCTGTGTCGCCGGCGCGGGCCGCACGGCCGCCGAGGATGTAGACATACGCGAGAAAGAGCAGCTCAGCGGCGATGCCGATGGCGATCCGGGCCCAGGTCGGGAGACCGGACGGGGTCACGAAGCCCTCGATGAGTCCGGAGACGAACAGGACCAGCGCCAGACCGATGGCCATGCCCAGAGCGGCGCGGCCCCGCTGAGCCAGGGCGGTCCTGCGTGACAGGGGGCCGGGATCGATCACGGTCCAGCCGAGGCGCAGTCCTGTGCCGGCGGCGACGAACACCGCGGTCAGTTCGAGCAGGCCGTGGGGAAGCACCAGGCCGAGGAAGACGTCGAGACGGCCCGCGGAGGACATGAGGCCTATGCCGACGCCGAGGTTGAGCATGTTGAGGAAGAGGATCCAGAGCACGGGTATACCGAGGAACGCCCCGAGGATCAGACACAGCGCCGCGGCCTGTGCGTTGTTCGTCCACACCTGTGCCGCGAACGAGGCCGCGGGGTGGCTGGAGTAGTAGGTCTCGTACTCCCCTCCCGGCCGGGTCATCGCGCGGAGGTCCTCCGGTGCGGCGATCGCGGCCTGAACGTCGGGGTGGGTGCCGATCCACCAGCCCAGCAGCGCCGCCACCAGCGTCGAGAGCACCGCCGTGGGGATCCACCAGTGACGCGAGCGGTAGACCGCGGCGGGGAAACCCGCGGTGAGGAACCGGGCGGCGTCCCGCCAGGACGCCTTCCGGGTGCCGGTCACCGTCGACCGGGCGCGGGCCACGAGCTGGGTGAGACGTCCCGTGAGGAGGGGATCGGGGCTGCTCGACTGGACCAGGGAGAGATGGGTCGCCGTGCGCTGGTAGAGGACGACGAGTTCGTCGGCTTCCGCGCCGGTGAGACGGCGCCCCCGGCGCAGGAGGTGTTCGAGGCGGTCCCACTCCGTGCGGTGGGCGGTGACGAAGACGTCGAGGTCCATGGGCGTCTGTTGCTCCAGGCATGGGTGCGTACGGGTCCGTACTACTGCGGCGCGCTGGCGGTCAGCTTGGCAGACTGTGCCCGGCTGGGGCAGAGAAGGTCGGCGAAGGGTGGGGCCCGATGAGTGAGCTGGTGACCGGGGACGCGGTCGTTCTGGGGTTGAGGCCCGCACGGTTGCCGAGCCGGGCGCTGGCCTCGGCGATCGATCTAGCGGTGACGTTCGTCGTCTTCATCCTGATATCGGTGGTACTGGGCATCGCTTCCGCCACGTTGGACGAGGCGGCGGTCGCGGCGATCGGGGTCGCTTCTTTCCTGCTGGTCCTGATCGGTGGGCCGGTCGCGGTGGAGACGCTGACTCATGGCCGGTCTCTGGGAAAGCTCGCGTGCGGGCTGCGTGTGGTGCGGGACGACGGCGGACCGATCCGGTTCCGGCACGCGCTCGTACGGGGGGCCATGGCGCTCGTCGAGATCCTCATGACCTTCGGCGCCCTGGCCTCGATCGCGTCCCTGGTGTCGGCGCGGGGCCGCCGGATCGGTGACGTGTTCGCCGGGACGCTGGTGATCCGGGAACGGGTCGCGGCCACGGGCCGGTCCGTCTCCGTGCCGCCTCCCCCGCCCTGGCTGGTCGGCCGGTTCGCGCAGCTGGATCTGTCGGCCGTGCCCGACGAACTCTGGCTCGGGATACGGCAGTACCTCACACGGATGCGGCAGCTGGATCCCGGTGTGGGGCGCTCGATCGCGGAACGGCTGGCCGGTGAGCTGGTCGCCCGGACGGGGGCCGCCGCGCCGCAGGGTGTTCCCGCGGCCGCGTTCCTGGCCGCGGTGGTTCATGAGCGGCAGACGCGGGACGCGCGGCGCGTGTTCGCCGGCCCGCGGGTCGAGGGGCCCCCTCCGTCCTGGCCCGTGGCCCCCGGGCTCCCCGGGCCCGTCGGATCGGGTGCGTCTGCCGGGTCGGGGGGCGTGGGGGGTGCCGCCGGTGGTCACGAGCGGCGGCGCGGGAGTGCCCCTTCGGGCGGGTTCGCCCCGCCCGGCTGAGGGTTGTCCGGCCTCTGTCAGGACGGCAGGTCCTGGTCGGCCCGGGTTTCGCCCTCGCGGGGTGAGGGGGGCGTGTCCAGGTGTTCGAGCTCGATGCCGGGTGCCGCGAGGACCACGTCACCGGCGATGTGGATCGCGTGCTGCTCCCCGGTGTCCAGGGCGCTGACCCGGTATTCGTCCACGATCAAGGGGCCGTTGTCAGTGGGGTGCGCTTCACTGTTCACCAGGGCCCAGGACTGGTCGACCGTCCTGGGTGCGAGCACCGGGTCCGTGAAGGTGACCACGCGGACGCGGGTCGCGGGGGAAGCGGGGGTGAGGCGCAGGAGTCGGGTGGTCGCGATGAGGAACGCGGGGGACATGGCGGCGAAGGTGTGGGCGCGGACGTTGCCTTCGGTGGCGTGGCGCCCGGTCGGATCGGTCCGGACCCAGGTGACGCCTTCCAGGGCGGCTCCCCGCACCTGCCAGCTCGCGGCGTGGAGTTCGAGGCGGATGGGCCGGCCCAGCTCGTCCAGGGCGAGGTCGACGGAGCCGAGGTGGTCTCCGGTGGGGGATGTGGTCTGGGAGACGTAGCGCCAGCCGGAGGGTCCCGGGGCGCAGTGGAAGTGTTCTTCGCCGAGGGGGGTGTGATCGTGAAGGTCGTGGAGCGAATACCTGCCGCGGGGCATGGGGTCCTTCGGGTTCCTCGGGTCGTGCGGGGGCGGTGACGGGCGCAGGCCCCCGGCACGGGGGTGCGGGGGCCTGCGGTTCCGATCTGCTGCTACGGGCTCTGTCGCCGCCCGGTGTCCGGGAAAGCCGTCTTCCCGGACAGCGCGGGGGCCGCGTCAGCGGCTCGCGGTGGGATCAGTAGCGGTAGTGGTCGGGCTTGTACGGGCCCTCCACCTCGACACCGATGTACGCGGCCTGCTCGGGGCGCAGGGTCGTGAGCTTGACGCCCAGGGCGTCGAGGTGGAGCCGGGCGACCTTCTCGTCCAGGTGCTTGGGCAGCACGTACACGTCGGTCGGGTAGTCCTCGGGCTTCGTGAACAGCTCGATCTGCGCGAGGGTCTGGTCCGCGAAGCTGTTGGACATCACGAAGGACGGGTGTCCGGTGGCGTTGCCCAGGTTGAGGAGGCGGCCCTCGGACAGGACGATGAGGACCTTGCCGTCGGGGAAGGTCCAGGTGTGGACCTGGGGCTTGACCTCGTCCTTGACGATGCCGTCGATCTTCGCGAGGCCGGCCATGTCGATCTCGTTGTCGAAGTGGCCGATGTTCCCGACGATCGCCTGGTGCTTCATCCGGGCCATGTCCTTGGCCATGATGATGTCCTTGTTGCCCGTCGTGGTGACGAAGATGTCCGCCTGCTCCACGACGTCGTCCAGCGTGGCGACCTGGTAGCCGTCCATCGCCGCCTGCAGCGCGCAGATCGGGTCGATCTCCGTGATGATCACCCGGGCGCCCTGGCCGCGCAGGGACTCCGCGCAGCCCTTGCCCACGTCGCCGTAGCCGAAGACGACGGCGGTCTTGCCGCCGATCAGGACGTCGGTGGCGCGGTTGATGCCGTCGATGAGGGAGTGGCGGCAGCCGTACTTGTTGTCGAACTTCGACTTGGTCACCGCGTCGTTCACGTTGATCGCGGGGAACAGGAGGGAACCGTCACGGTGCATCTCGTACAGGCGGTGCACGCCCGTCGTCGTCTCCTCGGTGACACCGCGGATCTCGGACGCGAGCTGGGTCCACTTCTGCGGGGCCTCGCCGAGGGTGCGGTTCAGCAGGGTGAGGATGTGGGCGTACTCCTCGCTGTCCGCGGTCGACGGGTCCGGGGCGGCGCCGGCCTTCTCGAACTCGACGCCCTTGTGGACGAGGAGGGTGGCGTCGCCACCGTCGTCCAGGATCATGTTCGGGCCGCCGGTGGGGGTGTTCGGCCAGGTCAACGCCTGCTCCGTGCACCACCAGTACTCCTCAAGCGTCTCGCCCTTCCAGGCGAAGACCGGGACGCCCGCGGGGGCTTCCGGAGTGCCGTTCGGGCCGACCGCGATGGCCGCGGCGGCGTGGTCCTGGGTGGAGAAGATGTTGCAGGAGGCCCAGCGGACCTCGGCGCCGAGGGCGACGAGGGTCTCGATGAGCACGGCGGTCTGCACGGTCATGTGCAGCGAACCGGTGATCCGGGCGCCGGCCAGCGGCTGGGCGGCGGCGAACTCCTTGCGGATCGACATCAGGCCGGGCATCTCGTGCTCGGCGAGCGTGATCTCCTTGCGCCCGAAGGGGGCGAGGGAGAGGTCGGCGACCTTGAAGTCCTGGCGGTTGGTGGCCGTCGTCATAACGGGCTGCTCCTCGTGATGGGTCGAGGGTGGGCTTTCTGGGCTGACTCTGCGGTCGGCGGGGCATACGAATGCCCGGACGTTCGCAGCGCAGTCCGTCGGAGGCCCTCTGTCCCTCGCCCGGCTCGCTCCCGCCAGCCGGTCGACCGCCATCAGCAGCGACGTCTGTTATCCGTATCCGAATCTACACCGAACGGCCCAGTGAGCCCCAGCCCGTTCGTGGAGAGGGGCGTGTGTGAGGGGTCACCGGGCCGATCGGGGCCGGTGTGCGGTGGGTCAGTGGCCGGATTCCTTCGAGGCCGGGCCCTCGCCCGTCCCGCCTGCAGTCGCCGGTGCCTCGGTGTCCTTGCCGGGGTTGGTTCCGGTCGCCGCGGCCAGCGCGTTGTAGATGTCCGGTTCCAGGTAGATGACCCGGGCGATCGGGCACGCCTCCCGGATGCGGTTCTCGGCGGCGTTGATGGCGGCGGCGACCTCGGCCGCGGTCTCGTCGTGCCGGACCGCGATCTTGGCGGCGACCAGCAGTTCCTCGGGGCCGAGGTGGAGGGTGCGCATGTGGATGATGCGGGTGACGGTCTCGCCGTCCACGACGGCAGCCTTGATCTTCTCGACGTCCTCGAGGCCGGCGGACTCGCCGAGCAGGAGCGACTTGGTCTCGACGGCCAGGACGATCGCGATGAGGATCAGCAGGATGCCGATGCAGAGGGTGCCGATGCCGTCCCAGACGCCGTTGCCGGTGCCGAGGGCGAGGCCGACGCCCGCGAGCGCCAGGATCAGACCGATGAGCGCGCCGAGGTCCTCCAGGAGGACGACCGGGAGCTCGGGCGCCTTGGAGCGGCGGACGAACTCGGTCCAGGTGCGGTCGCCGCGCGTCTGGTTGGACTCCTTGATCGCCGTACGGAAGGAGAAGATCTCCGCGATGATCGCGAAGACCAGAACCCCGACCGGCCAGTACCAGGCCTCGATCTCGTGCGGGTGCTTGATCTTCTCGTAGCCCTCGTAGACCGCGAACATGCCGCCGACCGAGAAGAGGACGATGGAGACGAGGAAGGCGTAGATGTAGCGTTCGCGCCCGTAGCCGAAGGGGTGTTGCGGGGTGGCTTCGCGCTTCGCCCTCTTGCCGCCGAGCAGCAGGAGTCCCTGGTTGCCCGAGTCGGCGAGCGAGTGGACGCTCTCCGCGAGCATCGACGAGGAACCACTGAAGAGGAACGCTACGAATTTGGCCACGGCGATCGAGAGATTGGCGGCGAGTGCCGCCACGATCGCCTTGGTTCCGCCTGACGCGCTCATGAGTGCGTGGTGTCCCTTCGTCGGTGCGCGGCGTGTGCCGTCGCGGTGAGGCGGCACATTGTTGCAGCCGCCCGGACGGCCGTGGGTCAGGCCGCCACGGTGGCCCGGAAGAGTGTGCCCGGTCCCGTTGCCTCGACACGCTCGTCGGCCGGGACGTATGCCGACTCCCCCGGCCCCAGGGCGATTTCGCCGACCGTGACCGTGCCCGCCGTGCAGAGCAGGATCTGGGGGGTGGGGGCGGTCAGGTCGGTGGGGGCCGCGCCGGACGCGAGGGTGTAGCGGGACAGGGCGAACTCGTCGGCGGGGGTCTCGTAGAGCTCCTCGCCGGACGGGGCCGCCTCCGGGCGCAGCACGCCGGGCTCGGTGGCCTCGAACCGTACGACGCGCAGGAGTTCGGGGACGTCGATGTGCTTGGGGGTCAGGCCGCAGCGCAGCACGTTGTCGGAGTTGGCCATGATCTCGACGCCGAGGCCGTCGAGATAGGCGTGGGGGACGCCCGCGCCGAGGAACAGGGCCTCACCGGGCTGGAGTTGTACGTGGTTCAGCAGCATCGCGGCCAGTACCCCGGGGTCGCCGGGGAAGTGGTGGGCGATGCGGGCGTACGGGGCGTGGGGGCCGCCGAGGCGCTCGGCTGCGGCGGCCGTCTCCGCCACGGTGTCGGCCATCTCCGCCGGGTCCGCGCCGAGGATGGCCGTGAGCACCTCGCGGAGGGCCGCCTCCTCGGGGTGGGCGCGCAGGAGGTCCACGTACGGCTTGAGGGAGTCGACTCCCAGCGCCTCCATCGCGTCCGCCGCCTCATTGGGGACGCGGAAGCCGCACAGCCCGTCGAAGGGGGTGAGGGCGCAGATGAGTTCGGGTTTGTGGTTGGCGTCCTTGTACGTGCGGTGCGGGGCGTCGATCGGGATGCCCCGGGCCTCCTCGTCGGCGTAGCCCTCGCGGGCCTGGTCCAGATCCGGGTGGACCTGGACGGAGAGGGGGGCGCCGGCGGCGAGAAGCTTCAGGAGGAAGGGGAGGCGGGGGCCGAACCGGGCGACCGTGGGCGCGCCGAGTTCCCCTTCCGGGTCGGCGTCGACGGCCTCGGTGAGGGTCAGTTCCGCATCGCCGGACGCGGTGGCGCGGGTGATGCGCGAGGGTGCTCCGGGGTGGGCCCCCATCCACATCTCGGCCTGCGGTTCGCCGGTGGGCGCGATGCCGAGCAGGGCGGGAATGGCCGTGGTGGACCCCCAGGCGTAGGGGCGCACGGTGTTCGACAGCCGGTCCATGGAGTCGTCCTCGGGTGGGGCGGAACGGGTGAGTGTGGCACCAGGGGTACCAGTGTTACGTGAGGCTCTGGCGTCGCGGGGGTGGCCGGGGGGTGACGCGGTCCCCGGGAGGGGAAGGGGTGGGCCCCGGGCTTCCTGGGTTCCCGGCCTTCCTGGGTTCCCGGCCTTCCGGGCTTCCCGGCTTTCCTGGGTCCCGGGCTTCCCGGCTTTCCTGGCTTCCGGGCTTTCCTGGGTTCCCGGCTTTCCTGGGTTCCCGGCTTTCGTGGTGGTTCCTGGACTTCCTGCTCTCGTGGGCTTCCCCGGGTGCGTGGGCTGCCCGCGTTCCCGGGTCTCCGGGCTCCCGCGTTCCCGGGCCTCCGGTCCCCGGGTCTCCGTCGGCTCCCCATGTTTCCTCGGGGAGGTTCCCCGGGCTCCGGAGCCCCGGGGCCGCGGTCCTCGTGCGTGGTGTTCTCGGGTGTTTCCGTCAGGGTTGGGGCGCCGAGGCCAGGGACAGGTACACCGCCGTGAAGTCGGTGATCGCGAGCAGCTCGGCCACGGCCTCCAGTGCGCTGCCCTCCTCCGGCTCCAGCTCGCTCACGGGAGTGTCGTGGCCGAGGGCCAGCTCCCGGGCCGCCGGGTAGGCGCTGAGGCCTCCCGTCGGGCGGTCCCGGAGCAGGACGACCCGGGCCCTCAGCGTCTCGCCCTCGTCGACCCGGTCGCGGAAGAAGTCGTCGGGGTCCGCGCCCGCCGCGAAGTCACCGGCGAGGAGCGTGCCGTGCGAGGGCAGCGCCTCGGGTAGTTCCGCGGCCAGGGCGGGGCGGCCGGCCAGCTCGGACAGTACGGCGGCGAAGCGGCGTCCCACCGGACCCGCTGCGTCGCCCTCCGTCCACAGCAGCGGCAGGCTGTCGGCGAGCTCGGCGGCGAGTGTCTTGGCCGGGTTGCTGTAGGTGGCGACGGCCGGGCCGCAGCGTTCCGCGGTGCTGTCCAGGCGGTCCGCCGCCTTTTGCAGGTCCTCGGGGGTCGCGGTCACCAGGCCGACCCGGTCGAGGAGCGCCAGCAGGGGGGTGAGCAGGGCCCACAGCGTGCCGGGCCCGGCGGCGGAGGTCTCCGCGTCGTACTCGCCGTGCGGGGCGGCGGCCATCGGGACGACCAGGCCGTGCACCCCGTCGACCGCCTCGCGCAGCGGTGAGCGGGTGGGGGCGACGGCGACGACGGTGCAGCCGCGGCGGTAGGCCTGCTCGGCGAGCAGGGCGAGGCCCGGTTCGGAGCCGTCGGCGGTCGCGATGAGGAGCAGGTCCACGGATCCGGCCCAGCCGGGCAGCGCCCAGCGGAGGGCGCCGGGGGCCGCGGCCACCCCCGTGGGGTGGATGCGCACGACGGGTGCGGCGGCGCCCGCCAGTGCGCCGATCAGGTCGGCGACCCCGGAGGCGGCGGTGCCGGGGCCCGCCACGAGGACGGCTCGCGGCCGGCCCTCCGGGGTCAGGCCGCCGATGCCGGCCTCGGCGGCGTGCCGGGCGGCGGTACGGACCCGGGCGCCCGCCTCGGCGGCGCCGCGCAGCAGATCGCGGCGGTCGGCTCGGGCCAGGGCTTCCGGGGCGTCGAGCAGTGACTCGTCGAGCATATCGGTGGGCCTCCGATCACCGGGTGGGGTGGGGGCTGCGGCTGCGGGGCCGGGCCTCCGGAGCGGGCGCGGCGGGGAACGGTGCGGCCGACCCCGGTCGGGCCCGGCCGTCGTGCGCTGCCGGGGCCGCCCCGTGTGGTCCGCGTCGTCCTGCCCGTACGCGTGGTCGCTCGCGGTCAGGCGGGGCGGCGCGCCTCGTCGACGAGGAGGACCGGGATGCCGTCCCGGACCGGGTAGGCCAGGCCGCAGTCGTCGCCCGTGCAGACCAGCTCGGGGCTGTCGGCAGCCGAGCGGTCGTCGAGCGGGGAGTGGCAGGCCGGGCAGGCCAGGATCTCCAGGAGGCCGGCTTCGAGCGCCATGGGGTGAGTCCCTTCGAGCATGCGAGTCCCGATCCGCGTGGATCAGGCGTCGTCAGCCTACCGCCGGGGTGGAGGGGGCGCGGCCTGGCCCGGGGGGAGTAAACGGGGGATGGCGTGGGGTCCGGGTGGGCGGGGGACCCGGCGTGGGGGCGGCGCCCGCGGCGGGCTTCTCCCCTGCCCGCCCCTTCCCGTGACCGGGGCTCCGCCCCGGACCCCGCTCCTCGAACGCCGGAGGGGCGGGAAGAAGCCCGGTCCGGCGGGAAGAAGCCCGAAAGGGCCGGGTCACCCCCGGATCAGGCCCAGGACCTCGTCCCGTACGGCCGCCATCGTCTTCTCGTCCTTCGCCTCGACGTTCAGGCGCAGGAGCGGTTCCGTGTTCGAGGCGCGGAGGTTGAACCACCAGTCGGCGGCCGTGACGGTGAGGCCGTCCAGGTCGTCGAAGGTGATGCCGTCGCGGGCTCCGTAGACCTTCCTGATGGTGGTCAGGCTGGCGGTCTGGTCGGCGACGGTGGAGTTGATCTCGCCGGAGCCGCTGTACCGGTCGTACTCGGCGACCAGTTCGGAGAGCGGCTTCTGCTGGCCGCCGAGTGCGGCGAGTACGTGGAGGGCGGCGAGCATGCCCGTGTCGGCGTTCCAGAAGTCGCGGAAGTAGTAGTGCGCCGAGTGCTCGCCGCCGAAGATCGCACCGTGCTCCGCCATCTCCGTCTTGATGAAGGAGTGGCCGACGCGGGTGCGGACCGGGGTGCCGCCGTTCTCGCGGACCACCTCGGGGACGGAGGAGGAGGTGATCAGGTTGTGGATGACGATGCCCTCGCCGCCGTTGCGGGCCAGCTCGCGGGCGGCGACCAGGGCCGTGATCGCGGAGGGGGAGACGCCCGCGCCCCGCTCGTCGACGACGAAGCAGCGGTCCGCGTCGCCGTCGAAGGCGAGGCCGAGGTCGGCGCCCTCGGCGAGGACGCGGGCCTGGAGGTCGACGATGTTCTTCGGGTCGAGGGGGTTGGCCTCGTGGTTGGGGAAGGTGCCGTCCAGCTCGAAGTACATCGGTACGAGGTCGAGCGGGAGGCCTCCGAAGACGGTGGGGACCGTGTGGCCGCCCATGCCGTTGCCCGCGTCGACCACGACCTTCAGGGGGCGGATCGCGGTCAGGTCGACGAGGCCGAGGAGGTGTGCGGCGTAGTCGGTGAGGGTGTCGCGTTCGGTGATCGTGCCGGGGGCGGTGGCGGGCGCGGGCTGCGGGGCGCCGTCCGACCACTGCTCGACCAGGGTGCGGATCTCGGCGAGGCCGGTGTCCTGGCCGACCGGGGCGGCGCCCGCCCGGCACATCTTGATGCCGTTGTACCGCGCCGGGTTGTGCGAGGCCGTGAACATCGCCCCGGGGAGGCCGAGGGCCCCCGACGCGTAGTACAGCTGGTCCGTGGAGCAGAGGCCGATGAGCGTGACGTCCGCGCCCCGGGCCGCCGCGCCGCGGGCGAACGCGCCGGCGAGCTCCGGTGACGTGGGGCGCATGTCGTGGCCGATCACGATCGCGTCGGCGGCGGTGACCTGGACGAACGCGGCTCCGAAGAGTTCGGCCAGCGACGCGTCCCACTGGTCGGGCACCACTCCGCGCACGTCGTACGCCTTGACGAGCTGCGACAGATCAGCAACCACGGCCGGTCCTCCTGGGGTCTTTGCGGAGCGCCCAAACTACCCGGCCGGGCAGAGCCCCAGGCGTCGGCCTCAGGAGTCCGGTGAGCGCAGCACTCTCAGGTGGCCCCGGCGGGCCACTTCCACCGAGTCGGCGGCGCGTGGTCCCCGGCCCCCGGCGTCCGTGCCCCGGTCGGGCGGGCGTGCCGCTTCGCGGACCGCGTTGGCGAGTGCTTCGAGGTCGTCGCCGCTGGGGTGCGCGGGTGCGGAGCCGTCGGAGAGCCGCACCACTTCCCAGCCCCGTGGCGCGGTGAGCCGCTCACTGTGTTCGGCGCACAGGTCGTAACAGTGGGGCTCGGCGTAGGTGGCGAGCGGGCCGAGGACCGCAGTCGAATCGGCATAGACGTACGTCAGTGTCGCGACGGCAGGGCGGCCGCACGCGGTGCGCGAACAGCGACGTACAGGGCTCACGATGTTGGACGGTACCGCACTCTTGAGCGGGCTGCGACGACTCCCCCTCGGGTCACCCCACCGTGTCGCCCCGTGACCTGCGGCACGGCGGTGTTCGGGGCGGCTACCCTGACCTGCGCCGCGGCGGGGGTCCGGCGCCCGCGCGGTGGTCGTGGCGGTCGTGGGCGGGGGTGGATCACGGCGTCGGGCGCGGGGGTGATGATCGGATTACGGGCCTGAAAAGGGCTCAACCTTGGCCGAAATGTTCAACTGTGGACATCCGGAGGCGGGACGAGCTCCTCTCCGAAAGGCCCGGTCGGCCGCGTCGGCTCACCGATCACGCCGGTCTCCGGAGCGTTACGCTGCGTCGGTGATGGACAGCTCCGTACCTCCCCACCCGTTCGAGCCGCGGCCCCGGCGTCGTGATCGTCATGGCCGCGGTATGCGCGGGCCGGTCGCCCCGCCGCAGGTGCCGCTGTCGGCCAGCCGGGGGGAGACCTTCCGTGATCTGGTCCAGGACTCGGTGGAACGGCTGGAGCGGCGCTGGCCCCAGCTGGCCGAGGTCGACTTCGTCGTCCTCGATGTGCCCGGCACTCCCGAGGAGGTCGTTCCGCTCGGCAGCGCCGTGTCCGCGGAGAAGGGGCGGCCCGCGCAGATCGTCGTCTACCGGCGGCCCGTGGAGATCCGCACCAAGAGCCGCGACGAGCGCGCCCTGCTCGTGCACGAGGTCGTCGTCGAGCAGGTGGCCGAGCTGCTGGGGCTGGCGCCCGAGTCGGTCGACCCCCGGTACGGGCAGGACTGAGGGCCGCCCCTCTCCGGAGCAGACCACCGGAGCGGCCCGGCGTGCAGCCCTCTGGAGCGGCTCGGCCGGACAGCTCTCCGGAGCGGGCCCCGTCGAGCAGCCCCCGGGGTGAGCCCTCGGGGGCCGCTCGGGCTTCGGCGGCCAGCTCGCCCTCAGTCGTCGAGGACCGAGAGGTCCTGCCGGGCCGACGGGACCTCGACCGTGCCCCGGTCGTCGGGGAGCGTCTGCACGGTGAACATCTGGACGCCGCCCTCGGTGCGCGCCAGGGTGCGCGACGCGTGGACCGGACCGCCCGAGGTCGTCTCGACGGTCAGCGCGTAGGCGCCCTTGAGGCCCTCCGGGGCCTTCGGGGTGACGGCGAGGGTCGTGCCGGCCTTGACCGTGTACGTCTCCACGGCCGGTTCGCCGCCGCCGCTGCCCGCCGACGCGGTGACCTTCACCTCGGCCGCGGCGCCCGGCGCGGTCAGGGACAGCGTGGAGCCCTCGGCCCGGTTGTCCGGGACGCTCGCCCGTGCGCCGACGGGTGCGGTGGCCGGGATGTAGGCGATCTCCTGCTTGTCGCCCTTGCCGCGGACCACACGCAGGGCGGCCACGATCGGGGTCGGCCGGCCCTTCTGGACGGGGCTCAGCCGCAGGGAGCCCGGCTCGCCCCGGGTGACGTCCTTGAGGTCGACGGCCGCCGTCATGGAGGACTTGATGTGCAGGGTGGCGTTCCCGGCCGGGGAGAAGGCCGCGTTCTTCCCCAGCAGCTGGATCTTCACGTCGGCGTCGTCCTCGCCCGGTGCGAACGCCACCAGCTGTACGGAGGTGGCATCGGCCGGGATGCCGGGGAGCACGAGCGTGCCGTCGGGGTCGTCGGACGCGGTGATCCAGTCGCTGCCGGCCTGGTCGTCGGCGCTCAGGACGACCGCGCCGATCCGGCCCGAGCGGGTGGTGACATGGGCGGTCAGCTGGTCGACCGCCTCGGCGGTGAGGGTGGACAGCAGAACGGCGACGCTGGAGCGGGCGGGCACGGTGATGCCGTCGCCGACCTCCGACTTGAGCGCGCCCTCGGGGCCGTACAGCTCGATGTCGGCGACGGCGGCGGAGTCCTCGGGGTTGGTGAGGTGGAGGTAGTCCTGGCGGGACTTCGCGGTGCTCGCGCCCGGGAACCAGAAGTCCGTGTCGGGGGCGGTGCAGGTGACCCCGAGGAGCCCGCGGGCTCCGCCGACGGTGACCTCGGTGGTCTGCTGGGCGACCCAGCCGGGGGCGAGTGTGCCGGTGGCCGTGCCGACGAGGGCCGGGGCGTCGGATCCGTCGGCCTCGGCGACGACCGGGGTTCCGGGCTGCTTCACGGCGAGGACCGGCTTGTCGGCCTTCTCCTTCGCCTTCTTCGCCGCCTCCTCGGCCTTCTTGACCTTCTTGGGGTCGGTCTCGTCCTCGTCGTCCACGACCGGCAGGGCCGGCTTCAGCTCGGCGGTGCCCTCGGCGTCGCCGCCCTCGCCGGCGGGGGTGAACGCGGTGTACCGCGTCTCCGCGAGGTCGGAGTCGCTGGGCCGCGGGCAGACCAGGCTGGAGCGCTCGACCGGCAGCAGCGTGGCGGACTTCGTCCCGGTGTCCGCCGGGGCTCCGGGCGCGGTGATCGTGGCGAAGCCGGTGATGGCGGCCAGGACGGCCGCGCCCGCGATCAGGGACAGGTGGGTGGACTTCACTCGGAATCGCCTCGCGATGCGTTACCGGTCTGCCACGGGGCCTGGCCCGGGGCCGGGGGGTCGGTCTGTTCGCCGTTCTCGGCGGGGTGCCGGTCGGGCCGGGACTGCTGGGCGGGGTCGGTGTAGGGCTGCTGCTGGTACGGCCCGCCGACGTACTGGCCGTACTCGTCGTACGCGCCCCGGTCGGTGTACGGCGCCTGGTCGGCGTACGGGGCCTGCCCGGCGTAGGCGCCCTGGTCGTTGTAGGTGCCCGGGTCGCCGTACTGCTGTGGGTACGGGGCCTGGGTCTCGTAGCCCTGGTAGCCGGCGCCCTGCTGCTGCTGTTGCTGTTGCTGTTGCTGTTGCTGGGCGTACGGGTCCGGCTGGTACGTCGCGTAGTAGTCGGCGCCCTGCTGCTGCCCGCCGTCCCACTGCGCGTACTCGCCGTACTGCTGCCGCGGGACCGCCGCGTAACCGCCGGTGGCTTCCTGCGGGTCGTGCGCCGGGGGATGCGCGGCGTACGGGTCGGCGGACTGCTGCGCGGGGATGTACTCCCCCGGGGCCGCGGCCGGGTCCGGGGCGTGCGCGGGATCGCGGTCGTCGGGGTGACCGTCGTCCCCGGGCCCCCCCGGCTTCTCCGGCGTCCCCGGCTCGCCCGGCTTCCCGACCTCGTCCGCCGCCTCGGCCTGGGCCGCGGCGCGCAGTCGGCGGGCGCGACGGCCCTCTCCGTCGACCGGCTCGGCGGCGACGGAGGGCGACGCCTCCTCGGGCAGGTCGTCGTCGATCTCCCTGCGGCGGCCCGGCAGGGCCATGACCACCAGGACGAGGAGCAGTCCGGTCTGCGCCCAGATCCACGCGGTGTGCGTGATCGGGGCGTCGAAAGTGACGTCCAGGCGGCCGCCCGACGCGGGCAGTTCGAAGCCCTGGGCCCAGCCGTCGACCGTCTTGCGGGTCAGCGGCCTGCCGTCCAGGGTCGCCGTCCAGCCCGGGTCGGCGGCGTCCGCGATCCGCAGCACCCGGCCCTCTTCGCCGGACGGGATCTCGGAGTGGGCCTCCACGGCGGCCGAGCCGACCGGGAGGTGCTCGCCCTCGCCGGAAGCCGGGGTGATCATGATGCGGGCGACCTGGCGGTCCACCCGCCACAGGGCGCTGCCGTCGAGCTGGCTGAGTCGGCTGAGCCCGGGCGTCGAGTCGAGGACCCGGCTCATCTCGCGCGGCGCTCCGTCCCGGACGAGGACGTAGCGGATGGCGAAGCCGCCGAGCTGGCCGCCCTGGTCGGCGCCGGAGCCGGCGACGAGGTTGGCGACGACCTTGTCGAGGTGGCTGTTGCTGCCGCCGGCCTCGGTGAGTTCGCCGTCGCCGAGGCGGGCGCCCGAGCCGCGGACCAGGCTGTACTCCACGGACCCGGGCGAGCTGCCGCCGAGGACGAGGGTGCGGGGCTGGTCGCGGGTGGTGCTCTCCTCCGCCACGAAGGCGGGCACCTGGACGGGGTCGCGCCGCTCCAGGGGTCCGTCCGCGCCGCCGATCATCCAGCCGAACGCGGCCAGGACCGGGGCGAGTCCGGCGGCCAGCGCGATCAGCGCGGCGACGGGCTGGCGCCAGCCGAAGCTCTGCTCGGCGACCCGGATGCGGGCCCCGTCCGCGCCCACCAGCGCGGCGGCGATCAGGGCGGCGCCGTAGACGAGGGTGGCGGGTCCGGCCCAGGTGGAGCCGTTGGCGACGGCGGCGAAGAGGAAGCCGACGAGCGCGGCCGCCCAGGCGGTGCGGACGGCGAACTGCCGCTCCCCGCGCAGCAGGGCGGCGAGCGCCGCCAGCACGATGCCGAGGAGCAGGACGCCGCCCGTCACCCCGGGGCCGCCGGGGCTGATGCCGAGCAGGTCGAGGCCCGACGCCGTTCCCGTACCGATGTCCAGGCCCGCTTCGGTCAGGAGCGCGGACGGGTTCGCCAGGAGGGTGAGCGACCAGGGGGCGAGGACCAGCACCGGGGTGCCGACGGCGGCGACGAAGCGGAGTCCGTACGCCGTGATGTCGCCGCGCCGCAGCGCGAGGACGCCGAGCCCGAGGACGACGGCGAGCGGCCAGACGATCGGGGTGAACGCCATGGTGACGGTCAGCAGCAGCGTGTACGCCCAGGTGGCGCGCCAGCTGCCGCGCTCACCGGCCGCGCTGTCGGCGCGCAGCCCGTGGGCGGCGACTCCGGCGCGGGCGATCAGCGGGAGGAGGACGAGGAGGACGGCGGTGCCGAGGCGGCCGGTGGCCAGGGCGCCGGTCGCGGCGGGCAGGAAGGCGTACGCGACGCTCGCCCAGGCCCGCAGCAGCCGCGAGGGCAGCAGCGGACGGGAGGCGAAGTAGGCGGTGAGCCCGGCCAGGGGGATCGAGCAGACCAGCAGCACGCTGACGGCGAGGCCGGTCGAGCCGAGGAAGAGGGCCGACAGGGCGGCGAGCAGCGCGAGGTAGGGCGGGGCGGTCTGGGTGCCGCCGGTGCCGACGGTGTGCCAGGCGTCCGCGTACTGCCCCCAGAGCGCGCCGACCTCGGCCGGGGCGGGCAGCAGGGTGCCTCCCGCCAGTACGCCGCCGCTGAGGAGGTTGCGTCCGGCGATGAGGGAGACGACCAGGAGCAGGGTGAAGAGGATGGGCCCCGGTTTGCGGCCGATGCGCTTGAGGCGGGCGAACTGGTCGACTTCGAGGAAGTCGGCGTCGTCGCCGCCGGGCCCGGATTCGACGGCTCCGTGCCGTGACCCGCCCGAGTCGGCGTCGCTGCGTCCGCCGAAGTTGCCCGCGACCTGGTCGACGGTGGCCCGGACGGTCGCGCCCGGCGGCGGGAACAGGGCGCGCAGCTCGGCGGCGTCGACGGCGCCCTTGCCGCGGTCGCGGCGGGCGGCGAGGATGCGGCCGGGGCGCAGCAGGGTGCCGAGCAGCCCGGTGACCTCGTCGAGCGCCTGCCCCGGCACCTTGCCGACGAGGTAGGCGAGGGTGCGCAGGAGGGTGCCGACGACGAGCCGGAGCAGGACCCAGGGCAGGGCTTTGCCGCGGGCGTTGACGAGCATCGTGTAGACCGCGCCCGCCTTGTCGACGCGGTGCGGGCTGGCGAGGGAGCGGCCGGCGCAGTCGATGGGGCGGCGTTCGCGGGCGGAGGCCTCGGCGTGCCGCAGGACGGCGTCCGGGGCGACGAGGACCCGGTGGCCGGCCAGGTGGGCGCGCCAGCACAGGTCGACGTCGTCGCGCATCAGGGGGAGCCTGCGGTCGAAGCCGCCGAGCTCCTCGTAGACGTCGCGGCGGATGAGCATGCCGGCGGAGGAGACGGACAGGACGGTACGGACCTGGTCGTGCTGGCCCTGGTCCTGCTCGCGGCGGTCCAGCCCTGTCCAGCGGCGTCCGCTGTTGGCGATGGAGACGCCGACTTCGAGGAGCTGCTTGCGGTCGTACCAGCCGCGCAGTTTGGGGCCGACGATCGTGGCGTGCTTGTCGGTGTCGACGACGCGCAGCATCTCGGCGAGCGCGTCCGGCTCGGGCGCGCAGTCGTCGTGCAGCAGCCAGAGCCACTGGACCGGTTCGCCGTGGGGGAGCTCGGGGAGGTCGTAGTTCTCGTCGACCCAGCTGCGGGTGGCCGGGTCCCAGCCGCCGGGCCGCTTGAGGTACGGCAGGTCCTCGGGGGTCAGGACTCCGGCCGTGCGGGCCGCCTCGTCGACGGCGGTGCCGAAGCTCGTACGGCGTGCGAGGTGCAGGACGCGTTCGTCGCCGAGCGCCTCGGTGACCAGCCGGGCCGAGTCGTCGGCGCTGCCGGTGTCGGCGGCGACGACGTTCTGTACGGGGCGTTCCTGCCCGAGGAGTCCGGCCAGCACGTCGGGCAGCCAGCGGGCGCCGTCGTGGGAGACGAGCACGGCGGTGACGACGTGCCGGGGGAACTCTGGGGCGGCGGCGGCCGCGTTCGGCGCCGCCGAGTGGCTGTGCACGGACATCGAGGTACGGGCCCTCCGGCCGGGTCCGGGGGCGTCCCCGGGGGCTGCATCGGTGTACACGCGCGCGCCGTCGGGGCGTTGGCGCGTCTCGGACGGGGCCCCACACTAACGGTACGGACAGGTGGCGGGGGTCGGAGCCGGTGAAGGGGGCGGGCGCGGACGTGCTGACGGCCCGTCCGCCGAGCCCCGGGGAAGGGGGCGGCGGACGGGCCGTCGGGGGTGGCCGAGCGGGTCCGGGGCCTGCCGGGGAACCGGAGGAGCCGGGGCCTGCCGGACAGGCGTCGCGGCCTCGGCCGGAGGCGCGGGGCGCGGGGGAAGTGGAGTACCGGGAGTGAGGGGTGGGGGTGGGGGTGAAATGGGGGTGGGGTGTGCGGGGGTGCGGTCGGGTGCGGGTCGCTCTGCGGCTGCTCGCGAGAGCGGCGGCGCCCCGTGGTCGTTCGGGGTGCGCCGGGGCCCGGTGGGGGCCCAGGGGTGCGCCGGGGCCCGGCGGGGAAACCCGGGGTGCGCCCGCTCCGGTGGGGCGTGTTCGGGGTGCGCCCGGGGGCGGGTCCGGTCCGGGGCGGTTCGGGGTGCGCCCGGGAGCGGGTCCGGTCCGGGTGTGGTGCGGGATGCGCCCGGGGTCTCTCCGGATGCGGTGGTGCGGTGGTGCGGTGGTCGACGCGCCCTGTGGCGCGGCCGGCCGGGGGTGGGCGTCAGATGGCGGCCTTCTTGAGGCGTCGCCGTTCCCGCTCGGAGAGCCCGCCCCAGATGCCGAAGCGTTCGTCGTTGGAGAGGGCGTACTCAAGGCATTCCGAGCGCACCTCGCAGGCGAGGCAGACCTTCTTGGCCTCGCGGGTGGATCCGCCCTTTTCGGGAAAGAAGGACTCGGGATCGGTCTGGGCGCACAGTGCGCGCTCCTGCCAGCCGAGTTCCTCGTCCGCGTCCTCGACCAGCAGTTGCTGGAACAGCTCGGTCATGTGCGCCCCTCGTCTGTCTCTTGCGTCCCGTGATGCAGCCGTTTGCGGCTGAACGACACGAGTGAAATTACAAGTGTGTAGCTCCGGGCCAGTCAAGCGAGGATCTGCTATTGGCCCAGGGATTCACTCTGCGGAACCAAGCGTATGCAGAAAGTGTTCAAATCAGCAAAAACCTGACATATGCCACTGGCCCCACGACCCCACGCCCTTCCTCGGGAGAGACGAGCGAAAGCTCCCTTGTGTTGCGATTCGATCACTGAAGCGATCAAGATCACAGTCAGGTCACGGAGCGTCAGCCGCGTTTGAGGGCGCGGATGATGCGCCACGTGTCCCGCCCTGGCGCGCATAAACCTTTCTTCAAACCCGACAACCGAAAGGGGTGAAACATTGCCCCCATATCGGGCATTGGGTTGACAGCGGACGGCTGAACCGGTCTCCTTGATCCCATGCCAGCGACCTCAGCCATGCACGTCACCCACATCCGTGGGTTCCGTAGCGCTGTCCAGGCCCGCTGTTGCTGTTCCAGCTGTCACAGCTGTTGATGCCCTAGCGCTCCAGCTCTGATCCAGCCTCTCCGGTCGAGCGTCTCTCTTCGTCTCCTCCCGCTCCTCCCCCACGCCTCGCACTTCCCGCGGCCCGTTTCCGGGCTGCCGACGCTCTCCGCGACTCCCCGCACGCGCACCCCCCATGCCGAGGAACCACCGCAGCCATGAACAGCGACAGCGACCTTCAGATCGCCGGCGACATCCTTGAGGTGCAGCACCTCCTGCAGCCCGCCCGCGAGCACCCCTCCACCGTCTCCGAGTTCGTCGGCCTCGCCCGCTCCATCGCGGCCGACCGCGCGCAGTGGGCCGGAATCGTCCAGTACGACTCCGCCTCCCGCTGGTACCACCGCCTGCACCAGGGCCCCGGCTACGAGGTGTGGCTGCTCAGCTGGGTGCCCGGCCAGGGCAGCGGGCTCCACGACCACGGCCTCTCCGCCGGCGTACTGACGGTGCTGGAGGGCCGGTTGACCGAGCGCACCGAGAGCGGGGCGCGGTCGCTCGGCGCCGGGGCGCAGCGTGCCTTCGGCCCGGGGTACGTCCACGAGGTGGTCAACGACTCGCTCGAACCGGCGGTCAGCCTGCACGTCTACTACCCGGGTCTGACCGAGATGCCGATGCACGCCACGCAAAGCGCCCCGACGGCCGTGGACGTCGTACCCGCCTGACAAACTGCTGTGCATGCGCATTGTTGTTCTGGCCGGTGGCATCGGCGGTGCCCGCTTCCTTCGCGGCCTCAAGCAGGCCGCGCCCGACGCGGACATCACGGTGATCGGCAACACGGGTGATGACATCCATCTGTTCGGGCTGAAGGTCTGCCCCGACCTCGACACCGTGATGTACACCCTCGGCGGTGGCATCAACGAGGAGCAGGGCTGGGGGCGGACCGACGAGACCTTCCAGGTCAAGGAGGAGCTCGCGGCGTACGGGGTGGGCCCCGGGTGGTTCGGGCTCGGCGACCGCGACTTCGCGACCCACATCGTCCGGACGCAGATGCTCGGCGCGGGCTATCCGCTGAGCGCGGTCACCGAGGCGCTCTGCGCCCGGTGGCAGCCGGGCGTGCGGCTGCTCCCCATGTCCGACGACCGGGTCGAGACGCATGTCGCCGTCGAGACGGACGGCGAGAGCAAGGCGATCCACTTCCAGGAGTACTGGGTGAAGCTGCGCGCCTCCGTCGAGGCGCAGGCGATCGTGCCGGTCGGCGCGGAGCAGGCCAAGCCGGCTCCGGGGGTGCTGGAGGCCATCGGCTCGGCCGATGTGATCGTCTTCCCGCCGTCGAACCCGGTGGTGTCCATCGGCACGATCCTCGCCGTGCCCGGGATCAGGGAGGCCATCGCCGAGGCCGGGGTGCCGGTCGTCGGCCTCTCCCCCATCGTCGGGGACGCGCCCGTGCGGGGTATGGCGGACAAGGTGCTCGCCGCGGTGGGCGTCGAGTCGACGGCCGCTGCCGTGGCCCGGCACTACGGTTCGGGGCTGCTGGACGGGTGGCTGGTGGACACGGTCGACGCGGGCGCGGTCGAGGAGGTCGAGGCGGCGGGGATCCGCTGCCGGGCGGTGCCGCTGATGATGACGGACGTGGACGCGACCGCGGCGATGGCCCGGCAGGCGCTGGAGCTGGCCGAGGAGGTCCGGGCGTGAGCGGTTCTGCTGGTGGCGGTGGGACCGCTCCTTCCGGTGCGCCCTCCTTCCGGGTCTGGGCGGTGGGCGGGATGCCCGAGGTGCGGGCCGGTGACGATCTCGCCAAGCTGATCGCCGCGGCCGAGCCCGGACTGGTCGACGGGGACATCCTGCTCGTCACCTCGAAGATCGTTTCCAAGGCCGAGGGCCGGGTCGTCCGGGCCGCCGACCGCGAGGCCGCCATCGACGCCGAGACCGTGCGGGTCGTGGCCCGGCGCGGTCCGCTGCGCATCGTGGAGAACCGGCAGGGTCTGGTCATGGCCGCCGCCGGGGTCGACGCGTCGAACACGCCGGCCGGGACCGTCCTGCTGCTGCCGGAGGACTCGGACGCCTCCGCCCGGGCCATCCGGGACGGGCTGCGGGACGCCCTCGGCGTGCGGGTGGGCGTCGTCGTCACGGACACGTTCGGGCGGCCCTGGCGCAACGGGCTGACCGATGTCGCGATCGGGGCGGCCGGAGTGCGGGTGCTGGACGATCTGCGCGGCGGGACGGACGCGTACGGCAATCCGCTCAGCGCCACGGTCGTGGCCACGGCGGACGAGCTGGCCTCGGCCGGGGACCTGGTCAAGGGCAAGGCGGAGGGGCTGCCGGTCGCCGTGGTGCGGGGGCTGGCGCACGCGGTGTCCGCCGACGCGGAATCCCCGGGCGCGCGTGCGCTCGTACGGAGTGCGGCCGACGACATGTTCCGCCTCGGGACGTCGGAGGCGATCCGTGAAGCGGTGACGCTGCGGCGTACGGTGCGCGAGTTCACCGACGATCCGGTGGACCCCGGTGCCGTGCGGCGGGCCGTGGCCGCCGCGGTGACCGCCCCGGCCCCTCATCACACGACGCCGTGGCGGTTCGTGCTGCTGGAGTCCGCCGGGTCGCGGACCCGGCTGCTCGACGCGATGCGCGACGCGTGGATCGAGGACCTGCGGCGCGACGGCAAGAGCGAGGAGTCGATCGCCAAGCGGGTGCGGCGCGGGGACGTCCTGCGCAACGCGCCGTATCTGGCGGTGCCGTGCCTGGTGATGGACGGCTCGCACACGTACGGGGACGAGCGGCGCGACGCCGCGGAGCGCGAGATGTTCGTCGTCGCGGCGGGCGCCGGCGTGCAGAACTTCCTGGTCGCGCTGGCGGGTGAGCGGCTGGGGTCGGCGTGGGTGTCCTCGACGATGTTCTGCCGGTCCGTGGTGCGGGAGGTGCTGTCCCTGCCGTCGTCCTGGGATCCGCTCGGGGCGGTGGCTGTCGGGCATCCGGCGGGGGCGCCGCGGGAGCGGGGCGCTCGGGACGCGGAGGCGTTTCTCACCGTGCGGTGAGGTGGGGGCGGGGCGCGCGGACGGGCCGGGAGACCGACCCGGGCGGGGTGTCTGCGCCGTCCTGGAGCGGTGGCCCGCTCTGATGGTGGCATGACCCTTGATCGGCCGATGTACCGCGTCAAGCGAAGGCTCCTGGGCAAGCCGCTCACCACCGAGCGCGTCGCCGAGGAGAAGCTGGACAACCGGACCGCCCTCGGCGTGCTCGCCTCCGACTGCATCAGTTCGTCCGCCTACGGGTCCGAACAGATGCTCCGGGTGCTCGTGCCGGTCGTCGGGGCGGCGGCCTTCACGGTGGTCATGCCGGTGACCGGCGCGATCCTGCTGGTGCTGCTGCTCCTCACCCTCTGCTACAGCGACGTCGTCAGCATCTACACACGGGCCGGCGGCTCCTATGTGGTCGCCCGGGAGAACTTCGGGCCCAATATCGCGCAGATCGCCGCGGTCGCGCTGCTCGTCGACTACGTCGTCACCGTCGCCGTGCAGGTCTCCGCCGGTACGAACGCGCTGATCTCCCTGGCCCATCTGGTCGGCAACGGCTGGACGGGCCTGGACCATCTGCAGGTACCGGTCTGCGTGGCGGTCATCGTGCTGCTCGCCTACGGGAATCTGCGCGGGGTGCGGGAGGCGGGCCGGACCTTCGCGTTGCCCGCCTATCTGTTCATGGCCGCCATGGGCCTCGTCTTCCTCGTGGCCTCGGTCCGCGCCCTGGCGGGTGACCTGCCGCGGGCCGATCTGAACGCTCCCGGCGTCGTGCCGCTCGGGGACCCCGGCGACGGCTGGCTCCACGGTGCGTCGATCTTCATCGTGCTGCGGGCCTTCGCCAACGGCGGCTCGTCCCTCACCGGGCTGGAGGCGATCTCCAACGGCATCTCCGCCTTCCGCGAGCCGCAGGGCCGCAACGCCCGTCGCACGCTGATCACCATGAGCTGCGTCCTCGCGGTGCTGGTCCTGGGCGTCTCCACGCTGGCCCACTACACGCATGCCGTCCCGTACACGGACGGCACCCCGACCGTCATCGCCCAGGAGGCCCGGCTCGCGTTCGGGAACGGATCCCTGGGAACGGTCGGGCTCGTCCTCGTCCAGCTGGCCACCGCGCTCGTCCTCTACACCGGCGCCAACACCCCCTTCACCGGGTTCCCCTTCCTCGCCAGCTTCGTCGCCCGGGACCGGTTCCTGCCCCGGCTGCTCACCCGGCGCGGGCACCGGCTGGCGTTCTCCAACGGGATCATCGCGCTCACGGCCCTCTCGCTGGCCCTGCTGCTCGTCACAGGCGCCCGCGTGGACCGCCTCGTGGCCCTGTACGCGATCGGCGTGTTCACCGCCTTCACCATGGCCGGGGCCGGACTCGCCGTCTACCACCTGCGGCGGCAGGGCCCGCTCCGCCGGGTCAAGATCGCGGTCAACGCGCTCGCGGCCGTCATCTCCGCCGCCGTCGTCCTGATCTTCGCCGTCACGAAGTTCACCGAGGGCGCCTGGCTGGTCGTCGTGGTCTTCCCGCTCGGCGTCTGGGCGCTGATCCGGATCAACCGGGAGTACCGGCGCGAGGCCGCCGCCCTGGAGCGCCTGCCGGCGGGCGCGGACCGGCCCCGGACCCGCCGCCACCAGGTCTTCGTCCTCGTCGAGACTCTGGACCTGGCCACCTTGAAGGCCCTGCGCCACGCGCACGAGCTGCGGCCCGACTCCGTCCGGGCCGTGCACTTCGCCATCGACGAGGAGCGCGCGCAACGGCTCGCCGCCGTGTGGGAGTCGACCTCCGCGACCTCCGTCGAGCTGGAGCTGGTGGCGTGCCCGGACCGTCGGCTGCGCCACGCGATGAAGGAGCTCGCCGTCCGCACCACCGAGGACGGGCGGAGCGCCCTGACGGTGATCGTGCCGCGGCGGATGTACGCCAACGCCCTCGGCAAGCTCCTGCACCGGGGCACCGGCGAGACCATGGCCCGGACCCTGGAGCAGCTGCCCCACGTCTCGGTGACGATCCTGCCGTTCAACGCCTCGCACGCCATCAGGGCACTGGAGGCGGACCGGCTGCCCGATCTGGACTGAGGCCGGGGCGGCCGGTCAGAGGTTCACGATGTTGCCCGGGGTCATCCGGGGCGCCCGGCGTTCCGGGGTGCGGCCCGAGAGCAGGATCAGACGGGTCGCCCGGTGGCGCTGGCCCTCGTACGGGGTCAGCAGGGCGAGCATCTCCTCGTCGTCCGCGTCCCGGTTGTCCGCGAGGGCGTGTCCCACGATGCCCGGGAGGTGCAGGTCGCCGACGGTGACCGCGTCCGGTGCGCCGTTCGAGCGCTGGAGGGTCTCGGCCGAGGTCCAGGGGCCGATGCCGGGGATCAGTTGCAGGCGGGTCAGTGCCTCGGGGAGGTCCATCGTCGCCGCCTCCTCCAGTCGGCGGGCCACGCGGACCGCGCGCAGGATGGTGGACGACCGCTTGGCGTCGACGTTCGCCCGGTGCCATTCCCAGGACGGGATCATCGCCCAGCCGCGCGGGTCCGGCATGACGTGCAGGCCCAGCTCGGCGGTGGGGCCGGGGGCCGGGGTGCCGAAGCGGCGGACCAGGTGGCGCCAGGCGCGGTACGCCTCGTCCGTGGTGACCTTCTGCTCCAGGACCGACGGGATCAGCGACTCCATGACCAGCCCCGTGCGGAGGAGGCGCAGCCCGGGGCGGCGGTGGCGGGTCAGGGCCAGCAGGCGGTGGCGGGGGACGAAGGCCTCCGGGGCGTCGTCGGCGCCCAGGAGCGCGGGGACGCCCGCCAGCAGCCAGTCCGCGCCGGGGCCCCAGGCCGCCGCCTCGATCCGTTCGCCGCGCGCGGCGAGACGCAGGGTGCCGGGGCCCTCGGGCGTGCGGGTGGCCCGCCAGAACGTACCGTCCGCGACCATCCGGAACGTGGGGTCCGCCGGACCCCGCCGCAGGGGACCGAGGACGAGGCGGAGGTCCAGGGGCCCGGGCGGGGTCCACTCCCGGGTCAGCGGCGGCCCCTCGGGCGCGGCCGGAGCCGTCCGGCGGGCCGGGGCGGCGGCCTGGTGCGGCAGCGCCGCTCGCGCGGTGTCCCGCGCGGTGCGGGGGGCGAATCGTCCTGCCACGGGGGCCTCGGGGTTCTGGGGGTGAGAGGTCGGTCCCTTCGAGGGTACGGGGGTGGCTCCGGGGCCACCGGTCCCGGGAGGCGGGTTCGGGCTACTGGTCCGAGGAGAAGCGGACCGAGGCGTCCGGCAGGACCGCGCCGCACCAGATCCTGATCCCGTCCCGCAGTTCGTTGTCCGCGCCCACGTGTGCCCCGTCGCCGATCACCGCGCCCGCCAGCACCGTACGGTCGCCGATCCTGGCGCCGGCCCCGACGAGGGAGTCCGTGATGACCGCGCCCGCCTCGACGACCGCTCCGGCCAGGATCGTCGAGCCGTCTATTCTCGCGCCCGCGCCGATCACCGCGTCGGCGCCGACCACCGTGCCGCCGGTGAGCTTGGCGTCGGCCGCCACCGTGGCCGTCTCCAGGACCAGGCGGTCGCCGCATCGGCCGGGGACCGCCGGGGAGGGGGCACGGCCCAGGACGAGGTCGGCGGAGCCGCGTACGAACGCCTGCGGGGTGCCCAGGTCCAGCCAGTACGTGGAGTCGACCATGCCCTGGAGGTGGGCGCCGGAGGCGAGCAGTCCGGGGAAGGTCTCGCGTTCGACGGAGACGGGGCGGCCGGCCGGGATGGTGTCGATGACCGAGCGCCGGAAGATGTACGCACCGGCGTTGATCTGGTCGGTGACGATCTCTTCCGGCGTCTGCGGCTTCTCCAGGAACGCCGTGACCCGGCCCGTCGCGTCGGTCGGCACGAGGCCGAAGGCGCGCGGGTCCTCGACCCGGGTCAGGTGCAGGGAGACATCCGCCCCGGAGACGGTGTGCGAGGTGACCAGGGCCCGGATGTCGAGCCCGGTCAGGATGTCGCCGTTGAAGATCAGGACCGGTTCGTCCGGCCCCGAGGACAGCTTCGGCGCGACGTTGCGGATGGCTCCGCCGGTGCCGAGCGGTTCCTGCTCGGTGACGTACTCGATGTGCAGGCCGAGCGAGGACCCGTCGCCGAAGTACGGTTCGAAGACCTCCGCCAGGTAGGACGTGGCGAGCACGATGTGCTCCACCCCGGCCGCCCTGGCCCGCGCCAGCTGGTGGGTGAGGAAGGGGACCCCCGCCGCCGGGACCATCGGCTTCGGGGTGTGCACCGTGAGCGGGCGCAGCCGGGTGCCTCTGCCACCGACCAGGAGGATCGCTTCTTTTGCCTCTGTCACAGCACCGTCTCTGCTTCCTGCTGGGGCCTGGCCTGGTTGTGGCTGGCCAGTCTAAGCAGACCGGTCGGAAACGCCCCGGTCAGCGGCCCTGCAGTTTGGCGGAGCTGGTCCGGGCCTTGCCGAGCTTCTTGTAGAGACGCGCTCCGGGGCATTCGGTTGCGAAGGCGTTGCGATGGCCCGAGATGACGTTCATCTTGACCTTCTTGCCCTTCGCGTACTTGCCGCTGCCGCCGGAGACGAGGGTGACCTTGCCCTTGGGGTTGGCCCCGAACAGTCCGAGCTTCCAGGCGGTGAGCTTGGAGACGGCGGTCACCGCGGCGGCGGGCGGGTTGGTGGAGGAGTACGTGCCGAGCACGGCGACCCCCATGGTGTTGGTGTTGAAGCCCAGCGTGTGGGCGCCCAGGACGGCCTTGGAGACGCCTCCGGCGCGGCCCTCGTAGATGTTTCCGCACTTGTCGACGGCGAAGTTGTAGCCGAAGTCGCGCCAGCCGCTGCTCTTGACGTGGTAGCGGTAGATGGAGCGGAGGACCGAAGGGGCCTGCTTGCAGGTGTAGTTGTTCCCGGTCGCGCTGTGGTGCACGAAGGCGGCCTTGACGGACTTGGTGTACGCGAAGTTCCGCTCGCGGAGCTTCTCGTCCGCGCCCCAGCCCTTGCGGGTGACGATCTTCGGGCGGGGCCCGATGTACGGCTTCGCGCCGGCCGCGACGATCGTCGCCTCCGCCTCCGTCTGCGCCTTGGTCAGCGCGGGGATGACGGCGGCGCCGAGGGGCGCGAGGTCCGCGTTGACGGCCGAGGTCGCGGCGGATTCGGCGGTGAGCGCCTCCGGCACGACCGCCGTCGTCGCCGGCGGCACCGGGCTGCCCGCGAACGTCGCCCGGGTGACGTGCCCGCCGGCCGTGGCGTCGGGGGCGGTTCGGGGCGCGGGGTCCTCGCCGGGGTCGACGAGTTCGAGGCGCAGCCCCTCGGGGAGCGGCGCGGCGGACCCGTGCTGCGGATCGGCCGCTTCCGGGCGTACGCGTACCTCCACGCCGTCCGAGTCGCCGACCCAGAGCGGGGCGGTCGATCCGCGCACGGCGCCGGACTCCCGCTCGGCGCTGCCCGGGTCGGCGGCGTGCTCGGCGTTGTGGGTCTCGACGTCCTGCCAGTGCGACCAGTCCGCGGAACCGGTCGCCCGGGTGCGGACCTGGACCGTGCCGTGGAGTTCGGCGTCGGCGTCGTCCCAGACCACGCCGACCAGGGAGAACGGGCGGGCGGTCCGCCGGTCCAGCCCCTGGCCGGCCGTCGCGGGGCCCATGGACCGGTCGGACGGTGCGGCGAGGGGTTCCAGGGGCAGGGACTGCGTCGAGCCGGCGAGCCCGGCCGAACGGGGCTCGCCGGTGCGCGGGGTGGCTGCTCCGGGGTCGCCGAGGACGCGCCCCGAGCCCTCTTCGCCGACCTCGTCGGCTTCGTTCGCGCGGTCGGGGGCGGCTGCGGTCCGGGCCGACGGCGGGCCGGACCCGGGTGACAGGGAGGGAGGCCGGGCCGAGGCGGAGTGCGCGGCCGGGACGGACAGGGCGGGGGCGGCGAGCGGCAGGGTGAGGGCTGCCGCGCAGGTGACGCCGACTGAGGTGACCAATAGTGCACGCATACGCATGATCCTGGCCATATGGTGATGAGTCCGGCGACCCGGGCGTCTGCCCCGACGTGACGCGCCGTCGGCCGAACCGGTGGACGTGACACCCGTTCAGCCCGCCCCGCACGGCGGCCCCGCGTACGCTTGCGCGGATGAACTCCAGCGACCGTACCCCTGCCGACCTGCTGCGATCCGCCCTCGCCGCGGACCCGGCACGCCCCCTGGTCACCTTCTACGACGACGCCACCGGAGAACGCGTCGAACTGTCGGTGGCCACCTTCGCCAATTGGGTGGCCAAGACCGCCAATCTGCTCCAGGGCGACCTCGCGGCGGAGCCGGGCGACCGGCTCGCCCTGCTGCTCCCCGCGCACTGGCAGTCCGCGGTGTGGCTGCTCGCCTGCTCCTCCGTCGGGGTCGTCGCCGAGGTCCAGGGCGACCCGGCCGCCGCCGATCTCGTCGTGACCGGTCCGGACACGCTGGAGCGGGCGCGGGCCTGCCGGGGCGAGCGGGTGGCCCTCGCGCTGCGTCCGATGGGTGGCCGGTTCCCGCGGACGCCCGAGGGGTTCGCGGACTACGCGGTGGAGGTGCCGGGACAGGGGGACCGCTTCGCGCCCTTCGCCCCGGTGGACCCGGAGGCGCCGGCGCTGGCCGTCGGCGGGATCGGGCTGACGGGCGCGCAGCTCGTCGCCCGGGCCCGTGAGGACGCCGACGCCCTCGGACTCGCGCCGGGATCCCGGCTGCTCACCGGGCGTTCGTACGACAGCTGGGACGGGCTGAGCGCCGGACTCTTCGCGCCACTGGCGGCCGGCGGGTCCGTGGTGCTCTGCCGCCACCTCGGGCAGCTCGACGCGGCGGGGCTGGCCGAGCGGACCAGGAGCGAGCGGGTCACCAACACCGCGGTATGACAAGCGCCCTGAGGTGCACTCGTCCGGCCCACAGCGGGCCGAGTCCTCGGTAATCGGCTCCGGAGCGGGTAGATGATCGGGCGGTACAGACCACTCTCCTGGCCGTGCACAACCAAGCGTGAGTTTCAGCCGTCTACTCCTGCGACCGGCGGCCCCTCGCGCCGCCGAACGTGAAGGATGGACGCAGACGTGACCGACAGTGCTGGCCCGCCGTCCGACCCGGACCACCCGGCCGGGGACAAGCCACAGGGCTCACCGGGCAGGTCGCAGGAGGAGTCCGGGCCCGAGGGCGCGAACGCCGGGGGCGGGGCCCCCGGGAGCGGTTCGCCGCGGGGCGGTTCGGACGGGAGCCCGGCGGCCGGGGACGCCCAGGGGCCCGCGGACTCCCCTCGGACCGCGAAGGACGCGGCGGCGGGGGCGGAGACCCCGGCCGCCGCGGAGCCCGGGACCGGGGCCGGCTCCGGGAACGAGACCGAGGCCGAGGCGGGCTCCGGGCCCGCGGCCGACGCCGGGCCCGGGGCCACGACCGAGGCGGATTCCGGGCCGGCGGCCGCGCTGACCGCCGAGCCCGACCCCGCGACCGAGCCCGCCACCGAGGCCCCCGAGCCCGCCGGGGCCGGGGGCGCCGGGGTGCAGACCTGGGCCGAGCGGCCCAAGGACGGCGGCACGGCCGCCCCCAAGAGGCACTGGCTGCGCTGGACCGCGCTCGGCGCGTCGTTCCTCGTGCTGGTCGCCGCGGGTGTGGGCTGGTGGATGTACCAGAAGCTCGACGGGAACATCACCACCGACACGAGCGCCGCCGCCGAGCTCAAGGCGTACGAGAAGGAGCGGCCGGCCCCGGTCGTCATGGACGCCCAGAACATCCTGCTCATCGGGTCCGACAGCCGGGCCGGGGACAACCGGAAGTACGGCCGGGACGACGGCGGCAGCCAGCGCTCCGACACCACGATCCTGCTGCACCTGGCGGCGGACCGGAAAAGCGCGACCGCCGTGTCCCTCCCCCGCGACCTCATGGTGGAGATCCCCAGCTGCCGCACCGCGGACGACAAGGAGACGCGGAAGCAGTTCACCCAGTTCAACACGGCGTTCGAGCTCGGCGGCACCGCCTGCACGATCCGCACCGTGGAGAAGATGACCGGCATCCGCGTCGATCACCACATGGTCGTCGACTTCAACGGCTTCAAGGACATGGTCGACGCCGTGGACGGGGTCGAGATCTGCCTCAAGGAGCCGATCGACGACAAGGACGCGCACCTGGAGCTTCCGGCCGGCCGGCAGACGCTGGACGGCGAGGAGGCCCTCGGCTACGTACGGGCGCGCAAGACCCTCGGCAACGGCAGCGACACCGAACGCATGGAGCGCCAGCAGCAGTTCCTGGGCGCCCTGGTGAACAAGATGCAGAGCAACGGCGTCCTGCTCAATCCGACGCGCCTCTACCCGGTGCTGGACGCGGCGACCAAGTCGCTGACCACGGACCCGGGGCTGGACTCGCTGCGCGACCTGTACGACCTGGTGCGCGGGATGCGGAACGTACCGACCGAGCAGGTGCAGTTCCTGACCGTGCCCCGGCAGCCGTACCGCAACAACGCGAACCGGGACGAACTCGTCGAACCGGACGCGGGTGACCTGTTCGAGCAACTCCGCGAGGACCGGCCCGTCGCCGTGGTCCCGGCCGACGAACTGGAGGAAGCGCGGCGGGAGCAGGAGGGGAAGCAGGACGGGAAGCCGGACGACGCGGGGTCCGAGAGTCCGACGCCCACGCCCACCTATTCGGGTTCGAGCGCGGCGGACGACCTGTGCAAGCAGTAAAGCAATTGCCAAGACATAGAACGCAATCGACGGCTAATGGGAAGAATGCCCGGTTGTAAAGGGCGTGGAATGTGTCACGCACGTCGCTCGACGCGGAATCGGCCGGATAGTGTGACGCGATCCGGTGCTTCCGGCCGTCAGGTCGTGCACTGCTGGAGCGAAGGAACGAGCGCCTTGCCGGGGGAGGGCGCCTCGCGTGGCACCGACGGAGGACGCAGGCAACCGTGGACGCGCACAGTCGTGGACGGGCGGACGATATCGACCCCGCCGACCAGTGGGTACTCAACCCGCAGACCGGCAATTACGAATTGCGACTGGATCACTCCACTGGGGAGTCGAGCAGCCCTTCGCGTACGGCTACGGCCGAGGAAACCGGTCGCCGGGGCGGCTCCCGGACCGGTTCGTCCCGCGAGGGTTCGGGGCGCCGCGGGGCCGGTTCCCGTGAGCGCGAGGGCGCCCCGGACGGGCCGCGCCGCGAGGTGCCCGGCCAGCGCAGCCGCCGCAGCTCCCAGGGGGAGCGCCGCGGGGCCGCCGAACCGCCCGCGGCCGGCCGCCGGAAGCGCAAGCCCCAGAAGTCGCGCAAGAAGAAGGCGCTGCTGTGGACGGGCGGGGTCATGGCGTTCGTCGTGGTCGCCGGCTCGGCCGGCGCGTACGCGCTCTACCAGAAGCTCAACGGGAACATCGACGCCATCGACGTGGGCGACGCCGGCAGCAAGAACGTCGTCACGGACGGCCCGATGAACATCCTGATCATCGGCACCGACAAGCGCACCGGCAAGGGCAACGAGGGGTACGGCGACAAGGGCAGCGAGGGCCACGCCGACACCACGATCCTGTTCCACGTCTCCGAGGACCGGACCAACGCGACGGCGATGAGCATCCCGCGCGACCTGGTGACCGAGATCCCCGAGTGCGAGACGAAGAACGAGGACGGCACCACCACGGTCATCCCCGGCACCGCGAACGAACGCTTCAACACCAGCCTCGGCCAGAACGGCCGCAACCCCGGTTGCACGATGCAGACGGTCGAGAACATCACCGGCCTCAAGCCCGACCACTTCATGATGGTCGACTTCAACGCCGTCAAGGCCCTGACGTCGGCGGTCGGCGGCGTCAAGGTCTGCATGGCGAAGCCGATCGACGACCCGAAGTCGCATCTGAAGCTGCCCGAGGGCGAGTCGAAGGTCGAGGGCGAGCAGGCGCTGGCCCTGCTGCGCACCCGCGACAGCTTCGGCAACCGGAGCGACCTCGACCGGATCAAGGTGCAGCAGCAGTTCCTCGGCTCCATGATCCGGGAGATGAAGTCGAGCGACACCCTGACCAACCCGAAGAAGTTGTACAAGCTGGCCGACGCGGCCACCAAGGCGCTGACCGTCGACACCGCCATCGGCGACGCGCAGAAGCTGATGACGCTCGCCCAGGAGATCGGCAAGGTCGACACGAAGAACATCAGCTTCCTCACGATGCCGGTCATAGACAACCCGGCCGAGCCGAAGCCCATCACCGTGGTCGTGGACCCGGTCAAGGGCGAGCAGCTGTTCGCGATGATGCGCTCCGACACCTCGCTGACCGAGGTGAAGCAGAAGGAGAAGGCCGCCAAGGGCAAGCAGGCGGCCCTGCTCAAGGGCCCGAAGGCCGAGGCCGCCGACGTACGCGTGGACGTCCTCAACGGCGGTGAGATCCCCGGCGCCGCGGGCTCGACCGTCAACTGGCTCCAGAACGTGCAGGGGGTGCCGAAGTCCACCAACAAGGCCAACGCACCCGAGAAGATCAAGAAGACGACGCTGGAGTACGCGCCCAACCAGGCCGACCAGGCCCGGGCGCTCGCCGAGATGATGGGACTTCCCGCAACGGCCATGAAGCAGGGCACCACCGACGCCGAGGGACTCGAGGCGATGGTGCTCACGCTGGGGGCGGACTTCAAGGGCGCGGGCCAGCTCATCACCGGACCGGCGAAGCCGCCGAAGGACATCGAGAAGGCAAGCGCCGACAAGGCGGTATGCGCCCAGTGACACCCGGTCACCGCGCCGCAGCGGAAATCTGAACAGCATGGGGGGTCCGGTGGGACGGAGCAGCACGCCCGGGGGGCGGACGAGATCACGCGTCCGCGGCGCCGATCGGCTCGGCTGGGACGAGAGCCCTGACGAGAGCCCGCAGGAGGGCGCCCGTCAGGGCGACGGCGACGGGCCGGGGGGCCGTGAGACGTCGGGGGGCGGTCGCCGGGCCGCCCCGGGCCGGCCCGCAAACGCCGGCGGCGCGCGGGCCCGCAGCAGCCGCCGTGCGCCCAAGAGCGCCAAGCGTCGGGTGGTGCGCTGGAGCGCCTGCGTGCTCGCCCTGCTGATACTCGGCACCGGCGGCGCCGGTTACCTCTACTACGAGCACCTCAACGGCAACATCAAGAAGGAGGATCTGACCCTCGGCGACAAGCAGATGGCCGATCACAAGGCCAACTCCGCCGGGCAGACCCCCCTCAACATCCTGCTCATCGGTTCCGACGCCCGGGACTCCAAGGCCAACCAGAAGCTGGGCGGGGCGAAGGAGACCTTCGGCGCACCGCCGCTGGCCGATGTGCAGATGCTGCTCCACATCTCCGCGGACCGCAGCAACCTCTCCGTGATCAGCATGCCGCGCGACACCATGCTGAAGATGCCCAAGTGCACGGCCCCGGACGGCGAGGTCTTCCCGGCCAGTACGGGGGACGTGCAGACCAACGAGAGCCTGGGCCGCGGTGGTCCGGGGTGCACGGTGGCGACCTGGTACGAGCTGACCGGCATCCGGATCGACCACTTCATGATGATCGACTTCGCCGGCGTGGTGTCGATGGCCGACGCGATCGGCGGCGTCCCGGTCTGTGTCGACGCCAACATCAACTCCCGCGGCCGGGACGGCAAGGGCTCCGGGCTGAAGCTGGAGAAGGGCACCACCTACGTCAAGGGCGAGCAGGCCCTCCAGTGGCTGCGCACCCGGTACGGCTTCGAGGACAACACCGACCTGGGGCGGGCGAAGGCCCAGCACCAGTACATGAACGCGATGGTGCGCGAGCTGCGCAAGGGCACCAAGCTCACCGACCCGGCGAAGCTGATGAACCTCGCCGAGGCGGCCACCGAGGCGCTGACGGTCGACAAGGGCCTCGACACGGTCAAGAAGCTCTACGACCTGGCCGAGGAGTTCAAGAAGGTCCCCACGAAGCGCATCACGATGTCGACCATGCCCAACGTGTACGGCACCGGCGCGAACAACGGCCGGGTCTACCCGAAGGCGGGCGACGCGGAGCAGTTGTTCCGGATGGTCCGCGACGACGTACCGCTGGACGGCAAGGCGTCGAAGCGGAAGAAGCCGGAGGCCACGAAGGACCCGTCGGCGCCGGTCGGCGAGATCTCGGTCGCCGTGCGGAACGGGACCGCCACGGACGCGCTGGGGCCGGCCGCGGGGCGCGCCGGCCACGTGGCGGACGCGTTGAAGGACGCGGGTTTCGCGAAGACCACCGTCGACCCGGGCAACGTGACCGGGGTGGCGCGGACGTCGATCCTGTATCCGAGCGCGGATCTGGAGGGCGACGCGCAGGCGGTGGCCAAGGCGCTCGGGGTTCCGCTGTCGCAGGTGAAGAAGTCCACGGAGGTCTCGGGGATCTCGCTCGCCGTGGGCGCGGACTGGCGCGACGAGGGCGCCTTCCCGGTGTCGAAGGGCAAGGAGAAGACCCCGGAGTCGGCGGGCGCCCTCAACGGCGACGACGACAAGGCCTGCATGAAGGTGAACCCGAACTACACCTGGTGACGCCGTAACGACACGTGTACGCGAAGGGCCCCACCGCCGGGCGGTGGGGCCCTTCGCACGCGTCGGGAGCCCGGGGTCAGACGGTCTCGCTGCTGCCGTTCAGCGCCGGGCGGCGGCTGGCGATGACCCGCTTGGCCAGGGACCGGGGGCTGGTGAGGAAGCCGAAGCCCCAGCACATGTGCATCGTCGCCAGCGCGACCGGGATCTGTGCGCGGGCCTTCAGCGAGAGGCCCCTGCCCGCGGGCAGCGATCCGGCGACGATCGCGGCGACGTAACCACCGGGGACGATCAGCGCCCACGGGGTGACCGCCGCGCCCACGACCAGGCCCGCCGCGATGGCGACGACGGCGGTCGGCGGGGCCAGGTAGCGCAGGTTGATCGAGCCGGAGTGGTAGCGGGCGACGACGTGGCGCCAGCGGCCGTAGTCCTTGTACTGCTTGGCGAGCGCCTTCACCGTGGGGCGCGGGCGGTACTGGACCTTCAGCTCGGGCGAGAACCAGATCAGTCCGCCGGCCTCGCGGATGCGGAAGTTCAGCTCCCAGTCCTGGGCGCGGATGAACTCGACGTTGTAGCCCTCCGCGCGCTCCAGGGCCTCGCGGCGGAAGACGCCCAGGTAGACGGTCTCGGCCGGGCCCGCCTGGCCGCCGGTGTGGAAGGCGGCGTTGCCGACGCCGATCTTCGAGGTCATCGCGGCGGCGACGGCGTCCTCCCAGGCGTTCTCGCCCTCGGCGTGCATGATGCCGCCGACGTTCTGCGCGCCGGTCTCCTCCAGGAGGCGGACGGCGGTCGCGATGTAGTTCGGCGAGAGCATGCCGTGGCCGTCGACCCGTACGACGACGGGGTGGCGGGAGGCCTTGATCGCCGCGTTGAGGGCGGCGGGGGTGCGGCCGGTGGGGTTGGGCACGGTGTGGACCCGGGGGTCCTCGGCGACCAGTTCGGCGGCGATCTCGTCCGTACGGTCGGCGGAGGGGCCGAGCGCGATCACGACCTCCATCTCACCGGGGTACTCCTGCTCCAGGATGTGCCGGACCGAGTTCCTGAGATGACGTTCCTCGTTGAGCACCGGCATGATCACGGAGACGGCGGGGTACTGCGCGGCAGACATGTGGTCCTCGGGTGGTCCTCGGGGGCGCCGGGGGCACCGCGCCGCGGGAGGCGGGCGCCCCGGGGAAGTGGCGTCATTCGGCCGCCACGTTACCGCGAATGGGGGATACCGGTGCGCGCGGCCGGGTCGTGGGCCGGGACGGAGATCGTATGGGCCTAACGTGCGATGGTCCCCTTGCACCGCAGAGGTGTCTCCCTTGCACCCCGGAGGTGTCTCCCCCGTGCCCGCACCGCAACGACCGCAGCGTCCGCCGCAGCCCCGCACCACTCCCCCGCGACGCCGTCCGCCCGAGGGCACCCGGCCGGTCCGCCGCCGCACGCAGGACGAGCGGCCCCGCTGGGGCATGCGGGTGGCCACGGGCCTGTCGGTGCTGGTGCTGGGGGCCGGCGGGATCGGGCACGCCGTGGTGACCAGCCTGGAGGGCGGGATCGGCCGGGTCGATCCGTTCAAGGACATGAAGAACCGCCCCCAGGGGGGCCACGGCACGAACCTGCTGCTCGTCGGCACCGACGGCCGGGACACGATCACCGAGGCCGAGAGGAAGAAGTACCGGCTGGGCGGCGCCCCCTGCCACTGCACCGACACGATCATGCTGGTCCATCTGTCGGCCGACCGGCAGCGGGCGAGCGTCGTGAGCCTCCCCCGGGACAGTTACGCGGAGATGCCCGCGCACACCGACCGCACCACGGGCAAGCACCACGAGAGCCACCCGGTGAAGCTGAACGCCGCGTACGCGGAGGGCGGGCCCACGCTGACCGTGCGGACCGTCGAGAACATGACCAAGGTCAAGATCGACCACTATCTGGAGGTCGACTTCACCAGCTTCATGAAGACGGTCGACGCGGTGGGCGGGGTGAAGATCTGCACGGCGCGGCCGATGAAGGACTCGTACACCGGTCTGAACCTCCCCGCGGGCTCGCACGAGCTGGACGGCGGCCGGGCGCTCCAGTACGTGCGCTCGCGCCATGTGGACGTCGGCTCCGACCTGGGAAGGATGCAGCGCCAGCAGAAGTTCCTGGCGGCGCTGATCAAGCAGGTGACGAGCAGCGGGGTGCTCCTGAACCCGGTGAAGTTCCAGCAGGTCTCGGCGTCGGCGCTCGGCTCGGTCCGGGCCGACGAGGGCTTCGGCACGGAGCAGATGCTGGCGCTCGGCAAGGCGATGAAGGGCTTCGGGCCGGCCTCGTCGGAGTTCGCCTCCGTACCGGTCGGCAACCCCAGCTTCCCGGTCAAGGGCATCGGCTCGACGGTGCGGTGGGATGCCGCGAAGGCGAAGAAGCTGTTCCAGGCCCTGCGCGAGGACAAGCCGCTGGCCCCGGCGGAGCCGAAGCCCGCGGCCGGCCCGAAGGAGCCGGCGGCCACGCTCGTGGACGTGGCGCCGGAGCAGGTCCGGGTGCAGGTCTACAACGGGACCCCGAAGGACGGCCTCGGCCGGACAGTGGACCAGGCACTGCGGGCGACCGGCTTCGCCACCACCGAGGCCCCGCTCAACGGGGAGGCGCGGGAGCTGAAGCGGACCCTCGTGGAGTACGACCCGCGCTGGGACCGGTCGGCCAAGTCCCTGGCCGCGGCGCTGCCCGGGAGCGAACTGAAGGCGGTGAAGGGCCAGGGACCGCAGTTGAAGGTGACGGTGGGCTCGGACTTCACGGAGGTGCGGCGGGTGCGGGCGGAGAGCCGGCAGGCGGGCGAGTTCTCCACGGTGCGGGGCGACGAGGTGGTCTGCCCCTAGGTCCTGCGCGCGAAGCCGCTCGTGGCGCCTGTGCAGCGGCGTACGCGGACGCGCGCGGTCCGGTGGGGCCGCGCGGGAGCCGCGCGTGGCCCCCGGAGCCGGGCGGTGCTCGTGGAACCCTTGACGCGTGCCGCTCGCGGCCTCAGTCGTCGATGCCGTCGGCGGCGCGCTTCTCGCGCAGCTCCTTGATCGCGCGGCGGCGGGCGAGCCGGTGGGTGCGCCGGATCTGCGCCTCCTGGTAGCGCCGCTTGTCGTGCTCGGTCTCGGGGATCACCTGCGGTACCGGACGCGGCTTGCCGTCCCCGTCCACGGCGGCGAAGACCAGATAGGCGCTGCCGACCTGCTGGGCGGGGGTCGACTCGTTCCAGCGCTCGGCCATCACCCGGACCCCGACCTCCATCGAGGAGCGGCCGGTCCAGTTGACCTGTGCGCGTACGTGGACGAGGTCACCGACCCTGACCGGCTCCAGGAAGACCATCTCGTCCATCGACGCGGTCACCGCGGGCCCGCCGGAGTGCCGGCCGGCCACCGCGCCGGCGGCGTCGTCCACCAGTTTCATGATCACGCCACCGTGCACCGTGCCGAGGAGGTTGGTGTCGCTGCCGGTCATGATGTGGCTGAGGGTGGTCCGGGACGCCGCGGTCGGCTTGCCCGGAATCTCGCCTTCCGAGCGGTTGGCCTGATCTGTTACGCCGGTGGCCTGATCTGTCATACAGTCCACCTTATGCGGGGACCCGGATCCCGCAGAATGCATCAGCTTGGCAACAGCCGCGGCCCAAATCCCCATACACCCTGTGAAGGCTGTAGGGCGGCGCGGCACACTGAGCGAATGAACGATTGGCCCGATCGACGGACCGGCGACCGCAACGAGCGCTACGGGCGGGGCAGCGACAGCGCCCGGCCGGAGAGCGCGCGGGCGATGCCCCACATCCAGCGCCGCCCGACCCCGCCGCAGAGGCCGCAGTCCCCTCCGCAGCGACCCCAGGTGCCGCCGCAGGGCCAGGGGTACGACGACCGCTACCAGGACGGCGGCTACGGCGACGGCCCCGGGTACGACAGCGGCTACAACACGGGCCAGGTCTACGGCTCGGGCGGCGCCGGATCGAACGGCCGGGGCGGCGGAGGCGGCCGTCGCGGCGGCGACGGGGGTTACGTCCAGGGCAGCCCGGCCCCGGACTGGCGCCGCCGGATCAAGCTCGGCGCGCTGACCCTGGTGGTCGTGGTGCTCGCGGTCTCGATCTCGACGTACTTCTGGGCCGACTCGAAGCTCAAGCGCGAGGTCGACCTCTCCAAGGTCATCGAACGCCCGGAGTCCGGCGACGGCACGAACTACCTGATCGTCGGGTCGGACAGCCGCGAGGGCATGTCGGCCGAGGAGAAGAAGCGGCTGCGCACCGGTTCCGCCGAGGGCAAGCGGACCGACTCGATGATGATCCTGCACGACGGCTCCAACGGCCCGACGCTGATCTCGCTGCCCCGCGACTCCAACGTCGAGATCCCGTCCTTCGTGGGGTCCGAGTCCGGGAAGAAGTTCGAGGGCACCGGCCGGCAGGTGAAGCTGAACGCCGCCTACGCCGAGGACGGACCCGAACTCCTCGTCCGTACGGTCGAGTTCAACACCGGCCTGCACATCGACCACTACGTCGAGATCGGCTTCGGCGGCTTCGCGAAGATCGTGGACGCGATCGGCGGGGTCGAGCTGGACATCCCGAAGGCCTTCAAGGACAAGAAGTCCGGCGCCGACTTCCAGGCCGGCAAGCAGACGTTGAACGGCGAGCAGTCCCTGGCCTTCGTCCGGACCCGCTACGCGTTCGCGGGCAGCGACCTGGACCGTACGAAGAACCAGCAGAAGTTCCTCGCGGCGCTGGCGAGCCAGACGGCGACCCCGTCCACGATCATCAACCCGTTCAAGCTGTACCCGACGATGGGCGCGGGCCTGGACACGCTGATCGTGGACAAGGACATGTCGCTCTGGGCGCTGGGCAACATGTTCTTCGCGATGAAGGGCGTCACGGGCGGCGAGGGCACCTCGATGAACATCCCGATCTCGGGCAGCATCGGCGGCAACCTGGTCTGGGACAAGGCCAAGGTGAAGCAGCTGGTGGAGCAGCTCAACAACGACGAGAAGGTCACGGTCAAGGGCGACTGAGGGCGCGCACGGGACCGTTGAAGGGCGCCGGGCCCGTCGCCCGGCGCCCTTCCGCGTGCCGGACCCTACGTGCCGTAGGCGATGTTCCCCTCCTCGTCCATGAGGGGGTGGATCCGGGAGGGGCCGTAGTCGTCCACGTCGGACGGGCGCGACCCCTCCGGCCCGTCGGGCCCGATCCGCATCACCCGCTCGACCCGGATCACCTCGAACCGGCGCCCCCGCACCACGAGTTCGTCGGGCCTCCGGCGCGAGGCGAACTCCTTCGCCGCCCGCGCGTCGAGGGCCGCCTCCTTCTCGTCCACCTTCATCCAGGCCGGCAGCTCCGGCATGTCCGGCAGATCCGGCAGCCGGGGAACGGGCCGGGTGAGGTGGTGGACGAGGGCGCGGCGGGCGCCCTGCGGGGTCGAGTACTGCCCCGTCACCATCGACCAGGTCGCCTCCTTCCGCTCGACCACCCGGAACGTCGTCGGGAGCAGCACGACCCCGGGATGGGTGGTCAACGCCCGTCGGGAGTCGGCCCGTACGTCCTCGGGGAAGCGGGCGGCGGTGTAGGAGAGCCCCAGCAGCCCGGCCCGGTCGATCCCCTCGGTCAGCCCGACGGCCGCCGCGTGGTCGACGACGAAGCCCTCGGTCCGGCAGGGGTCGGGCGCGTCGGGATCCCAGCTGTCCTCGTCCGGGTCGGTCGCCCGGGGCGGCTCCAGACGGCCGTCGCCGATCCGGGCGAACTCGTCGGCCCGCACGACCCGGTAGCGGACGCCGTCCGCCGACACCTCGTCGGTCGCCTCGACCTCCAGCCGCGCCACGGCGTCCAGCAGGGACCTCCGCACCACCGGGTCCCCGGTGTCGTCCCGCGCCCTGAACCAGAGGAGCGAGTTGAGCTCGTCCCGGGCCATCTGCGGGAATCCGCAGTCCAGTTCGCCCAGGAGCCGCCAGCGCGGCCGATCGCCGCGCCGCTGCTCGGCGAGCCCGAACAGGGGCCCCCGGACGACGATGTTCGGATATCTGCGGACCGAGGCGGACGCGTCCGCCTCGGTAACCTCGGATACCGGGTCCTCGCGACGGGTGATGTTGATCGTGAGGTGATCCGGCGATCCCTCCCGGTGAGCATCCATGCACTCAGTGTGCCGAAGGGGGGTGCCGATGTCAGGGCTTTCCGTCGCGAAGGGCTCCCGCCGACCGGAGCCGGTGTCAGGCGAACGCGCAGGCCCCGGCCTCCGCGCGTCGGACCGGTCTTCCCGTCACGCTCTCCCGCGCGCCGGCAGCGCCAACAGCCCGTCCTCCGAGCGGAATTCGCCGCACAGCTCGTCGTACGCCCGCCGGGTGGGCACGGAGCCGGGCGCAGGTGCGGGCGTACGCCTCGGCCTGGCCGGACCAGATGCGCCGTTCGGCGCGGTCGAAGGGGGTGGCCCGCTCGGTCACCCCGGTCCTGACACGATCCCCTTCGGTTCGAGCTCGGCGAAGTCCTCGTGGAGGGCGTCGAGATGGCGGCCGGTCGGTGCGCCGGCCGGGGTCAGCTCCGCCAGCCGCCAGCCGGGCAGCTGCGCCTCGACGTCCGCGGAGAGCGACCCGTCCGCCGGGTCCGCGAGGGCGCACAGCACCCCGTACGCGGTCTCCCTGGCGATCTCGCGGGCCAGCGCGCCGAGGTCCTCGGGGGTGAGCCCGGCCGCGAGGGCCCGGTCGACGGCGTCGGCGGCCGCCCCGTCGGTGCGATAGGCGTCGATCCACCGCGGGGCGGCCGTGCTCCAGGCGTCGACGTCCTGCCACACCGTCCGCAGGAGGCGGTAGCGGGCGAGCTGCGGCAGCCCCTCCTCGGCCTCGGACTCGGCCCAGTCACGGGCGTCGTCGTCCGCGCCCAGGGCGTCGAAGAGGGCGGTCAGCCTGTCGAGTTCGGTCATGGGGACGGAGGCTACCGGCCGGGTCCGGGATGAGGTCGGGGGCGGTGGGCGACGCGGGACCGATGAGTTTTCGCGAGGTGCGCGGTCTGAACCTCCGTAAGACTGGGAGGCGACGCCGGGCACACCGGCCGGGGCCCGCCACGACACAGCCAGGAGACCTGATGCGCACCCTGATCAGCACCGCCTTCGTTTCGCTCGACGGCGTCATGGAGGCCCCGGGCGGCGAGCCCGGCTACCGGAACTCGGGGTGGACGTTCAAGGACGTGGAGTTCCTTCCGGAGGCGTACGAGCTCAAGGGCCGGGAGCAGGAGGAGGCCGCCGCCCTGATGATGGGCCGTAACAGCTACGAGGCGTTCAGCCCGGTCTGGCCGGGCATGGAGGAGTTCGCCCGGTACAAGTCCATGCCGAAGTACGTCGTCTCCACCCGGCTGACCGACGGCGACCTGGTGTCCGACTGGGGCGCGACCACGATCCTGCGCTCGCTCGACGAGGTCGCCGCCCTGAAGGAGACCGAGGGCGGCCCGATCATCGTCCACGGCAGCACCGAGCTGAACCGGAGCCTCGCGGACGCCGACCTGATCGACCGGTACCACCTGCTCGTCTTCCCGCTCCTGCTCGGCGCGGGCAAGCGGCTGTTCAGCGACACGGACAAGGACGCCCAGAAGCTGAGGCTGGTCGAGCACGAGGCGTACGCCAACGGCATCCAGAAGAACGTCTTCGACGTCGTCCGCTGACGCCCGGGACCGGGCGGCCGGCGCCGTGGCTCCTACGAGCCGGGGCGTGCCTCTCGCAGGACGGTCTCCGCCACCTCGGCGGGCGCGACGTCCGTCGTGTCGACCATCCGGGCCTTGCGGAGGAGCCACGGCAGGGCCCGCTCGTAGTCGTCCAGGTGGTCCAGCCGCCACTGCCGGGCGGCCACGTTCCAGGGTTCCTCGTCGGTCTCGATGCGTTCGACGAGCGTGTCCCGGTCCGTGTGGAGCAGGACATGGTGCACGGGGATGCCGGCCCGGGTCAGACCGTCGTGGATCTCCCGCCAGTACGACTCCACGAGTACGGTCTGCGTGACCACCAGCGTTCCGCCCACGTGGTCGAGCACCTGGCGCGCGGTCTCCACCACCAGGCCCCGCCAGGGCGGGAAGTCCTGGAAGTCCCTCTCCGGCACTCCGAGCACATGCCAGAGCATCTCGCCGACCTTCTCGGTGTCGAACAGCCGGGAGTCCGGGAGGAGCGCGATCACCTCCTTCGCGGTGGTGGTCTTGCCCGCGCCGAAGGTTCCGTTCAGCCAGATGATCATCTCTCCACCCTAGGAGCGGAACTCCTGGCCTGTGCAGGATTGTTCTCTATAGGTTCGGAGTCGCCCGTCGTGAGGACGGGGCCGGATCCACCTCAGCAGGGAGCCCGCATGGCATCCATCCACCGCACCACCATGACGCCCACCAAGCTGGAACTGCTCTCCGGCTGGCTGCCCGAGCAGAGCTGGTACGCGGGCTCCGGGGAGACGCCCGACCTGGTCAAGGCCGGCGGGTTCCGGCTGGACGACCCGGAAGGGGAGGTCGGGATCGAGTTCATGGTCGTGGCCGACGCGTCCGGGCGGGAGCCGGTGGCGTATCTGGTGCCGCTGGGCTACCGCGGCGCGGCGCTGGAGGGCGCTCCCGACGAGGCGCTGATCGGCACCTCCGAGCACGGGGTGCTCGGCACCCGGTGGATCTACGACGGCGCCCACGACCCGGTGGTCCTGGCGCAGTTGCGGGCCCTGCTGCGCGGCGAGGCGAAGCCGCAGCAGCAGAGCGTGAGCGACACCCCCGACCCGACCGTCATCGTGCACGGGCCCGGCGTCGCCGAGGGGTCCGACGTCCGGCTCAACCGCGTCCTGCGGGCCTCGGAGGCCGAGGCGGGGGCGCCGGGCCGTCTCGTCGCCGGGTGGACCTGGCCGGACGGAACGGCCGTGCGGGGGGAGATGGCGGTCGTCGCGCCGCGGTAGGACCGTCTCCGCCGGCCGTGACACGGGGCGGCGGGAAGCGGGCGACCGCCCTCCCGGCCCGGGTCGGCTGCCGGCCGCGCGGCCGGGCACGACTGCCCTCGGCGGGGCCGCCGGGGGCAGTCGTGTCACGTGCGGTTCAGCTGTCTCCCGGGCGGCCGGCGCCCTGAGGCGGCTCCCGGCCCGGGGGCCTATTGCGGCACTCCGCTACGGCAGGTTCCTGGCCATGACGATGCGCTGGACCTGGTTGGTGCCCTCGTAGATCTGGGTGATCTTGGCGTCGCGCATCATGCGCTCGACCGGGTAGTCCCGCGTGTAGCCGTAGCCGCCGAGCAGCTGGACGGCGTCCGTGGTGACCTCCATGGCGACGTCGGAGGCGAAGCACTTGGCCGCGGCGCCGAAGAAGGTGAGGTCGCCGTCGACCCGCTCGGACTTGGCGGCGGCGGAGTAGGTGAGCTGGCGGGCCGCCTCCAGCTTCATCGCCATGTCGGCGAGCATGAACTGGATGCCCTGGAAGTCCGCGATCGGCTTGCCGAACTGCTTGCGCTCCTGGACGTACCCCTTGGCGTAGTCCAGCGCGCCCTGGGCGATGCCGAGGGCCTGGGCCGCGATGGTGATGCGGGTGTGGTCCAGGGTCTTCATCGCGGTGGCGAAGCCGGTGCCCTCCTCGCCGATCATCCGGTCGGCGGGGATGCGCACGTTGTCGAAGTAGACCTCGCGGGTCGGAGAGCCCTTGATGCCGAGCTTCTTCTCCGGGGCGCCGAAGGAGACGCCCTCGTCGGACTTCTCGACGACGAAGGCGGAGATGCCCTTGGAGCGCTTGGCCGGGTCGGTGACGGCCATGACCGTGTAGAACTCGGAGACGCCCGCGTTGGTGATCCAGCGCTTCACGCCGTTGAGGACCCAGAAGTCGCCGTCGCGCACGGCCTTCGTCTTCATGCCGGCCGCGTCCGAACCGGCGTCCGGCTCGGAGAGGGCGTAGGAGAACATCGCGTCGCCCTTGGCGAGCGGGCCCAGGTACTTGGCCTTCAGCTCCTCGGAGCCGGAGAGGATCACCGGGAGCGAGCCGAGCTTGTTGACGGCCGGGATCAGGGAGGAGGAGGCGCAGGCGCGGGCCACCTCCTCGATCACGATGACCGTGGCGAGCGCGTCGGCGCCGGCGCCGCCGTACTCCTCCGGGACGTGGACGGCGTGCAGGTCCGAGGCGACCAAGGCGTCCAGCGCCTCCTGCGGGAAGCGGCCCTCCTCGTCGACCTCGGCGGCGAAGGGGGCGATCTTCGTCTCGGCGAGGGCGCGGATGGTCTCGCGGAGCATGTCGTGCTCCTCGGCCGGACGGTACAGGTCGAAATCGGTCGAACCCGCCAAGACGCTCACTCCCCAGATGCTAACTACCGTTAAGTAACTCAATTTTAGTCCGCCGACCGCCCGGCGGCATACGTGCCGTGTACGTGAGCTTCCCGACAGGGGTGGGACATATGCGGTGGAGCGGACGGAAGGAGCGGTGAATTCCGGCCTTCCGGTCCCCGACTATGCTCGGTCCGCACCTCCGTCCGTATCTTCCAGGAGCACCCCATGGCCCTCAGGATCACTGTGATCGGCACCGGCTATCTCGGCGCCACCCATGCCGCGGCCATGGCCGAGCTGGGCTTCGAGGTCCTGGGGCTCGATGTCGTGCCGGAGAAGATCGAGCTGCTCTCCACCGGCCGCGTGCCGATGTACGAGCCGGGTCTGGAGGAGATGCTCCAGCGGCACGTCGCCGGGATCGAGGGCTCCACCGGGCGGCTGCGCTTCACCACCTCCTGGGAGGAGGTGGGGGAGTTCGGCGACGTCCACTTCGTCTGCGTGAACACCCCGCAGAAGCACGGCGAGTACGCGTGCGACATGAGTTACGTCGACAGCGCCTTCGACTCGCTGGCCCCGCACCTGACCCGGCCCGCCCTGGTCGTCGGCAAGTCGACCGTCCCGGTGGGCTCCGCCGCCCGCCTCGCGGCCCGGCTCGCCGAGCTGGCTCCGGCGGGGGCCGGTGCCGAGCTGGCCTGGAACCCGGAGTTCCTCCGCGAGGGCTTCGCCGTGAACGACACCCTGCACCCCGACCGGATCGTCGTCGGCGTCGCGAGCGAGGGGGCCGAGAAGCTGCTGCGCGAGGTGTACGCCGTGCCGGTCGCCGAGGGCTCCCCGTTCGTGGTGACCGACTTCCCGACCGCCGAGCTGGTGAAGACCTCCGCCAACTCCTTCCTGGCCACCAAGATCTCCTTCATCAACGCGATGGCCGAGGTGTGCGAGGCGGCCGACGGGGACGTCGTGAAGCTCGCGGAGGCCATCGGGCACGACGACCGCATCGGGAAGAAGTTCCTGCGGGCCGGGATCGGCTTCGGCGGCGGCTGCCTGCCCAAGGACATCCGCGCCTTCATGGCGCGCGCCGGGGAGCTGGGCGCGGACCAGGCGCTCACCTTCCTCCGCGAGGTCGACTCGATCAACATGCGCCGCCGCGGCCACATGGTGGAGCTCGCCCGGGAGGCGGTGGGCGGCGGCTCGTTCCTCGGCAGGCGGGTGGCGGTGCTGGGCGCCGCGTTCAAGCCCGACTCCGACGACGTACGCGACTCCCCCGCGCTCAACGTCGCCGGGCAGATCCACCTCCAGGGCGGCCAGGTGACCGTGTTCGACCCGAAGGGGATGGACAACGCCCGGCGGCTGTTCCCGACGCTCGGCTACGCGGACTCCGCGCTGGAGGCCGTGCGCGGGGCGGACGTGGTGCTGCACCTGACGGAGTGGCGCGAGTTCCGTGAGCTGGACCCGGCGGAGCTGGGCGAGGTGGCGGCCCGCCGGATCATCCTGGACGGCCGCAACGCCCTGGACAGCGCGGTGTGGCGCGAGGCCGGGTGGACGTACCGGGCGATGGGCCGCCCGAAGGCCTGATCCACACGTCCGGGGGCCGGCTTCGGGGAACCGGCCGACCGGCTCCCCCGGACGCCGCCGCCCACCGCCGCACGGGCGAACGCCCGGCCCGCACGCACGCGGGCCGGCCGCCGGTGGAGCGTGCGGCCGGCCCGGGGGCGCCTGCCCGGTGCGGACCGGGCGCGCGAGGCGGTTCAGTTGCCGATGCCGGAGCTGCCCACGCCGGTGTTGCCGATGCCGGAGCTGCCGAGGCCCGAGTTGCCGAAGCCGTGGCTGCCGACGCCCGTGTTGCCGATGCCGGCGTTGCCCCAGCCCCAGTTGCCGAGGCCGGCGTTGCCGACGCCACCGTTGAAGCCGCCCGCGTTGCCCAGGCCCGTGTTCGCGATGCCCGCGTTGCCGACGCCCTTGTTCCCGATGCCCGCGTTGCCCAGACCGTCGGCGGCGGCCACGCCCGCGCCGCCGACGGCCAGGACGACCGCGGTACCGAGCGCGGCCGTGACGCGGAGAAGATTCGTGCGCATCGTTGCGTACCTCCTGTTGAGGGAAATCCTGCCCGCTATCCCTAACACGAGGTTGCGTAGGAACTGTGGATGATTGCCCGAATCTTCCGTGTCGTCACGAGGCACGCTCGGGTCAGCGCGGCCGCTGCCCGTCCAGCTCCGTGATCGTCGCGTGGGACGGGCCGCGCCCGCTCTGCTCGTCGCGGGCCACGGCTTCCGTGTCGCGCAGCACCCGTAGGGAGTTCTGCCAGGTCAGCTTGGCGAGATCGCCCTCGGACCAGCCGCGCCGCAGCAGCTCGGCGATGAGGTTCGGGTAGCCGGAGACGTCGTCCAGGCCGCGCGGGGTGAACGCCGTGCCGTCGTAGTCGCCGCCGATGCCGATGTGGTCGACGCCCGCGACCGCGCGCATGTGGTCGAGGTGGTCCGCGATGGTCGAGACGGTGGCCTCGGGGCGCGGGTGGGCCGCCTCGAAGTCCTCGTGGATGCGCATCGCGGTCGGGGTGGTGTCGAGGTGGTGCAGGCCGTGCTCGCGCATGTTCCGGTCGGCGGCCAGGGTCCAGGCGACGGCCTCGGGCAGCACGAACTTCGGGACGAAGGTCACCATCGCGACGCCGCCGTTGGCCGGGAGGGCCGCGAGCACGTCGTCGGGGATGTTGCGCGGGTGGTCGCAGACGGCGCGGGCCGAGGAGTGCGAGAAGATCACCGGCGCGGTGCTGGTGGCGAGCGCGTCGCGCATGACGCCGTCCGCGACGTGGCTGAGGTCGACCAGCATGCCGACGCGGTTCATCTCGCGGACGACCTCGTGGCCGAAGGCGGAGAGGCCGCCGAGGCGCGGCAGGTCCGTCGCGCTGTCGGCCCAGTCGATGTTGTCGTTGTGGGTGAGCGTCATGTAGCGGACGCCGAGGTCGTACAGGGCGCGCAGGGTGCCCAGGGAGTTGTTGATGGAGTGGCCGCCCTCGGCGCCCATCAGGGAGGCGATCCGGCCCTCCGCGCGGGCCTTCTCCAGGTCGTCGGCGGTGAGCGCCCGGCGCAGGTGCGTCGGGTAGCGGGCGATCAGCTCGCCGACGATGTCGATCTGCTCCAGGGTGGCGCTGACGGCCGCGTCGCCGGTCAGGTCGGTGCGGACGTACACCGACCAGAACTGGCCGCCGACCCCGCCGGCCCGCAGCCGGTTCAGATCGGTGTGGAGCAGGCCGCGCTGGTCGGCGGCGATGTCCCGGGCGTCGAGGTCGTAGCCGACCTGTTCGCGCAGGGCCCAGGGGAGGTCGTTGTGGCCGTCGACGACGGGGTGGACGGCGAGGAGCTCGTGCGCGCGGGCGAGGTGGTCCACGGGTCCGGTCCCTACTTTCCGAAGCCGAAGGAGTCCGCGCCCTGGACCTTGGAGCGCAGGCGCTTGCCCTTCTCCGTGGCCTGGTCGTTCAGCTCCTGCAGGAACTCCTGCATCCGCTCCTGGAGCACGGGGTCGGCCGCGGCGAGGATCCGGGCGGCCAGCAGCCCCGCGTTGCGCGCGCCGCCGACGGAGACGGTGGCGACGGGGACCCCGGCCGGCATCTGGACGATGGAGAGCAGGCTGTCCATGCCGTCCAGGTACTTCAGCGGCACCGGAACGCCGATGACCGGCAGCGGGGTGACCGAGGCCAGCATCCCGGGCAGGTGGGCGGCCCCACCCGCGCCCGCGATGACCGCCTTCAGGCCGCGGCCCGCGGCCTCCTCGCCGTACGCGATCATCTCGCGCGGCATCCGGTGGGCGGAGACGACGTCGACCTCGTAGGGGATCTCGAACTCGTCGAGCGCCTTGGCGGCGGCCTCCATGACGGGCCAGTCGGAGTCCGAGCCCATGACGATGCCGACGAGGGGGGCGACGGGGGATCCGGTGCCGGGGGAAGTCATTCGGTGATCGTTCCTCGCAGGTAGTCGGCCGCGTGCCGGGCGCGCTCCCGCACGTCCGCCAGGTCATCGCCGTAGGTGTTGACGTGTCCGACCTTGCGGCCGGGCTTCACGTCCTTGCCGTACATGTGGATCTTGAGCTGCGGGTCGCGGGCCATGCAGTGCAGGTACGCCTGGTACATGTCCGGGTAGTCGCCGCCCAGGACGTTGCACATGACCGTCCAGGGGGCGCGCGGGCGCGGGTCGCCGAGGGGGAGGTCGAGGACCGCCCGCACGTGGTTGGCGAACTGGGAGGTGATCGCGCCGTCCATGGTCCAGTGGCCCGAGTTGTGCGGGCGCATGGCCAGCTCGTTGACGAGGATGCCGGGCTTCCCGTCGGGGCCGCGCGTCTCGAACAGCTCGACCGCGAGGTGTCCGACGACGCCCAGCTCGGCGGCGATGCGCAGCGCGAGCTGCTGGGCCTCGCCGGCCAGTTCCTCGTCCAGCTCCGGGGCCGGGGCGATCACGGTGTCGCAGACGCCGTCCACCTGGATCGACTCGACGACCGGGTAGGCGACGGCCTGGCCGTGCGGCGAGCGGACGATGTTCGCCGCCAGCTCCCGTACGAAGTCGACCTTCTCCTCCGCGAGGACCGGCACCCCGGCGCGGAACGGATCGGCCGCGTCCGCCTCGGAGCGGACCACCCACACGCCCTTGCCGTCGTAGCCGCCGCGCACGGTCTTGAGGATGACGGGGAAGCCCCCGACCTCCTCGGCGAACGCGGCGGCGTCGGCCGGATCGCTCACGATGCGGTGGCGGGGGCAGGGTGCGCCGATCTCCAGGAGCCTGGCGCGCATCACCCCCTTGTCCTGGGCGTGCACCAGGGCATCGGGGCCGGGGCGCACGGGGATGCCGTCCGCCTCCAGGGCCCGCAGATGCTCGGTCGGGACGTGCTCGTGATCGAAGGTGATCACGTCACAGCCCTGCGCGAAGGCGCGCAGCGTGTCCAGGTCGCGATAGTCGCCGATGACGACCTCGCTCACCACCTGGGCCGCCGAATCCTGGGGGGTGTCACTGAGCAGCTTGAATTTCAGGCCGAGGGGGATGCCCGCCTCGTGGGTCATGCGGGCGAGCTGACCGCCGCCGACCATGCCGACTACCGGGAACGTCACGCCTCCAGGGTATCCGCCACGCCGGGGCTCCCCGGACGGCCGTACGGATGCCGTACGGTCACGACCCCTGCGGACTCACGGGCGTCACACGGGTGGGCTGGTTAGCATGGCGGAGTTGACGTGGTTGCGTCGACACGTCTTCCAGACGCCTTCCGACGGACGGGGCCAGCGATCACCATGAGCGAACGGGGCGCACTGCGGACCCGGCTTGAGCTGCTGGCCCGGGAGGTCGCCAAGTTCGGCGCGGTCGGCGCTTTCGGCCTGCTGGTCAACATCGCGGTCTTCAACCTGCTGCGGCACACCACGGACCTCCAGGTGGTCCGGGCAAGCGTGATCGCGACGTTCGTGGCGATCCTCTTCAACTACGTGGGGTTCCGCTACTGGACCTACCGGGACCGCGACAAGACCGGCCGGACCCGTGAGCTGGCCCTCTTCCTGCTGTTCAGCGCGGCGGGCGCGGTGATCGAGACCGGTGTGCTGTACCTGGCGACGTACGGCTTCGGCTGGAACACCCCGGTGCAGAGCAACGTCTTCAAGATCGTCGGCATCGGGGTCGCCACTCTGTTCCGCTTCTGGTCCTACCGGACCTGGGTCTTCAAGACCCTGCCCGCCAAGGAGGCCGTGCTGAACGCGGAACGGTTTCTGGAACAGCGCAGGCCGGCGGAGGAACGGGTGACGCCCGACCCCGTACGGAACTGACCGCGGCCCGGCCGTACGGGAACCGCTCCGGCGCCCGAACCGACCGCGGCCCGGACGGAACCGGCCGGTCGTGCCCGTACGGGAGCGCGTCCGGCGCGGGCCCGTCGTCGTTCAGCGCACCGGGCGCTCGGGGGTCTTCCGGTCGACCGGAACCCGGCTGAGGAAGAGCGCGAAGACCGCCGGGTGCTGCTGGAGCAGTTCCAGCCGGCCGCCGTCCGCCTCCGCGAGGTCGCGGGCGACGGCCAGGCCGATGCCGGTGGAGTTGCGCCCGCTGATGGTCCGCTCGAAGATCCGCGCCCCCAGTTCGGCGGGGACGCCCGGGCCCTCGTCGGTGACCTCGATGACCGCCTGGTTGCCGGTGACCCGGGTGCGCAGGGCGACGGTGCCGCCGCCGTGCATGAGGGAGTTCTCGATCAGGGCCGCCAGGACCTGGGCCACCGCGCCCGGGGTGCCGACGGCCTTCAGCCCGTGCTTGCCGGAGCAGACCAGCGCCCGGCCGGCGCTGCGGTAGGCGGGCCGCCACTCCTCGATCTGCTGCTTGACGATCTCGTCGAGGTCGAAGACGACGGCGGAGCCGGTGCGCGGGTCGCGGGAGTTCGTCAGGAGCCGCTCCACGACGTCGGTGAGGCGCTCGACCTGGGTGAGGGCGATGTTCGCCTCCTCCTTCACCGTGTCGGGGTCGTCGGTGACGGAGATCTCCTCGATCCGCATGGAGAGGGCGGTCAGCGGCGTCCGCAGCTGGTGCGAGGCGTCCGCGGCGAGCCGGCGTTCGGCGGTCAGCATCCGGGCGATCCGCTCGGCCGAGGAGTCCAGGACATCGGCGACCCGGTCCAGCTCGGGCACCCCGTACCGCTTGTGGCGCGGGCGGGGGTCCCCGGAGCCGAGGCGCTCCGCCGTCTCGGCGAGGTCGGTGAGCGGGGAGGCCAGCCGGTTCGCCTGGCGCACGGCGAGCAGCACGGCCGAGACGATCGCCAGCAGCGCCACCGCACCGATGATCAGGAGCGTGCGCCCGACCTCGCGGGTGACGGCCGAACGGGACTCCTCGACGGTGACGGTCTCGCCCTGCTCGCCGGTCTCGATGGCGCGCAGGACGCTGCCGACGGGGCGTTCGCCGACGGCGATGGGCTCGCGGCCGGGGATCTCGACCAGGGCGTACCGCTTGGGGTCGATCTGCTCGGCCAGCACCCCGGGGTTGATCCGCTCCGCGCCCAGCAGCCGGCTGTCGACCACGCTGATCAGCCGGAGCGCCTCGGACTCGACGCTCTCCTGGGCGCTGGCGCTGATGGTGCGCGTCTCGACGATCACCAGGGAGACGCCGAAGACGGCGATGACGACGAGCACCACGGCGAGCGTGGAGCTGATCAGCCGGCGGCGCATACCGGCCTCAGGGGGCCGCGGGGGCCGTTCTCAGGGTGCATGGGTGCTTCGTACGTCAGCTCTTCTCGAACCGGAAGCCGACGCCCCGGACGGTGGCGATGTAGCGCGGATTGGCGGCGTCGTCGCCGAGCTTCTTGCGGAGCCAGGAGATGTGCATGTCGAGGGTCTTGGTGGACGACCACCAGGTGGTGTCCCAGACCTCACGCATCAGCTGGTCGCGGGTGACGACCCGGCCGGCGTCCCGGACCAGGACCCGCAGGAGGTCGAACTCCTTCGCGGTGAGCTGGAGTTCCTCCTCGCCCATCCAGGCGCGGTGCGACTCGACGTCGATCCTGACCCCGTGGGTGGCGGGCTGCGCGACGGGCTCGGAGGCCCCGCGGCGCAGCAGGGCGCGGACCCGGGCGAGGAGCTCGGCGAGCCGGAACGGCTTGGTGACGTAGTCGTCGGCGCCCGCGTCCAGGCCGACGACCGTGTCGACCTCGTCGGCGCGGGCCGTCAGCACCAGGATCGGGATGGTGTGGCCGCCGGCCCGGAGCCTGCGGGCGACTTCGAGACCGTCCATCCCGGGCAGCCCCAGGTCGAGGACGACCAGGTCGATGCCGCCCTGGAGTCCGGCGTCGAGCGCGGTCGGACCGTCCTGGCGGACCTCGACCTCGTAACCCTCCCGACGCAGTGCGCGGGCCAGTGGCTCCGAGATGGATGCGTCGTCCTCGGCGAGCAGTACACGGGTCATGGACTGATGGTAGTCCGGACGGAGGGTCCGAGGTGAGGCCCACGACGCCACCTGCGGGTCAGCGCCATAAAGCGGACGGGGGCCTTTGAATAGGGGAGTGTGGTTCCACCGGGACCTGTGATCCATGTCTCAAGTCCTTTCATATCCCGCCGTGTCGTGTCGTATGGTGTCCCAACGCCTGTTGCACTACTCAAGGACCTTTGGGCAGCCATGAGCGCCAAGGGTCTCTTTTGTGTGCGGGGCCGGTTCCCGCCGGCTCCTGAGTGAACGACCTGTGAGCCGGGCCCGGAGTGCGAGGACGCGCGACGGGCGTGGATCCCGACGCGGTTTCTCCCCGCTCCGCCGCCGCACCTCCGTCAGGAGTCCGGCCGCACGGAGCACGTCCCCCCTCAGGCGTGGGGGCGGGGTACGCCGCGCCGGTGCCGGCTGCCCCCCACCGGGCGCGTACAGCTCACGAGGCGTCGCGTCCCGACCAGCAAGGATCGACCATGGCGTCCAGCCTGACGAAGGACTCGCCGAATTCCGGCGAGAAGACCTTCTTCGGCCACCCCCGCGGTATGGCCACCCTGTTCATGACGGAGATGTGGGAACGCTTCTCCTGGTACGGGATGCGCGCCATCCTCACCCTGTACTTGGTGGCCGCTGTGCTCGACGGCCCCCTCGAGGGCCGGGAGGCGCTCGCCGCCTCCATCTACGGTGTCTACAACGCCGTCGTCTACATGGCCGCGATGCCCGGCGGCTGGGTCGCCGACCGCCTCTGGGGCGCCCGCAAGGCCGTTCTGGTCGGCGGCATCGTCATCGCGCTGGGCCACTTCACCCTGGCCCTTCCGAGTGACATCGCGTTCTTCATCGGTCTGGCGCTGATCGCGGCCGGTACGGGTCTGCTGAAGCCGAACATCTCGGCGATGGTGGGCGCTCTCTACGAGGGCCAGCCCAGCTCCCGCCGTGACGCCGGGTTCACCCTCTTCTACATGGCGATCAACATCGGTGGGCTCGCCGCCCCGCTGCTGGTCGGCTACCTCGGCGAGAACGTCAACTGGCACCTCGGCTTCGGTGTCGCCGGTGTCGGTATGACCTTCGCGGTCATCCAGTACGCGCTGGGCTCCAAGCACCTCGGCGACGTCGGCAAGCTGCCCGCGAAGCCCGCCTCGCCCGAGGAGCGGCGGCAGATGCTGCGCAAGGTCGGCCTGTGGTCCGGCGTCGCGGTCGCCGCACTGCTGATCGACCTGGCGCTCGGCACGTACGACATCGAGCACATCGTCAACGTCCTGGCCGTCCTCGGCGTCGTCGTGCCGATCGTGTACTTCGTCTCGATCTTCCGGAACCCGGCGCTGACCCAGGAGGACCGGCCGAAGATCAAGGCGTACGTGTGGTTCTTCATCACGGCCGTGCTCTTCTGGATGATCTACGACCAGTCCGGTTCGCTGCTGACGATCTTCGCGGACAACAAGACGGACCGCTTCATCGGCGGCTGGGAGTTCCCGGCCTCCTGGCTCCAGTCGGTCAACCCCGCCATGGTCATCATCCTGGCCCCGATCTTCGCCGGGCTCTGGGTCAAGCTGGCCACGCGCAACCGGGAGCCCAGCACCCCGATGAAGTTCGCGCTGGCGATGCTCCTCATCGGCGGTTCCTTCGGCATCATGGGCCTGGCGGGCGCGGCCGCCGCGAACAGCGAGACCGGCAAGGTCACCGTCTTCTGGCTGCTCGCCGTCTACCTGGCGCAGACCATGGGTGAGATGTGCCTCTCCCCGGTCGGCCTGTCGCTGTCCACGAAGCTGGCGCCCAAGATGTTCATCGGCCAGATCATGGGCCTGTGGTTCCTGGCCACGTCGACGGGCAACGCCCTGAACGGCTGGACCACGAAGCTCAACGCCCCGCTCGGCGACGCCGCGTACTACACGTTGCAGGCGGTCGTGGCCGTCGCGGCGGGCATCGCCTTCATAGTGGCCGGACGCAAGATCCGCGCGCTCATGGGCGACGTCAAGTAGCAGTTCCGGTCCCTTCCGGGGTCCGACAGCGGGTCCGCACGATCACTTCGTGCGGACCCGCTGTCGTTCGGTCCGAGCGGTACCGGCTCAGCGGTGCGCTCCGAGCGGTACCGGCTCAGCGGGTGCCGCGCAGCCTCCGCCACGGGGTGAACGTGAACACCGCGCCGCCCAGCAGGATCGCCGTGCCGGCGACCAGGCCGAGCGCCCTGAGCGCACCGTCGTCCTCGGCCCCGGTGGCGGCCAGGCCGCCGCCGGAGTCCGTGCCGCCGCCGGACGCCGCGGCTCCGCCGGAGCCCGCCGCGCCGCCGCTCCCGCTGCCGCCGCCGGACGCGCCGCCCGGCTGGGCGGAGGTGTCCAGCTCCAGGGAGACCGCCACGCCCGCGGGCGGGGTGCAGGTCGTCGTCGTACCGGCGGCCATCACGGTGAGGACGCCGGGGCTGAGCGTGGACTTGCCGCTCGCGCCGGGCTTGTACGTGCCGGTGAGGTCGGGGATCTCGATCGGGGCGCCGGTCTTGATGACCTCCTTGTTCACCGGCCCCTCGACCTTGACCGTGCCCTTGTCCGCCCCGCCGAGCCTGACGTCCATGGACGGCTTCACCTGGCCCGCCGGAATGTCGATCGGGCTGTCCATCACGGACGTGCTGAACTCCACCGTGAGGCCGTAGTCGCCGCCGCTCTTCTTGGCGCTGATCCGGACCGGCGACGTGGCGTTCTTGTCCCCGATCGGGGTCTTGCACGCGTAGGCGACGGAGACCTCCTTGCCGGGGAAGTCGGTCTCCCCGCCCCCGCCGCCGGTGCCGCCGCCGGACGAGGCGCCTCCGGCGTCCGCACCGCCGTCCGAGCCGCCCGACGTCGTACCGCCGGAGTCCGTGCCGCCGGACGTGGTGCCTCCGGTGTCACCGCCGCCCGACGTGGCGCCTCCGGCGTCCGTGCCGCCGGACGTCGTGCCGCCCGTGGTGGAGCCGCCGCCCTCGGTGACCTTGATCGTGGCGCCCGCCTTCACCTCCTCCTTCGGCGCGCACTTGGTGTCCGTGGAGATCGGCTTGGACACGTTGATGTTGTACGCGCCCGGCGTCAGGGTGATCTCCCCGGCCTTCTCCAGCTTCAGCGTGCCCTTCATGTCGGGCAGCACCATCGGGCTGTTCTTGGGAATCGGCGGGTTCTGCCGGGGGCCCTCCAGCTTCAGTTCGCCGCTCGCCGAACCGCCCAGGGTGATCGTCCCGGTCGGCTTGACCGTGTCCGCGCCCAGGTCCAGCACGTCCGGGTTCTTGGACGCGGCCGCCACCGTCTTCCAGACGACCTCGATCTCGTCGCCCACCTTCGCCTCGGCCGGAGCGGTCAGCTCCACCTTCGTGGTGCCCTGCACCGCGGGCAGTCCCGAGATCGGCGGCGGAACGCACTCCGTCGCGTAACTGACCTCGGCGGCCTGGGCCGGACTCGCGGCCATCAGGATGCCCGCGCCGCCGAGCATCAGCGCGACTCCGGCCGCGCTCATCCTCCGTTGCGTGCTCACGCTTGTCCCTTCGTCGTGGGTCGGGATCGGTTCTCGGACGGTGCGGAATCCGGGGTGAACCACGGCAGCACGGCCGTGGTCGCATCGGGAGTCGTGGCGGCGCTCGTGGTCGCTCCAGTGGTCGCGCCCGGGGCCGTGGCCGCGTCCCGGCCCACGCCCGTGCGCCCGCGCCGCTCCGGCCTGTGTCGCGCGGCCGGCGTACGCGTACGGTGCGCGCCGGCGGGACGCGGCCGGACCTTGTCCACGACCGCCATGCCGATACGGAAGACGGCTGCCGGTACGACCAGGCAGAGCAGCACCCAGAAGACCGTGACGCCCCAGGGGCGGGCGACCCCCCACGGCTGCTCGGCCAGCACTTTCCGCCCGTACCGCAGGGAGACCTGGTAGTCGCCGTGCGCGCCCGCGGACAGTTCGAGGGGCAGCTTGATCCGGGCCTTGGCGCCGGGGGCGACCGTGCCGCGCCACTGGCGTTCCTCCCACTGCGGCGCGTAGACGCCGTGCGCGGTGCCGATCTCGAAGACGGGGTCCTTGACGGGCGCGGACCCGAGATTGCCCACGGTGAAGACGAGCCTGCGGGCCGGCGGGGCTCCGAACCAGGTGAGCAGGGAGCTGTCTCCCTCCAGGCGGGTGGTGGCCAGCACCGCGAGCCTTCCGCCGCCGGTCTGCTCCGGCAGGTCCGCGGTGGGGTGGCCCGCCACCGTGAACACCGCGTCGGCCAGCGCCTGTTCGCCGGTCACCGTGGCGACGTGCACCACACAGGGGCACGGCTTCGGCGGTTCGGTGACCGGCAGCTTCTTGCTGAAGGCGCCCTTCTCGTCGGTCGTGACGGCGCGGCCGTCGGCGTTGGCACAGGCGTTGGTGCCGCCGATCACGCCGCGCTCCGGCGTGGACTGACCGCAGATCAGCAGCATCAGCAGCGCCTCGGCGCGCCAGCCGCTGCCGCTGACGGTGATCTCTCCGCCCTTGCCCGCCTCCTTCTTGGACAGGCTCACGGTGGGGTCGCCGTCGGCCGCCCGCGCGCCCTGGGGAGCCAGGACGGACAGGGCCGGCAGGAGCGCCAGGAGGGCGGCCAGGAACAGGAGGACGGGCGGCGCGCTGCGCCGGGGGGCTCGGGGGCCGGGCTGCCGCGTCACGATCCCGCTCCCGACTTCACCAGGGGTCCCGTCTTCACCAAGGGCCTCGTCTCTGTGGTCGGTTGCCCGTCGTCCGCCGAGTCGGCGCCCGGCGGTTCCGTGCCGGTGCCCCCCGTCTCCGCGCCCGGCGGTTCCGCTCGGCCTGTCTCCGCGCCCGGCGGTTCGGGGTCGCCCCGCCGGGCACGTCGCCGCCGGAACGCGCCGGAGCCGAGCAGGGCCAGGCCGCCGAGGACCAGCAGCCCGCCGCCGACGGCCGGGGCCACCGGTACGTACGTCGCGGAGGCCTCGGCCTCGTCCCGGGCGCCCCCGGGGGCGGTGACCCGCAGCCGTACGGTGACCGCGTCCAGGGCCGGGGCGTCGGGCCAGGGTTCGGTCCGCTCCACCCGTCGGCCGGGGGCCAGCTCCAGCGGCAGGGGCCGCTCCGGGCGGTCCAGCAGCGTGCCGAACATTCCCTCGGCGCGTACCGCGAGCCGGGGCTCCAGCACCGCGTTGCCCCGGTTGACCAGGGCGTAGCGGATGGTCCCGCCGGAAATCTCGACGTCCTCGACGGTGAGCGCCGCCAGCGTCGGACCGCCGATCCGGACCCGGACCGGCACCCGGATCTCCTCGTCCCCGTCGGCGGCCACCACCTCCCCGGAAGCGTCGCCGGGCACCGCGTCGGGCGGCACCGTGAGGGCGAGCGGCACCTCGGCTCGGGTCCGGGCCGGGACGGTGACGGAGTCCGCGGCGAAGCCGATCCAGGCCCCGGCCCGGCCGTCGCCCCGCAGTCGTACGGTCAGCGGGGCCCGGCCGGAGTTGGTCACCGCGAGACGGTCCTGGAGGGCCTGGCCGGGAGTGCCCTCCAGATAGAGGTACGGCCGGGCGTCCCGGCCCGCGCCCGGTCCGGCGGGCCTGGCCGTCCAGCCCGCCGGGCCGTCCGCGGCGGTGTCGGTGTCGGCCCGGGCGGTGTCGGCCGGAGCGTCCGCGGCGGCCCGAGCGGCGGCGGCCGGGAGCGGTGTGAGCACGCACAGCTGCGCGGCGAGCACCGCCGTGAGGACGAGCAGCGCCCGGCGGAGGCGCGGAGTGGGTGGCGACATGGGCGGCTCCTCTGCCTGCCGGCGGCGATGCTGCGCTGGACCGGGCCGGTCTCAGCCAGCGGAGCGCTGTCCTCGCCGGGTCAGCCAGAGCACTCCGGCCGCCCCGCTCAGCAGCACGGTGCCGCCGAGCGTGCCGAGCGCCGCCGCCGAGTCCAGCGGGCCGGTGCGGGGCAGCTCACCGCCTCCCGAGGCGCCGCCGGTCGAGCCGCCGGTGGCCGCGCCGCCCGGCGAACCGCCGTCGGTGGAGCCGCCGTCCGATGAACCGCCCGCCGCTTGGACGTCGAGTTCGAGGGAGGGTCCGGGGTTGTTCTTGGGGGTGCAGGTGGTGGTCGTGCCGAGGGCCTTGATGGTGAGGACCCCGGCGGTGAAGGTGACCTTGCCGCTCTTCTTCGGGGTGTACGTCCCCGACAGGTCGCTGATCTTGATCGGTGTGTTGGCGGGGATCGCCTCGTTGTTCGCCGGGCCGGTGACCTGGACCTTCCCCTGCTCCGCGCCGCCCAGCTCGATCACGGCGCTGGGGTTCATGGCCCCTTTGCCCAGCTCGACCGGGCTGGAGGAGACGCCCTTTCGGAAGGACATGGTGAGCTTGTGGCCGTCGCCGCTCTCGACGCTCTTGATGTCGATGGGCGAGACCGCCCCTTTGGGCCCGATGGGCGTCACGCACTGGTAGTTGACGTCCACGACCTCGGCGTGGGCGGCGGGCGCGCCCGCCACCACGACCGAGCCCGCCAGCGCAGCCGCCAGCGCGAGAGTGGTCCGCTTCTGGTTCGACACCTCGTGTTCCCCTCATGCCGGACGCCGCCGCGCGCCACGACCCGTACGGGCGCTCATTACTGACGGCACATCAGATTGGGCGCTCAAGGTACGCCCGGGGCCTGATGGAGGGAAGACAAAGAGCGCGCCGATCCGGCGCGCTCCTGTCGGTGCGGGTGGGGACGCCCCCGAGACGCCCGCCCGGCGCACTCCTGAGGCGTACGGATGAGGGGCCGGGCGAGGAGGGCCGGCGGCGGGCGCGCCAGGCAGCGCCCGCGAAGCATCGTCGGCCGCCCGTCGGGCCGGACGAGACTGCGCGGTCACGGCCCAGGTTCTGCCGTCAGACCGCCGTCGTCGCCCGAAGGGCGGCCCCGCAGGGCAGGCGGCAGGTTGACGACAGGGCCTACGCGGGGGCGGCGAGCTCCGCCCAGACGGTCTTGCCGGGGGCGTCCGGGGTGCGCAGGACACCCCAGTCGAGGCAGAGGCGCTGGACGATGAACATGCCGTGCCCGCCGGGCCGGCCGGCGCGGTGCGGCGTACGGGGTGCGGGCTGGCCCGCCCCCCGGTCGACGACCTCCACCCGCAGCACCTTGGGGGTGTGGCCGATCCGGAGCTCCTCGGGACCCTCCGCGTGCAGGCAGGCGTTCGTCACCAGCTCGGAGACGACCAGCAGGACGTCCTCGGCCGCGGCTCTGCGGTCCGCGGTGGACGCCGGGAGCCAGCCCCAGTCGTGCAGCGCCTGCCGGGCGAAGTCACGAGCAGTCGGCACGATGCCGCTGGCCTGCGCGAGTGAGAGGGTGCGCCACTGCCGCCCGGCCGGGTCGGGCGGGACTGCGCCCGCTCCGTCCGGCTCGCGACCGAGGTCGCCCGGCGGATGCTGCCGGGTGGTGCTCATCAGCGCTTCACCTCACCGATTCGCCATGTCGCCATGTCGCCTTCGAACAGATAGTGATCAGTTACCGAGTGTGTCGGGGCCTTTGCGGGGCACCGCCGGGGTGTCTCCTGCCCTGCCGTGTCGCAACAACACCCACTTGAGGCACACGATCGCGTGACACGCCGGACACCGGGGGCGTCAGCGGTCGCGCGCTCGTGCCGGGTCAGGTGGCCAGGGCCTCTTCGAGCGTGGCGTGGACGGTGAAAACCGCCTCGGCGCCGGTGATCTCGAAGACCCTCGCCACAACGGGCAGCATTCCGGCCAGATGGACCCCGCCGCCGACCGCCTCCGCCTTGAGGCGGGCGCCGAGCAGCACGTTCAGCCCGGTGGAATCGCAGAAATCCAGCCGGGAGCAGTCGACCACCAGGCGTGAGCGCCCCTGCTCCACGGCACTTTCCAGGGGCTCACGCAGCAGATCGGCGGTGTGGTGGTCGAGCTCACCCACCGGCGTCACGACCTCGCTGCGCCCCTCGGTCCGGGCCTCGACCTGAAGTCGACCCCGGTTAGCACTGCCGACCGTCCCGCGGTCCATGCCTGTCCCTCTTCGCCGTTCGTCACTGTGCGCGTCACTGCCTGTGCGGCTGTATGCAGAGCTACCGCCGACGTTCCTGGAACATTACGCGTTCCGTTCGCCACGCGGTAGTCGGAGACCTCAACAAACCGGACATATGGCGGCAATTGGCGCTTGTCACTGCTGGCCAGGACCGGGTATGGGTAGAGGGACACCAGAAACACGACCGGCTTTGGAGGCGCCGCTTCACCGCAGGCACACGTATGGGCATCGGCAGCCATATGCCGAGAACGATGGAGGAGACCCATGTCACCCCGGCTCGACGAAGCGCGTACCCACAACGCGCCGTCGGCATGTCCTCAGGGACCGACCCATTCCGACTCCCCCGCCGCGAGCGCCGTTCCCGGCCCGCGCACCGGCACGACCAGCACGACCCGCACCACCTCAGACTTCTCCGGCGCGGCCGGCGAGGGCCTCGAAGGACTTCCCGAGATCCCGCCCTACGCCGAAGTGGGCGCTCTGGACGCCAGGGCCCTGTCGAAGACGCTCTTCGAGCGGCTGGAGTGCCTCGAAGAGGGCACCCACGAGTACAGCTACGTCCGCAACACCCTCGTCGAGCTCAACCTCGCGCTCGTCAAGTTCGCCGCCGCCCGGTTCCGCTCCCGCAGCGAACCCATGGAGGACATCGTCCAGGTCGGCACCATCGGCCTGATCAAGGCGATCGACCGGTTCGAACTGAGCCGCGGCGTGGAGTTCCCCACGTTCGCGATGCCGACGATCGTCGGCGAGATCAAGCGCTTCTTCCGTGACACCAGCTGGTCCGTGCGCGTACCGCGGCGGCTCCAGGAGCTGCGGCTGGACCTGGCGAAGGCCGGCGACGAGCTCTCCCAGCAGCTGGACCGCGCGCCCACCGTGGCGGAGCTGTCCGAGCGCCTCGGCATCAGCCCGGAGGAGGTCGTCGAGGGCATGTCGGCGAGCAACGCGTACACCGCGAGCTCGCTGGACGCCAAGCCCGAGGAGGACGACGGCGAGGGCGCCCTCGCGGACCGCATCGGCTACGAGGACCACAGCCTCGAAGGCATCGAGTACGTCGAGTCGCTGAAGCCGCTGATCGCCGCGCTGCCCGCCCGGGACCGGATGATCCTCTCGCTCCGCTTCGTCAGCAACATGACCCAGTCGGAGATCGGCGAGGAGCTGAACATCTCGCAGATGCACGTCTCCCGGCTGCTCTCCCGCACGCTGACCAAGCTCCGCAAGGGTCTGACCCTGGAGGAGTGACCCCGGCCCGGCCCGCCGCCCCCGAGGGGGCTCCACGGGCCGCTCGGGCGTAACGCGGAAGGACCCGCCCCGGATCGCCGGGAGCGGGTCCTTCCGCGTGCCGGGGTGCGCCCCGGCCGCACCCGGGCGGGGGCGCCCCTCACACCACGCGCTGTCCGCTCCGCCACACCGCGCTGACCAGTGGGACGCCCGGGCGGTAGGCGAGGTGGACGTGGCTCGGGGCGTCGAGGAGGACCAGGTCGGCGCGGGCGCCGGGGGTGATCCGGCCGATGTCGGTACGGCGCAGGGCGGCGGCCCCGCCCGCGGTGGCGGACCAGATCGCCTCGTCGGGCGTCATCCCCATGTCGCGTACGGCCAGCGCGATGCAGAAGGGCACGGACGAGGTGAACGACGAGCCGGGGTTGCAGTCCGTGGAGAGCGCGACGGTGGCTCCCGCGTCGAGGAGTCGGCGGGCGTCCGGCCAGGTGGCGCGGGTGGAGAACTCCGCGCCCGGGAGCAGGGTGGCCACCGTGTCGCCCTGGCCGAGCGCGTCGACGTCCGCGTCGGTGAGGTGGGTGCAGTGGTCGGCCGACGCGGCGTCGAGTTCGACGGCGAGCTGGACACCGGGCCCGTAGGTCAGCTGGTTGGCGTGGATGCGCGGGTGCAGCCCCTTGGCGCGGCCCGCCGTGAGGATGGCGCGGGCCTGGTCGCCGTCGAAGGCGCCCTGCTCGCAGAAGACGTCGATCCAGCGGGCGTGCGGGGCGCAGGCCTCCAGCATCGGGCCGGTGACCAGGTCGACGTATCCGGCGGGATCGTCGGCGTAGTCGGGGGAGACGATGTGGGCGCCGAGGTAGGTGACCTCGTCGGTGTGACGGCCCGCGATGCGCAGGGCGCGGGCCTCGTCCTCGACGGTGAGGCCGTAGCCGGACTTGGTCTCGAAGGTGGTGGTGCCCTGGCGCAGGGCCTCGGCGAGGTAGCGGGCGACGTTGGCGGAGAGCTCCTCGTCGGAGGCGGCCCGGGTGGCGGCGACGGTGGTGCGGATGCCGCCCGCGCGGTAGGGCTGCCCGGACATGCGGGCGTTGAACTCCTGGGTGCGGTCGCCCGCGAAGACCAGGTGGGAGTGGGAGTCGACGAAGCCCGGGACCACCGCGCGGCCGGCCGCGTCGAGGACGTTGTCAGTGGCGGGTGCTTTGCTGGATTCACCGGTCCAGACGATGCGGTCGCCGTCGATGACGACGGCCGCGTCCTGGATCAGGCCCAGGGGGGTCCCGTTGCCGAGGGAGGGGTCATTGGTGACCAGGCTGGCGATGTGGGTGACGGCGGTGGTCGTCATCTGGAGAGTGTTCTCCTTGCGTTCCGGAGGGTCCGGTTCTGCGGGCGGGGTGCTGACCGTGGTCCCGGGCCGGCCCGGGGGGCCGGGCGTGTCCGGCGGGTCCGGGGGCCCGGGCGGGCGGCCCGGGGTGTCCGGCGGGTCCGGGGTCAGGGGTGCAGGGCGGCCACGGCCTCGGCGAGCGCCCGGGGCACGTCCTCGATCCGTGTGTGACGGCCGTCCCGGACGATGTGCCGCCCTGCCACGACCGTGTGCCGCACATCAGCGGCGGAGGCGGCGAATACGGCGGTCTCCGCTGCCAGTCGGGGCACCGGTCCGGCCGTCCTGACGGAGTCCAGGGCGACGGTGGTCAGGTCGGCGGGGGCGCCCGGCTCCAGCACGCCCGCGTCGGGGCGGCCGAGTGCGGCGTGCCCGTCGGCCGATGCCGCCCGGAGCAGGGCGGCGGCCGTCCAGTGGCCCCGGACGTGCGTGCGCAGCCGCTCGTTGAGCTCCATCGCCCGCGCCTCCTCGAAGAGGTCGATCACGGCGTGGCTGTCGCTGCCCAGCGAGAGCGGCGAGCCCGCCTTCTGGAGGGCGGCGGCGGGGCCGATGCCGTCGGCCAGGTCGCGTTCGGTGGTGGGGCACATGCAGGTGCCCGTGGCCGAGGAGCCCAGCAGTGCGATGTCCGCCTCGGTCAGGTGGGTGTTGTGGATGCCGGTGGTGCGCGGGCCGAGGACCCCGTGGTCGGCCAGCAGCCGGGTGGGAGTGCGGCCGTGCGCGGCCCGGCAGGCGTCGTTCTCCGCCGTCTGCTCGGAGAGGTGCACATGGAGCGGGGCGTTCCGCTCCTCGGCCCACTGTGCGACGGTGCCCAGTTGCCCGGCCGGGACCGCCCGGACGGAGTGGATCGCCGCGCCGATGAGGGTGTGGTCGTCGCCCTTGAGGAGGGAGGCGCGCTCCGCCCAGGCCTCCGCGGTGGTGTCGGAGAAGCGCAGTTGGTGCCGGTTGGGCTTCTCGCCGAATCCGGCGGCGAGGTAGGCGGTGTCCAGCAGGGTGATCCGGATCCCGGCCTCGGCGGCGGCCGCGATCAGCGCTTCGCCCATGGCGTTCGGGTTGGCGTAGGGGGTGCCGCCGGGGGCGTGGTGCAGGTAGTGGAATTCACCGACGGACGTGATGCCGGCCAGGGCCATCTCGGCGTAGGTGGCGCGGGCCAGGTCGAAATAGGTGTCCGGGGTGAGGAGGGACGCCGTCCGGTACATCAGCTCGCGCCAGGTCCAGAAGGTGCCCGAGCCGACCTGGACGGTGGCGCGCAGGGCCCGGTGGAAGGCGTGGGAGTGGGTGTTGGCGAGGCCGGGGAGGGTCAGGCCGCGCAGCGCGGTCGCACCGGGCGGCGGGGTCGGCACCCCGGTCCTGATCCCGGCGACGCGGCCGTCCGCGACGTCCAGGGTGACGCCCGGCTCGACGTGGGTGCCGAGCCAGGCGTGGTCCATCCAGTAGGTCGCGGTGACGGGTGCGCCCGTCGTCCGGTGTGTCAGCTGCACGCGAGACCTTCCAGTACGTCGGCGAGTGCCTCGACCCCGGCCGTGCAGTCGTCCTCGGCGGCGTGCTCGGCGGGTGAGTGCGAGATGCCGGTGGGGTTGCGTACGAAGAGCATGGCGGTGGGCGCCGAGGCGGACAAAATACCCGCATCGTGGCCCGCGCCGGTGCCGAGGACGGGCACGGGCCGCCCCGTGTCGCCGGCGCCTTCGAGGATCTTGGCCAGCTCGTCGCGCAGGGCGTGCTCGAACTCGACGACGGGCGTGAACGATTCGCGGACGACGTCGAGGTCGATCCCGGCCCGCTCGGCGTGCTCGCGGGCGGCCCGCTCGATTCCGGTGACCACGGCGTCCAGGGTCACCTGGTCGGCGGCGCGGGAGTCGAGCCAGCCGCGGACGAGCGAGGGGATGGCGTTGACCCCGTTGGGCTCGACCGCGATCTTGCCGAAGGTGGCGAGGGCGCCGGTCAGTTCGGCCTCGCGGCGGGCGGCGAGCACGGTCTCGGCGTACGTGAGCATCGGGTCGCGGCGGTCGGCGAGGCGGGTGGTGCCGGCGTGGTTGGCCTCGCCCCGGAAGTCGAACCGCCAGCGGCCGTGCGGCCAGATGGCGGAGGCGATGCCGACGGGGTCCCCGGTCAGGTCGAGGGCCCGGCCCTGCTCGACGTGGAGTTCGACGAACGCGCCGATCCGGGCGAGCCGTTCCGGGTCGGGGCCGATGGTGCCGGGGTCGTATCCGGCGGCCTCCATGGCGGCGGGCAGGGTGGTCCCGTCCGCGTCCCTCAGGCGGTGGGCGTCGGCGACGGCGAGCTGTCCCGCGGTCAGCCGGGATCCGACGCAGGCGAGGCCGAAGCGTGCGCCCTCCTCGTCACCGAAGTTGGTGATCGCCAGCGGCCGGGTGAACTCCACTCCCCTGCGGTGGAGTTCGTCGAGCGCGGCGAAGGAGGACACCACGCCGAGCGGTCCGTCGAAGGCGCCGCCGTCCGGGACGGAGTCCAGGTGCGAACCGGTGACGACGGCGTCCCCGGCCAGCGGGTCGCCGAGCCAGGCCCACTGGTTGCCGTTGCGGTCGCTCTCGTACGCGAGACCGCGCGCCTCGGCCTGCGCGCGGAACCAGGCCCGGCAGTCGAGGTCCGCCGGTGACCAGGCGTGGCGCCGGTAGCCGCCGCTGTCGGGGTGGCGCCCGATGGGGGCCAGCTCCCGCCACATGGCGAGGAAGGAGTCACCGGCACGCCACGGCTGCCGTCCCGGACCGGCCGGGCCCTGCCCCGAGGTGCCCGTGGGCATCAGTTGCCCTCCGTCATGGGGACGCGTACGCCCTGGTCGGCGGCGACGTTCTCGGCGATGTCGTATCCGGCGTCCACGTGGCGGATGACGCCCATGCCCGGGTCGTTCGTCAGCACCCGGCGGATCTTCTCGCCCGCGAGCTTCGTGCCGTCCGCGACGGAGACCTGGCCCGCGTGGATGGAGCGGCCCATGCCGACGCCGCCGCCGTGGTGGAGGGAGACCCAGGAGGCGCCGGAGGCGACGTTGACCATGGCGTTGAGCAGCGGCCAGTCGGCGATGGCGTCGGAGCCGTCGAGCATGGCCTCGGTCTCGCGGTACGGGGAGGCGACCGAGCCGCAGTCGAGGTGGTCGCGGCCGATGGCCAGCGGGGCGGCCAGTTCGCCGCTCGCGACCATGTCGTTGAAGCGCTCGCCGGCCTTGTCGCGCTCGCCGTAGCCGAGCCAGCAGATGCGGGCGGGCAGGCCCTGGAAGTGGACGCGCTCGCCGGCCATCCTGATCCAGCGGTGCAGCGACTCGTTCTCCGGGAACAGCTCCAGCATCGCCTTGTCGGTCTTGTGGATGTCGGAGGCCTCGCCGGAGAGCGCCGCCCAGCGGAAGGGGCCCTTGCCCTCGCAGAAGAGGGGGCGGATGTAGGCGGGGACGAATCCGGGGAAGTCGAAGGCACGGTCGTACCCGGCCAGCCGGGCCTCGCCGCGGATGGAGTTGCCGTAGTCGAAGACCTCGGCCCCGGCGTCCATGAAGCCGACCATGGCCTCGACGTGGCGGGCCATCGACTCGCGGGCGCGCCGGGTGAAGTCGGCGGGCTTCTCGGCGGCGAGGCCGGCCATGTCGTCGAAGTCGACGCCGAGGGGGAGGTAGGCCAGCGGGTCGTGGGCGCTGGTCTGGTCGGTGACGATGTCGATGGGCGCGCTCTCGGCGAGCATCCGGGGAAGCAGTTCGGCCGCGTTGCCGAGGAGGCCGATGGAGAGCGGGCGGCGGGCGTCGCGGGCCTCGACGGCCAGCTGGAGGGCGTGCTCCGGGCTGTCGGCCTTCACGTCCAGGTAGCGGTGCTCGATGCGGCGCTCGATGGCGCGCGGGTCGACGTCGATGCAGATCGCGACGCCGTCGTTCATGGTGACGGCGAGCGGCTGGGCGCCGCCCATGCCGCCGAGCCCGGCGGTCAGGGTGATCGTCCCGGCCAGCGTCCCGCCGAACTTCTTGGCGGCGACGGCGGCGAAGGTCTCGTAGGTGCCCTGGAGGATGCCCTGGGTGCCGATGTAGATCCAGGACCCCGCGGTCATCTGGCCGTACATGGTGAGTCCGAGCGCCTCCAGGCGGCGGAACTCCTCCCAGTTGGCCCAGTCGCCGACCAGGTTGGAGTTGGCGATGAGCACACGGGGCGCCCACTCGTGGGTCTGCATGACGCCGACCGGCCGCCCGGACTGGACGAGCATCGTCTCGTCCTGCTTGAGCGTCTGAAGGGTGCGGACCATCGCGTCGAACGAGCGCCAGTCGCGGGCCGCCTTGCCGGTGCCGCCGTAGACGACGAGCTTGTCGGGGTGCTCGGCGACCTCGGGGTCGAGGTTGTTCTGGAGCATCCGCAGGGCGGCTTCCTGCTGCCATCCCAGGGCGGTCAGCGCGCTGCCGCGCGGTGCCCGTACGGGGCGGGGTCCTGACATGGCGGTGCCTCCTCGCGACGGTGAAAAACTATTCACATCCTGATGCTCTGAATAGTCGTAGTCAACAGGTGCGGTTCGCGCCGCGGCCGGGAACAGGTCCTGCCAGTGATGCGCGGCATGGACCGGAGGCGTCGATGAGCACAGCCGAATCCCCCACGACCGGCGATCCCCGGAGCCCCACGGGATCGCCGCCGCTCAAGCGCGCCCTCGGCACCAAGCTGCTGATCCTCTTCGTCGTCGGCGACATCCTGGGCACCGGCATCTACGCGACCACCGGGAACGTGGCGGGCAAGGTCGGCGGCGCGCTGTGGCTGCCGTTCGCGATCGGCTTCGCCGTCGCCCTGCTGACGGCGGCCTCCTACGTGGAACTCGTCGGGAAGTACCCGAAGGCGGCCGGGGCCGCGCTCTACACCCAGAAGGCGTTCAAGACCCCTTTCCTGACCTTCGTCGTCGCCTTCATGGTGATGTGCTCGGGCCTCTCCTCGGCGAGCGCGGCCGCGCGGGCGTTCAGCGGCGACTACCTGGGAGAGTTCACCGACGCCGTGCCGCCGACCCTGATCGCGATCCTCTTCGTCCTCGCCCTCGCCGCGATCAACCTCCGCGGGGTCGCCGAGTCGGTGAAGGCGAACGTCGTCCTGACCCTGGTCGAGGTCAGCGGGCTCGCGGTGATCCTGGCGATCGGCGCGTACGCCGTGTTCAGCGGTGGGGGCGACCCCTCCCGGCTGACCCGGATCGAGACCGGCGGCACCGGATACGCGCTGATCACCGGGGTGCTCGGCGCCACCGCCCTGGGCTTCTTCGCGTTCGTGGGATTCGAGGACTCGGTCAACATGGCCGAGGAGACCAGGAATCCCGCACGCGCCTTCCCCCGCGCGATCTTCATCGGGGTGGGCATCACCGGCACCGTCTACGTCCTGGTCGCCGTGGTCTCCTCGCTCCTGGTCGACTCCCGCACCCTGGCGGGCTCCAGCGGCCCGCTGCTGGAGGTGGTGAAGGCCGGAGGCGTCGATTTCCCGCCAAAACTCTTCGCGCTGATCGCCCTGTTCGCCGTCACCAACTCGGCACTGATCAACATCATGATGGCCTCGCGGCTCTGCTACGGCATGGCCAACGAGCGCATCCTGCCGCCCGCGATGGGCAAGGTGCTGGCCGGCCGCCGCACCCCCTGGGTCGGCATCGTCTTCGTCTCGCTGCTGGCCATCGGCCTGGTCTCCACCGGCGAGATCGAAGGGCTCGGCGACACCACCTCGTTCCTGCTGCTCTGCGTCTTCGGCGTGGTCAACATCGCCGTGCTGGTGCTGCGCGGGGACCGGGTGGACCACCACCACTTCCGTACCCCCACGGCCCTTCCGGTGCTCGGCGCGCTCACCTCGCTGATCCTGGCGAGCCCGCTGGCCGACCGGGGCTCCGACGTGTACGTCCGGGCCGGGGTCCTGCTGCTGATCGGGATCGGGCTGTGGGCGCTCAACAGGGCGGTGATGACGGCCCGCGAGAAGTCGGGCGCCCCGGGCGCCTGACCGGACGGGGCCGACGCATCCGCCACCGCCTTTCCGGCCGCTCCTTTACACCGCGGGCCGCATGTACCAAGGGAAAATGCCAGAACCCCCACCGGCCGTGAGCACGATGCGTAGCCTCAGCGTTACAGCCGTACGCCACGTCGGGAGGGGAGATCCGCGTGCCCGGAATCGACGAGTGCCTGCTCGAAGTCATGAGGCTGCCCGGCGCCCGGGGCGCCTCGGTGGTCGACTGGACGAGCGGTCTCGCCCTCGGCACCATCGGCGAATCCCCCAACGGCGACCACGAGGCCACCGCCGCCGAGACCGCGGAGGTCGCCCGGATGACCGCCGAGCAGCCGGCCTTCGCCCACCTCGCCCCGGACGGCGGCCCACAGGACCGGGGAGAGGCGCCCGGCACCCCCGTCGAGGACGTCATCGTCACCACCCACGACGGATACCACATGCTCCGGTTCGTCGAGACGGCTTTCGACAGCAGCGTCTTCCTCCACCTGTGGCTGGACCGCTCCGAGGGCAATCTCGCGCTCGCCCGGATGCGTCTGGGCGAGCTGGCCGAGCGCCTGGTGCTGGCATGAGCGCGATAGCGGCCGACCCCGACGCCCCCGGCACCGACCGGCCCCCGGTGCTCTCCCCGATGCTCCGGCGCCTCGCCGCCGAACGCGCCACCGGCGCCCTGATGCGCGACCGCGGCACCCTCTACCTCGCCGACGGCCAGGTGGTGCACGCCGAGAGTCCCGCCACCCCCGGCATCGACGTCCTGCTCACCGCCGGCGGGGCCCTGCGGCACGAGGGCTGGTGGGACGCCGTGGCGCAGGCCGGGGCGCACCGCCGGGTCGGCCGCTATCTCGTGGAGGGCGGCCATGTGCCGGGCGGCGCACTGGAGTTGTGCCATCTCGGCGCGCTGTACGACGCCGCGTTCTTCGCGCTCGCCCCGACCGGGACGCCCGCCCGCTTCCGTTACGGGGTAGCGCACTGGATCGGTCCGGTGCGGCCGGTCCCGGTGGCCGCCGTGGAGCGCGAGACGCTGCGCAGACGGGAGTTCCTGGACCGGATCTGGCCCGACCCCGCCTGTGACGGCGCTCCGCTGCTGCGGACGTCGGCGCATCCGTCCGACGCCCCGGTCCCGGCCCGGCAGCGCCGGCTCCTGGAGCTGGCGGACGGGGTCCGTACGGCCTCGGACATCGCGCGGACGCTGGGCCGTTCGGCGTTCCACGTCCTGGTCGACCTGCGACGCCTCGCGGCGGCCGGCCTGGTGGAGGCGGTCCGCGCCCAGCCCCTGCCGGCCTCCTCCCCGGCCGGCCGGATCGCGCTCCCCGAGGTGACGGCCGACCCCGACATCGCCCTGTTGCGCCGGCTCCGAGACGCATTGGAGGCCCTGTGATACGCGCGCTCAGACAGCGTGCCGGGAGGAGACAGCTGATGGTGCCCGAGGCCGAAGCGCGTGATGTCCTCGCCGAGCTCCAGCGGTTACGCGCCCGGGTCCCCCTGCTCTCCGGGGCGCTGGCCGCCTCCACCGACGGGCTGGTCCTGGCCCACGACACCCCGGGCGTCGAGGCGGAGGGCGTGGCCGCCCTCACCGCGGCGGCCCTCGGCGTCTCCGTCCGGATGACCGACGCCACCGGGCGGGGCGGCTTCCGCGAGCTGCTGGTCCGCGGCGACGACGGCTACATCGCCACCTACGCCGCGGGCTCGTCGGCCGTCCTGACCCTGCTGGCCGAGGACCGCATCAACGTCGGCCGACTCCATCTGGAGGGCCGCCGCGCGGGCGCCCGTATCGGCGAACTCGTCGCCGCCGGGCTGCGGCGCACGGAGCGCCCCTCGACCGCCGCGCCCCCGCGCCCCGGCACCGCGCCCGACCGCACCCTGCCGCAACGCCCCACGTAACCGGCACGATCCCCCACCCGCGACGTCACCACCACCGGGACTCACGCCATCACGCAGAAGCCCGCGCACCGGCCCGCACGACAGCCACCACAGAAACGGCCCCGGTCACCGCGACCGGCCAGGGAAAGGAAACGAGCCTCCATGGCGAACACCGAGACGACACTGAAGGACGCGATGAGCTCGATCGAGGGCGCCACGGGTGTCGCCCTCGTCGACTACACGAGCGGGATGGCCCTGGGCACGCTCGGCGGCGGCAAGGACTTCAACCTGGAGGTCGCCGCCGCGGGCAACACCGACGTGGTCCGCGCCAAGCTCCGCACCATGGAGCACCTGGGCATCAAGGACGAGATCGAGGACATCCTGATCACGCTCGGCACCCAGTACCACCTGATCCGGCTCCTCAAGACCCGTGGCAACAACGGTCTGTTCCTCTACCTGGTGCTGGACGCCGGCCGGGCGAACCTGGCGATGGCCCGCCACCAGTTGAAGAAGATCGAGGCGGGCCTGGAGGTCTGACCCCGGCCGCCGCGAGGTCTTCGGTCCGGCCCCGCAGGCCCCGCCTCACCGGCGGCGACGCCGCGCCCCGCCCGGCGCGGCGTCCCCCGCCTCCGGACCCGTCGTCCGGTGCGCCCGCACCCGCTTGCCCTCCGCGCCCCACGTCCGTACCCCTCTCGCCGTGCCCCCGCGTCGCCCGCGGTGCTTCCGGGCGCGGAGGTCAACGGCCGCAGACGAGCGGCGGCTGAGAATTCCGCGCGGGCCGGGAGCCCGCCCTCACTCCACGAAGAGAGCGCGTGCCGCCGCGCGGGTGTCGAACTCCTCCAACCGGGCCTGGGCGTCGGGGAGTCCGTCGCACATCGCCTCCAGAAGCACCCGGCCGAGCAGCATCGGCGCGCAGACGGTGTCGAAGGAGAGCCCGGAGCCGATGGCCGCCGGGAGCAGCAGGTCGCTGTGTTTGGCTACCGGCGCGAAGGCGGAGTCGGCGACGGTCACCACGGTCAGCCCCTGGTCCCGGGCGTAGGCGAGCGCGTCCACGCTCTCCTTGGGGTGGCGCGGCAGCGCGAAGCACATCAGGGCGGTGGCCCCGGCCCGCCGGGCGGAGTCGATCCGGTCGGCGAGCATGCTGCCGCCCTCGTCGAGGACCCGGACGTCGGGGTGCACCTTGGCGGCGAAGTACCCGAAGCCGCGCGCCTGCGAGGAGGCTGCGCGCAACCCCAGCACCGGCAGCGGCCGGGAGCCCGCGAGCAGCCGGCCGGCCCGCTCGACGGGCGCGGGGTCGGCGAGCATGTCGGAGAGGTGCTGGAGGTTCTCGATCTCGGCGCGGACGGCCTGCTGGTACTCGTTGTACGTCTCCCCGGCGTCCTCCTGCTCCACGTCGGCGGGCGCGACCTCGCGCAGGTGCCTGCGCAGCGCCGGGTAGCCGTCGAAGCCGAGCGCGACGGCGAAGCGGGTGACGGAGGGCTGGCTGACCCCGGCCAGCTCGGCCAGTTCGACGCTGGAGAGGAAGGGAGCGTCGGCGGCCCTGCGGACCATGCAGTGCGCGATGCGCCGCTGGGTGGGCGTGAGCCGGTGCCCCTCGAAAAGCCGCTGCAACCGTGCGGCGGGGCCGCTCCCACTCATGCTGTCCCCTTGCTGGATCCGTCGTGCCACGACCGGCGCCGACCGTTCTATTCAGCCAGGAAGGTCGCTGTATGTCCATATGCAGGGGGTAGGCCGGGGCAGTGCGAGAAGGGCCGTACCGGTTCGAGAGCCGAAGCCCAACAGGCGGAGAAACCTGACCGCAGTCGGGTTTGCGCGTAGCGCGCCAGTCGTCTAGCCGCACGCGCTCGTGCTGACCGGGAGCCACCCAGCCAGCAGTGCACCGGTAGCCCGCCGTCGGCCATGTCTGGCGCACATCGATACCCCGGACCGCCATGTGGTCGATCACGCCAAGGCCCAGGTGCCACGTCCCAACGTGGCACCTGGGCAGCCATGCAGTACCCGGTTGACCGGGCCACGTTGGCCCGGTTACCCCTGGGGGAGATAGAGGCCCCTACTCCTGATCAGGAGTAGGGGCCTTTTCACCTGCGGCGGAGACCAGGTTCAGCAAGTCCCCCTCCGGCAGGTGGCGCCCCTTGCCTGCGGCGGCGGTGTATTGCCGGTTCCGGCATGCCGGTGCGCCTCGCCCTCGAAGCACCCCGGTCGTCGAGGCTAACCGCAGTGAACTCGGTGACCAGTTGCATGCGTCAGTCCGGACGAGCCCGGACCGACGTACGCCCGCCGCCCTTCACTCCAGATTCTCGATCAACGACACAATCGATCAAGAATATATGCCATCACGGATGACACATGGCCAACCACCACTACCGCCATTCCACTGGAATGCGGGACAACTGCTCAAGTATGTCCCAGTCCTGAGGCTTGAAGGAGGGGCAGTGCCATCCCGCACCGTTCCCCGTCCAGTAGCCACGGTAGTTGCGGACCCCCATGAGGCTGGTGTCGGAAACATCTGACTCGTTGCCGCAGCACACACAGATCAGCGCTGTGGGCCATCCACCTTCCCAGAAGAGGTCGCCGTCGTCGTGTCCGCACACCCGGCAGACAGATTCCTCGTCTGGACCGGGGGGATCGAGGTCTTCTGGTGGCATGGAGTCACCTTTCATCCCTGTCAGCGCTCTCGCTGACCTTGCGCCTTAAGGTAGTCCTCTAGCGTAGGCCACCTGTTAGTGTCGAAGCCGCGCGGGTTGTCAGGACTCCTAGGAGCTGGCCGATTCATCGTCTTAGGCACGCCACCACCGTCATAGGAGACGAGAGTATTGGACTTCTTCTCGTACACGGCGTAACCGTTGAGGTTGCCGCTCTTGTCCAGACGATCCCAGACGCGATAACCGGCAGGAGGCTTGGGGCTATTTGCCGCCTGCCGGTAAAAGTGGGCCATTTCCACGTACTGTTTAGCGTTCTGCAGCTCGGGAAATTCACCGCGGTGGCTCTTAAAGTGTTCCAGAGCGTTCTTGACGCTAGGAAATTTCTTATTGCTCGCCCAGATGTGGGCCACGGATCCGCTGGCCCGTTCGGCCTTCATGAAAGCTTCCGCGCCGCGGAACATGTTCTTGCCCCACTTGGCGCCGGTGGCCCCCCAGCCGACGAACGGGATCGCTGAGGCCGCGGAGAGGGAGGCGTTGAGCGCGTCGCCTTCGAGTCCGTACCATCCCGCGTTCGCCAGGTCCGCGATCTCGCCGACGCCCGGGACCAGCCCGGCGACGTCCAGCACCGTGTGCCCGACGCCGGACAGCACGTCCCAGACGCTGATGTCATCGTCGGCCGCCGCATCGGCGAGGGCTTCCTCCATCTCCTGCAGCGCCGCAAGGTTGGTGCGGTTCTCTTCCTTCCGTGCGGCCTCGGCCTCTTCGCGGGACTTCGTCACCCACGCGGCGAGCGCGTCCTTCGCGGCCTTGTCGGCCGCGTCGGCGTCCTTGCCGGCCGCGATCGCGGACTGCTTGGCCTCATTGGCGTACGACCAGGCCGCGTCGGCCGAACCACGCGCGGCGGTCGCGGACGACTCCGCAAGGGCCGCGGAGTGGCCGGCCTCGCGAGCGGACTGCCGGGCCTGCGCCTCGGCCTCAGTGGCCTTCTTCGCCGACTCGGCCGCGCGATTGGCGGACTCGGTTGCCTGCTTGGCCGACTCGGCCGCCTGATTGGCGTATCCCTGGGCCTTGTTCTTCGAAGCCTCGGCTTCCTTGCGGTACTTGTCGGCCTCAGCGGCGGCCTTGCGGGCGTCGGCTGCGACGGCCTGGGCCCGGTCGGCGTTCTCCTGCGCCGTCGCGGCGACCTTGGAGGCGTCCAGAATCAGCTTGCGGATCTGCAGGTCATGAGTGGCCGCGAGCAGATCCTTGCGCTTGGCCTTGAACTGGCCGGAGACTGAGAACTCGTGCAGGGCCTGAGCCGGGGCCTTGAGAGCGATGCAGGCGGCCACCGTCACTTCGCTGACGGAACACTTGTCGGGGGCCGTGGACCCCCCGTCCGCGAGACCCGCGGCGATGAGACGGTCGTCGTCGTACTGCGCGGTGAACTGTCCGGTGACGAGGAACTGGCGGTACTTGTCCTCCGAGCCCGAGTTCAGTGCAGCGCGACCGCTCTCCTGGACGTTGGGACCGCCGTTGCTGATGATCTGCGCGATCTGCAGGCGGAAGTCGTCGGAGGCGGCCACGTACTGGCCCGTCTCCAGGAATGAAGTGATTTTGGCGGCATCCCCGGAGAGCGCGGTCACCGCCTGGATCCGGACCGGCTCGATCTCCGAGAGGAGGGCGAGGTTCTCGACGCGGGCGCGATCGTCCTGCTCGGCGGCCTGCGTCCATCCGGTACGGATGTAGTCGATGAGGTCCTTGTCCGTGCCCGCGAGGGCGACTTCGGCTGCCGTACGGCTCCAGGGACCCCGGACCTTCATCGCACCGATGGCAACCGTGCGGGCCTTGAGGGCGACATCCGCGGGCTCGGCGCCGGGAGCATTCGCCTCCGCGGCCAGCTTCTCGGCCTCCGCCTCCAGGTCCTGCGCCTCCTTGGCCGCACTCTCGCGCGCCTGATCGAAGGCGGCGGTGGAGTCGGCCAGGGCGATCGCCTTCTCCATGCCGATGTTCGCGCGTTCGGTGCGCCCTTCCTTCTCGATCTGCAGCGCGAGCTCGTGCGTCTTGACCGACTTGGCGACCGCCGCGGACGCACGGGTGGCTGCATCCTGTGCGGCCTTGGCGTGAGCGGTGGACTGCGCGGCGGCCGCGGCGGCCTCACCGGCGTGGTCCGCCGCCTCGTCCGCCGCCTTGGCCGCGTTGCGCGCGTGCGTGGCCGCCGACCGGGCGTCGTCACGCGCATCACGGGCTGCCTGAGCTGACTTGCGGGCCAGGTTCCGGGCCTCCTGGGCGGCGCGAGAGGCCTCGTTGGCCTGCCGCTCGGCGCGGGCGGCGGCATTCCGGGCCGTCTGCGAGTGCACACCGGCCTGGTCTGCGAAGTTGCTGGCGCTCCTGGCAGAGCTCGCCGCACTCTGCGCGTCGGCGCCGGCCTTGCTTGCGGAGTCAGCGGCATCCGCGGCACGATCCGCCGCGATACCAGCCTGGTTGGATGCCTCGGCCGCCTTGTCGGCCCCCTCGGCGGCTGCACGCGCGTTCTCTGCGGCAGCGCGCGCCTTGGAGGCGTCGCCCGCGTTGACCGCGGCAGAGGCAGCCGCACCACGTGCGGCGGAGGCGGCCTGGGCGGCGCCAGCGGCTGCCGAGGCGGCCTGGGCCGCGGCGTTGGCGGCGATGCGGGCGGAGTTGTTGGCTGCCCGAGCAGCACTGATGGCCTGCTGGGCCGCAGAAGCGGCTTGGTCGGCGGCCTTGGCCGCACGGCCGGCCGCAGCTGCGGCGCTGAGCGCGTCGTCGCGCGCGAGGTCGGTCTCCCGGGCGGCCTTCTCGGCTGCCGTCTTGGCCAGTGCCGCGGCCGTGATGGCGCGCTTGGAGGTCACCTCGGCAGCCTTGGTCTCCACCAGCGCCTGGCGTCCGGCCTCGACTGCCTGCTCGGAGAGCTCAGCGATCGTGGCGTGTTCCCGGTCCCGGTCGCGGGCGATGTGCTGGCCCACTTCCAGGAACTCCCGGACATCGGCCGGACTACCGTTCATGGCGATCTTGCCCGCGGCTCGAATGTTCGGCCCGCCGGTGCTCAGGATCTGAGCCAGTTGCAGCCGTTCATCATCCTCGCGGGCCGTGTGCTGCCCCTTGTTGAGGAACGCCTGGACGTCGGCGGCGGAACCATTGAGCGCCGCCTTGCCTGCCTCCTGGACCCCGAAGCCTCCGGCGTCCATGATCTGGGCGACACGAAGCCTTTGGTCCTCCTCGAGCGGATGCTTCCATCCGTCCTTGAGAAACACCTGCAGTTCCGCGTTCGACGCCGACAGCGCCGTGCGAGCCGCTTCCTGGACGTTGACCCCGCCCACCGTGGCGATCTGCGCCACGGAGACGCGGTCGTCGTCGGCCTGGAGGCCGGGGGCCACCTTGTCCAGGAAGTTCTTCACCTCGGCATCGCTGCCGGTGAGGGCCACCTCGGCAGCAGCCTTGACGCCGGGTCCGCCTTCTTTCCAGAGCTCGACAACCCTCCCGCGGTCGGTCGCCGGTATCGCGCTGACAGGGCTCTCGTCGTCGTCGAACCCGTCATCAGCAAAAACCGGAGCGGATCCCATCAACCCCATGACCAGCGCAACCGGCAGCAGGCTCACCAGCAGCGCCCGCAGGGTGCTCGACGCCCTTCTCGCGTGCCGAGGTGCACGCAGTTTTCGCCTCAACATCGCTCATCTCATCGTCGGCGACATGCCATCGCCGGAATCTGGATCGAGGGAGCGGCCAAAAAGCCGAAAAAGTTCGTATGTTCGCGTTTCAGACATCGAACGCGACCCGCCCCCGCTCGGCGTGCGCGGCGCGAGACGCCAGGACAGATCGCCAAAGAAGGCGACAAGTTGCACACATACCGAGTTCGCTCGCACATTACTCTGGCCCACCAAAGGCCCACACTCCGGGATACGGTGATCCACTTCACTTTATTTCACCTTGACAGGCCTCGTGAGCGAGCTGTTTCTTTGCAACTGAGGTTCGCTGATCAGTGCCTGACTCCGCGTGTGGCGCTGCGAGTTTCCTGACCGCTCGAATCGCGGCTGAGCCGTACCCGCTTCCCGGAAGGACGCCACCAGGTGTTCACGCATGCCCCCAAGCTGATTGCCGGCACCGCACTTGTCGGTGCCGCCGCCTTGGCCGTCGCCGTGCCCGCCCTGGCCTCGTCGCCCAGCGCCCAATCGTCCGTCGCCGACGCGTCGATGCCGCACACAGTGGAGACGTACGACTACCCGGGTGCCGAGCAGGTCCTCGAAGAGAAGTCGATTAAGTTGATCCGCGGCGACGGCCACATCGTCCTCGCCGAATGCGACAACTCCGACAAGACTCAGATCAAGGTTCAGGTCACCCGTGGCCCGGACGAGCAGAACAAGCCCAAGCTCTTTTGTTTCCGGGCAACCGCCAAGTCCGGTTTCCTCACGCTCGAGGTGCCGAGGGTGTTCTACATCGAGACCGCCGACCACCCGGTGTCGGCGAAGCTGACCACCGACGCCGGTGCCTCCGAGACCGTCAACGTCGACAAGGACGACTTCAAGACCGTCGGCCAGGGGCTTGGCAAGCCGATGACAACCTTGGTCGAACTGCGCGTCACCGGCTGACCTTTGACCGCCGGGCCGGTGGACGTCCGCAGCGCGGACGGTGTCCGAGCCGCACGTCGTGCTGCCCCGCTACTGACCTGGGCTGCTGGCGCGCCGCCGTCTCCGTCGTTCCACACCACGGACGACGCGACGGTTCCCGGCCGGACCGCTGCCCGGAAGGGGGCCGGCCGTCGGGGGCGGGCTGAACCCGGCCGCCCCGAAGGGGGGTTAGCCCTAAGGAATGCGGGGGCTAGCCCCACTGTCACCGGGGCCCGGGCTCCGTACCGTCGTAGCCATGGAAGCCCGTGACCACGAGCTCAAGAAGGAGCTCGCCGCCACCCTCCAGGCCCGTGGCGAGCTGGGCGCGGAGTACGAGACCGCCCTCATCGACTCGTTCCTGGAGAAGGTCGAGCAGCGGCTCGACACCACGCTCGACCGCCGGGTCCGCCGTCAGCTCGCCGAGCAGCAGATGTCCGCCGCCCGGGGGGCGCGTCCGGCGGAGTCCTGGAGCTTCGGGGAGCGGCACGGTCTGGGCATCGTCTCGCTGATCCTGGCCATCCCGCTGTCCGCGATCGGTGTCGCGAACGCCGATGTCGAGGGGCTGGTCGTGGCCTGGCTCGGCATCGTCGGCGTCAACGCGTTCCAGGCGGCGCGGGGCGGCGGCCTGTTCCGCCGCCGGGAAGATCGCGCGCCGTCCGACTGGCGGGACTGAGCGCCGCCGAGGCCGTCCGGCCGGCGGGGCTGAGCGCCGCCGCGGTCACGCGCGGGCGCGAGCCTCGCGGAGCGCGGCCGGCCCCGGGAACGACAGCGCGGCCGGACCCACGGGGGAGTCCGGCCGCGCTGTCGTGCGTGCGAAGTCTGTCGCGGGGACCGCCGCACCCCCGGTCGCCCGGGGGGCGGGACGACGGCGGTCCCCGCGAGGGACGCGGTCCGGGTCAGGGCCGGTTGCCCGCGTCCGGGCGACGGTGGAGGTCCGGGAGCCGCTCCGTAGTCCGGTGTCGCCGTTCTGGGTGCCGGCGGGTTTCCCTGCCGACACCCACCAATGTGCCGGAGCCGTGTTAAGCGGGTGCTGCGCGGACGTGACGCGCTCGTACCGTTTTCGCGAAGGCCCGCGGCCGACCCGTGAGCCGCCCCGGACCGGCCCCGGCGGCCGACCCGTCAGGCCTTCGCCGTGCCCGCGTCCTCGGCGAGGAACGCCAGCAGGTCCTGCCTGCTCACGACGCCCTTGGGCTTGCCCTCGACGAGCACGATCGCCGCGTCGGCCCCGTCCGTGCCGCTGAGCACGGCCATCAGGTCCTCGACCGGTTCGCCGGAGCCGACCTGCGGCAGCGGAGCCGACATGTGCTTCTCCAGCGGGTCGGACAGCGAGGCGCGCTGGGTGAACAGCGCGTCCAGCAGCTGCCGCTCCACGACCGATCCGATGACCTCCGCGGCCATCACGTCCGGGTGACCGGCGCCCGGCTTCACGATCGGCATCTGGGAGACGCCGTACTCGCGCAGCACCTCGATGGCCTCGCCGACCGTCTCCTCCGGGTGCATGTGGACGAGCGAGGGCATCGGGCCCTCCTTGAAGTCCAGGACCGCGCCGACGTTGGCGGAGGTGCCGGTGTTCTCCAGGAAGCCGTAGTCGGCCATCCACTCGTCGTTGAAGATCTTGCTCAGGTAGCCGCGCCCGCTGTCGGGGAGCAGCACCACGACGACGTCATCGGGGCCGAGCCGCTTGGCGACCTCCAGGGCCCCGACGACCGCCATGCCGCAGGAACCGCCGACGAGCAGCCCCTCCTCCTTGGCGAGCCGGCGCGTCATCTGGAAGGAGTCCTTGTCGGACACGGCGACGATCTCGTCGGTGACGTTCCGGTCGTACGCGCTCGGCCAGAAGTCCTCGCCGACGCCCTCGACCAGGTACGGCCGCCCCGAGCCGCCGGAGTAGACCGAGCCCTCCGGGTCCGCGCCGATGACCTGGACCGCGCCGTCGCTGATCTCCTTCAGGTAGCGCCCGGTGCCGCTGATGGTGCCGCCGGTGCCGACGCCCGCGACGAAGTGGGTGATCTTCCCCTCCGTCTGCTCCCACAGCTCGGGACCGGTGGTCTCGTAGTGCGAGCGCGGGTTGTTCGGGTTGGAGTACTGGTCGGGCTTCCAGGCGCCCGGCGTCTCGGTGACCAGCCGGTCGGAGACGTTGTAGTACGAGTCCGGGTGCTCGGGGTCGACGGCGGTGGGGCAGACGACGACCTCGGCGCCGTACGCGCGCAGCACGTTGATCTTGTCCGTGGACACCTTGTCCGGGCAGACGAAGATGCACTTGTAGCCCTTCTGCTGGGCGACGATGGCGAGGCCGACGCCCGTGTTGCCGCTGGTCGGCTCGACGATCGTGCCGCCGGGCTTCAGCTCCCCGCTCTGCTCGGCCGCCTCGATCATGCGCAGCGCGATGCGGTCCTTCACGGACCCGCCGGGGTTGAAGTACTCGACCTTGGCCAGGACCGTCGCCTGGATACCTGCCGTGACGTTGCGCAGCCTCACCAGCGGGGTGTTGCCGACAAGACTGATCATCGAATCGTGGAATTGCACCGTGTACTCCGGGATCTCCGAGATGGTCCGGCCCAGAGTATGCGTACGGGGCGCACTGTGCGTACGGGAAGGAGTACACCGAGCCCCCGGCGGGGCAAGTAGGTACGTGTACGGCTGTACGGCGAGGAGGAGGTGGACCGGACTGTGTCGAGAGCAAGGGTGGCACGGCGGATCGCGGCGGGCGCGGCCTACGGCGGTGGCGGCATCGGGTTGATCGGTGCGGCGGCCGTGGGCGTGTTCCTGGCGGAGGTCCAGCTCGCGAAGAGGCAGGTCGGCGGCGGGACGGCGCCGGTCCCGCCGAGTGCGGACGGACGGTACGGAGTGGCGTTCGCCGGGCCGAACGACGCGATGCGGCTCGGGATCCTCGGGGACTCGACGGCTGCGGGCCAGGGCGTGCGGCGGGCCGGGCAGACCCCGGGCGCGCTGCTGGCCTCGGGTCTCGCGGCGGTGGCCGAGCGGCCGGTGGACCTGCGGAACGTGGCCCTGCCGGGGGCCAGGTCGGACGATCTGGAGCGGCAGGTGTCACTGCTGCTGGCGGACCCGGCACGGGTCCCGGACGTCTGCGTGATCATGATCGGGGCGAACGACGTCACCCACCGGATGCCCGCGACCCAGTCGGTGCGCTGTCTGACGACGGCGGTGCGCAGGCTGCGGACGGCGGGGGCGGAGGTGGTCGTCGGGACCTGCCCGGACCTGGGCACGATCGAGCCGGTCTACCAGCCGTTGCGCTGGCTGGCCCGGCGGGTGAGCCGGCAGCTGGCGGCGGCGCAGACGATCGGCGTGGTGGAGCAGGGCGGTCGCACGGTGTCGCTGGGCGATCTGCTGGGCCCGGAGTTCGCGGCGAACCCGCGCGAGCTGTTCGGCCCGGACAACTACCACCCCTCCGCCGAGGGCTACGCCACGGCGGCCATGGCGGTGCTGCCCACGCTGTGCGCGGTGCTGGGCCTGTGGCCGGAGTCGGACCGGCTGGACGGCGCACGGCGCGAGGACATCCTTCCGGTGGCGAAGGCCGCGTCCCGGGCGGCCCGGGAGGCCGGTACGGAGGTCACGGGGGCGCGCGCTCCCTGGGCCCTCCTCAAGCACCGTCGGCGGCGGCGCCTGCCCGCCTCCACGGAGCCCACCCCGCACCCGCACCCGGACGCCGCCCACGGGCACGCGTAGGAGGGCCCTCGCCACCCGGCAGACCGTCGGCGGGAGCCCGGCGGACCATCCTGAGCAAGCGCTTAGAAAAGAGTCCCGCATCACACGGCCTGCCGGGTGACCCCGACGATACGTCCGGGTAACTTCCAGAGGAGTTCCGTCCGTCCACACAGCCTTCCAGCCCCTTGGAGCCGCGTGATGCCCGAAGCCGTGATCGTCTCTGCCGCCCGTTCGCCGATCGGCCGCGCCTTCAAGGGGTCCCTCAAGGACCTGCGCGCGGACGACCTGACCGCCACGATCATCCAGACCGCGCTGGCCAAGGTCCCGGAGCTGGACCCGAAGGACATCGACGACCTGATGCTGGGCTGCGGTCTGCCCGGCGGCGAGCAGGGCAACAACCTCGGCCGCATCATCGCCGTGCAGATGGGGATGGACCACCTTCCCGGCTGTACGGTCACCCGCTACTGCTCCTCGTCGTTGCAGACCAGCCGGATGGCGCTGCACGCGATCAAGGCGGGCGAGGGCGACGTCTTCATCTCGGCCGGTGTCGAGATGGTGTCCCGCTTCACCAAGGGCAACTCCGACAGCCTCCCGGACACGCACAACCCGCTGTTCGCCGAGGCCGAGGCCCGCACCGCCGCCCGTGCCGAGGAGTCCGGCGCGAGCTGGCACGACCCGCGCGAGGACGGCCTCGTGCCGGACGCGTACATCTCGATGGGGCAGACGGCGGAGAACCTGGCCCGGTCCAAGGGCGTCACCCGCCAGGAGATGGACGAGTTCGGCGTACGGTCGCAGAACCTCGCCGAGGAGGCCCTGAAGAACGGCTTCTGGGAGCGGGAGATCACCCCGGTCACCACCCCCGACGGCACGGTCGTCGCCAAGGACGACGGCCCGCGCGCGGGGGTCACCCTGGAGGGCGTGCAGGGCCTGAAGCCGGTCTTCCGCCCCGACGGCCTGGTCACCGCGGGCAACTGCTGCCCGCTCAACGACGGCGCCGCCGCCCTGGTGATCATGTCCGACACCAAGGCGCGCGAGCTGGGCCTGACCCCGCTGGCCCGGATCGTCTCCACCGGCGTCTCCGGCCTCTCCCCCGAGATCATGGGCTACGGCCCGGTCGAGGCCAGCAAGCAGGCGCTGAAGCGGGCCGGCCTGACCGTGGACGACATCGACCTCGCCGAGATCAACGAGGCGTTCGCCGCCCAGGTCATCCCCTCCTACCGGGACCTCGGCCTGCCGCTGGACAAGGTCAACGTCAACGGCGGCGCGATCGCCGTGGGCCACCCCTTCGGCATGACCGGCGCCCGCATCACCGGCACGCTGATCAACAGCCTCCAGTTCCACGACAAGCAGTGGGGCCTGGAGACGATGTGCGTGGGCGGCGGCCAGGGCATGGCGATGGTCATCGAGCGACTGAGCTGAGGCGCAGCGGAGGGTAGGGGTCGCCCGAGGGACGAGGACGGCACCTGCCCGCAGCGGAGGCACAGCCCAGTGCGACCACCAGCACGAGCGACTGAGCTGACGTGCGGCGGAGGGTGGGGGGCTCCCGCGCGGCGGGGGTTTCGAATCCCTCCGAGCCCCGACCGTGACCGAATCTCCCCCAGGATGTGATCTGCGTCCTGGGGGAGCGCCGTTTCCGCAGGTCAGCGCCGTTATGGGGCTAAACATCGGACCGAAAGACCTGTCCATTTCGTGACGTAATGCACTGACAGCGCGTACCGGTACAGGTCAAGCTGATGTAGGAAGTCGGGGGTATCGATAGAAACCGGGAGTATGTCAGTGAGCGCCATGTCATTTGCCCTGTTGCTGACCACCGCCGCTGCCACGGTCGTCGGCGCCGCCGCACTGCACGCCGCTCACGGGCTGCGCAAGCAGGTCGTGGCGCTGCGCACGGAGCTGGCCGCCGGTCACGCCCTGCATGCTTCCGTGCCGCCGCAGAGCCGCGGTACGGCCACTGGGGCCGAGGAGATACGCGCGGCCGTCGCCGAAGCGCTCGCCGAGGAGCGCGAGCGCGAGCTGGCCGAGGCGCGCGCTTTCTGGGCCGCCCAGGAGGCCCGTGACGCCGCCGACGCCCCGTCCCTGCTGGGCGGTCTGTCCGGCCTCGGCGACGACGCCCCGTACTACCTGCCCCGGCAGGCCGACTTCGCCGGCCTGGAGTCGATGGACCTCGAAGCGGCCGAGGCGATGGAGGAGCTCGCGGAGCTGAGCGAGCGGACCCTCGCGGAGGCGGAGCTGGGCGAGCGGACCCTCGCGGAGCACGAGGTCGGCGAGCTGACCGATCTCCCGGAGATCTCCGAGTTCCCCGAGGACTCCCCCGAGCTGGCCGCGGCCCGCCGCCGGCACCCCTCGCACCCGGACTTCGTCCCCGTGCAGACGCCGGTGGTCACCGACCACGAGCGCACCGTGAACCGGCTGGAGGAGCTGGCCGACACCGCGACCGAGCTGACCGACGTGCGGCCCGGACCGTTGGGCACCCTCGACGTGTACGTCTTCGCCGACGGCACCACGCTCTGCATGACCCCCGGTCACCGGGAGACCGCCGAGCGCCTCGCCGACGCCCTGCGGGCGGGCAGGCAGCCGGTGCTGCTGGGGGGTTCGGGGGTCTCGGGCGCCTACGCGCTGACCTTCTCCTGCGGCGAGGACAACGTGTACATCCTCGCCGACCGCGTCATCGCCTCGTTCTGACCGCCGGGCGCGGGCCCCTCGCACGCATCACGCGAACGCCCGCGCCGCCGCTTCCCCGACGTGCCGCACGGCCTCGTCCAGCTCCTGGGACGGGGCCGTTTCCAGCGCCACGGCCAGGTCCCGCCCGGCGACGGCGAGTTGGTCGCCCACGGCGAACATCCCGGCGTCGGGCAGCTCCCGCGGCTCGGCGTCCGGGTTCTCCAGGCGCTGGGCCCGGGCGGCGAGTTCACGGGCGGCGGCGAGCGCCTCGGCGGCCGCACCGCGCTGGAGGCGGCTCTGCGGCGCCGAGCGCAGCCGGTCGGCGAATCGGTCCACGGCCAGGGTCAGGGGCGTCGTATCGAGCACCCGGCCGACCCTACGCGGCCCTCCCGCCCGGCCGCCAACACTCCAGGGGGCGGCCCCGGGGCACGGAACGCGGAACGGCCCGCAGGCGCGATGCCTGCGGGCCGTTCCGGTGCTACGGGTGTGACGCGTGCGGCGGGTGCCGCGCGGTCGGTCAGTCGTCGCCGCTGAGGATCGCGACCAGGCGCAGCATCTCGATGTAGATCCACACCAGGGTCACGGTGAGGCCGAAGGCCGCCAGCCAGGACTCCTCGCGCGGAGCGCCGTACGCGATGCCGTCCTCGACCTGCTTGAAGTTCAGGGCGAGGATGCACGCGCCGATGACGATGGCCACGATGCCGAAGATGATGCCGAGGGCACCGCTGCGGAAGCCGAGGCCGTCACCGCCGCCGAACACGGCGAACAGGAGGTTGACCATCATCAGCAGTGAGAAGCCGATGGCGGCCGCCATCACGAAGCCGTAGAAACGGCGCGTGACCCGGATCAGTCCGGTGCGGTAGGCGATCAGCACACCGGCGAAGACCGCCATGGTGCCGAGCACGGCCTGCATCGCGGCGCCGGGAGCCCAGTAGACACTGACGATGTTGCTGATGACGCCGAGGAAGACACCCTCGAACGCCGCGTACGTCAGGATCAGCGGCGGCGAGGGCCGACGCTTGAACGAGTTCACCAGCGACAGCACGAAGCCGATGATCGCGGCGACGACGGCGACGCCGATCGCCGTGCCGACGTTCGCCTGGTCGACCGGCAGCAGCCACCAGGCGGCGGTCGCGGCGACGATCACGGTGCCGAGCGTCATCGCCGTGCGCGTGACCACGTCGTCGATGGTCATCACGTCGGGACGGGCGGGCGCCTGCGGGGCGCCCTGGATGTCCGTCTGCGCGTAGGGGTTCGTGGCGTACGGGTTGGCGGCGGTGCCCTGCGCGTACGGGTTGCCCGTCGCGGGGGCCCCGGCCTGCGGCGTCGCGTTGAAGCCCGCGTGGCCGTTGTCGCGGCTGAACCCCCGTCGCGAGAAGACCGGGTTGCTGCTCCTCATCTCACTCCTCCATGGCCACACTGCGTGGCCTTGCCACAAGAGTAATGGGTAGGCAAAAGAATCACCCTAGTGCCAGGGGAGGATCTTTGCGGCGGCCTAAGGTGATGCCCGCCGGGGTACGGGGAGGACTGGCCCGCGAGGCGGAGATCACACATCCGGCGCCGTCACCGCCTGGGCCGTCCGGGTCACGCACAGTGTTGCGCGTAGTGCCCGGAGCCGGACTCGAACCGGCACGCCCCCGAGGGGCAGCGAGGTTTAAGCTCGCCGTGTCTACGTTCCACCATCCGGGCGTGCCGCGCGACTCCGCGTTTGGCTACCGACCCTAACCGGGGACATCCCTCGATCAGCGGAACGGTGGCGCGATGTTGTCTTATTTTATTGACCGCTTGAGGGTCCGTCAGGACATCAGGCCAAGCTGACCACACACCCGTGGCCGATCTTGGGCGGTCCGCGCACCGCACGGGAATGACGGAAAGTCGCCGCACTCGTACGGCCCAACGCGCCAGGTCCGCGCCATGCTTCGCCAGGGCGTCCGCCACCCTCGGGTCCGCCGCCGCCCCGGGCCCGCACCCGGCCTCGCTCCGGAGGGGCCGGCCCGCCCTCGGCGCCGCTCTCCACTCGCGCCCCCGGGCGCTCACGGTGGGTGATCACGACGCCCCGGGACACCACTGCGGTCAGGGTCGATGTCATACCCGAGGAGGACGGATCCACGCCGCTGATGCGACTCAAGACGGCCACGGGAACGGGCATCGGGAGTGACGACCGGAGCCGATCGGGACGTAACGATGGAGTAAGTCCCCGAGGCGTGGCCCGACGGCCCCCTCAGCACGGCCCCAGCATCCGCATCACCCGAACCAGGAGCGTCCCTGTGACCACCACCCCCACCGTTCACCGCGCCACCGCGGTGGCTGCCCGCGCCACGGAGCTGTCGAAGGTCTACGGCGAGGGCGAGACGCAGGTCGTCGCCCTGGACCGGGTGACCGTGGACTTCCCGCAGGGCGAGTTCACCGCGATCATGGGGCCCTCGGGCTCCGGCAAGTCGACGCTGATGCACTGCGTGGCCGGGCTCGACAGCTTCAGCAGCGGCTCGGTGCGCATCGGCGAGACCGAGCTCTCGACGCTGAAGGACAAGCAGCTCACGCAGTTGCGCCGGGACAAGATCGGTTTCATCTTCCAGGCGTTCAACCTGCTGCCGACCCTCACCGCGCTGGAGAACATCACGCTGCCGATGGACATCGCCGGCCGCAAGCCGGACGCCGCGTGGCTCCAGAAGGTGATCGACATGGTCGGTCTCTCGGAGCGGCTGAAGCACCGCCCGACCGAGCTCTCCGGCGGTCAGCAGCAGCGTGTCGCCGTGGCCCGCGCCCTCGCCTCGCAGCCCGAGATCATCTTCGGTGACGAGCCGACCGGAAACCTGGACTCCCGCTCCGGCGCCGAGGTCCTCGGCTTCCTGCGCAACTCGGTGCGCGAGCTCGGCCAGACCGTGGTGATGGTGACGCACGACCCGGTCGCCGCCTCCTACGCGGACCGGGTCGTCTTCCTCGCGGACGGCGCGGTCGTCGACCAGATGATGCACCCGACCGCCGACGGGGTCCTCGACCGGATGAAGGCGTTCGACGCGAAGGGCCGCACGAGCTGACGCCGCCGGCGGTCGCCCCGCACCGCCGCCGCACCGGCCGACGCGGGCGCCCGCCGGACCCCGGCCGCCGCCCCCGCGCGCCCCCGCCCCCCTTCCGGAACCCATCCCAGGACACACAGACATGTTCCGTACCGCCCTGCGCAATGTGCTCGCGCACAAGGCCAGGCTGCTGATGACCGTGCTCGCCGTCATGCTCGGCGTAGCGTTCGTCTCCGGCACCCTGATCTTCACCGACACCCTCGGCAACGCCTTCAGCAAGCAGTCCGCCAAGAGCTACGACAACGTCGCCGTCTCCATCGAGACGTTCGCCGGCGACGACGAGAAGACCGCCGGCATAGACGAGGCCACCCTGGAGAAGATCCGGGGTCTGGACGGCGTGGCCTCCGCCACCGGCCGGGTCAACGGCTTCGCCGGGGTCGCCGACCCGGACGGCAAGCTGATCGGCAACGGCTGGTCCAACACCGGCGCGAACTTCGCCCCCGGCAAGGACGGCGAGGACGCGAGCTACGTCTTCACCGACGGCTCGGGCCCGGCGAAGAACGGCACGATCGCGCTCGACAAGGACACCGCGAACAAGGGCGAGTACAAGGTCGGCGACCCGGTGCGGGTCGCGACCAACGGCCCGGTGAAGGAGTACACCCTCTCGGGGATCTTCACCACCGAGGACGGCGCGGTCAACGCGGGCGGCAGCCTCGTGCTGTTCGACACCCCGACCGCCCAGCAGCTCTACCTGAAGCCCGGCGTCTTCCAGAGCGCCACGGTCTCGGCCGCGGACGGCGTCTCCGACCGGAAGCTGCTGGCCGAGATCGAGCCGCTGCTGCCCAAGGACGCCGACGCGCAGACCGGCAAGGCGCTGGCGGACCAGCAGGCCAAGGACATCGAGTCCGGCCTGACCAGCCTCAACACCATGCTGCTGGCCTTCGCGGGCATCGCGCTGTTCGTCGGCATCTTCCTCATCGCCAACACCTTCACCATGCTGATCGCCCAGCGGACCCGTGAGCTGGCCCTGATGCGGGCCATCGGCGCGACCCGCCGCCAGATCAAGCGCTCGGTGCTGCTCGAAGCGGCCGTGGTCGGCACGCTCGCCTCCGTCATCGGCTTCGCCCTCGGTCTCGGCCTCGCCATCGGTCTGCGCTCCGCGATGGGCCTCCTGGGCGGCAAGATCCCCGCGGGTCCGCTGATCGTCTCGCCGACCGCCGTCCTCTCCGCGTTCGCCGTCGGCGTCCTGATCACCGTGCTGGCCGCCTGGCTGCCCGCCCGCCGCGCCGCGAAGATCGCCCCGGTGGCCGCGATGAGCAGCGTGCACGCCACCGCCTCCACCAAGTCCCTGATCGTACGGAACTCCATCGGCGGCGTGATCGCCCTGCTCGGCGCCGCGGGGATCGTCGGCGGCGCGGCGGCCGGCGGCACGTCCGGCAGGCAGCTGGTGGCGGGCGGCGCGTTCTTCGCCCTGATCGGCGTCATCATCCTGATCCCGCTGCTCTCGCGCCCGGTCATCGCCCTGGTCCGGCCGCTGCTGAAGAAGGTGTTCGGCGTCTCGGGGAAGCTGGCCTCGCAGAACGCGGTCCGCAACCCGCGGCGCACCGGAGCCACCGCTTCCGCGCTCGCCATCGGGCTGACCCTGGTCACCGGCATCTCGGTGCTCGGCGTCACGCTCGGCCAGGCCATCGACAAGATGACCACGGACAACATCAAGGCCGACTACCTGGTCTCGATGGCCAGCGGCGACTCGCTCGACGAGTCCGCGCTCACCGCCCTGTCGAAGGCGGACGGCATCGCCGCGCTCTCCCCGCAGCAGGCCGCCTGGTTCGAGGTCGACGGCGAGTACCACTCGGCCTCCGCCGTCACCCCGGGCGACGTGGAGAAGGTCTTCTCGCTGACGACCGTCTCCGGCTCGCTCGGCTCGCTGAAGGACGGCCAGGTCGCGGTCGGCTCCAAGACCGCCGAGTCGAACGGCTGGAAGACCGGCGACACGCTCCCGGTGAAGTTCGAGGACGACAAGAAGGGCGAGGTCACCGTAGGGGCGCTCTACAAGGAGAACGAGTTCCTCTCGCCCTTCGTGATCCCGAAGGAGCTGGCGGACCGGCACAGCTCCGCCACGCGTCCCGAGATCCGCGAGATCTGGATCAAGGCGGACGGCGGCGCGAGCAAGGCCAACGAGCAGTCCATCGTGGACGCGCTCGGCGACAACCCGGCGATGAGCGTCATGGACCGGCAGGACATCCGTGACATGTTCGGCGGCTTCATCAACACCGCCCTGAACATCATGTACGGGCTGCTCGCCATGGCCCTGCTGATCGCGGTCCTCGGGGTCGTCAACACCCTCGCGATGTCGGTGTTCGAGCGGCAGCAGGAGATCGGCATGCTCCGCGCGATCGGCCTCGACCGGGGCCGCGTCAAGCGGATGATCCGTCTGGAGGCCGTCGTCATCTCGCTGTTCGGCGCGGTGATCGGGGTCGGCCTCGGGGTCTTCCTCGGCTGGGCGATCGGCCGGACGCTGTCCGCCGACATCCCCGGCTACGCCCTGGTCATCCCGTGGGACCGGCTCGGCGTCTTCCTGCTCCTCGCCGCCCTGGTGGGCGTCCTCGCCTCGCTGTGGCCCGCCCGCAGCGCCGCGAAGCTCAACATGCTGACGGCGATCAAGACGGAGTAGTCCGGGCCCGGAGGAGTCCGGGACGTGGGGACGACGAGGGGCCGGTGCACCGCCGTGGAGCGGTGCACCGGCCCCTCGCCCGTGCCGTGCCCGTACGGGTCAGGCGCCCGGGCCCTCCGTCCAGGTGCGGGCGCGCAGCGGCAGCCCGGAGCCGCCGCCGTCCAGGGGGCGCACCGCGAGGATCTGGTTGACGCCGATCCTGTTGTGCTCGAAGGAGAGCGCCGAGGCGGCCATGTACAGCCGCCAGACCCTGGCGCGGCCCGGGGAGGTGGCGCGTACCGCCTGCTCCCAGTGCCGCTCCAGGTTGGCCACCCACCGGCGCAGGGTCAGCGCGTAGTGCTCGCGCAGCGTCTCGACGTCCCGGGCCTCGAAGCCGGCCTCCTCCAGGGTGGCCAGGGTGCGGGCGAGCGGGGCCAGTTCGCCGTCGGGGAAGACGTAGGCGTCGATGAAGGCGTCGATGCGGTAGGCGTCCTCGTCCCGTTCGGGGCGGCGGGCGATCTGGTGGTTCAGGAGGCGTCCGCCGGGCTTCAGGAGGGCGTAGAGGTCCTCGGCGTACTCGCGGTAGCGGACCGAGCCGACGTGCTCGGCCATGCCGATCGAGGAGATCGCGTCGTACGGGCCGTCGCCGACGTCCCGGTAGTCCTGGACGCGGATCTCGATCCGGTCGGTCAGGCCCTCCTCGGCGATGCGCTTACGGGCGTGGGCGGCCTGTTCCCGGGAGAGGGTGACGCCGGTGACCTGGGCCCCGTACTCCCGGGCGGCGTGGATGGCCATGGAGCCCCAGCCGCAGCCGACGTCCAGGAGGCGGTCGCCCTTCTTGAGGCCGAGCTTGCGGCAGACCAGGTCGAGCTTGTCGCGCTGGGCCTCCTCCAGGGTCCCTCCGTCCTGCCAGTAGGCGCAGGAGTAGACCATGGAGGGGCCGAGCACCAGGGCGTAGAAGTCGTTTCCGACGTCGTAGTGGTGGCTGATGGCCTTCTTGTCGCGGCGTCTGGTGTGCAGCGGGCCGGTGCGGCGGCGTACCTCCTCGGCGGGCGGGGCCGGGGGCGGCCAGGGGCCGGCGAGGTCGAGGAGGCCGCGGGCGAAGGCGCGGACCTCGGGGTCGCGGACCGGGTGGACGGAGTCCTTGGCGTCGGCGCCCCGGTCCCAGAGCAGCCCGGCCAGATGGCCGAGGGCTTCGTACAGGTCGCCCTCGATGTCGACCTCCCCCGCCACCCAGGCGCGGGCCAGGCCCAGTTCGCCCGGCTTCCACAGGAGCCGGCGCAGGGCCCGGCGGTGGCGGATCACGAGGACCGGGGCGCCGGGCGGCCCCGATTCGCTGCCGTCCCAGGCCCGGATCCGGACCGGCAGGGGTTCCGAGAGCAACTCCTCGGCGAGAGCGGTCAGCCGCGACGCGGCGTCTGCCATGGCACACCTCCGTGGTGTTTCCCCGACAAGCACGACAAGCACAACGAGCACCCCGCGCAGGGACATGCCCGTAGCCCCGCCGCGACACCCCGGTGGCAGGGCGAGGTACACCTGCGTCAACTGTCCCCGCACTCTCCGTCATCCCGCTACCGGGCAACGGAACGGCAAAATGCATGCACAGGCCATCCACATGGGCGGGGACAGGCCACGGCCCGCCGCCCGGGACCCGGTCCGGCCCCCGCCCGGATACGCCGAAGGGGCCGTCCGCACCACGGATGGCGGACGGCCCCTTCGGGCGTCGTACGGTGCGCTCCCCGCGGAGCGCGTCACCGGGGGGTCAGGAGGCCTTGGCCTTCTCGCCCTCGGGCTTGGCGGCGGCCGGAGCCGGGGCCGGCTTGGCGGCCTCGTAGAACTCCTCGCGCGGCGTCTCCATGGCGCCGAGCGAGACGACCTCGCGCTTGAGGAACATCGCCAGCGTCCAGTCGGCGAAGACCCGGATCTTGCGGTTCCAGGTCGGCATGGCCATGCCGTGGTAGCCGCGGTGCATGTACCAGGCGAGACGGCCCTTGAGCTTGATCTTCACCTTGCCCATGACGATCATCGCGACGCCCTTGTGCAGGCCGAGACCGGCGACCGCACCCTTGTTGGCGTGGCTGTACTCCTTCTGCGGGAAGCCCCGCATGCCGGAGATCACGTTGTCGCCGAGGACCTTCGCCTGCCGCAGCGCGTGCTGGGCGTTGGGCGGGCACCAGGCGTTCGGGTTGCCGGCGCGGCGGCCGATCATGTCCGGCACCTGGGCGTTGTCGCCCGCGGCCCAGATGTAGTCGGTGCCCTGCACCTGGAGCTTCTCGGAGGTGTCCACGTGGCCGCGGGGGCCGAGCGGCAGGCCGAAGCGGGCCAGCGCCGGGTTCGGCTTCACGCCTGCGGTCCACACGATGGTGCTGGAGTCGACCTCCAGGCCGTTCTTCAGCACCACGTGGCCGTCGACGCAGGAGTCCATCGAGGTGGAGAGGTAGATCTCCACGCCGCGGCTCTCCAGGTGCTCCTTGCCGTAGGCGCCCAGCTTCGGACCGACCTCGGGAAGGATCTTGTCGGCGGCGTCGACGAGGATGAAGCGCATGTCCTCGCGCTTCACGTTGGTGTAGTACTTCGCCGCGTCGCGGGCCATGTCCTCGACCTCGCCGATGGTCTCCGCGCCGGCGAATCCGCCGCCCACGAAGACGAACGTCAGCGCCTTGCGGCGGACGTCCTCGTCGGTCGTGGAGTCGGCCTTGTCCAGCTGCTCCAGGACGTGGTTGCGCAGGCCGATGGCCTCCTCGACGCCCTTCATGCCGATGCCCTGCTCGGCGAGGCCGGGGATCGGGAAGGTGCGGGAGACCGCGCCCATCGCGATGACCAGGTAGTCGAAGGGCAGCTCGTAGGCCTCGCCGACGAGCGGCGCGACCGTGGCGACCTTGCGGTCCTGGTCGATGGTCGTGACACGACCGGTGAGAACCTCAGCCTTGGGCAGCACGCGTCGCAGCGGGACGACGACATGCCGAGGCGAGATGCTGCCTGCGGCAGCTTCGGGGAGGAAGGGCTGGTACGTCATGTACGACCGCGGGTCGACGACCGTGACGGTCGCCTCCCCGTATCGCATCTTCTTCAGAATGCGACGAGCTGCGTACAGGCCTACGTACCCACCGCCTACAACGAGGATCCTGGGACGCTCCGTGGTGCTCATGCCATCGAGTATCCACCCCTCCCCAGGGGGGTGCTCGTGAGCCCCTTCACAAGGATTGACCGACCCTCTGCTACACTTCGCCGCCCACGTGACCCAGGTCATGGGCACGAAAGGGAACCACGAGACGGCGGGAAACGTTGTTCACCGCCTGTGAGCTGGACCTTGGCCCTTCGGGGCGGGTGAACCACCCCTCCCCTTCATACGGCCGCAACGCCCCCGGAACGCGCGCACGGCACTCGCGGACACCCTCCGAGGCGGCCGGTTCCGACCCGATGGACCCCTACGGCGACCAACAGGGCCCAATTCCTTGTGAAGAAGTTCACGAACTTTCCCGCGGCGCGTCCCCCAAGGGGCCCCCGGACGGCCCAGAAGGGCCTGACCGGGGCTCAACGGTGCAGGTGACGATGCGATGGAGCGGGCGGCCGGAGAGCCGCCCGCCCCGCTACGCGGCGCTCCAGGCGATCCCGTCGAGGATGTCGTGTTCACTGACGACGACCTCGTGGGCTCCCGTCCGCTCCATCACGGCGAGCAGGACGATCGCCCCCGCGCCGATCACGTCGACCCGGCCCGGGTGCATCACCGGGATCGCGGCGCGCTCCTCGTGGGTGGAGCGGAGCAGGTGCTCGGTGATCGCGCGGACCTGGCCGCGGGTGACCCGCGCGTGGTGGATGGCCCCGGAGTCGTACTCCGGCAGCTCCAGCGCGATTCCGGCGATCGTCGTGACGGTGCCCGCCAGCCCGACGAGGGTGCCGGCCCCCTGGAGCTGCACGGTCTGTTCGGCGAGGTCGAGTGCGGCGTCGACGTCCGCGCGGATCGCCGCGGCCTGCTCGTGGCCGGGCGGGTCCATGACGGCCCCGTCCACGACCAGATGACGCTCCGTCATCCGTACGCAGCCGATGTCCACGGACCGGGCCGCCTCCACCCGGTCGGAGCCGAGGACGAACTCCGTGGAGCCGCCGCCGATGTCCACCACCAGATAGGGCTTGGCCAGGTGGTCGGCGCCCGCGAGCTCCCTGGTGGCCCCGTCGAAGGAGAGCTGCGCCTCCTGGTCTCCGGTGATCACCTCGGGCTCGACGCCGAGGATCTCCCGGACCCCGGCCACGAAGTCGGCGCTGTTCTCCGCGTCGCGGGAGGCGGAGGTGGCGACGAAACGGATCCGTTCGGCGCCGAACTCCCCGATGACCGCCGCGTACTCGCGGCAGGCGGCGAACGTCCGCTCCAGCGCCTCGGGGGCGAGCCGGCCGGTGCGGTCCACGCCCTGGCCGAGGCGGACGATCGTCATGCGCCGGTCCAGCTCGGTGAAGGAGCCGGTGGCGGGGTCCACGTCGGCGACGAGGAGGCGGATGGAGTTGGTGCCGCAGTCGACGGCGGCGACCCGGGTCACGCGTCCCGCCCCTCGGCGGGGCCGTCCAGCGGGCGGAAGGCGAAGTGGCCCCCGTCGCCCTCGTCGACCGTCCAGCCCTCGTCCTCGCCCGTCGGCGCGCACGGGGTGACGCAGGGGCCCTTGGCCCACCACTCGGGCAGCATCGCGATGGCCTCGTCGCCCAGCGGGTTGACCCCGGGCCCGGCGGCCAGCGAGTGGCCGACCAGCACGTGCAGGCACTTCACCCGGTCCGGCATGCCGCCCGCGCTCGGGAAGCCCTCCAGGACCTCGATGGCGTCGCGGCGGGAGAGGTAGTCCTCGTGCGCGGCCCGGTAGGCGCCGGCCAGCCCGGGGTCGGTCTCCAGACGGGCCGTCATCTCCTTCATGACCCCGTTGGCCTCCAGCGTGCCGATCGCCGAGGCCGCCCGGGGGCAGGTCAGGTAGTACGTCGTCGGGAACGGCGTGCCGTCCTCCAGACGGGGCTGGGTCTCCACCACGTCCGGGTTGCCGCACGGGCAGCGGTGCGCGATGGCGCGCAGACCGCGCGGCGGGCGGCCGAGCTGCTGCTCGAACGCGGCGATGTCCGCGTCGGTGGGCTTGGTGGACTCGGTCTGCGGAGGGGGCGTTTCCATGCCTGCCTTGGTTCTGCTCGGAAGCTCGTAGAGGTGGATGTCTCGGAGCGGTGGATGTCTCGGAGCGGTGGATGTGCCGGTCGGTCAGTCGCGGTCGGCCCGGTCGGCGCTGTCCACGCCGTCCCAGAGGTTCGAGTGCCACGGCCGGTCGCTCGCGCCCGACTCGCCGCGGCGGTCCCGGGCCGCGTCGGGGTCGGCCACGGTGTAGCCCGTCTCCCCGGGGAGGACGTAGTGCAGGTGCTGGCGGGCCAGCCGCATGATGTACGCGTCGTCCTGGAGCCGCGCCTTCTCGTCCCGCAGCTCCTCGGTGCGCCGCTCCGCCTCCTGCGAGAGGCGTTCCTGCTCGGCGATGTCGTCGCGCTGGGAGACGTACTGCCGCATCGGGTAGGCGAGCGCCACCACCAGGGAGCAGACCACCAGCGCCAGGAACGCGGCCCGGCCGGTGAGCCGGGAGCGGCGGGCCTGCCGGCGGTTCTGGGACCGGTACACGCGAGCCGCGGTCTGCTCGCCGAGCAGGCGCAGCCTGGTCGCGGTGGAGAACCGGTCCTTGCCCGCCATGTCTCCCGCCTCCCCATCACACACGTCCGTCCCCGCACACGGTACGGGACCGGGTGCGGGGACGGGCGGAGGCTACCGTCCTGAGGCTACGGGTCAGCCCTTGAAGCGCGGGAAGGCGGAGCGGCCCGCGTACACCGCGGCGTCGTCGAGGATCTCCTCGATGCGCAGCAGCTGGTTGTACTTGGCGACGCGGTCCGAGCGGGCCGGGGCGCCGGTCTTGATCTGACCGCAGTTCACGGCGACGGCCAGGTCGGCGATGGTGACGTCCTCGGTCTCGCCGGAGCGGTGCGACATCATGCACTTGAAGCCGTTGCGCTGGGCCAGTTCGACGGCGTCCAGGGTCTCGGTCAGCGAACCGATCTGGTTGACCTTCACGAGCAGGGCGTTGGCGGAGCCCTCCTCGATGCCGCGGGCCAGGCGCTCGGGGTTGGTGACGAAGAGGTCGTCGCCGACGATCTGCACCTTGGCGCCGATGCGGTCGGTGATGACCTTCCAGCCGGCCCAGTCGTCCTCGTACAGCGGGTCCTCGATGGAGACCAGCGGGTATGCGGAGACGAGCTCCTCGTAGTACTCGGTCATCTCGGCGGCCGAGCGGGACTTGCCCTCGAACTCGTAGACGCCGTCCTTGTAGAACTCCGACGCGGCGACGTCGAGCGCGAGCGCGATGTCGCGGCCCGGGACGTAGCCGGCCTCCTTGATGGCCTCGACGATGAGGTCCAGGGCGGCGCGGTTGGACTCCAGGTTCGGGGCGAAGCCGCCCTCGTCGCCGAGTCCGGTGGACAGGCCCTTGGTCTTGAGGACCTTCTTCAGCGTGTGGTAGATCTCCGCGCCCCAGCGCAGGGCCTCGGAGAAGGACTCCGCGCCGATCGGCGCGATCATGAACTCCTGGATGTCCACGTTGGAGTCGGCGTGCGAGCCGCCGTTCAGGATGTTCATCATCGGAACGGGCAGCAGGTGCGCGTTCGGGCCGCCGAGGTAGCGGAAGAGCGGCAGGTCGGACGCCTCGGAGGCGGCGTGCGCGACGGCGAGCGAGACGCCGAGGATGGCGTTGGCGCCGAGCGAGGCCTTGTTCTCGGTGGCGTCCAGGTCGAACATCGCCTGGTCGATGAGGCGCTGCTCGGTGGCGTCGTACCCGACGAGCTCCGGGCCGATCTGCTCGATGACGGCGAGGACGGCCTTCTCGACGCCCTTGCCCTGGTAGCGGTTGGGGTCACCGTCGCGAAGCTCGATGGCCTCGAACGCACCGGTGGAGGCACCGGACGGAACAGCAGCACGGCCCGTGCTGCCGTCGTCGAGGCCGACCTCGACCTCGACCGTGGGGTTGCCCCGGGAGTCGAGGATTTCCCTGGCTACGACGACGTCGATGGACGGCACGAGGCATCTCCTTCTGGGATCTGACACTGGTTGTGCAGGGTCACTGTGGCCTTGCGACACGAGCCTATCGGGCCCGGCCGCGTCGGCCAGCCGACCGCCCGCCTCCTGGGACGAAAAAGGACCCAAGGACCTGCATAACGGGACAGAACTCTAGAAATCTACTGAGTGGTAACAACAAGAGGTGAACGCATGGGGGCGGCCGGCGGGCGCCGCTCACGAAGAACCCGGCCCGGCGCGCTGGGGGGATGAGCGCGCCGGGCCGGGAAGCCGTGCGAGGAGAAGTGCCGCCGGACGCTTCTCCCCGGGGGAGGAGAGACGGCGGTTACTTCAGGTGGAGCTGCTGACCCGGGAAGATCAGGTCCGCGTCCTTGACGATGTCGTCGTTGAGCTTGAAGATCTTGCTCCAGCCGCCCTTGACGCCCTCCGCCTCGGCGATGGTGCTCAGGGTGTCGCCGGCCTTGACCTTGTACTCGCCGTCGCCCTTCTGGACCTTCTGGCCGGTCGGGGTGGTGACGGTCTTCTCGCTCTCGGCCTTGGGGGCCTCGCGCTGCTCGGAGCGGGTGGTGGGCTGCTCGGCCTGACGCTCGGGCTGCGCCTGCTCGGGCTTGCTCTCGCCGGAGCCGGAGCCGGTGTTCACACCCGGGTCCACACCGTCGTTGGTGAGGCCGCCCGCGCCGGCGCAGGCCCAGGCGCCCGGGCCCTGCAGGTCGAGGAGCTTCTCGGCGGTGGCGATCTGCTGGTCCTTGGAGGCCAGGTCGGCCCGGGAGGCGTACTGCGTACCGCCGGCGGCGGCCCAGCTGGACTGCGAGAACTGCAGTCCGCCGTAGTAGCCGTTGCCGGTGTTGATGGACCAGTTGCCGCCGGACTCGCACTGGGCGACGGCGTCCCAGGTCTCGACGGAGGCGGCGGAAGCGCTGGTCGCGCCCATCAGCGGGACGGCGACGGCGGCACCGGTGACACCCGCGAGGGTGGCGATACGGACGGCCTTGGACGGGCGGCGGTGCTTGCCCTTGCTGTTCAGCAGCATGGAACGAATCTCCTCACCGACGCCTACGAGGTGAGCTGTCGGGTTCGGGCTGATGAGTTGCCCGGTCGCGCGGTACTGCTCGCGACTTGACCCCTAGCCGGTCCCGTGCGCCCCCGTCGGTTCGACGAGGCGTCCGGACCCGGCGGCTTACCTGGGTCCCCCGCTCCTGCCTACGGCGCTTACGCGTCTGTTCCCTTCGACCGACGGCAGGATTCGGCGTGACGGTCGACGGGGCCCGCGGTGCGAGCGGCTCCGACCGTAAACACAGGCAACCCCGACATTCAAAGATGGACATAGGGGGCAATAAACCCGAACTCGCCGCAGCCCGCGGGCCGTTTCCGCAGGTGAGGGGCGATACGCCCGGACCGGCCGGACGAGACGCGCCAGTTGAGGCAAAGAGACCCATGTCTCACTTACGCAAAAGTGGACATAGGTCTCTTAACTGCCTCGATTTTCGGGGTGTTTTCCCGCATTCGATCAGTTGGCGGCGGGCGCCCCCGCGGGCGTCTCGGCGCCTTCCCGCGCGGCCGGGTCCGCACTCCCGCCCGCGTCGCGGTCCAGGCCGAGGTCCAGGTTCTGGCCGGGCAGGATCAGGTCCGGGTCGGAGCCCAGGAGATCCTTGTTCGTCTCGTACAGACCGGTCCAGCCGCCGGGGACCTCCTGGGCGTCGGCGATCGCCCAGAGGTTGTCGCCGGGCCGCACGGTGTACCCGCCGTCGGCCGCCGCACCGCCGTCCCGCGCGCCGCTGTCGCCGCGCGAGGCATGCCGGCCGGACTCGCGGGGGCCGTCCTCCTGGCCCGCGTCGGCCTCCTCGGGCGCGGGGGCGCCACGGTGCTTGCCCCCCTTGCCGCTCTCGCCCGCCGAGGCGTCGGGGGCCGCGGAGGGGTCCGCGGCGTCGGGGGCGCCGGAGGCGGGCGGGGCGGAGGGCTTCACCGAGGAGTCGGGATCCCGGCTCCCCTTCTCCGCGCCACCCGTACCACCCTTGTCCACCTCATCACCCTTCGCACCCTTGCCGGATTCGCCGGATTCTCCGGTTGCGTCCGTTTCGCCGGTCGGGGCGGGCTCCGGGTCGGCCGAGGGGTCCGCCGACGGGTCGGCGGACGGCGAGGCGCCCGGGTCGACGCCGGGCAGACCGCCGTCCACCGCGAGGCCGGAGATCACCGCACAGCTGGGCCACGCCTTCGGACCCTGGTCGTCCAGGACCTTCTCGGCGACGGAGATCTGCTGCGAGCGGCTGGCGAGGTCGGCGCGGGGCGCGAACGCGGTGCCGCCGTACGCCGACCAGGTCTCCTGCGAGAACTGGAGCCCGCCGTAGTAGCCGTTGCCGAGGTCGGCGCTCCACATGCCGCCGCTCTCGCACTCGGCGACCCGGTCCCAGGTCGTGGCCTCGGCGGCCTGTGCGCCGCCGGCGCCGAGCAGCGGGATGGCGATGGCCGATCCCGTCACGCCCGCGGCGACGACGATGGCGGGTGCCTGACGAGGGCGGCGGTGTCTGCCGTTCGCGGAGCCCATGGGTATGCCTTCCGTGCGACTGACAAGCGAGTGACCTGAGCGCCGCGCAGCGGATTCCGTGCCTGCTGCGGCGCACAAGTGACGCGTGGGCCACGTGCGGCCGACGCGTCGAACCGTGAACCTAGCGGGACTCGAACGCGTGTCACAAGTCGATGCAGCGCAGATCACGTGAAAGTCACAGAGTTGACGCTGTGTCACTTTTCCTGGTTCTGCTGCCCGGTTCGAACGCGACCGGAAGGGTGCGCAGTCCTCGCATGATGAGCCCGCCCCGCCAGCGCAGATCGCCCGGTTCTCCCGCGAGTCGCAGGTCAGGAAGGCGTCTCAACAGCGTGGTCAGCGCGGTCTGCCCCTCCAGCCGGGCCAGCGGCGCCCCCAGGCAGTAGTGGATGCCGTGCCCGTATCCGAGGTGCTGGTTGTCACGCCGCGCAAGGTCCAGGGTGTCCGGATCGGTGAACCGCGCCGGGTCGCGGTCGGCCGCCGCCAGCACCACGAGAACGGGGTCCCCGGCGGCGATCTCCTCACCGCCCAGGGTCAGCGCCTCGGTGGCGTACCGCCAGGTCGCCATCTCGACCGGCCCGTCGAACCGGAGCAGCTCCTCCAGACCGGTCGCCAGCAGGGCGCTCTCCCCCGCCGCCAGCGAGGCCTCCAGCCGGGCGCGCTGCCCGGGGTGGCGCAGGAGCGCGTAGGTCCCGTTGCCGATGAGGTTGACCGTCGTCTCGAACCCGGCGAACAGCAGGATGAACGCCATGGCGGCCGCCTCGTTCTCCGTGAGGTGCTCGCCGTGGTCGCTGGCCCGGATCAGCCCGGAGATCAGGTCGTCGCCCGGGTTCTCCCGCTTGCGGTGGATGAGTTCGGCGAGGTAGCCGCGCATCTTCTTCACCGACCGGGCGACCCCGCCGCGGGGCCCGCCGCCGTGCCGGATCATCATGCCCGCCCAGTCCCGGAAGTCGTCCTGGTCCTCCTCGGGGACGCCGAGCAGGTCGCAGATGGCGTAGATGGGGAGGGGGAAGGCGAAGTCGTGGATGAGGTCGGCGCTCCCTTTCTCCACGAAGTCGTCGATGAGCCGGTCCGTCAGCTCCTGCACGCGGGGCGCGAACTCCGCGACCCGGCGCGGGGTGAACGCCTTGGACACGAGCCGGCGCAGCCGGGTGTGGTCCGGCGGGTCGATGTTGAGCAGATGTGTCATCAGCTCCGCCTTGCGCTCCCCCGGGATCCCCGTCTTCCCCTTGGCGTGCGGCGACTCGGCGTGGTTGGCGGGGTTCTTGGAGAGCCGCGCGTCGGCGAGGGCCTCCCTGGCGTCCCCGTACCGGGTCACGAGCCAGGCCTCCACCCCGCTGGGCAGCGCGGTGCGGTGCACCGGGCGGTGCTCGCGGAGCCAGGCGTAGGCCGGGTAGGGGTCGGTGGCGAACTCCCAGGTGAAGAGTTCGGGGGCGCCATGGGGCCCGGCCGGGGAGTGGGGGCAGGCGGAGGGCTCGGACGGGCGGGGGGCGGGGCTGTCGTTCACTCCCCGACGGTACCGGGCGGGGGTCCGGCGGCTCCGCGCAGTGCGGGGAGCGCCCGCTGGGCGGGGCGGTACCCCTTCTCGGCCGCCCGGGACATCCAGTGCCGCGCCCGGTCGGCCAGCACCACGCCCAGCAGGTACTGCGCCTTGACCAGGCCGGCCTCCGCGGCCGTCTCCAGATACCCGGTCGCCTCGGCGGGACTGCGCGCGATCAGCAGCTCCCCCAGCATCGCCGCCGATTCGATGTGGCCCGCGTCCGCCGCCCTGCGGAGCCAGAACTCCGCGGCTCCCGGCTCTCCGGTCAGTCCGTTGACCGAGGCGAGGACGTAAGCCGCCTCCGGTTCGTTCTCGGCCCGGTCCGCCAGGTGCGCGTGGGCGTTGGCGCGCATCGTCGCGCGCACGTCCTTCGACGTCGTCTCCGTGATGGCGATCGACCACAGGGAGAGCGGGACCGGCGGGTGGTCCGACCGGTCGACCGCGTCGGCGGGCAGGGCGCCGAAGACGTCCCACGTGTCCTCCCCCTCGCCCGGCGCCAGAAGCCCGCTCACCCCGTGCCGGGGCGCGGCGGCCCAGGCGAGCCCCTCGTCGAACGTCTCCGTCCGGGCCGCCGCCGCGAGCTCCGCCGAGTACAGGCACTCGACCCCGCGGAGCAGGGTGCCGGTGATGCCGCCGACGGGCACTCCGCACAGGGTCAGATCGACCGCGGCGCGCACCAGGAGGTGGCCGCGCGGGTGGCGGCCCAGCCGGCCGGCCCGCCGCCACTCCTCGACCAGGCCCGGGCCCACGGCCAGGTACTCGGGCACGGTGTGCACGCCGCGGCGGAGGGCGGCGCTCCGCAGGCGGGCGTCCCCGTCCGGGGCGTCGAGGCACCGCGTCTCGCGGTCGCTCCACACCCGGTTCAGCTCGACGGGCTCGATCCCGTCGAGCACCCGGGCGCGGTCCGACGTGCCGAAGCGGCGGGCGTCGTAGGCCTCGTCGTCCATCGTGGCGAGGACGGGCACGCGCAGCCGGACGAGGTCGGCGAGGACGGCCGGGGTCAGTCCGTGTTCGCCGAGATGGCCCTCCAAGCGGTCCAGCCACAGGACGGGGCTCTCCCCCCTCCGGCCGCGCACGAGCGCCGGGAGCCCCCGCAGGTCCGTGCCGTGCTCCGGGGCGAAGATCTGTCTCGTACCCGGCAGGTTGGTGGTCAGGGCGGCCCACAGGGTCCTGGTCTTGCCCGAGAGCGGCGCACCCGTGACCACCACCAGGCCGCCCGATGCGGCCGCCTCACGGACCCGTTCGCCCAGCTCGTGGTCGCAGTGGCGTGCAGCGTAGGGCGGCAGCAACGATTCGCCGGGCAGCCGCCGGGGCCTCCACACGCCGAGGTCGATCGGGTCGGCCGCGTCCAGCCGGAGCCACTCGGAGACCGGCGGCGCGGCGGAGTGCGGGGGGTGCGTGTAGTAGGTGTGCACGCCACCGGCGACCGTGCCCGCCTGGACGACGGGGCCGTGCAGGACGCCCCCGGAGACGGCGTTGTGCGCGGTGTGTGACGCGGCCTCCGCCGCGGGGGCGGCGACCGCCGTGGGGGTGTGCTCCCGCGCGGCCTGGAAGGCGTTCTGCCGCGCGACCGGGGAGGGTCGCTTCCGGGTGGTTGCGGAGGTGGGCGGCCGTGTGAAGTCGGCGGCCTCCTCCTTCAGCCGCGCGAACCCGGCGGGGTTGACCCGTCTCACGTCGCCGAGGACGGCCAGCAGCAGACCGCGGGCGCCGTCCGCGCCTCCCGGGATCCCGCCGTGGTACATGGCGTGCATCCGGTCCAGGCGTGCCGCCTGGAAGCGGACGGGGCGCGGGTGCAGGCACGCCTTGACCGCCTCGAACGGATGCGGCTCGGCGCTCATGATCAGCGGAGTCAACCGATCCGCCAGCGCTTCCAGTTCGCTGTCCACGCCCGTCCCCCGTCGCTCGTCGGGCCCCTGTCGTCACCGTACTAACCCGTCCCGCGCTCCGCCGCCAGGATCGCGTCGCGGTAGGCGCGGGCGGCGGCGCGCAGGGCGGCCTCCGGGTCGGTGCCGTTCGCCTCGGCGGAGACGGCGAGGGCGAGCAGCTCGTAGCCGATGGGGTCGCCGGCCGGGTCTCCCGCCGGGAGGGGGACGTCGAGGCCCGCCGTACGGACGCGGCTCGCGAGTTTCGCGGCGAGGGCCAGGCCGGGCTGGCCGAGGGGGACGCCTTCGGTGACCGAGGTGCGGCGCTTCTCGATCGCCTTGGTGCGCAGCCAGTGCGCGTGGACGTCCTCGGGGGTCTCTGCGGTCTCGTCGCCGAAGACGTGCGGATGGCGGTGGATCAGCTTCTCGACGAGGCCGCCCGCGACGTCGTCGACGGCAAAGGGTTCGTCGGGGTCCTCCTCGGCGATGCGGGCGTGGAAGACGACCTGGAGCAGGACGTCGCCGAGCTCCTCGCGCAGTTCGTCCCGGTCGCCGTCCTCGATCGCCTCGACCAGTTCGTACGCCTCCTCGATGGCGTACTTGGCGAGGCCCCGGTGCGTCTTTCGCGAGGTCCAGGGGCACTCGCGGCGGATCCGGTCCATGACCTGGACCAGGTCCAGCAGGCGGGCGCCGGGCAGGTCGTAGGAGCCGGGGAGCAGTTCCAGGTCCGGCATGGCGACCCGGCCCGAGCCGCCGAGCCGGGCCAGGCCGTCGGTCAGGCGGCTGTCGCCCTCGCCGCCGACCAGGACGACGACGGTCCTGCCGCCCGCGCAGTCGGCGACCAGTTCGTCGGCGGAGGGCGTGGCGTGTTCGACGGGTACGCCCGCCTCGTGGAGGTAGGGGAGCTGCGGGTGGTCCGGGCCGGCGACGAGGACCCGGTCGGCGGCGTGCAGTGTCCGCCAGGCCGGCCAGGACAGCAGGCCGGGCGCGACCCGGTGGCTGGCGGTGAGCAGGACGATGCGGCCGGGGTCGGCGGGGGTCTCGACGGGGGTGTCGGGGGCTTCGGCGTTCACCCTGTGAACCTACCTCCGGGCCCGGGCCCCCGGCCCGCCGCTGCGAGCGCCCGTCCGACGGGGCGCCCGTCGGCTCGGGCGCCCCGTCGGACGGGCGGGCGTCGGCTCAGGCGCCGGCCGGGGAGTCCTTGGGCGTGAACTCGGTGACCTGGGTGATCCAGGGCGCGCTGTAGGTGCCGAGCTGCATCTTCTGGTCGTCCCAGGTGCCGAAGCGCGGGTTGACGTCGATGTCGAGGGCCTTCGACGCCTTGGTGAGGGCCTCGCCGACGACCTGCTGGCCGGCCGGTGTGCCGAGGTCCGCGCCGAGCGCCTCGGCCAGCTTCGGGAGCTGGACCTCCTGGCGCATGTCGGCGTCGATCTGGTCGGGGGCGACCCAGCGCTGCTGGAGCATCATCGCCTCGAACCGCTCCTCGCCGCCCTGCTGGGCGCCGCTGGCCTTCCGCATCTCCTGGATCTCCTTGCGGGTGACCGTGACCCCCGCGTCCGCGGCGGCGCGGTCGAGGATCCGGCCGAAGATCAGCCCGTGCAGTTTGGCGCGGTTGAGCTGGCCCGACTTGTTCACCAGCTGGGCGGCCTCCGGAGAGTTCTCCTGGGCGCTGCGGACGTCCGCGGCCCGGTCCTGGACCGTCGACACCTCGATCCGCTCGCCGCCCACGACGGCCGCGGCGCCGGGGTGGGACTGGTTGCCGCAGGCCGAAAGGAGCGGTGCGGCGACGAGTGTCGCGGCGAGGACGGCGAGCGCGGTGCGACGACGGCGGTGCAAAGGAGCCTCCCGGGGAGAGTTTGTGCATCAGTGCACAAAGCCTTGCGGTGATCGATGTTAGGCAGTGGAGGTGGCCGGTGCCACTGATTCGACCAACGATTCGGGAGGAGTTGGGGATGTGGGCGGGTATGCGGCCCGGCGCGGGGGCGTGCCGGGGCCGTACGGGCACGTACCGGGGTCGTGCCGGGTGCCGTGCCCGGTGCTGTCAGCCGCCGCGGACGTCCCGTTGGTGGCTGAGGAGGCGGCGCAGGTCGATCGGGAGCGGGTGGTGCGGCCCGTAGGTGCGCTCGGCGTCGTACAGCAGGGCCTGGAGCTGGGCCCGGCCCGCGGTGTGGTCGCCGACCGCCAGGAGCAGTTGTCCGATGCGGTGCCGGATGTCGAGGGCGCGGCCGGGGTCGGAGGAGATCGGCCCGTAGGCGTTCTCGTAGTACGGGAGGATCGCGCGGTACTCGACCAGCGCGGCCCCCGCTTCGCCCAGCTGTTCGAGGCACTGGGCGGCGTCGTAGCGGAACTGGAGGGCCTGGGCGTCGGCCGGGCCCGCTTCGGCGGCCCGGTCCTCGGCGAGCCGGCGCAGTTCGGGCAGGGCGCGGCGGTACTGCCCGTCGTCCATCAGCGTCGCGGCGTACTGCTTGCGCAGGATGCGGACGACCGGTGAGTGCTCGCCGTGCTCGGCGGCGGCGGCCGGGAGGGTGGCGCCGAGGACGTCCACGGCCTGGGTGATCCGGCCCTCGCCGAGCAGCTTCTTCACCTCGTCCACGGCCCGTGCGACGTCCGGACGGGCGGGCGGCGGGGTACCCGCCGGCAGGTGGGCGGGGCGCGCGGGTATCGGGGCGCTCGCCGGGGGCGGGGTGAAGGACGGCGGGGCGCCGAGGGAGGGGGGCGGCGCGGCGAAGGCGGCGGGCGCGGGCACGGGGGCCGGGGTGGCGGCCCGGTCCGGCCAGGGGGCGTGCGGGCGCAGGAACGGACGCGTCGGGTCGAGCGGTTCGGCGGGGGTCCCGTGCTTCGGCAGCAGCGGGGCGAGGTCCTCGTACACCTCCTGGGCGGAGGCGGGCCTGCCCTGGGGGTCCTTGGCGAGGAGCCGCAGCACGAGGGCCTCCAGCGCGACGGGGACCTCGGGGCGGGTCTCGCGGACCGGGCGCGGTGGCTCGTAGAGGTGGCGGTGCAGGACGCCGAGCGCGGTGGAACCGGCGAACGGCACGTCTCCGCTGAGGAGTTCGTGCAGGAGCACCCCGAGGGCGTACAGGTCGGTGTACGGGCCGACCGCGCCGCCCATCGCCTGCTCGGGTGCCATGTAGGCCGGGGAGCCGATGGGCGAACCGGTGTGGGTGAGGCGGGTGGTGTCCGTGTCGAGGACGGAGGCGACGCCGAGGTCGAGGACGGTGACGGTGCCGTCGGGCCGGATCATCACGTTGCGGGGCTTGAGGTCGCGGTGGACGATCGGCACCGCGTGCACGGCGCAGAGGACCGCGCAGAGCTGGGCGGCGACCGCGACGGCCCACGGCCAGGGGTAGGGGCTCCGCTCGGCGAGATGGTCGGCGAGGTCGGCGCCCTCGACGTACTGCATGACGAGGTAGAGGTCGTCGTCGTCGCTGCCCGCGTCGTGGACGGTGACCAGGCCCGGGTGGTCGACCTGCGCGGTGACCCGGCACTCGCGGACGAAGCGGCGGCGCAGTTCGTCGGCGGCGTCGCTGCCGGTGGGCCCGGCGACCCGGTCGGGGCGGAGCAGCTTCACGGCGACGCGGCGGTCGAGGCGCCGGTCGTAGGCCGTCCACACCTGGCCCATGCCGCCCTGGCCGAGGATGGTCGCCAGTTCGTACCGGTCGGCGATGATCCGCCCGCTCACCGGCCCTCGCCCTCCCGGTTCCCGTTGTTCTCCTTGCGGAGGTAGTCGCTCAGCTCGTCCAGCTCGGCCCGGACCTGGTCGAGGCGCCGGGGCGCGGGAGCGGGCGTGGGCGGCGGGGTCGGCGCGGTGTACGGGTTGGGCTGCGGGCCCTGGTGCCGGCTCTGCTGCGGGCCCGGGCCCGGGTGCTGGTGGTGTACCGGGGGCTGCTGGTACGGGAGCGGCGCGGGGTGCCCGGGAGCGGGGTACGGGGCCGGGGAGCCGAGGGAGCTGTAGTGGCGGATCTCCGTGTACAGGTAATAGGTGATCACCCCGGCCAGCAGGCCGATGATCCAGACCATCATGAGCAGCGCCGCCGCGTCCGACATGTCGTCGGGGTCGTCGGGGGTGCCCATGATGAAGGCGAACAGTGCGGCGTTGAGGACGATCACGACCGCGAGCAGCACCCAGTCGCGCGGCTTGCGGGTGACGAACGCCAGCCGCAGCATCGCCACCCATCCCAGCAGGCCGCAGCTCAGCACGGTCACCGTCACGAGGATCACGCGCACCGTCGTGAGCGTGCCCGAGGACGGCCGGGATGTCGTCTGCTGCTGCGGCGTCGGGCCGTAGCCGTGCATGTGCTGCTCCTGGGACGCGTATGTCGGACGTGTGGGGTGAGCGTATACACCTCCACCGACCGGCCGGCCCCGGGTTGTGCCCGACCGCCGTGGTTCACCTCACGTGGGCGCGACCGTGCCGTCCGCCAGTCCGTCGTACATCCCCTGGATCAGCAGCCCGCCGATCCGTTCCGCCGAGCGCAGCGCTTCCTCGAAGGCGGCCAGTTCGCGGAACCGCTCCCCGAACCGCCGCTGTTCGGCCAGCGGCATCCGGGGCAGGTGCAGGCGCCTGGCGTCCAGCCGGGCTGCGGTGGAGGCGTAGCTGCTGGCCTGCCGGTTGTTGGAGGTGCCGCGCAGGAACCCGGCGAGGAACCACGGATCGAGGGCGGCCGGATCGGGCCGCAGGAGCTGGAGGTTGCGGCCGAGCGCGGCGCCCGCGTCCCGCTCCCCGACGACCCGGACGACGGTCCCGCCGCCGAGCACGGGCACCACGACGTCGCCGGGTTGGAGCAGGACCGGTTCGTCCTGGGCGGTGCCGGGCGCCTCGGGACCGGTGGGCGTGGCCGCGGTCGGGCCCGCCCCGGTGAGGACGTCGTGCTCGGTGAGAACGGGTGCGGGGCCGCCCGGGGCCGCGGTGCCGGCGTGCAGCGAGAGCGCCCCGCCGCGGGCGAGTTCGCCGACGGTGGTCCGGGGACGGTGCGCGGGGGCGGCGGGGGCGACGGGGGGCGGGGTGAGGCGGGCGGTCAGCCGGAGGGTCTCGGCGAGCCGCTCCCGCACCTCGCCGAGTCCGGCGGCGCCTCCGCCGGGCGCGGGGCGGTGGAGGTAGCGGGCCGGGGCCAGGTCCACGTCGTCGTCGAGGAGTTCGACCACGGGGACGACGCGGCTGACGCCGGGGAGGTCGGTCCGGTCGCGCCAGGCGTCGAGCACGGCGGCGCGCACGACGGGCCAGTCGATCCGGTCGCGTCCCCCGCCGGCCGCTTTGCCGCCCGGCTCCGCGGCGGGCGCCGCGAGTGCGGCGGTGTCGGCCAGCAGGAGGTCCGGTCCGGGGCGGACCCCGGGCGTCGGCCTGCGCAGGACCCAGAGGTGGAGCGGGATGCCGTACGGGGGTGCGGCGCCGGCCGGGAGGGCGATGACGGCCCGGAGGGCGCCCCGGCGCAGGAGGTCGGCCCGGATCCGGCGGCCGGAGCGGCGGGACGCGGCGGCCGGAGGCATCAGGAGGACGGCGGTGCCGCCGTCGCGCAGTCGGGCCAGGGCGTGCTGGACCCAGGCCAGTTCGGACTCGACGCGGGCGGGGAAGCCGTACTCCCAGCGCGGGTCGTAGGCCAGTTCGTCGTGGCCCCAGTTGCGGTCGTTGAAGGGCGGGTGGCAGAGCACGGTGTCGGTCGCCAGCCGGGGGAAGGCGTCGGCCCGCAGGGTGTCCCCGGTCCGCACGGCCGGGGACGCGGGGGCGTCGCGGGTCGCGTCGGCGCACAGGGCGAGGCGCAGCGCGGTGAGGGCGGCGAGCCCGGCGTCGGCCTCCTGCGCGTAGAGCGCCGCCGGGCCGGTGACGGCACGGAGCAGGGAGCCGGTCCCGGCGGCCGGGTCGAGGACGCTGCGGAGCGGCCGGGCGGAGGCCGGGCGGCCCTCGTCCGCCGGCGGTTCGGCGAGGTCCGCCATCAGCTCGGCGAGGTGCGGCGGGGTCAGCGTGTACTGGCGGGGGTTGGCGTCCAGGTGCCGGCCGAGCAGGAACTCGAAGGCCTGTCCGGCCCCGATCCCGGCGGCGAGTTCCGCGGCGGCTCGCAGCAGCGGCACGGAGGGCAGCAGATCCCGCGCCGTGGGCGTGTGAACGGCTCGCGCCCTGTGAACCCCCGAGGCCTCGGGCGGGTTGGCGTGGTGAAGTGCCCCGGAGGCGTCGGGCGCGGACCCGGGCGCGGGCGCGGATGCGGACGGGGGTGCGGATGCCGACGGGGGCGCGGATGCCGACGGGGGCGCGGATGCGGACGGGATCGCGGACGGCACCGTCGATCCGGGTACGGGGGCGTCGGGCCCGACCGCGGCGTGCCCGGAGGCGTCGGGCGCGGAAGGAGCGTCGGGCCCGGAGGCGTCGGCGGTTCGCGGCGTGCCGACGGTTCCGGGGGGTGCGGCCGGGCCGGGGGCGGAGGGAGCGTCGGGACCGAGCCGGGCGGTGAGCACGTGGTCCACGGCGTACGGCAGCGCCTGCGCCATCCGTTCGTCGGACGTGCCGGTCAACTCCAGCCAGGCGGTGGGCCGGTCACGGACGAGCAGCAGGGCACAGCCGGTGTGGACCAGGGCCTGGGCGGCCCCTGCGGGGTGGCCGGCCACCTCCTGCCAGACCCGCTCGCGCAGCGGCACCTCGGCGAGCTTCCCCTGGTCCCGCAGCCAGCGCTCCACGTCGGACAGCGCGAAGGAGGGGCTGGTCGCGCTGCCGCCGACGGGCCGGGGGAAGTCGGCGTGCCGACGGCGCCAGTTGCTGACGGCGGCACGGCCCACTCCCGCCAGCCGCGCGATCCCGGCCGCGGTGACCTCCGTCGCGTTCTCCGGCACTGGCTCTCCCTCGGTCGGTGCGCGCTGCCTGACCGCGAGCATAGCCAATCACCCACACCACACCGGAAAGCCCTGTCGTCAAACCCGTCACGGATCTTTCGTGTTGACTCGGTTCACAAGCTCTGCTCTGATAGGTCCGCCCCGCCAGCCAGGGCCGTTTGCCTCTCTGCCGACCGGCGCCGCGCGCCTTTCCTTCCGGAGCCCGACCCATGCGTCTCATCACCCGTATATCCGTCAACACCCTCTGCGCGATGACCCTGCTCGGTCTCGCCGCCTGCGGAACGGACTCCCCGAAGGAGACCGGGCCGTTCGCCGGGGTCTCCGGTCCGGAGGTCGTGAACAAGGCCATCAAGCGGACGAACGGGGTGGAGTCCCTGCGGATCGGACTCGACATGACCACCTCCGACGGCCCGGTCAAGGCCGACTTCGCCACGAGCCTGGGAGGTGACTGCACCGGAACGATGACCATGGGCGGCACGGGCACGATGGAGGTCCGCAAGACCGGCGACACGGTGTACACGAAGCTCGACGAGGCCTTGCTGCGCGAGCAGTCCGAGGGCGAGCCGAAGGCGGACGTGGACGCGGCGGTCAAGCTGATCGCGGGCCGCTGGATGGAGTCGAAGGCCTCCGAACCGGAAACCAAGGACACCATCGAGTTCTGCGACCTCAAGGGACTGCTGGCGGAGTTCGAGGAGGGCGACAGCGCCGCCCGCAAGAAGGGCCCGACGACGGTCGCGGGCAAGCCCGCCCTGCGCCTCACGGAGAAGGAGGGCAAGGAGACGTTCACCATCGACGTCGCCGCCGAGGGCGACCCCTACATCCTGCGCGTGGCGTCCCGGGGCGGCGAGGAGCCGATGACGATGAACCTGTCCGAGTTCGACGAGCCCGTCGTGGTGGAGAAGCCCGCCGCGAAGGACATCGTCGACCTGGAGCAGTAGGACTCAGCGCGCCCGCGCGCTCCCGTCGCCGGGACTCCGCCCCCCGAAGTCCACCTCGGCCGCCGGCAGCACGCGCACCCGGCGGCCCGGGTAACGGAGGTTGCGGTAGATCTCGTTGTGGTGCGCGACGGACGCCTCCGGCGCGGCGTACGGGCCGGGGCCTGGCCGGACGGACGTGGTGTGGCCGTCCGCGACGAGCACCACGTCGTACCCCCGGCTCAGCGCCTGCCGGGCCGTGGACTCGACGCAGATCTCGGTGGCGAACCCGGTGACGACGAGCTCGGTGACTCCCCGGGCGCTCAGGGCCGCGTCGAGTTCCGTGTCGAGGAAGCTGTCCGGGGCCGCCTTGGGCACCACCGTCTCACCGGGGGCGGGGGCCAGTTCGGGCACGATCCGCCAGCCCTCGGTCCCGGGCTCCAGCTCGTCGTCCCGCTGCTGCGCGAAGACCACCGGCGCACCGGCGGCCCTGGCCCGCTCCTGGAGACCGGCGATGGCCGCCACGGTCGCGGACGCCCGGTAGGCCATCGCGACCAGGGTGTTCTGCATGTCGATGACGAGGAGGGCGGGGCCCGGGGCGGGGGGCGCCGCGTTCGGGGTCGCGCGCATCACAGCCGGTGCCGCACCCAGACGTTGGGCTCGACGTAGACCGCGTAGCCGTGATCGAGCGCGCAGTGCACCGGGACGAGCGCGCCCGGCACCTCCACCGGACCGTCCGTGTCGAACGGCAGCCCGGTCCACTCGCGCCACTGCGCGAGGGATCCGCTCACCGTCATCGACACCGTGGCGACCGAGTCCACCGTGCCGCCCGCCCGGACGTGGACCCGCAGCCAGGGGTCCTCGGGCAGCCCGTCCTCGGGGCGGGTCAGCCGGGCGTACTCCTCCATCGGCAGGCCGGACCGCAGGTGCTTGCCGTTCGGACGCACCGGGGCGACGACTTCCCGGAGGCCGAGCCGTCGCGCGTTGTCGCGCATCGCGGCGAGCATCCGGCCCGATATGCCCTTGCCCTGGTGGCCGGTGGCCACCGTGATCTCGATCGCTCCGACCGTGTCGGGCGTCCGTCCGCGCCGCAGGTCCGCGAACGCCCACAGCAGCATCCGGTCCCAGCCGCCGACGGGCAGTTCACCGCGCCCGGGGGCGTCCAGCACGAAGGGCACGCTGTAGGCGCGGGCGACCACGGCGCCCTCGGGGTCGGTGGCGACCAGCACGTACGAGGGGAACTCGACGGCGATCCGGGCGAAGTTGGCCCAGCCGACGATGTCCTCCAGGACGAACTCCGGCCAGGTGTCGGGCATCCGGTCCAGGGCGTCGGCCAGCTCCGGGCGCTCGGCGAGAGTGGTGATGTTCAGCTCCATGCGCGCGACCCTAGACAGTCGAACCACCTCTGACCAGCGAATATCGCCCTGATCCACCGCACGGCCCGAGGCCGCTCGCCCGGGGCGCCGCCCCCGGCTACCGTCACCCCGCATGACGACGACGCCTCCGCCCGCCCCCATCGGACCCGTACTGATCCGGCCCGCCCGCGCGGCGGACCTCGAACCCCTGGAGCGGCACCTGCCCTCGCCCGGCCGGACCCGGCGGCACGCGGCCCGGTTCGACCGGCAGGAGCGGGGCCTGAGCACCTTCCTCACCGCCTGGGCCGACGGTGTACCGGTCGGGACGGCGCAGATCCTCTGGCAGGGCTGCGCGGCCCCGGAGGTCCAGGCCCGTTTCCCCGGCTGCCCCGAGTTGAACGGGCTCGGGATCTGGCCACCGGAGCTGCGTTCCCGGGGCATCGGTACGGCGCTGATCCGGGCGGCGGAGGAGCGGGTCCATGCCGCCGGTCACGCCCTGATCGGTCTGGGGGTGGACGACGACAACCACCGGGCGACCGCGCTCTACCTGCGGATCGGCTATCGGGAGACCGGCTGCCGCTACCTCGACCGGTACGCGTTCCTCGACGCCGACGGGGTCCGGCAGGAGGTCGCGGATCCGGCCCGCTTCCTGGTCAGGGAGCTCGGCCCGGGCACGGGAGGGGCGACGTGATCCCGCCGGAACCATGAGGGGCCCATGACGCGTCCCCGCCCGTGACGTCGCACCTGATCATCCGGGTCTCCCGGGTCTTCGGCTCCGGCGACGACAGGAGAAGCGGCGGCATCCCGACCAACGCGGCTGCGGCGGCCAGGTCTCTGATCGGGCGCCTCCGGGGTCCCGCTCAGCCGCCGCACTGGGTGAGCATGGCGCTCTTGTCGGCCGTCGTGACCGGCAGTTCGTACTTCAGCGAGACCTGGGCGAACCGCACCGCGTACGAGCAGCGGATCGGCTTGTACGGCGGCAGCCAGGAGGCGGGCCCGGAGTCCCGCTTGGCGTTGTTGGCCGGGCCGTCCACCGGGATGAGGTTGAGCGGGTCGTTGGCGATCCGCTCGCGCTTGGCCTCGTTCCAGCGGGCGGCGCCCATCTGCCAGTTGTAGGAGAGCGGCATGACGTGGTCGATCTGGACCTCGGTGGCCCGCTGCTTGCGCCAGTCGATGCTCTCGCCGGTGTAGGGGTCCTGGAGTGTCATCGCCATGACGACGCAGTCGGACCCCGCCTTGCGCTCGATGTCCTTGCCGTCCCGGGCGAGCAGGTCGTTGCGGGTGTCGCAGCCGTTGCGGGCGAGCGGGATGCCGTCGATCCCGTCCTTCCAGGCGTAGCCGAACTTCTTCCGCTCGTAGCCGGTCTTCGGGCCGCGCCCCTTGGTGGCCACCTTCTCGATGATCTTCCGGGCGGCGGCCCGGTCCGCGTCGGAGGTGAGGGGGGCCAGGCCCGGCTTCGTACCGTCGGGGTTGTCCAGCGGACTGGCGCCGAAGCCCTCGGCGGACCGCCCGCCGCCGTTGGTCCCGCCGCTCGCGCCGGTTCCGCCGTCGCCCGCGAGGTCGTCGGGGCCGCAGCCGCCCACCAGGGCGATCGCGACGAGAGCGCCGATGGCGGGCAGAGCCGCGCGGTGTGTACGGGGAGCTATCACGTGAAGCCGTCCTGACGGGGAGAGAGCCGGGCGCCGAGAATCCTATGGGCGTCTTCCCCGCCGGAGGGGTTTCCATGACCGTGCTTCAGCCCACCGCGCTCCCCCGCCCGGTCACACCTTGCCGATGCCGAGGGTGTTCTCGGCGGGCAGCAGCCCCGAGCCGATGACCTCCAGCCAGGGCTGCCCCAGCAGTTCCACCAGTCGCTCGCGCCCGGGCTCCCCCAGCGCCCGCCACGGCGCGGCGGCCGCCTCGTCGGTCCGCAGCTCCACCCGCGCGCGCAGCTCGCGCCCCGCGTCCGTGGCCGTGCCGTCGGCGGTCAGGAGCCCGCGCTCGCGAAGCCGCCGCCGGGCCGCGTCCCACGCCCGCGCGCCCCACTCCCGGCTCGCGAACACCTCGGTGGGCGCCGCGCCGACCGCCGCGAAGGAGACGAGCGACTCGACCGGGTCGAGGCCGGCCCCCGCGAGGGCGGCGATGTGCCCGTCGCCCCGGTGCTCGCGCAGGACGGTAGCCGCCTGCCAGAGCACCAGGTGCGGGGCGTCGGGCCAGGGCAGCGCGGAGTTGGCGGCCCCGAGGCCGCCGGGAGCCCCCGGGCCCGCCGCCTGCGCCGCGCGGCGGGCCAGTGCGGCGGCCTCCGCGAACTCCGGCCGCTCCACCCGGTCCCCGAACAGGGCCCGGTAGGACCGGTCGACCGCCCGCAGCCGGGCCGCGAGCACGGCCTCGGGGCCGGCGGTCGCCCAGACGCCCGGAACGTAGCGCTCCACCATCGCCGGGGCGAAGCTGTGGAAGGTCCGCACCGCATCCCGGACGCCCGCCGCCCCCAGCGGAGCCGCCCGCCAGGCGAAGTAGCCCGGCCAGCGCTCCTGGGTGTCGTACCCCAGCGCGGCGGCCTCCTCGAAGGCCTCGGGGGCGTAGTACAGAACGGCGTGCAGGGGCTCCAGGAGGTGCCACATCTGCCGCACACCGGCCGGTTCTCCGGTCATGATCTCCGCCTTCCGGAACACGCTCCGCGAATCTTGCCAGTGACTAGATCGGATTCCCAGCATGCGCGCGCCGCCTGAACTTGTCAATGACTAGATGCCGGGTAGGGTGCTGTCATGACCAGCGAGCGCGAGCGCGCCTACCACCACGGCGACCTGCGGCGCGTGATCCTGGACGCCGCCCTCGACGTCATCGCGACGAACGGCCCCGGCGCCCTGAGCCTGCGCGACCTGGCCCGCCGGGCCGGCGTCTCGCACGCCGCGCCGGCGCACCACTTCAAGGACCGCACGGGCCTGCTGACCGCCGTGGCCGCCGAGGGGTACGCCCTGTTCGCCGACGCCCTGGCCGGGGCGCCGGACCTCCGGGAGCGGGGCGTGGCCTACGTACGGTTCGCGGCGACGCACCCCGCGCACTTCCGGGTCATGTTCCAGCCGGACCTGCACCGCACCGACGACCCGGACCTCCTGGCCGCCCGCGCCCGGGCGACCGAGGCCCTGCGCGAGGGCGTCGCGGACCTCCCCCCGGCCGGCCGGGGCGAGGACGACCGCCTCGCGGGCGTGGCCGCCTGGTCCCTGGCCCACGGCTTCGCGACGCTGCTGCTCAGCGGCGCCCTGACGGACGCGATGGAGGGCCGGGACCCGGAGGAGGCGTTCCGGTCGCTGGCCGGCCTGATCTTCACGGCGGAGGGACGGGGAGGCGGCTGACCCTGCCGCAACGAGCCGGGCCTACGACCCCAGGATCGTCGTCAGGAACTCCCCCGTCCACGCCAGCAGTTCGCGGCCGATGACCGGCTTGCCGCCGATCTTGCCGGTCGTCGGGCGCGGGACCAGGATCTGGTGGGCGGCCGGCTTGATGACCGTCTTGGGGTGCAGGCGCTTCAGGCGCAGCTCCTGGGACTCGCGCAGCTCCACCGGCGCGAAGCGGATGTTGGAGCCCTGGAGGACGATCTCGCCGACTCCGCAGGCGCGGGCCAGCATGCGCAGGCCCGCGACCAGGAGGAGGTTCTCGACCGGTTCGGGCAGCGGGCCGTAGCGGTCGGTGAGCTCCTCGCGGACCGCGCGGATGTCGTCCTCCGAGGAGGCCGAGGCGATCGCGCGGTACGCCTGGAGGCGCAGCCGCTCGCCGGGGGCGTAGTCGTGCGGGACGTGCGCGTCGACCGGGAGCTCGATCTTGACCTCCAGCGGGGGCTCCTCCTCGACGCCGCCCTCCATCTGGGCCCGGTAGTCGGCCACGGCCTCGCCGACCATGCGGACGTACAGGTCGAAGCCGACGCCCGCGATGTGGCCGGACTGCTCGCCGCCGAGCAGGTTGCCCGCGCCGCGGATCTCCAGGTCCTTCATCGCCACGTACATGCCCGCGCCCATCTCCGTGTGCTGGGCGATGGTGGCCAGGCGTTCGTGGGCCGTCTCGGTCAGGGGCTTCTCGGGCGGGTAGAGGAAGTAGGCGTACCCCCGGTCGCGGCCCCGGCCCACCCGGCCGCGCAGCTGGTGGAGTTGGGAGAGGCCGAAGTTGTCCCCGCGCTCCACGATCAGGGTGTTCGCGTTGGAGATGTCGATGCCGGACTCGACGATCGTCGTGGAGACCAGGACGTCGAACTTCTTCTCCCAGAAGTCCACCACCACCTGCTCCAGGGCGGCCTCCGACATCTGGCCGTGGGCCGTGGCGATCCTGGCCTCCGGGACGATCTCGCGGAGGCGGGCGGCGGCCCGGTCGATGGACTCGACCCGGTTGTGGATGTAGAAGACCTGGCCCTCGCGCAGGAGTTCGCGGCGGACCGCCGCGCCGATCTGCTTCTCCTCGTACGGGCCGACGAAGGTGAGGACCGGGTGGCGCTCCTCCGGCGGGGTGGTGATCGTGGACATCTCGCGGATGCCGGTGACCGCCATTTCGAGCGTACGGGGGATGGGGGTCGCGGACATCGTGAGCACGTCCACGTTGGCGCGGAGCTTCTTCAGCTGCTCCTTGTGCTCGACGCCGAACCGCTGCTCCTCGTCCACGATGACCAGGCCGAGGTCCTTGAACTTCGTCTCGGAGGAGAAGAGGCGGTGGGTGCCGATGACCAGGTCGACGGCACCGTCCCTGAGGCCTTCGAGGGTCGCTCTGGATTCCGTCTCCGACTGGAAGCGGCTCAGCGCCCTCACGTTGACCGGGAACTGGGAGTAGCGCTCGGTGAAGGTGCCGTAGTGCTGCTGGACCAGCAGGGTCGTCGGGACCAGGACCGCCACCTGCTTGCCGTCCTGGACCGCCTTGAACGCGGCCCGGACCGCGATCTCCGTCTTGCCGTAGCCGACGTCGCCGCAGATCAGCCGGTCCATCGGGACCGTCTTCTCCATGTCCTCCTTGACCTCGGCGATCGTGGACAGCTGGTCGGGCGTCTCCGCGTACGGGAAGGCGTCCTCCAGCTCCCGCTGCCAGGGGGTGTCCGCGCCGAAGGCGTGGCCGGGGGCCGCCATCCGGGCGGAGTAGAGCTTGATCAGGTCGGCGGCGATCTCCTTGACCGCCTTCTTCGCCCGCTGCTTCGTCTTCGTCCAGTCCGCGCCGCCGAGCCGGTGCAGCGTCGGGGCCTCGCCGCCGACGTACTTGGTGACCTGCTCCAGCTGGTCGGTCGGGATGTAGAGGCGGTCGCCCGGCTGGCCGCGCTTGGCGGGGGCGTACTCGACGAGGAGGTATTCGCGGGTCGCGCCCTGGACCGTGCGCTGCACCATCTCCACGTACCGGCCCACACCGTGCTGCTCGTGGACGATGTAGTCGCCGACCTCCAGCGTCAGCGGGTCGATCGTCTTCCTGCGGCGGGCCGGCATCCGGCCCAGGTCCTTGGTGGCGGTGCGCTGGCCGGTCAGGTCCGTCTCGGTGAGCACGGCGAGCTTCAGCGCCGGGTCGACGAAGCCCTGCTCGATGGCCCCGCAGGAGACGTGCACCAGGGAGGGGGTGACCTCGGTGAGGTCCGGGGTGAGCCGGGCCGCGATGCCCTCGCCGCTCAGCACCTCGACCGTACGGTTGGCGAGGCCCTGGCCCTCCGTCACGTACACCGTGCGCCAGCCGTCGGCCAGCCAGCCCTTGGTGTCGGCGAGCGCCCGCGCGGTGTCGCCCCGGTACGCCTCGGGGGCGTGCATGGAGAGCTGGAGGGTGTCCTCGTCGTGGTCGGCGGCGTCGGCCGCGAACGGCGAGATCGACCACCACATCATGTCCAGCTCGCGGGCCCGGTCCCGGACGTCCGCGATGCCCCACAGCGAGGCCGCGCCCACGTCGATGGGGGCCTCGCCGCCGCCCGCGCTCGCCGCCCACGACGCCTGGAGGAACTCCTGGCTCGTGGCGACCAGGTCGGCCGCCCGCGTCCGCACCCGCTCCGGGTCGCAGACGATCGCCATCGCGTCCTCGGGCAGCACGTCGAGCAGCAGCTCCATCTCGTCGACCAGGACCGGGGCCAGGGACTCCATGCCCTCGACCGCGATGCCCTCGGCGATCTTGCCGAGCAGCTCGCCCAGCTCCGGGTGGGCCTCGGCGAGGGCCGCCGCCCGCTCCCGCACCTCGTCGGTCAGCAGCAGCTCGCGGCAGGGCGGCGCCCAGAGCCCGTGCGCGGCGACCTCCAGGGACCGCTGGTCGGCGATCTTGAAGTAGCGGATCTCCTCGACCTCGTCGCCCCAGAACTCCACCCGCAGGGGGTGCTCCTCGGTCGGCGGGAAGACGTCGAGGATCCCGCCGCGCACGGCGAACTCGCCGCGCTTCTCGACCAGTTCGACCCGGGAGTACGCGGCGGCCGCCAGTGCGTCCACCACCTCCCCCAGATCCGCGCTCTGCCCGCCGGCCAGGGCCACCGGCTCCAGCTCGCCGAGCCCCTTGACCTGTGGCTGGAGCACGGAGCGGATCGGCGCGACGACGACGGAGACCGGGCCGGTCTCCGGGTCGTCCGCGCGCGGGTGGGCGAGCCGCCGCAGCACCGCGAGGCGGCGGCCCACGGTGTCCGAGCGGGGCGAGAGCCGTTCGTGCGGCAGGGTCTCCCAGGACGGGTACTCCGCGATCGTGTCCGGCGGCAGCAGCGTGCGCAGCGCGGCGGCCAGGTCCTCGGCCTCCCGGCCCGTCGCGGTGACGGCCAGCACGGTGCGGCCGGTCTGCCGGGCCAGCGCCGCCACGGCGAACGGCCGCGCACCGGGCGGGCCCACCAGGTCGACGTGGGCCCGGTGCCCGTCCCCGGCGGCCTTCACCGCCTCGGCGAGCGCCGGGTCCGTAACGACGACATCCAGCAGACCGTGCAGGCTCATGAAGTTTCCGTCCGGGATCAGATCGGTTGGTGCTGAGGGTTCACCGGCAGCCGGCTGCTACCGGGGCAACGCGAAGGGCCCGACACGTCGGGGGGCCCTGATCCGCCGGGCGCCCCCGGGGGCCGGGGTGGCTTCCAGGGTACGACCCGGGGGTGACAGCCGCGTCCGCGACGGGCGAGGGGCCGGGGCCGACGGCCGGAACCCCACCGTCCGGGAACCGGGCCCGGGCCCGGACGGGGCCCGGACGGGGTGCCGCCCCGGCGCGCCCGTCCCCGCCCCGGCGCCCGGGCCCCGCCCGTACGCCCGGCCTCCGGGCCCGGGACGTCGCCCGTATGCCCGTGCCCGGCGCCCGCTTCGCGCCCGCCCCGCCGCCCGTCGTGCCGACACCGCCGCTCGTCGACGGTCGCGCACCGTTCATCTCCGTCTCGCACACAGTTGTGCCGGGGATCCTCACAGGAGTGATCCCAGCGTCTAGTCTTTGCCCGACCATTGCACGGACACGCGGACGAGTACGTCGGCGGTCGCGTCACACCTGCGGTACGGGGCACAGTCAACGGCACGGGCGGAGCGAGCGGCGGCCGGGGCGGGCGGCGTGGGGCGATCCCCCTCGGCGTACGCCCCCCACGGCATCAGGCATTCGGGGGCGTACGTGGGCGAGAACGAGATGTCTGTCTTCGGGGTCCCGGAGGCCGAGGAAGAGATCTACCGGCACTTCCTGCGCAACCCCGGCACCCGCGCCGACGACCTCGATCTCCTGCTGCACTCCCGGCCCCGGGACGCGCACGGCCGGATCGCCCGGCTCCAGGAGCTCGGACTGCTGCGGGCCGAGGACGCCGAGGGGCGGATCTTCCCGGCGGACCCGGAGGTGGCCCTGACCCGGCTGGTGGACGTCCGGCTGCACGCGCTCCACCAGGAGCTGCAGCGCGTCACCCGGTCGCGGCACGTCATTGATGGTCTACGCGCGGAGCAGGGGGCCCGTACGCCGCCTCCGCAGGGCATCGAACAGCTGGAGGGACTCGCCCAGATCCGCAACCGGATCGACGACCTCGCGTTCTTCGCCCGGGACGAGATCCTGTCCGTGGAGCCGTACACCCGGTTGTCGGCGGAGAACATCGCCCGCTCCCGTCCGCTGGACCTGCGCTGCCTGCGGCGCGGGGTGCGGATCCGCAACGTCGTCTCCAGCGTGGCGCTCCAGGACCCGCCGACCGCCGCCTATCTGCGGGAGCTGGCCGAGAACGGGGCGGCGATCCGGGTGACGGCGGACACCACCGAGCGGCTCCTCGTCTACGACCGCCGGGCGGCGCTCGTCCCGCTGGACCCGCGCGACACCTCCCGGGGCGCGCTCCTCGCCCACCGCACCGGCCTGGTCTCCAACATCATCTCCTTGTTCGAGAGGATCTGGGACCAGGCCGAGGAACTGTCCCGGGCGGACGACGGCACGGAGATCGGCGGGGACACCGCCGTCGCCCGGCCCTCCGGCATCGAGCGGCGGGTGCTGGTGTCGATGTGCACGGTGGGCAAGGACGAGGCGGGCGCACGGGAGCTGGGGGTGTCGGTGCGGACCTACCGGCGGCACGTGGCCGACCTGATGCAGACGCTCGGCGCGGCCAGCCGGGCGCAGGCCGCGCTGCTGGCCCGGGAACGCGGCTGGATCTGACCCCCGGGGCGTATCGGCGTGTGCCGGCACAGCCGCTTCCGAGCGGGCCGAGCGGGGCCCGGCGGAGGCGCACCGGGTGTGCACGGCGCGTGCGCGGCGGAAGGGGGGCGGACGGCGGTGCGCGGCGCGCGTTCAGCGGGTGGTGCGGGCCTCCTCGGTCCAGCCGCGCAGGGCCGTGTCCGCCAGGACGCGGGACACCGCCCGCCGCACCGCGGGCGGGTCCGTCGCCCCGGCCAGCTCGACCCGCAGGACCACCCGGTCCTGGTCCACCTCGGCGTGGCAGGCCCAGTGCGCGGGCAGCAGCCCCAGCAGCCGTACGACGGTGGTCCACCCGGTCGGGGCCGCCCGGTCGCGGCGTACGACGACGACGTCGGCCGTCCCGGTCCGGCCGGCCGTCATGAGGTCGCCTCCCGGTCCCCGGCGGGCCCCGGGTCCAGCACCCGCCGGGCCGCCGCCGCCAGGGCTCTGATGCCGACGGGCAGGGCGGCCCTGACGTCGGGGGCGAAACCGGGGGCGTGGTTGGGCGGTACGGGCGCGCCCCCGGCGCGGGCGGTCCGCCAGGGGCCCGCCCCGGCGGTGCCGAGCATCCAGTACGCGGCCGGGACCCCGCCCGACGCGTAGTGCGGGAAGTCCTCGGTGGCCGCCGATCCGCCGAGGTCCAGCACCCGGCCGGGCCCGAGGAGCGCCTCGTGCGCCCGGCGCACCCGGGCGGTCAGCGCCGGGTCGGGGCGCAGGACGGGCGAGCGGGCGGTGACGGTGAACTCGGGCGCGCGCGGGGCCCCGGACGCGGCGGCCTCGGCCCGCACGACGCGTTCGGCGGCGGCGGCCAGCCGGTCGAGCGCCGGTTCGGTGAACGCCCGGATGGTGAGGGAGAGTTCGGCGTGGTCCGGGGTGATGTTGCCGCGCTCGCCCGCCCGCACGGAGCCCACGGTGAGCACGGCCTGTTCGGCGGGCGCGGTCGCCTCGGCCACCACGGTGCGCAGCCGCAGCACGGTGGCGGCGGCCATCAGGACCGGGTCGAGGTTGAGGTGCGGGGTGGCCGCGTGGCCGCCCCGGCCGTGCAGGACCGCCTCGACGGCGACGCTGCCCGCCATCAGGGGCGGCCCGCCGGCCGGCGCGTGGGCGAGGGTCCCGGCGGGCAGCGGGGCGGCGTGCTGGGCGAGGACCGCGTCGGGGACGCCGAAGCGCTCGTACAGGCGGCCGTCCTCCAGCAGGGACCGGGCCCCGCTCAGCGTCTCCTCCTCCGGCTGGCCGACGACCAGGACCGTGCCCCGCCACGTGGTGCGGGAGGCGGCGAGGAGCTCCACCGCCCCGGCGACCGCCGCGATGTGCAGATCGTGGCCGCAGGCGTGCATGACGCCGGGCACGGTGCTGGCGTACGGGAGTCCGGTGGCCTCGGTGACGGGCAGCGCGTCCAGCTCGGTGCGCAGCAGCACGGTGGGGCCCGGGCCGTTGTCCAGCACGCCGACGAGTCCGTGGCCGCCGCCCACGGAACGGGTGACCGCGCAGCCGTGCCCGGCGAGCCGGGCGGCGAGGCGGGCGGCGGTGCGGTGCTCGTGGCCGGAGAGCTCGGGGTGGGCGTGCAGGTCGAGGTAGAGCTCGACGGCGGAGCGGAGCAGGGGGCGTGGCAGGGGGGCGTCCGCCGCCGTTCCGCCGCGCCGTGGCTCCGGTGTCCCGTTGTCGTCGTCCGCGTTCTTCGTCGTTCCGGCCGCTGTGACCACCGCGCACCTCATCTCTGCTCGACGAGCCTGCTCCGTACGGCTGTCAGGTGCCCTGCCGACGCCCTGCCACCGGGTGCCAGCGATGTGACAGCGAAATCGCGGCCGATCTGACAGCGGCCACCCCTGCAATGGGTCCAGCACCCGGGCACCGGACGGAGCAGCCGGCCGGACCCCCACGAGACCAGGGAGATCACCATGGCCCCCAAAACCGAACTCGCCACCCTCGCCGACGAGATCCTGGAGCTGGAGTCGGAGACCTTCGAGATCTCGGACTACTCCGACGCCTCGGAGGTCGTCCTCGCCGGTTCCACGTCGTGCTCCTCGACGTCGACCTGTTCCAGCACCACCAGCACCACCTCCTGCAGCGCCTGATCCCGCTGCCCGGCGCTCCGTGCGCCCGCGGCCCCCTCCGTCGGTCGGAGGGGGCCGTCGCGCGTGCGGCGCGGGCCCGGTCACGGGAACGGATGCGGAACGGCCTTGATCTCCGCCTCCGGCAGGTCGTCGGCCCGACGCCCCGCCGCCCGCAGCGCGGTCCGCAGGCGGGGCATGGTCAGCGCCCGCTGTCTGCTCCAGCCGAAGTCCAGCGGCAGCAGCCCGGGGACGATGGCGGACACGGTGTGCAGGCCCATCCGGTGCTGTTCCGGCGTCGTCTGGTCGACGGCGATGACGTCGTGCCCCGCGGCCGTCAGCCGGTCCCGCAGCAGCCGCAGATCGTCCAGCAGGTCGCCGGTGCGGGGGCGCAGCGGCTGCCAGTCGGCGAAGGTCTCCTCCAGCGGGAGGACGCCGACCGGCTCCAGGTAGGTGGCGGCGTGCCGGGCCATGGACGGCAGCCCGTAGAGCTGGGCGTGGTCCTTGAGGTGCAGGACCTTGCCGAAGTCCCTCTCCATCGCCTCCAGTTCGGGCAGCCTCTCGGTGACCTGGTAGGGCAGGTGCGGGATGTAGGTGAGGACTTCGGACAGGGCCGCCTCCACCGTGTCCGCCGGGTCGAAGCCGGCCGCGGCGCTGAACGACAGGGTGCCGGGGCCGCCGTCCCGGCGGACCGCGAGGGCGGTGACGACGGGGACCGCCAGGTCCATCCGCGTGTCGAAGGCGTGCACGTCGTAGCCGTGCAGGGCGGCCCGGTCGAGCATCGAGCGGACGGCGGGGGTGGTCGCGGTGGTGAGGTCGATCGCGGTGAGGGGCGCACGGCCGTACCAGGCGAGGAGGAAGGCGTCCCGTTCGACGAGTTCGAGGAGTGCGAAGAGGATCGCCTCCTCCGGACTGCCGCCCGTGGCACAGCCGTTGGAGCACTCGAAGACGAAGTTGTCGGCGTCGACGCCCGCGCTGTAGTGGGCGAGCCGGGACGGGACCAGGATCGGGGCGTCGTCGCGCAGGGAGTGGCCCCAGACCCAGGGGATCGCCCGGTCCGGGTCGAAGGGGCTGACCAGGGGGTCGGCGGCGTAGGTCGCCGGGGTGTAGAAGCCGCAGTCGGCGGGGTTCAGCGCCTGGCCGGCGAGGTTGGCGTAGGAGTCGACGACCGGGGTGGTGCCGCGTCGGCGGTGGGTGCCCGCGTACCGTTCCAGCCCTTCCAGGTGGGCGAGGGTGCGGCTGGTGGAGTACCGGTTGGCCTGTCCGCTCCAGGTGACGTCGTTCAGGCCCGCGTAGCCCCGGACGAAGTGGGTCCCGGCGACGGGGGCGGTGGTGGTGGAGGCGGGGTTGATCCAGGTGTCGGAGCCGAGCGCGCCGCAGACGGGGTTGGCGAGGGCGGCCGTCGGCAGCGGGTAGGAGTCCAGGGTGCGGAGCCGGTAGCCGTCGGGGTCCGGTTTGGGGGTGGGCGTCAGCCGCATCCGGGCGGCCTCCGCCGTGTCCGGGACCTCGTGGACGCAGGCGGGGCAGAGCGGTTCGGGCAGCAGCGGGAAGGTGGCCGTCGCGAGGGTGACCAGGTCGACCCGGGTGACCTGGGGCAGCGCCCGGTCGGCGGGGGTGGCGTCGGTGTGCGCGGGGGCGATGCCCGGGCTCGCGGGCGCGGACTCCGTGGGCGGGGGCGCGGCCCCGGTGTGTCCGGGCGCGGCGTTCCGGTCGGCGGGGGCCGCTTCCGGGCGGGTGCGGCGGTCGGTCAGGACCGCGCGGTACGCGGCCCAGACGGCGTCCACCGCGTAGTCGGTGAGCACCGGCCAGTGCACCGCCCCGTGCGGCTCGTACCCCAGCTCCAGGGCCTCGCGCTCGGACCGGCTGCGCAGCCGCTGCCAGCGCATCGCGAGGCACTGGCCGCAGGCGGCGGCGTCGGGCCCGCCGCCCCAGGGGCCGATGAGGACGGCCCGCGAGGTCAGCTGCACGTTGGCGGCCGGCCGGGTGCCGGCGTACGGGTCCGGGCGGCCGAAGCCGAGCACGTCGGCGGCCCCGAGCGGCACGGCGTGGGGCGCGGGCAGCCCCTCGGGGGAACGGGCGTGCCGGGTGGCCAGCGCGGACTGGAGCCGGTCGCGCCCCGCCTCCAGGGGGGTCGGGGCGGTGGCCTCCGCCGCCGGGCCGGGCGTCTTCGTCGCCGGGTCGGGGGCCGTCGTCGTCATGACTTGTCGCTCCAGCGGAAGGTCTTCAGCGCGACCGCGCCGAGGATGAGGGCGAATCCGGCGAGGACCGCGCAGGCCACGCCGATGTCGGTCAGGGAGCCGTCGCCGGTCAGCGCGCCGGAGATCCCGTCGTTGAGGTAGCGCAGCGGCAGGACCCGGGAGAGGTTCTGCATCCAGCCGGGCATGGCGTCCAGCGGGAAGAACGAGCCGGACAGGAACGCCATGGGGATCATCAGGCAGTTGGCGACGGCGGCGACCGCCTCGGGGGTCTTCGCGTAGCTGCCGACGATGACGCCGAGCGCGAGGAAGGCCGTGATGCCGAGGACCAGCACCGGCAGGGCGAGCGGCCAGCGGCCGTCCAGCTGGAGCCCGAAGGACGGGAGCAGCGCCACCGCCACGAAGAGGACCGCTTGTACGGCTCCGATGCCGAGGGCCAGGACGTAGCGGGAGGCGAGGACGGTGGAGACGGGCGTGGGCGTCATCCGGATCAGCCGGAGGATGTCGTCGCGCCGCCACTGCATGAGGACGAACCCGACGCCGAAGACGGCGGCGTTGCCGACGCCCCAGGAGAGCACGCCGGGAGCGATGTAGTTGATGTAGGGCTTGCCGCTCTCCTCGACCGTCTGGCCGTGGAAGATCAGCCCGAAGACCACCAGGAAGATCAGGGGGAAGGCGAAGGTGAAGAAGAGGGTGGTGCGGTCGCGGGTGTAGGCCCGGTATCCGGCCTGGCTCAGCGCGGTGTAGGCGCTCATGCGGGGTCTCCGTATCGCTGGTTCTGCTGCACGTTCGGGGCGGGGGCGGCCGGCCGGGGCTACGGTCGCGGGGCGTCGGCCGCCCCGGCGCCGGTCAGGTCCAGGTACACGTCCTCCAGGCTCGCCGTCCTGGTCTGTACGCCCTGGAGCCCCGCGATGGCGTCGACGGCGGCCAGGACCCGGCCCGCCGCGAGGGTCTCCAGGACGAGCGAGCCGCCTTCCTCGGTCACCCGGTCCACGCCCTCCATGGCGCGGGCCTGTTCGGGTGTGAGGCGGTCGGCGGGGACCAGCAGCCGGGTGGTCGGGCCGGCGGCGGCGATCAGCCGGCCGGGGCTGTCCAGGGCGGCGACCCGGCCCGCGACCATGATGGCGACCCGGTCGCAGAGCGCCTCGGCCTCGTCCAGGTGGTGGGTGGTGTAGACGATGGTGCGGCCCCGGCCCTTGAGGTCGCGCAGGACCTGCCACAGGGAGCGGCGGGCCTGCGGGTCGAGGGAGGCGGTCGGCTCGTCCAGGAAGATCAGTTCGGGGTCGTGGACCAGGGCGGAGGCGATGGCGAGCCGCTGCCGCTGGCCGCCGGAGAGGTCGTCGACCCGGGTGCCGCCCTGTTCGGTGAGGCCGACGGAGGCCAGCGCCCGTTCGGCGGCGGCCGAGTCGCACCGGTAGAGGGCGGCCATGGTGGCCAGGTGCTCGCGGGCGGTGAGCCGGACGAAGAACGAGGAGGCCTGGGTCTGCACGCCGAGCCGGGGCAGCAGGGCGGTGTTGCGCGGCCAGGGGCTCTCCCCCAGGACGGCCACCGTGCCGGAGTCGGCCCGCCGCTGGCCCTCCATGATCTCGACGAGCGTCGTCTTGCCCGCCCCGTTGGGCCCGAGCAGCCCGAAGAACTCCCCGCGTTCGACGGTCAGCGAGACCCCGTCGACGGCCCGGGTGGCGCCGTACGCCTTGTGGACGTCGCTCAGGGCGACGGCGGGCCCGGCGGACGGTCCCGCCGGGGGGTCGTGGGGGGTGCGGGGGGCGGTGGACGTCATGGAACTCTCCTTGGGGTGGAACACATCAGGCCGTCAGCAGATGATGGGTGGCCGCGACGGCCGCCGCCACGGTCCCGGCGAGAACGAGCACCGTGACCGCCGCGTAGGCGGGATAGGCGATCCGGGCCCGGCGCGGGTAGGCGGCGGCCTCCGGGGAGCGGCGCAGGGCGAGCCGGAGGTAGGCGCCGGCCGAGGCGGCGAGTCCGGTGGCCCCGGCGAGCTGGCCCGCGATCCGGTAGCCGTCCAGGGGCGGCAGCGGCACGAGCATCGCGAACGCCTGGACGCTGCCGAGGAGCAGCAGCGCGGCGAACGCGTCGTGCGTCGCGTCGTCGAGCGGGGCGAACAGCCAGAGCGCGCAGAACGGGAGCAGGAACACCAGGTTCATCACCGCTCCGGCGAGGGCGGTGGCGATGCGGTGCCGCCGGGTGCCGAAGTAGAGGTAGTCGTCGACCGTGCAGTACATGATCACGGCGGGCAGTCGCCACCGCAGCCCGATCTCGGCGACCCGGCCGCCGTAGTGCCGGGCCGTCACGCCGTGCGCCAGTTCGTGGAGCGCGGTGCTCACCCAGAGCAGGACCGCCGTGCCGGTCAGCAGGACAGGGTTGGCGAGCAACCCCTTGGCCGCGAGGAGGAGTTCGCCGGAGCGGGCGGCCACGACCGCCTCCATGGCGAGGACCAGCGCCAGCAGGGGCACCAGCAGCGGGGGTGCGAGCAGGAAGCCGAAGGCCCGGTGGAGGCGGGCGGTGGTGGCGTCGGCGTCGGCGACGAGGGGGAGGGAGCCGCGCAGCAGGGTGCGCGGCTCCGGTACGGGGGCGGGCGCCGCGGGGGCGGGAGCGCCCGGGGCGGGTCCGGTGGCGGGGCTCCGTGCGGGAGCGCCCGCCAGCAGCCCCTTCGCCCCCAGCAGGGACAGGAGTTGCCGCCAGTGGGCGTCCCCCAGCCGCCGGCCGTAGGCACCGGCGTACTCCTCGCCGATCTCCCCGAGGCTCCGCTCCCCGTCCATGCGCACGATGAGGAAGTGCTCCTTGGGCCCGACCTTGAAGGAGTTGCCGGTCTCGGCGTCCTTGATCAGGTGGACGGTGGCGGCTCCGTCCAGCAGCGGGTCGCTGAGCAGGACCCGGGGCCGCAGCGCGGGCCGGTAGGAGGTGAGCGCACCGGGGGCCGCGCTCACGCGGACTCCTTGAGGACCCGGCCCAGGACGTGGCTGAGATAGGCCTCGTCGCGGATGGTGACGTGCAGCCGGTTGTTCGTCATGTGCATGTACGGGGAGAGCAGCAGCGGCAGTGCCACGGCGGGGTCGGTGACCCGTTCGTCCCGCTCGCCGTCCCAGGACCGGAAGACCAGGTCTCCGTCCACGGCCAGCCCCCGGGCCCGGTCGCGCAGTTCGGCGCAGTGCTCGGCCCAGCCGGCCAGGGACCCGGGGAGCGAGCGGGCGCTCCCGGGCGGGGCGGTGGCGGCCCGGACCCGGGCGAACCGGTCCCGCAGCCCGTCCGCCGTCCGGGCGTAGTTGGTGTCGTACTCGTCGGTGCCGATGAATCCGGTGCCGGGGAACGCCCGGTGCCAGAAAGCGTAGTAGTCGTCGAGGTATCCGGTCAGCTCCGCCCGGTCCGGCAGGAAGGTGGAGGCCATCACCATCATGAACTGGGCGGCCGTGCCCAGCAGGACGGTGCGCAGGTGGAGGTTCTTGGTGGCGAGCGCGTCGATCACCAGATCGCTGGAGTGCCGGAAGTGCCACTCGGCCAGCTCGATCCCGGCGGGACCGCCGTACTTCCCGAACTCCGGTTCGTAGGGCTCGCGGTGGCGGGAGTTGTTGGGGCGCAGGTTCATCCGGCCCTGTTCGTCGGTGTAGTGGCCGCGCTCGCCGCCGGGGAACTCGATCTCGAAGAGGGCGTTGTAGAAGTCGTTGAGGAACCCGGAGTCGACCTCGTACAGGGCGGGCCGCTCGGCGAGGAACGCGTCCACGGCCTCCTCGGTGCGGCGGGCCACCTCCGGCTCGGCGGCGGGTGAGGACGGCTTGAGGCGCAGCCGTACGTGGGGGCCCTCCAGCCAGTAGTTGATGAAGAAGTACCCGGCGAGCAGCCCGTCGGCCTCCAGCTCCGCGACCAGCGGGCGGACGCAGTTCAGGAGGAAGGGGCGGGGGTTGGCGGCGTAGAAGACGTGGGTGGCCTGCCACGTGCCGGCGGCGGTCGCGGCCGGTGCGGGTGAGGGGGTCATCAGGTGGTCCTCCTGCGGACGGGTACGGCCGTCTCCACGGCCAGTTCGGCGACATGGCGGCCGTGACCGCTGACGGTGGGCAGCGTGTCCTCGTCGGGCAGCATCTCCCGGAACACCACGCGGGCGTCGGCGGACTTGACCAGCGCCTCGAAGGCGGACAGGGACAGCGGGCTGTCGAAGTCGAGGTACTGCGGTTTGGCCCCGGTCGCGCCCCGGGCCCCGGTGTCCGACACGGTCGCGAAGACCCGGTCGGGCAGACCGTGGGTGCGCCGGAAGGCGTGCCAGTCCAGGAACCAGCCGTCCTCCGGGGCGCCCGGCCGGTGCAGCGGCAGGACGGCCGCCGGGGCGCTCCAGCTGCGCCGGCTCAGGACGAGGGAGCCGTGCCGCACCCGGGGCCGCCCGGTGACCCCGCCGCGCGGCTCGCCCTCGGGGACGCCCGCCCACACGTTGAGGGGGGCCATCGAGGTCGGGGAGAGGAGGAGCAGGGTGCGGGGCAGTTCGGGCAGGGCGAGGGGGACGAGGTAGCCGAGGTAGACGGGGATCACCTCGCGGTCCAGGCGGACCGAGCGCAGGGCCAGCCGGTCGGCCTCCGGGTCGTGCACGAGGTACAGGTCGTCCAGTGCGATCCGGAACTCCTCGTCCAGGGTGCCGCGTTCGCCGGGGCAGACGATCTCGTACGGGGTGAGCCTGGCGTGCAGGTTGAGGTTGCTGGTGACGGGACCGCCGGTGACCTCGGCCAGGACGGCGCCCTCGGGCACCAGGGCGTCGGTGTCGGCGAGGAGCCGTTCGCCGAGGCCGTCGAAAAGCTGGGTGAACCGGGTGAACGAAAACGACACCCCGCCGTAGGAGCGGTTGAGGACGACGAGCGGGTCGCCGGGCCGGTCGGCGATCTGCACGTGATGGCTCATCGGCGTGAATTCGCCATCCACGGCGGGGAGTTCTTCGGCGACCGCGTCGAGGAACGCGTCGTCGAGACGTATCTCGGCCGCCCCGGGTCCCGCCGCTTCGGCCGCCTCCCACAGCGCGGTCATCCGGGCGGTGAAGGTGCGCCGGGCGGTGTCGAGGGCGCGCAGCCGCTCCAGGCCCAGCCAGTTGACCTCGGGGACGTAGGCGCCGTCGGCGTCGTACGGGGTGCGGGAGGCGGTGAACGTCATGTACTGGTCGAAGAAGTCCTCGTGGAAGTCGTGGACCAGCTTCAGCAGGTCGTCGCAGCGCCCGCCGCGGCCGTACCGGGCGAGGAAGAAGCCCTGGAAGGTGATCCGCTGCGGAAGGGTGAGGTCGAAGGCGGGCAGGACCCGCTCCACGGCCGCCAGCGGGCCGGCGGCCAGCTCCTCCCAGGCCTCGGGGTCCAGCGCGACGCCGGTGCCGGTCGCCCGGCGGGGCGCCGCCGCCGCGTCCTCGTACAGCACGGTCTGCGGCACCTTCGCGCGCCCGGCCCCCAGCTCCTCCTCCTGGACGGCCCGCAGCCCGGCCCGCACGGCCTCCAGCAGGGCGCGCCGCTCGTCCGGGGCCGCTTCGGCGAAGCGGGCGGCCCGGGCCGCGGGTTCGTCCAGCCGGTCCGCGAGCCGGTCGGCCCAGGGCCGGTCCAGGCCGCGCAGCGCGTCCTGGAAGGCGCGGAGCGGGTCGGTGTCGTGGACCTCGGTCCGCAGGCACGGCACCTGGACCATGCCGACGTCCAGGAGCGCCCCGAGGTACTGCTCGCACTCCTCGCGCGCCGCGCCCCGGTCCTGCTCCAGCCAGGCCGCCAGCTCGCCGTAGCGGATCGTGCCGCGCTCCTCGAACAGGCCGAGCAGCCGTTCCAGGGTGCCGCTGCGGCGCAGGAAGAACAGCCGGTCCTTCACCGCGTCGAAGGTGACGGCGGTGTCGTCGTCCCCGGCGGTGACCCAGCGCCGCACGTAGCGGACCCGGTCGTCGTCGCGTCCCCAGCCGGAGGCGAGGGCGAGGGGCAGATCGGCCCGGCGGACCGGGTCGGCGATCACCGCGTCGGCGAGCCGGCCGAGCGCCACGACGTTGAGCCGGACCTGCGTCCGCCACTCCTCGCCGACCCGGACCCGCAGGCCGTCCGAGCCGCCGAACACGCCGGGGGCGACGGCGGTGAAGGTGGAGAAGGGGCTGGTCTTGCAGGCGGTGCGGTAGACGTAGGAGAGCAGCGAACGTTCGATCTTGCGCTGTTTGCGGTCGGGCCGGGCCCCGGCCCGGGACGCCTGGCGCCGGTAGGCGTCGAGCTGTGCGTCCAGGGTCGGCGAGGCGAGCAACAGCCCCTTGCGCAGGCGCTCGTGGCCGGCGATCCGGGCCAGTTCGGCGCGGCTGCGGCCGGTCTCGGCGGCGAGCGGCCCGGCCCCCGCCTCGCGCTTCGCGGCGAGGGCGCGGCGGCCGGTCAGCCAGTCGGCGAGGGCCCGGGCGGCGGCCGGGTCGAGGGCGCCCACCCGGGCGAGGGCGTCCTTCGCGGCCACCGGGTCCGGCAGCCGGTTGTTGAAGACGTCCCGGCGCAGCTTCAGCAGGGCGCGGCGCAGCGGTTCGTCGTCGCTGCCGCCGATCAGCCCGTGCAGCTGGTCCCCGGCCTTGCCGGCCAGCAGCGCCAGTTGCTCGGTGGTGTCGAGGACGTCGTCGGCCCAGCGGCGGCTGTCGGGGCAGCGCAGGGCCCGGACGTCGTCGACGGGGAGCCCGGCGACGCGCAGCATGAACGCGGGGCGGGGGGAGCCGGTGCCGCTGCGAGCGGCGTCGACTGCGTCGGCGGTCCCGGTGGTCCCCGTGGTTTCGGCGGTACCGGCGGGCCCGGTGGTTTCGGTCATCGTCGGCTCCCGTTTCAGGCGATCTCGTAGCGGAAGTCGGCGGGGGCGGGGCGTTCGTTGCCGATCATCATGATCAGCAGGGGCGCCTCGCCCGTCCCTTCGAGACCCAGCTCCTCGATGTAGGAGATGTTGTCGAAGCCGAGGGCGACGCCGCAGCCCAGGTCCATGGCCGCGGCGGCGGTGTAGACGGACTGGGCGACGGCCCCGATGGTGGCGTTGACCAGCCGGTATCCCCGGTCCCCGACCGCGTCGAGGACGGCGGTGGTGCGGACGGTCGGCACCAGGACCGCTCCGGCCTGCTCCAGGTTGTAGTTGGAGAGGAAGTAGTTCCGCTGGAGGAACTCCCCCGGCCGCCCCTCCTTCACCCGCCGCAGACCGCGCCGCTCGGGGTCGTAGGCGTACGAGCCGGGCTCGACGCCCTCGACGTGGTTCACGAACGCGTAGAGCCGGGTCAGCCGGACGTCCCCGGTGTCGCCGCCGATCCGCGATCCGGCCGAGGCGGCGGCCAGGCAGGCGGCCAACTGGTCGGCGGTGACCGGTCGCTGGGCGTCGAACCGGCCGAAGCTGCTGCGGCGCGCGCGCAGGGCGGTGCGTACGTCCGCGTCCAGCGCCCGCGCGGGCGGCAGCGCGACCTCCGCGAGCGCCCGGTCGACGGGGTGCGCGGCGGCCGGGGCCAGCGCCCCCGGGCCGGGCCGGGCCGCGGCATCGGCCGATGTGGCCGCCTGCATGCGGACCAGCGCGTCGAAGGTGAGGACGGTCCGGGAGCGCTCGACGTCCCCGCGGCGCACGGCGACGGGCCCCTCAGCGGCGGGCCGCCCCGAAGGCGGCTGCGGACCGGCCCACTTGAGCGGGACCACCGCGAAGATCCCCTCCGCCTCGGGGTCCACCCCGAGGAGTTCCGCGAGGCGTTCCTCGTCGAACCAGAGGGCCGGCTCGACGGCCAGCCCCCGGGCGGCGGCCCACATCCGCCAGGTCTGGACGCAGGCCCCGAGGTCCATGGAGACGGCGTGGAAGGAGAAGCTGTTGTACTTGAAGGAGTTCTGCCAGTACTTGATGGAGAGCACCAGGTACTGATCGGTCTCCGGCCCCGGGGCGTCCTCCCCCAGCGCCGCGCGGACCCGGTCGGAGACATCGCCGGTGAGCAGCCGCTGCATGGAGTGGTGCCGGGTGGAGTAGTAGTGCACCCCGGGCGGCACGGGGCCGCTCGGCCCGGACACCCAGTGGATGCCGACCGGGTACAGCCCGCCGCCGGAGGCGGAGCCGCGCGACCAGTTGGCCAGCGGGTAGAAGGGCAGGGCGTCCAGGTCGGTGTTGGCCTGGACGCCGAGGCGGCGGCCGGTGAGACCGTACGAGTCGCGGAGCATGCCGGAGAGCGCGACGAGGTCGAACTCCCCCTCGGCCGGGCCCCCTTCGGGGAACAGGCCCCGGTCGAGCGTCGCCCCGGCCGGGTAGGACGCGTCCGGCAGCGGGAAGCCGTCCGCGCCCGGGTGGTACTTGGCCTTGCGGGGGCCGTCCTGCCAGTTCGGTACGTAGTCCGCGGGGTCCATCGGGACCCGGCCGCGATGCATGATCGCGTCGGCGTATTCATGGGCGTATCCCATGGCGAGCTCCTTGGTCGCGGCAGGAGGGTGGAGGGGAGAGGCGGTCATGGGAACGGGTGCGGGGCCGGGTTGAGGTCGGCGTCGGTGAGGTCCGCCGTCCGCAGGCCCGCCTCGCGCAGGGCGGTGCGCAACCGGGGCATCCGCAGGGCGCGCTGGCGGGTCCAGCCGAAGTCGATCGGGAGCAGTCCGGGCACGATCACGCTCACCGTCCGCAGCCCCAGGTCACGCTGTTCCGGCATGGTCTGGTCGACGACGACCACGTCGAACCCGGCGGCGGCGACGGTGTCCACGCACCGCAGCAGGTCCTCGCGCAGATCGTCGGAGACCGGGAGCACCGGCCGCGCGTCGGGCCCGTCCCCGTACAGGTCGTCGAAGGAGCGCAGCGGCGGTCGGGGGCTGCCCGGCGCGCCGAGCAGGAACTCCGCGTGGTCGCCCATCTCCGGGATCCCGTACGCCAGCGGGTGGTCGTGCAGCGCCTCGACCTTCGCGAAGTCGGTCGCCATGGCCCGCAGCCGCTCCTCGTCCCGCTCGGTGCGGCCCTGGAGGTTGACGGCGTCGGTGGCGATCTCGCAGAGCGCCCCGGCGAGGGCCGCCTCCGGGTCGAGTCCGGCGCCCGCCCCGAAGCACATCCGGCCCCGTCCGCCGTCGGGGCGGACGGCGACGCCGGTGACGACGGGGATCGGGAAGGAGATCCGGGTGTCGAAGAACCGCGCCTCGTACCCGTACATCTCCAGCCGGTCCACCATCTCCCGGGTGGCGCGGCGGCGGCTGGTGCGCGGGTCGATCTCGGGCAGCGCGGCCCGCCCGTACCAGGAGAGCAGGAACGCGTCCCGTTCGACGATCTCCATCAGCCCGAAGTAGGCGGCCTCCTCCAGCGCTCCCCCGGAGGCGCAGCCGTTGGAGCTCTCCTGCACGAACCGGTTCTCCAGGCCCGGCGCGTGGTAGTAGGTGAGCACTTCGGGGACCAGGACGGTGCGGGAGTCGCGGAGCGACCAGCCGCGCACCCAGGGGATCTCCCGGTCGGGGGTGAAGGGCCGGACGCGGGGGTTGGCCCGGTGGAAGGCGTCGGAGTACAGGCCGCTGACGCGGGGGTCCACGACGGCCCGGCCCTCGGCGCGCAGCGCGTGCAGACTGGCGTGCACCTGGGCGCGTTTGGCGCGGGACCGCATGCCCGCGTACCGCTCCAGTCCCTCCAGCACCCCGATGCGGACGCTCTCGGCGAACGTGTCGGCGTGCCCGCCCCAGAACGTCTCGCGCAGATACGGTCCCGAGCGCATGGAGAAGCAGCCGATGGTGGCGGAGGTGGACGTGGAGGAGACGTCCTGGACGACGGAGGGGCCGAGGGAGCCGCACACGGGGTTGGCGTACGGCTCGACGGGCAGCTCGTACTCCTCGATGTCCCGCACCCGGAAGCCACCGGGCCGCAGCTTGGGCGCGGGCCGCAGGGTGAGGGCAGCCGCCTCGTCGCTGTCCGGCTCGGGCTGCCCGCAGGCGGGGCACTCCGGGTCGGGGACGAGCGGGTAGTGGCGTACGGCCAGGGTGTCGAGGTCGACGAGGTGGACGGCCGGGAACGCGCCGGTGACCGGTCCGCCGCCGTCCAGCCGGGCGGCGACGACTCCGGCGAGGGCCTCGGCCGCGAAGGGCGTGAGGTAGGGGGACGGGCCCGCCGCCCGGGTCCCGGAACCGAGCTCCAGCGCCTCGCGCAGGGCGACGGACCGCACGCCCTGCCACCGGCGCTCCAGGCAGCGGGCGCAGGGGCGTCGGGGGGCGCCGTCGGGGACCGGGAGGGGACCGACGACGGCGTGCCGCCCGTAGTAGCGCACGGGGACGGCCCGGCCCCCGGGTCCCTCCACCGGCCCGTCCGCGGGCCACCCCACCGCTCCGTCCACCGCCCCGTCCGGCGGCCACTCCACCGCTCCGTCCGGCGGCCCTTCCGTCGCGAACGCGTCGCGGACGCCCAGGGGCCGGACGTCCAGCGGGGTGGTGGCCGCCGCACGGCCGTGACGGGCGAGGGCCTCCCCCAGCAGCCGTGCGAGCAGCCGGGTGGACTCCCCGAGCACCGGCGCGCCCGGCGCGGTACCGGCAGCCACCGGGGCGTACGACGTGCCCGCGGCGTCCGGCGTGGGGGCCGTGTCCGGCGCGGGGGCCGCCGTGTCCGGCGCGGTCTCAACGGGCATCGGTGCCGACCTCGCCGTCCACCGTGAGCAGCACCCGGGCCGTGGCGATGGAGCCGGAGCGCAGGTCCGCCGGGGTCGTCGGCACGTACAGGGCGTCGCGGCCGGCGGACCTCAGGGCCTCCAGCACCGCGTCGAACGTGGTCTCCGCCGCGTCCGCCGCGACGGACCCGCCGCCCACCGCGATCGCCCCGGGGGCCAGGTCGACCACCAGCGGGTCCCCGGTGTCGACCGCCTCCCCCGGGTCCTCGGCCGCGAGCTGCGCCTGACCGAGCAGGTCGCGCAGGGCGGACGCCGCCGCCGCCCGCCCGGACAGCCCGGCCCCGACCGCCCAACGGGGCGCGGCGGAGGGCCCGTTCGCCTCCCGGGCGAGCACCACGTGCGCGGTGGTGCGGTCCGCCTCGCCCAGGTCGAGGAGGTCCACGGCGATGTCCAGGTTGGCGGCGGACTTCAGCAGGAACACCAGCTCCGGATCGTCGCCGCCCACCGCCAGCGGGCCGACCCGGGTGGCGCCCCGCACCGCGCGGAGCAGGGCGTCGTGGGCGAGGGCGGACAGCAGCCCCCGGCCCGCCGCCTCCGCCGCGCTGCCGCCCGCTCCGGAGCCGGCGGTGGTCGCCAGGTGCGCCCGGTCGTGGTTGTGCGGCCCGAACGGGCGCAGTGCGGCGGCCGGGACACGGACCGGGTCCTTGCCGATCAGCGAGGTGGCGACCGCCCAGGCTGCGGGGACGGTCCCGGTGCCACCGCCGGTCGTCAGGGCGTCGGGCCCGAGCGTCCGCGCACCGCCGTCCGGCCCGCCGCTCTCCACCCCCGTCAGGGGGACCACGTGCTCGACGTACGCCTCGGCCGCCGCGTACAGCGCCCGCGTCCGCGCCCCGGCCAGGTGGTGCACGTCGAACGCGGCGATGCGGCGGCTCCTCCCGCCGCCGAGCGCCACCTCGACCCGGCTGAGCTTCAACGGGGTCTGGGTCAGCTCCTCGTCGTCGTACCGGCGGAAGATCCCCGTGTACGGGCGGACCAGCGCGGTGCTGATCCGGTTCAGCTCCTCGACCAGCTCCTCCGCGTCGCGGGCGGTCTCCACGGTCGCGGTGACGGGCAGCGCGAGCGGGCCGGGCAGCGCGGCGGGTTCGGCGGCGGACTCTCCCGCGGGTTCGCCGGCGGCGAGCAGGGTGCAGCGGGCGCACCGGGGGTGGGGCTGGACCGGTTCGGCCATCACGTCCAGCGATTCCAGGTCCTGGACGAGGAGCCGGCCGGCCGTCTCGGCGGGCAGCGCGCCGGTGGCCAGGCGGAAGACCTCGTAGCCGACGAGGTTGCCGACCATCGCGGCGACCGGACCGGACAGGGCCGCCCCGGCGGCGGGTACGGCCCCGGCCGCCTCGCTCCACAGCTCGGCGGCCGTGCCGGGGTCGACGTTGCCGCCCAGCCGCAGCAGGGCGCAGGACCAGCAGCCGGTGGAGCGGGCCGTGGCGAGCGGGCCGACGACCAGGCGGCGGCCGAACGGCCAGGCGGGGATCAGGGTCACGCCCTCGGGCACCCCGGCGGCCAGCAGCCGGTGGGTGCGCGCCCCGGCGTCCGCGCCGGTGACCACGACGACGTCGTAGCCGTCCAGGTCGGCCCAGCCCGCGTCCGTCCCGGCGGTGATCGTCCCGATGCGCGTCCCGTGGGCGGCGGCCTCGGCGGCGACGTCCGGCGCGGCGGCGCCGTCCTGCGGGGGCTCGTCGTCCCGCGGGGCGGCCGTGCCCTCCGCCGCCGTGACGGTGCCGATGTCCGCGCAGCCGTTGCGCACCAGGCTCAGCGCGCACCAGCGGGCCGTCTCGTCGTCGCCGAGGACGGCGACGCGGGTGGCCCGGTAGCGGGCGAAGCGGGCGGGGGCGTCGTCGGCGTAGTGGTCGACGTAGGCGATCTGCGCCGCGAACCGCTCCGCGGTCTCCTCGTCGAGGGTGTCTCCGGCGGGATCGGCCTCGGGGATGTCGCGGGCGAAGCCGCGCGCGTACAGCGTCTTGACCAGTTCGGCGGCCATCGCCCGCTGCGCGGGCCCGAATCCGGCGCAGAGTTCGGCCAGCCGGTGGCGCCCGGTGAGGTGCGGGACGACGAGGGAGGCGAAGCGGTAGGCGGTGCGGCCGGTGAGGTGGAAACCGCCGTCGGCGTTGTGGAACAGCACTCCGCCGGGGGTCTCGGTGAACAGCACGTCGCGCCGGACGCGCGGCCGGGTCCCGGCGAGCGCGTCGAACGCGGGGGACGCGGGGGACGACCCGGGTGCGGTCGTCGAGGGGGGCGTGGCGGGTGCGGTGGGTGCGGCGCTCTCGGCCATGGGGTCACACCTTCTCTGTGCGGCAGTCGCGGATCCGGGCGGTTCTTCGTACGTGGGCGCGGAGCAGGTCGTGCATGCGGTACGGGCCCGGCGGGCCGTCCTCCAGCAGTCCGGCGTCCGCGAGGCGCTCCCGCACGGCTTCGGGAACGCCGCCTTCGTCCTCGGGACCCCGGTCCCGGTCGGCGAGCAGTTCCGGCGGGCCCTGGGCGAGGCGCTCGAAGGCCTCCGACAGCCGGGGGTCGAGCCGGCCGAGCGCCCGGTCGAAGAGACCGGTGACCGAGAGCTCCGGGGAGTCGGTCAGGGTGAGCCGGGCGAGCGGGTCGTCGCCCAGCCAGTCGGCGGCGTCGGTGAGCCGCAGCCCCGGCCGGGTCAGCAGCCGGGCGGTGAGGATCCGCAGGGCGGCGGGGAAGTGGCCGCACAGGGCGGCCAGTCGGCGGGCGGCGCGCGGTTCGGCCTCGACCCGCTCGGCTCCCAGGGCGGCCAGCAGCAGGGCGTACGACTCGGCCTCGGTGAACTCGGTCAGGCGCTGCACCCAGCCGCCGTGCGTCGCGATGAGCCCGCCGAGCCCCATCCGGCTGGTGACCACGACGGCGAGGTCCGGCCCGGCGGCGAAGCCCCCCGCGCTCGCGGCCGGCGGCCCCGCGATCCCCACGCCCGGCGTGAGCAGGGGGCGCACCTGATCGGCGTCGACCACGTCGTCCAGGATCAGCAGGGCGCGGCCCTCGCCCGGCTCCCCCAGTGCGGCGGCCACTTCGGCGGCGACCTCGTCGACCGTGCGGGGTTCGCCGTCCGCCCGGGTCATCCGGACGAGCAACCGCCCGGCGGGGAAGGCGTCCCGGACGAGCCGGGCGACGTGCTGGGCGAGGGCGGACTTGCCGATGCCGGGGGCTCCGGAGACCAGGACGGTGAGGGGCCGGTGGTCCTCGGGGCCGGGGGCCGGGGGCGCGGTGAGGCGGGCGGCCATGGCGGCGGCCTCGGCGGCACGCCCGGTGAAGTGCGGCACGGCGGGGACGGGCCCGGTGCCGGGGGCGGCGGCCGGGGCGAAGGCCGCCGCGGCGGCCGGCGGCGCGGCCGGGGTGACGGCGGCCGGGGCCGTGGGCGCGGTCACCCCGGCCGGGGCCGCGGGCGGCGGGGCGGCCGGGAGGACGGTCTCGCCCCGGATCACGCGAGGGGACGCCGGCGCGGCGGCGCCCAGGTCCTCGCCGCGCAGGATGGACAGTTCGAGGCGGCGCAGGGAGGGCGAGGGGTCCACGCCCAGCTCCTCCAGCAGGAAGCCCTTGACCCTGCGGTACTCGGCGAGGGCCTGGGACTGGCGTCCGCTGCGGTAGAGGGCCTCGATGAGCTGCTCGTGGAAGCGCTCGTGTCCCGGATATACGCGCGTAGCGGTCCACAGGTCGACGAGCGCCTCACCGCAGCGGCCGAGTCCCAGCAGCAGGTCGCAGACCCGCTCGACCGCGCGCAGCCGTTCCTCCGCGAGCCGGGGCACCTCGTCGCGGTGCAGGACGACGGACCGTACGTTGGCGAGCAGCGAGCCCTGCCAGAGCGAGAGGGCGTCCCGGAGCGCGCAGAGTTCCGCCTCCGGGTCCCGGTCCAGGCCGGCGGCCCGGCGCACCTGCTCGCGGAAGCCGAGGAGGTCCAGGGTGTGCGGGGCGGCGGTGATCCGGTAACCGCCGGGCACCGCCTCGATGGAGGCGCCGGTGACCCCGTGCTTGGCGAACAGCCGGCGGAGCCGCAGGACACAGGTCTGGAGGGCGGCCCGGGCGGTGGCGGGCTGCTCCTCGCCCCACACCGCGCGCTGAAGGTACTCGGCGGACACCGTGGAGTTGGCGTGCAGGAGCAGCGCGGCGAGCAGGTTCGCGGGTTTGGAGGGCTGGAGGACGACGGTGTCGGGTCCGTCCGCGAGGGCCAGCGGACCCAGGAGCCGGAACCGCATCGCGCCCGACGCACCCGGGGGGCGTTCGGCCTCTCCCACGGAGTCCACCGACCCGGGCGAAGTCGTCGGCTCCGTCGGTACGGTCGGCGCCGTCGATCCGGCCGCTCCGGCCGATCCTGTCGATCCGGCCGTTCCGGTTGATCCGGCCGGCCCGTCCGTTCCCGTCGGCCGTGCCGCCCCTGCGCGGGTCGACATGTCTAGTCCCAGCCGTTGACCAGCTTGCACACCTGGACGGGTGCGGATTCCGGGGGCAGTTGGCCGATGAGGTCCGCCAACTCCGTACAGATCACCCGGGTGACGTGGTCGGCGGCGGGCGGCGGCCCCGCGGGGGTGGTGGCCGACGCGGCGCCGGTGGAGAACGCGAGGGCGGCGAGGGCGATTCCGGTGACGAGGGCGGCGGCTCTGGCCGGGCGGCGCTGCTTCTGGGCAAGCGGTGACCTGGACACGTTCTCCCCTTCGACGGGTGGCGTCGGAGCCGGGTTTCGTCCCGGCTCGAACGACCATGCCAGCGCGGAACGCACCGCAAGAGGGGCCGCCGTGTCAGCTTGCTGCACGAGCGCCCGCCGCCCTGTGCAGCAAGCTGACACGTTCCGCCGTGCCCGACGGGCCGGGACGGGGAACGGGGGGCGGGGAACAGGGGAACAGGGGAACAGGGGAACAGGGGAACAGGGGAACGGCGGGCGGGGAACGGGTTCGGCCCCGGGACGTTTGGAGGAACGTCCCGGGGCCTGCTGGTCATCCTACGGTGACGCCCGGAGGGTCACCGCTCTCGGGAGGCCGCCGGGCTCATCCGTCCGTCGCGATGGCGTTCAGGACGTTCATCCGGCCCGCCCGGAAGGCGGGGACGAGCGCGGCGAACAGTCCCACGAGAGCGGAGCAGGCGAAGACCGTGAGGATCGTCGGCCACGGGATCTCCAGGACCTCAAGCCCCTCCAGCGCCAGCAGCTTCTGGGCGGCGGTGCCCCAGCCCATCCCGAGTCCGAGTCCGAGGAGCGCCCCGAAGAGGGCGATGACCACGGACTCCAGCCGGATCATGCGGCGCAGCTGGCGGCGGGAGAGCCCGATGGCGCGCATCAGGCCGATCTCACGGGTCCGTTCGACCACGGACAGGGCGAGGGTGTTCACCACACCGAGCACCGCGACGATGATCGCCAGGGCGAGCAGGCCGTACACGATGTTCAGCAACTGGCCGATCTGGTCCTTCAGGTCTTCCTTGAAGTCGGCCTGGTTCTGCACCTTGTAGACCGGATACTCGGCCATCGCGCTCTTGAGTGCCGCGTACGCCTCCTTCTCCTTGCCCTCCTCCGCCTTGCCGAACATGGCCACGTTCTGCGGCATCCGGTCGGCCGGGACGTACGTCGCCGCCGTGGTGAGGTTGGTGTACATCGCACCGCGGTCGATGTTGGTGTCGTCGGAGGTGATGGCGGCGACCTTCAGCTTCGCCGTCTTCCCCGCCGCGAACGCGACGGTGAGGGTGTCGCCGACCTCGACCCCGTGCTTCTCGGCGTAGTCCTCGCCGACGGACATGGCGTCCTTGCCGTAGGCCTTCGCGAGGTCGCCGGAGAGCGCGGAGCGCCGTACGTCCTGCTGGTACGTCGGATCGGCGGCGGTGATCCCGTCGTCCTCCGTCTTTCCGTCGGGGGAGGTGATCTTCGCCTTGACGAAGGTGTAGTCCGTCAGGTGCTCCAGACCCGGGACATCCTTCAGTGCCTCGGCGGCCTGGGGCACGATCGGCCGCCCGGTGCCGCTGTCCTGGACGATGAAGTCCGCTCCGACCGACTTGTCGAGCTCCTCGGTGGCCGAGGCCACCATCGAGGACCCGACGACGGACAGGCAGGCCACCAGGGCGAGCCCGATCATCAGGGCGACTCCGGTCGCTCCCGTACGCCGGGGGTTGCGCAGGGCGTTGCGTTCGGCCAGCCGGCCGACCGGGCCGAAGAGGCGCAGGACGACGACGCTCAGGGCCCGCACCACCACACCGGCCAGGAGCGGGCCGATCACGATGAAGCCGATCAGGGTCA
>NZ_UAVD01000004.1 GCF_900460065.1 Streptomyces griseus | reverse complement strand
GAGGGTGTGCGTGTCGAGGCTGTTGATCCGGCCGGGCGGCCCGTCGTCACCGTCGAGTCCCTCGCCTTCCGGCCGATCAACCAGGAGAGCCTCGCGGGTTCCCCGTCCTCCGCTGCGCGACTCCTGCGGATGCGGTGGGCGCCGGTGCCCGGTCTGACTGCGGACAGCGTCGGTGACCCTGCGCCGGAATGGGTGCTGGTGGGCGGCGACGCGGGCGATCACGCGGATCTTGCGTCGCTGAACCAGGCGTTGGAGAGCGGAGTCGCGGCACCCTCCATGGTGGTGCTCTCCTGCCCCGGTGCGTCCGGTGCGTCCGGTGCGTCCGGTGCGTTGGGCGCGGACGACGGAACCGACGCCGGGTACGAGGAGCCGGAAGCCGATCGTGCCGAGGCGATCCTCGTACGGCTGCTGACCGAGGTGCAGGCCTTCCTCGCCTCGCCCCACCTGGCCGACGCCCGGCTGTTGGTGCTCACCAGGGGGGCGGTGACCACGGAGGCGCCGGCGGCCACGGTGGACCCGGCCATGTCCGCGATCTGGGGCATGATCAGGTCGGCCCAGACGGAGCACCCGGATCGCTTCGTCCTCCTGGACCTCGACCCTCGGGACACGCGCGCCCAGGACGACATTCTTCGCGCACTGCCCCCGGCCGCCTTCCTGACCGCCGGTCTCGATCAGCTGGCGACGCGCGACGGTGAGGTCGTGGCGCCGGCCCTCGCCGAACTGGACGACACCGATCGGCTGCGGCTGCCCGCGAACGGACCGTGGCAGCTGTCGGCCGGGTCCGGCGGAACACTGACCGAGCTGGCCACGATCGCGCACCCGCGGGCCGCCGAAACCCTGCCGCCGGGCACGGTCCGGCTGTCGATGCGGGCCAACGGCCTGAACTTCCGAGACGTACTGATCGCGCTGGGCATGTACCCGGGCGAGGCAACGCTCGGCAGCGAGGGCTCCGGAGTGGTCACCGAGATCGGTCCGGACGTCACCGGTCTGACCGTCGGCGACCGTGTCATGGGCCTGATTCCGGAGTCGTTCGGCGATGTGGTGGTGGCCGACGCGCGGACCGTGGCACCGATCCCGGAGGAATGGTCGTTCGCCGAGGCGGCTTCCGTGCCCGTGGCGTTCCTGACCGCGCGTTATGCGCTGGGTGATCTGGCGGGTCTGTGTGCGGGGGAGCGGGTGTTGGTGCATGCGGGGGCTGGTGGTGTCGGGATGGCGGCCGTTCAGCTCGCGCGGCATCTGGGGGCGGAGGTCTTCGCGACGGCGCATCCGTCGAAGTGGGGGGCGCTGCGGGAGTTGGGGGTGGCGGAGGACCATGTCGCGTCTTCCCGTGATCTGGGTTTCCGTGCCGCGTTCCTTGAGGTGACGGGTGGTGCGGGGGTTGATGTGGTGCTGAACTCGCTTGCGGGTGAGTTCGTGGACGCTTCGCTCGAACTGCTGCCGCGGGGCGGCCGGTTCATCGAGATGGGCAAGACGGATGTGCGGGAGGCGGCGTCGCTTCCGTCCGGAGTCCGGTACCGCACCTTCGACCTCACCGAACCGGAACCCACCCGAATCGGGGACATGCTCTCCGAACTGCTCGCCCTCTTCGCGGAGGGCGAGCTCAAGCTCCTGCCGCTGACCGCGTGGGACATACGCCGGGCGCCCGCCGCGTTCCGCCACCTCAGCCAGGCCCGGCACGTGGGCAAGAACGTCCTGACCCTGCCCGTTCCGGTGGATCCGGAGGGGACGGTGTTGGTGACGGGTGGTACGGGTGTGTTGGGTGGGTTGGTGGCTGAGTGGTTGGTGTCGGTGTGTGGTGTGCGGCATGTGGTTCTTGTGGGTCGTCGGGGTGGGTCGGAGGGTGTGGCGGGGCTGGTTGGTCGTTTGGCGGGGTTGGGTGCTCGGGTTCGGGTGGTGGGGGTGGATGTGTCGTCCCGGGCCGGTGTGGTGGAGGCGTTGGGTGCGGTGGAGGTCGGGCATCCGTTGGTGGGTGTGGTGCATGCGGCTGGTGTGGTGGATGACGGGGTGGTGGGTTCGCTTTCGCCGGAGCAGGTGGGTTCGGTGATGGGGGGTAAGGCTGGGGGTGCGTGGTGGTTGCACAGGTTGACGGAGGGGCTGGATCTGTCGTTTTTCCTGGTGTTCTCGTCGTTGGCCGGTGTGGTTGGTTCGCCGGGGCAGGCGAACTATGCGGCGGCGAACGGGTTCCTGGATGGTTTGATGCAGTGGCGGCGGGCGCGTGGGCTGGTGGGTCAGTCGGTGGCCTGGGGGTTGTGGGACGTCACCGGCGGCATGGCCGGTGAGCTGACCAGGAGCGACGTGGCCCGGATGTCCCGCGGCGGAGTCACCGGACTCTCCGCGGCCGAAGGCACGGCACTGCTCGGTGCGGCGCGTGAGATGCCCGACGCCCTGATGATGGCCGCCCGCTGGGACTGGCAGGCCTGGGACTCCGCCGCCACGGTGCCCCAGCTCCTGCGCGGTCTCGTACGCGACGGGTCGCCCCGCAACCACCGGGGGCGCGGTCCCGTGACGGTGGACGCCAGGCGGAGGCTGAACCGGCTCTCGCGGAGCGAGGCCCTGTCGGCCGTCTCGGACGAGATCAGGGGCGAAGTCGCTTCTGTTCTGGGTTTTGGTTCTGTGGTGGATGTGCCGGTGGGGTTGGCGTTTCGGGAGATGGGTTTTGATTCGCTGACGGCTGTTGAGTTGCGTAATCGGTTGGGTGTGTTGTTCGGGGTTCGGCTTTCGGCGACGGTGGTTTTTGATTATCCGTCGGTGGGTGCGTTGGCTGAGTTCGTGTGTGGGTTGGTGCGGGTTGAGGGGGGTGTTGGCCGGGGGGTGTCCGGTGGGGTCTCGGGTGGGGTTCCGGTTGTTGATGCCGGTGATCCGGTGGTGATTGTGGGTGTGGGGTGCCGTTATCCGGGTGGGGTGGTTTCGGGTGAGGGTTTGTGGGGTCTGGTGGCGTCGGGTGGGGATGCGGTAGGTGGGTTCCCGGTTGATCGTGGCTGGGATCTCGGGGTGTTGGAGGGTGTGGGGGATGTGGTGCCGCGGGGTGGTGGGTTTGTTCATGGTGCGGGTTTGTTCGATGCGGGGTTTTTCGGGATAAGTCCGCGTGAGGCGTTGGCGATGGATCCGCAGCAGCGGTTGTTGTTGGAGGTGGTGTGGGAGGCGTTGGAGGATGCTGGTGTTGATGCGGGTGGTTTGCGGGGGAGTCGGACGGGTGTTTTTGCGGGGGTGATTCCGCAGGATTATGTGGCGCGTTTGTCTTCGGTGCCGGATGAGTCTGCGGGTTATGTGGGGATTGGTAATACGACGAGTGTGGTGTCGGGGCGGGTGGCGTATTCGTTTGGTTTTGAGGGTCCGGCGGTGACGGTGGACACGGCGTGTTCGTCGTCGTTGGTGTCGTTGCATTTGGCGGCGCAGGCGTTGCGGTCGGGTGAGTGTTCGTTGGCGTTGGCGGGTGGGGTGACGGTGATGTCGTCGCCGGCGACGTTTGTGGAGTTCGGCCGGCAGCGGGGGCTGGCTGGGGATGGTCGGTGCAAGGCGTTCGCGGGGGCTGCGGATGGTACGGGGTGGGGTGAGGGTGCTGGGGTTGTGGTGTTGGAGCGGTTGTCGGATGCGCGTCGTCTTGGGCATCGGGTGTTGGCGGTGGTGCGGGGTTCGGCGGTGAATCAGGATGGTGCGTCGAATGGTCTGACGGCTCCGAATGGTCCGTCGCAGCAGCGGGTGATTCAGCAGGCGTTGGCGAGTGCGGGTCTGTCGTCGGTGGATGTTGATGTGGTGGAGGCGCACGGTACGGGTACGAAGTTGGGTGATCCGATCGAGGCGCAGGCGTTGCTGGCGGCGTATGGGCAGGGGCGGGTGGAGGGGCGTCCGTTGTGGCTGGGGTCGGTGAAGTCGAATATCGGGCATACGCAGGCGGCGGCGGGTGTGGCCGGGGTCATCAAGATGGTGATGGCGATGCGGCACGGGTTGCTTCCGGAGACGTTGCATGTGGATGAGCCGTCGCCGCATGTGGACTGGTCGGCGGGTGAGGTGCGTCTGCTGACCGAGCCGGTCCCGTGGCGGGCAGAGGGCCGCCCGCGCAGGGCTGGGGTGTCCTCGTTCGGGGTGAGCGGAACCAACGCGCACGTCATCCTGGAGGAGCCCCCGGCTGCCGAGCCGAAGCCTGTCGCAGAGGGAGAGGCGCCCGTTCCGGTGGGTGTCGATCTGCTGCCGTGGGTGGTTTCGGGTCGTGATGTGGCTGGTCTGCGGGCTCAGGCGGCGCAGCTCGCGGGCTTTGTGCGGGCTCAGCGGGCGGCGGGTGCGGTGGACGGTCTCTGGCCGGCGGGAGTGGCGGCGGGTCTGGCGGGACGCGCGGGCCTGGAGCAGCGGGCGGTGGTGACCGGCGCGGACGTCGAGGCGTTGCTGTCGGGACTGGACGCTGTGGGAGCGGGCGAGCCGGCCGAAGGCGTCACCACCGGCGCAGCCACGCCCGGCTCCGGCGTCGTCTTCGTCTTCCCCGGACAAGGTGGACAGTGGGCGGGTATGGGGCGTGAACTCCTGGTCTCGTGGCCGGTGTTCGCCGATCGGCTGGCTGTGTGCGAGCGGGCGTTGGATCCGTTCGTGGACTGGTCGTTGCGTGAGGTGTTGACGGGTTCGGACGAGAAGTGGCTGGGCCGGGTGGATGTGGTCCAGCCGGTGTTGTGGGCGGTGATGGTGTCGTTGGCGGAGGTGTGGCGGGCGGCGGGTGTGGAGCCGGATGCCGTGGTCGGTCACTCGCAGGGGGAGATCGCCGCTGCTGTGGTGGCGGGTCGGCTGAGCGTGGAGGACGGCGCCCGGGTGGTGGCCCTGCGCTCGCGGGCGTTGCTGCGACTGTCGGGGCAGGGTGCGATGGCGTCCGTCGCCCTGGACGCGGTTGAGGTGGAGGGGATGCTGCCCGGGTCGGTGACCGTGGCGGCGGTGAACGCTCCGGGGCAGGTCGTGGTCAGTGGTCCGCCGGACGAGGTCGCCGAGCTTTGTGTACGGCTGGACGGGCAGGGGGTCCGTGCCCGTCGGATCGAGGTGGACTACGCCTCGCACCACGCCCAGGTGGAGGCGATCGAGGAGGAGTTGCGGGCCGGGCTGGAGGGACTGTCCTCGCACGGCAGCGAGGTGACGATGTGGTCGACGGTCACCGGTGAGCCTGTCGGGGACGAGGAGTTGGACGCCTCCTACTGGTACCGCAACCTCCGCGAGCCGGTACGGTTCGACGCCGCTGTCCGGGCCGCGCAGGCCCACCGTCACGCTCACTTCATCGAGTTGAGCCCCCACCCGGTGCTCGCGCTCGCGCTGTCGACCGTGCTCGCGGACGGTTCCGACGATGGCTACGGGCGGGTGTTGCACAGTCTGCGCCGGGGTGAGGCGGAGCGGGCGCAGTTGTTGCGGAGTCTGGGTGAGGCCTGGGCTGCTGGTCTGCCGGTGGGGTGGCGGGGGTTGCTGCCGGTTGTGGAGCCGGTGGCGTTGCCGACGTACGCCTTCCAGCGGGAGCGGTATTGGCTTGATGCTCCGCCGCCGGTTGCTGCGGTGGGTGCGGCTGGTTCCGGTGTGGACGGGTGGCGTTATCGGGTGGGGTGGACGCCGTTGGCGGTGCAGCATGCGGGTGGGCTGCCGCGGAAGTGGCTGCTGTTGTGCCAGGACGTGGCCGATGCGGGTGAGGCGCGGCAGGCGTTGGAGCAGGCGGGCGCCCAGGTCGAGGTACGGACCCTGCCGGACGACCACGACATCGATCGCGCCGGGATCGTTCAACTGCTCGCGGGCGCCGAGCACATCGCCTATCTGCCGGCCCGAGTTGACGGTGGCCGCAAGGCTGAGACCGAGCCCGCGCCAGGGATCGGGACAGGTACGGAGACCGAGACGGAGACCGGGGCCGACACAGAGACCGGGGCCGGGGCCGGGGTCCCGTCCGGTCTGTCGGCTCAGCTGGCTGTTCCGCTGATGGTGATGCAGGCCGTGGTGGAGGTGGAGGGCGCCAGGTTGTGGGTGGTGACCCGGGGTGCGGTGTCGGTGTCGGGGGGTGGTTCGGTTCCTGATCCGGTGCTGGCGGCTGTGTGGGGTCTGGGTCGGGTGTTCGGTCTTGAGCATGCGGGTCATTACGGTGGTCTGGTGGATGTGCCGGTTGTGTGGGGGGCCGGTACGGGTGGGTTGTTGGTGACGGCGTTGGCGCAGTCGGTGGAGGATCAGCTGGCTGTCGGTGCGGACGGGGTGTTCGTGCGCCGGTTGCGGCGTGCTCCGGCTTCGTTGTCCGGTCGTGGGGTGGGGTGGCGGCCGGGTGGGACGGTGCTGGTGACGGGTGGTACGGGGGGTTTGGGTTCGCATCTGGCGCGGTGGCTGGCGCGGAGCGGGGCTGAGCATGTGGTTCTGGTCAGCCGGTCGGGTCGGCGGGCTGAGGGGGCGGTCGCCTTGGCGGAGGAGTTGGCGGCGGCCGGTACTCCGACCACGGTCAGGGCGTGTGACATCACGGACGCGACGCAGCTCGCCGAGGTCCTGGGGTGCACTGACCACCCGCCCATCACCACCGTCATCCACGCAGCGGCGACGATCGAGCTCGCCCACCTGCGTGACGCGACACCGGAGCACCTGAGCACCGTCCTGGACGCCAAGTGCACCGGCGCCGCTCACCTGGCCGATCTGCTCGGAGCCCACCACCCCGATGTCCGGCTGGTGCTGTTCTCCTCGATCGCCGGGATCTGGGGCAGCGGGGTGCACGGAGCGTACGCCGCGGCGAACGCGTACCTCGACGCACTGGCCGAGAGCCGGGCCGCGACCCAGCCGATCACCTCCGTTGCGTGGGGCATCTGGGACACCGAGCTGGCTCTGGGGCGTGTGGACCCCGATCAGATGTACCGCCAGGGGCTGCCGTTCCTCGACCGTGACCGGGCGCTGGACGCGCTCGCGCAGGTTCTCGCCGAGGAAGAAACGGTCCTCGCGATCGCCGAGGTCGACTGGCCCACCTTTGTGCCGGTCTTCACCGCGGCGAGGCCGCGGCCACTGCTCTCCGAGCTGCCCGACGTACGGGCTCTCGAATCCGCCGAGCAGGAGGGCACGGCTCCGACCGCATCCTCCTCGGCCCTGGTGGAGAGGCTGGCCACGGCGACCGAGGCCGAGCGGGACGCGGCGCTGCTCGACATGGTCCGGACAGAGGCGGCATCCGTCCTCGGCCACACCGGCCTGGACGACATCGGCCCCCACCGGGCGCTCCGCGACGTCGGGTTCGACTCGCTGACCGCCGTCGACCTCCGCAACCGGCTCGGCGCCAAGCTCGGTGTCCGGCTGCCCGCCACGGTGGTCTTCGACTATCCCAGCCCGCAGGCTCTCGCCGCCTTCCTCAAGGCCGAGGTGTGGGGCGGCGCCCCCGTCACCGACAGCACCCCCCGGCCCGTGGCGTTCGACAGCGAGCCTCTCGCCATCGTCGGGATGAGCTGCCGTCTCCCCGGTGGCGTGCACTCCGCCGAGGACCTCTGGAACCTCCTCTCCGAACAGCGCGAGACGGTCTCGGGATTCCCCGCCGACCGGGGATGGGACGCCGGCTCGCTCCACCGCCCGGACCGGGAAGGCTCGAACGGCGTGTCCGCCCGAGGCGGAGGCTTCCTGCACGACGCGGCCTTCTTCGATCCGGAGTTCTTCGGCATCAGTCCCCGTGAGGCCCGCGCGATGGACCCGCAGCAGCGGCTGCTCCTGGAGACCGCCTGGGAGGCCTTCGAACACGCGGGGATCGACCCGGAGTCGTTGGCGGGAACCCCGACCGGCGTCTTCGTGGGCTCCAACTACCAGGACTACGGTGCGAACCTGGCAGCCGTTCCGGACGGAACCGAGGGACACCTGCTCACCGGCGGTGCGTCCAGCGTGCTGTCCGGTCGCATCGCCTACACCTTCGGCCTCGAAGGGCCGGCGGTCACGGTCGACACGGCGTGCTCGTCGTCGCTGGTCGGTGTGCACCTGGCGACCCAGGCCCTGCGGCTCGGTGAGTGCTCGCTCGCGCTCGCCGGAGGCGTCGCCGTCATGGGATCGCCGGGAGCCCTGCTCGCGTTCAGCAAGCAGGGCGCGCTGTCGCCGGACGGTCGCTGCCGGTCCTTCTCCGCCGAGGCGGACGGCATGGGCATGGCCGAGGGCGTCGGCCTGCTGCTGCTGGAGCGGTTGTCGGACGCGGTGGCCAATGGTCACCAGGTGCTGGCCGTGGTACGGGGCTCCGCGGTGAACCAGGACGGTGCGTCGAACGGCCTGACCGCGCCGAACGGCCCCTCGCAGCAGCGCGTGATTCGCCAAGCCCTGGCGAACGCGCAGGTCGACGCCGGAGAGGTCGACGCCGTGGAGGCCCATGGCACGGGTACGACGCTGGGTGACCCGATCGAGGCGCAGGCCCTGCTGGCCACGTACGGCAAGGACCGGCCGGAGGGCCGCCCGCTGTGGCTGGGCTCGGTCAAGTCGAACATCGGCCACACGCAGGCCGCCTCCGGCGTGACCGGGGTCATCAAGATGGTGATGGCGCTGCGGCACCACGCGCTCCCGGCCACGCTGCACGCCGACACCCCGTCACCGCACGTGGACTGGGCGACGGGGGACGTAAGGCTGCTGACCGAGCCGGTGCCGTGGCTGGCCGACGGCCGCCCGCGCCGGGCAGGTGTGTCTTCGTTCGGGGTCAGTGGGACCAACGTCCATCTGATCCTGGAGGAGGCGCCCGCGGCACAGGCCCCGACGGCGGAGGGGCCGACGACAGGGGCGCCCGAGGAGGGAGAAGCACCGCGGACGGCGGCGCTGCTCGATGCGGGGCCGGTGCCCTGGGTGGTTTCGGGCCGCGGAGATGCGGGCCTGCGGGGGCAGGCGGCGCGGTTGGCGAGCTTCGTACGGGCTGCCCAGCAGGCCGCGGGTGAGGTCGACCGCGAGTGGATCGCGGGCCTGGCCTCCGGGCTGGCGGGCAGGTCCGCTCTTGAGCAGAGGGCCGTGGTCCTCGGCGCGGACGTTCATGAACTGCTGGCGGATCTCGACGAACTGGCCGAGACAGGTCGGCCGTCGCCCAGGCGGACGACCGACCCCGGCGTGGTTTTCGTCTTCCCCGGACAAGGTGGTCAGTGGATCGGGATGGGGCGTGAACTCCTGCCCGCATGCCCGGTGTTCGCCGATCGGCTGGCTGAGTGCGAGCGGGCGCTGGACCCGTTCGTGGACTGGTCGTTGCGTGAGGTGCTGTCGGGTGGGGAGCGGGAGTGGTTGGGCCGGGTGGATGTGGTTCAGCCGGTGTTGTGGGCGGTGATGGTGTCGTTGGCGGAGGTGTGGCGGGCGGCGGGTGTGGAGCCGGATGCCGTGGTCGGTCATTCGCAGGGGGAGATCGCGGCTGCTGTGGTGGCGGGTCGGTTGAGCGTGGAGGACGGTGCCCGGGTGGTGGCCCTGCGCTCGCGGGCGTTGCTGCGACTGTCGGGGCAGGGGGCGATGGCGTCCGTCGCCCTGGACGCGGTTGAGGTGGAGGGGGTGCTGCCCGGGTCGGTGACGGTGGCGGCGGTGAACGCTCCGGGGCAGGTCGTGGTCAGTGGTCCGCCGGATGAGGTCGCCGAGTTGTGCGTACGGCTGGAGGGGCAGGGGGTCCGTGCGCGTCGGATCGAGGTGGACTATGCCTCGCACCACGCCCAGGTGGAGGCGATCGAGGAGGAGTTGCGGGCCGGGCTGGAGGGACTGTCCTCGCACGGCAGCGAGGTGACGATGTGGTCGACGGTCACCGGTGAGCCGGTCGGTGACGAGGAGTTGGACGCCTCCTACTGGTACCGCAACCTCCGCGAGCCGGTACGGTTCGAGACCGCCGTCCGGGCCGCGCACGACCATGGCCGGGGCGTGTTCGTCGAGGTCGGTCCGCACCCGGTGCTCGGACTCGCGCTGTCGACCGTACTCGGTGAGGGCGAGAGCGACGGCGAGGGGCGAGTGCTGCACACCCTGCGGCGCGACCAGTCCGAGACCGCACAGTTGCTCAGCAGCCTGGGCGAGGCCTGGGCCGCCGGTCTTCCGGTGGCGTGGCGGGACCTGCTGCCCGCCGCGGAACCGGTGGCGTTGCCGACGTACGCCTTCCAGCGACAGCGCTACTGGCTCGACGCGCCCGCCATCGCGGTGGACGCCGCGCAGCCGGTCGGAGCCTCCCCGAGTGACGCGTGGCGCTACCGCGTGGGATGGACACCGCTGGCCGCCCAGCAGGCCGACCGGCTCCACCGGCGGTGGTTGCTTCTCTGCCACGAGGAGGCCGACGCTCACGAGGTGCAGCAGGCGCTGGAGCAAGCCGGCGCGAAGGTCGACGTACGGGTGCTGCCCGGCGCGGCCGACGCCGCCCCCGAGATCGACCGGGCCGGTGTCGCTGAGCTGCTGCGGGGCGCGGAGCACATCGCGTACCTGCCGGCCGGCCTGGACCGGAGTCATCCGGACCATCCTGGCCTGCCCGTCGGGCTGGCGGCCCTGCTCACGGTCGTGCAGGCAGTCGTGGAGCAGGAGGGAGCACGGCTGTGGGTGCTGACCCGTGGCGCCGTGAACGCGCCCGGGACCGGCGGGGCTCCTGACCCGGCGGCGGCAGCGGTGTGGGGGCTCGGCCGGGTCTTCGGGCTCGAACACCCCGACCACTACGGCGGTCTGATCGACCTGCCCGCCCTCTGGCAGCCCCGCACGGGTGGCCAGTTGGCCGCCGCGCTGGCCGAGCCGGTCGAGGACCAGATCGCCCTGCGCGCGGACGGAACCTTCGCCCGCCGGCTCCAGCACGCTCCGGCGCCCCCGCGCGGTGACCAGGAGTGGAAGCCCAGGGGCACGGCGCTGATCACCGGCGGCACCGGAGCGCTCGGCGCCCATCTGGCGCGCTGGCTGGCCCGGAACGGCGCCGAGCGGATCCTTCTGGTCAGCCGCACCGGGCCGGACGCGCCCGGCGCCGACGACCTGGCCCGCGAGCTGACGGATCAGGGCACCCCCACCACCGTCGTCGCCTGCGACATCGCCGACCCCCAGCAGGTGGCCGCGCTGTTCGACAGCTGCGACGGCCACCCGCCGGTCACCACGGTCATCCACGCGGCCGGGGTACCGCAGCGCACCACGTTGCAGGAGTCGGATCCCGCCGCGTTCGCCGAGCTGCTGCGGGCCAAGGTGACCGGCACGCACCACCTCCTCGCGGCGCTCGACGAGCACCCCGCCGACGAACTGGTGCTGTTCTCCTCCAACTCGGGCGTCTGGGGCAGCGGACTGCACGGTGCGTACGCCGCAGCCAACGCCTACCTGGACGCGGTGGCGGAGCAACAGCGTGAGCAGGGCCGACGGGCGATCTCGGTCGCCTGGGGCCTCTGGGGCGGCGGGGGCATGGCGGAGGGCGACGGCGAGGAGTACCTGTCGCGCGTCGGCATCCGCCCGATGGCGCCCGACCTGGCCGTCGCGGCCCTGCACGAGGCGCTCACCCTTGACGAGACGTTCGTGGCCGTGGCCGACGTGGACTGGGAGCGGTTCGTTCCCACCTACACCGTGGCCCGGCGTCGTCCTCTCATCGAGGACCTGCCCGAGGTCCGGCGACTGGCCGGGGCCAGGGACACGGCGACCGCCGACGCGCCCGACGACGAAGCGCAGTCGTTGCGCGGCCGCCTGGCCGGACTGAACGCCGACGACCAGTACGCCGAACTGCTGGCGATCGTGCAGCGCGAGGCCGCGAAGGTCCTCGAACTCCGGGATCCCGAGGCGGTCGCGGAGCAGCGTGCGTTCCGCGAGCTCGGATTCGACTCGGTGATGGCGGTCGAGGTGCGGAACCGGCTGAGGAGGCTCTCCGGACGGCAACTGCCCGCCACCCTGGTGTTCGATCACCCCACGCCGGGCGCTGTGGTGACGTACCTGCGCGGAGCGATGTTCCCGGACGATGCCGAGGCCGTGACGTCACCGCTCGCGCAGATCGAGCGACTGGAGAAGTCCCTGCTGAGCGGGGACCGCCCCGACAGCCGCGAGAAGGCGCGCATCACGCTGCGCCTCCAGTCCCTCCTCGAGACGTGGCGGGGCGAGGGTGACGAGCAGAGGGAGGGACGAGAAGACTCGGGAGCGCAGCCGTTCGAATCCGCGACCCCCGACGAAGTATTCGACTTCATTGACAAGGAGCTTGGTCAGCGCTGACCGCGACCAGCCCCGTTGGACTCCGGCGATTGAGAATGTGATGACGGACCAGGACAAGTTGTTCGAATACCTCAAGCGGGTAACCGGTGAGCTGAAGCAGACGAGGGAACGCCTCCTGCGGTACGAGTCGGGCGAGCACGAGCCGATCGCCGTGGTGGCGATGAGCTGCCGGCTTCCGGGCGGGGTACGCAGCCCCGAGGACCTGTGGAGGCTGGTGGCCGACGGGGCGGACGCCATCACGGCGTTTCCGCGGGACCGTGGCTGGCCGGTCGACGAACTGTACGACCCCGAGCCCGGTCGGCCGGGCAAGACGTACGCCCGCGAAGGCGGCTTCGTCGAGGACGTGGCCGACTTCGACGCCGAACTGTTCGGGATCAGTCCGCGCGAGGCCCTCAGCATGGATCCGCAGCAGCGGCTGCTGCTGGAGTCCGCGTGGGAGCTGTTCGAACGCGCGGGCCTGGACCACACCGCTCTCCGGTCCAGCTCCACCGGTGTCTTCGTCGGCGCGGGCTTCCAGGGCTACGGCAGCCACGCGGACTCCTCCGACGGCTATCTGTTGACCGGCTCCACAGGAAGTGTGGTGTCGGGCCGTCTCGCGTACGTGTTCGGGCTGGAGGGTCCGGCGGTGACGGTGGACACGGCGTGTTCGTCGTCGCTGGTGGCGCTGCATCTGGCGGCGCAGGCGCTGCGGGCGGGTGAGTGTTCGTTGGCGCTCGCCGGTGGTGTGACCGTGATGTCGACGCCGGGTGCGTTCGTGGAGTTCAGCCGCCAGCGCGGGATGGCACCGGACGGGCGCTGCAAGCCGTTCGCGGCTGCCGCGGACGGCACGGGCTGGGGCGAGGGCGTCGGCCTGCTGCTGCTGGAGCGGTTGTCGGACGCTCGCCGCAACGGACATCAGGTGCTGGCCGTGGTGCGGGGCTCCGCGGTGAACCAGGACGGTGCGTCGAACGGCCTCACAGCACCGAACGGACCTTCACAACAGCGGGTGATCCAGCAGGCGTTGGCGAGCGCCGGTCTCGGTCCGGATCAGATCGACGCGGTGGAGGCCCACGGAACGGGTACGACCCTGGGCGACCCGATCGAGGCGCAGGCGCTGCTGGCGACCTATGGCCAGGACCGGCCGGAGGGGCGTCCGTTGTGGCTGGGTTCGGTGAAGTCGAACATCGGGCATACGCAGTCCGCCGCAGGTGTGGCCGGGGTCATCAAGATGGTGATGGCGATGCGGCACGGGCGACTGCCGGAGACGTTGTACGTCGACGAGCCGTCGCCGCACGTGGACTGGTCGGCGGGTGACGTGCGCCTGCTGACCGAGCCGGTGGCCTGGTCGGGGGAGGAGCGCCCGCGCCGGGCCGGGGTGTCCTCGTTCGGGGTGAGCGGAACGAACGCCCACGTGATCCTGGAAGAAGCACCCGCTCTCGAACCCGCTTCCGAGCCCACGGTGGCGGTGCCGGGTCCGGTGCCGTGGTTGGTGTCCGGGCGTGGGGATGCGGGTCTGCGGGGGCAGGCGGCGCGGCTTGCGGAGTTCGTACAGGGTCGTGATCAGGACGTTGATGTCGCGGGTGTGGCTGCGGCGTTGATGGGCCGTGCGGTGTTGGAGAACCGTGCGGTGGTGGTGGGTGAGGGTGTCGCTGATCTTGTCGCTCGGCTGGATGTGCTGGCTGGTGGTGGGTTGGTTGATGGTGTGGTGTGTGGGTCGCCGGTGGGTGGGAAGTCGGCGGTGTTGTTCACGGGGCAGGGTTCGCAGTTTGCTGGTATGGGTGCGGGTTTGTATGGGCGTTTTGGTGTGTTCGCCGGTGTGGTGGACGAGGTGTGTGCGGTGGCGGACGGGTTGTTGCCGGAGCCGTTGCGTCCGGTGTTGTTCGGTGAGGGTGGCCGGGGTGGGCTGATCGACCGGACGGTGTTCGCGCAGGTGGGGTTGGTCGCGTTGGAGGTGGGGTTGTGGCGGGTTCTGGTGGAGTGTGGTGTTCGGGCGGATGTTCTGGTGGGGCATTCGGTCGGTGAGGTCAGTGCGGCGGTGGCTTCGGGTGTGCTGAGTCTGGCTGATGCGGTGCGGTTGGTGTGTGTGCGTGGCCGGTTGATGGAGGAGGTTCCGGCCGGTGGGGTGATGGTGTCGGTTGCTGCTCCGGAGGAGGTGGTCCGGGGGCGGGTTGTGGGGGTTGCGGGGGTGTGGGTTGCCGCGGTGAACGCGCCGGGGTCGGTGGTCCTGGCGGGTGAGGAGGGTGCTGTCCGTGGTGTGGTGGACGGTCTGGTAGCTGAGGGTGTGCGGACCCGCTGGCTCCCGGTGAGTCACGCGTTCCACACGCCGTTGATGGATCCGGTGCTGGAGGAGTTCTCCCGGGAGATAGCCGGCTTGTCGTTCCAGGAGCCCCGGATTCCGGTGGTGTCGACGGTGACCGGTGAGGTCGCGGGGGCTGGTTTCGGGAGCGCGGGCTACTGGGTGGAGCATGCCCGGCGGCCGGTCCGTTTCGCTGATGCGGTTGGTGTGGCGCGGGGCTTGGGGGTGCGGGTGTGGGCGGAGGTCGGTCCGCAGCCGGCGCTGTCCGCTGCGTTGGATGTGCGTGAGGGTGAGGTCGTCGCGAGCTTCCTGCGGCGCGACCGTGACCAGGCGACGAGCTTGCTGACGGGACTCTCCCGGCTCCACGTCCACGGGGTCGATGTGGCGTGGGACCAGTGGGTTTCCCGTACGGGGCCGCTGGTGGAGGTGCCGACGTACGCCTTCCAGCGGCGTCGTTATTGGTTGGAGGGGTCGGCACGGTCCGTGGTGGGGTCGGATGTCGATGCCAGTACGGCGGAGTTCTGGGAGGCGGTCGAGCGTAATGATCTGAGGGCTCTGGGTCTGGACGGTGACACGCCCTCCGACAGGGTTCTCCCGGTTCTGACGGAGTGGCGGCGTGGCCGTCGCGAACACCATGCGCTGGCCGGGCTGCGCTACCACGTCACCTGGAAACCAGTGCCCGAGCCTGCCGCCCCCACCACCCTGACCGGCACCTGGCTCGTACTCACCCGGCCCGACGACCAGGCCCCCGAAGTCATCGGCGCAGTCGGCCGGGCCGGCGGGCAGACCGTCCGGATCACCGTCCCCGTGGACGTCACGGACGAGGAACTGTCGCGGCGGCTGATCGCGGTGTCCGGCGACACCATCACGCCGAGCGGGGTTCTCTCCCTCCTCGCCGTGGCGGACGGCGCGGGAGCGGAAACGGAACCGGAAGCCTTTCCGGACCTGCTGCCCGGGACGGTGACCGACACCGTCACCCTGCTCCGAGCCTTGGACGCTGCCGGTGTCGACGCACCCCTGTGGTCGGTGACCCGCGGTGCTGTCAGCACGAGCGACGACGAACCGACGCGTGACCCCGCCGCCGCGCTGGTATGGGGCATGGGCCGGGTGGCCGCCCTGGAACAGCCCGGCCGGTGGGGAGGCCTGATCGATCTTCCGGCGGTGACGGACGAGAACACCTACGACCTGGTCTGCCGGGTCCTCGCCGGTACGGACCGAGAGGACCAGGTCGCGATCCGTGCCACCGGGGTGCTGGCACGCCGGATAAGCAGGGCGGACGGCGCGGCCGGGACCGCGACGACCTGGCGGCCCCGGGGCACCGCGTTGATCACGGGCGGCACCGGTGCCCTCGGAGGGCACGTCGCGAGGTGGCTGGTGGGGCAGGGCGTCGAACACGTCGTCCTGTTGGGACGCCGAGGCTCCGACGCCCCGCAGGCCGCGGCGTTGCGTGACGAACTCACCGCTGCGGGAGCTCGCGTCACCGTCGCCGCCTGCGACGTGGCGGACCGCGATCAGCTGCACGAGGTGGTGCGCAAGGTCCGGGCCGACGGCGCGGAGATCCGCGTCGTGGTGCACGCCGCCGGCCTGGGCCTGACCGGCGCGCTGTCGGAGGTGCGACCCGAAGAGTTCCGCCGGACCATGGCCGCGAAGGCACTCGGCGCGCTCCACCTCGACGCCCTCTTCGGCCGGTCCGACCTCGACGCCTTCGTACTCTTCTCCTCGATCGCGGGCATCTGGGGCAGCGGCGGCCAGAGCGCGTACGCGGCGGCGAACGCGTTCCTCGACGCCCTGGCCCGGCACCGCCGTGGCCGCGGGCTGACCGCGACCTCGGTGGCCTGGGGCGCCTGGGCCGGGGACGGCATGGCGGAGGGTGACGCCGCAGTGCAGCTCGCCCGCCGGGGCATCACCACGATGCCGGTCGACCGGGCGCTGAGCGCACTCCGGCAGATCCTCGACCGGGACGAGACCACGGCCACGGTCGCCGACGTCGACTGGAGCCGTTTCGCCCGGACCTACCTGACGGTCCGCGACAGCCGCCTGTTCGACGAGATCGCGGAGGCACGGGAGGCGCAGGCGGGGGAGCCGGCCGACGACGGGAAGGGGGCCGGCGACACTCCGCTGACCGGCCGGCTGCGCTCTCTCGACGAGGCCGCACAGCACCACGCGCTACTCGACGTGGTCCGCACGGCGGCGGCCGAGGTGCTGGGCCACACCGGACCGACGGACATCCACGAGGACCGGGCTTTCCGCGACCTCGGCTGCGACTCGCTGACCGCTGTCGAAGTCCGCGATCGTCTCCGCGCCGCCACCGGCCTGCGCCTCCCGGCCACCCTGCTGTTCGACCACCCCACACCACGGGTGCTCGCCGCGCATCTTCGGACGGAGCTGTTCGGCGCTCCCACCGCCGCCGTCCCCGCGCTTCCTTCGCCGGCCGGCGCACCGATGGACGACGACCCCATCGCCATCGTCGGGATGAGCTGCCGGTACCCCGGCGACGTGCGTTCGCCCGAGGACCTCTGGCGGCTGGTCGCGACGGGCGACGACACTCTGACCGACTTCCCGACCAACCGGGGCTGGGACCTGTCGGCCCTCTTCCACGACGACCCGGACCGCCCGGGAACCAGCTATGCCACCACCGGCAGCTTCCTGCACGACGTCGACGAGTTCGACGCCGAGTTCTTCGGCATCAATCCGCGTGAGGCGCTGGCCATGGACCCGCAGCAGCGGCTGCTCCTTGAGGTGACCTGGGAGGCGTTGGAGCGTGCGCACATCGCACCGGAGTCCCTGCGCGCCAGCCCGACCGGTGTCTTCGTCGGCACCAACGGCCAGGACTACGTCTCCCTGCTGAGCGGCGCCGGGATCGCCGCCGAGGGGTACCTGGCGACCGGGAACGCGGCGAGTGTGGTGTCGGGCCGTCTCGCGTATGTGTTCGGGCTGGAGGGTCCGGCGGTGACGGTGGACACGGCGTGTTCGTCGTCGCTGGTGGCGCTGCACATGGCGGTGCAGTCGCTGCGTTCCGGCGAATGCTCGCTGGCGGTCGCCGGTGGTGTGACCGTGATGTCGACGCCGGGTGCGTTCGTGGAGTTCAGCCGCCAACGGGGCCTGGCGCCCGACGGACGGTGCAAGCCGTTCGCTGCGGGGGCCGACGGTACGGGCTGGGGCGAGGGCGCGGGTGTCCTGCTGCTGGAGCGGCTTTCCGCAGCGGTGGCGAACGGTCACCGGGTGCTCGGGGTGCTGCGTGGATCCGCGGTGAATCAGGACGGTGCGTCGAACGGTCTGACGGCGCCCAACGGCCCCTCGCAGCAGCGCGTGATCCGGCAGGCCCTCTCCAACGCCGGCCTGGGACCTGGTGACGTGGATGTCGTCGAGGCGCACGGTACGGGTACGAGCCTGGGTGATCCGATCGAGGCGCAGGCGTTGCTGGCGACGTACGGCCAGGACCGGGTGGAGGGGCGTCCGTTGTGGTTGGGGTCGGTGAAGTCGAACATCGGGCATACGCAGGCGGCGGCGGGTGTGGCCGGGGTCATCAAGATGGTGATGGCGATGCGGCACGGGCTGCTTCCGGAGACGTTGCATGTGGATGAGCCGTCGCCGCACGTGGACTGGTCGGCGGGTGAGGTGCGTCTGCTGACCGAGTCGGTCCCGTGGCGGGCAGAGGGCCGCCCGCGCAGGGCTGGGGTGTCCTCGTTCGGGGTCAGCGGAACGAACGCGCACGTGATCCTGGAGGAGGCGCCCGCGGTCGCACCTCTCCCCGAGCCCCCGGCCGACCACTCCGGCCCGGTGCCGTGGTTGGTGTCCGGGCGTGGGGATGCGGGCCTGCGGGGGCAGGCGGCGCGGCTTGCGGAGTTCGTACGGGGTCGTGATCAGGACGTTGATGTCGCGGGTGTGGCTGCGGTGTTGGTGGGCCGTGCGGTGTTGGAGAACCGTGCTGTGGTGGTGGGTGAGGGTGTCGCTGATCTTGTTGCTCGGCTGGATGTGCTGGCTGAGGGTGGGTCGGTTGACGGTGTGGTGTGTGGGTCGCCGGTGGGTGGGAAGTCGGCGGTGTTGTTCACGGGGCAGGGTTCGCAGTTTGCCGGTATGGGTGTGGAGTTGTATGGGCGGTTCGGGGTGTTCGCCGGTGTGGTGGACGAGGTGTGTGCGGTGGCGGACGGGTTGTTGCCGGAGCCGTTGCGTCCGGTGTTGTTCGGTGAGGGTGGCCGGGGTGGGCTGATCGACCGGACGGTGTTCGCGCAGGTGGGGTTGGTCGCGTTGGAGGTGGGGTTGTGGCGGGTTCTGGTGGAGTGTGGTGTTCGGGCGGATGTTCTGGTGGGGCATTCGGTCGGTGAGGTCAGTGCGGCGGTGGCTTCGGGTGTGCTGAGTCTGGCTGACGCGGTGCGGTTGGTGTGTGTGCGTGGTCGGCTGATGGAGGAGGTTCCGGCGGGTGGGGTGATGGTGTCGGTTGCTGCCCCGGAGGAGGTGGTCCGGGAACGGGTTGTGGGGGTTGCGGGGGTGTGGGTTGCCGCGGTGAACGCGCCGGGGTCGGTGGTCCTGGCGGGTGAGGAGGGTGCTGTCCGTGGTGTGGTGGACGGTCTGGTCGCTGAGGGTGTGCGGACCCGCTGGCTGCCGGTGAGTCACGCGTTCCACACGCCGTTGATGGATCCGGTGCTGGAGGAGTTCTCCCGGGAGATAGCCGGCTTGGCCTTTGAAGCGCCTCGGATACCTGTTGTCTCGACGGTGACGGGTGAGGTCGCTGGTGCTGGTTTCGGGTCTGCTGCGTACTGGGTGGAGCATGCCCGGCGTCCGGTCCGTTTCGCTGATGCGGTTGGTGTGGCGCGGGGGTTGGGGGTGCGGGTGTGGGCGGAGGTCGGTCCGCAGCCGGCGCTGTCCGCTGCGCTGGATGTGCGTGAGGGTGAGGTCGTCGCGAGTTTCCTGCGGCGCGACCGTGACCAGGCGACGAGCCTGCTGACGGGACTCTCCCGGCTCCACGTCCACGGGGTCGACGTGGCATGGGATTCCTGGTTGCCCCGAGGGACGGATTCCGTGGACCTACCGACCTACGCCTTCCAACGGCGTCGCTACTGGCCGGGCGGTTCCGTCGGAGCTTCCACCGGCTCGCTGTCGGGCGTGGGTCTGTCCGGCGCCGACCATCGTCTGCTCGGCGCACAGGTGACGGTCGCCGACGGCGCTGCGGTGTTCACTGGTCGGCTGTCGGTGTCCACGCAACCCTGGCTCGCCGACCATGCCGTATCCGGAACGGTCCTGCTTCCAGGGACCGCCTTCGTCGACTTCATGGCGCACGCCGGTCGGCGGGTCGGCAGCCCCCAGGTGGGGGAACTGACCCTCCAGGCACCGCTGGTACTGGCCGCGGACGGACCGGGCGTAGCGGTCCAGGTCGTCGTCGACGTCCCCGACGAACACGGGCGGCGGACCGTCGCGATCTACTCCCGCCCTGACAACGACACCGGTGACTGGACCCGGCACGGCGCCGGTATCCTCACCGAGGCGCCCCAGGCGACGGATGCAACGGAGGCGACCGAGACGTCCGACGCCCCCGGTGCTTCCTGGGATTGGCCCCGAGCCGCTGCCGAGATGTCGGGCGAGGACGTCTACGCCGGACTGTCGGAGGCGGGATTCGACTACGGTCCCGTCTTCCGGGGGCTGAAGCAGGTCTGGCAGGACGGCGAGGACATCTACGCGGAGGTCGTCCTGCCCGACGACCCGGCCGGCTTCGTCCTGCATCCGGCCCTGCTCGACGCCGCGCTGCACGCCCTCGCCGCCGACTCCGGCACGGGGCCCGGCGAAGCCGGTCTGCCCTTCGCGTTCACCGGTGTACGCGTGCACCGGCCGGGCGCCTCGACGCTGCGCGTACGGCTGCGCCGCCAGGAGCCCGACGGGGTCTCACTGGAGGCCGTCGACACTGCCGGTCACCTCGTGGCATCCATCGACTCGCTGGTGTTCCGGCCGGTCAGCCACGCCGACCTCGCCGCACCCGGGGCAGCCGACGGGGACGTACTGCACCTGCGATGGATACCGCTCCCGGAGCGCGCTCAGGAAGAGGCCCCGGGAGAGGCCCCGGAAGAGGCTCCAGGAGAGGTCCCGGTGGAGGCGCCTGGAGCAGAGCCGGTACGAAACCCGGCCGACGTGCGGCAGTACGGCGGTCATGTGCACGCCGTCCCGGACATCGTGGCGGCCTCCGCCGCGGTGCGCGCCGGAGCGGCCGAGCCGCACTGGGTGGTGCTGCCCTGCCGCGCCCCCGACGAGGGGACCGTCCCGGAGCGTGCGCGTGTCCTGACCGTATGGGTGCTCGGCCAGGTGCAGGCCTTCCTCGCCGCACCCGAGATGGCCGGGCGGAGGCTGGTCGTCCTGACCCGGGGCGCGGTCGCGGCCGACGAGAGCGACCGTGGCGTCGACGTGTCCGCCGCGGGCGTGTGGGGGCTGGTGCGCTCGGCACAGTCGGAACACCCGGACCGGCTGGTCCTGCTGGACGTCGACACCGAGGTGGGCGACGACGAGTGGCCCGCCGTGCTGTCCGCCCTCTCCGCCGCCCCGCTGCCCCAACTCGTCCGGCGGAGCGGGACGCTGTCGACACCGCGCCTGGAAGCGGCCGGTGACGGCGGGGACTTGACCGCCCCGCCCCAGGGCCACTGGCTCCTCACGCCGGGGTCGGGCGGCACGTCGGCCGAACTCGCCCTGGTGCCCCAGCCTTCGAACGCCGACGAACCGCTCGGCGAAGGCCTGGTCCGGGTGGCGGTGCGCGCGGCCGGCCTCAACTTCCGTGACGTGCTCATCTCGCTCGGCATGTACCCGGGGGCCGCATCGATCGGCGGCGAGGGTGCGGGCGTGGTCACCGAAGTGGGCCCGGGAGTGACGGGGACGGCGGTCGGGGACCGGGTGATGGGACTGCTGCCGGACTCGTTCGCCGACACGTCGGCGGCGGACGCCCGCATGGTCGTCCGCATGCCCGAGGACTGGACGTTCCAGGAGGCTGCTTCCGTTCCCATCGTCTTCCTGACCGCCCGTTATGCGCTGGGTGATCTGGCGGGTCTGTGTGCGGGGGAGCGGGTGTTGGTGCATGCGGGGGCTGGTGGTGTCGGGATGGCGGCCGTTCAGCTCGCGCGGCATCTGGGGGCGGAGGTCTTCGCGACGGCGCATCCGTCGAAGTGGGGGGCGCTGCGGGAGTTGGGGGTGGCGGAGGACCATGTCGCGTCTTCCCGTGATCTGGGTTTCCGTGCCGCGTTCCTTGAGGTGACGGGTGGTGCGGGGGTTGATGTGGTGCTGAACTCGCTTGCGGGTGAGTTCGTGGACGCTTCGCTCGAACTGCTGCCGCGGGGCGGCCGGTTCATCGAGATGGGCAAGACGGATGTGCGGGAGGCGGCGTCGCTGCCGTCCGGAGTCCGGTACCGCACCTTCGACCTCACCGAACCGGAACCCACCCGGATCGGGGACATGCTGAGCGAGCTGCTCACCCTGTTCCGGGACGGGGACCTGCGGCTCCTCCCGCTGACCTCGTGGGACGTACGAAGGGCCCCGGCCGCGTTCGGGCACGTGCGGCTGGCCCGGCACACCGGCAAGGTCGTTCTCAACGTACCCGCGCCGCTCGACCTCGACGGAACCGTCCTGATCACCGGCGGCACCGGAACGCTGGGCGCGCTGGTCGCCGAGCACCTGATCACCGCACACGGTGTGCGGCACCTCCTGCTCGCCGGCAGGCGCGGGCCACAGGCGCCCGGTGCCGAGGAACTCGTGGAGCGGTTGCGGGAGTACGGCGCCGACGTCCGCGTCGTGGCGGCCGATCTGGCGCACCGTGACGAGGCCGTGGACGTTCTCGCACAGGTCGGTACGGACCACCCGCTCACCGGAGTCGTGCACGCGGCGGGCATCGTCGACGACGGGGTCCTCGGCTCGCTGACGCCCGACCGGGTCGAACGGGTCATGGCAGCCAAGGCCGATGCTGCCTGGCATCTGCACGAGCTGACCCGGGACGCGGACCTGGCGATGTTCACCCTGTTCTCGTCCGCGTCCGGAGTGCTCGGCTCCCCGGGCCAGGCCAACTACGCCGCGGCCAACACCTTCCTCGACGCCCTGGCCGAGCACCGCAGGGCACGCGGTCTCGCGGCACAGTCCCTCTCCTGGGGTCTGTGGGCCCGGCGCAGCGCCATCAGCGGACACCTCGCCGACGCCGATCTGGCCCGGGTGGCCCGGTCCGGGATGCTGCCGCTCGGCGATGAGCACGGGCTGCGCCTGATGGACGGGGCGCGGGACCGCGGCGGACGGGCGCACGCCGTCCCGGTGCTGCTCGCACCCGGACACCGGCACACGCACCCGCTCCTCGCGCACCTCGAGGGGCCCTCGCTCCCGGCCCGAGACGCCACGCGTGGCAGCGGGGCCGGCGAACCGTCCGTACCGATCGCCGAGAGGCTCCGCGGGTTGTCGGCGGAGGAGCAGCGGCGCACGCTGCTGACCCTGGTGCGGGAACAGTCGGCGGCAGCCCTCGGGCACGAGTCCGCGGACGCCATCGGCGCCCACAAACCCTTCAAGGAACTGGGGTTCGACTCGCTCACGGGCGTCGAGGTACGCAACCGGCTCGGCGCCGTGACCGGGGTGACCCTGCGCGCGACCGTGGTGTTCGACTTCCCCACACCCGGCGCCCTCGCCGACCACCTGTGGGATGCCCTCCGCCCTGACGACGGTACGGGGGAACCCCCGATCATCGCCGACCTCGCCCGCCTGGAGGCCGCTCTGACGCAGGCACCGGACTCCGGTGACCTGCGCGACGAGATCACTGCCCGCCTTGAGGAGATCCTCTGGACCTGGCGGGACAGGGCTGGGGGAGGGCAGCCGGTCACCGAGGACGGCGACGAGGATCTGGCAGCCGCCACCGACGACGAGATGTTCGCCCTGATCGACGAGGAACTCGGCAGGCAGTGACCTGCGCTTTTCGCCTGCTTGCCAGCCGCCGCCCGCACATGAGGAGTTAGGTCCGGATGTCAGACAACCAGAAGCTGCGGGACTACCTGAACAAGGTCACGGCCGACCTGCGGCAGACCCGTAGGCGGCTGGAGGAGGCCCGGTCCGCCGACGCCCAGCCGATCGCCATCATCGGGATGAGCTGCCGGTTCCCCGGCGGCGTCGAGTCCCCCGAAGGGCTGTGGGAGCTGGTCGCGGGGGAACGGGACGCGATCAGCCCGTTCCCCCGCGACCGTGGCTGGGACGTGGACGGACTCTACGACCCGGACCCCGAGCGGACCGGCACCTCGTACGCCCGCGCGGGCGGGTTCCTCGCCGACGCGGGCGGCTTCGACGCGGAGTTCTTCGGGATCAGCCCGCGTGAGGCGCTGGCGATGGACCCGCAGCAGCGGCTGCTGCTCGAACTGGCCTGGGAGGTGTTCGAAGCCGCGGGCATCGACCCGACCTCGGTGGCGGGCCGACCGGTCGGCACGTACGTCGGCACCTCCACCTCCGGCTACGGGATCACCCTGGCCGAGGCGCCCCCGGGGGTGGAGGGGTACCTGCTGACGGGCAGCGCGGCGGCTGTCGCCTCCGGGCGGATCGCGTACGCACTCGGCCTGGAGGGCCCGGCCGTCACGATCGACACGGCGTGCTCGTCGTCGCTCGTCGCCATGCATCTGGCCGCGCAGGCCCTGAGGTCCGGCGAGAGCGAGCTCGCGGTGGCCGGCGGTGCCACGGTCATGTCCAGCCCGGGCACGTTCGTGGAGTTCAGCAGGCAGCGCGGTCTGTCGCCGGACGGGCTGTGCAAGCCGTTCGCCGCCGCGGCGGACGGCACCGGCTGGGGCGAGGGCGTCGGACTGCTCCTCCTGGAGCGGTTGTCCGACGCCCTCGCGAACGGTCACCGGGTGCTCGGGGTGCTGCGGGGCTCCTCGGTGAACCAGGACGGCGCGTCCAACGGCCTCACGGCTCCGAACGGCCCCTCGCAGCAGCGCGTCATCCGGCAGGCGCTGCGCAACGCCCGGGTCGCCGGCGCCCAGGTGGACGTGGTGGAGGCACACGGCACCGGCACCACGCTCGGCGACCCCATCGAGGCACAGGCGCTCCTCGACACCTATGGCCAAGGGCGCCCGGAAGGCCGCCCGTTGTGGTTGGGGTCGGTGAAGTCGAACATCGGGCATACGCAGGCGGCGGCGGGTGTGGCCGGGGTCATCAAGATGGTGATGGCGATGCGGCACGGTGAGTTGCCGGTGACGTTGCACGTGGACGAGCCGTCGCCGCACGTGGACTGGTCGGCGGGGGACGTACGTCTGCTGACCGAGTCGGTCCCGTGGCGGGCCGACGGGCATCCACGCCGTGCCGGGGTGTCCTCGTTCGGGGTGAGCGGAACGAACGCGCACGTGATCCTGGAGGAGCCGCCCGCTGTTCAGCCGAAGACCGCAGCGCCGGTGGCGGACTCGGGTCCGGTGGCGTGGGTGCTGTCGGGACGCGGGGACGCGGGTCTGCGCGGCCAGGCAGCCAGGCTCGCCGACTTCGTACGGGACCGGCGGGCCGCTCGCACGGTCGACCGCGAGTGGCTCACGGGGGTCGCGGCCGGACTGGCCGGCCGGGCCGCCCTGGAACAGCGGGCCACGGTCGTGGGGTCGGACGTGGACGAACTGCTCAAGGGGCTGGACGCCCTGACCGCCGACGGGCAGCCGCTCGCGGCGGCCACCGACTCCCGCACGGTCTTCGTCTTCCCGGGTCAGGGTGGTCAGTGGGTGGGGATGGGGCGTGAACTCCTGGTCTCGTGGCCGGTGTTCGCTGATCGGCTGGCTGTGTGCGAGCGGGCGTTGGATCCGTTCGTGGACTGGTCGTTGCGTGAGGTGTTGACCGGTTCGGACGAGAAGTGGCTGGGCCGGGTGGATGTGGTCCAGCCGGTGTTGTGGGCGGTGATGGTGTCCCTGGCGGAGGTGTGGCGGGCGGCGGGTGTGGAGCCGGATGCCGTGGTCGGTCACTCGCAGGGCGAGATCGCGGCTGCTGTGGTGGCGGGTCGGCTGAGCGTGGAGGACGGCGCCCGGGTCGTGGCCCTGCGCTCGCGGGCGTTGCTGCGACTGGCGGGGCAGGGGGCGATGGCGTCCGTCGCGTTGGATGTGGCGGAGGCGGAGGAGGTGCTGCCCGGGTCGGTGACCGTGGCGGCGGTGAACGCTCCGGGGCAGGTCGTGGTCAGTGGTCCGCCCGACGAGGTCGCCGAGCTGTGCGTGCGGCTGGAGGGGCAGGGGGTCCGTGCGCGTCGGATCGAGGTGGATTACGCGTCTCATCATGCGCAGGTGGAGGTGGTTGAGGGGCGGTTGCTTGGTGAGTTGGGTGGTGTGGTCGATCTGGGGGGTTCGGGGCCGGAGTTCGTGTCGACGGTGACCGGTGGGCCGGTTGCGGTGGGGGAGTTGGGGGCGGGTTACTGGTATCGGAATCTGCGGGAGCCGGTGCTGTTCGCCGATGTGGTGCGGCGGTTGGACGGTGAGGGTCCGCAGGTGTTCGTGGAGATCGGTCCGCATCCGGTCTTGTCGCTGGCGATGGAGCAGACGGTCACCGAGGGGCGGGTGTTGCACAGTCTGCGCCGGGGTCAGGCGGAGCAGGTGCAGCTGCTGGGCAGTCTGGGTGAGGCCTGGGCTGCTGGTCTGCCGGTGGGGTGGCGGGGGTTGCTGCCGGTCGTGGAGCCGGTGGCGTTGCCGACGTACGCCTTCCAGCGACAGCACTACTGGCTCACTCCTCCGGCGAGCACACGGCAGACCGCCGTCGGCCGGTACCGGATCGGCTGGAGAATCCTGCCGGAACCGGAGCCTGCCGGGGCGCCCCGGACCAGCGACTGGCTCCTCGTCCACGAGGAGGGCGACCGTGCGGACGAGGCCGCCGCGCTCGCGGCGGCGCTGACGGCCGAAGGAGGATCGGCACGTGTGGTCACGGTGCCTGCCGGGACCGATGCGATCGACGGGCCCCCCAGGACCGCCGGAACCGTCGAACCGGACCTACTGACACGCCTGCTGGGCGATGCCGCGCCGTCGGACGAGCACGCGCCCGGCGTGGTCTCCCTGCTGGCGGGGGAGGCCGCCGTGAGCCTCCTGCGGGCCGTGGCGTCCCTGCCCGGGCAGCCGCGTCTGTGGCAGCTCACCTCGGGCGCGGTCGGCGTGAGCGACGCAGACACCGTCGCGGACTGCGCGCAGGCCGAGCTGTGGGGCTGGAGCCGCTGCTTCGCACTGGAGCACCCGGACCGCTGGGGCGGCCTCATCGACCTGCCCGTCGGCGTCGCCGCCGACGACATGGTGGCCCGGACCGCCGCCCGCCTCGCACGCGGCGGCGACGAGGACCAGATCGCCGTCCGCCCCGAGGGCTCCTACGGCCGCCGGCTGCTGACCGTGACCGACCAGCCGGGCGACCCCCGGACGACGTGGCCGTCGGCCGGGACGGTGGTGGTCACCGGCGGCACCCAGGGGCCGGGCCGCCACGTGGCCCGCTGGGCAGCCTCCAGGGGCGCCGACCGCCTGGTGCTCGTCGGTGCCGCGTCGGCGGAACTGTGCGCCGAGCTGACGGAAGCCGGTACACCGACCGTCACCGTGGCGGGCGACATCACCGACCCCGAGGCCCTCCGCCTCCTCCTCCGGGAAGCCACGGCAGACGTGCCGTTGGCCGCCGTGGTGCACGCCGCGGGCGCCATCGAGCTGGCCCCGGTCCGGCAGAGCGACCCCGCACACGCCGCTCGCGTGATGCGGGAGCGCTGCACCGGCGCCGAAACACTGGCCGAGGTGCTGCGCACCGACCACCCGGACGCCCGGCTCGTGCTGCTCTCCTCGGTCGCGGGCGTCTGGGGCGCCGGGGCGCACGGCGCGTTCGCCGCCGCCGGCGCACACCTCGACGCCCTGGCCGAACGCGAACGCGCGGCAGGCCGCCCGGTCACCTCCGTCGCCGTCAGCCCCTGGGAGGCCGAACCCGAACTGGCCGACCTGCTGCGCGGACAGGGGGTGCCCGCCACCGACTCCGGCGCGGCCCTGGCCGCACTGCCAGGCCTGCTGGCCCTGCCCGAGGCGGCCGTCGTCCTGGCCCACGTGCACTGGGAGCGCTTCGTACCCACCTTCACCGCCGCCGGGCCCCGGCCGCTCATCGGCGACCTCCCGGAGGCACGTCGCGTGCTGGACGCGGAGGCCGAGGCCCAGGCCGCCCCGGACCCGGACGCCGCGCACACCTCCAAGCTGGCGCGGGCCCTGGCCGTCTCCTCGGCGGCCGAGCACGACCGGATCGTCCTGACGGAGGTACGGGCCACCGCCGCAGCCGTGCTCGGCTACGCCGGGCCGGAGGCCATCGGCGAGGCCAAGGCCTTCCGCGAGCTCGGCATGGACTCCGTGACCGCCGTCGAACTGCGCAACCGGCTGTCGGCGGCCTCCGGCGTGCGACTCCCCGCCACGCTGATCTTCGACCACCCCAACCCGACCGCGGTGGCCCGTCTGCTGCGCCGGGAGCTGACACCGGGCCTCGTCGAAGCCGACGACGCGAGGTCCGAAACGCCCCCGCGCCCGGCGGCGGAGGACGAGCCGATCGCCATCGTGGGGATGAGCTGCCGGTTCCCCGGCCGCGTCGCCTCCCCCGAGGACCTGTGGCAGGTGGTGGCCGGGGGCGTCGACGCCGTCGCGCCCTTCCCCGACGACCGGGGCTGGGACATGTCCGCCCTCTACGACGAGGACCCCGATCGGGCCAGGACCGTCTACGCCCGAGGCGGCGGATTCCTGCACGACGTGGCCGGGTTCGACGCGGGGTTCTTCGAGATCAGCCCCCGTGAGGCGACCGCCATGGACCCCCAGCAGCGGCTGCTCCTGGAAACCTCCTGGGAGGCGTTCGAACAGGCGGGCCTCCTCCCGGAGGACCTCCGCGGCAGCGACACCGGCGTCTTCGTCGGGACCAACGGACAGGACTACGCGTCCCTGCTGATGTCCGGCGACGACGGACTGGAGGGCTACCTCGGCACCGGCAACGCGGCGAGCGTCGCCTCCGGCCGAGTCGCCTACACGTTCGGACTCGAAGGCCCGGCCGTCTCCGTCGACACCGCCTGCTCGTCCTCCCTGGTGGCGATGCACTGGGGTGCGCAGGCGCTGCGGCAGGGCGAGTGCTCGATGGCGTTGACCGGCGGCGTCACGGTCATGACGACCCCCGGCTCGCTGCTCACCTTCGCCCGGCAGCGCGGCCTCGCCGCCGACGGGCGCAGCAAGGCGTTCTCCGCCCACGCCGACGGCATGGGCATGGCCGAGGGCGTCGGCGTGCTGCTCCTCGAAAGGCTCTCCGACGCCCGGCGCAACGGGCACCGGGTGCTCGCCGTGATCCGCGGCTCCGCGATCAACCAGGACGGCGCGAGCAACGGCCTCACCGCCCCGAACGGCCCCGCGCAGCAACGGGTCATACGCCAGGCCCTGCGCAACGCCGGACTCGAAGCGGCGGACGTCGACGCCGTCGAGGCGCACGGCACCGGAACCACGCTCGGCGACCCGATCGAGGCGCAGGCGCTCCAGGCCGCCTACGGGCAGGACCGACCCGCCGGCCTCCCGCTGTGGCTCGGATCGCTGAAGTCCAACATCGGCCACACTCAGGCCGCCGCCGGAGTGGCGGGCGTGATCAAGATGGTGATGGCGCTCGACCGGGAGACCCTGCCCCGCACCCTGCACGCCGACGAACCGTCCCCGCACGTGGACTGGTCCGGGGGCGCGCTGCGGCTCCTCACCGACCCGCTGCCCTGGCAACGGTCCGAACGCCCCCGCCGCGCCGGTGTCTCGTCGTTCGGGATGAGCGGCACCAACGCCCACGTCATCCTGGAGGAGGCCCCCGCCGCCGGAAGCCAGGACACCGCCGAGCCGGGAGCCGGCAACCAGGAGGCGCCCGTCGTACCGCCGTGGCTGCTCTCGGCCAAGTCCGAAGCGGGGCTGCGTGAGCAGGCGGACCGGCTGCGGCGCCGGCTGCGCGCGGCACCCGGCACCGACCCGGTGGACGTCGGCCACGCGCTGGCCACCACGCGCTCGTCCTTCGCGCACCGCGCGGCCGTCCGCGGCGCCGGGCCCGACGAACTGCTCGCGGGACTGGCCGCGGTGGCCGCGGGGGAGCAGTCCCCGTACGTGCTCCGGGGCCGGGCCGACGCCGGGGAGCGCCCGGTGTTCGTCTTCCCCGGCCAGGGCTCCCAGTGGGACGGCATGGCCGCCCGCCTCCTCGACACCTCGCGGGTCTTCCGCGACAGCGTCGAGGCGTGTGCCGAGGCCCTGGCGCCGCATCTGGACTGGTCGCTGCCCGACGTGCTCCGGGGCAGCGCGGGTGCGCCGCCGCTGGACCGGGTGGACGTGGTGCAGCCCGCACTCTTCGCGATGATGGTGTCGCTCGCCGAACTGTGGCAGGCGCACGGCGTCCGCCCGGCCGTCGTGGTCGGCCACAGCCAGGGCGAGATCGCCGCCGCGTACGTGGCCGGAGCACTGGACCTGGACGACGCCGCCCGCGTCGTCGCCCTCCGCAGCCGGATGCTGGCCGGTCTCCAGGACAGCGGGGGCATGACCTCGGTCGCCGCTCCCGTCTCCTGGGTGGCGGAGCGACTGCCCCGATGGGGCGGCGAAGTGGAGATCGCCGCCGTCAACGGACCCCGGTCGGTCGTCGTGTCCGGTCCGGTCCGGGGGCTGGAGCTGATGGAGAAGGAGTGCGCCGCCGAGGAGATCCGCGTGCGGCGCGTCCCCGTCCGGTACGCCTCGCACTCGCGGTACGTGGAGGAGCTGCGCACACCGCTGCTCGCCGCCCTTGACGGCCTGTCGCCCCGGGCGGCCACCGTGCCGTTCCTCTCGACGGTGACCGGCGGGTCGGTCGACACCGCCACCCTGGGCGCCGACTACTGGTACCGGAACCTGCGCCACACCGTACGGCTCGACGAGGCCGTCGGCGACCTGCTCGGCCGGGGGCACCGCGCCTTCGCCGAGATGAGCCCCCATCCGGTCCTCACCGCCGGGCTCCTCGACACCGCCGAGCAGGCCGGCACGGACGCGTTCGCGGTGGGCACCCTCCGCCGCGACGAAGGCGGCCTCGACCGCTTCCTCACCTCCCTCGGCGAGGCGCACGTCCGCGGCGTACGGGTGGACTGGCGGCCCGCCTTCACCGGCCACCGGCCGTGCCCCGTGGAGCTGCCGACGTACGCCTTCCAGCGGGAGCGGTACTGGGTCCACGCCGCGCCCCCCGGGACGGGGGACGTCGCGGCGGCGGGGGTGGAGCCGGCGGACCATCCGCTGCTCGGCGCGGAGATCGCACTCGCGGACACCGACGAACTGGTGCTCACCGGCACGGTCCGCACCCCCGCCCTGCCCTGGTTGACGGACCACCAGGTCTCCGGCGTCACCCTGCTGCCCGGCACCGCGTTCGTGGACCTGGCGCTCCGGGCCGGTGAACGCTGCGGCTGTCCGGTGGTGGAGGAGCTCACGCTCCAGGCCCCGCTGGTTCTCCCCGAGGGCGGGGAACCGCGCCTCCAGGTCAGGGTCGGCCCGGCCGACGACGCGGGCCGGCGCGAGTTCCGCGTGCACTCCCGTACGGAGAACGGCGCGGGGAGTGCCATCGCCCTGGCCGGCGGTGCGGACGACGCCGGCTGGACCTGCCACGCGACCGGCAGCCTCCTTGCCGATGCCGATGCCGATGCCGATGCCGGCACCGACGCGGCCGACGCGGCGGCCTCCGCCGTTTCTCCGGGCGTCGAAGCGGAGCCGGCCGCCTGGCCTCCGGCCGGTGCGACCGCCGTCGACATCACCGACGGCTACGACCGGCTGGCAGAGCTCGGATACGGCTACGGGCCCGCGTTCCGGGGCGTCCGCGCGGTCTGGCGCCTCGGCGACGAGGTCTTCGCCGAGGTGCGGCTGCCGGAGCGACTCACGCAGGAAACGGGCCGGTTCGGACTGCACCCGGCCCTGCTCGACGCGGGTGTCCAAGCCGTCGGCCTGGCCGCCACCGGAGCCGGCGGAGAGGAGCCGGACGGCGGCGGCGACGCCACGGCCGTCCGGCTGCCCTTCGCGTGGACCGGGCTGAACCTGCACCGCGCGGGCGCGAACGCCCTGCGGGTGCGGCTGGCGCCGACCGCGAACGGCGGCGTCTCCGTCAGGGCCACGGACGAGACCGGAGCCCCCGTCCTGTCCGCCCGCGCGCTGGAGTTCCGGCCCGTCTCGACCCGAGGGCTGCGGCTCTCCGGAGGCTCACTGTTCCGCCTGGACTGGCGGGAGACGCCCGCGCTGCGGGCACCCGCCACGCCCGAGGCCGGCGGCTGGGCCGTCGTGGGCCCCGACGCCGACGAACTGCGTACGCTGCTGGACGCCGGCGGGGCCGACGCCACCGCGTACGCGGACCTGCCCGCCCTGCTGGACGCAACCGCTTCCGGCGCCCCGGCGCCCGGCACCGTCCTGCTGGCTCCGGAACCCGCGTGGTCCGGCAGCACGGGCTTCGTGGACGAGGTTCACACCAGGACCGCGAGCCGACTCGCCCTGTTGCAGGACTGGTTGGGCGAACCCCGCTGGGCGGACACCCGTCTGGTGGTGACCACCCGGGGCGCGGACGCCCTCGATCCGGTGGCCGCCGCGGCCGGGGGACTCGTCCGTTCGGCACAGGCCGAGCACCCCGGCCGCTTCACCCTGCTCGACCTGGACGGGGACGTACGGCCGCGGGCGGTCGTCGACGCCGTCGCGAGCGGCGCGCCCCACCTCGTCGTACGCGCCGGAACGGTGCTCGAACCCTCCCTCGTCCGCCTGCCCGCACCGACCGGGGCGCCCGCCCCGCTCACCGGCACCGTCCTCGTCACCGGCGGCACCGGAGCCCTCGGCGCCCAGGTGGCCCGGCACCTCGCGGCGGAACACGGGGTGAAGCACCTGCTGTTGATCAGCCGAAGCGGCGCGACGGCGCCGGGCGCCCCCGAACTGCGCGCCGACCTCGCCGCCCTGGGCTGCGAGGCCACCATCGCGGCGTGCGACAGCGCCGACCGGGACGCGCTGCGCACCGTACTGGACGCCCTCCCGGCCGATCGGCCGCTGAGCGCCGTGATCCACGCGGCCGGGGTGCTGGACGACGCCGTGCTCACCTCGATGACGCCGGGACAACTGGAACGCGTGCTGCGGTCGAAGGCCGACGGGGCGATCCACCTGCACGAGCTGACCCGCGAACGCCCGCCGGCGGCCTTCGTCCTGTTCTCCTCGGCGGCCGCCGTCCTGGGCAGCCCCGGTCAGGGCAACTACGCGGCGGCGAACGCCCTGTTGGACGGCCTGGCCCGGCACCGCCACGCCGCCGGACTGCCCGCGCTCTCCATCGCGTGGGGCCTGTGGGAACAGCGCACGGGCATGACCGGCCATCTCTCCGCGGCGGACCTGCGCCGGATGACGCGCGCGGGTCTGGCCCCGCTGGACACCGAGGGCGGACTGGCCCTCCTGGACGCCGCGCTGGCGGCGGGAGAGGCGACCGTGATCGGAGCGCGGGTGGACCTCGCGACCCTGCGCGCCCGGGATGCCGGAGCGGCGATCCCGCCGCTCCTCAGCGGCCTGGTGGGGGCGTCCGCCCGCACGGCGCCCAACGGTTCGGCGGAGCGCGAGCCGGGGACGACGGTACGGCGGGAACTCCAGGGCCGGACGCCGCGGGAACGACGGCAGGTGCTGCTGCGCCTGGTCCGCTCCGCCGCGGCCGCCGTGCTCGGCCACACCGACGCCGGCCAGATCCCGTCCGACGGAGCCTTCACCGAACTCGGCTTCGACTCCCTCACCGCCGTCGAACTGCGCAACCGCGTGCAGTCCTCGACCGAACTGCGGCTGCCCGCGACCCTGGTCTTCGACCACGCGACCCCCCTCGCGCTCGCCGCGTACCTGGACGGGGAACTGGCGGACGGGCCGGGCCCCGCCCCGGCGGAGGCCCCACGAGCACCGGTGGAGCACGCCGCGCCCGACACCGTCGAGGCGCTGTACCGGGAGGCGTGCCGACAGGGGAAGGGGCACGTGGCGATGGACCTGATCGCGGCGGCGTCCCGGCTCCGGGAGCAGTTCAGCGACCCGGCGGCGCTGGCCGCCCCGCCCCGGCCGGTCCGCCTGGCCTCGGGGGCCGACGGGCCCGTCCTGATCTGCCTGTCCACGATCACCGCGCTGTCCAGCGTCTACCAGTACGCGCGCTTCGGCACGGCCCTCAACGGGCGACGCGAGGCGTGGTTCGTCCCGGTGCCCGGGTTCACGGCGGAGGATCCGGTGCCGGCCGATGTGGACGCCGTCGTCGAGCTGCACGCCGACCTCGCGCTGCGGTGCGCCGAGGGCCGTCCGTTCGCCCTCGTCGGCCACTCGGCGGGTGGCTGGCTCGCGCACGCGGTGACGAGCCGGCTGGAGGACCGGGGGGTGCCGCCGGTGGGCACCGTCCTGATCGACACCTACCTGCCGGGCAGCTCCGCCTTCACCCAGGTGCAGGACGCGCTGACCGACCTGATGTTCGACCACGAGTCCACGGTCGGGCGGCTCGACAGCGTCCGGCTCACCGCGATGGGCGCCTATCTGCGGCTGTTCGACGACTGGAGCCCGGAACCGGTGCACACACCGACCCTGTTCGTCCGGGCGGGCGAGCCCGTCACGGACACCGTGCGGGGCGACGGGTGGCGGCTGAGCTGGCCGCTGCCGAACACCACGCGGGAGGTTCCGGGCGACCACTTCTCCCTGATGCAGTCCGGCGCCGCCACCACCGCCGAGGCCGTCGACGCCTGGTTGCGGGAGCTCCCCGGGCCGAAGGCCGGCTGAGCCACCGCGGGGCCGCCCCGGCGCATGCCGGGGCAGCCCCGCGCGGGAACGCCGAGGGGCCCCGGCATGCGCCGGGGCCCCTCGGCGTTCGGTCGGTCAGCCGCCGTGCGCCGCGAGCGCGTCCGTCAGCTCCGTGTAGGACGGGCCGGGGGAGAGCACCGGAGGCTCCCAGCCGGTGGCCAGTACGGCGTCCAGCCGCTCACGGACCTCGGGGGTGTCGAGGCTGTCCGGCGAAGCCATCAGATTGGCTCGCAGCTGCGCCCGCTCCCACAGTCCGTGGTCCTGCTGGCCGGCCAGGGCGGTGAGCACGGCCGGCGGAAGGGCGGCGGGCGGCTCCGGAAGGCCGTCCACCGTCGCGCGCCAGCTCCGGGTGCGCTCCACGTCGTCGTGGACCCCGTCCTCGTACCAGGGGCGGATCGTGCGTTCGGCGTGGGCCCGCAGCCCCGCGCTCACCGCGTCCAGATCCGCACCGTGCTGCTCCATCAGATCGCTGAGCTCGGCCGCACCTGCCAGGGCGAAGGAAGCGCCTCGGCCCAGGATGGGATCGGTCGTGCACAGCACGTCCCCGATCGGCAGGTAGCCGGACGGGGTCTCGGGCGTCAACTCGCGCCAGGAGTTGGTGAGTCCGGCCATCGGCACGACATCACCGATCGGTTCGGCGTGGCCCGGGCGGAGCCACGGCTCGAACTGGGCCACCGCGTCGGCGGCGGCCTCGAACGCGCCGGTCTCGCGCAGACGCCCGAGCGTCTCGTCCTCCGGCAGCCGGGCGAACACCACCGCGAACGTACGGTTGTCGTGCGCGTAGAGTCCGCCGCCGAAACCGGCCCCGCCCGCGAAGACGACGGGGACCAGGAACGTCGGCGGCTTCGGCACACCGTCGAGGAGCCGGTAGAAGCGGCTGTGGTACACGTTGCCGCACGGACTCTCCTCCATCTCCTTGGTGAAGGCGCCGACCAGCGGTGAGCGACGCCCGGTCGCGTCCACCACCGCGTCCGCGTCGATCACCGCGCCGTCCACCCGCACACCCCGCACACGCCCCTGTTCCACCACGACCTCGCGTACCGAGAGACCGTGGTGGACCCGGACGCCGGGCTGCTCCCGGAGCGCGCGGTGCAGGACCCACTCGACGGTCGCCCGGCGCGAGCCGAAGCTCGCCAGCTCGGTCGCGTCGGCCGGAGCCTCGACGCCGGGCGGCGCCGTCATGTCGACCTCGTCGACCCCGTGCGCCAGCAGATCCGCGTGCACGTCCGGCAACCGGGTGTGCAGCAGATGCCGGAACAGGCCGAGGAACATGTGCGGGTGGCGGACCTGGGGCGCCCCCGGCCGCCGCCACTCCTGAACGTCTTCGAGGTTCTCGGGCGGCGGACCGTCCCGCTCCACCAGGTCCACCGCGTACCCCTGGCGGGCGAGCAGCAGCGCGGCGCCGAGCCCGGCTATGCCCCCGCCCGCCACCACGATTCGTGCAACCATGCGTGCTCCTGGATGTTGTGCGGCCCCGCGAGTCACTGCGAAGCGGCGGCCACACCCCACGCCCGTGCCCCGGTCGGGCACCGTGCCCGTGCCGTCGAGCCGACGGCGTCACGCCGCGATGCTAGGCGGCCGGGCACGGCCGTGTGGAGTGTGTGGGGCGAAGATAGGGGACCCCCTACCCCCGGAAGGGGGCCGGCCGCTCGGAAGGGGTTCAGCCCTGGGCGTCCGCGTTCTCGCTCCCGGTCTTCTCCCTCCCGCTTTCGGGCGCCTCCTTCGCCGCCTTCCTCGTCGCCATGAGGCTGGTGATCGTCGTGATGATCAGCACGCCGAAGATGACGCCCAGCGAGACCGGGAGCGAGACCTCCGGGACGTGCAGGCTCGTCGTCTCGTGGAGGCCGTGCAGGACCAGCTTCACTCCGATGAAGGCGAGGATGACCGACAGGCCGTACGACAGGTGGACCAGCTTCTTCAGCAGGCCGACGATGAGGAAGTACAGCTGGCGCAGGCCCATCAGCGCGAAGGCGTTGGCGGTGAAGACGATGTACGGGTCCTGGGTCAGGCCGAAGATCGCGGGGATCGAGTCCACCGCGAAGAGGACGTCCGTGAGGCCGATCGCCAGCATGACGAGCAGCATGGGGGTGGCCAGCCGCTTGCCGTTCTCGCGGACGAACATCTTCGTGCCGTGCCATGTGTCGGTGGAGGGCAGGCGTCGCTCGATGGCCTTCATCAGGCGGCCCTCCTCCCAGTCCTCGTCCTCCTCGCCGGCCCGTGCCTCCTGGATGAGCTTCCAGGCGGTCCAGATGAGGAAGGCGCCGAAGATGAAGAAGACCCAGGCGAACGAGTTGATCGCGGCCGCGCCCGCCGCGATGAACACGGCGCGCAGTACCAGAGCGATCAGCACGCCGATCATCAGCACGCGTTGCTGGTAGATCGCCGGAACCGCGAACTTCGCCATGATCAGCACGAAGACGAACAGATTGTCGACGCTGAGCGACTTCTCGGTGACATAGCCCGCGAAGAACTCGCCCGCCGCTTGTCCGTTGCCCCATATCAGCAGGCCCGCACCGAAGAGGACGGCGAGCACGATCCAGACGGTCGTCCAGATGCCCGCCTCCTTGATCGAGACCTCGTGCGGCTTGCGGCCACCGATGAGGAAGTCGGCCGCGATGAGTACGCACAGACCTACAACTGTGAGCACCCACATGGTCGTTGAGACGTTCAACCTGGATCCCTTTCTCCGGCGAGAGCTGCTGAGGGTACACGGATACCCAAGGAATGGTAAAGAATGTGTATGCAGGGGGAGTTGGGGGCCGTTGTTCCCCGCCTGGTCGGAGCCTGTCGCTCCGCCGTGAGCTGGGGTGGGACCTCCGCCACGGTAGGGGGTCGATCAGGGGTGGGGCCGCACTTGATCGCCGGTACGTTGAATCTGGATGAAGGAATTCTCATACAGGTCAACCGAGCGAAGGAAAGAGCCTTGACTGAAACGAATTCCGGTCGGCACATCGAGATTTCCTGGTCCGATCTGGGCATCACGGTGACCGCGGAACTCGACGGCCGCAACGCCGAACTCGCCGACGCCCTCTGGGACGCACTGCCCTATCGGAGTCTCCAGGGGCACGCACTCGTGGCGGGTGAGCACCTCTATCACGCGGCCCCGATTCCGTCACTGCTGCACCTGCCCGCGGACACGCGGATAGCGGATCGACGTGAGGCGCCCGACGGGACCTTATTCTGCTCCGGTCTCCAGCACGTGGGTATCAAGTACGGAACGCTGACCGAACCGATGCCGGCAACCCCGGTGGGCCGCATCCGGCAGGAGGACATTCCGGCGCTCCTGGAGGCCGGAAAGGCGATCTGGGATTCCGTCTACGCGACGAAGAAGCCGATCCTGGTGGAGGTCCGCAGGGCCGGAACCACGGGCGGCCACAGCATTCCGAAACTGGCCGCCACGGATGCGGGCGCGAGCCGCCTCATCGACGATGTGCACGCCGCGACCGAGAAGGCCTGGCTCGCCGAACCGAAGGAGCTCGCCGACCTCCACGCGGGGCTGATCCCGTCCGGGGCGGGCAGCTTCGACACGGTCCTGCCCACGCTGCTGTTCGTCAACGGTGAGACCCGCCCGCTGGGGTACGCCACGTACGGCGGTCTGGTCCGGGGAGCCGTCCAGGGCATGCCCATGGACTCACTGCGACACATGACGCGCCTCCTGGTCGGCGTTCCGGCCGAGTTCCTCGGCTACTGCGGTCTGGAGCAGCTGTGGGGTTTCACCCAGCGCTTCCTGGACTGCCTCGACGGGCTCGACCGCGAGGACTTCCTGAGCGTGGTGGGCCAACTGGCCCTCTACATCAACTGCCTGGGCGGCTGGAACCTGCACCTCTACCCCTGGGAGGCCGGAGACCACCTGCGCCAGCTGCGCCCCGATGAGCCGGCCCTCCAGTCGTGAGCCGCCTCCCCGAACGCGCCGACGCCGTGGTCATCGGGGGCGGTGTCATCGGCGCCTCGACAGCCTTCCGACTCGCCGAGTCCGGCGTCGGCACCGTCCTGCTGGAGCGCGGCGAGCTCGGATCGGGATCGTCCCGGAACACCGCCGGCGTGGTGCGTACCTACTTCCCCGGGAACGCGCTCATCAGCAGCCTCGCCGTCCGGAGCCTGGCGGACTACCGGGCCCTCGGCGAACGGACCGGCGCCGACCTCGGCCTGAAGAAGATCGGCTTCCTCGTGCTGTTCACGGACGAGCGAGAGGTGCGGGACTTCCGGCAGACCCGGGACGCCCAGCGCGCAGCCGGCGTGGACGTCGAACTGGTGACCGCCGCCGAAGCGGCACAGCTCAACCCACTGGTCGACGAGCGAGCCATCCTGGCGGCGGCCTGGTCGCCCCAGGCCTACGCCTGCGACTCCGTCTCGATCGTGCGCGCCTACGCCGCGGCGGCCCAGCGGGCCGGGGCCACCCTGCACACGGACGCGCCCGTCACCGCCATCGACCCCGACGGCCGGGTCCACACGCCCGCGGGAAGCATCCTCGCCGACACCGTCGTCTGCGCTGCGGGCCCCTGGGCGAAGACGGTCGCCGCCATGGCCGACGTGACGGTGCCGGTGACCCCGTACCCCGTCGAACTGCTCCTGGCCGACCACCCCGGCGGCGCCCCGCAGAAGGCCCTGCCGATGACCATGCACCCTTCCGGCCTGCGCATACGCAGCTGGGAAGACCGCATTCTGGTGGGCATGGGAGCTCCCGCTCCGGACGAGACCCGACAGGACTGGCTGGGACGGGTTTCCCAGCAACTCGGCACGGCCTTTCCGAGCCTCGCCGGCGTCTCCATCGAGAGCGGATGGGGCGGGAACCTCGACCTCAGCCCGGACGGAATGGCCTTCATCGGCCGCGATCCCGCCCGCCCGTTCGTCTACGCGGCCGGATTCTCCGGGCAGGGCCTGTGCCAGGCGCCCGCCGCCGGAGAGATCGTCCGCGACCTCGTGCTGGGCAAGGAGTCCTGGATCGACACGACGGGCCTGTCCACCGCCCGCCGACTCGACGGCCGGGCCGGCACCGGGTAGAAGGCAGCCGCGGCACGCGCCCACCGCGAGACCGCGGACAGACGCGGGAACGCGTCGCGGCGCCGGGTGGGCCGGCGCCGCGACCCCGCGAAGCGCCGTTCGGTTCGTACACACACTTCGAGAGGACATCCATGGTCGAGCACACGGGCGGAGAGTTCGTCCGGGAGATGATGCGGTGGCACTTCAGCCCGGAGACCGGGTCGCCGTTCTGGCTGGAACGAGCCGAGCGCCTCGACTTCGATCCGCTGACCGACGTCCGGGACTTCGAGGACCTCAGCCGGTTTCCCAACGTGGTCGACGAGCTGCGCGACATCGGCGTGCGCGAGCTGATACCCCGTGGCTACGGCGAGAAGCACGAGGCGTCCGTCTACGAGAGCGGCGGCACCACGGGACGGCCCAAGGCGGTTCCGTACAGCGCCGAGTGGCACCGGCGCAGCGTCGAATGGTTCAGCGAGCGACTCGACTCCCACGGGGTGCCGCGCAACGTCGACTGGCTCAGCGCCGTCCCCACCGGACCGCACAACGTCGGAGCGATGGCGATCGACACCGCGATGCTCCGCGGTGGGCTGAACTTCAGCATCGACCTCGATCCGCGCTGGGTGAAGAAGCTGGTGTCGGAGGGCCGGGCGGACGTCGCCGACGCCTACACCGACCACCTCATCGAACAGGTCGGCCACATCCTCGTCGGCCAGGACGTGGGCGTCCTCTTCGCCACGCCCCCGCTGCTGGAACGCCTCGCGCAGCACGACGATCTCGTCGACCTGGTCAACCGCAAGGTGCGCGCGATCATCTGGGGCGGTACGCACCTGGACGCCGACACCCGGGACCTCCTGCGCGACGAGGTGTTCCCAGGCGTCACGATGGTCGGCGGGTACGGCGGGACGATGATGCTGGGCACCTCGGTGGAGCGGCCCGGCCTCGGTGACGACGAGCCCTGCGTGTTCGACTCCTTCGCGCCGTACACCACGTTCCGGGTGATCGACCCCGGCAGCGGAAAGGTCGTCCCGTACGGCGAGCGCGGGCAGATCGTCGTGCACCACATGAGCCGGAGCGCCCTTCTCGTCAACAACATCGAGCGGGACCACGCGACGAGGATCGCACCGGTGGACGGCGGCTTCGGTGATGCCGTCGCCGATGTCACACCCGTGGCGTCCTTCGGTGACACGGCCGTGGTCGAGGGCGTGTACTGATGCTGTCCCTGGACGCGCTCGGCCCCGGCGGCCCGTACCGGTCCCGGCGCCAGGAGACCATCGGCGACTTCGCCGGAAACCGGGTGGCGACACTGAGCCTCGCGCCCTCGCTCTACGTCACCCGCGCGATGAAGGCCCTGCGCCGTGTGCCGGCCCCGCCCTTCGACGCCCGGATCGAGGCCTTCGCCCGGGCGGGCCGGGCCTTCGCGACGGAGACGATCGCGGGACTCACACCGCGGGAGTACCAGCACACCGTCAGCACGGTCACCGGGATACCGATCACGGTGGTCCGCAAGTCCACCGACGAGATCGCGCAGGCGGCCGAGCGGATCCACCACAGCGTGGAGAACGCGCGACCGGCCGGCGCGGTCGACTCGTGGCGTGATCCGCGCGCCCGGGACGGCGCGGCGGTGTGGACCCGGCGGGGTGAGGTGTTCGCCGTCCACGCCGCGGGCAACCACCCCTCGGTGCACCAGGGTTGGTTCGACGCCCTCGCACTGGGCTATCGCGTCGCCGTGCGGCCCTCCCGCCGTGAGCCCTTCACCCCGCACCGGCTCATCACCGCCCTGCGCGAGGCGGGCTTCGGCGACGAGGGCGTCGTGCTGCTGCCCACCGACCACGAGGTGGCCGGAGACCTCCTCCGCCACGCCGACCTGGGAATGGTGTACGGCGGCGCGGACGTCGTGGGCAAGTACGCGGGCGATCGCCGCGTACTGCCGCAGGGCCCCGGACGCTCCAAGGTGCTCATCACCGCCGAGACCGACTGGGAACCGGTCGTCGACACCATCGTGGAGTCGATCAGCAGTGGCGGAGGAGTCGGTTGCGTCAACGCCACCGGAGTCCTCGTGGAGGGAGACCCCTCTCCCGTGGCCGCGGCGATCGCCGAACGCCTCGCCGAGCTGCCCAGCCTGCCCGCGACGGACGAACGGGCGGTCCTGCCCGTACAGCCCACCGGGCTCGCCCGCCGGTGGGACGGGTATCTGCGGCAGCGCGCCGCGGGCAGCAAGGCGTGGCTCGGCGGTGACGGGATCGTCGACGATCTCGGCGACGGTTCGGCGGTACTCCGGCCGGCGGTGCACCAGCTCGACAGCCCGTTCGCCGAACAGCTCGGGATGGAGCTCGGCTTCCCCTGCGCGTGGGTCGCGCCGTGGGACCGCGAAGCGGGTGTCCGGCCGCTGCGCGACACCCTCGTCCTCACCGCCGTCACCACCGACGGGAATCTGGTCGACGAGCTGGTGGCCGAGCCGACCATCGCCAACGTCTACATCGGGGACCATCCGACACCGTGGATGGCGCACGGACTGCCGCACGACGGCTATCTCGCCGAATTCCTCATGCGTACCAAGACGATTCGGCGCTGACCGACGGCCGGTGGGGCGTGCTGAGCACCCCCACCGGCCGTCGGCGTCACGGGTGGTCCGTCAGGTACGAGGTGTCGTTGAGCAGGCGCACCGAGGCGGCGCCCTCCCCGGAATAGGCCACGGCCGACAGCGAGGCGGCCGACAGCTCCATCCGGAACAGCGTCACCGGTGGTGCGCCCAGTGCCAGCCGCAGCAGCGTCCGCAACACCCCGACGTGGGAGACGACGAGCACCGTACCGCCCTCGTACCGTGCGAGGATCCGGTCCCGTGCGCGTTGGGCCCGGCGCGCGACCGAGGCGAACGTCTCCCCGGTTCTGCCGGGCACGGCCTTCGGAGAGGCGAGCCACGCGGCCATCTCCTCCGGATGGCGCTCCCGCACCTCGGCGAACGTGAGCCCCTCCCAGGCGCCGAAATCCGCTTCGGTGAGCCCTTCGTCGATCTGGACCTCCAGATCCAGACGCCGGGCGGCTGCCTCCGCTGTCTGCCGGGCCCTGCGCAGCGGGGACGACACCACCGCCTGCACCGGGCCGCGCGAGACGAGCACCCTCGCGGCGGCCTCCGCCTGCCGCAGCCCGTTCTCCGACAATGCCGGATCCGAGCCGCCGCTGCCGGATATCCGCCTCTCCGGTGTCCATGCCGTCTCACCGTGGCGCAGCAGCAGAAGTGTCGTGGAGCCGCCCCGGGCGGCCGGTGCGGGATTCACGCCGGCTGTTCCCCTCCTGGCTGCCGGGCCGATGCGAAGCGGCTGTCCATTTCGATGGTCCCCTTTCGTTCGCTGCCCCGTCCCGGCGGCCGTGCGGCGGAGTGCGCGGTTCAGCGGAGGGCCTGGATGACCGGCGCGAAAATCTCCATGTTGTATTCCATGACCGTGAAGTAGGTGAAGCCGTAGCGTTCGCGGCGTTCCTTGATTTGCTGCACCATGTCCTCGGGACTTCCGACCAGGACGCTGGGCACCTCTTCGGGGAGGTCCTCGGCGCCGGGCGGCAGCGGCGCGAACCTGTCCGGCATCGAAGCGCCGTCGGTCGGCGGAACCACCTGCTGCACCAGGAGATTGAGCTCCACGGAGTCGGCGCGCTCACCGAGCAGGCCGCGCACATAGGCGATGCGGTCGTCCATCTGCGCGGCTCCGGCCAGTTGGAGCGCGTCACCACTGGCGTTGGCCCAGCCGCCGGGGAAGGCGATGATGTCGGCGTGCGTGGCGGCCACGCGCAGCAGCCGGTCGCCCCAGCCCGCGATGAGCAGGGGCGGTCCGGACGGCTGGGCCGGACGCGGCTCGTACGCGGGGTCCTCGAAGAGGCGGCGGAGCGTGGTGACCGTCCGCTCCAGTTGTTCGACCCGCCTGCCACCGCTGGGGAACGGAATCTCCGCGGTGTCGAACTCGGCCTGCACATAGCCCGCGCCGAGCCCGAGTTCCATCCGCCCGTCGACGAACCGGTCGGTACTCGCCGCATCACGTGCGAGAAGCGCGGGGTTGTAGAACGGCGTGTTCAACACGAACGTGGTCAGCCGTATTCGCTCGGTCGCCTCGGCCGCGAGCACCAAGGAGGGGAACGGTGCGGGGAATCCGAGGTGGTCGGCCACTCCGAGCACGTCGAATCCGAGTTCCTCGGCCCTGCGGCACTTCGCGCGCCACTCCTGCAGGGAACCGGGAACGAACATGTTGACGCCGAAGCGTAAGGGGAGTTGGGAAGGCATTATCTGTGTGTATCACGCTTCGATTCTCCCGTCACCCGGTCGAGTGCGACGAAAAGATCTCAATCTCTCGGCCACCGCTGCCTTTTCGAACCGGCCCTTGGATACGCCGCGTGAACGTATGTGTAAAAGCTGGGAAATGGCGCTGCGCCGCCTTGGGCGGGCGACCGGACAGGCGGGGTGAGTCCGAGAGGACCATGGCCCGGCGAAGCGAGGTCCGCAAGGGCGTCCGGTGCCCGGCACGCCTTCAAGTGGGCTGTGTGGGTGTGGTGTTGGTTTGTCGTCGACAGTGGAGGACCGCGGGTTTGGCCGGTATGTGTCAGGGTGCCGCGGTTTCGCTTTAGACTTCGGTCAGCGTTTGGTAAAGCCAGGTACGACCCGCGGGGGAACCCCGCACAAATGATGGGGTGGACAGTGATTTTGAAGACGTTCGGCTGGTCGTTCGCGGTGACCGCGCTCGGCCTCGTCGTGGCGGTGCTCTACGGGGGGTGGGCGGCCTTCGGGGTGGTGGCGATCCTGTCCATCCTCGAGATCTCGGTGTCCTTCGACAACGCTGTGGTCAACGCCGGGATCCTGAAGAAGATGAACGCCTTCTGGCAGAGGATCTTCCTCACCATCGGGGTGCTCATCGCCGTCTTCGGCATGCGGCTGGTCTTCCCCGTCGTGATCGTGGCGATCAGCGCCAAGGTGGGCCCCGTCGAGGCCGTCGATCTCGCGATCAACGACGCCGAGCGCTACGAGCAGCTCGTCACCGACGCCCACCCGTCGATCGCGGCCTTCGGCGGCATGTTCCTGCTGATGATCTTCCTCGACTTCGTCTTCGAGGACCGTGACATCAAGTGGCTCGGCTGGCTGGAGCGCCCGCTCGCCAAGTTCGGCAAGATCGACATGGCCTCGGTCTGCGTCGCCCTGATCGTCCTCGCGATCAGTGCCATGACGTTCGCGACCCAGGCCCACCAGCACGGCGGCACGCACGTCGACAAGGCGTCGACGGTCCTCCTCTCGGGCGTCTTCGGCCTGATCACGTACCTCGTCGTCGGCGGTCTCTCGGGCTTCTTCGAGAACAAGCTGGAGGAGGAAGAGGAGCGCGAGCACGAGGCCGAGGAAGAGGCCAGGAGGAGCGGCCGGAACGCCCCGGTGGTCCTGATGGCGGGCAAGGCCGCGTTCTTCATGTTCCTCTACCTGGAGGTCCTGGACGCATCCTTCTCCTTCGACGGCGTCATCGCCGCCTTCGCCATCACCAACGACATCGTCCTGATGTCGCTCGGCCTCGGCATCGGCGCCATGTACGTCCGTTCGCTGACCGTCTACCTGGTCCGCCAGGGCACCCTCGACGACTACATCTACCTGGAGCACGGCGCGCACTACGCGATCGGCGCACTGGCCGTGATCCTCATGATCTCCATCCGCTACCAGATCCCCGAGGTGGTCACCGGTCTCATCGGTGTCCTGCTGATCGCCGGGTCCTTCTGGTCCTCCGTCCGCCACAACCGCAGGTCGGCGGCGGACGGAGGGGAGCGCACGGGTCCCCCCGAGAAGGCCGAGGTTCCCTCCGGCGTCTGAGCCGGCGCCGACCGCCGCCGGGCCCTCAGCCGACGGCGGTGAGGCTTGCGTACGCCTCGTCGTCGAGCCGCACCAGCGCGGCGTCGACGTTCTCCTCCAGATGGGCGGTACGGGACGTGCCCGGTATCGGGAGCATCACCGGGGAGCGGCGCAACAGCCAGGCGAGGGCGAGCTGTGCCGGACTCGCCCCGTGCGAGCGGGACGCGGCGTCCAGCGGTCCGCCGGGGCGCGCGAGTTCACCGGTGGCCATCGGGAACCACGGAATGAAGGCGATGTTCTCGGACTCGGCGTAGTCGAGCACGTCCTCGGCCGACCGGTTCGCGAGGTTGAAGAGGTTCTGCACGGAGACGATGTCCACGTGCGTACGGGCCTCCTTGAGCTGCTCGACCGTCACCTCGGACAGTCCGAGGTGACGGATCTTGCCCTCCTGCCGCAACTCGGCCAGAGCGCCGAGCTGTTCGGCCAACGGGACCGCGGGATCGATGCGGTGCAGCTGGTACAGATCGATCCGGTCGACTCCGAGCCGCCGCAGGCTCAGCTCCAGCCGCTCGCGCAGGAACTCGGGCCGGCCGTTGGACCGCCAGTCGTCCGGGCCCGGACGCTCCGCCCCGCCCTTCGTGGCGATGACGAGGTCAGCGGGGTAGGGGTGGAGCGCCCTGCGTATCAGCCGCTCGTTGACGAACGGGCCGTAGGCCTCCGCCGTGTCGATGAAGGTGACGCCCAGCTCGACCGCTCGGCGTAAGACCCGGACAGCTTCGTCGGGGTCGCGGGGCTCACCCCAGACGCCCGGGCCGGTCAGCTGCATGGCCCCGTAACCGAGACGGTTCACGGGAAGGTCGCCGCCCAGGGCGAGGACGCCGGAGGCGTCGGCCGGACGGGTGGTGGACTGCGTGCTCACGATGATCCTCGAAGTCGCGTACCGAAAGGGACAGGTCGCGGGGCCCACCGGTGTGCCGTGGCCCCGACGACCTCACCGAGCATGCCCCATCACCCGGGCCTCGGACAGAGGAGATGCTCCCGTGCCCCGACCTCGGGTGGTGCTCCCTTCGGAACGCGTGCCGCTTCAGGGCTTCCTGGCGACCGCTCCGTACATCGCGATGTCGCGGCCGTCGATGTCGCTCTGTTCCGGACCGGGGCGCCATTCGTGGACCTGGGTCACCCCGGGGTCCTGCAGCTCCAGCCCGTCGAAGAACGACGTGGCGGTCGGTAGGTCCCGCAGGACGAAGGGCATGCCTTGCTGGCGGTACTCCTGGGCGACGCGGTTGACCTCGTCGGGCGCGAAGTCCGCGGTGCCGATGGTCATCGCCAGGTAGCTGCCGGACGGCAGGGGATCCAGCAGCCTGGAGACCAGCCGCCGGTCGTCGGGCGGCAGGATGAAGTGCATGATGCCGATCACCATGAGACCGACGGGCCGGCCCAGGTCGATGAGTTCGCGGAACTCCTGGCTGCCGAGGATGGCGTCGGGGTCGTGCATGTTCGCGTCCACGTAGGCCGTCGCGCCCTCGGGGGAACTCTGCAGGAGGGCGCGGGCGTGAGCGAGGACGATGGGGTCGTTGTCGACGTAGACCACGTGCGATTCCGGAGCCACCTCCTGCACGACCTCGTGCAGGTTCGGCGAGGTGGGAAGTCCGGTTCCCACGTCGAGGAACTGGCGGATGCCCCGCTCCTGAGCGAGGAAGCGCGCGGCGCGGTGCATGAACCGGCGGTTCTCCAGCATGTGCACGGGCAGGGCGGGCCAGTGCCGTGCCATGGCGTCGCCCGCTTCCACGTCCACGGGGTAGTGGTCCTTGCCGCCCAGGATGTAGTCGTACACCCGGGCCGAGTGGGCCCGTGTGGTCGCCAGTCCGCCCTGACGGTCGTTCGGCGTGTTCATACGGAGCCTTTCGTCCGGGGACGGGCCTTCTCGACGGTATAGAGGCGCGGGTCCGGGCGCAAACGATGAGACGGCCGGTGTCCGGGCGGTCATGAGTCCCGTTGCGCCCGCAGGGCGATGATGGCGATGTCGTCCCGGCGGTGGTGGAGAGGCGGCAGGAGACCGCGGACCAGGGAGGGGAGCGGCGGGGTCCGGTGGCTCAGCGCGTCGGCGCGTGCCCGCAGCCGGCGGAGGTTGTCACCGATGTCGGTGTCCGGCGTCTCCACCAGCCCGTCGGTGTAGAACACCAGGGTGTCACCCTCCCGCAGGTCCGCGTCGAGGGTGGTGCGGACGAGGTCGTCGGTGACGCACAGGGGCGGGTCCGGAGCCGCGAGCCCGTGCAGATGGCGCGACGGCGCGTCGGCCGGGATCAGCAGGGGCGGCGGGTGCCCGGCGTTGGACAGGCCGATGTGCCAGCCGCCGTCCGTCCGCCGGCGCAGGATCGCGTGCACCGCCGTCACCATCGACGGACTGTCGAGTGCCTGCACGATGCGGTCGAGGCGGCTCAGGGTGACCGCCGGGCTGGCGGCCGGGCCGCTGTCGTACGCGAGTCCCCTCAGGATGCTGTTGACCCGGGCCATCGCCATGGCCGCGTCGAGGTCGTGCCCCGCGATGTCACCGATGGACAGGGCGAGGGCGTCGGCGGAGAGCCGGACGGCGTCGTACCAGTCCCCGCCGACCTCCGCCGCCGAGTCCGCCGGATGGTAGAGCGCGGTGATCGTGAGGCCCTCCACGGACGGCGGGGCCGCCAGGAACGACTGCTGCAACGCGAGCGCGTTGCCGCGGATGTTCTGGAGCTCCATTGTCCGGCGCAGCGGCCCGCTCATCTGCTGGAAGACGTCCCGCAGCAGGGAGAGGTCGGCCTCGTCCGGGGGCGGGTTGCCCCGGCAGGTCGCGATGGTCGCCAGCGCGACGGTCCGGCCGTCCACCACCACGGGCAGCAGGGCCACACCGGTCGCCCCGGCCTCCCGCAGCCACCGGACGGACACCTCCGACAGTCCGTCCCCGGGGGGCCCGCCGGGCGGGAAGACCAGCAGCCGGGCCTCCTGGCTCTCGATGGCCCGCCGGGCTACCGGACCCAGCGCGAAATCGGCGTCCAGCGGGGGCAGGGAGGGCAGTCCCGGGGCGAGCCCCACCCGCTCCGGCGAGGTCGCGGCCGGTACTCCGGAAGGCCGTCCACCGTCCTCGACGCCGTCCACGACACGGAAGATGGCCACCGCGTCGGCGAGCTCGGGTACGACGGCCGCCGCCGTCGTCAGGAAGGCCTCCGAGAGATCGCGGGCGGCGGGCACGGCCGCCATGCGCGCCAGCAGCTTCTCCCTTATGCGGGCGCGCCAGTGCTCCTCGGCGTCGGTGGCGGTCCCCACGAACTCCACCTCGCCGTCCTCGTCGACCACCGGCGCCGCGATGATCTTGACGTGGCGGAAGCGGTCGACGGCGCCTTCGAGCCGCACCCTGACGATCGTGTCGAGGGAGGAGCGCTGCTGCGTGGCCCTGCGCCACGCCCGCTGGAACCAGTCACGGTCCTTGGGATGGACGGCGTCCATCCACGACATGTCCAGGCCCGGAGTCCACAGCTTCTCGGCTATCCCGCCGCCGGACAACACGGTGACGACACCGTCGGGCGACATCACCCACACGGACTGCGGCACGGCCCCCATGAGCGCCTGGTACCGCCTGAGGAGACGCTCCTCGTTCACGGCCGTCCCCTCCGCCGCCGGAGCGACGCACCCGAGGACCGGGCCCACGGCAGGACACCGCACGCGGCCGTCTCTGACCGGCTCCGCCCGCCCCGCTCCCGGGACGACGCCAGTGGATCATCACCACTCATGCTCCGATGATCTCTCGCATCCCGGACATCAGCACACCCAGGTGCGTCGCGCGGCCACCTGGCCACCGGCGGTCGCCGGCGCGGCAGAACCCTCCGCGGCTTTCCGCCCGGCCCGGGCGCTACCCGGGCGTCGGCGGCAGCGCCCGAGGGGACGGGGCCCGTTCCAGACCCGCCAGGTGGGTGTCCACGACCCGCACGGCCCAGTCCGTGCCCTCGTCCTCGCCCTGCCGGATCATGTGCAGAGCGAGCCCGTCCATCATCGCGTGCAGGCGCTCGGTCTGGACCCGGACGTCCGCCGGGTCCACCTCCACCGCGCGCACCACCCGCTCGCAAAGGTCTCTCACCGCCCGGTGCGCCCTGTGGTGCGTCGCCCGCAGATCGCCGTCCGCCATCGCCGCCGTGCCGAGGACCACGGTGATCTCCATCTCCAAGCGCCGCGACTCGTCCAGGGGCAGCAGCTCCAGGAGCACCGCCCGCGCCCAATCGGCGCCCGGCTCGATGGCGGCGACCCGCTCGGCGAGCCGCTCGACCACCAGCGCGTACGCACTGATCCGCAGGCTGGCCTGTGTCGGGAAGGTGTAGCGCAGCGAACTGGGCGGGAGTCCCGCCTCGGCGGCCACCTTGCGCACCGACAGCGCGGGGAGGCCCTCACGTACCAGAACTCTCCACGCCGCTTCCGCGACCTGGCGGTTGCGTTCATCGGTGTCGATCACACGAGGCATGGCGCCATTGTCGCACGACCGTACGAGAACGTGCTACGGTCTTTTTGGCACAGTCGTACGAAAACAGGAGAGGAAAAGTGGACATGGCGTGGATCGTCTTGATCGCCTCCGCCGTGCTGGAGGCAGTCTGGGCCACCGCCCTGGGGATGTCCCAGGGATTCCGGCGGCTCGTGCCGACCGTCGTCTTCGCCGTCGCCATGACGGTGAGCATGGCGGGACTGGCCTATGCGATGACGTCGCTGCCCACCGGCACCGCGTACGCGGTGTGGGTCGGCATCGGTGCCGTCCTGACCGTCCTGATCGCCGCCGCGCGGGGTCAGGAGAGGCTGACACCCCTGCGCGCGGCTCTGCTGGCCGGCCTGATCGGCTGCGTCGTCGGACTGAAAGCGGTGAGCTGAGTGCCTTGGTTGATTCTCTTCGTCAGTGCCGTGCTGGAGGCCGTCTGGGCCACCGCGCTCGGCGCCAGCGACGGCTTCTCCCGGCCCGTCGCGAGCGTGGTGTTCTTCGTCGCGCTGATCTTGAGCATGATCGGTCTGTCGCGCGCCGCGAAGCACATCCCCATCGGCGTCGCCTACGCCGTGTGGACCGGCACCGGCGCCGCCCTCACGGTGGCCTGGGCCATGGTCACCGGCGGCGAGGCGGCGAGCGCGCTCAAGGTGCTGTTCCTGATCGGCATCATCGGCTGCATCGCCGGACTCAAGCTGTCCAAGCCGGGTCCGACCGGCGGCGGCTCCCGTCCCGGTGACGCGGAGGACCGGTCCGACGGGGTCACGGCACCGAACGGGACCCCTTGAGGCCCGTCCCGGGCGGGGGTGCCGCACGTCCGTAGCGGCGCCCCCGTGGTCAGGCGCCTCGCCGACCGCCGGGATGCCGCTACGGATCCGTCCGGGCCCGCGGAGCGGCGATGGCGATACCGGTGACCGTGACCGCGGGCGCGGGGGTAGGCGGGCGGTCGGGCGGTCGGGCGAAGAATCGCTGACGATTCCCCGGGGGTACCGGCTGTGCGGCGCAGGGGGGGCAAAGGCCCAAGGGAAGCCGAATACAACTCAACCGGACGGTCTCGTCGTTGGAACGGGGCCCGTCATCTCTCCCTTTTCTCGGCCGTGGGCGATCGTGACCGAGATTACCGTTTCCTACTAACCGACTTAGTTACCCAGCGGTTAGGGTGTGTGTCGGACCGGCAGAGGTAGACCCCTTTTACTTGTCACTCGGAAAGCTACCTACTGCACGGGCGCTCCCCGCAGCGCGCCGCAGTCACAGACGAGGAGAATCAGTGAGTCGCCCATCTCTTCTTGGCCGACCCGCCGACATTGCGTCGGCCGGGCGTCGCCGAATAGGCCGCCGGGTCGCGCTCGTCGCGGGAGCCGTGGGTGCGGGCTTCGGTGGGCTGTATCTCGTGGGGCTGCTCGTCGCCGGCGACGATGTTCCCGCGGGCACGCGGGTGAGCGGTGTGGACATCGGGGGGCTGAGCACCGCGCAGGCGCGGGAGAGGCTGGACAGCGGCCTGGGCAAGGCCTGGTCGGAGCCGGTGAAGGTGCGCCTCGGTGACAGTGACGGCACCGTCCGCATATCCGGCATCTCGCTGGACACGGAGGAGACCGTCGCCCGGGCCGCGCAGACGGGAGCCGATCCCTTCACCGTGATCGGCCGCCTCTTCGCGAACGGTGACCGCGAGGTCGAGCCGGTGATCCGTGTGGACGAGACGAAGGCCCGGGCATCGCTGGCCGAAGAGGCCGCGTCGTACGACCGGAAGGCGCGGGAGGGCGCCGTCAGGTTCAAGGCGGGCGAGCCGGTGCCGGTGCGACCGGTCACCGGGCGATCCCTGGATGTGGACGGCGCGGTCGAGCAGCTTGCTTCGGAGATTCCGGGCCAGGGCGAAGATCCCGTGCGACTCCCGGTTCGCACGACCGAACCGCGGGTCGGTGCGGCGGAAGTCGAGCGCGCGATGAAGGAGTTCGCCACTCCGGCGATGTCGGCGCCGGTGACGCTCACCGTCGACGGTCGGAGAATCGAGATCGGCCCGGCGGCGCTCGGCAAGCACCTCGCCATGAAGCCCGACGGGGACAACTCGCTGGCCCCCGTGCTGGACGGCGAGGGGCTCCTGGCCGAACCGGCGGTGGCGAGTGCGCTCGCGCTGGCCCTGGACGAGCCGGCCAATGCCGAACTGAGGCTGGACGGCGGCCGAGTGGCGGTGGCCTCCGACGGCAAGGCCGGGCAGGATGTCACGGCCTCGGCGCTCAAGAAGGCCGTACTGCCGCTGCTGACCAGGAGCGGAGCAGCCCGCACGGGCGCGGTCGGCGTCAAGGAGGTCGAGCCCACGCTGACCCGTGACAACCTGGGCCGCCTCGGCATCAAGGAGCAGATGTCCACCTTCACGGTCGATTTCGAGTCCGCCCCCTACCGCGTCACCAACATCGGCCGTGCCGCAGAGCTGATCAACGGGTCGGTTGTCCTGCCCGACGAGACCTGGAGCTTCAATCGCACGGTGGGCGAGCGGACCGAGGCCAACGGTTTCGTGGAAGGCGTCATCATCAACAACGACCGGTACGAGAAGGCTGCCGGAGGAGGCGTCTCCGCAGTGGCCACCACGGTTTTCAACGCCTTTTTCTTCGCCGGTGTGAAACCGGTGGAGTACGGAGCTCACTCGTTCTACATCGAGCGCTATCCGGAGGGCAGGGAGGCGACGGTGGCCTGGGGCAGTCTCGACCTGAAGTTCAGGAACGACTCCGGCAAGGCGATATACATCGACGCCCGTGCCACGGACACCTCGGTCACCATTACCTTCCTCGGCACCAAGAAGTACGACGAGATCGAATCGGTCAAGGGCCCGCGCACCTCCGTGAAGCAGCCGGCGACCCGCGAGGGGGCATCCGGAGAGAGCTGCGTCCCGCAGACCCCGCTCGAAGGCTTCAACGTCTCCGTCGACCGGATCTTCAAGGACGGTGGCAGAACGGTCAAGACGGAGAACTTTAAGACGCGATACGACCCGCGCGACGAAGTCACCTGCGACTGAACGACGTCCCAGCAGATACCGCGGCCCCGCCCCGCCGCCCTCGCCCCGCGTGTTGGTGATCCGACCCGCGATGTCACCCCACGGGGCGAGGGCGGCCCGCTCCCCGGGACCGTCGAGGCCGACGACCTTGGCACGTACGTCCTGCCACCGGAGGCGCCGGCCGGAGCGAGCGGAAGCCACCGAAAGCCACCCGAGAGCATGTGCGTCTGAGTCTGGGGGCATGAACGACGACGACCTCTGAACTTGGGCTGCCTGCCATCGAAGCTGGGCGAGTTCACGGGGTACGCGTGGACAGGACACCCGGATGACGGGCTGTAGTGAGGTGCCACGGGAAGGGGACGGTAGGCGTTATGTCATACGTACAGCAATTGGCCAAAGGGGCGGGCCAGGGCTCACCGCCCTTCTGGATCATCGCCATCGGTTTGATCGTCATCGTTGGAGTGGCGTTTCTGTTGAGCAGAGCTCGCAGGAGATAGGACGCGCGCCTCAGGCCGTCCGACTCCGATGGCAGCTGATCCACCTTCGTTGTCGGGGACCATCGGGATCTCAGACGGACACCGAGAGGCCCGGCTCGTCGGAGCCGGGCTCCCTCGTCGTTGGCGTTGACGAGGTCGCCACCTCGTGGCCCGGGATCCTACGGTCCCATTCTCGCTTGCCTGCCCACCCGTCGGACAGGCCGCTTCACGAGAACGCGAGACCAAGGGCCCTCCCGTAACGGCTGTTCATAGGTCTGATGATCTTGATAGGGCTCTTGTGATCCCGGCGTCTGAGCCGTCCCGGACAGCCCCGTTCACCGGCCTGAGCCCGCGTGGCTTCAGCAAGTTGGTGACCGTGGTGCGCCGCGAGGCCGCGGAGGAGTTGCGGCGCGCACGGCCGTGGGGGCTACGGCTAGGTCCTGTCCGGATCTGCCAGGTTCTCCTTGAGCACAGTCGGTGCTGTGGGACTTGACGGTGCTTCCGATGAATTGGGTCGACACCCGTTCCATGCTGCGGGAAACTCCTCGCGATGACTCAACGAACCGACACGCCTCCCACGTGGGACGAGCGTACGCAGCTGGTCATTTTCCTCGACTACGCCCGTGACACCGCGCGAGCCAAGTGCGAGGGCGTGTCCGCCGAGGACGCCCGCAAGGCCCCGCTCCCGGGTTCACCGCTGATGACGCTGTGCGGGCTGATCAGCCATCTGCGTTGGGTCGAGTACTACTGGTTCCAAGTGATGTTTCTGGGCGAGGAGCTCGCGGGGCCGCTCACCGGGGCGACCGACGATGATCCCGACCCTGAGATGCGGACAGCAGTCGACATTCCGTTGCCCCGGCTTCTTGCCGAGTACGAGGAACAGAGCGCGCGCTACCGTCGCCTGGTGTCCGACCACGACCTGGACTCAACGGCCAAGCGTTCCATCAGCGACGGCCGCAAGGTAGACCTCCGGTGGGTGATCCTCCACCTCATTGAGGAGACGTCCCGCCACAACGGCCACCTCGATGTCGTGCGTGAGCTCGTCGACGGGCGGACCGGGGCCTGAAACCGGTCGTGCGGGTTGCGAGCGGAGCCACAGCCGGATCGCTGCCACGGTGACGGTGCCGTGGAAGACGTAGGCCCGCTTGTCGAAGCCGGTCGGCCTGCCGCCTTGTCCGCGGCTGACCGGATCATCGCCTCGTCGTCCTGACCGGCCGACCCCGTGCTCGGCGTCGCCCGCCTGCGCAGCGTTGTGCCCAGCACGTAAACGCACTCAACCAGAGCACCTGGCCGTTCACGATTCGATGGGCATCATCTGGACCAGGCGGACCCAGTTCTCTTCGTCCGCCTTGGTATGGGTGGCTCGGATCCTCCAGCGGCCGGCGGGCAGCGCAACCGACGCCTGGGACGGTGCCCCGCCGCCGGGATGCTCGGTGTACAGCGCGGAACCTGCTTCGGCAGAGTCCATGAGCACGGCTGGACCGTCCGATGACCACGTGCCGCACTCCTCCCACTCGGTGGCGGGGTTCGCAAGAACAGTCCTGGCCGCCGCCTTCAGCTCGACCTCGGAGTCAGCCGCCAGCCACCGCAGGAAGGCCCGATGCTCGGGTAGAAAGCAACTGGGGGCTGGCTCGTCCGCCAACACCAGCGCCTGCGCACCGTTCTCGCCAACAGTGATCACACCAGCCGGCCCGTCCACCGCGCAGGCCCGGTCGTAGTCGTCCGGAGCGGTGGCGTCTCCCACCATGACCCCGGTCTCCGTACACCCACGCCATACAGCCAACGCGGAGACGGGGACAACGATCAAGGGCCCGCCCATCGACTCCACCCAGACGGGGGAGGTACGGGACGCACGGGCTTCGGGAGACGAAGAAACGCTCATGACATCAGTGTGCCCGCGCCCACTGACAACGTCCGCAGTGGCGACTGGCACCGGAGCAGGAACGGCCCAGAGTCTGCCGCATCCTCAGTTGCGGGACCGGGGGTGCCGGCTACCGGCCAGAAACGCCTCGCGCGCCTCTGGCCGGGCGTCGCACCCCGTCGGCCTCGGCGGCATCAGGCCAAGGGGGAGGACAGTTCGCCTTCGGGTTCGAGCCGTCTCGGTCGGCGGCCGGGAACAGGGGCGGCGTGGGGAGCCCCTGCGGCGTGTGTAACGATCTCCCCCGACCTGTGGGGGGTGTTGCTGAATGGCGCAGGACATTGCGCTGCGGCCGGTGGTGGACCCGGCCCTCGACGACGCGGAGCGCGCGCTGCTGGAGAAGTCCGCCGACGGACTCTTCCCGGCCACGCTGCCGTTGCCCGAGGAGTCGGCGCTGGGCGGCCGTACGAAGGCGGACATCTGGACGGCCCTGGGGGTCTCCGCGGTGTGCGCGCTACTGCCGGTGACGATCCTGTGGGCGCTGATCGGCGTGTGGACCGGCCTGGCCGTCGGCCTCGCGGCGCAGGCGGGGCTGGTCTGGGTCGGGGTCCAGTTCGGGTTCGAGGCGTTCGTCCTGACTGTCGTGGGCGCGCACCTGCTGGCCTGGCCGCTGATCGTCGTCCTCGGCTGCGGGACCGACGAGCGGCAGCGGGTGGCCCGGCTGCGCCACGGGCGCTACTACCTGGCCGAGGACTTCGGCGGCGACTCCCTGCGCGAGCTGCTGGGCCACTCGCCGCTGCGCCGGATGGAGCGCGCCCAGGCCGCTGTGACGGCGGTACTCCAGTCGCAGGTCGACCGGGAGGGGCTGCTGGACGACATCGCCAACGACGTGACGCTGCCGGCCCAGCAGTACGAGATCGCCCAGCGCCTGGCCGAGCTGACCCGGCTGGCGCGGAAGGTGCTCGCCGCTGCCGGGGACGCCTCCGGCTCGCGGGTGGAGGAAGTGCTGCGGACTCAGCGGCAGGCGCTGCGGCTGTCGTCGAGCGCGCTGGAGGAGCGGGTGGAGGCGCTGGAGCGGTACGCCGAGAACACCCGTGCGGCGGACGCGGCGTACCGCGAGTGGGAGGCCGTACGAGAGCTGGAGCAACTCGGCGAGGACATGCACGAACTGGTGGTGAACACGGTGCGGGACGAGCTGGCCGTCGCCGAGATCGAGGGGCTCGCCGACCGGTCCCGGCTCCAGGACCTGCACCGGATGCTGGACGATGCGCGGGAGGCGGGGCTGCTCGCCACGCGGTTCGCCGACGAACCGGCCGGGCGCCGGTCCGGCGACAGCGGCCGGGCGTGAGGGGGAGGACGACATGACGCAGACATCCCAGCCGAGACGCGAGCTCCACTCCGGCCGCGGCAAGAAGACCTTCGACCGGATCCCGAGCGGATTCTCCCTGGTCGGCGCCCTGGTGATCCTCTTCGAGGTGGTCACGCTCGGCGCGGTGGGCCTGGCCCTGGCCGTCGGCGACCCGAGCGACGACGGGGCGTCCCGGGACAAGGAAGCCCGGCGGGTCGAGGTCACCTACATCGCGACGGGCGACCACCCCTCGGTGAACCTCAGCGTCGGGAACGCGAACGACAGCCACGAGTCCCGCAGGATCGTCACCCTGCCGTACCGCGAGACCGTCGAGATGGCGCCGGGGGCCGACTTCTATCTGGACGTCACAAGCCGCGAGGACCAGGAAGGGGGCACTCTCACGTGCACCGTGCTGGTCGACGGCAAGGTGGTCCAGCAGGCGCACAACACAACGGACCCCTCGTCCGCCATCTGCGCGGGAAGCGTCACGGCCGCCCCGCGACCGGGCATCCCCGTGCCCACTCTCACCCCCGGCGCCTCCCCGCTGCCCGAGGAGCGGCGGCTCACCGGGACCGTCAAGGTGCCGGAGTACCCGGGCGAGGGCTCGCCGGTCGTCGGCACCGTCACGGACTCCTCCCTGGAGTACGCGGAGCTGGGCGGTACGTGGGACCGGAGCAGGACGCTGGATCCGGTCTTCGACGGCTTCACCCGCAAGCAGGAGGGGCGCCAGCGCGCACTCGTGAAGTCCACGCAGGTGGACGAGGACATCATGGCCGCGGCCGGCGGCACCGGGGAGCTGCGGGGTGTGGCGGGCGCGGTGATGGACGAGCGGCGTCGTTACGAGTACCCGCGCGACCAGGCGGTCCTGGTCGACGTCGCCTCGCAGCCGCTGAAGGTCGACGGACGTGACGCCTGGCTGCTGGTCAGTGAGATCCACTTCCACAAACGCGGGGTGCCGTCCACGATGGACCTGAACGCGGTCCTCGTGGTCGACACCGGGCGCGTCCGCCCCTCGGTGCTGTGGGTCGTACTGCCGGAGACCAACAAGAAGCTCTGGCCGGACCTGAACACTCTGGTCGCATCCGTCCAGGTTCGCTGACCTGTACCGATACGGGACGGGCCCGGGCGCGCGACGCGTCCCGGGCCCGTCCGGTAGAGCGCTCAGGTCGTGTCCGCAAAGTCTCGTCCGGGGAAAGTGGGCGGCCCCATCCGCGAGGAGCGGGCTTGCGCCGGCGGAGCCGGCCATGCGGTGAGACTGCCTGCCGAAGGAGTCGTGCTCCGGGCCGGTCATGGCCTGCGGCAGGAGCGAACTCCTGCCGAGGTCGTCGACCATCCGAGCCGGGCACGGAAGGCCGGCACCATCGGCAGCACCGAATCGTCACGAGCCTGGGCGAAACCGACCGTGCTGCCGCCCGCGGCGGTCGGGCATCCTCCCCTTCCTCACGATGTCGGGAACCCGCTCACCAAGCCCGGATCACCAACCGTTGCGGGCGACCCCGCCGGCGCCCGGCGCCGACGGCGGGGGTCGACGATCGGGGACGTCAGGCCGCGCGGTCCACGGGTGTCTCCCGGGGCTGCCGGGCGACGGCGGTGCGGAATCCGTCGCCGAAGCGGTGGTCCAGGGCGTGGGCAAGCCGACCGCGGAGCGCGGTCAGCCGCTCGATGGCCTGGTCGAGACCGTCCAGTCGGCGCAGCGTGACGTTCTCCACCGGGCAGCCCCCGGCCCCGCCGTCGCCGGTCGCCGGCCCCACCTCGGGAGGCCGGCCGTCCAACACCGGAACCAATGACTCCACGTCCCGTATGGTCAGCCCCGCGTCCAGGAGTTCCCGCACGGCGCGGAGCCGGTCGAGGTCCTCCGCCCCGTACTCGCGGTGGCCCACCCGTGAGCGGCGGGCCGTGAACAGGCCGCGCTCCTCGTAGTAGCGCAGCGCCCGCGGTGTGAGCCCGACGGCCGCGGCGGCGTCGCCGATACGCACGGTTCGCCCCCGAATCAGGTTCAGAGTTCCACCAGGACCGCACCGATGTGACGGCCCTCCAACAGGTCGCACAACGCCCGGGGGGCTTGGTCGATTCCCGAGACCCGGACATGCGGGAAGGTCAGCGTGCCGTCCCGCAGCCCCTGTCCGAACTCCTTCGTCCACTCCGGGAGCGCATCCAGGTGATCGCTCCCGGACAGACCGCGCACCGTGATCCCGCGCAGGATGAGCGAGCCGCTGTCCACCTCGATCACACTGCGAAATCCTCCGGAGAGCTGCCCGTCGAGCGCCCCGATGAGCGCGATGCGCGCACCCCGGCGAGCCACCGCGAGCGCCGCGGAGAGCTGCTCCCCGCCGACGTTGTCGAAGACCGCGTCGAGCCCTTCGGGGGCCGCCGCGCGCAGTTGGTCCTCCATGGATCCCGCGCCGCGGATGACGGCGGCGTCATAGCCGAGCTGCTCCACGAGAACGCGTGCCTTGCGCTCGGAGCTGGTGCTGCCGATCACCCGGGCGGCTCCCCGCAGCCGGGCGAACTGACCGGCCAGCGTGCCGACGCCGCCCGCCGCCGCGCTGACGAAGACGGTGTCCCCGGCCCGCACCTGCGCACCGCGCACGATGCCCAGCCAGGCGGTGAAGCCCTGGGACAGATGAGCCGCCGGGTCGGGCAGCTCGGCGGGGTCGACACGCTGGAACTCGGCCGCGTCACCCACCGCGTACTCGCGCCAGCCGTGCCGGTGGGTGACGAGATCCCCGGGGACCAGCCCGGCGTCCGAGCCGTTGACCGCGACGACCTCGCCGAGGGCCGGTCCCCACAGCGGGCGGTCGGGCGCGTAGCCCGTCACGGGCAGATCGGTTTCGTCCCGCATCAGGGTGCGCATCACGGCGGTGACGCTCATCAGCGTGTTCCGTACCAGGACCTGTCCGGGCGTCGGGTCGGGTATCGGGAAAGTCACCACCTGGAGGTGATCGGGCGTCAGTTCTCCCTCCGGGCGACGAGTGAGACGCACCTCGCGATAGGTGGCGGGGCTGGAAGAGGGCATGGCTGCTCCTGGGCAGGGGCCGCGCGGGATGTCCTCGGCGGCCGTGGGCGATCGGTCGTTCCGACGGTAGGACTTGACGCCCGCGTCAAGTGCAAGGTCGGCAGGCTGCTTCGCTCTCTTCCCCCTGCTCTGAACAGGTTCGGTGAGGCCGAGCTGGATGCGTGCGGCCGCGACGGCCTCGTAGGCGCTGGCCAAGTTGTCCTCGCGGGTGCGCCAGTCGGTAGCGGCCGGGGCGGCGGTGAGGACCGGGGTGAGGGCGGGGGCCAGGGCGGTGCGGGCGAAGGCGCTGCCCAGCATCGCTTGAAGCCGTGGCGAGGTATCGCCGCCCGCTACGACAAGAGCGCCGGGTCCTGTCGAGCAGCCGTCGCCCGCGCTTCGCTTCCGAGGTGGGCGTGGCATGTGAAGTGGCTCCGAGGGGTCGGCCCGGTTCTGTTGCCGCGTGGAAACGCCGTCATTCGGCCGCACGCCGCGCGATACCGGCGGACACCGGTCCGGCCCGCAGGCGTCCGGGCGGCAGGCCGGGGTAGACGGCTGACCGGCCCGCCCTTCGGCGCGGCCGGAACTCAGGAGAGGACATGATCAGCGTGAGCGACGCCGAGCACCGGAAGCAGACCCCCGACGGAGCGGCCGAACTCCTGGTTCGCTGCCTGGAGAACGAGGGCGTCGAGGTGGTGTTCGGCGTACCCGGCGAGGAGAACATCCGTTTCACCAACGCCCTCGCCCGCTCGGAGAAGATCCGCTACGTCCTCACCCGGCACGAGCAGGCCGCGTCTTTCATGGCGGAGATGCACGGCCGGCTCACTGGCTCGGCGGGTGTGATGTCCGCGACGCTGGGGCCCGGAGCGATCAACCTGATGCTGGGCGTCGCCGACGCCATGACGAACAGCACGCCCGTTGTCGCGATCACCGCCCAGGTCGGCAAGGAGCGCAACTACAAGGAGTCCCACCAGTTCGTGGACCTGGTGAGCATGTTCGCCCCGGTCACGAAGTGGTCGGCGGAGGTCCCGGCCACCCAGGCCATCCCCGAGATGGTGCGGCGCGCGTTCAAGACCGCGGAGTCCGAGCGGCCCGGCGCCGTCTACCTCGCCGTGCCCGAGGACGTCGACGAGGCGACGGACGGCTCGGACCTGCGCCCGCTGCGCAGGAACGTCGTGCAGCCCGAGGCGCCGTCCCCGCAGCAGATCAAGCGGGCGGTGGAGCTGCTGCGGGAGGCCCGCCGGCCGGTGATCCTCGCCGGACACGGCGCGGCGCGCGGCGGTGCCGAGGAGTCGCTGGCGGCGTTCGCCACCGCACTCGACGTGTCGACGGCGACCACCTTCCACGGCAAGGGCGTCCTGCCCGACGACCACCCGTGCGCGACCGGCACGTTCGGCTTCATGCGGCGCGACTACACCAACTTCGGGTTCGAGGAGGCCGACGTCGTCATCGCCGTCGGCTACGAGCTGCAGGAGTTCGACCCGTCCCGGATCAACCCGGACGGGGACAAGAAGATCATCCACATCCACCGCGTCCCGGCGGAGGTGGACGACAGCTACTCGGTCGACGTCGGCATCATCGGCGACATCTCCGCCTCCCTTGACGCCCTCGTCACCGAACTCGACGGCCTGCGCTGGACCGTCGACGACGAGGACACCGCGGCCACCCGCAAGCTGCTGGCCGAGGAACTCGAGCGGGGCGCCGCGGACGAGCGCTACCCGCTCGCCCCGCAGCGCGTCATCGCCGACACCCGCGCCGCGCTCGGTCGCGACGACATCGTGCTGGTCGACACCGGGGCGCTGAAGATGTGGATGGCCCGGCTCTATCCGACGTACGCGCCGAACACCTGCCTCATCTCCAACGGCCTGTCCACCATGGGCTTCTCGCTGCCCGGCGCGCTCGCGGTCCAGCTCGCCAGGCCGCAGACGAAGGTGCTGGCGGCGGTCGGCGACGGCTCGTTCCTCATGCACTCCCAGGAGATCGAGACGGCGGTTCGCGAGAACATCCCGCTGACCGTGCTGATCTGGGAGGACAACGGCTACGGGCTCATCAAGTGGAAGATGGACCTGGAGGTCGGGGAGAACTCCAACACCGACTTCGGCAACCCGGACATCGTCCAGTACGCCAGCAGCTTCGGGGCGAAGGGCTACCACATCGAGTCCGCCGGGGACCTGCTGCCGACGCTCCGTGAGGCACTGGCGGACCCGGGCGTGTCGATCATCAACTGCCCGGTGGACTACGCCGAGAACATGAACCTCATCGAGCACCTCGGGCACCTCGACTCGGCGCTCTGACCCCGCCCACCGCGCGGCCCCACCTCCGTTGCGGGCCGCGCGGGGGCCCTCCCACGGGGGGCGGTGCCCTCGGGTCTGCGGCATCGCGTGGCATTTGCCCGGCGCGGGGTAGACGGCCACCGTGAGGTTCGGCAGGTCGAGGAGAGGAACGTTTGTGATGCGTGCTCGGAGCATAGGTGCGGCAGCCGCCACGGGGCTGGCGCTGGTGGCCGCCCGCGACCTCGTGCAGAAGAAGCACGCGCTGCTGAGGAACTTCCCCCTGGTGGGACACGCCAGGTATGCGCTGGAGAAGATCGGCCCCGAGCTACGGCAGTACATCGTGACGTCCAACGACGAGGAGCGTCCCTTCAGCCGTGACCAGCGCAGCTGGATCTACGCGTCGGCGAAGGGGGAGAACAACTACTTCGGGTTCGGCACCGACAACGACATCGAGCACGTCCAGGGTTACGCATACGTGAAGCAGCGTACGTTCGCCGACGCGCTGCCCGATCTGAGCGACCCGCAGGCGGCGTTGCCCTCGGCCAAGGTGCTCGGCGGACCGCGCGGTCGCGCGAAGGCGTTCCGACCGGCGAGCGTCATCAACATCTCGGCGATGAGCTTCGGCTCGCTGTCCGCCGCGGCCGTCACGGCTCTCAACAAGGGCGCGGCGCTGGCCGGGACGATGCAGAACACCGGCGAGGGCGGCCTGTCGCCCTACCACCTCAACGGCGGGGACCTCGTCCTCCAGATCGGTACGTCGTACTTCGGCTGCCGCAACGAGGACGGGACGTTCAACCTCGACAAGCTCAAGTCCATGATCGCGGACGCGCCCGTCAAGGCGATCGAGATCAAGCTCTCGCAGGGCGCGAAGCCGGGGCTCGGCGGCATGCTGCCGGGCGCGAAGGTGAGCGACGAAATTGCCAGGATCCGCGACATTCCCGCAGGCGAGGACTGCGCCTCGCCGTCGCGGCACACCGCGTTCCACGACGTGGACTCGATGCTCGACTTCGTGGAACTTCTTGCCACGGAGACCGGGTTGCCGGTCGGGATCAAGAGCGCCATCGGGGAGATGGACTTCTGGGAGGAACTCGCCACCCTGATGGAGCGGGGCGATCGCGGGGTCGACTTCGTGACCGTCGACGGTGGCGAGGGCGGCACCGGGGCGGCTCCCCTGATCTTCTCCGACTCGGTGTCCCTGCCGTTCCGCACGGGCTTCACCCGCGTCTACGGCGTGTTCGCCGAGCGAGGCCTGACCGACGACATCACCTTCATCGGCTCCGGCAAGCTCGGCCTGCCCGAGAAAGCCGTCGTCGCCTTCGCCCTCGGCGTCGACATGATCAACGTGGGCCGTGAGGCGATGCTGTCCATCGGCTGCATCCAGGCCCAGAAGTGCCACACCGACAAGTGCCCCACCGGCATCGCCACCCAGAATCCGTGGCTGGCGCGCGGTATCGACGCATCCTCGAAGGGCGAGCGGGCCGCGATGTACCTGCGCACCCTGCGCAAGGATCTGCTGAAGGTCTCGGGCGCCGTCGGTGTCCTCCACCCGTCACTCATCACCCCCACCGACATAGACATCCTGAACGGCGACTACGACGCCCGCAGCCTGGGGAGTGTGTACGGCTACAAGGATGGCTGGGGCTCGCTCGGCCCGGAGCTCGCCGAGGAGCTCGCCGAGCTGCTCTCCACCTGAGCCGGCTGCCCGGCCACCTGTCGTCAACCACGGTCGCACCCCTCGGCGGTGGTCCGCTGACGCCCGAGGCCGACTCTTGTCGCCGTGCTCCAGGCACGGGGAGTTCGGCATGGCTCACCGGACGTCAGCCGACCAACGCTGAGATGAAGCCGACGGTCGCCCTCCTCCACGAGGTCTCGCGGGACCAGGTGACGAGTGGGGACCGTCGGCTTCGATCCCCATGAGGCCGAGGGGACGGGCGGAGAGCCGAGGGGGACCTCGGGTCACACGGTTCAGGCCGCGCTGGTGAGCCTCACCGGTTCGATGCCCGTCTCACTGTGCCGTTCGGCCCAGCTCTCCAGCGCTGTGCGGCAGGCGTGGTCGAGGTGGTGCAATCCTGAAAGGTCGAGTTCGACCGGGCGGTCCTGAGGCAGGGACTCCAGAGTGTCGAGGATCTTCGGCAGGCGGAGGAACGTGGCGTTGCCCGACACGTACGCCTCGATGGGACCCGCGCCCTTGTCGATGACTTCGAGCCTGACGTGCGAGGCCTCCCAGGCGGTCTTGGCGACGGCCAGCGCCAGACCGATCAGAACGCCTTCGAACATGTTCACCACGACGATGGCGAGAGCCGTGATGACCAGGATCGCCGCTTCGCCCTTGTGCTCTCGCCACAACCCGGCGATCTGGCGGAACGGGATCAGCTTCCAGCCCGCGTGGACGAGGATACCGGCGAGCGCGGGCAGCGGAATCAGAGCCAGGGCCGAGGGGAGTGCGGCGGCGAACAGCAGCAGCCACACGCCGTGCAGGACGCGTGACGCCTTCGTCCTCGCACCGGCGGTGACGTTGGCCGAACTGCGGACGATGACTGCGGTCATGGGCAGGGCGCCGAGCAGTCCGCAGACCGTGTTGCCCGTGCCCTGCGCGACCATCTCCTTGTCGTACTCGGTGCGCGGACCGTCGTGCATCCGGTCCACGGCGGCAGCGCTGAACAGACTCTCCGCCGAGGCGATCAGCGCAAAGGCGATGATCGTTCCCCAGATGGCGGGACTGGCCAGTTCGCCGAAGGCGGCGGCGCCGGGCGGCTGGACGACACCGAGGAGGCCTTCCACCTCGACGGTGGCGACCGGCAGTCCGAGGGTGAGTGTGAGGGCCGTCGTCAGCATCACCGCGGCGAGGGCCCCGGGCACGGACTGGGCGCGCTTCGGCAGCCTCTTCCACAGCACGATGACGGCGATGGTGCCCGCACCGATCGCGAGGGAAGCCAACGCCTCGGCGCTCCCGTACACGTCGGCGAACGCGCCGGGCAGACCCGTGATCTTCCCGACGCCGGTCTCCGGAGCCTTCAGCCCCGCCGCGGCGTAGATCTGCCCGGCGATGATCACCAGGCCGATGCCGCAGAGCATGCCCTCGACGACAGAGACGGATATCGCCCTGAACCAGCGACCGATCCGGAAGAAGCCCATGGCGAGCTGGAGCAGACCCGCGATCAGCACGATCACACCGAGAGTACCGACCCCGAACTCACTGACCGCCTCGAAGACGATCACCGTCAGCCCGGCGGCCGGCCCTGACACCTGGAGACTGCTTCCGCGCATGAAGCCGGTGACGAGGCCGCCGACGATACCGGTGATGAGCCCCAGCTCGGCGGGGACACCGGAGGCGACCGCCACTCCCACACACAGGGGCACCGCGACGAGGAAGACGACGACGGAGGCGAAGAAGTCCTGACGCAGGTAAGGGAACTTGGACAGCATAGTGATCACCCGTTCCTTCAGAGCGTCTCGAAGGAGTGCGTCCCCGTGCGGTATTCGTGTACGAGGCCGGTGTGGACCTCGTAGTACCAGCCGTGCATGCGCAGGGCGCCGGCTTGCAGGCGTTGCTCGACGCAGGGGTAGGAGCGCAGCCGCAGAAGCTGCGTCAGGACGTGGTTCTGCACAGCCTCGGCGACCGTCGGGTCGGCCGGGTCGGAGCACTCGGGCTCGTCCGCGGCGTGCGCGAGCCAGTCCCGTACGGCGGGAACGGTGTTCAGATCGTCACCGCGCACCACGGCACCGACCGCGCCGCAGTGGGAGTGGCCGCACACCACAACGTCCGTGACGCCGAGGACTTTCACGGCGTACTCGATCGTCGCTGCCTCGCCGGTGGGAGTGGCCGATACGTAGGGGGGAACGATGTTGCCGGCGGTGCGCAGCTCGAAAAGCTCGCCGGGCCGCGCACCTGTGATCAGGGCCGGTACGACCCGGGAGTCGGAGCAGGTGATGAACAGGACTTCAGGGGACTGTCCTGCGGCGAGGTCCGCGAACTCCTCGGGCCGCCGGCCGAAGGTGCGTGCGTTGTCGATGAGAGGCTGCATGGCGTGGTGAATCCTCCTGGCGCGCCGCGATGGCGCGTCGGACTTGCGTGACGGAGATGTGGGGGGCGTTCCACCGGCTGAGCAGCGGAACATCTGGCGTGTGGCCCGGAAAGGGCCGTGGATCTGCTCGACGCTCGACCACGCACAACGCTGGGCGCGGACGTGTCGAGCTTGGTCACCGTCTTCGGTTCGCGGCCGCCGGCGACCGGTCGGTCGCTCCCGACGTATGCGCGTCCGTGTGGTGGCGGACACGCGTCCGAGGCTGCCCTGCCGGGTCACCATGGGGCGGGCGGACGGAAAGGCACGGGGCCTCGTGCGGCAGTTCCAGGACGGACGAGGTGCCCCTGACCTGGATGCCGGTGTAAGGAGAGCGAACGGCGTGCGGAGGCACGGCAGGAGACGAAACCGCACGGAGCGGAGAAGCGGGCAGCAGGGTGCCGCAGAGCGCTGGTGCGCTTTGGGTCGTCGCAGCTCGCAACAGGCTCGTCCCTCCCGGCTGGTTCACGCGTATGGCTCGGACCAAGAGATGGTCATCGAATGATCAAGAACACCATAGGTAGGTAAAGCCGCGTCCAGGGTTAACTCCACGTGTCGGCCGAGAGAAAGACCTGAAAGCAAGCATCGCCTGGCCGAATCCGCGCCCGATCCTGGAACCCCGCCACCCCGAAGAGTCACGTGTTCCAGCACCCGCATATTCCGAATGAAGATGCATTGGGCACAGCCGGTCGGCCGACCGATCGGCCCGGCCGCAGATGTCGTTCGGCCGCTGTCTGCTCCAGGGGGCGCGGTGGGCGGCAATGGCCCCCGGCAGCCCTCTCGCACCTTCTTTCGAGCAGCCTGCCCGGGCGCGGTGACGGGTGTGTGGAGCGGCAGCGGGCACAGTCTTCGGCGAACCTGGACGGCCTGCGCCGCCCGGCCTGCCCGGCGAGCCCCGAACCGTGGGCGGCTCGGGGCTCGCGGGCTGTTCGCGACTCCTCCACAGGTCGAACACGCAGTGCTCGATGACGATGAAGCGCAGCTCGTCCAGGGTTCTGACGAGGCGGCGACCATCCCGGAAGTACCTTCTTCGAGTGCTCCGGTCGCCGTCTCTTGAAGGAGTTGGGTGGCGTCCTGCTCCCGGTCGGCCGTCATGCCCGGGCCGTGTGGCGCCTCGGCATCAGCCCCGGGAGATCTCACCCACGACATACGCGCCGGCCGAGATGAGGCAGACCGCGCCTACTCCCAGGAAGAGGACTCGCGTGACCGACTTGCCGATCAGCGCATTGCGCGCGTCCTGTCGCGCCGCGATCATCCTGCCTTGCGCCCGGGATGCATGGATTCCGATGGTGACGAACAGCACTCCGAGCAGGACCAGTACGACAGCGACGATCATGATGGGCCTCCTGGTGGGTAATTGCCTGTTGACGAAGTCTTCGGCGGAATGACTTCCGAATTCCGTCGCTGCGTAGCTGCCGAATCCGACCGCAAGACCCGCGCCACCCCCGTGGTGACGCCGAAGGCGGCCGCTGTTGCCCAACTGGTGGCCCCCATGAGCGTGCCACCGGTCCATGCCTGCCAGGCCGGTAAAGCCCGCTTCGGTAGCGCCGCCGGCGAATTCACTGACGACTCCGCCGATATCGAATGCCTGTTCAATCTTGTCCGCGAACCAGCCCGGTCCGAGGAGTTGGGTGGGGTCCTGATGGCCGCCGGAGAAGCGGTAGGACTGGGTGCCGTTTCCGGGGCCCCGCCTGCACCGTCCCCCGGGGCAGCCCGCGCTTCCCATTCGTCGTGGGCGCGGTCTGCCCCGTTGCCCGTGTTCCGCGTGGCGGGGAGGGTGCGAGACTGGCCGGTATGGACATCCGCCGCAGGAACAACGTCACCGTCACCGGCCGTACGGACGGGCCGGTGCTCCTGCTGGCGCACGGATTCGGCTGCGACCAGAACATGTGGCGGCTGGTCGTGCCGGCGCTGGCCGAGGACTACCGGCTGGTGCTCTTCGACTACGTGGGCTCGGGGAAGTCGCTGCCTGCCGCCTGGAGCGAGCAGCGCTACAGCTCCCTCGCGGGCTACGCACAGGACGTGCTGGAGGTCTGCGAGGAGCTGGACCTGCGGGAGGTCACGTTCGTGGGGCATTCGGTCAGCGCCATGGTGGGGGTGCTCGCCGCGGCCACAGCACCGGAACGCTTCTCGCACCTGGTGATGATCGCTCCCTCGCCCCGCTACATCGATGACGACGGCTACCGGGGCGGCTTCAGCGCCGAGGACATCGACGAGCTGCTGGAGTCGCTGGAGTCGAACTATCTGGGCTGGTCGGCGGCGATGGCCCCAGCCATCATGGGCAACCCTGAGCGGCCCGAGCTCGGCCAGGAGCTCACCACGTCGTTCTGTGCGACGGACCCGGACATGGCGCGTGTCTTCGCCCGCACCACGTTCCTGTCCGACAGCCGCGCGGACCTGAAAACGGTCACCGTGCCAACGCTGATCCTGGAGTGCCGCCAGGACGTGATCGCCCCGCCCGAGGTCGGTGCCCACGTCCGCGACGCGATCCCCGGCAGCACACTGGTCACCCTGGATGCGACCGGGCACTGCCCGCAGCTCAGTGCCCCGCAGGCCACCACTGCGGCGATCACCGACTTCCTCGGAACACGCCGGTGATGTGCCGTACCAGCCAGTCGTCCGAGCCCAGCGGGGACGAGGGCGTGGAGGCCACCGACGCGGCGTTCACGGCGCTCCTGGAGGACAGCGCCGAGGAGTTGTACGAGCAGGCGCCGTGCGGGTATCTGTCGACACTGATGGACGGCACCATCGCGAAGATCAACAGCACGCTGCTGGACTGGCTGGGCCTGGACCGCGCCGAGGTGGTGGGCCGGATGCGGTTCACCGACCTGCTCACCATGGGCGGCAAGCTCTACCACGAGACCCACTTCGCCCCGGCGCTCCAGATGCAGGGCGGGGTCAGCGGCATCGCCCTGGACATCAGGACCGCCGCCGGCCGGATGCCGGTGCTCGTCACCTCGAAGGTGAGGACCAGCACCGACGGCGAGCCGGTACTGATCCGCACCACCGTCTTCGACGCCCGCGACCGCCGCGCCTACGAGAGGGAACTGCTGCGCGGCCGTAAGGCCGCCGAGGAGGCCCGCCGCCAGGCGGAGGCCGACCGCGAGCGTCTCCAGGAGGCCCTTGCCGTCCTCCAGCAGAACCTGCTGCCCGCGGTGCTGCCCGCCATCCCGGGCCTGGAGGCCGGCTGCTACTACCACACCGCTTCCCCCGACCTGCTCGGCGGAGACTTCTACGATCTGTTCCCCCTGGACTGCGGCCGGTGGGCGTTCTTCCTGGGCGACGTGTGCGGCAAAGGTCCGCAGGCCGCCGCCGTCACCTCCCTGACCCGGTACACCCTGCGCGCCGCCGCCCTGCACGACGCCGACCCCGTCACCGTGCTGACCACGCTCAACACCGTCCTGCACGAGCGCTACCGCAGCGGCGACACCAGGTACTGCACCGCCGTGTTCGGCACCCTCGAACTGGACCCCGCGGGCGGTCACGTCGACGTCCACCTGGCCTCCGGCGGCCACCCCTCGACGCTGGTCCAGCGTGCCGACGGCAGCGCCGGATACCTGCCCACCCCTGGCGGCATGCTCATCGGTGTCCTGCCCCGGGTCCAGTTCAGCGCCGCCCGCACCCGCCTGCTGCCCGGCGACACCCTGCTGCTCTACACCGACGGCCTCACCGAAGCCCGCACCGGTCCCGGCCGGGAGATCTACGGCGAGGACGCCCTGCACGCCTTCACCACCGGACAGCCCCCAGCAGGCCCCCAGTCCCTGATCACCGCCCTGTCCGGACTCCTCGCCTCCTTCGGCGACGGCCTCGACGACGACACCGCACTCCTCGCCCTGGGCATCCCGGCCCCCGCCGGGGCCACCACCTCCGTGAGGACAACCTGAGATGACCGCGCTGACCATCACTTCCCGCTGCACCGCCACCGGCCCCGTACTGGAGGTACACGGCGGCCTCGACCACGAGTCCGCACCGGACCTGCGCAAGGCGGTGGACGGTCTCACCCTGGCCCCGGGGCACCTGCTGGTGATGGATCTCGCCGCCCTCGACTTCTGCGACTCCAGCGGCATCGCCGTCCTGCTGGCCGCCCGGAACCTGGCGGGCGAACAAGGCGCCGACATCGCCCTGGCCGCAGTCCCCGCCAACACCGCCCGCATCCTGGCCATCGTCGGTCTGGACCGGGTCTTCACCTTCCACCCGGACACGTCGGCCGCCACGATCAGCCCGGCGAAGCAGACCTCGTAACCATGCCGCGCCGTTGCCCCCCTCATATAGGAACGAGCGGTCCGTCGGCAGACGATCTCGGCGACGACCTCGGCAGGCTGTACTTCGCCTTGCCGAGGAGGAGGACGATCCGCACCGTGGACTGCCCCTTTCGATGGCCGAGGAACTCAAGGACATTCCTCACCATCGGTCACCCTTGGTTACTATGCTTCTCCATTGATTACAAGGTTGAAGAGATGGGTGGTCTGCGAAAGTGTTGCAAGAAGTCGTAGCGACTCGCTATGTCACCCCCCTGCGTGAGGGTGGCTCGCTCCCCGGGATCGTCGAGGCCGACGACCTGGGCACGTACGTCATGAAGTTCACCGGGGCGGGTCAGGGTCGCAAGACGCTCGTCGCGGAGATCATCTGCGGGGAGCTGGGCCGTCGCCTGGGGCTGCGGGTGCCGGAGCTGGTGACCATCGAGCTCGACCCCGTCATCGGCCTCGCCGAGCCCGACGAGGAGGTGCAGGAGCTGCTCCGCGCGAGCGGCGGACTGAACCTGGGGATGGACTACCTGCCCGGCTCGTTCGGGTTCGACCCCCTCGCCTACGAGGTCGGGGCGGCCGAGGCCGGTCGGATCGTCTGGTTCGACGCGCTGATCAACAACGTCGACCGCTCCTGGCGCAACCCGAACCTGCTCGTCTGGCACGGCGACCTCTGGCTCATCGACCACGGCGCGACCATGATCTGGCACCACAACTGGCCCGGCGCCCAGGCCTCCGCCGCCAAGCCGTACAACGCGTCCGACCACGTCCTGGCGCCCTTCGGGCCGGACATCGCGGCCGCGGCCGCCGAGCTCGCCCCGCTGGTCACCGAGGAGCTGCTCACCGAGGTCGCCGCGGACGTGCCGGACGTCTGGCTGGCCGACGAGCCCGGCTTCGCCTCCGCCGACGAGGTGCGCCGGGCCTACATCGCCCCGCTGCTCGCGCGGGCTGCGACCGTCCACGAGCGGATCACGCTGGACGCGCCCACCGCGACCCGGCCCTCCCAGGCTCCGGGCTGGCTCACCGACCGGCTGCCACCACGGCGGAAGCAGGCCGCGGGCGACGACCGCGCCGCGGCGGTCGCCCGCACCGGCGAGGAGGGCGGCCGATGACGCGCCGCGACGTCTTCGAGTACGCGCTCCTGCGCGTGGTGCCCCGTGTCGAGCGGGGGGAGTGCTTCAACGCCGGGGTGCTCGTCTACTGCCGGGCCCACGCGTTCGTCGCCGCCCGTACGCACCTCGACGAGGCGAAGCTGAAGGCCCTCGATCCGGACGCCGACGTCGTCGGGGTGCGGGCCGCCCTGCGCGCCGTGGAAGGGGTCTGCGGCGGTGGTGAGGGGGCCGGTCAGGCGGCGGACGACGACGCCGGGCGGCGGTTCCGCTGGCTGATCGCCCCACGCTCCACGGTCGTCCAGCCCGGCGCCGTGCACAGCGGGCTGACCACCGACCCGGCCGGTGAGGTGGACCGGCTGCTCGACCTCCTCGTGCGCTGATCCGCGCCCCGGCCGGACCCTGACGTCCCGCCGGGCGGGCGCTTGCGCCCGGTGTGACGTGCGGCCCGCCGGGGCGTGCGCCGTTGACACCGGGTGCCAGGGCTTCTAGCGTCTCGTCTGCTGAAGGTACTAAGCGGTTGCTCAGCAATCGGGAGTCTTTCTGTCAGGGAAACGCTCCGACGTCCGCTGAGCCCCGATCCAAGGGCGAGGAGAACCAAGCATGTCCACCACCGAGCAGCGCGTCGCCATCGTGACGGGAGCGGCGCGGGGCATCGGCGCCGCCACCGCCGTACGTCTCGCGGCCGAGGGCCGTTCCGTCGCCGTACTCGATCTCGACGAGGCGGCCTGCAAGGACACGGTCGAGAAGATCACCGCCGCCGGGGGCACCGCGCTCGCCGTCGGCTGCGACGTGTCGGACGCCGGCCAGGTGGAAGCCGCCGTCGCGCGGGTCGCCGCCGAGCTGGGCGCGCCGACGATCCTCGTGAACAACGCGGGCGTGCTCCGCGACAACCTGCTGTTCAAGATGAGCGAGTCCGACTGGGACGTCGTGATGAACGTGCACCTCAAGGGCGCGTTCCTGATGGCGAAGGCCGTCCAGGCCCACATGGTCGAGGCCAAGTTCGGCCGGATCGTCTCGCTCTCCTCCTCCTCGGCCCTCGGCAACCGGGGCCAGGCCAACTACTCCGCGGTCAAGGCGGGGCTCCAGGGCCTCACCAAGACGCTGGCCAAGGAGCTCGGCAAGTTCGGTGTCACCGCCAACGCCGTCGCGCCCGGCTTCATCGTCACCGAGATGACCGCGCAGACCGCCGAGCGCGTCGGCATGGGCTTCGAGGAGTTCCAGGCCGCGGCCGCCACCCAGATCCCGGTCCAGCGCGTCGGCCGTCCCGAGGACGTCGCGAACGCCATCGCCTTCTTCGCGGGCGACGACGCGGGCTTCGTCTCCGGCCAGGTCATGTACGTGGCCGGCGGACCCCTCAACTGATCCGAAGGGCAGCGGACATCATGACGGTGCAGGACAGCGGAAAGGTCGCCCTCGTCACGGGCGCCAGCCGGGGCATCGGCTACGGGATCGCCGAGGCGCTCGTCGCCCGCGGCGACCGGGTCGCGATCACCGGGCGGGGCGAGGACGCCCTGAAGGAGGCCGTGGAGCGGCTCGGCGCCGACCGGGTCATCGCCATCCCCGGCAAGGCGCACGACGAGGCGCACCAGGCCGCGGCGGTCGAGCGCACGATGGAGGCGTTCGGCCGGGTCGACTACCTGGTGAACAACGCCGGGACCAATCCGGTCTTCGGACCCATGGCGGAGCTCGACCTGAACGTCGCCCGCAAGGTCTACGAGACCAATGTGATCTCGGCGCTCGGCTTCGCCCAGCAGACCTGGAAGGCCTGGCAGAAGGAGAACGGCGGGGCGATCGTGAACATCGCCTCGGTCGCCGGCGTCGCCCCCTCGCCCTTCATCGGCGCGTACGGGATGAGCAAGGCGGCCATGATCAACCTCACCGCCCAGCTGGCGCACGAGTTCGCCCCGGTCGTCCGGGTCAACGCCATCGCCCCGGCCGTGGTCAAGACCCGGTTCGCCGAGGCCCTCTACGAGGGGCGTGAAGCGGAGGCGGCGGCAGCCTACCCGCTGGGCAGGCTCGGTGTGCCCGAGGACATCGGGGGTGCGGCGGCGTTCCTCACCTCCGCGCAATCGGACTGGATCACCGGCCAGACCCTCGTGGTCGACGGGGGAATTTTCCTCAACGCCGGCGTGGGCTGAGAGCGGCCTGGGCCGGTTTGGCCCCGATTGAGTCAAGTGCCCCGCCGGGCCAGCGGATTGACCGGTGGGGCGCTGCGGTATGGTCTGCCGACCCATGGCTGATCGAGGAGCGTGCACGTGTTCTACCGGGCCAGTCTGCAGGCTGCTGCAGCCCTAGCTTCCCTTTCTCTGCTGGCCGGCTGCGGTCTCCTTTCCGACAGCGGATCGGAAGTGGACCAGAAGATAACCGTCGGGACGACCAGCTCACCGTCCACACTCGATCCCGCGGCAGCCTGGGACGGTTCCTGGGAGCTGATGCGGAACGTCTACCAGACCCTGGTGAGCTTCCCCTCGGGCAGCACGAGCCCGGAACCGGACGCGGCGGAGTCCTGCAAGTTCACCGACGCCACGAGCATGGCGTACCGGTGCACGCTCAAGAAGAACCTGACGTTCTCCAACGGCGAGAAGCTCGACGCCGAGGCAGTGAAGTACTCGATCGACCGCATCGTGGACATCCACTTCAAGGGCGGCCCGGCCGGAATGCTCGGCTCCCTGGACCGGATCGAGACCAAGGGCGACGACACGGTCATCTTCCACCTGAACAAGTCCGACGCCACGTTCCCGTTCATCCTGGCCACGCCCGCCATGTCGCTCGTCGCCCCCGGCGACTACCGCAAGGACAAGATCCGCGACGACGGCAAGGTCACCGGCTCCGGCCCCTACCTCCTGGAGTCCTACGAGGACCGGGTCACCGCCGAGCTGAAGAAGAACCCGGACTACAAGGGCTTCGCCAACCGGAAGAACGACGCGGTCACGATCCGCTACTTCGAGAAGTCCGCCGACATGGTGAGCGCGCTCAAGGCGGACGAGATCGACGCGACCTACCGGGGTCTGACCGCCGAGGAGGTCGTCAGCCTGGAGGACAACAAGGACGACAACGCCGGCCTCCAGATCGTCGAGTCCACCGGCGCCGACATCCGCTTCCTGGTCTTCAACCCGAAGGACCCGGCCGCCGCGAACCCCGCCGTCCGCAAGGCCATCGCCCACGTCGTGGACCGCGACGCGCTGGTCGCCAAGGTCTACCGGGGAACCGCCGAGCCGCTCTACTCGATGGTCCCCAAGGGCATCGCCGGACACACCACGAGCTTCTTCGACACCTTCGGCGACCCGGACGTCGAGAAGGCGAAGAACATCCTCACCAAGGCCGGTATCACCGAGCCGGTGAAGATGAAGTTCTGGTACACCACCGACCGGTACGGATCCTCCACGGAGCCCGAGTTCGAGGAACTCAAGCGGCAGCTGGAGGACTCCGGGCTGTTCGAGATCACGCTCCGGGGCGAGCCCTGGAAGGTCTTCCAGGAAGGCTTCAACAAGGGCGAGTACCCGGTCTTCGGCCGCGGCTGGTTCCCGGACTTCCCGGACCCCGACAACTTCATCGCCCCCTTCGTGGGCAAGGAGAGCGTCACCGGCACCCCCTACATCAACAAGGAGATCACCCAGCAGCTGATCCCCGCCTCGCGGCAGGAGAGCGACCGGGGCGCGGTCAGCAAGCAGTTCGAGCGGGCCCAGGAGATCCTCGTCGAGGACGTCCGCCTGCTGCCGCTGTGGCAGGGCAAGCTCTACGTCGCCGCGGGCGAGGACATCGGCGGCGGCGAGCGCGCACTCGACCCGCAGACCGTGATGCAGCTGTGGGAGCTGTACCGCAAGGCCAGCTGGTAGACGTCGTACGGAGGGGCTCCCGGGGCCCGTTGTCAGTGGTGACCGGTAGGTTCGGGGATCAAGAACCTGTTGCTCACCGGAGGTTGTGGACGTGACCGATATCGACCTGCTGCCCGAGTCCTGGCGCGCAGTCCTCGGCGAAGAACTCCAGAAGCCGTACGTCAAGGAGCTCGCGGACTTCGTCGAGGAGGAGCGGGCCAAGGGGCCCGTGTACCCGCCCCGCGAGCAGGTCTTCGCCGCCCTGGACGCCACGCCGTACGAGAAGGTGAAGGTCCTCGTCCTCGGCCAGGACCCGTATCACGGCGAGGGCCAGGGGCACGGGCTCTGCTTCTCCGTGCGGCCCGGCGTGAAGACGCCGCCGTCGCTGCGGAACATCTACAAGGAGATGCATCAGGAGCTCGGCCTGCCGATTCCGGACAACGGCTATCTGATGCCCTGGGCCGAGCAGGGTGTCCTCCTGCTCAACGCGGTGCTCACCGTCCGGGGCGGCGAGGCCAACTCCCACAAGAACAAGGGCTGGGAGAAGATCACCGACGCCGTGATCCGCGCCGTCGCCGACCGGCCCGACCCGGCGGTCTTCGTGCTCTGGGGCAACTACGCGCAGAAGAAGCTGCCCCTGATCGACGAGGAGCGCCACGTGGTGGTGAAGGGCGCGCACCCCTCGCCGCTCTCCGCGAAGAAGTTCTTCGGCTCCCGCCCCTTCACGCAGATCAACGAAGCCGTGGCCGCCCAGGGGCACCAGCCGATCGACTGGCGGATCCCCGAGCTGGGCTGAGTACCGGCCGACGGGCCCGACGGACGGGCCTCGATGCCCGTGTCTGACCGGTTGCGGGGAAGCCCGGCGTTAGCGTCGGACCGACGGCAACCGGCTGGACCGGCGACGGAGGAGACCGCAGTGGTGGAGCAGCAGGAGGCGTCCGAGGACGCCGTCATGACCAGGATCGGCCAGGCGATCATGCTGCTCCACGGAGGTGACCGCGAGGAGGCCCGCAACCGCTTCGGCGCGCTCTGGTCGGAGCTCGGGGCGGACGGGGACGCCCTGCACCGCTGCACCCTCGCGCACTACATGGCCGACACCCAGGACGACCCCGGCGACGAGCTGGCCTGGGACCTGCGCGCCCTGACGGCCGCCGAGGCACTGAGAACCGGCGAGGGGCCGGGAGGCGGGGACGGACCGGGCGCCGCCGGGGGCGGGGGCGGCGGCCCGGGCGCGGAACACCGGGACACCCCGGCCGTCCGGGCGTTCTACCCCTCGCTGCACCTCAACCTCGCGGCGGACTACCTCAAACTCCAGCGCCCCGACTCGGCCCGCGTCCACCTCCAGCGGGCCCGCGCCGCGGCCGAGTCGCTCGCGGACGACGGGTACGGCGGCGGTGTCCGCGCCGCCATCGACCGCCTGGAGCTCCGCCTGCGGGAGCAGTGACCCGCGGCGGCGGGAGCGTCAGCGGCCGTACGCCTGCGAACAGATCCGGGACTCCGGGCTGCCCCCGGGCCAGCCGCCGTACCCCCGGCCGAGCGCGCAGACGTCCACCCCGCCGCCGTGGACGCGGGGCAGGGCGGGCACGGTCACGGAGGGGACCCCGGCGACCCGGCGCGGTGCCCGGGACTCCGGCGGGTCCGGGCGCTCCCGGGGACGGGAGGCCTCCGCCGGCGCGGTGCGCCGGGTCCGCGGCGGGTCGCCGGCGGCGGGGGAGGACGGCGGGGCAGCCGACGGGCCCGGTTCCGGCACGGCCTCCAGCGCCTGGCGGGCTGGTGGCTGCACGATCTGCGGGGCCACGTCCTGGGCCGGCCCGGTGGCGCCGGGATACGGCGGGGGAACGGCCCGGGGCTCGACCGAGACGCAGCCGGAGACGGCCGTGACCGTCAGCCCGACCAGGAGTTGCGCGGCGATTCTGGTTCTCTGCACGCGGGTAACTCTGCGGTGCGGCCCGCCCGTCGCGGGCCCGGAGGGCGCGGAATGGCCCGCACGAGTGACCCGGTCAGCAGCGCGCCCCCAAGGGCGCGTCACCCATGATCATGTCCCTGGTCAGGGGTTTCGCGAGCGGAACCGGTGCGCGGGCCCACCGTGGCCGCGGCGTATGCTGCCGGGGCGCGAACAGCCGCGTACCGCGGCGCGGCACGGCGACAGGGAGACCTCGTGAAGATCGGTTGCATCGGGCTCGGCGACATCGCGCAGAAGGCGTACCTGCCGGTGCTCACCGCCGTACCGGGGGCCGAACTGCATCTGCAGACCCGCACCCCCGCCACGCTCCACACGGTCGGCGACACCCACCGCGTGCCGGCCGACCGCCGTCACACGACCCTCGACTCGCTTCTCGCCGCCGGGCTGGACGCGGCGTTCGTGCACGCCCCCACCGCCGTGCATCCGCAGATCGTGGAACGGCTCCTCGAAGCCGGTGTCGCCACCTATGTCGACAAGCCGATCGCCTATGAGTACGCCGAAACCGAGCGGCTGGTGAACCTCGCCGAGGAACGCGGCGTCAGCCTCGCCGTCGGCTTCAACCGCCGTTTCGCCCCGGGCTACGCGCAGTGCGCGGAGCACCCGCGCGAGCTGATCCTCATGCAGAAGAACCGGGTCGGACTGCCCGAGGACCCGCGGACGATGATCCTCGACGACTTCATCCACGTCGTCGACACCCTGCGCTTCCTGGTCCCGGGCACCGTCGACCGCATCACCGTGCGGGCCCGGATCGTGGACGGGCTGATGCACCACGTGGTGCTCCAGCTCTCCGGCGACGGATTCACCGCGATCGGCATGATGAACCGGCTGAACGGGTCGACCGAGGAGATCCTCGAAGTCTCCGGCCAGGACTCCAAGCGACAGGTCCTCAACCTCGCGGACATCGTCGACCACAAGGGGCAGCCCACCGTGCGCCGGCGCGGCGACTGGGTTCCCGTGGCCCGGCAGCGCGGCATCGAAGCCTGCGTGCACGCCTTCCTCGACGCCGTGCGCCGGGGCGAGACGCTCAGTGCCCGGGACTCCCTGGCGACCCATGAGCTGTGCGAGCGGGTGGTCCGGGAGGCCCTGGAGCAGGCCTCCTGAGGGCCCGCAGCCCCTCGACGGCGCACAGCACGGCAAGCGCCGCCAGCGCCCCGTACACCGGCCAGTCGCCGAGCCGGTTGTAGAGGGTGCTCCCGCCGGCCAGCGGCAGGTCGAACACCTCCGCCGCGCTCGCGTCCGTGCCGAGCGGGCGCCCCACCCGCTCACCCCGGGGCCCGTACGCCGCGCTGATCCCGGTGAGCGTCGCATGGACCATCGGGCGGCCGTTCTCGGCGGCCCGCAGCGCCCCCAGCGAGGCGTGCTGGGCCGGGGCCCAGCTGTGCTGGAACGTGGAGGTGGCGGACTGGGCGACGATCACCTGCGCGCCGTCGCGCACCAGCCTGCGGCTCATGTCGGGGAACGCCGTCTCGAAGCAGACCAGGGGGCCGATCCGCAGCCCCCGCGCCCCGTCCGGCAGGGTCATCACCACCTGGCGGTCGCCGCGCAGCCGGTCCTCGCCCGCGGCCTTGCCCACGGAGGTCGCCCATCCCAGCAGGGAGCGGGCGGGGACGTACTCGCCGAACGGGACCAGGCGCATCTTGTCGTAACGATCCCCGGTCGGCCCGTCGGGGCCCACGAGCACCGCCGACTTGAAGATCCCCGACCGTCCCGAGCCGTCCGTCTGCCGGGCGTCCACATTGACCAGCAGATCCGCACCGACCAGGCGGGACAGCCCGGCCAGTCGCCGCGCGGTCTCCGGGCGCTCCCAGGCGCCCGCCCCGATACTGCTCTCGCCCCACACCACCAGGTCCACGCCCCGGCCCCGCAGTGCACGGGTCAGCTCCTCGCCCCGGTCGAAGCGGCGAGCGACGCTGCCCGGTCCCTCCACCACGCCCGGCTGCACCACGGCGATCCTGACCGCACCGGTCTCCGTGGGCCGCGGCGCCCAGGCCCACACCGCCGCGACGGACAGGGCGCACACCGCCAGCAGGACGCCGCCCGTCCTACGGGCCGCCCGGTCGGCGACCAGCAGGGCCACGCCGGTGTTCACCGCGAGCACCAGCAGACTCACCAGCCACACCCCGCCCACCGAGGCGACGCGCAGGGCGGGGGCGACGTCCCACTGACTCGCGCCGAGGAGCCCCCAGGGCCCGCCGAGACCCTCCCAGGACCGGACCAGCTCGATCATCAGCCACCCGGAGGGCACGACCACCACGGCGGCGACGGCTCGCCCCGCGGAAGGGGACCCGCCGAGCAGCCGCGCCACCAGCAGCCCCCAGGGCGCCCAGAGCAGCCCCAGCAGGGCGGCCAGCAGCACGATGAAGACGTGGAGGCTCGGCATCAGCCAGTGGTGCACCGCGACGACGAAGCCGATGCCGCCGATCCAGCCGTCCAGTGCCGCCCGGCGCGGCGAGCGGGCGCCGCGGATCAGCAGCAGCCAGGGGACCAGCGCCACATAGGCGAACCACCAGAGTCCGGGGGCGGGGAAGGCGAGCGCGGGCAGCGCGCCGGCCAGCAGTGCCGCAGCGCCCCGGGCCCAGGCGGACGAGAGCGCCCCCTCGCGGGCGGAGCCCCGTCCGCGGGGTCCCGGGCCGTCATCCGGAGGTCCGTCGCCGGAGGCGTCGTCCCCGGCACGGCCGCCGGATCCGCCCGCGGCAGCCGTGCCCGCCGCGTGACGACGGGCCGGGAGACGCGCGCCCCGGATTCGCATGCCGTGCCCTCCTCGGTCGTGCGCGGCGGGCGGTCGCCGTCACCGCGTCAACCCCTGGATACCCAGTGTGGGGGAGGTGATCCCCGCCGGACACAGGACACGGGCCGAGCGGGGCACGGGGGCGGGGAACCGGGGCGCGGGGGAGGGGCGCGGGCCCGGGGTCCTCGCGGTGGCGGTGCGGCGGCGGTGCGAAGGAGGGGCTATCCGCCCGGGGCCCGTCGCCACTTCTCGTGGACGGTGACCGTACGGATCAGCCAGGCCGGTTCGGCGCGGCGCAGCTCGAAGGTGTACCGCCCGCCGGTCACGAAGTCGGGCGTCGCGACGCCGGGCGGCCCGGACTCCGCCCCGTCCGCCTCCGGTCCGTCCGCCGTCCTGTGGGCCAGGCACATCGGGTTGAGGTAGTCGGCCCGCACCTCGGCCCGGTCGCCCGTGTAGCCGCCCAGGTCCTCCAGGTCGATCCGGCGGTTGACGATCAGGTGCTGACGTACGGGGAAGAGGCGCATCGTCTCCTCCAGCCACCGGGCGATCTCGTCGGCCGGGCCCTCCACGCCCCCGGCGCCCCGGTAGTCCGCGCGGCCGTCCGGGGTGAACAGGGCGCCGTAGTCCGACCAGGCCCCGTCGTCGACGGCCACCGCGTACCCGGTGATCACCGCATCGATGGCAAGCCGGTCCAGTACGGTCGCGAGTGCCACACGCTGTGTCATCGGGCAAGTCTCGGTCAAGCCGCCCGCCAGGCCAAGAGGCCCGTACCGACGGGCCGCGTCCGGCGACCCGTCGGCGCGGGGGAGAACGGCGCGGCGGGGGAACCGCCGCGCCACGGTTCACGGGCCGGAGAATTGCTCAGCAGGGCACGACGGCGACCGGCCCCAGCGCGTGCGTGACCGCTGTCTGCGCCACCGGGGACAGACCGAGCCCGAGCGACTCGCCGCCCTTGCGACGGCCGACCACCGTCAGCGCCGCCGTGGCCGACGCGGTCACCAGGGTGCGCGAGGCCGAACCGTTCACCGGCTCCCGGACGATCTCCACCTGCGGGTACTTCTCGTGCCACCCCGAGGTCAGCTCGGCCAGGGTCCGCTCGGCCGAACCCGCCGCCTCCCGCCGGTCCAGGACGGGGCCGCCCGCGAGCATCGAGGAGAACATCGTCCAGCCGTGCACGATCCGCAGCCGGGCGCCCGGCCGGGAGGCCGCGGTGGCGAAGGCGAACTCCAGGACCGCCTCGCTGCTCTCGTCGGCGGCCACCCCCGCCACGATGTCGGTGAAGGCCCCGGCGTCCCCGGGGCGGCTCTCGTCGCCCTCCGGGCGGTCCTCCTGCACGACCACGACGGGACAGCTCGCCATCGACGCGGTGGCGAGACTGTTGGAACCGACCATCAGCGAGCGGAAGCCGCCGAGCCCGCGCGAGCCGACCACGATCATCGAGGCGTCCCGGCCGAGCGAGACCAGCGCCGCCGACGGGAAGTCCAGCGGGGCCAGCGTCGAGGGCCGCAGCTCCGGAGCGATGAGCGCGCTCCGGCGCACGGACTCGGCCAGGAGGGCCTCCGCCTCGCGCCGTCCGGTCTCCTCGTCGACCTGCCGGGTGAGCGGGCGGACGTGGACGATCAGCAGGGGCAGTCCCCGCCGTACGGCTTCGTGGGTGGCCCAGTCGAGCGCCTGCCGACTGTGCGTGGAGCCGTCGACTGCGGCGATCACGGGAAGATCGTTGGTGGTCATGCCTCCGAGCGTACGTCGCCGGCCGGACGGCTCCGGCCCGTGGTGCCGGGTCCCGCCCGTGGCGCCGGGCGGATCTCACCCGTGGCGGCGGACGGTGGGCACGCACGGTGCCGGACGGCCCCTCAGTCGTGGTTGTGGGTGGAGGTGGTGTCCTTCGGGGGCACGCTGCGCCCGCCGTCGCTGCCGCTGGCCACGACGGCGACGAGAGCCGCCAGGACCGCCACCACGACGAGCCGGCCCCCCACCCGCAGAGCCCACCCGGTGCGGGCCCCGGCGGTCGCTCCCGGCCGGCCGGGCAGCTTCTCGGAGCGGCGGGCGGGCCGCATCAGGCGCAGGAGCAGCAGCGCCGCGATCGGGAGCTGGAGCAGCCAGACGCTCGTGCGGAACCACCCGTCGTACCAGACGTTGGTCCCGTACAGCAGGGTGTGCCAGACGCTGAGGACGTACACGACGATCACGCAGCGGTGCAGGATCCGCCAGGTCTTCTGGCCGATGCGGTGGCGTACGTAGAAGATCAGGCCGAGGGGGATCGCGAGGTACAGGGCCGCCTGGCCGATGGGGATGGCGATCTTGCCGGTCCCCGAGTCGTAGCCGCCGGGCACGAGAGCCTCCACGAAGGCGGTGGCGACCGCGGAGTTCCAGGACGCGGTGTCGTGCCGGACCAGTTCTGCCCCGAACAGCAGGGCGTGCGCCGCGATCAGGGCGATCGTGTTGAGGCTCGTGGTGCGGTGCAGACGTTCCAGCCGGGGGCCCGAGAGCGGCAGGCGGCCCGGCCGCGGGCCGGACAGCATCAGCCCGAGGATGACGGTCCCCCAGGCCCAGAGCAGGGCGGACCAGCCGAACGCCTGGCTGAGGAAGTACATCCAGAAGCCGCCCGCGTCGGCCATGAACGGCATCACGGTGACCGTGGAGGAGGTCTTGTTGCGGATGCGTATGTAGAGCAGGACGAAGATCGCCGCGGTGATGAGGAGCGCCACCAGGCCGTCGGGCCACGAGGCCCGCAGATCGGAGCGGAGCGTCGGGCGTCTCTGCTCCCCCCGACGGGGAGCGGGGACCTGTCCGTCGTCCGGTGCGGGACTCCCGGGGACCGCGCCCCCGGTTCCGGGCCCGGCCCCGGTGGCCGGCGCGGTGCTTCCGGGCGTCTCGGCGGCCGCTGCCGGTTCGGGGGTGGGGAGTGGGTTCGTCATGCGGCCTCTTCGGGGCGGGGGCGTGGGGTGGGGGGCGGATGCGGGCCCCGGGCCACGAGGCGTACGCAGACGCGTTGTTGGAGCAGTCGGACGCGAGGAGGGAAAAGTTCCCGCCCTTCGTGTGTGACATGGATCACGTCCCACTGCTGGTGGGGCAAACGCGGCGAACTCCCGTTGTTTCGGCATCTGGTGCTCTTCTCGCCGGGGTGGGTGCGACTGGCACGATGGCTGCCATGGGAGCCGGAACCGCACTCCGACTCGGGCGCACCGCGCTGTTCGCGGTGGTGTGCGTCGCCGTGTCCGGGCTCGGCCACGCGCTGATGTCCGGCGCGCCCCTGCCCCTGCTCGTCCAGGCCGCCGCGCTGGTGCCGGTGTGCGGGGCGGGCTGGTGGCTCGCCGCGCGGGAGCGGAGCGCTCCGGTGACCGTGACGGCCCATGTGCTGGGCCAGTTGGGGCTGCACGCCTTCTTCGCCTGCGCCGGAACCTGGCTGCCGGCCGGTCTCGGCGCGCACCACTCGGGTGGCGCACGCCGTGCGCCGGACGCGATGAACCACTCCGCCCACGAGGTCCCGATCGGCGGTTCGTCCGACCTGATGGGGCTCCTGGCCGCCTTCGACGGGGCGGTCTTCACCCTCGGCATGGCCGTCGCCCACGCGGTGGCCGGGCTGATCTGCGGCTGGTGGCTGTGGCGCGGGGACGTCGCAGTCGCCCGGCTGGGCCGCTGTCTGGTGCTGTTCCTCCGGGCACCGCTGCGGACGGCCTGGCTCCTGTGGTCCGCGACGCCGCCCGCGCCCGCGCCGCCCACCCGACGGCGCGTCCGCCGCCGGCCCCGCCGCCCCCGCGACCCCCTCGCCCTGCACGCCATCTCCCGGCGCGGGCCACCGCTCTCCCTCCGCTTCTGCTGACCTCCATCCGCCCCCCGGCCGCTGTGCGCCGGAGGCGGTACGGGTGTGCGCCGCGCACACCCGTGACAGGCATGCCGGTTCACCGTGCCGCCCCCGACGGGGCCCGGGTCCGGCCGCCGGAGCCGCGCGACCACTGCCGCGGCTCCGCAAGGACGCGAAGGACTGCTGTGACACTTCCTGCCCCCGCGCTACCGGCCTCCGCGCCGCCGACCGCCGCGCTGCCGGCCACCGCGACGGCCGTCCCACCGGCCCCCGTGCTGCCGGCCGTCGCCCGGCCCGCTGCCGCCGCGCCGCCGACCGCCGCCCGGCTGCCGGTCATCCGGGTCACCACCACCCGCTCGGCCCGCCCCCGGGTCCCGGGCGCCCGGCAGAACGACGGGCAGATCACCGACTGGGCGCTCGCCGCGGGCGGCGGGGACCGGGAGGCCGCCGACCGCTTCGTCCGGGCGACCTACGAGGACGTCCGCAGATTCGTCGCCTACCTCAGCTCCGACGTCCCCGGGGCCGACGACCTGGCTCAGGAGACCTACCTCCGGGCGATGAGCGGACTGGCCCGGTTCGGGGGGCGATCCTGCGCCCGGACCTGGCTGATGTCGATCGCGCGACGCGTCGTCATCGACCGGCACCGCGCCGCCGCCGTACGCCCCCGGACCGCCGACACCGCTGACTGGCAGACCGCCGCGGAACGCGCCCAGCCCCGCCACCTCCCCGGATTCGAGGAGTCCGTCGCGGTCCTCGACGCCCTGCGCCGCCTCGACCCGGCGCGCCGTCAGGCCTTCGTCCTCACTCAACTGCTGGGCGTCTCCTACGAGGAGGCGGCAGCCGCCGCCGGCTGCCCGATCGGCACGGTGCGCTCCCGCGTGGCCCGCGCCCGCCGCGAACTCGCCGGGCAGTGGCGCGCGGCGCCGGGCGAAGCGCACCGGCACCCCCTCCCCACATCGGCCTGATCCGGACGTCCGGCCTCACCCGGCGCCCGCCCGTGATCCCTCGGGGTCCCGGGCGGCGCGCCGCCGGCGGAGCAGCAGCACCGGCAGCAGCAGACACTGGAGGCCGACCACCGCCCAGAACCCCCGCGCCGAACCCGCCGACTCCGCCGCCCCGTACAACTGCCCGCCCACCACCCCGCTGGCGAACGCGCCGATGCCCGCCGCCAGCCGTTGACGCCCGAACACGCTCGCCGGGGCGGCCGACGAACGGGCCAGCGCCTCCAGGTCGTTCTGGAGGAAGAGCACGATCTCCCCGAGGCACAGCAGCGCCCCGCCCACCGCGATCCCCGCGTGCCCCCCGGCCCCGATCGCCGCCATCCCCAAGGCCATCGAGCCGAACCCCCACCGCAGCGCGGCCGGATAGCTCAGGGCGGCGACCCGTTCCGCCAGCAACGGCTGTCCGACGACGAGGAGCACCGCGTACCCCGTCAGCACGGCCCCGTAGAACGCCGCCGACGTCCGGGGCACCGCGTACAGCGCCAGGTAGTGCTGGAAGAACATGAACGCGTACACGCTCAGCACGGTCACCACGAACGGGGACGGCCCGGGGCGCTGCGCGCCGGACTCCGGGGCCCGGCCGGCGCCGGTCGTGGCGGAGGACCCGTCCGTGGTCCCGTCGGCGGGCCCGCCCGCCGCACCCCCGGGCAGCAGCGCGTGCCCGGCCGCCACGAGCGCGAACAGCACGGTGACGCAGGAGAACAGCACCCCGGGGGAGCCCATGACGAGCGGCGCGGCGGCCGGAGGGCCCAGCGCCATCCCCGCGTTGAACGCCGAGCCGCTCGCCGACAGCAGCCGGGGGCGCCGCTCCTCGGACGCCCCCTCCACCAGATACGCCTTGTTCGCCGGGAGGTACAGCGCCGCACCCGCCGACACCAGCAGCAGCGCCCCGACCGCCAGGACCGGACTCGTCAGCCCCGGGACGAACGCGGCGAACCCCGCCGTACGGAGTGCCAGCGCCAGCAGCATCGCGCGCCGCAGCCCGATCCGCCCGGTCACCGGCCCCGCCACGACGCCGCCGGCGAACTGGATCAGCGAGGCGACGGCCAGCACGAGGCCGACCGTGCCGAGTCCGAGGCCGAGCCGCTGGTGCAGCAGCACCGACATGTAGGGCAGGACGGCGAAGCTGCCCAGCGTGATCAGGAACGAGCCCGCGAGCAGGAACCGCTGGGGAGCGGTGAGCGGAGTCCGGACCGTCCGGCCGGAGGCGGCCCACCGCCGTGTCCGGGCCGTCCGGCCCCGGCCCGTGCCCGCCCCGGGCCCCGGAGCCCCGTCCGTGCGGTGCGGGCTCACCTGCCCGGGCTCACGCCGGGCCGGCGAGCACCGGGCGGACCCGGACGGCCGCGCTCCAGGCCCGGTGCTGGGCCAGCTCCGCCGTCCGCGCCTCGGCCAGCACCATGCCCGTGCAGCCCCGCTGGTCGCCGACGTGGAGCACACTCTCGCCGGGCTCGCGGACCGGGAACCACTCCACCGCCCCCGGGAACGTCCCGAGTTCGTCGAGGCCGTGCCACCCCTTCAGCACCCCGGGCCGCTCCGCGTACACCAGGACGAAACCGTAGGCGGGCCCTCCGGTGTGGAGCGGGGTGTCCAGCAGCGCCGGGCGACGGCCGAGCGCCTCGTCCATCATGGCCCTGTAGACATTGGTCCGCAGCGTCCTGCACAGCACCTCGCCGACCAGCGCACCGCCGATCCTGCGGTTGACCTCCACCAGCTCGGGTCCGTCGGCCGTCAGGACGAACTCCACATGGGCGAAGCCGCGGGAGTGCCCCGCCGCGGCCAGCACCTGGCCCACCCACGCCTCGATCCCGGCCCGCTCCCCCTGGGCCAGCGCCACCGGGAAAGCCGCCGCCTCCTCCCGTACCACCGCCGCCCGGGACGTCTGACGGCTCAGCACCCCGAGCAGCCGGGTGGTCCCGTCCCAGCTGAGCGTCTCCGCGCTGTACAGCGGCCCGGCGAGGAACGCCTCGGCGAACAGCTCACCGGCCAGACGCTGTCGCGCCGCCTCCGCCAGCGCCCGGTGCAGGGCCTCCTCGTCGTGCACGATCCACACGGAGCGCGATGAGGTGCCCGCCGAGTCCTTCAGGACCGCGGGCAGCCCCACCGCCCGCAGCACCTCCCCGGCGCCTTCGGGACCCGGCGGGACGGATACGGCCGCACTGCGGCTCAGCCCGCGCACGTGCAGGGCGTCCCTGACCCGGCGCTTGTTCCGCAGCAGCCGTACGGCGCCGGGATCCGCGCCCGGGAGCCCCAGTTCGGCCGCCAGCTCGGCGGCCGGCAGGCTCCAGGTGTCCGTCGTGTTGATGAGCCCGGCCAGGCCGGGCACGGCGGCCAGAGCCCGACGGGTGGCCTCCTGGTCCATCGTGTCGACGTCCACGACGTCCAGAGCCTCCGGCGGCAGCACCGCCAGCTCGTGCCGGTAGACCGAACGGTCGCCGGTGAGCAGGCACAGCCGGTGCCCCGCTTCGGCGGCGGCCTCGGCCATCCTGCCCAGCCCGAAGGAGAGGGACTCCAGTGCGACGATCGTCATGGCAGCAGCTCCGCGGTCGGTACGGGGGAGGGGGCGTCGCCCTCGACGGTCCTGGCGGCCTCCGGCGCGGCGCGCCCGGCCCATTCCAACACCGACCAGGGCGGACGCAGATCGGCCGGCGACGCGATGATCCTGGGCCGCAGCCCGGCCGGGTCCAGAGCCTCGGCGTGCCGGGCGAACACCCGCTCCGCGTACCGGTGCCCGGTGTCGGCGCCCAGCACCAGATGCAGCCGCCCGGGGTCACGGGCCGCCTCCCAGCCCGCCGCCAGCTGGGCCGCCCCGGTGGACAGCCCCGCGAACACCGCGTGTTCCCGCAGCAGTCCGACCGCCCCCGCCATCGCATGGCGGAAGTCCAGCCAGTGCACGGTGTCGTACAGCTCGTGGCGGACGTTCCCGAACGGTATCGAGCTGCCGATGCCCGCGATGATCGCTTCCGGGTCCTCGAACCGCTCGCTCCCGAACGTCACACTGCCGAACGGCTGGATGCCCACCAGCCGCACCGACCGCCCCGACTCCCGCAGCGCGCGCGCCAGTCCACCGGTCGAGGCGCCCGTGCCCACCGCGCCGACCACCGTCAGCGGCCCCCCGGGGAGCGCCCCGGTGAGCAGCTCCGCGAACTCCCGGTAGCCCTCGTGGTGGACCTGGTCGTGGTACTGCCGCATCCAGTGGAAGTCCGGGCGCTCCGCCAGGAGCCGGCGCACATGGCGCACCCGCAGCTCCTGGTCCAGGCGCAGACTCTGCGAGGGCGGCATCGCGTCGACCGTCGCGCCGAGGATCTCCAACTGCGCCCGCATGGTGGCGTCCACGGTGGTGGAGGCGACGATGTGGCAGCGCAGCCCGTAGCGGTGGCAGGCCATGGCGAGCGCCAGCGCGTAGATCCCGCTGGAGCTGTCGACCAGGGTCTGCCCGGGGACCACCCGCCCCCGGCGCAGCAGCGAGCGGACTGCGCCGAGCGCCGCGTACACCTTCATCGTCTCGAACCGGGCGAGGACGATGTCGTCGGTCAGCCGGATGAGGTCCGGGGTCTTCACGGCGTCGGTGATGTGCTCGTGGACCGTCGCGACAGCCGGCCGCGCCGAAGCGTTAGGCCCCGCGGCGCGCGGACGGGCGTCCGCCCCGGCCCTCACTTGCGCCGCCCGCGGACGATCAGCCGGTCCGAGCGCTGGTCGTAACCGGACGCGTCGAACCCGCCGAAGCACTCCACGTCGGTGAAGCCCGCGCTCTCGAAGAGGGCGTGCAACTCGGCCGCCGAGTAGAGCCAGGAGACGATGGACGCGGTGCGCGCCGTCGTACCGCGCACCAGCGTCCAGTCCGTGCGCAGCCGCCGCCAGCTGTCGAGGACGGTGTCGCGCTGGACCACGTAGGCCCCGTCCGGCAGGTCGACCGCCTTCGGCCGCCCGATCCAGCCCGCCAGCACCTCCTTGCCCATCACGTCCACCAGGAGCTGCCCGCCCGGGGCGAGGCTCTCGTGGGCGTTGCGCAGCACCCGGAGGTTGTCGTCGGCCTCGTCGAAGTAGCCGAACGACGTGAAGACGTTCAGCACCACGTCGAACGCGCCCGGCTGCCGGTACGTGAGCATGTCGGCGCGCTCCAGCCGGACCTCGGCGCCCGCCGCGTCGCAGGCGGCCCGGGCGCTCTCCAGCATGGAGGGCGACAGATCGACCCCCGTCACCTCGTACCCGCGCTCCGCCAGCGGCACCACGAAGAGACCCGGCCCGCAGCACAGGTCCAGGACTCTCGTGCCCGGTGGGAAGTCCAGCAGGGGAGAGGACGCGACCAGGGCGGCGGCGGACTCGGCCCGCGCCGCCGAGAACATCGTCGGGGCGAAATCGGACCAGAGCGCGTCGTCCTCGTACCAGTGCATGCCTCGCGGCCTCCTCCCGGGCCCGGGGCCCATGGGTGTCCTGCTGCCGTCGCCCGGCGGCCGTGTCACGTCCTCGGCCGCCGCTTCCGTCACCGGACGGGCGTCCCGCACCCGGCGTCTCTCCAGTAGTCGGCCGCCCCGGCGGGGAAGTTCCCGCGTGATCCCCGCCCGATCTCCCGGGTGCCGTGCGGGCGGTCCGGGCGAAAGGCTCACCGACGGCCTCCGGGCGGTGTGCAGGCGACGTAACCGGCGTCGTTCGCCGGGTGTCATCCCCGGGTAACGGGCCCTTCCTAGATTCGGGGGCGACCGCAGCACCGACCCCGCGTCCCTCCGGGGACGCCCGCCCCCGAAGGGCCCCCATGACCGTGCCGACCCCGCCGCCGGATGCTCCCGCCACCGACCGGGTGCGCACGGTCTGCTCGTACTGCGGCGTCGGCTGCGGGATCGTCCTCGACACCGCCGCCGGCCCCGACGGCCGCCGCACCGTCGTGAAGGCCTCGGGGGACAGGGCCCACCCGTCGAACGCCGGCCGGCTGTGCACCAAGGGCGCCACCGGGGCCGACCTCCTCGCCGCCCCCGGACGGCTGACCACCGCCCTGGCCCGCACCGACCGCGGCGAGCGCCCCGTCCCGCTCGCCCGGGACGCGGCCATCGCCGAGACCGCGCGCCGGCTGCGGTCCGTGCTGGACGCCCACGGCCCGGACGCGGTGGCCCTCTACGTCTCCGGCCAGATGACGCTGGAGGCCCAGTACCTCGCCAACAAGCTGGCCAAGGGCTTCCTGCGGACCAACACCGTCGAGTCCAACTCCCGGCTCTGCATGGCGAGCGCGGGCAGCGGCTACAAACTGTCCCTCGGCGCGGACGGGCCGCCCGGGTCCTACGACGACTTCGCCCACGCCGACGTCTTCCTGGTCACCGGCGCCAACATGGCCGACTGCCACCCGATCCTCTTCCTGCGGATGATGGAGCGCGTCAAGGCGGGCGCGAAGCTGATCGTCGTCGACCCCCGGCGCAACGCCACCGCCGCCAAGGCCGACCTGTACCTCCGGATCCGGCCCGGCACCGACCTGGCCCTCCTCAACGGCCTGCTGCACCTCCTCGTCGAGAACGGGCACACCGACCCCGCGTTCATCGCCGAGCACACCGAGGGCTGGGAGCGGATGCCCGCCTTCCTCCGCGACTACCCGCCCGCCGCGGTCGCCGAGATCACCGGCATCCCGGAGGACGACATCCGGCAGGCGGCCCGCTGGATCGGCGAGGCGGGCGAGTGGATGAGCTGCTGGACGATGGGGCTCAACCAGTCCACCCACGGCACCTGGAACACCAACGCGATCGTCAACCTCCACCTGGCGACCGGTGCGATCTGCCGCCCCGGCAGCGGCCCGTTCTCGCTCACCGGCCAGCCCAACGCCATGGGCGGCCGCGAGATGGGCTACCTGGGCCCCGGGCTGCCCGGCCAGCGATCGGTCCTGGTCGACGAGGACCGTGCCTTCACCGAGGAGCTGTGGGGCGTCCCGCCCGGCACCCTGCGCGCGGACGGCTCGGGCAGCGGCACCGTCGACATGTTCCGGCGCATGGCAAAGGGGGAGATCAAGGCCTGCTGGATCATCTGCACCAACCCGGTCGCCTCGGTCGCCAACCGCCGGACCGTCATCGAGGGCCTGGAGGCCGCCGAATTCGTCGTCACCCAGGACGTGTTCGCCGACACCGAGACCAACGCGTACGCCGATGTCGTCCTGCCCGCCGCCCTCTGGGCCGAGTCCGAGGGCGTGATGATCAACTCGGAGCGCACCCTCACCCTCTCCCGCCGGGCCACCGACCCACCCGGGGAGGCCTGGCCGGACTGGCGGATCATCGCGGAGGTGGCCCGCGCCATGGGGTACGAGGACGCCTTCGGCTACACGAGCGCCGAGGAGGTCTTCGCCGAGATCACCCGCGCCTGGAACCCGCGCACCGGCTACGACCTGCGGGGCGTGACGTACGGGCGACTGCGCGAAACGCCCGTCCAGTGGCCGAGCGCGGACGTCGAAGGCCCGGCCCGCAACCCGGTGCGCTACCTCAACGACGGCGTCAGCCAGGAGCTGACCGTGCGGCCCGACGGGAGCGTGCCGAGGATCGCCTTCCCGCTGCCCGGCGGCCGGGCCGTCTTCCACGCCCGGCCGCACCTGCCGCCGGCCGAGACGCCGGACGAGGACTTCCCGTTCGTCCTCAACACGGGCCGGCTCCAGCACCAGTGGCACACCCTCACCAAGACGGCGAGGATCGCCAAACTGAACCGGCTGGACCCCGCCCCCTTCGTGGAGATCCACCCCGACGACGCGGCGGCCCTGGGCATCGGCGAGGACGACGGCGTCGAGGTCGCCTCACGGCGCGGTCGCGCGGTGCTCCCGGCCCGGATCACCGACCGGGTCGGGGCGGGGGAGTGCTTCGCCCCCTTCCACTGGAACGACCTGTTCGGCGAGTACCTCGGGGTGAACGCCGTGACCAACGACGCGGTCGACCCCGTCTCGTTCCAGCCGGAGTTCAAGGTGTGCGCGGTCCGGCTGACGAAGGTCGCCGTGTCCGCGCCGCGCCACCCGCCCGCCGATGCGCGACGGCCCTCGCCCGCCGGCGGTCCCGGACGGGGGGACGCCCCCGACCCGGCCGGCGCATCAGGACCGGGGGAGACCCCGGGACCGGTGGTGCTGCCGGGATTCCTGGGCGCGTCGGACCGCCCGGTGGACACCTCGGGCCTGGTGGGAGTGCTGGGCCCGGCCGACACAGCCCCACCCGTTCTCACCGACCCGGAACGCCGCTATCTGGCCGGATTCCTCGCGGGCCTGGGCGCCCGGCCGGAAGGCACCCCGGTGCTTCCGGCGGGCGCCCCGTTCGCCCCGGACCACGCGCTGTGGGTCAACGGAGTGCTCGCCGGCACGTACTCCCGGCTCGCCGGGACGCCGGATCCCGGGGCGGCCCCCGCGCCATCGGCGGGCGGCCCGGAGCAACCGGGCCGCCCGGTCGTCGTGCTGTGGGCCTCCCAGACCGGCAACGCCGAGGAGGCCGCCGCGACGGCCGCCCGGACGCTGGCCGCCGAGGGGTACCGCACCACGCTGCTCGGCATGGACGACGGGACGCCCGACGCCCTCCCGAGCCCGGCCGACCTCCTCGTCGTCACCAGCACCTTCGGCGACGGCGACGCCCCCGACAACGGCTCCGGCTTCTGGGAGGCGCTCAACGCCCCTAGAACCCCGGGCCTGGAGGGTCTCCGCTACGCGGTCCTCGCGCTCGGCGACTCCAGCTACGACGACTTCTGCGGCCACGGCCGCCGACTGGACGAACGCCTCGGCGAACTGGGCGCGGAACGGCTCCTCCCGCGCACCGACTGCGAACCGGAGTACGAACAGCCCTTCGGCCAGTGGCTCAAGGAGGTGCGGGCGGCGCTGGAGGGGACGGCGGCGGCCACCCCCTCCGCCGTCACGGCGACCGCCGCGCCGGCGGGCCCGGCCCCCGACCGCCCCTCCCGGGCCGCGCCCGTCACCGCCCTCCTCACCGGGAACCGCCTGCTGAGCCTGCCCGGCGCGACGAAGGAGGTGCGCGCCTTCACGATCGACACGCGGAGCGCCGACACCCCCCTCACGTACACGGCCGGGGACGCGCTGGGCGTCCAGCCCCTCAACTCACCCGAGCTGGTGGCCGAATGGCTCGCCGTCACCGGGCTCGATCCCGCCGCCGAGGTGGACGTCCCCGGCCACGGGCCCCTCGCCCTCGGCGAGGCCCTGCGCCGCCACCTCGACATCGCCCGCATCACCCCGGACCTGCTGCGCCTGGTCGCCAACCGCACGGGAGACCGGTCCCTGAGAAAGCTCCTGCGCCCCGACAACAAGGGCGAGAGGGACCGGTGGGCCTGGGGGCGGCAGGCCGTCGACGTCCTCGCCGAACACCCGGTGCGGGCCACGGCCGCCGCCTGGGCCGAGGTGCTCGGGCCGCTGCGGCCCCGGCTGTACTCCATCGCCTCCAGCCCGCTCGTGGACCCCCACCGGATGCGGCTGACCGTCTCCGTGATCCGTTACGAGAGCCGCCGCGGCCGGATGCGCAAGGGGGTCGCCTCCGCGTTCCTCGCCGACGCCCCACCGGACAGCCCCCTGCCCGTGTTCGTCCAGCGCAACGAACGCTTCCGCCCGCCGGCCGACCCGGCCACCCCGATGATCATGGTCGGACCGGGCACGGGAGTCGCACCGTTCCTGGGCTTCCTGGAGGAGCGCCGGGCGCTCGGTCACCCCGGCCGCAACTGGCTGTTCTTCGGAGAACAGCACCGCGCCACGGACTTCTACCACCGCGACGAGTTCGACGCGCTGAGCCGCTCGGGCACCCTCACCCGGCTGGACACCGCCTTCTCCCGTGACCAGCGGAGCAAGGTCTACATCCAGGACCGCATGCGTGAGCACGGAGCGCAGCTCTGGTCCTGGCTCCGCGACGGCGCCCACCTCTACGTCTGCGGCGACGCCTCCCGCATGGCCAAGGACGTCGACCGGGCCCTGCGCGACATCGCCGTCGCCCACGGGGGGCTCGACCCCGACACGGCGGCGGCACAGGTCAAGCAGCTAGCCTCGGACCGCAGATACGTACGGGACGTGTACTGACGGGACGAGGGAGTACGGGGATGGCCTGGGCGGACGTACCGGTGGACACCGGGTCACCGGCGGTGGGCGCGGTCCTGCTGACCGGCATCCCCGGCAGCGGCAAGAGCACGGTGGCCGCGGCCCTCGCCGCCCGCTTCGCCGCCTCCGCCCACATCGAGGTGGACGCCCTCCAGGAGCTCATCGTCTCCGGCGGCCGGTGGCCCTCGCCCGAAGGGGACGAGGAGGCGGACCGGCAGATCCTCCTCCGGGCCCGCAACGCCTGCCTGCTGGCGGACAGTTTCGCCGCCGCCGGCTTCCTCCCGGTCATCGACGACGTCGTCGTGCGCCGCGCCCACCTGGACTTCTACCGCGCCACGCTGACCGGCGGACCGCTGCACCGCGTCGTCCTGGCCCCGGGCGCGGCGAAGGCCATGGAGCGCAACCTCGCCCGGGACAAGAGGCTCACGACGGACTGGTCGTTCCTGGAGACGGCGATGCGCGCCGAACTGGCCGACGAGAAGATCTGGATCGACAGCGCGGAGCTGACCGTGGCCGAGACGGTCGACGCGGTCCTGTCCGCCACCGGCCTGACGCCCGCGCCGGCCTGACGCCCGCGCCGGCCTGACGCCCCGGCGTTGTCAGACCCCCGCCGTACGGTGGGGACATCTATCCGCGCTGCTGGCTGCTGCGCTGCTGGATCGCCCCGCCCGGCTGCTCCCGGGCGGGGCGCACACCGAGGGAATCAGCCCGCCGACTCGCCCGCGTGCGGACTGAGCACCCCGGCCCAGATCAGGATGAAGAGGACGACGCCGAGCAGGATGCGGTAGATGACGAACGGCATGAAGCTCTTGGTCGTGATGAACTTCATGAACCAGGCGATGACGGCGTATCCGACGAAGAACGCCACCAGCGTCGCGAAGATCGTCGGCCCCCAGGAGACATGCCCCTCGCCCACGTCCTTGAGCTCGTAGGCGCCCGAGGCGAGCACCGCGGGGATCGCCAGCAGGAACGAGTAGCGGGCGGCCGACTCGCGGGTGTAGCCCATCAGCAGACCGCCGCTGATCGTCGCGCCCGAGCGGGAGACGCCGGGGATCAGGGCCATCGCCTGACAGAACCCGTAGATCAGACCGTCCTTGACGCCCAGGTCCTTGAGCGTCTTGCGCTCCTTGACCACCCGGTGCTTGCCGCCCGTCTCGTCGCGCGCGGCCAGCCGGTCGGCGACGCCGAGCACGATGCCCATGACGATCAGCGTCGTCGCGATCAGCCGGAGGTCCCGGAACGGCCCCTCGATCTGGTCCTTGAGCGTGATCCCCAGGACGCCGATGGGGATCGAGCCGACGATGACCAGCCAGCCCATCTGGGCGTCGTGGTCACCGCGCATCGAACGGTCCGTCAGCGAGCGGAACCAGGCCGACAGGATGCGTGCGATGTCCTTGCGGAAGTAGATGAGCACCGCCGCCTCCGTGCCGATCTGACTGATGGCGGTGAAGGCAGCCCCCGGGTCGTGCCAGCCGGCGAACGCGGCGGTCAGCCGCAGATGGGCGCTGGAGGAGATCGGCAGGAACTCGGTCAGTCCCTGAACGAGTCCCAGGACGAATGATTCGAACCAGCTCATGGGGCTTAGGCCATCCCGGAGGTGATCGTGCATCGGTCACGGGCGACTGGGCCCGCCGGCCGGGTGCGGAGTACGGAGTGCGGTCAAGGACATCGGGGTCGCGGGCAGCGTATCGCCCGAAAGTAAACGTCAGGCCTACTGCACAGGTCGTCCACGTGCCGCCGCGCCCTCAGTCCTGCGGCGTGTCCCGGCCGAGCCGGTGGCGCTTGCGCCAGGCGACCAGCGCCCCGCCGAGAGCGGACAGCACGATGAAGCCCGTGGCGGCCAGGAAGACCGGCGAGGTCGGCGACGCGGCCTCGCTGCCGGCTATCACGTACGCCGCCGTGTTCGGGATCGACCCCAGCCCGGTGGCCAGGAGGAACGGCGGAGCGCTCATCCGGGAGGTCGCCGCACAGTAGTTGGCGGCGGCGAACGGGATCCCGGGAAAGAGCCGCAGCGCCAGCACGGACCGGAAACCGTGCCGGCTCAGCACCCCGTCCGCGGCGGTCAGCAGCCTCCCGCGCAACAGGGTCCGCAGCGCGTCCTGGCCCAGCACCCGGCCCAGCATGAACGACACGCCCGCGCCCAGCACGGTGCCCGCCAGCGCAGCCGCGAGACCCGCCTGCGCGCCGAACAACGCGCCCGCGGCGATGTTGAGCAGCGGGCGCGGCACGAACGCCACCGTCAGCGCCCCGTACGCCAGCCCGAAGACCATCGCGGCCGTGGCCCCGGTCAGCTGGGGCGGCCAGCCCGACGCCAGCAGCCGCTGTGGCTCGAACAGCAGCATCGTCGACGCGGCCCCCAGCAGGACGGCCACGAGCAGCGAGAACCGGGACCACGGTGACAGCAGAGCCCTGGAGAGGCGCAGCGCGGGACCGGTGGCGGGCCGGGCGGTGGGGACGGGGTCGAACATTCGGGGAGAGTAACCGAAAAGGCTGTGTGATCGCCGTAATGTGCCTCGCGTGAACCCCGCCGCCGACGCCCCCGTCCCGCCGGACAGCACCCTCGCCGACACCGTCCTGGAGCGGCTCGTCGCCGTCTACGCCCCGGCCGCCGACCCCGTACGGGCCGAGGGGGCCGCCGCGTACATGAAGCACGTCGCCCCCTTCCTCGGGATCCCCACCCCGGAGCGGCGGGCCCTGTCGCGGACCGTGCTGGCGGGCACCGGGCGGCCGGACGAGGCGGACTGCACGGCGATCGCGCTGCGCTGCTGGCGGCTGCCGGAGCGGGAGTACCAGTACTTCGCCGCCGACTACCTGCGCCGGTACGCGGGCCGCTGCACCTCCGGCTTCCTGCCCGTTCTCCACCACCTCGTGACCACCGTCCCCTGGTGGGACACGGTCGACGTGCTGGCCGCGCATGTCGCGGGACCGCTGGTCGCCGCCGACCCGGCGCTCGCCCGCGAGATGGACCGGTGGATCGACGACCCCAGCCTCTGGGCGGCCAGGACCGCCCTCCTCCACCAGTTGCGCTACCGCGAGGCCACCGACACCGACCGCCTCTTCGGCTACTGCCTGCGCCGCGCGGACCACCCCGACTTCTTCGTCCGCAAGGCGATCGGCTGGGCCCTGCGGGAGTACGCCAAGACCGACCCGGCCGCCGTACGCGACTTCGTCGCCGGAGCCGGGAACCGGCTGTCGCCGCTCTCCGCGCGCGAGGCGCTCAAGAACCTCTGAGACGCCGGGAAAACCATTCGACGGCAACGCCCCGCCCGGCCATGATCAGGGACATGTTCCGGTACGCCTTCCCCGCAGCGCCGTCCGCAGTCGCGGACGCGCCGAAGGCTGCCGCGAACGACACGGCCCACCCGGCGGCCCTCGCCGCGGAAGCCGCGGCGTGCACCGCCGCCGCAGCGCCCTTCGGCGGCGCCCGAAGCTGACCCTCCCCCGACAGTCCGGCGGACCCCGCAAGGGGAGGGTCGGCGGGGCCCTGGGGTCTTCTCTTCGCAGCTTCGAGTTCTTCAGAAGGAACGAGCCATGTCCAAGACGGCTTACGTGCGCACCAAGCCGCACCTCAACATCGGCACCATGGGCCACGTCGACCACGGCAAGACCACCCTCACCGCCGCCATCACCAAGGTCCTCAGCGAGCGCGGTTCCAGCTCCACCTCCTACGTGTCCTTCGACCGGATCGACCGGGCCCCCGAGGAGGCCCAGCGCGGCATCACCATCAACATCGCGCACGTCGAGTACGAGACCGACACCCGCCACTACGCCCACGTCGACATGCCCGGGCACGCCGACTACATCAAGAACATGGTGACCGGAGCGGCGCAGCTCGACGGGGCGATCCTCGTCGTCTCCGCGCTCGACGGGATCATGCCGCAGACCGCCGAGCACGTGCTGCTGGCCCGTCAAGTGGGCGTCGACCACATCGTCGTCGCCCTCAACAAGGCCGACGCGGGCGACCCCGAGCTGACCGACCTGGTCGAGCTGGAGGTCCGCGAGCTGCTCTCCGCGCACGGGTACGGCGGGGACGCCGTACCCGTGGTCCGGGTCTCCGGGCTCAAGGCGCTGGAGGGCGACCCGCGGTGGACGACGGCGATCGAAGGGCTGCTGGACGCCGTCGACACGTACGTACCGATTCCGGTGCGCTACACCGACGCGCCGTTCCTGCTGTCCGTCGAGAACGTCCTGACCATCACCGGCCGGGGCACCGTCGTCACCGGCGCCGTCGAGCGCGGCACCGTCCGCGTCGGCGACCGGGTCGCGGTGCTCGGCGCGGACGTCGAGACGGTCGTCACCGGTCTGGAGACCTTCGGCAAGCCGATGGAGTCCGCCGAGGCCGGGGACAACGTCGCGCTGCTGCTGCGCGGGGTGGAGCGCGACCGGGTCCGCCGCGGCCATGTCGTGGCCGCGCCCGGCAGCGTGGTGCCGAGCCGCCGGTTCACCGCCCAGGTGTACGTGCTGTCGACGAAGGAGGGCGGCCGGTCGACCCCGGTGGCCACCGGCTACCGGCCGCAGTTCTACATCCGTACGGCGGACGTCGTCGGCGATGTCGACCTCGGCGAGGCGGCGGTCGCGCGCCCCGGCGACACGGTCACGATGACCGTGGAGCTGGGCCGTGACGTGCCGCTGGAGTCCGGTCTCGGCTTCGCGATCCGCGAGGGCGGCCGCACGGTCGGCGCGGGCACGGTCACCGCGCTGCTCTGAGCACCACCGCTGCCCGCCACCCCTCGTCCCGGGGTGGCGGGCAGCGGGGCGCGGGAGGCGACAATGGGGGCGTGAACGAGCCGATACCCGTCATCCGCGAGGTCGACTGCGGCACCGCGCGGCTGCTGCCCGACGTGGACCGCGACCGGGCCTGGCTGCTCACGGTCGACGACGCCCCCCAGTCCTACGTCGACCTCGACGACCCGTCCCACCTGGAGTTCGAGTACGTGCGCCGGCTCGCCCACGTCGTGGACGGCGCGGCCGGGCCGGGCGCGCCCCTGGACGTCCTGCACCTGGGCGGCGGGGCGCTGACCCTGCCCCGCTACGTGGCGGCGACCCGCCCCCGATCGCGCCAGGACGTCGTCGACGCGGACCGGGGGCTGCTGCGGCTGGTCCGGGAGGAGTTGCCGCTGTCCGGGGGCAGCGGCATCGCCCTGCACGCGGCCGACGCCCGGGAGTGGCTGGAGGCGGCGGCCCCCGCCTGTGCCGATCTGCTCATCGCGGACGTGTTCGGCGGCTCCCGCGTTCCGGCGCACCTGACGTCCGTCGAGTACGCGCGCGCCGCGGGCCGGGCGCTGCGCGGGGACGGGATCTACGCCGCCAACCTGGCCGACAGCGCACCGTTCGCCTTCCTGCGCTCGCAGGTGGCGAACTTCGCCGCGGTCTTCCCCGAGCTGGCGCTGATCGGGGAACCGGCCGTGCTGCGCGGGCGGCGCTTCGGCAACGTGGTGCTGCTCGCCTCGTACGCGCCCCTCGACCTGGCGCCGCTCGTCCGGGCCTGCGCCGCCGACGCCTTTCCCGCGCGGGTCACCCACGGCCCCGCGCTGACCCGGTTCCTCGGCGGGGCCCGCCCGGTGGCGGACGTGGACGCGGTCGCCTCGCCCGAACCGCCCGACGGAGCCTTCAGCGTCGGCTGAGGCTCCGTCGGGCGGTTCGGGGGCGGGAGGGGGCGGGCGCGCGGGTCAGCCGGTGGGATCGCCGGCGAGGCGGACCGTGCTCAGGATCTTCTGGATGGTGGTGTCCGGAAGCTCGTCCTTGACCCCGGCGGCGGCGTAGAGGACCCAGGTCGAGAAGTCGCCCTTGGAGTTCTTGAAGGAGAAGGCGATCGACTTCCCGTCGCTGTCGCACTTCTCCTTGTTGGCGAGGCCCAGCGCGGTGGCCTGGACGACACTGCCGGAGAGACCCGACTCCGTGGTGTACGCCTTGGGCTTGCCGACCTTGACCTTGCTCTTGGGATCCAGCTGGGCGTAGGCCGCCCACACCCAGTTGCCGGCCTCGTTCGTCGCGGCCTCGTCGGTGTTCTTGGCGCCCTGGGCGCCCTTCGTCCCGACGCCGGCCAGCCCGGTGTCCTCCTGGCTGCCGTCCCCGTCGGAGTCGTCGACGCACCACTTGCTCTTGTAGTAGGCGGGTGCGGAGAAGCCGGCGACCGGCTTGCCGGTGGGCTCCTTGGCGTCCTCGAAGCCGGAGAACATCCCCGAGCTCGCGACCTCCCAGTCACCGGGAACGTCGAACTGCGTGCCCCACTTGGGGTTGGTGACGACCTTCCAGCCCGGTACGACCGGCTTGGGGTCGCTCTCGGAGCCCCGCGGGTTCTCCGCGGGCGGCGCGGAGCCGTTGTCCGCCCCGCTGGGCTGGGCGCTCGGCGACGCGGACTTCTTGTCGTCGGCGACGGCCCTGCCGCCGTCGTCGTCCTTGCCGAGCACGAGGAAACCGGTGACGCCCGCCGTGATCACGACGGCGGTCGCCGCGACGATCGCCACGATCGTCGTCTTCTTCTTGTCGTCGCCGGGCTTCGGCCCGCCGGGCGGACCCGGAACGGCGTACTGCGGCGCCGTCGGCTGCTGGTAGGGATTGGGCTGCTGGTACCCGGGCTGCCCGGCGGGCGGGCCCTGCGGGTACCCGTAGCCCGGTTCCGTGGGCTGCCCCGGCAGGCCCTGCGGCGGATATCCCGGCTGCTGGTAGGGATTCGGCTGCTGGTACCCCGGCTGCTGGTACGGGTTCTGATTCTGGTCCTGCGGGTTCTGCTCGCCCCCGGGCGGCTGCGTTCCTGGCCACATGGCCAGTAACCATAGATGGGCCGCCCGGCCACTTCTACGGCCGCCCTGTCCCAGAGCCGTCACAAGGGGATGGCCAAACGGTTCTACTGGTGAGTAACCTTCGGGCATGAGCGCTGAACAGATGACCGTGGGCGAGATGCTCGTCGCGACGGTCCCGATGGCCCGGACCCTCAACCTCGACTTCCTGGAGACGACCCCGGAGCGCGCCGTCGTCCGGCTGCCCGACCAGGCGGATTACCACAACCACCTGGGCGGACCCCACGCCGGAGCGATGTTCACGCTCGCCGAGTCCGCCAGCGGCGCGATCGTCATCGCCGCCTTCGGCGACCAGCTGTCGCGCGCCGTGCCGCTCGCCGTGAAGGCCGAGATCGGCTACAAGAAGCTCGCCAAGGGCGAGGTCACCGCCACCGCGACCCTCGGCCGCCCCATCGCCGACGTCGTCGCCGAGCTGGACGCCGGGCAGCGGCCGGAATTCACCGTCGCCGTCGAGATCCGGCGTGGAGACGGCGCGGTCACCGGTGAGATGACCGTCGTGTGGACCCTGCGCCCCAACGGCTGAGAGGCTCCGCACGCACCCGGGCCGCCGCCCCTCCCCGAACGGGAGCGACGGCGGCCCGGGCGTACGGCGGCCGGGGCCGGGCGTCAGCCCCCGTGCGCCTCGCGGTGCGCCTTCGCCAGCTCCACGTATCCGGCCGCGTTGAAGCGGATGCCCTCCAGCTCCTCGGCGGTCAGCGGCCGCTTCACCTTCGCGGGCACCCCCGCGACGAGCGAACCCGGCGGCACCCGCATCCCCTGCGGCACCAGGGCCTGTGCCGCGACCAGCGAACCCGCCCCGATGTGCGCCCCGTTGAGCACCGTGGCGCCCATCCCCACCAGCACGTCGTCCTCGATCACACAGCCGTGCAGCACCGCGTTGTGGCCGACCGAGACCCGCGCGCCCACGGTGAGCGGGAACCCGGGGTCGGTGTGCACGCTGCAGTTGTCCTGGATGTTGCTGTCGGGTCCGAGCGAGATCGGACCGCAGTCCGCGCGCAGCACCGCCTGGTACCAGACGCTGGAGCCCGGGGCGAGCGTCACCTCGCCGATCACCACGGAGGTCGGGGCCACGAACGCGTCCACGTCGATGTCCGGCTCCTTGCCGCCCATGCCCGTGATCAACGCCTGCTCCGCCATCGCCTGCTCCTTCGCGCCGGTGTGGTGCTTCCGGGCCCTCCCGTCGAATCGGTCGGATCCGCCGGGCCGGGCCGACACACACGGTAGGGGACGGCCCCCGCGGCCGACGCCCGGTGGGGCGAACATCACAGGTCATCGCGCGGACCGCCACCGCGCCGCCGACTACCGTGAGCGCGTGCCGAAGAACCGAAACGCGTTCTCCTTCCTCGCCCGCTGGCCCCGCCGTGCCGCCTCCCGCGCGGTCCACCGCGGCTGGGCCTGGGCACAGCGGACGGGCGCGGTCACCGCCGAGCACCCCGGGCGGCTGCGATTCCGCGCGATCGGCACCGGAACCCGGCTCGCCTTCCCGCAGGGGACCGTGTTCGGAGAGCCGTGGATCGAGCTCGGCGCGCACTGCGTCATCGGCGAGCAGGTCACGCTCACGGCCGGAATGATGCCGGACCTGGACCTCGGCCCCGACACCGTGCTCACGCTGGGCGACGGCGTGGTGCTGGGGCGCGGCAGCCACGTGATCGCCGACACGACGGTGACGATCGGCCCGGACACCTACTGCGGCCCGTACGTCTACATCACCTCGACCAACCACAGCTACGACGACCCGCACGAGCCGGTGGGCAAGCAGTGGCCCCGGATGGAACCCGTGGCGATCGGGCCCGGCTGCTGGATCGGGACCGGCGCGGTGATCCTGCCCGGCGCCCGGCTCGGCCGGAACGTCGTGGTCGCGGCCGGCGCTGTCGTCCGGGGCGAGGTCCCCGACCACGCCGTGGTCGCGGGAGCCCCCGCCCGCGTCGTCCGCAGCTGGGACCCCGAGAAGGGCTGGCGGCCGCCCCTGCGCACGCCCGCGCCCGTGCCGATCCCCGAGGGCGTCACGCCCGAACAGCTCCTCGCCCTCGCGGAGCTCGACGAGGCGCCCGAGAAGCCGTAGGCCCTGTCGTAGGAGGACGGTGGCGGCAGAGCCCTCCGGACGCGGGAGCGCACCGTGGGGCCGTGCAATATTCTTGACCGCGGCACACGCCGTACCCGAGCCGGCCCACCGCACTCGGTACGCCGCACTCCGCCACCCGCACTCCGCCATCCACCGCAGGGACGGTACGTGTCCGACCTCGACCAGCTCACCCAGTCGCTGGCCCGCAACCTCAAGCGCTGGCGGGGGGAGCGCGGCTTCACCCTCGACGCCCTCGCGGCCCGCGCCGGGGTCAGCCGCGGGATGATCATCCAGATCGAGCAGGCGCGGACGAACCCGAGCGTCGGCACCACCGTCAAACTGGCCGACGCGCTCGGCGTCAGCATCACCACCCTCCTCGATCACGAGGAGGGCGCCCAGGTCCGGCTGGTGCCGGAGAGCCGGGCCGTCCGCATGTGGTCCACCGAGGCGGGCAGCTCCACCACGCTGCTCGTCGGCGCCGAGGCCCGGGGCCCGCTCGAACTGTGGACCTGCCGGCTGGTCGCGGGCGAGGGCACCACGTCCGACCCGCACCCCGAGGGCACCGTCGAACTCCTCCACGTCACCGAGGGCGAACTGACCCTGCTCGTCGACGGCCGCACCCACCCCGTCCCCGCCGGAACCTCCGCCACCTTCGAGGCGCACGTTCCGCACGGCTACCGCAACGAGGGCACCGGACCGGCCGTGTTCACCATGGCCGTCGCCATCCCGCCCGTCCGCTGAGACACCCGGCCGCCCGCCGCACCGCCGCTGTTAGCGTGAGCGCCATGCGCGCACCCATCGGCACCTTCGAGGACGCGGCTCCCGCCGCGGAACGGCTCGACCTGCTCCCCGCCCCCGTCGTCGCGGCCCTGACCGCCGGCTGGGGCGAATTCACCGCGGAGCACCTCATCCACGTCGACAGCGACCCGGCCGTCGCCGACACCGCGGTCTTCGCCGAACACCACGGCGTGGAACTGCTGGACACCTCGGCCAACTGCGTCGTCGTGGCGGGCAAGCGCGGCCAGGACATCACCCTCGCCGCCTGCGTGGTGCTCTCCCGCACCCGGGTCGACGTCAACGGCACGGTCCGCAAACACCTCGGCGCCCGCAAGGCCTCGTTCGCGTCGATGGACACGGCGGTCGGCGAGAGCGGCATGGAGTACGGCGGCATCACCCCGATCGGCCTGCCCGCAGCCTGGCCCCTCCTGCTGGACCCCGCCGTCGTGGACGAGGAGTGGGTGCTGATCGGCAGCGGCAGCCGGCGCGGCAAGCTCATCGTCCCCGGCAAGGCGCTGGCCGCCCTCCCGGGCGCCGTCCTCGTCGAGGGCCTCGGCGTCTGACCCTCTCCCCGGACGGCCCGGGGCGACCGGGTCAACTCCCGGCCCTCCGGTGCTCCGTGAGCCAGGCCGCGGCGAAGTCGACGGCGGGGCGCAGCCGCACGAGCCGGCAATCGGCGGCCCCCACGGGTCCCGCGCGTACGTCTCCGTCCGCCGCGGCATCCTCGAACGCCGTGCCCAGGGCGGCGAAGTCCCCGTCGTCCAGGGCGACGTCCTCGTACTCCCACCAACGGCGCACCCCCCGCGCCATCACCACACAGCGGTAGCCGCGCCGCGGCGGACCGGGCATCCGGTACTCGCCCAGGTGGAACGCCGTACACGTGGCGTAGCCGGTGCCGAGCAGCAGAATCCGGGCATCCGCCTCGTAGAGGCGGGCCAGCGGCGAGTCCTCCCCGAGATGGCAGTCCGCCCGGTGCCCGGCGAGCAGCCGGCCCGCCGCCGGGCCGAGCGCGGCGAACGAGGTCTGCGGATGCGCGCTGCGCCCGGCCCCCGGAGCCGTCCGTACGGTCTCGGCCAGCGCGCCCATCGACGGCGCGGGGGTGCGCGCCGGGTCGTACGCCGGCATCGCGGCGCGCACGGCGTCCACGGCCCCGGCGGCCAGCCCCCGCACCCGCTCGCGGTAGTGCGGAGAGGTGTCGGAGTTCTCCGGGGTGAAGGCGGGGACCACCACCGTCCCCGAAACCCCGACGGCCCGCCGCAACGCGTCCAGCACCCCTCGCGCCCCGCCCTCCGGCCGCCCCAGCGAGCGCAGTGAGGCGTGCACCAGGAGCACTTCGCCGGGCCGGACGCCGAGCGCGGTCAGCGCGGCCGTCGTCCGGGCCCCGTCGGTCATGTCGCGTACGTCCTCCACGGCGGAGATTCTGCCCACCTCACGGCGCCCCGCACACCCGGGCGGCTCAGGCGCGCGTGCCGAGCCGCGGGATCTCGATCGCCGGGCACCGGTCCATCACCATGTCCAGGCCCGCCGCACGGGTCCGCCCGTAGGCGTCCGGGTCCACGACGCCGAGCTGGAACCACACCGCCTTCGCGCCCACCGCCACCGCCTCGTCCGCGACGGCGCCCGCCAGCTCGCTGTTGACGAACACGTCCACCACGTCGACCGGGAAGGGGATCTCCGTGAGCGAGGCGTATCCCTGCTCCCCGTGCACCGTCTCGGCCTTCGGGTGCACCGGCACCACCCGCTTGCCGAACCGCTGGAGGACCTCCGCCACTCCGTACGCCGTCCGGGAACGGTTGCCGGAGAGGCCCACCACCGCCCAGGTGCCGCCCGTGTCCTGGAGGATCCGCCGGATCGTCGCGTCGTCCGCGTACGCGTCCACCGCGCCGCCGTCTGCCGTGCCGTCTGTGTCCATGCCCGGACAACCGACGTCCCCACCTCCCCATTCCCGCCGGGGCCCGCCCTCGCGGCGGCGCATAGGGTGGACGGATGCAGGAGCAGTACCGGACCGTCGCCCGCGCGGGTGTGCACGAGAGCGAGATCAACCGATCCCGTTTCCTCTGCTCCCTCGCCCCCGCCGCCACCGAACAGGAAGCCCAGGACTTCGTCGCCCGCGTCCGCAAGGAGCACCCGACCGCCTCCCACAACTGCTTCGCGTACGTGATCGGAGCCGACGCCGCCGTGCAGAAGGCGAGCGACGACGGCGAACCCGGCGGCACCGCCGGCGTCCCGATGCTCCAGATGCTCATGCGCCGGGAGGTGCGGTACGCCGTGGCGGTCGTGACCCGCTACTACGGCGGGGTCAAACTCGGGGCGGGCGGGCTGATCCGGGCGTACGGGGGAGTGGTCGGCGAGGCCCTCGACACGCTCGGCACCATCACCCGGCAGCGCTTCCGCCTCGCCACGATCCGGGTCGACCACCAGCGGGCCGGAAAGCTGGAGAACGACCTGCGGGCCACCGGGCGGGACGTCCGCGAGGTGCGGTACGCCGAGGCCGTCACCATCGGCATCGGGCTGCCGGACGGCGACGTCGAGGCGTTCACCGCCTGGCTGGCCGACGCGACCGCGGGGACGGCCGTGCTGGAGCTGGGCGGCGAGGCGTACGGGGACGCGAGCGCGTGAACCCCGCGAGGTGAGGCCAATCCCACGGGGCCAAAATCATGATCGATGCGGGTTCGGCGGCCCGGCGGCGATAGCGTGGCCGGTGCCGAGCGGGATCACGGGCCGCCGGTGGCGCGGCCCACGGGGTGGAGGACGACGATGCAGGCCACAACCGGCGGAGTGACGATGCCGGACGCGACCGGCCGGGTGGCGGTGCGGGCCGTGACCGGCGGAGGGACGGAGCCGGCCGGTTCCACCGGAGCGCCGGTGCCGGCCGAACCCGCCGGAGCGATGGCGTGAGGATCCTGCACACCTCGGACTGGCACCTGGGCAGGTCCTTCCACCGGGTCTCCCTCCTCGACGCCCAGGCCGCCTACCTCGACCATCTCGTGGCGACCGTCCGGGAACGCGAGGTGGACGCCGTCCTCGTCGCGGGCGACGTCTACGACCGGGCCGTCCCGCCGCTCAGCGCCGTCGAGCTGTTCGACCGCGCGCTGCACCGGCTGGCCGCCTCGGGCGTCCCCACCGTCATGATCTCCGGCAACCACGACTCGGCCCGCCGGCTCGGCGTCGGCGCCGGCCTCCTCGAACGCGCCGGGGTCCACCTGCGGACCGACCCGGAGAACTGCGCCACCCCCGTCGTGCTCGCCGACACCCACGGCGACGTGGCGTTCTACGGGCTGCCCTACCTGGAACCGGCCCTGGTCAAGGACGCCCTCCGGGCGGACAGGGCCGGTCACGAGGCGGTCCTCACCGCCGCGATGGACCGGGTCCGCGCAGACCTCGCCACCCGCCCGGAGGGCACCCGCTCCGTCGTCCTCGCCCACGCCTTCGTGGCGGGCGGGGAGCCCAGCGACAGCGAACGCGACATCACCGTCGGCGGAGTCGCCGCCGTCCCCGCAGGGGTCTTCGACGGTGTCGACTACGTGGCCCTCGGCCATCTCCACGGCTCCCAGCGGGTCACGGACCGCGTCCGCTACTCCGGATCCCCGCTCGCCTACTCCTTCTCCGAGGCCGACCACCGCAAGACCATGTGGCTCATCGACCTCGACGCCGACGGGGGCATCGCCGCCGAGGAACGGATCGACTGCCCCGTGGAGCGGCCCCTCGCCCGGCTCCGGGGCCGGCTGGACACCCTCCTGGAGGACCCCGCCCTGGACCGCCACGAGCAGGCCTGGGTGGAGGCCACCCTCACCGATCCGGTGCGCCCCGCCGAACCCATGGCCCGCCTCGCCCGGCGCTTCCCGGGCACCCTCAGCCTCGTCTTCGACCCCGAGCGACCGCCGGACGACCCGGGGGCGTCCTACGCCCAGCGCCTTCGGGGCCGCGACGACCACCAGATCGCCGAGGACTTCGTCGCCCACGTCCGCGGCGGCAGCGGCCCCAGCGACCTCGAACGCACCGTGCTGCGGGCCGCGTTCGACGACGTACGGGTCGACGAGACCGTCCGCGAGGTGTCCCGGTGAGACTGCACCGCCTGAGCATCACCGCCTTCGGGCCGTTCGGCGCCACCCAGGACGTCGACTTCGACGCCCTCTCCTCCGCCGGGCTTTTCCTGCTCCACGGCCCCACCGGAGCGGGCAAGACCTCCGTCCTGGACGCCGTCTGCTTCGCCCTGTACGGGGCCGTCCCCGGCGCCCGGCAGAGCCCCGGCGCCTCCCTGCGCAGCGACCACGCCCCGGCGGACCTGCCCACCGAGGTCCAGCTGGAGCTGACCGTCGGCGGCCGCCGCCTCGAAGTCACCCGCAGCCCCGCCCAGCCCCGCCCGAAGAAGCGCGGCGACGGCTTCACCCTGGAGAAGGCCCAGAGCCGGCTGCGCGGCCACGACCCCGAGCGCGGCTGGCAGGCGCTCAGCAAGTCGCACCAGGAGATCGGCGAGGAGCTGACCCGGCTCATCGGCATGAGCCGGGACCAGTTCTGCCAGGTGGTGCTGTTGCCGCAGGGCGACTTCGCGCGTTTCCTGCGCTCGGACGCCGAGGCCCGCGGCAAGCTCCTCGGCCGTCTCTTCGACACCCGTCGCTTCGCCGCCGTCGAGGAACGCCTCGCCGAGCTGCGCCGGGGCGGCGAGGCCAGGGTCATCGCCGCGGACGAGCGGATCCTCGCCCTCGCCCAGCGCATCGCCCAGGCGGCCGGACCCGCGGGGGGCGAGGCCACGCCGATCGCCGCCCGGCGGGGCGAACCCGGTCTCGCCGAAGCCGTGCTGGAGTGGGCCGCCGTCGCCCGGTCCACGGCCCGCGAACGGCTCGACATCGCCCACCGCGTCCTGACCGGGGCCGAGGGCCGGCAGCGCACGGCACGCCACGCCCTGGACACCGAGCGCGAACTCGCCCGCCTCCAGGAGCGGTACGAGGAGACCGTGCGCCGCGCCGCGGCCCTGGAGGAGCGACGGCCCGAACACGACCGCTGCCAGGAGGAGCTGGAGCGCGCCCGCAAGGCCGACCGGGTCGCCCCGGCGCTGGAACTGCGTGAGGAGGCGGAGCTCGCCCACCGCCGGGCGGACGCCGCCCTCGACCGGGCCAGGGCGCAGCTGCCGTCCGACCTGGCCGACGCGGGACCCGATCAACTCGCCGAGCTGGAGCGCCGGTTCCGGCAGGAGCTGGGTGGCCTGGAGTCCGCGCGCCGGGCCGAGGCGCGCAGCGCCGGCATCGACGGGGAACGGGAGCGGCTGGAGCGCGAGTCCCGGGCCGACGACGCCACCGTCCGGGACGCGGACGCCTGGCTGGCGGGCTGGGACGCCGTCCACGCCGGACTCCGGGAACGCATCGCGACGGCGCAGGAGGCCGCGACCCGCGCCGAGCGGCTCGCCGGGCTGCTCGCCCCGGCCCGTCGCAGGCTGGAGGCCGCCCGCCGCCGCGACGCGCTGGCCGACGAGCTCCTGGCCGCGGGGGAGACGCTGGCCGAGGCCCGCGAACGCGCCCTCGACGCCCACGAGAGCTGGCTCGGGCTGCGGGAGCGCCGACTGCGGGACATCGCGGCGGAGCTGGCCGCCGGACTCGTGGACGGCACGCCCTGCACCGTCTGCGGCTCCGCCGAGCACCCGGCCCCCGCCACCGAGGGCGACGGCCACGTCGACCGGGCCACCGAGGAGACGGCCCTCACCGCCCACCGGCGGGCCGAGGAGACCCGCGCCCGCGCGGAGCAGGCCCTCGGGCTCGTCCGCGAACGCCACGCCACCGCGCACGCGGAGGCCCGCGACGCGGCTGCCCCGGCGGCTGCCGACGGGGCTTCGGCCGCCGCCGTCGCCGACGGCGAAGCACAGGGCGCCCCCGGCCCGTCCGTCGACGAGCTCCGTGACACCGTCGACCGGTTGGCCGCCGAGCATGCCGCCGAGCACCTCCTCGCCGCCGGGACGCACGCCGCCCGCGAGGCCCTCGACGCCGCCGAGCGCGAGCACGCCGACCGCCTCGAACTCCGTCAGGAGGCCGAGCGCCGGGCCGCCGCCCGCACCTCCCGGCGTGAGGCGCTCGACCGTGAGCAGACCGCGCTGCACGACGAACTCGCCGCCGTCCGGGGCGCGTCCGGGTCCGTCGCCGCCCACGCGGACCGTCTCACCCGCCGGGTGGAGCTGCTGGCGGAGGCCGCCGAGGCCGTACGCGCCGAGCAGGACGCGGCCCGGCGGCGCAAGGAGGCCGACGACCGGCTCTCCGACGCGGCGTTCCGGGCCGGCTTCGACACCCCGGAGGCCGCCGCCGCGACCCTCCTCGACCCCGCCGCCCAACGCGACCTCCAGCACCGCATCGACGCCTGGCAGGCCGAGGCCGCCGCGGTGGCCGACCGCCGTGCCGAGCGCGACGCCCGCGAGGCCGCCGAACAGCCCGCCGCACGGCCATCGGCGGCGCAGGGCGCGTTCGAGACGGCGGAATGGCTGCTGCGCGAGGCGTCCTCGGCGCTCGCCGCCGCCGACCAGCGCTGCGGCGAGCTGACCCGGCTCTCCCGGCAGGCCGCCGACGAGGTACGCCGGCTGGGACCCGTGCGCCAGGAGTACGAACGGGTCGCCCGGCTCGCGGGTCTCGCCGCGGGCACCTCCGCCGACAACGAACGCAAGATGCGCCTGGAGGCGTACGTCCTGGCCGCCCGCCTGGAACAGGTGGCCGCCGCCGCCACCGCACGGCTCCAGCGGATGTCCTCGGGCCGCTACACGCTGGTCCACTCCGACGCCCGCACGGGCGGACGCCGCGCCGGACTCGGACTGCACGTGGTCGACGCCTGGACCGGCAGCGAACGCGACACCGCGACGCTCTCCGGCGGGGAGACGTTCTTCGCCTCGCTGGCCCTCGCGCTGGGCCTCGCGGACGTCGTGACCGAGGAGGCCGGCGGCGTACGCCTGGACACCCTCTTCATCGACGAGGGGTTCGGCAGCCTCGACGACCAGACGCTGGACGAGGTGCTCGACGTACTCGACTCCCTGCGGGAGCGGGACCGCAGCGTCGGCATCGTCAGCCATGTGGCCGACCTGCGCCGCCGGATCCCGGTCCGGCTCGAAGTGGTGAAGGAGCGGCAGGGCTCGTCCGTCCGGCACCGCCTGTGACGCCCGGTCTGCGCGCGGTCGTGCCCGGTGTCAGCGGCCGATCGCCCGGCGGGGGAGCGGCGAGGAGTACACGACGCTGGTGGTGACGGAGCCCAGCGCCCCGATCCGCCCGGTGGTCTCCTCCAGATGCCTCATCGAACGGGCCGTGACCTTGAGGACGAAGCAGTCGTCGCCGGTGACGTGGTGGGCCTCGATGATCTCGGGCGTGGTCTCCAGCAGATCGTGGAAGGGCTTGTAGTTCCCGTTCGGGTAGCGCAGGCGCACCAGGGCGAGGACGGGCAGTCCGAGCCGCTCGGCGTCGACCACCGCCGCGTACCCGCTGATCACCCCCAGCTCCTCCAGTCGGCGCACCCGCTCCGTCACCGCGCTCGGGGACATGGCGACGGCTCGTGCGAGCTCGGCGAACGTGGCGCGGCCGTCGCGCTGGAGGACGTCGAGGATGCGCCAGTCGGTGGCGTCCGGGGAATAGTCGGTCACTCGCCCGAGACAACAGGGAAATCCCCGGCAGATCAAGAGGAGTGCCGGGGAATCCCACTTCCCGGTCCCGTTTCACGCTCATAGATTCATGGTCATGACCTCGCACATCACGGCCATGGCCGAGAACCCCGTCCTGCGCGTCGCGCCCGCTTCCCCCGCCGCCGCGGCGGCCTACTTCGGCGCCTCGCTCGCCTTCCACGCCGACGTCTCCGACGTGGCCTCCGCACTCGCCGCCGGCGGCGAGTGCGGGTTCGTCGTCCTGGACAGCCGCTCCACCGCGTCCTGGGACCAGGGGCACGTGCCCGGTGCGGTGCACCTGCCCACCGCGCTGATCCCCGAGCGGGCGGCGGCCCTGCTGGACCCGGCCGTTCCCGTCGTCACGTACTGCTGGGGGCCGGGCTGCAACGGCGCGACCCGCGCGGCCCTGGCCCTCGCCCAGCGGGGGTACCAGGTCAAGGAGATGCTCGGCGGATTCGAGTACTGGGTGCGCGAGGGCTTCGCCTTCGAGACCCGGGAGGGCGTCGAGCGGCGCGGAGCCGACCCGCTCACCGCACCGGCCGACGCCGCCGACTGCGGCTGCTGATACCGGGGCCCGGGCGGGATCAGCGCGGGTCCGCGCCCGCCAGCGCGGCGAACAGCACCTCTGCCTCCGCCCCGGCGGGGAGGCCGCTGACCTGGCCGTCGCCGACCTCCACCACCCGCCACACCCCGTCCTCGCGCAACGCCAGGTCGGTGGTGACCCAGCGCAGCCCGAGGCGGCCCACGGCCTCCCGCCAAGGGGCCGCCCCGGGAACGGACACCGGACCCGGGGTGTCGGGGTGGGCGGTGACGAGCACCGCCTCCCCGTCCACCCACCACACCCTCGCCTCGCCGCCCGCGACGAACGGCTCGAAGGACCGCACCACCAGGCCGCCCGCGAGGAAGGAGCCCTGAAGCTCCATGAACCGGCCGACCACGGAGGCCAATCGCTCCCGGTCCACGAGGTCCGGTACGTAACAGGCCTCGTGCCACTCGTGCTTGCGGGACTTGACGAAGTCCTTCACGATGCCGGGCCCCGGCCCCAGGGGCGCCGCGAGCCGGGCCAGTTCGTCGGCGGTGGGCGGCGGCGCTCCCGGAGCCACGGGGCACCAGACACTGCGCGGCGTGAGCGCGGCGAACTCCTCGTACCAACCGGGGAGTTCATGTGCACGCCGGTAGCCGGCGGCGCCGGTGAGCAGAGTGCAGCCCCGGGTGCCGAGCGCGGCCTCCAGCTCCGCGTACCGGGCTGACGGGATCATCCAGCCCCGGTACCAGTACGGTCCGGAGTCCCGTGCGACCCGGGCCACCGCCCCGGCCGGGTCCCCGGCGAGCAGCGCGTCATGATCGAGGAGCGCGATCCGCCCGCCGGCCGCCCGCGCCGCCTCGACCTCGCCGGCGAACTGCGGATCGGGCCGGGCGGGCCGCAACGGGTCGGAGCAGAAGAGGAATCCGTTCCGCCCGCTCGTGCCGATCATGACGTGCTGCCCCTCCTCGCCCGCTTCCGATCAGAGCCGCGAGAGCTCGTCCACCAGATCGTCCAGGCCCAGCGACCCCTGCGAGAGCGCCGCCATGTGCCAGGCCTTCAGATCGAACGCGTCACCGTGCGCGGCGCGCGCGTTCTCCCGGCCGAGCAGCCAGGCGCGCTCCCCGAGCTTGTAGCCGATGGCCTGGCCCGGCATCGACAGATAGCGGGTCAGCTCGCTCTCCACGAAGTCGGCGGGACGGCCGCTGTGGTCGCCGAAGAACTCCTGGGCCAGGTCGGGCGTCCAGCGCTCGCCCGGGTGGAAGGGGGAGTCCGCCGGGATCTCCAGCTCCAGGTGCATGCCGATGTCGACGATCACCCGGCAGGCGCGCATCATCTGCGCGTCCAGGTAGCCGAGCCGCCGCTCCGCGTCGGGCAGGAAGCCCAGCTCGTCCATCAGCCGCTCCGCGTACAGCGCCCACCCCTCGGCGTTCGCGCTGACCATGCCGACCGACGCCTGGTAGCGCGAGAGGCTGTCGGCGACGTGCGTCCACTGGGCGATCTGCAGGTGATGGCCCGGAACACCCTCGTGGTACCAGGTCGATACCAGGTCGTACACCGGGAAACGGGTCTCGCCCATGGTCGGCAGCCAGGTGCGCCCGGGGCGGGAGAAGTCCTCGGAGGGGCCGGTGTAGTACGGCGCGGCGGCCCCGCCGGGCGGGGCGATGCGGGACTCCACCTTCCGCACCCGCTCCGCGAGGTCGAAGTGCGTGCCGTCCAGCGCCTCGATCGCCTCGTCCATCAGGCCCTGCAGCCACGCGCGGACCTCGTCCACGCCCTCGATGTGCTTGCCGTGCACGTCGAGGTGGGCGAGCGCCTCCCAGGGGCCGGCCCCGGGCAGGATCTTCTCGGCCTCGGTCCTCATCTCGGCGAGCAGCCGGTGGTACTCCGCCCAGCCGTACGCGTACGCCTCGTCGAGATCCAGGTCGGTGCCGTTGTACAGCCGCGACCAGAGAGCGTAGCGCTCCCGGCCCACGGGGTCAGGGGCGCCCTCGATGCCCGGGGCGTACACATCGCGCACCCAGTCACGCAGCGAGAGGACCGAGGCCGTGGCCAGCCCTGCGGCCTCGTCCAGCTCCGCCCGCAGCGACGCGGGGCCGGGGGCGACGAACTCCGTGAAGAACGCCGTGCCCTCGCCCTCCCCGCCCCACTCCGTGAGCTGACCGACGAACGTGGCGGTCGCGCGGGGGCCGCCGTACAGCTTGCGCTCCAGGCCGAGCGCGAGCGAGGCGCGGTACCCCTCGTGCGCGGCGGGCACCGCGCGCAGCCGCTCCACGACCGCCGCCCAGTCCTCGTCCGTCGCGGTCGGCGTGAGAGTGAAGACCTCGGTGATGCTGTGGGCCGGGGACTGCAGGTTGGAGACCGTCCGCAGTCCCTCCTCCGCCTCGTGCACGGCGAGTTCGGCCGTCAGGCGTTCCCGCAGGAGGCGTCCGCACCGCCGCTCGGACGCGCTGTCCGCACCGGGACGCTGTTCGGCGGCGTCCAGCTCCCGCAGCGTCGCGCGGATGAGGTCGGCGACGGCGGCCTGACCCGCCGGCGAGAAGTCGGGCAGCCGACGCGAGCTTTCGGACACACCCAGATAGGTGCCCGTGATGGGGTCGAGTTCGATGATGGCGTCGACGTAGGCGTCGGCGACCTGACGGGGCAGCGCGCTGCTCGAAGTGTCTGACATGCGGACATCCTCGTACGGACGTGGCCCCCACGTCATCATCGGGGGCCCCGCGGCGTCCGAAAGACGATCACTCCCAGCGCTGCCGTCGGCTCGTCCGACAGGCGTCGCCGCCGCGTCCCGGGCGTGATTTCGTCGCTCAGCTCCCGGCCGGGGGCAGCAGGGGCCCGCACTCCCACTGCTGGAAGATCAGCCGGGTGTCCACCCGGGCCACCTCCCGCCGTGAGGTGAACTCGTCCAGCACCAACCGCTGCAGATCGGCCGCGTCGGCCACCGCGACCTGCACCAGATAGTCGTCCGGGCCGGTGAGGTGGAAGAGGGCACGCGACTCCGGCAGGGACCTGATCCGCTCGACGAACGGCCCGATGAGCTCCCGGCGGTGCGGCCGGACCTGCACCAGCAGCAGCGCCTGGAGCCCCCGGCCGAGCTTCGCCGGGTCGAGGCGCAGTTGGTCCCCGAGGATCACCCCGGAGCGGCGCAGCCGGGCCACCCGGTCCAGGCAGGTCGAAGCGGCCACGCCGACCTCGGCCGCGAGCTCCCGGTACGTGGTCCGCGCATCGTTCTGCAACAGCCGTAGGATCTGCAGATCCACCGGATCGAGAGCGACGGAATCGGACATGTGCCGAACGTAGCACGGGATATGACCGCTACGAACCGGTAGCTGTTCAGAGTGACGGCATGGACAACGAAGTCTCGATGACGCACCCTGCCCCCACCCCGTCCAGGGCCCTCGCCACCGAAGCCGTGCACGCCGGACGCGACGACCTCGCCTCCCTCGGCCTGCACGCCCCGCCGATCGACCTGTCCACCACCTACCCGTCCCACGACTCGCGCGGCGAGGCGATGCGGATCGACGCCTTCGCCACCACCGGGGCCCGTCCCGACGGGCCGCCCGTCTACGCCCGGCTGGACAACCCCACCACGGGCCGCTTCGAGACGGCGCTCGCCCGGCTGGAGCGCACCGAGAGCGCGGTCGCCTTCGCCAGCGGGATGGCGGCGCTGACCGCGGTCCTGCTCGCCCGCGCGAGCCAGGGGCTGCGCCATGTCGTCGCGGTCCGCCCGCTCTACGGATGCAGCGACCATCTCCTCGGCACCGGGCTGCTGGGCACCGAGGTGACCTGGACCGACCCGGCGGGCATCGCCGACGCGATCCGTCCGGACACCGGGCTCGTGATGGTCGAGACGCCGGCCAATCCGACGCTGGCCGAGGTCGACATCCGGGCCGTCGCCCACGCCTGCGGAACCGTCCCGCTGCTCGTCGACAACACCTTCGCCACCCCCGTCCTCCAGCGTCCCGTCGAACACGGCGCCCGGATCGTCCTGCACAGCGCCACCAAGTACCTCGGCGGCCACGGGGACGTCATGGGCGGCGTCGTCGCCTGCGACGAGGAGTTCGCCGCCACGCTGCGCCAGGTCCGCTTCGCCACCGGCGGAGTGCTGCACCCGCTGGCCGGATACCTTCTGCTGCGCGGGCTGTCCACGCTTCCGGTGCGCGTGCGCGCGGCCTCGACGAGCGCGGCAGAACTCGTCCGCAGGCTCACCGCCGACCCGCGCATCGCCCGGGTGCACTACCCGCGGATCGGCGGCGCGATGATCTCCTTCGAGGTGTACGGCGACCCGCACCGGGTGATCTCCGGGGTGCGGCTCATCACGCCCGCCGTCAGCCTCGGCAGCGTCGACTCGCTGATCCAGCACCCGGCCTCCATCAGCCACCGCATCGTGGCGGAGGGAGACCGGCGTGCGTCCGGCGTCGGCGACCGGCTGCTGCGGATGTCGGTCGGCCTCGAAGACGTCGAGGACCTGTGGGCGGACCTGTGCCAGGCGCTCAGCGACGGGCCCCTTCCGTCGGTGCGGCCGGCCGGCCGGACCCTCCAGCCCTCGAACGGTCCGACGCCAGCCGGGCGGTGATGACGAGCGTGCCCTCCTCGATCTGGTAGTCGAGGGGAAGCCCCAGCCCGCGCATCGCCGCCACCATGCCGGTGTTGCGGGATTGCGTCACGGCGTACACGCTGTCGCAGCCCGCCTCCACGGCGAGGGCCACCAGGCGGCCGAGCAGCTCGGAGCCGATGCCCCGGCGCTGCCAGTCGTCCTCGACGAGGAGGGCGACCTCGGTCTCGTCCCCGTCCCAGAGGAGGTGGCCCAGCGCCACCAGCTTGCCGGAGGCCGTCTGCACCGCCAGGGTGCGGCCGAAACGGGGGCTCAGCAGGTGGTCGAGATAGCGGTCCGCGTCCGCGACCGGACCGTGGTAGCGCAGCCCCAGGGTCCGCTGCGAGCAGCGGTCGTGCAGGGCGCGGGCGGCGGCGAGGTCGCCGTGGTCCGCGCGGCGCACCGTGATCTCGTTGCCCTCGGGGAGCGTGAGGACGTCCTCGCCGCGCGGCACCCGGGGGCCGAGCCGGGCGTCCAGCTCGACCAGGGCACGCGCCCGCGCGAACTCGGTCGGCGTGAACGGCAGATAGGGCCGCTCCACGGAGATCACCCCGCCGGACGGGTCCCGCAGCCGCATCACCGTCTCCTCCAGCACGCCCTCGACCGGGGCGCTCTCCCCGGTCGGGCGGCCGGTGACCGAGACGGCGGGCAGCGAGTGGATGGTGCACCGGCCGAGCAGCTGCCGCAGGGCGAGGGGCAGCTCGGCCGCGTCGAGCGCGGTCCGGGTGGCCAGTGACAGCATCCGGGTCGGGACGTCGACCAGATCGTGGGCGTCCGCCCGCTCGATCCACGTGGACGTGCCGCCGGCGGCCGCGATCTCCCGGGACAGTTCCTGAGCCTGGAGCGAGGCCGGGGCCCGCAGCAGGAACTCGTCCACCGTCCCCCGCGCCAGCGGGTGGGTACCGAGAGTGAGGATGTCCACCCGGAGCCCGGCGAGGGCCAGGCACAGCGCGGCCAGACTGCCCGGGGCGTCGCGCACGGTCGTCCGCATCCGCCACAGGGCGGTCTCCTCGGCACCGGCGATCCCGCCCGCCCCGCCGCCCCGGGCCGCGCCCGCCGCTCCGCCCGCCGTCCCGTCCGGTGCCGCGGGCGTCCCGTCGGACGGGGGAGCGTGACTGTGCCGTCGCGCCCACCAGGTGTGGAACGCGGCGGTGGCCGCCAGCACCACCGCCGACGCCACGAGCAGGAAGGGCCCGTCCGGCTGGTGTCCGATCAGGTTGGCGATGGCGTCGGCCACGGCGACGGCGGTGAACAGGGCGGCCAGTTCGATCAGGTCCCGCCGCCAGTGGTGCGGACGGCGGGCGGTCTTCGCGGAGGTCACATCAGTCATATCCTCACTGTGAACGAACGGTGTTGCCTGATCACGAACGCCTTGTGACCGATGGGTTACGTGTTGATCTGGTCGCCTATCGTCGTTTTCGGCCAGATTCAGTCCTCCGTTCCGACGGGGAACGTCGCGAGCAACCGGGCGGCCTGACGGACCGTCTGGGAGGAACCCCCGCGCCCCGCCGTGGCCGCGAGCCCCGCTATCGACGGGATGCCGCCCGTACCGCAGCGTTCGGCTGACTCGGCCGCCACGGACAGCAGATCGCCGAGGCCACGAGGCGTCTTCTCGTACGCCAGGAGAACCGGCAGCATCGCGGCCAGCACGGTGAGCACCGTCCGGTACGCGCCGGTGGCGGCAGCCGTGCCGAGGGCGTCGGCCGTGCGGTTCACCTTCACCAGGTCGCGGTCGACCAGGATCGCCAGCTCCCGCCCGAGCGACGCCCCGTCCAACCTGCCGCCCGCGGCCAGCACGAGCAGGGCGTCCACCGCCGCGGTCCGGTCCTCCGGATACCGTGCGCCGAGACCGTAGGCCAACGCGAGATGCGTCGCCCCGCCCACCTCGCCCGCGCTCTCCGCCAGGGCCGGCAGGAACCCGGCGGCTCCCCGCTGTCCCTGGTCGGCGGCGAACATCAGGTCCGCAAGCAGCCAGGCCGCCGTCGCATCCGGATCCTCCGGCAGGGTCGCCGTCCAGTGCGAGCACCGGTCGGGCCCCCAGTGGTAGCACTCCTGGGGCCGGGGGAGCTGTGCCCGGCCCAGCCAGTGGAAGGCCTCCGGAAAGTCACGCAGGATCACCGGCCGCTCCCGGGTCGCCAACAGCACCTGACGGGCGCCGGTCGCCGTCCGCTGCCACCAATTGCCCGCCGAGGGACGGGAGACGGTGGTCGCCGGATGCCGGAGCACCGGGGCCACCGGCTCGTCGGCGCGGATCCAGGCGGCCAGCCGGTCGCCCTCGCCGGTGCCCAGCGCCTCCGCCGCCGCAGCCGCGTCCGCCGCCTCGGGTCCGCCGCCCCGGCGGACCCGCAGCAGGGCCTGGGCGAAGTCGGCGGGGCCGGGGCGGGCGTCCAGCTCCCGGTAGGTCCGCAGCCGTCCGACGAGCTCGCCCGGCTCGATCGCCCCGGTCTGCCAGGTCGGCGTGGCCAGCAGGAACGGCGCCTGCCCCACCGCTATCGCCTCCGCGGCCTCCCACGCCCGGTCGAGCAGCACCCCGTTCAACGCGGCATGGGCACAGGCGTCCGCCCCCTTCACGGTCGTCTTCGCCCGCCACGCGACCCTGTCCCGCTCGGAGACCAGGCCCAGCAGCGAGGCCACCACGACGGAGAGCCCGTGCGAGGTCGAGATGGCCCGAGGATCGATCATGTACGGGGACAGCCCGTTCTCGACGAAGTGCACCCCGGCCAGCGCCTCCCGCAGCGACGCCGTCAGCTCCTCCCGGTCGGTCCGGGCCAGCCGGACGAGGCCGTCGAGCGCCCGTTCGAAGCCGGTGGTCCCGGCCGAGGGGTCCAGGACGGCCGACGCCGGGATCCAACGCTCCGACGCGTGGGCCTTCACCCGGGCGGCCACCTCCTCGACGAGCTCGGCCACCGTCCCCGGTGCGGGCTCCTGACGCCGCGGCACCGGAGCGGCCGGCAGGAACTCCTCGTACGCCTCCCGCGGCTCCTCCTCCACCGCACCGCCGAACAGGGCGGCGACCGTCTCCCGGTGCAGGGGGCCCAACCGCGCGGCGGCGGAGGCCAACTGCTCCCGCACCCCCGGGTCGGCGACAGCGGGGAGATACCGCGCGACCAGCTTCAGGGACCGCTCCTGGACGTCGATGCCCTCATGGCCGAACGCCTCCGCGACCGCCGGAAGAAGCTCGTCCGCCGTCGAGGCGTCCCGCCGCAGCGCCTTGCCCAGCAGGGTCAACTGCGCCCGCACCAGCTTCTTCTCCTGACGGAAGAGCACGGCACCCGACACCTCGGCCAGCCCCCGGGTGGACAGCACGCCCCGCTCGTCGAGCCGCACCAGCACCTGCTGGGCGTGCGAGGCGACCGGGGTGATCCCGTCCGTCGCCATCGCCGTCCAGTCCCGCAGATGCCGGTCCTCCTCTTCCTCCGTCGTCCCCAGCCGCAGGAGAACGGCCAGGAAGAACCGCTGGTCGACGGATCTGCCGCCGCGCATCAGCCGGATGACGCACCGCTCCACCAGATGCGCCCGGTCCAGCGCCCCGTCCTCGACCAGCGCGCACAGCGCTCCGGGCCAGTTGTCCTGGGCATCCGGCGCGTCGTAGAAGTCGACCTGCGGTGGCAGCTCGGGCATCTCGAACAACCGGGCCGCCAGCGTGGGGGAGTGCGGATCCTCCCGCAGGATGTCGGTCAGCCGGCGCCGGGTCCGGCCGCGCCAGCGCGCCGCGCTGACCAGCTCGCTCCACCCCACGACCAGGTTGTCCGTGGCGGGGAGCGGGACCCGGGCGATCCGCGACAGCTCGCCGACGAAGGTGTACTCCGCGTCGGAGAGGGCCGCGCGACTCGCGAACCGGTGGGCGAGATCGCCCAGCCAGGCCGGATCGCGATCCTTGAGCGCGGCGAGGATCAACGGATACGGCGACCGGCCCCAGTCGCGCAGATCACGCCCCCCGAGCCAGGCGGCGCACCCCGCGGCCCCGGTGTGGCAGCCCGCGCCGGCCACCAGCAACGCCTTGCGGATCTTGTCCCGCCGCTGCCAGTCCCAGCTCCGCACCTCCTTGCGCAACTCCTTCAGCTCGGCGAGGGCGGCACGGCGGCCGGTGCGGTCCAGACCGAGCACCAGCGGCGGCACATCGTTGTGGCGTCCCGCCCGTACGGCGGTGAGCAGCTCGTTCATCGCACGCCTCCGGCGACCGTCGCACCCCGGCGGACCATGCGCACCGCGAGCGCGTGTTTGCAGGGCCCCCGCCGCCCCCGGTAGTCCGCCCACCACTGGCAGGTGCAGCTGACCTCGGAACCGCTCTCGCGCACCTGGTAGCGCCGGTCCCCCGAGGCGACCGTCGCCAGCGCACCGTCGAGGGTCACCGCCCCCTCGCCGACCAGCCCGCGGGCCGCGACGAGACGCGGGTTGTGCCGCTCCGCCCGGTCCGCGTCGTACGGCAGCTCCCGGTGGAAGTACGCCGCGTCCGCCAGGTCGTAGCCGACGCGGCCCGCCGTGCCGAGGCGGGTCAGAGCGGCCCGCACCCGCGCCACGCTCAACCCCGCCCGCTCGGCCAGCTCGGCCGGTTCGATCCGGGGCTCCCAGGCGAGGAGCACGGACACCAGCTCCGCATCGGCCGCCGCGTCGTTGGTGGCCAGCGCCTCCAGGACCCCGCCCTCGCCCGAGAACCCCCGCGCGGAGTCCGGGGAGAGCGTCAGCGTGAGCCGCATCCCCGGCAGCACCACCTCCCAGGCGCTCGCCGCCGCCGCGCCGTCGGCCACCGGCCCGTACACCCGCAGGGCCGTCGCGTCGCGCAGCACCCGCTGCAAGGCCACCAGCCGCTCCGGGCCCGGCAGGCACACCGCGCCCGGGACGGGACGGGTCGTCGGGCGCAGGGACCCGCCCGACGCCACCACCCACCGGGCGCCGCGTGCGGCACGGCCCGAGGGCGAGGAGCGGGGCAGCGACCGCAGGAAGGCCACCGCCTGCGCCGCCGTCAGCTCCGCCCGCAGATCGAACCCGGCCGACGCGACCTGCGCCTCGGCGAAACCGCGCAGCCAACGATCGGGCAGCGGCACCTTCTTCTCCACCACCGGACCCTCCAGCGTGGTCACCGCCAGCTCCTCCGGACCCACCCGCAGATGCAGCGGATCGTCCGCCGTGATCCGCGAAAGCGCCTCCCGCAGCGGAGCGTTCACGTCCACGTTCGTCGTGCCGTGGCCGGTCTCCCGGCCGTCCAGGCCCTCCTGGAGCACATCGAGGCGTGCGTACACCCCGCAGCAGCCGGAGAACGACTCGAAGCGCAGCCGGTCGCCGTTGCCGGTCACCACCGGGTCCAGGGAGGCGGGCGACGGGCGCTGGTAGTAGCGGGCGGCGGCCACGTCCGCGACCGCCAGCAGCCCGCGCGCCGCTATGCGCGGATCGGTGAGGAAACCCGCGAAGAACCGCGGGTGCGCCTCCGCCCCGCGGGGGGTGAGACCCCCCGCGGTCTCCAGACCGAGGGACGGCCCCACCTGCGATGACGTCAGGGAGGACGGGCGTGCGTAGGCCAAGGCCTGAACGGATCGGGTCATGAGAAAAAGCGTAGGACCCACCACTGACAACGAGCCCCGCCCCGGCCCCGGTTCACTGCCCCACGCGACCCGGCCGGAGCACCTGGGAGAACAGCACCGCTCCGCCCTCGGCCCGCAGCCGCACCGTCAGCTCCGCGCTGTCGCCGTCGATCTCCACCTCGCCGAAATACTGCGGGGACTCCATCGGCGAGACGTTGGCCCGGTCGGGAGCCCGCACGAAGACCCGGTCCGGGCCGAACGTGGCGTCCAGCGCGTTGGCCGGGAAGCCGCCTGCCGCCAGCGGCCCGGACACGAACTCCCAGAACGGTGCGAAGTCCTTGAACGCCGCCCGCTCCGGCGCGTAGTGCTGCGCCGAGGTGTAGTGGACGTCGGCCGTCAGCCACACGGTGCCGGTGACCCCGCGGTGCTTGACGAACCGGAGCAGTTCGGCGATCTGGAGCTCCCGCCCGAGCGGGGCCCCGGGGTCCCCCTGCGCCACGGCCTCGAAGTTCGTCGCCCCGTCCGGGACCACCAGGCCGAGCGGCATGTCCGCGGCGATCACCTTCCACTCCGCCCGGGAGGCGGCCAGCGAGCGCTTCAGCCACCGCAACTGCTCGGCGCCGAGGATGCCCGTCGTGTCGTCGGCCTGCCGATTGGGGGAGTTGGCGTTGCGGTGCGACCGCATGTCGAGCACGAAGACGTCGAGCAGCGGCCCGTGGTGCACGACCCGGTACATCCGCGAACGCCGGTCGGAACCGTACGAGGGCGCGAGCGGCACGTACTCTTGGAAGGCGCGCACGGAGCGTGCCGCGAGGATGTCCACGTTCTTCTCGGTGTAGCGCGCGTCGTCGAGGATCTGGCCGGGATACCAGTTGTTGCGCACCTCGTGGTCGTCCCACTGCACGACGGAGGGCACCTGCGCGTTGAAGCGGCGGACGTTCCGGTCGAGCAGGTTGTACCGGAAGTTGCCCCGGTACTCGTCCAGGGTCTCGGCCACCTTCGCCTTCTCCTCGGTCATGACATTGCGCCAGATCCGGCCGTCCGGCAGCGTCACGCTCGGCTCCAGCGGGCCGTCCGCGTAGATGCTGTCGCCGCTGCACAGGAAGAAGTCCGGGTCCAGACGGCGCATCTCCTCGTACACGCGGTAGCCGCCGATGTCCGGGTTGATGCCCCAGCCCTGCCCCGCGATGTCGCCCGACCACAGGAACCGGACTCCGGAGCGGCGCCGCGCCGGGGCGGTACGGAACGTCCCGTACACCGGTTTGCCGGTGCGGCGGGGATCGGCGGGATCGGCGAGCGTCACGCGGTAGTGCACCTGTTCGCCGGCGGGCAGACCGTACAGCGGTGTGGTGCCGGTGAAGTCCGTGCCGGGGCCGAGCCGCGGCCCGTGCCATCGGCGGACCCGCCGGAACGACTCGGTCGCCGAGGTCTCCACCAGCATCCGCGCCGGCCGGTCCGAGCGCACCCACAGCAGCGCCGACGAAGCGGTGACGCCACCCACCTGCACACCCCAGGACGCTTCGGGCCGCCCCGCCAGGTGCAGCGCGGGCGCCGCCGAAGCGGTCGCGGGGGAGAGGGCCAGGGCCGCGGGGGCGATCAGCGAGCCGCGCAGGACGGCACGGCGGCCGGGCGAGGGAATACGCGGACGGTAGGACATCGAAGCGCCTCCAGGGAGGTGGGCGGGTGGTGCGCCGTTGGCGGGCAGGCCATGGACCGGCGCCGGTCTTGGCCCATGCCTAGCGCTCCGCGGCGGCCGGAGCCCCAACCCCGGGTGAACGGCGCCCGTCAGCCGGGGACGGACCGGCCGGAACGCCATACGGCCGCCAGCGCGGCGACCCCCCGGGCGATGTCGCCGGGGGCGAGGTGGGCGTAGCCGAGGACGAGGGGCAGGGCGCCGTCCTCGGAGTCGGCCGTTCCGCAGTCGCGCAGCGGCCGCAGCGCGATGCCCGCCGAGGCCGCCCGCTCCAGGAAGACGTCCTCGGGGCCGTACCGCGCGGGCAGCCGGGCGATGATGTGCAGGCCCGCCGCGATGCCGCTGACCGTCGTGCCGGGGAAGTGCTCGGCGAGCGCGGACACCAGGGCGTCCCGGCGTTCCCGGTAGGCCCGCTGGCAGCGCCGCAACTGCCGGTCGTAGCCGCCGCGCGCGATGAAGTCGGCCAGGACGGCCTGGTCGACCACCGGATTGCCCAGATCCATGGTCCGTTTGCGGGCGACGATCCGCTCGGTGAGCGCGGTCGGGGCGATCAGCCAGCCGAGCCGCAGGCCCGGAGCCAGCGACTTGCTCACGGAGCCGGTGTACACGACCCGCTCGGGATCCAGCCCCTGCAGGGCCCCCACCGGCGCCCGGTCGTACCGGAAGTCCCCGTCGTAGTCGTCCTCCATGATCACGGCGTCCGCGTCCCGCGCCCAGTCGAGCAGCTCGCCGCGGCGCCGCGCGGAGTAGCCGATTCCGGTGGGGAACTGGTGCGCGGGCGTGGTCACCACGGCACGTACGCCGGAGCGCTTCAGGGGCGCGAGGGCGAGGCCGTCGTCGTCGAGGGGCAGCGGGACCGTGCCCAGACCGGTCGCCGCGAACAGCGAGGCGTGCTCCGGGCTGCCAGGGTCCTCCACCCCGACGGAGGCCACGCCCTCGTCCCGCAGCACGAAGCCGAGCAGGGTCGTCGCCTGGGCCACGCCCGAGCAGACCACCAGCCGTTCCGGGTCGGCCACCACACCCCTGCGGCGGACGAGCAGCCCGGCCAGTACCTCACGCAGTTCCGGCAGCCCGCGCGGATCGGGGTAGCCCAGCGCGTCGTGCGGCAGCCGGCCGAACACCGCTCGCTGAGCGGCGCTCCACGCGCCGCGCGGGAAGAGGGACAGATCAGGGGTGCCGGGCCGGAAGTCCACCAGCGCGCCCGCCGCGCGCGGCGCGCGGTCGCGTACCGGACGCTCCGCCGCGCGCACGCCCTCGCTCACCCAGGTGCCCGCGCCCCGTCCGCTGCGCAGATAGCTCTCGGCGGTGAGCTGCTCGTACGCCTCGGTGACCAGCCCGCGGGATACGCCCAGATCGGCGGCGAGCTCACGGCTGGAGGGCAGCCTCGTGCCGGCCGCGAGGCGGCCGGAACGAACCGCTTCCCGCAGCGCTGACCGGAGTGCGCGCCCCCGCCCCCGCGCCGGCGCCGCGGCGGCGGGCAGCAGCAACTCCCACGCCGGAGAGAGGGATTCCGCCGACGGACGATGCGCATTGGTCCCCGAAGACGTCATGGAAGTGGACCTTAAACCGGTCCTCCGCCGACCCTAGCGTCGCCCCCATGAACGCAACCTCTCTGCGCGGGGCCCTCCTCGCGGCCCTCGCGTGTGTGCTGGTGGGGGCATCCTTCACGGCCAACAGCGTCCTCGGCGACTACCCGTACGCGGGTGGCCAGGCGCTCCGCTACGGTCTCGCCGCACTGCTGCTCGTCCCGCTCCTGCGGCGTGACCCCGATTCCCCGACGGCGCGGCTCCGCCGTCTCGACCGCCGCCAGTGGGGGCGGCTCGCGTTGCTCGCCGCCGTGGGCATGGTCGGGTTCAACCTGGCGGTCCTGGCGGCCGAACAGTCGGCGGAGCCGGCCGTTCCGGGCGTCTTCGTGGGCTGTGCGCCGATCGTGGTCGGCGTGCTCGTCCCGCTGCTGGACGGTCGCCGCCCGTCCCGCGTCACGCTGTACGCGGCCGGACTCGTCGCCGTCGGGGCGTTCACCGTGCAGGGCTGGGGGCGCACCGACCTGGCGGGCGTGGTCTTCTCGGTGGGCGCGCTCGCGGGCGAGGTCGGCTTCGCGGTCCTCGCCGTCCCGGTTCTGAGGCCGCTCGGCCCGAAGCTGCTCTCCGCAGCGGTCTGCGGCGTCGCTGCCGTCGAGTCGGCGCTGCTGGGCCTGGTGCTGGACGGCGGGTCGTTCCTGCGCGTCCCGACGGGCGGCGAGGCGGCGGCCCTGCTGTGGCAGGCCGCCGTCGTCACCGTGATCGGATTCGTCTGCTGGTACAGCGGGATGCAGCGCATCGGAGCCGAACGGGCCACGCTTTTCTCCGGCCTGATCCCGGTCTCCGCCGCCCTGACCGCGCCGCTGGTCGGTGCCGGGACGTACGGACTCGCGCAGGGCGCGGGAAGCCTCCTGGTCGGTGCCGGTGTGGCGTACGGCTCCGGCGTCCTCGTTCGGCGCGGGGCCGCCGGAGCGCCTCCCGCCACCGGTTCAGCGGCTGGTGTCCAGGATGACGCGGGCCACGAGCGCCGGGTCGTCGTTCATCGGGACATGCCCGCAGCCGGGCAGCCGCACGAGCCGGGCGTGCGGGATCACCCGCTTGGCGCGGATCCCCTGCCTGGGCAGCAGTATCCGGTCCCGGGTGCCCCAGGCGACGGAGACGGGGACGCCCTTGACCTCGTCGCGAAAGAGCAGGCCCCTGCCGGTGTCCAGCGTCTGGTGGAAACCGGTGGCTCCTCGCAGGGCGAACGTCTCGGCGACGACGGCCTCCGGTGAACGCCTGCCGGGCCGGGCGTAGATGGTGCTGGTGAGGGTCGCTCGGCCGGCCGCGCTGCGCGACAGGCGCTCGATCAGTCCCGCCGGCAGGGCCAGCGCGCTGCGGCGCATGGTCCGCAGGGTGCCGAACGCGTAGCGCCGTTCCGCCTCGGTCCAGAAGCCCGCCGGGGACAGCGCGGTCACCGACCGCACCAGGCCGGTGCGCCCCAGCTCCAGGGCGAGCAGGCCGCCCAGCGAGTTGCCGGCCACATGGGGCCGGTCCAGGCCCAGTTCGGCGCAGAAGGCACCGAGCACCCGGCCGACGGTCGCGAGGTCGTAGGGGACGCCGTCCGGCAGTGCGGGCGAGGCGCCGAAGCCGGGCAGGTCCACGGCTGTCACCTCGCGCTCGGCGGCCAGGATCCGTGCCACCGGGTCCCAGGCCCGCAGATGGTGCCCGATGCCGTGCAGCAGCAGCAACGGTTCGCCCGAGCCGGTCCGTTCGTACGCGACCGAGACCGGGCGGGGGCCGTCGGCCGTTGCGACGGTGAAGGAGACCGTGGTGGTCATGCTGCTGCTCCCTGACGTGGGTAGACATCTCGTCAACAACAATTACCGTTGGGTAGCTTGTAGTTCAAGAGGCTCGGCGATTCCCGCTGGACACCGTGTGGCCGGTGGGCTGGGATGGGCCGATGACCGTCGATACCGCGACCGAGGCCTTCGAAGAACACCGGCCCGTTCTCACCGGTGTCGCGTATCGCATGCTCGGCCGCGTCGCCGACGCCGAGGACGTGGTCCAGGAGGCGTGGCTGAGGTGGTCGGCGGCGTCGCGCGAGGACGTCCGGGAGCCGCGGGCCTTCCTGGTGCGGATCACCACCCGCCTCGCCATCGACCGGCTCCGGCACCTCCGGTCGCGCCGGGAGTCGTACCCGGGGACCTGGCTGCCCGAGCCGGTGGTCACGGATTTCGGCCCGGCCGTGCCGGACACCGCGGAGCGCGCCGTCCTCGCCGACTCCGTGTCGCTGGCCGTGCTGGTCGTCCTCGAATCGCTCTCGCCGCTGGAACGTGCGGTGTTCGTGCTCCGGGAGGCCTTCGGGTTTCCGTACGCCGAGATCGCCACCGCCCTGGACCGCTCCGAGGAGGCCGTCCGGCAGCTCGCCGGCCGGGCCAGGCGGCACGTGGAGGGGCGCAAGCCGCGGTACGACGTGGACCCGGCCGAGCGGCGCGACCTCACCGAACGCTTCCTCGCCGCCGCCTCCGGGGGCGGCATCGAGCAGCTGCTCGCGCTGCTGGCCCCGGACGTCCGACTGGTCAGCGACAGCGGTGGCAAGGCGAAGGCGCCGCGGCGGATCATCGAGAGTGCCGACAAGGTCGGCCGCTTCCTCTTCGCGGTGGCCGGGGAACTCGGCCCGGACGGGGAGATCCGCGTCGTGGAGCTCAACGGCGGGCCCGCCGCCGTCTACTTCATCGGAGGGAGGGTGGACACCGTCTTTCAGATCGAAGTCAGCCAAGGTGTTATTCAATGCGCCTATATCATTCGTAATCCGGACAAGCTTTCCGGACTGTCCGCCGTATAGCCAAAAGCGCCACCGGCCCCATCGGTCCCCGGAGCCCCTCGGGTCGACCAAGGGCCTGGTCAGAGCCCCGCCGTCCATCGCGGCTGCGGGGCTTCGTGCTGCGTTCTCCTCACGGCACCGCGAACGTCGTGTGAACGCTCTGCGCCAGAGTTCCGTTTCGTTCCGTTACGGACTAAGGATTGGTCTTGACCAAGGGGGTATGCCGTCCTAGGGTCTCCACTTAAGACAGGAACCTTTAATAAATAACGTCGCGGAAAGACACCGGGCGATTGCGGAGGATCAGGGTGGGGACCACGCAGCTGGAATCGGTACAGGAGCCGAAGTACTGGCACCTCAAGACCGTGCTCAGTGAGGCACTCGACTCGGACTTTGCGGTGGGGGAGATCCTGCCCAACGAGCGGGACCTCGCTGCGCGGTTCGGTGTCGCGCGAGCCACGCTCCGGCAGGCTCTGGAGCAGCTCGAGCTCGAAGGCAGACTGCAGCGCCGCCGCGGCGTGGGGACGACCGTCGCCCCACCGCGCGTGGGCATCGCCGTCTCCACCGCCCAGCACGAATGGACCGGCGGCGTCAGCGGCGAGGCCTGGCAGCCGGTCGACAGCGCCATGGACAAGGCCCCTGCCGCGGTGGCCTCCATGCTCGGCACGGACCCCGCGGAACCGGTGCACGTGGTGCGCCGTATCCGCGACACCCAGGGGCAGGCGGTGGCGGCGGAACTCCTCTACATCCCCGCCTCCTCGGTGCCCGACCTCTCCGCCATAGAAGCCCCGTCGGGTGCCGTCCGCGCCCGCGGCGTGCTGCGTGAGCTGCACCGGCTCGACCTCCAGGGCCAGGACCGCTCCGTGGAGCTCGGCTCGGCGCGCGCGGACGACGCCAAGGAGCTGGACCGGCTCCCCGGCGCCCCCGTCCTCGTCGTCACCACCCGCTACCTCACCGCGGACGGAACGGCGGCCGTGTCCGTCGCCACCTACCGCGCGGACACCTGCCGGCTCACCTTCGGGGACTCCGGCGCGCTGGAGATCAGCCACGACGAACAGCCGCAGCGCCAGGCCTCCTGACGCCTCCGGCCCGCCCGGCACCATGCCCGCCGCTTCTCCAGGCTCCCGACCCGGAGAACCGGCGGGCGCACGCGTCTCCAGCCCGATCCGGTGCCGGACGACCGATCCGGCACCGGACGGCCCGGGCGATGCGCCCGGCGCCGGGGCAGCGCAGTTGACCCGCCCCGCTCCCGGGGGGACGCCCATGGCCCGGCGACGCGCACCCGGCCCCGGGAACCGGCCCTCCCCGCGGGGTCAGTCAGCGGCGGGCCGTCACGGCCCCCTCGACGGCGAACAGCTGCTCCTCGACGTGGTCCAGGGCGAGCCGCAGCGCACCCGTCGCGACGGCGGCCTCCCCGAGCAGCGACAGGGTCACCCGGGGCGGGCGCAGGCAGTAGCGGGCCAGCTCCCTGCGCAGGGGCTCCAGCACCCCGTCCAGCCCCGCGGCCCAGCCCCCGACGACGACCAGCTCCGGGTCGAGGGCCAGCACCAGCGCCGCCACATCGTGCACCAGCCGCTGCAGGAAGCGCTCGACCGCGGCCTGGGCCCCCGCGTCGCCCTCCCGGGCCTTGGCGAACACCGCGGCCACCGCAAGCTCGTCCAGCGGGTCCAGCGGCGTGTCCGTCGTCGACAGCAGATGCTCCGGGGTCACGTCCCGCCCCAGCAGGTGCAGAGCGCCGATCTCCCCGGCGGCCCCGCCGAACCCCCGGTGCAGCCGCCCGCCGATCAAGGAGCCCGCGCCGGGGCTCAGCCCCGCCAGGACGAAGACCACGTCGTCGGACTCGGTGGCGGCGCCCTTCCAGTGCTCCGCCACCGCGGCGGCGTTGGCGTCGTTCTCGACGAGCACGGGGCAGCGGAACGAACGGCGCAGCCGCTCCCCGAGCGCGAGACCGGTCCAGTCCGGCAACGCCGTACCCAGCCGCACGGTGCCGTCGGCCTCCACGATCCCGGGACTGCCCACGCCGACCGCGCGCAGACTGCTCCGGGCCACCCCGGTGCGCCGCAGCACGTCCGCGATGACGGCCCGCACCTGGTCGAGCCGGTCGTCCGCGCCGGCGGTCTCCGACACCACGCGGGAGCCCGCCCCGATGATCCGGCCGTCGAGCCCCGAGATGAGTGCCGACACCCGGTGCGGACCGATCTCCACCCCGAGCAGATGCCCCGCCTCGGCCCGGAAACGGAACCTCCGGGCGGGACGCCCCTGCCGCCGTGCCTCGCCCTCGTCGGGCAGCGCCTCGACCACGAGCCCCGCTTCGAACAGCCCCTCGACGACCCCCTCGACCGTCGGCCGGGACAGTCCCGTGATCCGCGTCAGATCCGTCAGCGTCGGCGCGCCGGCCCCTCTCAGGGCGTGCAGTACTACCGCGGAATTGATCCGCCGCAACAGCGAGGGGTCCCCACCGGTCAGCCGGCCCACGGTATGTCCTCCCAGCTCGTGCGCATGTCTGCCGGATCGTACTCGCTGGCCGGGAGCCCTGCGACCAGCCAGGAAAGCCGGTATCGAGCCGCAACCTCGGTCACCCCGGAGCGACGAACCCGGACTCGTACGCCGCGATGACCGCCTGGGTGCGATCCCTGGCCCCCAACTTCGCCAGGACCGAGCTGACATGGGTCTTCACCGTCTCCGTCCCGACGACGAGGGCAGCCGCGATCTCCGCGTTCGACAGACCTCGGGCCATCAACCGGAGCACCGCCGCCTCCCGCTCCGTGAGCGCCGCCCGGTCGAGAGCGGCCCGCGCCTTGTCCGTCCCGTACTCGGCGGCGAGCTGCCGGACCGCCGCCGGGAACAGCAGGGACTCCCCCTCGGCCACCAGACGCACAGCGTGCACGATCTCCGCCGGCCTGGCCCGCTTGAGCAGAAAGCCGTCCGCCCCCGCCCTCAACGCCTCGTACACGTACTCGTCGTTCTCGAACGTCGTCACCACCAGGATCTTCGGGGGATGCGGCACCGTACGCAGCACCAGCCGGGTCGCCTCGATGCCGTCCATCAGCGGCATCCGCACATCCATCGCCACCACGTCGGGCCGCAACCGGTTCACCAGGGGGAGCACCGCCGCGCCGTCCGCGGCCTCGCCCACCACCTCGATATCGGGCTGGGCCTCCAGCACGGCACGCAGCCCGGCGCGTACCAGCGGCTCGTCATCGACCAGAAGAACGGTGAAGGGCATCCGACCAGCGTATGCCGTCCAGGGGCAGGCTCACGCGCACCCGCCAATCGCCCTCCCGCGACTCCATCCGTGCCTTTCCGCCCAGCAACGCGGCGCGCTCCCGCATACCGCGCAGCCCACTGCCGCTCCCCGGCAGGCCGGCCGTCCCGGAGAGCGGGTTGACCACCTCCAACTCCAGCCGCCCGTCGGCCACCAGGATGCTCACCCGGATGGGTACCGGTCCCGCGTGACGCAGCACGTTGGTGAGGCTCTCCTGAAGGATCCGATACCCCTCCCGCGAGACCGGCGCCGGGACCAGTCCCAGGTCCCCGGTCACCCGCGCGTCCACCTTCGCCCCGGAACTCCTCGCGGAGTCCAGCAGCCGCTTCGCCTCTCCCAGCGTCGGCCGACGGCTCACGGGTGTGCCGGACTCACGCAGCACCCGCAGCACCCGCTCCAGGTCCTCCAGCGCATCCCGCCCCGTCTCCTCGATGGCGGCCAGCGCCCGCTCGGTGAACGCCGGATCGTTCGCCGCCCGCGCCGCACCGGCCTGCACCACCGCCACCGTCAGCGCATGGCCGATGGAATCGTGCAGCTCCCGCGCCATGCGATTGCGCTCCAGCAACTGCTCGGTCAGCTCCTCCAGCACACTGAGCCGGTCCGTCGGCGACGGGCCGAGCAGCCACCGGGCGGCCGCCGTGCTGACCCGGCCGCCGAGGACCACCAGAACGAGCAGCGGAACGATCGGCAGCGGTGCGAGCAACGCGTTCCACCAGTGCGGGTCCATGCCCTCGACCAGCCCGCCCGGAGGCCTGCCCGTCACCGACAGGGCGAGCTCGATCGACGCCACGGGCAGCCAGAGGGCCATGATCGCCGCGGCCGAGATCAGGAGCCGCAACTCCAGCCAGAGCACGGTCCGCCAGCGCTCCGCCCAACTCGTCGAGGAGGCGACCGAGATGGAGGCGTCGGGCTGCCCACGCTCGGACGGGGTCAGCAGCAACTGCGCCTGGAGTCCCTCCTCTAGCCGCATCGCGGGTATGAGGCCCACCGGCACCGCGAAGAGCAGGGGCATCCAGAGCTGGTCGGAGATGAAGAACCACAGACTGGCCGCGGCAGCCGGAATGAACATGTGCAACCAGCGGCTGTAGGTGACCGCGCTGGTCAACGGGGTGAGGATGCGGTGCATGTCCTCATCGTCCCAGCGGGCCGGGCGCACCGGCTCCCCCATGAGAGGGAGACGATCCCCGCTGACGGGGGAGGCGGGTCGCCCGGCGTACCGGCCAGGCTTGAGGACATGACCAGCATCGACGTCCACGAGCTCACCAAGGAGTACGGAACCACCCGTGCGGTGGACCGCCTCAGCTTTCGCGTGCAACCGGGCAGGGTCACCGGATTCCTCGGCCCCAACGGCGCCGGCAAATCCACGACCATGCGTCTCGTCCTCGGCCTGGACCGGCCGACCAGCGGCTCGGCCACCATCGGCGGGAGGTCCTGTGCCCAGCTCACCGAACCGCTGCGCACCGTCGGCGCCCTGCTCGACGCCCACGCGGCCCACGGCGGGCGCACACCGCGCAGCCATCTGGCCGTTCTCGCCGCGAGCAACGGGATACCCGGGTCACGGGTGCGGGCCGTGCTGGAGGAGACCGGGCTCGGCGACGTGGGCGCACGGCGGATCAAGTCCTTCTCCCTCGGCATGCGCCAGCGTCTCGGCATCGCGGCCGCCCTGCTCGGCGACCCGCGGGTGATCATGCTCGACGAGCCGTCGAACGGCCTGGATCCCGAAGGCATCATCTGGATCCGCGAACTCATGAAGCGGCTCGCCCGCGAAGGCCGGACAGTGCTGGTCTCCAGCCACCTCATGAACGAGACCGCCTCCTTCGCCGACCATCTGGTGGTGCTCGGCCGGGGCAGACTGCTCGCCGATATGCCGATGAAGCAGTTCCTGGACTCCCGCAGCCGCCCCCGCGTACGCCTGCGAACGACCGAACCGGCCAGGCTCCACGCGTCGCTGGCCTCCAAGGGGCTGACCGGAGTGCCGGCCGAGGACGGGCGCTGGGTGATCGACGGCGTCACGGCGGCGGAGATCGGCGCGCTCGTCGCCGGAGAAGGCATTCCCCTGCTCGAACTGGGCGATGAGCGCGCCACATTGGAGCAGGCCTACCTCGACCTCACGGCGGAGGACACCCCGTTCGCCGCTTCCCCCGCCCGCAACCGTCAGGAGGCGTGACCATGACCCCCACGGCCGTGCTCCACTCCGAGTGGCTCAAGATCAGGTCGATACGGTCGATCCACGGCTCCCTGCTGGCGGTCCTCGCCACCACCCTCGGCATCACCGTGCTCATCCTGGGCACCACCGGCCAGGAGCAAGCGGAGCGGCCCGGATCCGATGTGCTCCTCAACGCCTTCTTCGCGCTGACCTTCGGGCAGATCGCGGCCATCGTGTTCGGCGCGACCGCGGTCTCCTCCGAGTTTCTCAACGGAGCGCTGCGCATATCCCTCGCCGCGGTTCCCCGGCGCTCCCTCTTCTACGCGGCGAAGATGACGGCGATCGGCGGATCGGCGCTCGTCGTCGGCCTGGTGACCAGCTTCACGTCCTTCCTGGTCGGCCAGCTGTTCCTGGGGGAGCACGCGATCGGCCTGGGACACCCGGGCGCGCTGCGTGCCGTCTTGGGCGGGGGGATCTATCTGGCGCTGATGGCACTGCTCGCGGCGGGCCTCGCGGCGCTCCTGCGGAGCGCGGTGGCGGTGCTCGGCCTGCTCATACCACTCTTTCTCATCGTCCCCTTCGTGTTGGTGGACGTTGCCACCGAGGTCGTCGCCTATCTGCCCGACCGCGCGGGGCAGGCGGTGCTCCACCAGAACCCGGCGGACGGCCCGGGGCCGTGGGCCGGCCTGGGCGTGACCGCCGTATGGGCGGCGGCAGCGCTCCTGGCGGGCTGGTGGGCGATCCGCAACCGGGACGCGTAGGCAGGCGGGCCGGGGGAGGGGCGCGGCCCGGAGCGGTTCAGCCGGCCCGGGTGGGGCCGGAGACCGGCGGGTCGGCCGGGGGCCGGGTGAGGACGGCGTCCCGGAGGCGGGCGTACTCCTCGGCCATGGTCCGGACCGTCCAGTGGGCGTTCAGGCCGCTGGGGTTGGGCAGCGCCCACACGCGGGCACCGCCGACCGTGCGGTCCTGGGGGCCGATCCGGGCACGGGGCTCCCGGAACGCCGTGCGGTAGGCCGTGATCCCGACCACCGCGAGCCACTGGGGCGCGAGCCGTTCGACCTTGGCCGTCAGAGCCGCACCGCCCTCCCGGAACTCGTCCGCTCCGAGCTCGTCGGCCCGGGCCGTGGCCCGGGCCACCACGTTGGTGATGCCGAGCCCGAGCCCGAGCAACTCGGCCTGTTCGGACGGACGCAGCTGCCGGGGCGTGAAACCCGAGCGGTGCAGAACCGGCCAGAACCGGTTCCCGGGGTGAGCGAAATGGTGACCCGTCACCGCCGTCGTGAGGCTCGGGTTGATGCCGCAGAAGAGGACGCGCAGACCGCCCGTGACCACATCGGGGACGACGCGGTCACGGGCGGCGCTCAACTCTTCGGGGGTCATGCGGTGAGGACGGGGCCGGTCAGAGAATCGAGCCGGGGGTGTACTTCGCGGCCTCGGGGTACTGCTCGGTGATCTTCTCGATCCGGTCGACCAGCGACGTCACCTGATCGCCGGCGGCGCCCGTGAACGAGAGCTTGTCGGCCATCAGCTCGTCCAGCTGCGCCCGGTCCAGCGGGATCCGGTCGTCCGCGGCGAGCTTGTCGAGCAGCTCGTTGCGCTCGGCGCCCTGCTCCCGCATCGCGAGGGCGGAGGCGACCGCGTGCTCCTTGATCGCCTCGTGCGCCTCCTCGCGGCCGACCCCGGCCCGTACGGCGCCCATCAGGACCTTGGTGGTGGCCAGGAACGGAAGGTAGCGGTCCAGCTCGCGCGCCACGACGGCGGGGAACGCGCCGAACTCGTCCAGCACCGTCAGGAAGGTCTCCAGGAGGCCGTCGAACGCGAAGAAGGCGTCCGGGAGGGCCACGCGGCGGACCACGGAGCAGGACACGTCGCCCTCGTTCCACTGGTCGCCCGCCAGCTCGCCGGTCATCGAGGCGTAGCCGCGCAGGATCACCATCAGGCCGTTCACCCGCTCGCAGGAGCGCGTGTTCATCTTGTGCGGCATGGCGGACGAGCCGACCTGGCCGGGCTTGAAGCCCTCGGTCACCAGCTCGTGGCCGGCCATCAGGCGGATGGTCTTCGCCACCGAGGAGGGCGCCGCGGCGAGCTGCACCAGCGCGGTGACCACGTCGTAGTCGAGCGATCGGGGGTAGACCTGGCCGACCGAGGTGAACGCCTCGGCGAAGCCGAGGTGCCCGGCGATGCGCTGCTCCAGGTCGGCGAGCTTGCCCGCGTCGCCACCGAGCAGGTCCAGCATGTCCTGCGCCGTGCCGACCGGGCCCTTGATGCCGCGCAGCGGGTAGCGGGAGAGGAGGTCCTCCAGCCGGCCGTGGGCGACCAGCAGCTCGTCGGCCGCGGTCGCGAAGCGCTTGCCCAGCGTCGTCGCCTGCGCGGCCACGTTGTGGGAGCGTCCGGCGATGACGAGCTCGCGGTATTCCGCCGCGAGCTTGCCGAGCCGGGCCAGTACGGCCACGGTGCGGTCGCGCATCAGCTCCAGCGACAGACGGATCTGGAGCTGCTCGACGTTCTCCGTCAGGTCCCGGGAGGTCATGCCCTTGTGGACCTGCTCATGGCCGGCGAGGGCGTTGAACTCCTCGATCCGGGCCTTCACGTCATGCCGGGTGACCTTCTCGCGCTCGGCGATCGAGGCCAGGTCCACCTGGTCCAGCACCCGCTCGTAGTCGGCGAGCGCCGCATCGGGCACCTCGATCCCGAGGTCCTTCTGAGCGCGCAGCACCGCCAGCCACAGCTGACGCTCCAGCTTCACCTTCTGCTCGGGGGACCAGAGGACGGCGAGCTCCGCGGAGGCGTAGCGGCCGGCCAGGACATTGGGGATGCGAGGCTTCGCAGACACAGCAGTCACGTGGAGGGATTGTACTGGCGGTTTGTGCAGGCCAGCGACCCGCCCCGGTTTGTGGCTTGCTACGAAGCAGCGGGGGAGGGCGCCGGCCCGGGTGACCGGTTCAGCCGGTCTCCGCGATGCCCGCCGCGGTGTCGGGCGAGACGACGCGGCGCCATCCCGTCACCGGGCCCGGGGTGTCCACGTCCTCCGGCGTGATCCAGAAGGCCCGGCCCGTGGTCGCGTCGAACTGGGCGCCCCAGCGCCCGTCGCCGGAGGAGCGGCCGGTGAGCCGCCGCCCGATCCAGGGGGCCAGGTGCTGACGGGCGAAGCGGATGTCCTCCGTTCGCCGGGCCGCCCAGCGCGGCGGCGCGGTCGCGGGCATCCGCGCACGCCAGTCCAGCTCCGCCGGCAGCCCCAGCGTCTGCCAGACGGCCTCGGCGACGCGCCGGTGGCCCTCGGCGGTGAGATGGAGCCGGTCGACGTCCCACATCCGGGGATCGGCGATCGAGGGCGCGGAGTAGAGGTCCACGACCGCCGCGCCGTGCTGCCCGGCCAGATCGTCGATCAGGGCGAACAGCGCCTCCACCCGGGGGCGGAACCGGTCGAACACCGGCCCGCTCCGCCCGGGGCTGCGCATCAGCACCAACTGCTTGCAGGTCGGCGCGAGACGCTCCACGGCCTCTTCGAGCCGCCCCCTGACCATCCCCATGTCGCACTTCGGGCGCAGCGTGTCGTTGAGCCCGCCGACGAGGGTGACCACATCGGCCCGGAGCGAGGCCGCCGCCTCCACCTGCTCGTCGACGATCTGGCCGATCAGCTTTCCGCGTACGGCGAGATTGGCGTAGCGGAAACCGGGGGACCGGACCGCGAGCCGGGCGGCGAGGAGGTCGGCCCAGCCCCGGTAGGTGCCGTCGGGGAGCAGGTCCGACATGCCCTCGGTGAACGAGTCGCCGACCGCGACGAGACTGGTGTAGGAGGCATTCAATTCCATGGCCCGATGAGCGTACCGGTCGGTAGGCCGGGAGGCCAGCAGGTCAGCGGGACCCCGGCCGTCCGACCAGTTCGCGCAGTACGTCCTCCATGGTGACCATGCCGGCCAACCGGTCGTCCTCGTCGAGAACGGCCGCCAGATGGGTCCGGCTGCGCCGCAGGGCGGTGAGCACGTCATCCAGCGGAGTCGCCGCCCGGACGCGGGCGATCGGCCGCATCGCTGTCACCGGGAAGGGGACGTCCCGGGGCATCGCGTCCAGGGCGTCCTTCACATGGAGGTAGCCGAGGATCCGCTGCTCGCTGTCCATCACCGGGAAGCGGGAGAACCCGGACTCGGACGAGAGCCGCTCCAGCTCCTCCGGTGTGGTGCCGACCCGGGCGTACAGCACCCGGTCGACGGGCATGACCACATCCCGCACCGGCCGGCGCCCCAGCTCCAGGGCGTGGTGCAGGCGCTGCGCGGAGCGGTCGTCGACCAGCCCGGCATCTCCGGCGTCCTGGACCAGCCGGGCCAGTTCGTCGTCCGAGAACGTCGCCGAGACCTCGTCCTTCGTCTCCACTCGCAACAGCTTGAGCAGGGTGTTGGCGAACGCGTTGATCGCGAAGATCACCGGCCGCAGGGCGCGGGCCATCGCCACCAGCGGTGGACCCAGCAGCAGGGCGCTCCGAGCCGGTTCGGCCAGTGAGATGTTCTTCGGCACCATCTCGCCGAGCAGCATGTGCAGATAGGTGGCCACGCTCAGCGCGATGACGAACGACAACGGGTGGACCAGTCCGTGCGGCACCCCCACCGCGTCGAAGACCGGCTCCAGCAGGTGGGCGATGGCCGGTTCGGCGACGATGCCCAGCACCAGGGTGCAGAGGGTGATGCCGAGCTGGGCGGCGGCGAGCAGCGCGGAGACGTGTTCCAGCCCCCAGATGACACTGCGGGCCCGCCGGTTCCCGGCCTCGGCCTCCGGTTCGATCTGGCTGCGGCGCACGGAGATCAGCGCGAATTCGGCGCCCACGAAGAAGGCGTTGGCCACGAGGGTCAGCAGACCGATGAACAACTGGAGAACGATCACCGCGCGTCCTCCGTCCGCTCGTCGTCCGACCCCGGCAGCGGCGCGTGCAGCAGGGCCCGCGCGGCACGACGGCCCGAGGCGTCGACCACGTCGATCCGCCATCCCTCCAGCTCGACGCTGTCGTCCACCGTGGGGATCCTTCCGATCTCGGCGGCGATCAGCCCCGCGAGCGTCTCGTAGGGGCCGTCCGGCACCCGTAGCCCGATCCTGCGGAGCTGATCGGTGCGCGCCGCCCCGTCGGCCGACCACAGGGTCCGACCGTCGGCGTCCTCACCGGCCGCGGCGAGGTCCGGCGTCTCGTGCGGATCGTGCTCGTCCCGGACCTCGCCGACGACTTCCTCCACGATGTCCTCCAGCGTCGCGACTCCGGCCGTCCCGCCGTACTCGTCGATCACCACGGCCATGGCGAGCCTGCCGGACAGCCGGTCCAGCAGCCGGTCCACGGTGAGCGTCTCCGGTACGAGCAGGGGCTCGCGCAGCAGCTCCGAGATCCGGGTGTGGGGCCGCCGGTCGGCGGGGATCGCCAGCACGTCCTTGATGTGGGCCACGCCGACCACCGTGTCCAGGCTGCCCCGGTAGACCGGGAAACGGGACAGGCCGGTCGCCCGGGTGGCGTTGGCGACGTCCTCGGCCGTCGCGCGCACCTCCAGTGCGGTGACCTGCACCCGCGGTGTCATCACGTTCTCCGCGGTCAGCTCCGAGAGGTTCAGGGTGCGGACGAACAGCTCGGCCGTGTCCGCCTCCAGCGCGCCCGCCTTCGCGGAGTGCCGGGCCAGGGCCACCAGCTCCTGCGGACTGCGGGCGGAGGCCAGCTCCTCGGTCGGCTCCAGACCGAACCGGCGCACGATCCGGTTGGCCGTGTTGTTGAGATGGCTGATGAAGGGCCGGAACAGCGCGGTGAAGACGCGTTGCGGTGTGGCCACCGCCTTGGCCACGGCGAGCGGGGAGGAGATCGCCCAGTTCTTCGGGACCAGTTCGCCGACCACCATCAGGACCACCGTGGACAGCGCCGTACCGAGCACGAGCGCCAGGGTGGACGCGGCGGCGGGAGGCAGCCCAGCCGCCTCGACGGGGCCTCGGATCAACTTGGCGATGGACGGTTCGGAGAGCATGCCGATCACCAGATTGGTGACCGTGATGCCGAGCTGGGCCCCCGAGAGCTGGAAGGTGAGGCTCCGGACCGCTTTGAGCGCGCTCGCCGCGCCCCGGTCGCCCCGCTCGACAGCCCGTTCGAGATCGCCGCGTTCCACCGTGGTCAGGGAGAACTCCGCCGCGACGAACGCGCCGCAGGCGACGCAGAGCAGCAGGGCGACGAGCAGCAGCAGCACTTCGATCATCGGTTCACCTCCGTCCCATGATCGGGCAGGGGCGGGGGGACCGCGCGGTGTCGGCGGTATCGGCTACGGGGAGGCTCGCCCATGGACGGACGTTCACACCTTTCGGCAGGGTGACGGAGAGCGGATCATCGTAGGGCGTCTGCCCAGCCGCGCCCCGCCCACCGCGTCAATGTCCCGCCGGAAGGGTCCGGAAGGGTCCGGAAAGGTCCGGAAGCAGCCCAGAGGCAGCCGGAAGCCGTCGGAGGCCGTCGTCAGCCCCCCCGTACCGCGCCGGAGAGGCCTGCGGCATCGCTGCCGCACCCGCCCGCCCTGCCGCTCAGCACCGCTCAGCCGGTCAGGTGCTTCACCCAGCGGCTCCACTGCGGCTCGGCCTCGTAGCCGGCCGCGCGCCAGGCGTGGTGGGCCGACGTGTTGCGGTCGAGGACCATGGCGTCGGCGCGCCGCCCGCCCAGTGCGACGAACCGTTCCCCGGCCGCCGCCAGGAGGGCGCCGCCCACGCCCCGGCGCCGCTGGTCCGGGTGGACCGCGAGCCGGTAGAGGTGACAGCGCCAGCCGTCGAAGCCCGCGATGACCGTCCCCACCAGCGCTCCCTCCCGCTCCGCGAGTATCAAGGCGTCCGGGTCGCGTTCGACCAGCCGTGCGACCCCGTCCCCGTCGTCGCTGATGCTGGTGCCCTCGGCGGCCACCTTCCAGAAGGCGAGGACCGCGTCCAGATCGGCCGGGGTCGCGGCCCGTAGTGAAAGATCGTCCATGGTGGCCATCCCACCATCCGCCGCGCCGGGGCGGCGAGCGCGTTTCGCTGGGCGGACACGCTCCCCTTGCCGGTGCTAGCGCGACCGCGCTAGCGTGGTCGGGTGCCCAAGACCCAGCTGAACGTTCGAGTGGACGAGGCCACCGCCGAGGCCGCGCGGCAGCGCGCGCTGCAGAGGGGGATGAGCGTGAACCGCTACATAGAAGAACTCGTCCAGCAGGACGCCGGCGAGGTGGGACACACCTTCGTCGAGGCCGCGGCCGACTTCATGAAGCAGTACGAGTCGGTGTTCGCCGAGGAGTTCGGCCCGGAGCGCGAAGGCAGCCGTTGAACCTGCGGATCGACCTCTCCTGGCTGCTGATGGTCGCCGAGCACAAGACGCCCGGAGACCCGCAGGTCTCCGACTGGGGTGCGCTCGTCGCCGCCGTCGCCCGGCATGACGCGGAGATCTTCGGCAGCGCCGTCTACAGCGACCCGCACGCGCGGGCGGCCGCCCTGTTGCAGCTGCTCCTGCACGTACCCGCGCTCGAACACTCCAACGCGATGTTCGCCTCGGCCGTCGCCTACGGCTATCTCGTCGCCTCCGGGCTCAAGGTCACCACCTCGCCCGAGCAGGTCCGCGATCTGGCGCTGCTGGTGAAGCAGGGCAAGGCGGACGTGCGCGCCATCGCCGACGAGCTGCGGCAGTGGAGCGTGTGAGGGCGGGCGGAGCGACCCCCAGCACTCAGTCCTCGGTGAACGGCTTGCGGGCCACGCCCAGCACGCAGGGGGAGGAGGGCACCTGGAGGCCCCTCTCCGGAATCCGCAGTCTGCGGTACGTGCCGACCTCGAAGCCGGCCGCCGCGATCGCGGCCAGCGGGTCCCGGGCCGTGTGACAGCCGCCGAAGACCAGCGGCCACAGGGTCCGGTCGGCCACCCGCTGCGCCGCGGCCAGCGCCCGGCCCGGCGCCAGCCCGTGCTCGAAGAACCGCAGTTCGCCGCCGGGCCGCAGGACCCTCCTGATCTCGGCCAGCGCCCGGGGCAGATCCCGTACGGTGCACAGGACCAGGGAGGCCACCGCTCCGTCGAAGGCCTCGCTCTTGACCGGCAGCGCCTCGGCCGCCCCCGGCACCACGTCCACCGGCACCTCCGCGCGCAGGGCGGAGCGGACGGCGAGCTGCCGCAGCGAGCGTTCCGGCTCCAGCGCCACGACCTCCGAGACGGCGCCGGGATAGCGGGCGAAGTTCAGCCCGTTCCCCGCGCCGATCTCGATGACCCGGCCGGAGAGCCCCGAAAGCAGCTCCTCGCGGTACGCGGCGATGCCGCCCCTCAGGTCCGCCGTCACGCTCATCCGTGCGTAGAACCGGGCGAAGACCGGGTGGTGCACGGCGTCCCGGGGAAGCTTCCTGTTGCGCAACTGCATGACGGACCTCCGCTGCGGAGTGGACGTGGCGCTCGAGGAGCGGACGTGACGTTCCTCCACGATTCTCCCCCGGATCACCCCGGCGGGAATCCCCGAGGACCGCCCGGACGCCCCCGGAGGGCCCGTCAGCGCGTGGCCGCCCAGCTCCCTCCGAGCTCCGGAGCCAGCCAGTCCGGCGCGCGTGCCGCGAAGACGGCCCCCGGCAAGGAGCCCGCACCGGCCGGTACCGCGCCGAGCAGCGGTGCCCCGGCCGCCACCGGCAGGTCCTCGACGTTGCAGCGGGAGGCGAGGTCCGGTTCCGCCGGCATGCTGCCGATCACGACGCCCCGGCAGGCCAGCCCCCGGTTGCGCAGTGCCTCGGCCGTGAGCGCGGTGGCGTTCAGCGTGCCCAGGCCCGCGGGGGCCACCAGCAGTACCGGCGCGGACAGCAGACGGGCCGCGTCCGCGAGCGTGCCGCCCTCGTCGTCGAACCGCACGAGCAGCCCGCCCGCACCCTCCACCAGCACGAGGTCGTGCTCGGTGGCCAGCTTCTCCGCGGCCTCGGCCACCTCGTACGGCCGCACGGGTGCGAGCCCCGCCCGCCGGGCGGCCGTGGCCGGAGCCAACGGCTCCGGGAAGCGGGCCAGTTCGACCGCCGTCACCCGGCTCCCCGCCAGCCGCGCGACCTCCGCCGCGTCGCCCGGCTCCCCGGGGGCGAGCCCGGTCTGCGCGGGCTTGAGCACCGCGATCCGGCCCCGCGCGGCGGCCGCCACCGCGGCGGTCACCACGGTCTTGCCGATCTCCGTGCCCGTACCGGACACCACCAGAATCGTCGACATGTCGGCTCAGCCCTCCCGTGCCGCCGCGCACACGGCCCGGCAGATCCGCGCCACGTCCTCGTCCTCGGTGACGTACGGCGGCATCGTGTAGACGAGGTCGCGGAACGGCCGCAGCCAGACGCCCTCGCGCACGGCCGCGCGGGTCGCCGCCGCCATGTCCACCTCGTGGTCGAGCTGGACGACCCCGATCGCACCCAGCACGCGTACGTCCACCACTGCGGCGAGGTCCGCGGCGGGCGCGAGCCCCGAGCGCAGGCCCGCGCCGATCCGCGCCACCTCGCCCTCCCAGTCCTGCCCGAGCAGCAGGTCCACCGAGGCCGAGGCCACCGAGGCGGCCAGCGGATTGCCCATGAACGTCGGTCCGTGCGCCAGCACCGGCACCTCGCCGCTGGAGATGCCCTCGGCCACCCGGGTCGTGCACAGCGTCGCCGCCATCGTGAGATAACCGCCGGTCAGCGCCTTGCCGACGCACATGACGTCCGGCGAGATCCCCGCGTGTCCGGCGGCGAACAGCTTGCCCGTACGCCCGAAACCGGTCGCGATCTCGTCGAGGACCAGCAGGACGTCGTGCTCGTCGCAGGCCTCGCGCAGGACCCGCAGATAGGCGGGGGAGTGGAACCGCATCCCGCCGGCCCCCTGGACCACCGGCTCCACGATGACCGCCGCGAGCTCGTCGGCGTGCTCGGCGATCCCCTCCCGCAACCGCCTCGCGTACGCGGGGTCCGGCTCCGCGTCGAAGCCGTCCGGCGGGGCGTCGACGAAGACCTGACGGGGCAGCGAGCCCGACCACAGCTCGTGCATCCCGCCCTCCGGGTCGCACACCGACATCGGCTGCCAGGTGTCCCCGTGGTAGCCCCCGCGCCAGGTCAGCAGCCGCCGTTTGGCCGGGCGCCCGGCCGAACGCCAGTATTGGAGGCACATCTTGACCGCGACCTCCACGGAGACGGACCCCGAGTCGGCGAGGAAGACGTGCTGGAGCGGCCCGGGGGTGATCTCCACCAGCCGGGTCGCCAGCCGGACGGCGGGCTCATGGGTGAGCCCGCCGAACATCACATGGCTCATCCGGTCCAGCTGGCCGCGTGCCGCCTCGTTGAGGACCGGGTGGTTGTAGCCGTGCACCGCCGACCACCAGGACGACATGCCGTCCACCAACTCGCGCTGCCCCTCGACGGGTTCGGCGAGCCGGAGCCGAACCCCGGAGGCCGACTCCACGATCAGCGGCTCCTGGCGGCCCGGCATCGGACCGTACGGGTGCCAGACGTGCGCCCGGTCGAGCGCCCGCAGTTCGTCGGGGGCGTACGGCTTCGGCGCGGCGGACCGGGGGAGTGCGGCGGCGTACGGCTCAGGCATTGGGTGCGAGATCCGTTCCCGCACCGCGCCGGCGTACCGCCACCAGATCCGTACGCGCCGCACCGCTGGTCTCCGTGCGCGCCCCCGGGACGCTCTCCCCGGCGGCGGAGTCGGCGACCGCCACCGGCTCCCGCTCCCCGTGGCCACCGCACGGACCGCAGCCCGCGCCGCCGCCGTGCGAACCGCAGCCACCCGCCCCGGAGTCCTCGTGCGACCCGCAGCCCGAACCCGCCGTGGCGTCCCGCGTCCCGCAGCCGCCGCTCAGGGCGTCGGCCCGGTGGCGCGGAAGCGTGGTCGTGCCCGCGCCCTCCACCTCGAAACCGGCGTCCGCGATCATGTCCAGGTCGGTCTGGCCGGCCTGGCCCTCGCTCGTCAGGTAGTCGCCCAGGAAGATGGAGTTGACCAGGTGGAGCGCCAGCGGCTGCATCGAGCGCAGATGCACCTCACGGCCTCCGGCGAGCCGCACCTCGACGTCGGGGCAGACGAAGCGGACCATCGCCAGAATGCGCAGGCAGCGCTGCGGAGTGAGGTTCCACTCCTTGGCGAGCGGCGTTCCCTCGAACGGGATCAGGAAGTTGACCGGCACCGAGTCGGGGTCAAGGTCCCGCAGGGCGAACACGACGTCGACGAGGTCCTTGTCGCTCTCGCCCATACCGGCGATCAGCCCGGAGCACGCCGAGAGCCCGGCGGCCTGGGCCTGCTGCACGGTCTCCACCCGGTCCGCGTACGTGTGGGTGGTGGTGATCGCCCCGTACGTCTCCTCGGACGTGTTGAGGTTGTGGTTGTAGGCGTCGGCGCCCGCCGAACGCAGCCGGTCGGCCTGTCCGTCGGAGAGGAGACCGAGGCAGGCGCAGACCTCGATGCCCTCGTTCTCCTCCTTGATCGCCTCGATGGTCTTCGAGACGCGGTCGACGTCCCGGTCCGTCGGGCCGCGCCCGCTCGCCACCAGGCAGACCCGCTTGGCGCCGCCCGCGACCCCGGCGGCGGCGGCCCTGGACGCCTCCTCCGGCTTCAGCCAGGTGTACTTGAGGATTCCGGCCTTCGAGCCGAGCCGCTGCGAGCAGTAGGAGCAGTCCTCGGGGCAGAGCCCCGATTTGAGGTTGACCAGATAGTTGAGCTTGACGCGCCGCCCGAACCACTGACGGCGCACCTTCCCGGCGGCCGCCACCACGTCGAGCAGCTCGTCGTCGGAGGTCGCCAGTACGGCGAGCGCTTCTTCGCGGGTCGGCGGTTCGCGCCGCAGCCCCTTGTCCACCAGCGTGTTCAGCAGGTCCATGAAAGATGATCCTGACGTACGGCACCGCCTCCAGCCAAGGAGGAACCAGACAGGAGACCCGGGCGAGGGTGTGTGTATTGCCACACCCTGACCTGCTGCGCACCCGGCTAGGGTCTGTTGGCTGCCTACAAAGCGACCGTCCGCACCGGACCGTCCACGCGGAGCCGCCCGCCGAGCGCCCGCCTACCCAAGGGACCGCCCCATGTCCTTCGCCCCGTTCGACTGGATCGACGCCGAGGCCCGCAACAGGGCCGCCGCCGGACTCGTGCGGACCCTGCGCCCGCGCGGCGCCGGGCCGGAGCCGCTGGACCTCGCGAGCAACGACTACCTCGGCCTCACCCGGCACCCGGAGGTCACGGCCGCCGCCGGTGCCGCCGCGCACCGCTGGGGTGCCGGGGCGACGGGGTCCCGGCTGGTCACCGGCTCCACCGCGCTGCACGCCGAACTCGAACGCGAACTGGCCGCGTTCTGCGGCTTCGAGGCCGCCCTCGTGCTCTCCTCCGGATACGCGGCCAACCTCGCCGCGCTGACCGCGCTGACCGGGCGCGGCTCCCTCATCGTCTCCGACGCGGGCAACCACGCCTCGATCGTGGACGGCTGCCGGCTCTCCCGCGCCGGGACCGCCGTCGTGCCCCATGCGGACGCGGACGCGTTCGAGAAGGCCCTGCGGGAACACGGCGGGCGGGCCCTCGCCGTCACCGACTCGGTCTTCTCCGTCGATGGCGACGCCGCACCGCTCACCGCCCTGGCCGAGGTCTGCCGCGCCGCGAACGCCGCCCTGCTGGTCGACGACGCCCACGGCCTCGGAGTGCTGGGCGAGGGCGGCCGCGGCGCGCTCGCCGCAGCCGGGCTGGCGGGCCACGGCGGGGTCGTGGCCACGCTCACCCTGTCCAAGTCCCTGGGCAGCCAGGGCGGAGCGGTACTGGGACCCGCCCGGGTCATCGACCACCTGGTCAACACCGCCCGCACGTTCATCTTCGACACCGGACTCGCCCCGGCGGCGGCCGGCGGCGCGCTCGGGGCCCTCGGGATCCTGCGCCGGGAGCCCGAACGGGCGGCCCGCGCCCGGGAGGTGGCCACCGCGCTGTTCACCCGGCTCACCGCCGCCGGGCTGAGCGCGGTCCGGCCCGACGCGGCCGTCGTCTCCGTCCGGGCGCCCTCGGCGGACGCGGCCGTGCGCTGGGCGGCCGACTGCCGCGCGGCCGGGACGGCGGTGGGCTGCTTCCGCCCGCCGTCGGTGCCGGACGGCGTTTCGCGGCTGCGGTTGACGGCGCGCGCCGACCTGACCGAGGAACAGATCACGACCGCGGTGGCCACGGTCCTCGCCACCGCTCCCCGGCAGGCGGACGCTCCGGTCAGGTGAAGATCCGCGGCTCGGCTCCGTCCGGGCCGAGCCCGTCCACGAAGGTGTTCCAGGCCGCCGCCGAGAAGCGCAGCGGAGGCCGGCGCACGTCCTTGGAGTCGCGTACGGCGAGGAGCGCGCCGCCCAACAGGGCAGCCTCCACGCAGTTGTTCATTCCGGTGGAGCGGCTGCTGCGCCGCCACCGCGGGGCGGGCGGCGCGCCGGGCGGCGGCGGTGCGGTGGACTCTGCGAGACGGTCCGACATGGCGGCCCCTTAGCTGCGTCTGATCTCGGTCATGAGGTCCAGCGAGCGTTCTGGTGACAGCGCGTGTGCCTGCAAGGAACGGAAGGCCGAGCTGTACGCGTCGAGGTCTTCTTTCCGCTCCAGATAGAGGCTACTCGTCAAGTGGTCAAGAACGACCACATCCAGATCAGAAATGTTCGGAAAGGAGAAGATAACGAAAGGCCCGGTGAGTCCGACGTACCCGCCGACCGAGAACGGCAGCAACTGAATGTGCACGTGCGGCAGTTGGGCGACACAGGTCAGGTGGAGCAGTTGGTCCCTCATCACCTCCCGTCCGCCCACCTCGCGGTGGAGGACCGCCTCGTCGAGCACGGCGGTGAAGCGCAGCGGCGGACTCGCGCGCAGCACCCGCTGGCGGGTCAGCCGGACCTCGACCAGCGAGTCCAGCCGGCCGTCCGGTAAGCCGTCCAGCGAGGCGCGGGTCACGGCGCGCGCGTATCCGGCGGTCTGGAGCAGCCCCGGCACCACCGAGGTCTCCAGGGTCCGGACCGCACTGGCCTGCGACTCCAGGCTGATGAAGTCCCGGTACTGCGGCGGGATCAGCCCCCGGTAGGCATGCCACCAACCCGAACCGCCCCCGCCCGCCGACCCGGCGAGCACTTCGAGCAGGGAGCGCAACTGGGTGTCGCACACCGCGTAGGCGTCCAGCAGCCGTGACACGTCGGCGGGCGTCACCCCGCTCGCGCCCGTCTCGATGCGGCTCACCTTCGACTGGTGCCAGCCGAGCAGCCGCGCCGCGTCCCGGCTGGTCAGCCCGGAGGCGTGGCGCAGACTCCGCAGCTCCTCACCGAGCTTGCGGCGCCGGACGGCGGGGCCGTGCGTCATGCCGGTCTCCTTCTGCTGTCGGGAGGGGCCGGCCCGTCGCCGGGACCGGCCCGCAGAGGGGTCAGTGTGCCGTCCGTCCACGCCGCACGGGTCCCGAATTCACCGCTTCGAGCGACAGATATATGCATATCTTGGCCGAACGCCGTTACAGGGAGCTGCATCAATGGCAGTCTGGCGCGAAGCACAATCCTGGTCGGCCGCCGGTCGACCAGGGCGGGAAAGGGACGGCGTCGCCATGGCAGACCATCAGGAAGCAACCGTCACGCTGCCGACCGATCCGGTCTCGGTCTCATCGGCCCGCAGACATGTCGCCAGGACCCTGGCCCAATGGGGCCTGCCCGACGACTCCGAGTTCGCCGAAACCATCCGGCTGATCGTCTCGGAACTGGCCACCAACGCGGTCCAGCACACCTTCGGCCAGTCGCCCACCTTCACCGTGGACCTGCGTCTGGAACGGGACGAGGAGCTGTATCTCGGCGTCACGGACAGTCACCCCCGCTGGCCCCAGCGGCTGCCCGCCGCCGTACGGCAGGACAACGGCCGCGGCATGGTCATCATCCGGGCCCTGGCCAAGGAGCGCGGCGGGCGGCTCCAGGTGACCCCGACCGCCGAGGGCGGCAAAACGGTCTGGATCGCCCTTCCCTGGGTCGTCCCGATCCAGGGCTGACCCCGGCGGAGCTCAGCGCGCGGGGGCCGTGCTCCCGCGCCCGAAGCCGCTGCGCAGCAGCGCGAGCAGCGTCGCCGCCGCCGCGGTCGACCGCTCACCCCGGTGCACGACGGAGATGGTCCGGCGGAACGAAGCGGGTTCCAGCCGCCGGACCGACAGCGGGGCGGTCGCCATCGAGGCGACCATCTCCGGCACCACCGCCACCCCGAGGCCCGCGCTGACCAGCGCGCACACCAGCGCGTACCCGGGCGACTCGCACACCACCGCAGGTGTCGCCCCGGCCTCGGCGAGCGCTTTTTCGACCCCGCGCCGGGGCGGATGGGTCGGCGCGCTGCTGATCAACGGCCGCCCCGCCAGCTCGCCGACGGGCAGCCGCCCGGTGCCCTCGGAGAGCCGGTGGCCCACCGAGGCGACCAGCACCAGCTCCTCGACCAGCAGGGGTTCGACGAGAACGCCCGCCGGTGGGGGCTCGGCCGCCGCCGGCTCGTAGGCGTGGGTCAGGGCGAGATCCACCTCGCCCGCGACCACCGCTCCGATCCCGCCCGGCGGTTCGTAGTCCGCGACGGCCAGCTCGACCTCCGGATGGGCCCGCCGGAACGCGCTGAGGACCGGTGGCAGCAGATGGATCCCGGCCGTGGTGAAGGTCCCCACCCGCAGCCTGCCGCCTGAGAGCCCGGCCAGCCGGGCCAGCTCGTGCCGCGCCTGCTCCAACTCGTCCAGGACCCGCCGGGCCCGGCCCGCCAGCAGTTCGCCCGCCGCCGTCAGCCGCGCCCCGCGATGGTGGCGCACCAGCAGCGCCGCCCCGGCCTCCCGCTCCAGCTTGGCCAGCTGCTGGGAGAGCGCGGGCGCGGTGTAGCCCAGCCGGGCGGCGGCCCGGGTGATCGACCCGGCCTCCGCGACCGCCACGAGCGCCGCCAGCCTTGTGGGGTCGTACATGAAGCGTTCCTTTAGGCAGACCCAGAAGATTGCAAGTACACGCTAAAGGCTCCGCAGGCCCAAGGTGGACCCATGGACGCACAGCTGATCGCCTTCACCGGGGTCGCCGCCGGCATGGTCGCGCTGCCCGGCGCCGACTTCACCGTCGTCGTACGCAACGCCCTGGCCTCCCGCACCGCCGGTCTGGCCACCGCCCTCGGCGTCGCCGGAGGGCTGCTGGTGCACACCGCGCTCGCGGTCGCCGGACTCGCCGCGGTGCTGGTGACCGTGCCGGTGATCTTCCGCACCGTCCAACTGCTCGGCGGCGCGTACGTCCTCTACCTCGGGATCAGCGCGCTGTACGCGATCCGTCGCCGGTCCTCGCGGGACGGCTCGTCCTCCCCCGTACCGGAGGAGGACGAGTCGGGGCGGCCCGTGCCCAGGGAGTTCCGACGCGCGCTGCGCCAGGGGTTCCTGACCAACGCGCTCAACCCGAAGGCCCCGGTCCTCTTCCTCAGCCTGCTGCCGCAGTTCGTGCCCCACGGTCAGCCGCCGCTGCCCAGGACCCTGCTGCTCGCGGCCCTGGTGGTGGTGCTGGCACTGATCTGGTTCCCGGCCGTCGCCCTGCTCGTGGACCGGCTGGGCCGGTGGCTGCGCCGCCCGCGTACCGCCCGCGCCATCGAGGGCGGCAGCGGTGTGGCGCTCACCGGTCTGGGGCTGGCGCTGGTCACCGGCCCGCTGTTGCGCTGAGGGCGCGGGCGGCCCCGGGGGCGGGCCGGGCCGCCCGCACGGAAAGAGCGTCCGGTGAGCGGGTCAGCGGACCCGTCCGTACCAGACGCTCTTGGACCAGATTTTCGCCAGTCGCACCACGTCCCCCGATTTGGGGGAGTGCCAGATCTTCCCGGCCCCGGCGTAGATGCCCACGTGGTAGACGCTGCGCCCCGAATGGAAGAAGACGAGGTCGCCGCGTTTGCGCTGCGACTTCCCGATATGGCGGGTCTTGTTGTACTGCTGCTGTGCCGTGCGGGGAAGCTTCTTGCCGGCCTTCTTGAACGAGTAGACCGTCAGCCCCGAACAGTCGAAGCGGCTGGGACCGGCCGCTCCGTACTTGTAGGGGGCCCCCTTCTTCGACGCGGCGACCTTCAGGGCCTTCGTCGCATGGGTGGCGGCCTCGGCTTCGTTCACCAGGCCGGGCGCCAGCATCGTGGACGTCACGGCCAGGGTGAGTGCCGAGGCCGTGCCGACCCGGGCGAACAGAGACGGGACATGAACCTGCGCAGACATGCGCAACCCTTCGTCAGCCGCCTGTGAAGGATGACCTGTCGGGTTCGGGCTGGCGAAGTTGCCCGGCCGCTGTCGCGGCTTCACCCCGAGGGCTTCCCGGTCTCCCGGTCGGCCCGTTGTGCTCGGGTCCTCCACTCCTGCCGATCCACTCCTGTCGACCAGTCATCCGGGCGGCGGCAGGACTCGGCGTCCGCCCGGACCGCCCCGCCGCGGTGGCGGGGGCTTGTCGTCCCAGGGATCTTGACTCACCCGGTGCCGGATTTCCGAGCCGAAACAGCGGTTTGTGAGTCTCCTCACCACTGATCCATTCGGGTGGACAGGTCGGATTCGCGCTCGCCCGCGAGCCCGGCGCACACCCTCGTACCAGCGACGAAAGGGAGCATTTCGAGTACGGGCCGGGTGCCGAACGCAAGTTGAGCCGTCGCTCGGGAGGGTGATCGTCTACGCCGAACGAGCGAGGCGAATCGGACCCGGGGCCGGGCGTGTCGTGCGCGCGGCCGACCGGGCGGCTCCCGTAGCGCGCTCCCCGCGCGGGGAGCCGGTCAGGTGACGGGCGGTGGCATCGCGACCCGGCCCGCCCGGCGCTCGCCGTCGAGGACGCGCAGGGCCCGCGCCAGGGTGGCGGCATGGATCCGCGACTCGCCGCGCTCGTGCATCAGGGCCAGGGCGTCGCGCAGCGCGGCAGCCCGGGAGGCCAGGGCCTGGGCGGCCCGCAGCGCGCTGTAGGTGTCGCTGCCACGGGCCGGGTTGATCCGGCCCACCTGGTCGAGCACGGCCAGGTAGCAGTCGACCAACTCCCCCTCGGCGCGGGTCAGTGCGGGCAGGGGCGGGAAGTCGGTTGGCTCCATCGGTTTCACCTCGCGTCGTACGGCGGCCGGGAGAGTCAGCGGTTCGCCACGACGTGGTCGACCAGCCCGTGGGCCAGGGCGGCCTCGGCGTCGAGGATGGTGTCGCGCTCGATGTCGGCGGTGATCTGCTCCGCGGTCCGGCCCGTGTCCCGGACCAGCATGGCCGCGAACATCTCGCGGGTGCGCACCAGTTCGCGCGCGTGGATCTCCAGGTCGGACGGCTGGCCCCGCATCGGCTCCTCCATCGCGGGCTGCTGAATGACTACCCGCGCGCCCGGCAGCGCATGTCGGCGCCCCTTCGTCCCGCCGGCCAGCAGGGCCGCCGCGTAGGAGCCGGCCTGCCCCAGGCAGAAGGTCTCCACCTCGCAGGTCAGGAACCGCATCGTGTCGTAGACCGCCGCCATCGCCTGGAACGTGCCGCCGGGGGAGTTGATGTAGAGCGAGAGGGGCCGGTCCGGATCGGCGTGCTCCAGGTACATGAGCTGGGCGATGAGGTCGCTCGCGGCGATGTCGTCGATCGGGCTCCCGAGGAAGACGATCCGCTCGGACAGCAGCTTGGAATACGGGTCCAGCGTCCGGGTTCCGGTCGCGGTGCGCTCGGTGAACTCGGGGAGTACGTAGCGGGCGGCGGGGCGGATCATGGTGGTGCCTCTCTCCTGGAGCCGGCCATCGTCTGCCCGTCCGTAAAAAATGTACAGGACGTACAGAAGTTATGGTGGGGACTATGGCCTACGAGATTCCGGTGACGCAAGCACGGGCGGAGCTCGCCGAACTGATCAACCGCGTTGTCTACGGCGGCGAACGCGTGGTGGTGACGCGGCACGGCAAGCCGCTCATCGCCCTGGTTTCCGCCGCTGACCTGCAACGACTTGAAGCCGATGAAGCCGCGGCCGAGGAGCGGGTGATCCGCTCGGTCTCCTCGATCGGCTCCGCGCCATCCGCTCAGGGCGAACGGCGCAGCTTCGGCATCGCCGCCGAGCACCGCCCCCGCGACGGCCGGGACGACTAGGGCCTGTCGTCGGACTGCCGCCTGCCGGGCGATGCCTGGCACGCGCGCTCGCGGCGTTGGGCGCCGACCGCCTCCGGGCGGCACGGAGCCGGGCACCCCTCCGTGGAGGAGGGGTGCCCGGCTCCGTCGGTGTGGACCCGGAGCTCAGCCGGTCAGGGCCGGCTCCCGGGCGGGTGCTGCCGGTGCTTCGGGTGCGGGCGACGGCGTCCGGCGGACGAACAGCACCGCCGCCAGTCCGGCCAGCGACCACAGCGACAGCGTCAGCACCGCACCGCCGGCGGCGCTTCCGTCGAAGAAGGCGACCGAGCGGAGCAGTGAGCCGCCCGCGCCCGGCGGAAGCAACTGGCCGATCGTGCCGACGGGCTCGGGGAGCAACTGCGGTGCGCTGGTGACGCCGGAGAAGGAGTTGCCCAGCAGGACCATCAGCAGCGCGCCGAGCCCGATGCCGCGCGGCCCGAGCAGGGTGGCGAGGCCCGCCACCGCCGAACCGATGGCCAGCACGGTGAGCGTGAGCGCTCCCGCCTCCGCCCACCAGTCGCCCGCGAACGCGCCGAGCCAGTTGTGCGCGATCGCGGTGACGGCGATGCCCGCCAGCGAGGCCGAGGCGACCAGGGTCAGCGCGGCGCGCGCCCCGCGCAGTCCCAGCAGGGTGACGACGGATCCGGCCGCCATGCCCGCCAGGGCCAGGGGCAGCATGCTCGCGCCGAGCACGCTGCCCCTCGGGTCCCCGGGCGGCGCGGCGACCACATCGGTCACCCGGACCGGGGCGCCTTCGGGGGCGGACGCCGTCACGGCCTCGCGCAGCAACTGCGCGACCACGGGGCTCGCCGCCGAGGCGGTGAGCAGGTGCGGTCCCTGCGGGGTGGCGACGACGGCTCCGTATACGACCCGGTCCTCGATCGCGGTGCGGGCGGCGGCCTCGTCGTCGAAGCGGTGCACGTCGAACGCGCCGGCGCGCTGCTCGAAGCGCTGTTCCAGCTGCTGGGCCGCCGAGGCCGGGCCCGCGACCCCGACCGGAAGGTCGCGCGGCGCCGTCCGGGCGGCGGGCCAGGCGAAGGCCCAGAGGGCGAGCGTCACCAGCAGGGGGATCAGCAGGATCACCGCCACCGCGCGGCGGTTGGGTGCGGTGGGCATGAGGGGCCTCGATTCGTGCGGCGACGGAGTGCGATAGAGAAGGATCGTTCGTTTTACGGCTTGCCCCACTGTCGGCACGGCAGTGCGGGATTGTCAAGAAGGAACGTTCGTTTTAGATTGGAGTCATGGCTCGTGTATCCCAGGAACACCTCGACGCCCGTCGCCGCCAGATCCTCGACGGTGCGGCGCGCTGCTTCGCCCGCAACGGATTCCACGGCACGTCCATGCAGGACGTCCTCAAGGAGGTGGGCCTGTCCGCCGGAGCGGTCTACCGCTACTTCCCGGGCAAGGAGGACATCATCGCGGCCATCACGGAGGAGACCTTCGCCGCCATCCGCGGCGCCTTCGAGGAGGCCTCCCGGATGACGCCGCCGCCCACCCCGGACGCATTGCTCGGCCGGGTGCTCGGCGGCGTGCTCGCGGGGGAGGTGCACGGGCTGGAGCGCCGGTCCTTCGCCGCGCTCGTCGTCCAGCTCTGGTCCGAGACGCTGCGCGACGAACGGCTCGCCGCCCTCCTCGAGGACGGCTACGCCACGATGCGCGTCGCCTGGGCGAAGCTCGTCGACGCCTATCGCTCCGCCGGGATCCTGGTGAGTGATGTGCCCGGCGACGACGTGGCGCGCACGATGATCGCGACGGCTCAGGGCTTCATCGTGCAGGAGGCACTCTTCGGGGACGTGCACCCCGAGGTGCTGGAGAACGGGTTGTGCGGGCTGATGTCCATGAACCCGCAAAAGATCAGTTAACGCAATGGAAAAACTTCCGCCCTAACGTGCAATGCCTGGTCGCGGGAGCCTCGTTCCCGTTCAACGAATTGTTGAACGGGGATAAGGTCCCGCTGCGTCCGGAGTCGGAGCCGGACGGAAGACGATGAGGTGGAAGCGTGCAACTGACCCCGCACGAGCAGGAGCGTCTGCTCATCCATGTGGCCGCCGACGTGGCCGAGAAGCGCCGGGCACGCGGGCTGCGGCTCAATCACCCGGAAGCCGTCGCCCTGATCACCTCCCATCTGCTGGAAGGCGCCCGGGACGGCCGTACCGTCGCCGAACTCATGGTGTCCGGGCGTACGTTGCTCACCAGGGACGACGTGATGGAAGGCATCCCCGAGATGCTCCACGACGTCCAGGTCGAGGCGACCTTCCCGGACGGTACGAAGCTCGTCACCGTCCACGACCCGATCGTCTGACGGGGGAGCGCCGATGATTCCCGGAGAGATCCTTCACGGGGACGGGGACATCCCCCTCAACGCGGGCCGCCCGGTCACCCGCCTCACCGTCCTCAACGCCGCCGACCGCCCCGTCCAGGTCGGCTCCCACTACCACTTCGCCGAGGCCAACCCCGGGCTCCGGTTCGACCGCGCCGCGGCCCACGGGCTGCGGCTGAACATCGCCGCCGGTACGGCGGTCCGCTTCGAACCCGGCATCCCCGCCGACGTCGAACTCGTCCCCCTCACCGGCCGCCGCGTCGTCCCCGGCCTGCGCGGCGAAACCGGAGGTGCCCTCGATGCCTGACCTCAAGAGAGCCGTGTACGCCGACCTGTTCGGGCCCACCACCGGCGACCGCATCCGGCTCGCCGACACCGATCTGCTCGTCGAGATCGAGGAGGACCGCTCGGGCGGCCCCGGACGCGCGGGGGACGAGGCGGTGTTCGGCGGCGGCAAGGTGATCCGCGAGTCCATGGGCCAGGCCCGCACCACCCGGGCCGAGGGCGCGCCCGACACCGTCATCACCGGGGCCGTCGTCATCGACCACTGGGGCATCGTCAAGGCCGACATCGGCATCCGGGACGGCCGGATCACCGGCATCGGCAAGGCCGGGAACCCGGACACCATGGACGGCGTCCACCCCGACCTGGTGATCGGCCCCGAGACCGAGATCATCGCGGGCAACGGGAAGCTGCTCACGGCCGGAGCGGTCGACGCCCACGTCCACTTCATCTCACCCACCCTCGTCGACCAGGCGCTCTCCAGCGGCATCACCACCCTCGTCGGCGGCGGCACCGGCCCCGCCGAGGGCACCAAGGCCACCACCATCACCCCGGGACCCTGGCACCTGGCCCGGATGTTCGAGGCGCTGGAGACCTTCCCGGTCAACATCGGGCTGCTCGGCAAGGGCAACACGATGTCCCACGAGGCCATGCACTCCCAACTGCGCGGCGGGGCACTGGGATTCAAGATCCACGAAGACTGGGGTGCGACGCCCGCCGTGATCGACGCCTGCCTCACCGTCTGCGAGCGGACGGGCGCGCAGCTCGCCATCCACACCGACACCCTCAACGAGGCCGGCTTCGTCGCCGACACCCTCGCCGCCATCGCCGGCCGGACGATCCACGCTTACCACACCGAGGGGGCGGGCGGCGGACACGCGCCCGACATCATCAGCGTGGTCTCCGAGCCGTACGTCCTGCCCAGCTCGACCAACCCCACCCGGCCGCACACCGTCAACACCATCGAGGAACACCTCGACATGCTGATGGTCTGCCACCACCTGAACCCCGCCGTCCCCGAGGACCTGGCCTTCGCGGAGTCCCGGATCCGGCCCTCCACCATCGCGGCCGAGGACATCCTGCACGACCTCGGGGCGATCTCGATCATCTCCTCGGACTCCCAGGCCATGGGCCGGATCGGCGAGGTGATCCTGCGGACCTGGCAGACCGCCCACGTCATGAAGAAGCGGCGCGGAGCCCTGCCCGGAGACGGACGGGCCGACAACCACCGGGCCCGTCGCTATGTCGCCAAATACACCATCAACCCGGCCGTCGCCCAGGGCATGGGCGACGAGATCGGCTCCGTGGAGACCGGCAAGCTCGCCGACCTCGTCCTCTGGGACCCGGCGTTCTTCGGCGTGAAGCCGACGACCGTCATCAAGGGGGGCCAGATCGCCTACGCGCAGATGGGCGACGCCAACGCGTCCATCCCGACGCCCCAGCCGGTGATGCCCCGGCCGATGTTCGGCGCGCTGGGCCGGGCCGCCGCGCGCGGCTCGTTCAACTTCGTCTCCGCCGCCGCGATCGAGGACGGGCTGCCCGAACGGCTCGCCCTGGAGAAGCGGTTCGTGCCGATCACCAGCACCCGGGGGGTCACCAAGGCGGACATGCGGGAGAACGACGCCGTGCCCCGCGTCGACGTCGACCCCGACAGCTTCGCCGTCACCATCGACGGCGATCCGGTCGAGCCGGCCCCGGCGGCGGAACTGCCCATGGCCCAGCGCTACTTCCTCTTCTGAGCGGATCCGGCCATGTCACGCGCAGCACTCCTCGTCCTCGCCGACGGCCGGTTCCCCGCCGGAGGCCACGCCCACTCCGGCGGCGCCGAACCCGCCGTCGCCGATGGCCGTGTCCGCGACGCCGACTCCCTCGCGGACTTCTGCCGGGGCCGCCTGCACACCGCGGGCCTCACCGCCGCCGCACTCGCCGCGGCGGCGGCCCACGGCCTCGACCCGCTCGCCCTCGACGAGGCCGCCGACGCCCGCACGCCCTCGCCCGCCCTGCGGGCCACCGCCCGCAAGCTGGGCCGGCAGATGATGCGGGCCGCCCGCGCCACCTGGCCGGGCCCCGAACTGGACGCGCTCGCCCGGGCCCGGCCGCGCGGCGCCCACCAGCCCGTCGTCCTCGGACTCACCGCACGGTCGGCGGGCCTCGGCCCCGAGGACGCCGCCCACTGCGTCGCGTACGAGACCGTCAGCGGCCCCGCCACCGCCGTCGTCCGCCTCCTCTCCCTCGACCCCTTCCACGCCACCGCCGTACTCGCCCGGCTCGCCCCCGAGTTGGACCGGGTCGCGGAGCAGGCCGCCGAGGCGGCCCGGCAGGGCATCGACGCCCTGCCCGCCGCCTCGGCCCCGCTCCTCGACATCACGGCCGAGGCGCACGCCGCCTGGCCGGTCCGCCTCTTCGCCTCGTGACCCGCACACCCACAGGAGTCCCCATGCACCTCGGCCACACCCACGACGCCCCCGCCGCCGTCAGCGCCGACGCCACCCGGCCCGACGGCACCCGGCGCGCCCTGCGCATCGGCCTCGGCGGCCCCGTCGGCTCCGGCAAGACGGCCACCGTCGCCGCCCTCTGCCGGGAACTGCGCGACCGGCTCTCCATCGCCGTCGTCACCAACGACATCTACACCCGCGAGGACGCCGACTTCCTCCTGAAGAACGCCGTCCTGCCGCCCGAGCGGATCCAGGCCGTCGAGACCGGCGCCTGCCCGCACACCGCGATCCGCGACGACATCTCCGCCAACCTCGAAGCCGTCGAGGACCTGGAGGACGCGGTCGGACCGCTCGACCTGATCCTCGTCGAGTCCGGCGGCGACAACCTCACCGCCACCTTCTCCAAGGGGCTGGTCGACGCGCAGATCTTCGTCATCGACGTCGCGGGCGGCGACGACATCCCGCGCAAGGGCGGCCCCGGCGTCACCACCGCCGACCTCCTCGTCGTCAACAAGACCGACCTCGCCCCGTACGTCGGCTCCGACCTGGAGCGGATGGCCCTGGACGCCAAGAAGCAGCGCGGCGACCTCCCCGTCGCCTTCACCTCCCTGACCTCGGCCGAGGGCGTCGGACCGGTCGCCGACTGGGTGCGGGCACAGCTCGCCGCCTGGGCCGCGTGAGCGTCCGCGCGACGGCCCGGCTCCGGGCCGAGCCCGACGGGCGGGACGGGACAGCCCTGCCCGTCCTGGCCGGTGAGGGCCCGCTCGCCCTGCGCCGCACCCGCTCGCCGCAGGCCGCGTACGCCCGGGTCACCGTGGTCGGTGCGATGAGCGCCCCGCTGAACGGCGACCGCCTCGCCGTCGAGGCCGAGGTGACCGACGGCGCACACCTCACCGTCGACGCGGCGGCGGCCACCGTCGCCCTCCCGGGCCCCCGGCCGGACGCCGATCCGTCCACGTACGGGGTGGACCTGACCGTGGGGGAGGGAGCCGTCCTGCACTGGCTCCCCGAACAACTGGTCTCCGCCCACGGCAGCGACCTGCGCATGACCACCCGGGTCCGACTCGCCCCCACCGCCCGCCTGCTGCTGCGCGAGGAGCAGATCCTCGGCCGCCACGGCGAGCCCACCGGGGCGCTCACCACCCGGCTCACCGTCCACCACGCGGGCCGCCCGCTCCTGGACCAGCAACTGGCCTACGGGCCCGGCGCGCCCGGCGGCTGGGACGGCCCCGCCGTCCTCGCCGGCCACCGGGCCGTCGGCCAACTCCTGCTGGCCGACCCGTCCTTCGGCGACGCCCCGCTCCCCGCCCGCCTCCTCGGCCCCACCGCCGCCCTCACCCCGCTGGCCGGCCCCGCCGTCCTGGTCACCGCCGTGGCCGCCGACGCCCGTCTGCTGCGCGGGATGCTGGACGAGGCGATGCGCGAACTGCTGGACACCCTGAAGGCCTGAGTGCGGGCCGCGCGTACGCCGGGGAGAAGCTCCCCGGCGGCAGGCGGGTCGCCACCGCCGCCGCCGCCGACTCCGCTCAGCGGACTTCCTTCACCGGTTATGGGTTCGGTAAAGAAACAGGTGTACGCCCTGGCCCCCGGTGCCCCGCAGACGAAAGGATCCCCGCGATGGACCGATGACCACGCCGCCCTCCGGCGGCGGATCGGACGAAGGGGGAGGTTCCACGTGAGACGTACCAAGGTGCTCGGTTCGGCCGGGGCTCTCGTCGCGGGCACGCTCATAGCGGGGGCGATGGCCGCACCCGCGGCGAGCGCCGACGGCCGTCACCACGGCCGGGGCGACGCGGAAGCACGCGGGGTCGCCGTCGCTGCGCACCGGGCGGCGAACGCCGGGATCGACTGGCGGGACTGCCCCGAGGACTGGGGCCTGGCCACCCCCATCCAGTGCGGCTGGGTGTCCGTGCCGCTCGACTACGCCAAGCCGAACGGCAAGAAGATCAAGCTCGCCGTCGACCGGCACGTCAGCACCGGCACGAAGGGCGAGCGCCAGGGCGCACTGCTCTACAACCCGGGCGGACCCGGCGGTTCGGGACTGCGCTTCCCCGCCCGGATCACCTCCAAGAACCCGCTCTGGACGAAGACCGCGAAGGCGTACGACTTCGTCGGCTTCGACCCGCGCGGCGTCGGCCACTCGGCCCCCATCTCCTGCGCCGACCCGCAGGAGTTCGTCAAGGCCCCCAAGGCCGACCCGGTCCCCGACAGCGAGGCCGACAAGCGCGCCCAGCGCAAGCTGGCCCGCGAGTACGCCGAGGGGTGCGGCGAGCGCAGCGGTGAGATGCTCCCGCACATGACGACGCCGAACACGGCACGGGACCTGGACGTCATCCGGGCCGCGCTCGGGGAGAAGAAGCTCAACTTCCTCGGCGTCTCGTACGGCACCTACCTGGGCGCCGTCTACGGCACCCTCTTCCCGACCCACGTCCGGCGCATGGTCGTCGACAGCGTGGTCGACCCGTCGCGGAAGAACATCTGGTACCGGGCGAACCTCAACCAGGACATCGCCTTCCAGACGCGCTGGGACGACTGGAAGGCCTGGGTGGCGAAGCACGACTCCGTCTACGGCATCGGCGACACCCCGCAGAAGGTCGAGAAGGCCTGGCTGGAGCTGCGGGCCGCCGCCAAGAAGGAGCCCATCGGAGGTCTCGTCGGGCCCGCCGAGCTCATCGGCTTCTTCCAGGGCGCGCCGTACTACGACTCCGCCTGGGCCCCCACCGCCAAGACCTGGAGCGCCTACCGGGCCGGTGACACCCAGGCGCTGATCGACGCCGCCGCCCCCGACATGAGCGACCTCGCGGGCAACGCCGCCGCCGAGAACGGCAACGCGGTCTACAACGCCGTCGAGTGCGCCGACGCCCAGTGGCCCACCGACTGGCGCACCTGGGACCGGGACAACACCCGGCTGCACGAGAAGTACCCGTTCATGACCTGGGCCAACGCCTGGATGAACCTCCCTTGCGCCACCTGGCCCGCCAAGCAGCGGACCCCGCTGGACGTGAGGACCGGCAAGGGCCTGCCGCCGGTCCTCATCGTGCAGTCCACCCGCGACGCCGCCACCCCGTACCAGGGCGCTGTCGAGCTGCACAAGCGGTTCAAGGGCTCCCGGCTCATCACCGAGAAGGACGCCGGATCCCACGGCGTCACCGGACTGGTCAACCCCTGCGTCAACGAGCGGGTGGACACCTACCTGCTCACCGGGAAGACCGACCGGCGCGACGTGACGTGCACCCCGCACGCCACGCCGAAGCCGTAGAACCCTTCGTGGGACCGGGGCCGCTCAGCGGCGGCCCCGGTCGTACGCCGCCAGCCAGGCGTCCTCCGCCGCGTAGTCGAAGAGACCCTCTCCGTAGCCCCTGAGCAGCTTCGGGAACGCCTCCCGCCAGTCGCGCCCCGCCAGCTCCCCGGCCAGCCACTCGACCGTCTCCGGCAGCGACTCCACGTACCCCGTCACGGGGCGGTAGCCGAGCTGTTCACCGGCGGCCGTCATGTCGTAGACCACGGGGTGGGCGCCGCTCCACGGTGTCTCCCCGACATGTCCCTCCGGGGGAGCGCCGTCGATCAGGACCGTCTCCGTCTCCCGCCCGAGCACCGTGTCGATCGCCGACGCGATCTCCGCGACCGTGGGCGCCTCGGGGTCCGCCGCGTTCAGCACGCGCGACCCCGGCTTCCCGGCCGCCAGCCGGATCAGCTCCGCCGCGTTGGACACGTGCACCGGATGGAAGCGGCTCTCCCCGCGGTACGCGAGGACCCGGCGCCGGCGCCCGTCCAGCAGCCGCTTCACCACGTACAGCTCGCGAGGTGTGCGGCAGTGCGGGCCGTGCACCGCGCCCGCGCGCAGCAGCGTCACCGGCAGGTCCTCGCCCGCCGCCAGCAGCTCCCGCTCCAGCCGGATCTTCCGCGTCCCGTACGTGGCGTCCCCGGGCGCCACCGTCGGCTGGGTCTCCGGCAGCGGCACCGGATAGCGCGGGAAGCCGTCCGGCTCGGCCTGGGTGTCGAAGCCGCGGCCCCGCTCGTCCTCGTACACCGCCCCGCTGGAGATCACCACGGCGGACCCGATCCGGCCGGCCGACGCCGTCAGCTGCCGGGCGTGCGCACCGTCGAACGCCACCAGGTCGACCAGCACGTCGCAGCCGTCGCCCAGCGCCTTGTCCAGCGCCCCCTCCTCGTCACGGTCGAGCGCCACCGCCCGGACCCCGGGATCCCACCCCTCGTCCCGGCCGCCGCCGCGCGAGGCCGCCGTCACCTCCCAGCCGTCCCCGGTCAGCGCCCGCACCGCGGCCCGCCCGATCTGGCCGGTCGCTCCCAGCACCCATGCGTGTCCTCTGCTCATGACCCGACGCTAGGCGCGGCGGACCCGCCGGGGCGAGAGCGCTCTGCCGGGGGCGTATTCGCGCTCAGCGTCGCAGCTTGGGGAACTTCCTCGGCGGCGCGGCCTCCTGCTCGGCCGCCTTCACCTTGGCCGCGTACTCGTCCACGTACTCCTGGCCGGAGAGTTCGAGGATCGCGTACATGATCTCGTCCGTCACGGCCCGGATCGCGGCCTTTTGGTTCTCCAGGCCGGCGTAGCGGGAGAAGTCCAGCGGTTCGCCGAAGCGGATCGCGACCCGTTTGATCTTCGGCAGGACCTGGCCGGGCGGCTGGATCTCGAAGGTGCCGACCATGGCGCAGGGGACCACCGGCACCTGGGCGGTGATCGCCATCACGGCGACCCCGACCTTGCCCTTGTAGAGCCGGCCGTCGTGCGAGCGGGTGCCCTCCGGGTAGATCCCCAGCAGCTCGCCCTTGCCCAGCACGCCCAGCCCCTCGCGGATGGCGGCCTGCCCGGCGTCCTTGCCCGACCGGTCCACCGGGATCTGGCCCGCGCTGCGGAAGAAGGCCGCGGTGAGCCGGCCCTTGACGCCCGGGCCCGTGAAGTACTCGGCCTTCGCCAGGAAGGTGATGCGGCGCTTGATGATGGCCGGCATCAGGAAATGGTCCGAGAAGGAGAGGTGGTTGCCCGCGACGATCGCCGCGCCGTCGGCGGGAATGTTCTCCAGACCCTCGATCCGGGGCCGGAACAGCAGCCGCAGGACGGGTCCGAGCACGACATATTTCAGGACGTAATAGAACACCTTGTGGGTGCACCTCGCTCTGTCGGGCCGGCGTCCGGGCTGCGTATTACCAGGTCATGGTCGTGCGGGAAACCGTCAGTGTAGGTCTCCCGCACCACCGTGCGACCGTAGTGAACCGGTCTTCCGGCTCGTACCCGCCTCCGGGCCCCTCAGGCGTCGTCACCCACCGCGGGGCTCAGGTGTCCTGGGTGGCCAGCATGCCGAGGGTGCACAGTCCCAGCACCACCCAGCCGAACCAGAGCCAGCCGCTGCTTCCCAGCGCCACCGTGTACGCGGTCACCGCTATCAGTGCCCCGCCGGTCATGTATCCCATGGTCTTCGTCGATCCGGACATGCGCGCACGCTCCTCGTCGGCCGCGCGGCCGTTCTCCCCATGGTCACCCCGTATGCGCCCTCCGCGCTACTGTCCGCGCGCCTGCAAAGACGCGAGATAGGCGTTGTACGCCGCCAGCTCCTTGTCACCGTCGCGGTCCGCGGCCCGGTCCGTGCGCCGCGCGGTGCGCTGCTCGGAGCGGTACCACTGGAAGACCAGCGCGATCAGCACCAGCACGGAGGGGATCTCGCTGAACGCCCACGCGATGCCGCCCGCCCAGTTCTGGTCGCTCAGGGCGTCGATGCCGAGCGAGGCCGGCGGGTTCTTGTACGTCTCCACCATCGGCGTCGACGCCATCATCAGCGCGATCCCGAAGAAGGCGTGGAACGGCATCCCGGCGAACAGCTCCAGCATCCTCATCAGATAGCCGGGCCGGTGCGGGCCCGGGTCCACGCCCATGATCGGCCAGAAGAAGACCAGGCCCACCGCGAGGAAGTGCACCATCATCCCGATGTGGCCCGGCTTCGAGCTCATCAGGAAGTCGAAGAGCGGCGTGAAGTAGAGCGCGTAGAGGCTGGCGATGAACAGCGGGATCGTGAACACGGGATGCGAGATGATCTTCATGTACCGGCTGTGCAGCAGCTTCAGCAGCAGCTCACGGGGCCCGGTCCGCCCCCGCCCGGCCGGCGGCAGCGCCCGCAGCGCCAGGGTCACCGGGGCGCCCAGCAACAGCAGGATCGGCGACAGCATGCTGATCACCATGTGCTGCACCATGTGCACGCTGAACATGACCATGCCGTAGTCGTTGAGCTTGGTGCACATCACCAGCGCGATGCTCAGCACGCCCACGACGAAGAACACGATCCGGTTCACCGGCCAGCCGTCCCCGCGCCGACGCAGCCGCACCACGCCGTACCCGTACAGGGCGAGCGCCAGGACGCAGCCGGTCAGGAAGAACGGGTCGACGGAGAGCTCCAGCCCCCGTCCCAGCGTGAACGGCGGCAGATCCATGTTCATGCCGTGCCCGCTGTGATCCATCTGTTCACTCCCGATGGGGACCCGTCCCCGTTTCGTGCCGGTTGTCCGGTCCAGAGTAGAACTGCCCCCGGCCGCGGGTGCGGCCGGGGGCAGTTCTGGGCGACGTGTCCCGGGGAAGTGTTCCGAGGGGGTGTTCTAGAGCACGCACTCCGCCTCGGCGTACCGCTCGGCGGGGACCGTCTTCAGCGTCTCGACGGCCTCGCCCAGCGGGACCATCACGATGTCGGTGCCGCGCAGCGCGGTCAGCATCCCGAACTCGCCCCGGTGCGCCGCCTCCACCGCGTGCCAGCCGAACCGGGTCGCCAGGACCCGGTCGTACGCGGTGGGCGTGCCGCCGCGCTGGACGTGGCCGAGGATGACCGGGCGGGCCTCCTTGCCGAGCCGCTGCTCCAGCTCCCCGGAGAGCTGCGTGGCCACCCCGGCGAACCGCTCGTGGCCGTAGATGTCCTTGACGCCCTGCTCGAACTGCATGGAGCCCTCGCGCGGCTTGGCGCCCTCGGCGACCACCACGATGGCGAACTTCTTGCCCGCCGAGAAGCGCTTGCCGACCAGCTCGGTCAGCTCGTCGATGTCGAAGGGGCGCTCGGGCACCACGATGGCGTGGGCTCCGGCGGCCATGCCGGAGTGCAGGGCGATCCAGCCGGTGTGCCGTCCCATGACCTCGACGATCAGCACCCGCTGGTGCGACTCGGCGGTGGTCTTCAACCGGTCCAGGGCCTCGGTGGCGACGCCGACGGCGGTGTCGAAGCCGAAGGTGACGTCGGTGGAGGCGATGTCGTTGTCGATGGTCTTGGGGACGCCGACGATCGGGAGACCGGCCTCGGAGAGGAGATTCGCCGCCTTGAGGGTGCCCTCGCCGCCTATCGGGATGATGGCGTCCAGGCCGAGGTCCGCGACATGGCCGCGGGCGCGCTCCACGCCGTCGCGCAGATGCGCGGGCTGGACCCGGGAGGAACCGAGGATCGTGCCGCCGCGGGCCAGGATGCCGCCCACCGCGTCAAGGTCGAGCTTGCGGTAGTCGCACTCCAGCAGGCCCTTCCAGCCGTCGTGGAAGCCGATGACCTCGTCGCCGTGGTCCACCACCGCGCGGTGCACGACGGAACGGATGACGGCGTTGAGGCCGGGGCAGTCGCCGCCGGAGGTGAGTACGCCAATGCGCATGGCCCGAAAACCTTTGCAACGTGAAGTCGACGACCGGACCACGTCGTCCGGTTGGATCCCCGCCACCCTACCGGCGCAGGGTGGCGGGACCGAACCGGCCGTCCGCCTGCTGGACTTCGCTCAAGCGAGCGGAAAACCCCTCAGGCGGACACCGCTCAAGCGAGCGGAAAGCGCCTCAGGCGGGCTGGGTCGCCGAGGCGATCCGCTCGGCGCGCAGCGCCTCGTACCAGCGGTCGTCGGTGGGCGGCAGCGCGTTCACGTCGAGGGCCAGCTTCAGCAGCAGATCGGCGATCTGCGGGTTGCGGGCCATCACGGGGCCGTGCATGTACGTCCCGAAGACCGTGTCGTTGTACGCGCCCTCCGTGCCGTCCCCGGTGCCGTTGCCCCGGCCGAACTGCACCCGGGCGAACGGCCGTGCCGTCGGGCCGAGATGGGTGACGCCCTGGTGGTTCTCGAACCCGGTCAGTGGCGGCAGCCCGAGGTGCGGGTCGATGTCCGCCAGCACGTCGCCGACGCACCGCGCGCCCTCGCCGCGGGTGGAGACCACGTCGAGCAGACCGAGACCTGCCTCGCGCTCACCGAGGTCGTTGACGAACTCGTGCCCGAGGATCTGGTAGCCCGCGCAGACCGAGAAGATGATCGCGCCGTTGGAAGCGGCCCGGCTCAGCCCGCCGTCGCGGCGCAGCCGCTCGGCCGCCAGCCGCTGCGGCCGGTCCTCACCGCCGCCGATCAGGTAGATGTCGCCGGACGTCGGCACCGGCTGGTCGCTGCGCACGTCGACGCGCTGCACGTCCAGACCGCGCTGCCGGGCACGCCGCTCCACGACCAGGGCGTTGCCCTGGTCGCCGTAGGTGCTGAGCAGGTCGGGGTAGACCCAGACCAGACGCAGACCGTTGTTGCTCATGCTTCGTCCTCTCCGGAGGTGGCCGGGGCCGGGGTCAGTTGCCGACACGACGGCGCAGATCCTGGAAGGCGGTGTAGTTGGCGATGACCTCGATGCGGCCGGGCGGTGCGTACTGCACGGCCTCGTCGAGCGTCTCGCAGACCCGGAAGTCGAGACCGGCCACTTCGAGGCGGACCGCGAGGTCCAGCTTGCGGTCGCCGAGCACGAAGATCGGGTGACCGGCCAGCTGCGTGTAGTCCACGTCCCACAGCCAGGAGGTGTCCGTGCCGTCCGCGCCGCGCGCGTTCACCGAGAGGATCACCGGCGTCGGCGGCGGGTCGATCAGCGAGAACGTCTCCAGCCAGCCGGCCGGGTTCTTCGCCAGCAGCAGACGCAGCTCACGGTTCTGGAAGGCGACCACGTCGTAGCGTCCGGCCACCGCCTGCACCTGGTACATCCGCTCCAGCGCGACCTGCGGCGGCACGCCGAAGACGGCGGCGACGGCGGCGGAACTGGTGGCGTTCGCCTTGTTCGCCCGGCCCGGCAGCTGGAGGTGGATCGGCCACGCCGAACCGTGCGGGTCCAGGACGTAGTCGCCGTTCAGCGCCCAGCTCGGGGCCGGACGGCGGAAGCCGCACTGCCCGCAGAACCAGTCGTCGCCCGGGCGCTGCATCACACCGCCGCAGGACGGGCAGGACCAGGCGTCGTCCTTCCACGCCTGGCCGGCCGCCACCCACACCACGTTGGGCGAGGAGGAGGCCGCCCAGACGACCAGCGGGTCGTCCGCGTTCGCGATGACCACGGCCTTCGAGCCGGAGAGGCCCTCGCGCCAGTGCTCGGCCATCATCCGGGTCTCCGCCGCGCGGTCCAGCTGGTCGCGCGAGAGGTTGAGCAGGGCGATCGCCTTGGGCGTGGTGTCGCGCGCGACACCCGCCAGATACTTCTCGTCGACCTCGATCACGCCGAACTTCGCGTCCGAGCCGCCGGCCAGCGCCGAGGTGATGCCCGCGGGCATGTTCGCGCCGAGCGCGTTCGACACGACGGGCCCGGCGGCCCGCAGTGCCTCGGCGATCAGCCGGGTGGTGGTCGTCTTGCCGTTCGTCGCCGACACGAGGATCACGTCCAGGTGCTGCGCCAGTCGCCCCAGCAGGTCGGGGTCGAGTTTGAGCGCCACCCGGCCGCCGATCACCGATCCGCTGCCCCGCCCCGCGGCGCGTGACACCGCCGCCGCGGCCTTGCCCGCCGTCACGGCCAGTTTGGCCCGCGGCGACAACGGCTCCGTGTTGCCTGCCATCGTCCTAGATCCTCCTTGCATCGGTCCGCGCCCAGCCTATCGATGTCCGCCGCATCGACCGCACCGCGGCACCACGGGAACTGACCGGCCGCGGCGGAACGTACGCTTGCCGCCATGCGAAACCGCCCGATCCCCGGCAGTTCCGGACTCGTCCGTGAGATGAGTCTGCTCGGCGACCCGTTGCTCCACCGGCCCTGCGAGGACGTCACGGACTTCGGCCCGCCGCTCGCGAAGCTGGTCGAGGACATGTTCGCCACGATGTACGCCGCACAGGGTGTCGGGCTCGCCGCCAACCAGATCGGCGTCCCGCTCAAGGTGTTCGTCTACGACTGCCCGGACGACGACGATGTCCGCCATCTGGGACACGTGGTCAATCCCGAACTGGTCGAGGCGGACGGACTCACCGTACGCGGACCGGAGGGCTGTCTGTCACTTCCCGGCCTGGAAGCGGGCACGGATCGCTTCGACCACGCGGTCGTCGAGGGCCTCACGATGACCGGTGAGCCGGTCCGGATCGCCGGGACGGGCTGGTTCGCCCGGTGCCTCCAGCACGAGTGCGATCACCTGGAGGGCACGGTCTACACCGATCGGCTGACCGGGCTGCGGCGCACCCGGGCGCTGCGCGCGGCGCGCCGCGCTCCCTGGGCGCGCGAGGGCTGAGCGGCCGGGGCGGAGGGGGTTCAGAACCCTGGGCCGCCCTGGCGGTCGCCTGCCTCCGCGAGCCTGCCCCACAGCAGATCGGCGAGGCTGCTCACCAGCCGTTCGCGGGAGCAGGGCCGGTCGCCGAGCCACCAGTCGCCCGCCGCGTGCATCATGCCGACGATCCCGTGCCCCCAGATGCGGGCCATCTGCTCGCTGTCCGGTCCCAGGTCGACGCGCTCGGCGATCACCTGGCCCAGCTCCTCGCCGAGGCGGCGCAGCAGCGGGGCGGAGTGGCGGCCGACGTCGAAGCCCTGCTCGGGGGAGGGGGCGGCGTCGGCGTTGTCGGACGGGTGCATCAGGAAGCGGTAGACCTGGGGGCGGGCCTCGATCGCGGCGAGATAGGTGTCGAGCGTCGACTCGACCCGCTCGCGCCGGTCGGCGGGCGCGTCCAGGGCGGCACGCAGGGCGATCAGCAGCGCGTCGGTGTGGCGCTTGGCGAGGGCGCGGTAGAGGCCGCCCTTGTCCCCGAAGTGGCGGTAGAGGATGGGTTTGGTGATCCCGGCCTCGGCGGCGATGGCGTTCATCGAGGCCTGCGGTCCGTCCCGGAGCACCACCCGGTCCGCCGCTTCCAGCAACTCGCGGCGACGGCTCTCGGCCGCGGTCCGCTGCCGCTCGGCGCTTCGTGCGGTCTCCATGTCGTCTCTTCTCCCACCCCTGGCCACGCGATGCCGTCGCATCGCCTCTGCACGCCCGCGCAACGTAACACTCCGCAGGGTGGGCGCCTGATCGGCTCCATGGCGGTTGACAGTACCTACTTGTCGGTAACAGACTGTGGTTACCGCAAGTAACACTTGGTTTTCGCCGCAGTGCCTGGAGGGGAACATGGCCGAGTTCACGCTTGAGCTCAACGACGACCAGAAGCAGGTCAAGGAGTGGCTCCACGGCTTCGCGGCGGATGTCATCCGCCCCGCCGCCGCGGAGTGGGACGAGCGTGAGGAAACGCCCTGGCCCGTCATCCAGGAAGCGGCCAAGATCGGCATCTACTCCCTGGACTTCTACGCCCAGCAGTTCTTCGACCCTACGGGGCTCGGCATCCCGGTGGCCATGGAGGAGCTCTTCTGGGGCGACGCCGGCATCGCCCTGTCGATCGTCGGTACGGGCCTGGCGGCCGTCGGCGTCCTCGCCAACGGCACCGAGGAGCAGATCGGCACCTGGATCCCGCAGATGTACGGCGACGCCGACGACGTGAAAGTCGCCGCCTTCTGCTCCTCCGAGCCCGACGCCGGATCCGACGTCGCCTCCATGCGGACCCGCGCCGTCTACGACGAGGCCAAGGACGAGTGGGTCCTCAACGGCACCAAGACCTGGGCGACCAACGGCGGTATAGCGGGCGTCCACGTCGTCGTCGCCGTCGTCGACCCCGACATCGGATCCAAGGGCCACGCCTCCTTCATCGTGCCGCCGAACACCCCCGGCCTCTCCCAGGGCCAGAAGTTCAAGAAGCACGGCATCCGCGCCTCGCACACGGCCGAGGTGGTCCTGGAGGACGTCCGCGTCCCCGGACACTGCCTGCTCGGCGGCAAGGAGAAGCTCGACGAGCGCCTCGCCCGCGCCCGGGAGCGGGCCAAGTCCGGCGGCGAGCGCGTCAAGAACGCGGCGATGGCCACCTTCGAGGCCTCCCGCCCGGCCGTCGGCGCGATGGCCGTGGGCACCGCCCGCGCCGCCTACGAGGTCGCCCTCGACTACGCGAAGACCCGCAGCCAGTTCGGCCGCCCGATCATCGACAACCAGGGCATCGCCTTCCAGCTCGCCGACATGCGCACCCGGATCGACGCCGCCCGGCTGCTGGTCTGGCGGGCCTCCTGGATGGCCACCACCGGAAAGCCGTTCACCTCGGCCGAGGGCTCCATGTCGAAGCTGTACGCGAGCGAGACCGCCCGGGACGTCACCGCCCAGGCCATCCAGATCCTCGGCGGCAACGGTTTCACCCGTGAGTACCCGGTCGAGCGCATGCACCGCGACGCGGCCATCTACACCATCTTCGAGGGCACCAGCGAGATCCAGCGCCTGGTGATCGCCCGCACGCTCTCGGACATGCCGATCCGCTGACGGCGCGAGGGGGCGGTCCGGGACACGGCTCCCGGACCGCCCCTTCCGGCCCGCTCAGCGGGGCAACTGCGCCTCGATCGCCGCCACGACCTCCGTGGCCTCGGGCTCGGCGCGCGGCCGGAGCCGGGCGACGGGCTCACCGGCCGGCGAGATGAGGAACTTCTCGAAGTTCCACTGGACGTCCCCGGCCTCCCCGTCCGCGTCCGCCAGCTTCGTCAGCTCCGCGTACAGCGGGTGCCGGTCCGCGCCGTTCACGTCGATCTTCTCCAGCAGCGGGAAGGTGACCCCGTACGTCGTCGAGCAGAAGGTCTGGATCTCCTCCGCGCTGCCCGGCTCCTGGCCGGCGAACTGGTTGCACGGGACGCCGAGCACGGTCAGGCCCCGGTCCCCGTAGTTCTGCTGCAACCGCTCCAGGCCCTCGTACTGCGGGGTGAGCCCGCACTTGGAGGCCACGTTCACCAAGAGGACGGCCCGGCCGCTGTACGCGCCCAGCGTGGTCGGCTCGCCCGCGAGGGTGCGCAGCGGAATGTCGTGCAGCGTCATGAAACTCTCCCTGATCATTGCGTGGTGGTGCCCATGGTGCCGCCCGCCGCTCACGGAGCGACGAGCTCCTTGTAGTAGAAAGTGGTCGGCTTGAGGCTGCCCGCCGGATCCGCCGCGTATCCCGGTACGCTCCCGACCTTCGTCCAGCCCGCCTTGCGGTAGACCTGCTCGGCCAGGCTGCCGCTCTCGGTGTCCAGGATCAGCAGGGTGATGCCCTCGGTCGCCGCGTACGCCTCGACCGCGGCCAGCAGCGCCCCGCCGAGCCCCTGGCCGCGCGCGGAGGGGCGGACCATCAGCTTGGCGACCTCGGCGCGGTGCCGGGCGTTCGGCAGCGGGGCACGGACCAGGGCGATCGTCCCCGAGACCCGCCCGCCCTCGCGGGCGATCCAGATGCCGATCCGGCCCGCCTCCACGTCGGCGGCCCGCTCACGCCACCAGGCGGCGGCCGTCTGGCGGTCCAACGGGGCGAGGAAGCCCACCGAGGACCCCTCGTCGACGGTCTCGGCCAGCAGGCCGGCCAGGTCGTCGGCGTACGTGACCAGTTCGGGGGCGGACACGTGGACGATCTCGGTCATGCGCGGGGGTCCTTTCACAGGGCAGGGGTCGGAGGAACCGTACGGCCCGCGGGCGAGGCTCTCGCCTCCAGGGTGCACGGGTGCTCCACCCCGGCGACGCCACCCCCCGCGGTGCCGTCCATCCCCTACCCGGATGCGCCGCACCGCACCGGGCGCGCGTGAGGTCACCCGGTCTCCGGCGGCGCCCCCGCCCGGCAACCGGGGGACGGCCAGGCCGACCCGGGGGATCCGCGAACCGAGCAGCGGTGCGGGCCACCACGACGGCGACTCCTCGACCCCCGTCGCCCTCGGCGGCTCCGCGTACGTGAGCGGCCGGAGCTCCGAGACCAGGTCCGGGAACCGAACGCGACCGCGGGGACCCGCCCGCGGTGCGGAAGGTCAGCCGCCCGGCCCCGGAGAACCGTTCGCGCCATCGCCGGGGACGCCCGCGGGCAGCCGCCCCGAGGCCACCGCCTCTACCAGCGCCCGGTGGTCGAGCTCGTTGCGGTCCGCGTACGACTCCGCGAACGCCGCGATCGCACGGTCGAAGACGTCCCCCCGCCCCAGATAGCCGGCGATGGCGATCCGGTCCCCGGACCTGGCGTGCGCGCGGGCCAACGTGGCGCCGCACACCTCGCCGAACGCGCGCATCCCCTTCGGCACCATCGACTCCGGCTCCGCGATGCCCTTCCAGTCGCGCAACTGGCGCACATAGAAGTCCCGGCGCCGGCCGTCGACGCCGTCGGCCCGCTCCCAGCCCAGGAAGATGTCGCTGGAGGCCTGCATCAGCCGCTGCCCCGTGACCACCCGCTCGCCCTGATTGCCGCCCCGGCCCGCCCCGGTGTGCTCGGCCAGCACCGAGGGGCCCGCCTCCTTGGCCTGGAGGAGGAGCGGATCCCCGCCGTCCCGGCCGAGCAGCAGGATGATCCAGCACCGGGTGCCGACACTGCCCACGCCGACGACCTTCCGGGCCACGTCCACCAACGCGAAGTCCTCCAGCAGACTGCGCCGGTCGGAGGCCAGGCTGCGGGCGTAACCCGCCACCATGGCCCGGAAATCCCGGTGGAGCGTCTCCCGCTCCACCCCGGGCATCAGATCGGTGAGCGGGACGACCACGGGCGGGTCCGCGACGATCCGCAGCCGTCCGTCGACCACCTCGGCGAGCTTGCCGACGGCCTGCCGACTGTCCCGGGAGCGGGCCTTGCCCAGCGCCCGGTCGACGTTCCTGCGTCCCCGCCCGCCCAACTGCTCCGCGGCCACCGTCCGCAGCCGCTCGGCGTCGGTCCGCGCGTACCACACCTCCAGATTGCGCATCCCGGCGAACCGGGCCATCGCCTCCCGGTACGAGCGGACAGCGGCCCGTACGATCCCGGCCCGCTCCCGGTCCGTGAAGCTGTTCGCACGCCCCGCGATCACGAGACTCGCCGCCAGCCGTTTGACGTCCCACTCCCAGGGACCCGGCAGCGTCTCGTCGAAGTCGTTGATGTCGAAGAGGAGGTTCCGCTCGGGCGAGGCCAGCAGCCGGAAGTTCAGCAGATGCGCGTCACCGCACAACTGCGCCCGGATCCCCGAGACCGGAGTGCCCGCCAGATCGGCGGCCATCAGGGCCGCCGCGCCCCGGTAGAAGCGGAACGGGGACTCGGTCATCCGGGCGTACCGGATCGGGACCAGCTCGGGAACCCGGTCCGCGGACTGCGCTTCGAGGACGGCCGGCGGGTCGGGGCGCCGGGGCGACGGAGCGAACTCCGCATGGCTCGACCGGGGAGCGTCCCGCCGGGCGGCCCGGCCGAGCGCCGCCCGTTCGGCAGGTGTCGCGTGAGGTGCGGCGCGCAGCGGCGCCGTGGCTTCCCGTTCCATGAGGTGCTCCCTTCCGGAGTGCGTCAGGCCTCTTCGGCGAGCCCGCGGGCACGGTCGCGGTCACGCCGGAGACCGACCCGCCGCCAGATCGCCCGCTGGGCCTTGAGCGCGGCCGTGCCCACCGCGATCAGCACCAGGATGTTCACCACGAGCTGGACGGCCGAGCCCCACACGTCGGACCAGCTGGTGAACGCCGTGGAGACGGCGATGTCCGCCGCGGCCGGGATCGTCGTCACGGAGATGAACACGCCGAGCAGAGCGCTGCTCCGGGCTTCGGTCAGCGACACGATCCCGACGATCCCGGCCAGGGTCGCGACGGCGACCGAGAAGAAGTTCGGCGTGTTGATGAGGTTGGAGACGGGACGCAGACCCCGGTCGAAGGCCTCCGACTGCAACCCGAAACCGCGGATGAGGAGCGCGAAGAGGAAGGTGACGACGATGGTCACGAGGAAACCGGAGCCCAGGGCGGCCAGCCCGCCGCGCACCATGGCCCGATGTCCCCGGTCGATCCCCAGCGCCACGCTGACGATGGCGCCGTACTCCGGTCCGACGACCATCGCCGCCACGATCAGGATCTGCGAGTTGGTGACGATGCCGACCGAACCGATCAGCCCGGCGACCACCAGATAGAGGAAGAAGCTCGGAGGGTAGCGCCCGCCGGACCTGATGCGCGCCTCGACCTGCTCCCAGACCGGGGCCCGGCTCAGCCGCCCCAGCTCGCGCTGCCCCTCTTCGGCCGCGGCGCCGGGGAAGGCCATGTCGACCGGCTCGATGACCAGGGACCCACGCCGGTCCAGCCGGACGGCGCGCAGCCGGTGCAGCACGTCGTTGGCCGCCCCCGTCAGCACGTCGCAGGCGATGGCGTCGCCGTCGGGACGGCGCGCGGCGTCGCGCCGCACGATGAGGTTGAGCACGCACGGATCGTCCGAGAGCAGGCGAACGACCTCGTCGGTCAGGTCCGGCGGGCTCACCGCGCGGATGTGGATCAGGTCCATCCGGTACCTCCGCGGCTCCCGGCCCCGACGCACGGAGCCCTGCCCGGCCGGCGGCCCGGGGGCTCCCTCCAGTAACGCGGCCCCGGACCCGTTCGGCAAACCGGGCGGCACACCCGCGAGCTGCTCCGCCGGCCGGGCGGCACCGCCCGCCCAAGGACGGCCTTCCCCCCCCCGAGTCGCACCGGCCCTCGCGGGTGACCGCCGCGCCGTACTGGCAGGATCGGCGTGTGGAGACTCCCGACGCCCTTCCCGAACCACTGCCCGGAGCCGCCGGCGCCGCCGCCCAGGACCCGGCCGCCGACGGCGAGCAGCACCGGGGCCGCCGCCTCGTCCGCTGCCGCCTCTGCGGCCGGCCCCTCACCGGGAGCGACTCGCGGCGGGCCGGCCTCGGCCCCTCCTGCGACGCCAAGCTGCACCCGGCGCCGCCGGACATCCGCACCCGTCGCCACGAGGTCGACCAGGACCCGCTGCCGGGCACGTGAGCGGCGGGGCCACCCCTCCGAGCGCGCCCCCTCCGAGCGGTGCCACCCCTCCGAGCGCGCCCCCCTCCGAGCGGTGCCACCCCTCCGGGCAGCGCTATCCCTCCAGCCGCCGGAACAGCCCCTCCTGCACCACCGACACCAGCAGCTGCCCCGAACGGTCGTAGATCCGGCCCCGCGCCAGGCCCCGCCCGCCCGTCGCGATCGGCGACTCCTGGTCGTACAGGAACCACTCGTCCGCCCGGAACGGCCGGTGGAACCACATGGCGTGGTCCAGGGACGCCATGTCGAAGCCGCGCGGGCCCCAGAGCGGTTCCACCGGAATGCGCACCGCGTCCAGCAGCGTCATATCGCTCGCGTACGTCAGCGCGCAGGTGTGCACCAGCGGGTCGTCGCCCAGCGGGCCCACCGCCCGCATCCACACCGCGCTGCGCGGATCGGCGTCCCTGACCTCGTCCTTCGTCCAGCGCAGCCGGTCGACGTAACGGATGTCGAAGGGCTGGCGGCGGGCCATCCGCTCCAGCGCCTCCGGCAGCACGCCCAGGTGCTCGCGCACCTCCTCGGCCACCGTCGGCAGCTCCTCCGGGTCCGGGACGATCCGGGCCGGCGGCAGCTGGTGCTCGAAGCCCGCCTCCTCGGGGCGGTGGAACGACGCCGTCAGGTTGAAGATCGTCCGGCCCTGCTGGACCGCCGTCACCCGGCGGGTGGTGAACGACCGGCCGTCCCGCACCCGCTCCACCTGGTACACGATCGGCACCCCGGGGCGGCCCGGACGCAGGAAGTAGGCGTGCAGCGAGTGCACCGGCCGGTCCCCGTCGGTGGTCCGGCCCGCCGCCACCAGTGCCTGGCCCGCGACCTGCCCGCCGAAGACCCGTTGCAGGGACTCCTCGGGACTGCGGCCGCGGAAGATGTCGACCTCGATCCGCTCCAGGTCGAGAAGATCGACCAAGCGCTCGGCCGGATTCGTCATGCCGTACCTCTCCCGTTGCGCGTCAGGGTCCGGATCACAGCTGGCCGACCTCGGTGACCCGGACGACCGCCCGGCCCTCCTCGTCGGACGCCGCGAGATCCACCTCGGCCTTGATGCCCCAGTCGTGATCGCCCGCCGGATCGGCGAACGCCTGCCAGACCCGCCACAGTCCGTGCGCCGGGTCCTCCTCGATCTTCAGCAGCTTCGGGCCCCGCGCGTCCGGACCGGTCCCGATCTCCTCGTGCGCGTCCCAGTACGCGTCCAGGGCCTCGCCCCACGCGTCCTCGTCCCACCCGGAGTCACCGTCCAGCTCGCCCAGGTCCCGTACGCGGTCCAGCGCGGCCAGCTCCACCCGGCGGAACATCGCGTTGCGCACCAGCACCCGGAAGGCGCGGGCGTTCGCCGTGACCGGCTTGACCTCGTCCGCCTTCTCCTGGGCCTGCTCGGCGGTCTCCACCTCCGGGTTGGCCAGCTGTTCCCACTCGTCCAGCAGACTGGAGTCCACCTGGCGCACCATCTCGCCCAGCCAGGAGATCAGGTCCTGGAGATCCTCCGACTTCACGTCGTCCGGGATCGTGTGCTCCAGCGCCTTGTACGCGCTCGCCAGATACCGCAGCACGATGCCCTCGGTCCGGGCCAGCTCGTAGTGCGAGGTGAACTCCGTGAAGGTCATGGCGCGTTCGTACATGTCCCGGATCACCGACTTCGGCGACACCGGATGGTCGTTCACCCACGGGTGACTCGTGCGGTACACGTCGTAGGCGTGCCACAGCAGCTCGCTCAGCGGCTTCGGGTACGTGACCTCCTGGAGCCGCTCCATCCGCTCCTCGTACTCGACCCCGTCCGCCTTCATCTGCCCCACGGCCTCGCCGCGCGCCTTGTTCTGCTGGGCGGCCAGGATCTGCCGGGGATCGTCCAGCGTCGACTCGACGACCGAGACCATGTCCAGCGCGTACGAGGGCGAGTCGGCGTCCAGCAGGTCGAACGCGGCCAGCGCGAACGTCGACAGCGGCTGGTTCAGCGCGAAGTCCTGCTGGAGGTCGACGGTCAGACGCACGATCCGCCCCTCGGCGTCCGGCGTCTCCAACCGCTCCACCACCCCACCGTCCAGCAGCGAGCGGTAGATGGCGATGGCCCGCCGGATGTGGCGCAGCTGCGCCCGGCGCGGCTCGTGGTTGTCCTCCAGCAGATGCCGCATCGCCTCGAACGCGTTGCCGGGCCGGGCGATGACCGCGAGCAGCATGGTGTGCGTGACCTTGAAGCGCGAGTTCAGCGGTTCGGGATCCGAGGTGATCAGCTTGTCGAAGGTCGTCTCCGACCAGGCGACGAAGCCCTCCGGGGCCTTCTTGCGGACCACCTTGCGCTTCTTCTTCGGGTCGTCGCCCGCCTTCTTGACGGCCTTCTCGTTCTCGATGACGTGCTCGGGGGCCTGCGCCACCACGAAGCCCGCCGTGTCGAACCCGGCCCGCCCTGCCCGGCCCGCGATCTGGTGGAACTCCCGCGCCCGCAAGGTCCTCACCCGGGTGCCGTCGTACTTGGTGAGCGCCGTGAACAGCACCGTACGGATCGGCACGTTGACGCCGACACCGAGCGTGTCCGTCCCGCAGATCACCTTCAGCAGACCCGCCTGGGCCAGCTTCTCCACCAGACGGCGGTACTTCGGCAGCATCCCCGCGTGGTGCACCCCGATGCCGTGGCGCACATAGCGGGAGAGGTTCTGGCCGAACTTGGTGGTGAAGCGGAAGCCGCCGATCATGTCGGCGATCTTCTCCTTCTCCTCCTTCGTGCACATGTTGATGCTCATCAGCGACTGCGCCCGCTCGACGGCCGCCGCCTGCGTGAAGTGCACGATGTAGACCGGGGACTGCCGGGTGTCCAGCAGCTCGGTCAGCGTCTCGGTGATCGGCGTGAAGCGGTACTCGTAGCTGAGCGGCACCGGACGGGTCGCGGAGCGCACCACGGAGGTGGGCCGCCCGGTGCGCCGGGTCAGGTCCTTCTCGAACATCGAGACGTCGCCGAGCGTGGCCGACATCAGCACGAACTGGGCCTGCGGCAGCTCCAGCAGCGGGATCTGCCACGCCCAGCCGCGGTCCGGCTCCGCGTAGAAGTGGAACTCGTCCATCACGACCTGGCCGATGTCGGCGTACTTGCCGTCGCGCAGCGCGATGGAGGCCAGCACCTCGGCCGTGCAGCAGATCACCGGGGCGTCCGCGTTGACCGAGGCGTCGCCGGTGAGCATGCCGACGTTCTCGGTGCCGAAGAGCTTGCACAGGTCGAAGAACTTCTCCGACACCAGCGCCTTGATCGGCGCCGTGTAGAAGGTGACCTTGTCCTGCGCCAGCGCCGTGAAGTGCGCGGCTGCCGCCACCAGGCTCTTTCCGGAGCCGGTCGGGGTGGAAAGGATCACGTTCGCCCCGGAGACCACCTCGATCAGCGCCTCCTCCTGAGCCGGATAGAGGGTGATGCCCTGGGTCTCGGTCCATGACGAGAAGGCCTCGAAGAGGGCGTCCGGGTCGGGTGTCTTGGGCAGCTGGTCGATGAGGGTCACGCCCCCATCTTGCCTGTCTTCGGCCCGGATGAGGGAACCGGCGGACGGTACGAAGATCACGGGCGATACGCTGCGGTCTCAACCTGCCCGCGCCGTACCGGTGATGGGCGTCCGAAGCGCTGGGGGCGGGAAAAGACCATGATGGGACCGGCACACTCTCTGTCAGGGGCGGCGGCCTGGCTGGGGGTGGGCGCGGCTGCCGCCGCCACGGGCCACACGATGCCCTGGCCCGTCCTCGTCGTCGGGGCGCTGATCTGCGCGGGAGCCGCGCTCGCCCCCGACCTCGACCACAAGTCCGCGACCATCTCGCGTGCCTTCGGACCCCTCTCCAAGGGGCTCTGCGAGATAGCCGACAAGCTCTCGTACGCCGTGTACAAGGCCACCAAGAGCAAGGCCGACCCCCGCCGCACCGGCGGCCACCGCACCCTCACCCACACCTGGTTCTTCGCCGTCCTGATGGGTGCCGGCTGCTCGTTCGCCGCGGTCACCGGCGGGCGCTGGGCGGTCCTCGCGATCCTCTTCGTCCATCTGGTGCTCGCCGTCGAGGGCCTGCTCTGGCGGGCCGCCCGGGTCTCCAGCGACATCCTGGTCTGGCTGCTCGGCGCCACCAGCGCCTGGATCCTCGCCGGCGTCCTGGACCAGCCGGGCAACGGCGCGGGCTGGCTTTTCGACGCCCCCGGCCAGGAGTACATGTGGCTCGGCCTGCCCATCGTGCTCGGAGCCCTGGTCCACGACATCGGGGACGCCCTGACGGTCTCGGGCTGCCCGATCCTGTGGCCGCTGCCGATCGCCGGCAAGCGCTGGTACCCGCTCGGCCCTCCCAAGTTCATGCGGTTCCGGGCCGGCAGCTGGGTGGAGAACAAGGTGCTGATGCCTGCCTTCATGGTCCTCGGGGGAGTGGGCGCCGCCGCCGCCCTCAACTTCATATGACCGATCGCCGCCCGCGCGGGCGGGCGGCGCGCCCCACCCCGTAGCACGATGGCAGCATGCTGCTCGCCGAGCTCGCCCAGGTGTCCCTGGAGGTCGCCGCCACCTCCGCCCGGTCCCGCAAGACGGCGCTCCTCGCCGGCCTCTTCCGGAACGCCGGACCCGAGGACGTCCCCGTCGTCATCCCCTACCTCGCCGGACGGCTGCCCCAGGGCCGCATCGGGGTGGGGTGGCGGAGCCTGGGGGAGCCCGTGGAACCGGCCTGTGACCCCACGCTCACCGTCACCGGCGTCGACGCCGAGCTGACCGCGCTGGCCGCCACCTCCGGCCCCGGCTCCCAGGCCCGGCGCCGCGAACGCCTGCGCACCCTGTTCGCCGCCGCCACCGCCGACGAGCAGCGCTTCCTGCGGGCCCTGCTCACCGGTGAGGTACGCCAGGGGGCCCTGGACGCCGTCGCCGCCGACGCCCTGGCCCACGCCGCCGGAGCACCGCCCGCCGACGTCCGGCGCGCCGTGATGCTCGCCGGGTCCCTCCAGGACGTCGCCACGGTCCTCCTCGCCGACGGCCCCGGAGCCCTGGCCGACTTCCGCCTCACCGTCGGGCGGCCCGTCCAGCCGATGCTCGCGCGCAGCGCCGCCTCGGTGGGCGAGGCCCTCGACAAGCTGGGCCCCTGCGCGGTCGAGGAGAAGCTCGACGGGATCCGGGTGCAGGTCCACCGGGACGGCGAACGGATCCGCGCCTACACCCGGACCCTCGACGACATCACCGACCGGCTGCCCGAACTGGTCTCCGCCGTCGCCGCGCTCCACGCCCGCCGCTTCGTCCTCGACGGCGAGCTGATCGCCCTCGGGGAGGACGGCAGGCCCCGGCCGTTCCAGGAGACCGCCTCCCGGGTGGGCTCACGGCGCGACGTGGCCGGGGCCGCGGCGCACGTGCCGGTCGTCCCCGTCTTCTTCGACGCCCTCCGCGTCGACGGTGAGGATCTCCTCGACCGGCCCTTCGCCGACCGGCACGCGGCCCTGGCCCGGCTGCTCCCCGACGACCTGCGGGTCCGCCGCACCGTCGTCGCCGATCCGGACGCCCCCGAGGCCCGCGCGGCGGCCGACGCGTTCCTCGCCGCCACCCTGGAGCGCGGTCACGAGGGAGTCGTCGTGAAGGACCTGGCCGCCGCCTACAGCGCGGGCCGCCGGGGCGCGTCCTGGCTGAAGGTGAAGCCCGTGCACACCCTGGACCTGGTGGTGCTGGCCGTCGAGCGGGGCAGCGGCCGGCGCACCGGCAAACTCTCCAACCTGCACCTCGGCGCCCGCCGGCCCGACGGCACGTTCGCGATGCTCGGCAAGACCTTCAAGGGGCTCACGGACGCCCTGCTGGACTGGCAGACTGCGCGGCTGCGGGAGCTGGCGACCGACGACGACGGCCACGTCGTCACCGTACGCCCGGAACTCGTCGTGGAGATCGCCTACGACGGACTCCAGCGCTCCACCCGCTACCCGGCCGGGGTCACCCTCCGGTTCGCCCGCGTCCTGCGCTACCGGGAGGACAAGACCGCCCGGGAGGCGGACACCGTGGAGACGGTCCTGTCCCGGCAGCGGTGAGCGCGCCCCGGGCGGTCCGGGGCGCGCTCACCGGGAGACCGGGCGCTCAGTGCTTGATGACCGCCGACGCCGTGTGCTCCTTGATCTGCTCCGGCGTCAGATAGGCGTCCGTGTACTCGAAGTCCCGCAGGGTCGCCGGCTTGCGGGACTGGAACCCGGTCCGTACGAAGTCGTCGCCGGCGACCGCGTTCAGCATCCAGTTCGTCGCCACCCGGGTCTTGGCGACGTTCGTCCGCAGTGCCGACCAGTGGTAGCCGCGCGCCACCGCCTGCGCCGGCAGCCCGCGCAGCTCGATGCCCAGCGGCTTGGACACGGCGTCCTTCCCGCCGAGGTCCACGACGAGCCCCAGGTCCTTGTGCACGTAGTCCCGGAGCGGCTGATGGCGCAGCGAGGCGATCAGGTTGTCCGCCAGCACCCTGCCCTGGCGCATCGCGTGCTGCGCGGTGGGCGGGCAGACCGCCCCGTCGCCCTTGGCCAGATCGGGCACCGCGGCCGCGTCCCCGAGCGAGAACACCCCGTCCGCGCCCGGCAGGCTGAGCTGCGGGGTTACTGCGAGCCGACCGCGCACGGTCTCCGCGCCGAGCGTGGCGATCAGCGGGCTCGCGGCCACCCCGGCGGTCCAGATCAGCGTCCGGCAGGGCAGCACCCGGCCGTCGGTGAACGTGACCTCCTCCGGCCCCGCCTTGGCGATGGAGACCCCGAGCGACACCTCGATGTTCCGCTTGCGGAGCACCTCCAGGGCGGCCTGCCCCAGCTTGTCGCCCAACTCCGGCATCAGCTTGGGCGCGATGTCGATCAGGTGCCACTTGATCAGCCGTGCGTCCAGCCGCGGATAGTGCCGCACCGCGCTCGTGGTGAGGCGCTGGAGGCAGGCGGCCGTCTCGGTGCCCGCGTAACCGCCGCCGACCACCACGAACTGGAGCCGCGAGGCCCGCTCGGCCTCGTCATGACTGGCGTCCGCCAGATCCAGCTGGGCGATGACGTGGTCCCGGACGTACGCGGCCTCGGCCAGCGTCTTCATCCCGCGGGCGTTGTCCAGCAGCCCCGGGATGTCGAAGGTCCGGGTGACGCTGCCCGCCGCCAGCACGATGTAGTCGTACGGCTCGTTCACGATCTCGTCCGTGATCTTCCGGATCACACAGACCTTCGCCCGCGTGTCCACGCCGATCGCCCCGCCCGGCACGATCCGTGTCCGGTGGCGGCGGCTGCGGCGCAGCGACACCGCGACGGACTGCGGTGTGAGCACCCCGGAGGCCACCTGGGGGAGCAGCGGCAGATAGAGCTGGTAGGAGAACGGTGTGACGAGCGTGATCTGGGCCTCTCCCGGAGCGAGCCTGCGCTCCAGGCGGCGTACGCACTCGACGCCTGCGAAGCCGGCGCCGACGACGAGAATCCTGGGTGGTGCCACGGTCTGCGTCCCTTCTCGGGCTTGCGTGGTTCTGCGCTCGCCTGCCCCGTATACCGGGGGATTCACCCCTCATCCTCACCGGACGTGCAGCCATCCGCCTCCTGACGGGGTGGAAACGGGGTCTGCCCGACGCGGCGGCCCCGGACGGAGGCGGTGGAGCGGGATAGCGCGCACGCCGTCGACGATGGCCGAAAGCGCCGGCGTCACCGGCTTCGCCCCGGCGCCGGACGGTGGCCCTCCGGCTCCGCCGAGATCCGCGCGGCCTTGCGCACCGGCCGCTTCCCCACGCTGGTGGACGACCTGGATGAAGCGACAAGGAACGATCCGATCAGAAGCGAATCGCCGTGCGGCGCGCATCGGTCAGGAGCCGGACAGGGCGCCGCGTCCGGGTCCCGCCCCGATCCCTCCACCCCTTGCAGCGACGGGAGTTCGGCCGCCCGCCCCGTGCGAGGATGCAGCGGTGACGACCTCGCCCTCCTCGCCCGCGACCGACGACTCTCCCGCAGCCGGTGATCCGCCCCGCGACGACGGCACCGGGCTGGGCCCACGCGCCGCCGCGGTCCTCGTGTTCGGATCGTCGGCCGCGGTCCTGGTGGTCGAGATCGTGGCCCTGCGACTGCTGGCCCCGTACCTCGGCCTCACCCTGGAAACCAGCACGATGGTGATCGGCGTCGCCCTCACCGCCATCGCGCTGGGCTCCTGGCTGGGCGGGCGCGTCGCCGACCAGGTCGACCCGCTCCGGCTCATCGCCCCGGCGCTCGGCGTCTCGGGCGTGGTCGTCGCACTCACCCCGCTGCTGCTCCGTACCACCGCCGAGTGGTCCCCCGCGCTGCTCCTGCTGGTCGCCTCCGCGACCCTGCTGGTGCCCGGCGCCCTGCTCTCCGCGGTGACCCCGTTCGTGACGAAGCTGCGGCTCACCAGCCTCACCGAGACCGGGACCGTCGTCGGGCGGCTGTCGGGCGTGGGCACCTTCGGCGCCATCGTCGGCACCGTGCTCACCGGATTCGTCCTGGTCTCACGACTGCCCGTCAGCTCCATCCTGATCGGACTCGGCACGCTGCTGGTCCTCGGGGCCGCCCTCGTCGGATGGCGGGCGCGGCGTTGGCGGCGTGCCGCGGCCGTCGCGCTCGCCACCGTCGTCGCGGGCTCCCTGGCCACCGGGTTCGCCCCCGGAGGGTGTGACGCGGAGACCCGGTACCACTGCGCCCAGGTCGTCACGGACCCCGACCGGGACGGCGGACGCACCCTCGTCCTCGACGGACTGAGCCACTCCTACGTCGACGTCGAGGACCCGACCCATCTGAAGTTCGCGTACGTGCGCGCCATCGCGTCGGTGGTCGACACGTCCTTCCCCGGCGGCGAGCCGCTGACCGCCCACCACATCGGGGGCGGCGGCCTCACCCTCCCCCGATACCTCGCGGCCGTGCGCCCCGGGACCCGCAGCACCGTCTCCGAGATCGACGGCGGAGTCGTGCGCATCGACCGCGACCGGTTCGGCCTGGGACCGTCGGCCGCCACCGGCATCGACGTACGGGTGGAGGACGGCCGACTGGGCCTGCGCGGGCTGGAGGAGGGCGGCCACGACCTGGTCGTGGGCGACGCCTTCGGGGGCGTCAGCGTCCCGTGGCACCTCACGACGTCACAGGCGCTGGAGGACGTCCGCCGGGCGCTCGACGAGGACGGGCTGTACGTCGCCAACCTCATCGACCACGGCGCGCTGGCCTTCGCCCGCGCCGAGGTCGCCACCCTCGCCGCGACCTTCGAGCACGTCGCCCTCCTCGGCAAGCCCGCGGACATCGGGCTGGACCCCACGGCGTCCACCGTGGGCGGCAACCTCGTGGTGGTCGCCTCCGACCGGCCGCTCGACGCCCCCGCGATCCAGAAGGCCCTGGACGCCCGGGACGTCGGCTGGAGGATCACCACCGGCGACGACCTCGCCGACTGGACCGGGGACGCCCGGATCCTCACCGACGACCACGCCCCCGTCGACCAGCTCCTCCAGCCCGACCGCACACGGACGGCCCGGTGATCACCGGACCGTCCGCCGGACGGCTCACCCGTGCCAGGACCGCCACAGCGACGCGTACGCGCCGTCCGCCGCCACCAGCTCGTCGTGGCTGCCCAGCTCGCTGATCCTGCCGTCCTCCACGACCGCGATCACATCCGCGTCGTGCGCGGTGTGCAGCCGGTGCGCGATCGCCACCACCGTGCGGCCCTCCAGCACCCGGGCCAGTGAACGCTCCAGGTGACGGGCGGCCCGCGGGTCCAGCAGCGAGGTCGCCTCGTCCAGCACCAGCGTGTGCGGATCGGCCAGCACGAGCCGGGCCAGCGCGATCTGCTGGGCCTGCGCCGGGGTCAGCGCGAACCCGCCCGAGCCGACCTCGGTGTCCAGCCCCTTCTCCAGGGCCTTCGCCCAGCCGTCCGCGTCGACCGCGGCCAGCGACGCCCACAGCTCCGCGTCCTTCGCCCCGTCGCGGGCCAGCAGGAGATTGTCCCGGAGCGAGCCGACGAAGACGTGGTGCTCCTGGTTGACCAGGGCCACGTGCTCGCGGACCCGCTCCGCCGTCATCCGCGACAGCTCCGCCCCGCCGAGCGTCACCTCACCGGTGCGCGGCGCGTAGATCCCCGCCAGCAGCCGGCCCAGCGTGGACTTGCCCGCGCCCGAGGGGCCCACCAGGGCGATCCGGGTGCCCGGAGCCACGTCGAGCGACACCTCGTGCAGCACGTCGACGCCCTCCCGGTACCCGAACCGGACGTCGTCCGCCCGTACGTCCCGGCCGTCCGGACCGACCCCGGCGTCGCCCGCGTCCGGCTCGATCTCCCGGACGCCGACCAGCCGGGCCAGCGACACCTGGGCCACCTGGAGCTCGTCGTACCAGCGCAGGATCAGGTTGATCGGGTCGACCAGCATCTGCGACAGCAGCGCCCCCGTCGTCAGCTGCCCGACCGTGATCCAGCCCTCCAGCACGAACCAGCCGCCGAGCAGCAGCACCGCGCCGAGGACCGTCACGAACGTCGCGTTGATGACCGGGAACAGCACCGAGCGCAGGAACAGCGTGTACCGCTCCCAGGCCGTCCACTCCGTGATCCGCCGGTCCGACAGCGCCACCCGCCGGTCGCCGAGGCGGTGCGCCTCCACGGTCCGCCCGGCGTCCACCGTCTCCGCGAGCATCGCGGCGACGGCCGCGTAACCGGCGGCCTCCGAGCGGTACGCCGAGGGCGCCCGGCGGAAGTACCAGCGGCAGCCCACGATCAGCACCGGCAGCGCGATCACCACGGCCAGCGCCAGCGGGGGAGCGGTCACCGTCATCGCGCCGATCAGCAGGGAGGTCCACACGACGCCGATCGCCAACTGCGGCACGGCCTCACGCATCGCGTTCGCCAGCCGGTCGATGTCCGTGGTGATCCGGGACAGCAGATCGCCCGTCCCGGCCCGCTCCAGGACCCCGGGCGGCAGCCCCACGGACCGTACGAGGAAGTCCTCGCGCAGGTCCGCGAGCATCTCCTCGCCCAGCATCGCCCCGCGCAGCCGCATGGACCGCGTGAACACCGTCTGGATGACCAGCGCGACCGCGAAGATCGCGGCCGTACGCTCCAGATGCAGGTCGGTGACGCCGGCGGACAGGTCCTCCACCAGCCCGCCCAGCAGATACGGTCCGGTGATCGAGGCGATCACCGCCACCGCGTTGACCGTGACCAGGACGGTGAACGCCCTGCGGTGCCGGCGCAGCAGGCTCCGTACGTAACCCCGTACGGTCGTCGGCGTGCCCACGGGCAGCGTCGTCGCCGACTCCGGGGCCGCGGGGTCGTACGCCGGGGGTGCGACGCCGATCATGCCCTCTCCTCGATTTCCTGGATGCTGTTCATGGCGGGGACTTCACCGACGGCGTACGGCGCGCCCGCGGCGGCCGCCTCCTCGTCGGTCTCCCGGGTGACGACCGCCCGGTAGCGGGGTTCGGTGCGCAGCAGGTCGCGGTGGGCTCCCACGGCGACCACCGTGCCCTCGTGGACCAGCACCACCCGGTCGGCGGCGTCGAGCAGCAGCGGGGACGAGGCGAACGCCACCGTCGTACGGCCCCGGCGCAGCTTCGCGATCCCGGCGGCGACCCGCGCCTCGGTGTGCGAGTCGACCGCGGAGGTCGGCTCGTCCAGTACCAGCGCCTCCGGGTCCGTGACCAGCGACCGCGCCAGCGCCAGGCGCTGGCGCTGGCCGCCGGACAGGGACCGGCCGCGCTCGGTGATCCGGGTCCGCATCGGGTCCCCGCCGTTGTCGGGAGAGGCCTGCGCCAGGGCGCTCAGCACGTCACCGCACTGGGCCGCCTCCAACGCCGCCTCGGCGGTGACCAGCCCCGAGGACGGGATGTCCAGCAGCTCCCGCAGCGTGCCGGACAGCAGCACCGGGTCCTTGTCCTGGACCAGCACCGCGGCCCGTGCGGCGTCCAGCGGGAGCTCGTCGAGCGCGACCCCGCCGAGCAGGACCGACGGGGGCGTGGCCGGAGCCTCCCCGTCCTCGCTCTCCTCGCCGGTCTCGGCGTGCCCGCCGAGCCGTTCGGCCAGCCGGCCCGCCTGGTCCGGGTCGCCGCAGACGACGGCCGTGAACTGCCCCCGGGGGGCCATCAGCCCGGTCGCCGGGTCGTACAGGTCGCCGGAGGGCGCCGACCCCTCGACGGTGGCCTCCCGGGTGCTGCGGCGCAGCGACAGCACGCGCACCGCACGCTGGGCGGACGGCCGCGAGAACGAGTACGCCATCGCGATCTCCTCGAAGTGCCGCAGCGGGAACAGCATCAGGGTGACCGCGCTGTAGACGGTGACCAGCTGTCCGACCTCGATACGGCCGTCCCGGGCCAGCGTCGCCCCGTACCAGACCAGGGAGATCAGCAGGACTCCCGGCAGCAGCACCTGCACCGCCGAGATCAGTGCCCACATCCGCGCCGAGCGCACGGCTGCCCCGCGCACCTCCTGGGAGGCGCGGCGGTAACGGCCGAGGAACAGCTCCTCGCCGCCGATTCCGCGCAGCACGCGCAGACCGGCGACCGTGTCCGAGGCCAACTCGGTGGCCTTGCCCGCCTTCTCGCGCTGCTCGTCGGCGCGCCGGGTGGCGCGCGGCAGCAACGGCAGCACGGCCAGGGCGAGCACCGGCATGGCGAGCGCCACCATCAGACCGAGGGACGGGAGGTAGAAGGCCAGCCATACGCAGACCCCCACGAGGGCGATGGCGGCGGCCGCGAAACGGGAGAGCGCCTCGACGAACCAGCCGATCTTCTCCACGTCGCCGGTCGAGACGGCGACGACCTCACCGGCCGCGACCCGTCGCGTCAGCGCCGATCCCAGCTCCGCGGTCTTGCGGGCGAGCAGCTGCTGGACCCGGGCCGCGGCGGTGATCCAGTTGGTCACGGCGGTGCGGTGGAGCATGGTGTCGCCGAGGGCCAGCACGATGCCGAGGATCGCGATGAGACCGCCCGCCAGGGCCAGCCGGCTTCCCGAGCGGTCGATGACGGCCTGGACGGCGAGACCCACGCCGACCGGCATACCGGCGATGCCCAGTTGGTGCAGCAGCCCCCAGCAGAGGGCCTTCACCTGCCCCCCGAGCTGGTTGCGCCCGAGCCAGTAGAGGAAACGAGGGCCTGAACGGACATCGGGGTCGCCGGGATCCGAATACGGAAGGTCGCGAATCTGCATGACGTCCCAGGGCTTGTGAAACGGAGATCCGGAAGGACCCCTAAGAACAGGTTGACGTGCAAGGTTCCCTGTTCGTCCCGGTCCGGGGCAACCGGTTTTCCGGCCCTCTCCGCCGCCCTGCGGGGTCCCGGGCCCAGCCCCGGGACCCCGGGGACATCACTCCGCGGGCTTCTCCGAGTCCACGCCGGACCGGGTCTTCTTCCACTCGCCCCGGGTGAAGTCCGGGATCGGCAGCGGAGCGCCCTTGGCCTTGATGGAGAGGTGGCTCAGCGGCACGGGGGCGGTCCAGGTCGCCGCGTCGTACACGTCGAAGTCCGGGACCAGGCCGAGCCGCATGCACTGCATCAACCGGAAGACCATCATGTAGTCCATGCCGCCGTGCCCGCCCGGCGGGTTCGCGTGCTCCTTCCAGAGCCAGTGGTCCCACTCGGCGTACTTCTTGAAGTCGTCCCACTGGTGGTTGGTGTTCGTGGGCTCCAGGTAGATGCGCTCCGGGTAGTCCTCGAACACGCCCCGCGTACCGCCGAGGCTGTTGATACGGGAGTACGGGTGCGGGGACGACACATCGTGCTCCAGCCGGATCACCCGGCCCTTGGCCGTCTGGACGAGGCTGATCGTCCGGTCGGCCCCGATGTAGGACTCCTTCCAGCTGGGGTCGCCGGCCGGCATGCGCTCCTTCCGGTACTCGGCGAGCGACAGGGCCGGGGTGCCGATGCTCGAGATGCTTGACGCCCGGTCGCCCCGGTTGACGTCCATGTAGTTGGCGACCGGCCCGAACCCGTGGTTGGGGTAGAGGTCACCGCGCAGCCGGGTGTGCCACAGCCGGCGCCAGGGCCCCTCGTAGTAGTCGGGGTCGAACATCAGCTCGCGCAGATCGTGGTTGTAGGCGCCCGCCCCGTGCAGCAGATCGCCGAAGAGACCCGCGTGCGCCATGCGCAGCACCCGCATCTCGTTCCTGCCGTAACAACAGTTCTCCAACTGCATGCAGTGCCGTCGGGTCCGCTCGGAGAGGTCCACCAACTGCCACAGCTCGTCCAGCCGCATGGCGATCGGGCACTCCACGCCGACGTGCTTCCCGTTCAGCATCGCCGTCTTCGCCATCGGGAAGTGCAGCTCCCAGGGCGTCGCCACGTAGACGAAGTCGAGGTCCCCGCGCTTGCAGAGGTTCTCGTAGTCGTCCTCGCCCTTGGCATAGACGGTGGGTGCGGGCTGACCGGCGGCCGTCACCTTGGCCGCGGCCCTCTCCGCCTTGTCCCGGACCGGGTCGCAGACCGCCTTCACCTGGACACCCGGCACGGCGAGGAACAGGTCGATCATGCTGCCGCCGCGGTTGCCGAGGCCCACGATGCCGACCCGGATCGTGGAGCGTCCCTCGAAGCGGACGCCCGCCATGGTGCGGCCCTGCCGGGCCGGAGCGGCGGCGGCCGCTTCCGCGGCGGAGAGGGCCTGCGGTGCGGTCGACTCGGCCGCCGACGCGTTTCCCGTCCCCAGAGCGCCGAGGCCGATTCCGGCGCCGGCCACACCCGCCGTGGTCCACAGCACCGAACGGCGGCTGGGATCCTGCCGCGCCGGCTCGTCGGCCGCGCCGCTGTGCGGGGGCATGTCCTGCGGTTCCGGTGCGGGCCGAGCGTCGTCGTTCATCGAGCCTCCAGGTGGGGTTGGGGGTTCAGACGGTGCGCGAGCGCGTCCGGTCCCCGTACGGATGACGAGCGCGGGGACCGGGTCTCGGTAAGGACCCTGGGGGGTGAGGCTGATGGTGCGCAAGAGAAGTATTTGGACTCTCGTCCTCAAACCATGGACTTTCTTCACGGCACGCCGAAGCCCCGACTGGTGTAACCAATCGGGGCCCGGAAACGCTCAGATGTGCACGTCGGACGGGGTGTTCCCGCCCGACGTCACGGGCTCACGGGAGGGTCGGCCGGGTGGCGTGCTCCAGCTCGATCAGCGCCGAGCGGTAGGGACGCCCGGTGGCCCGTTCCATGCCGATCTCGCACATCCGGTTCGCCGACAGATGGGCGTCGTAGGCGCGGAGACCGACCTCGGCCGCCTCCTTGGCCGTCGCCGAGTCGGTCAACTCCTTGTGCAGCATCCCCCGGTCGCCCGCGAAGGCGCAGCACCCCGCGTCGTCCGGTACCACCACCTCGTCCGCGCACGCCTCGGCCACCGCACGCAACTGCCCCACGTCGCCCAGGTGTTCCATCGAACACGTCGGATGCACGACGGCCGACCCGGTGGTGCGGAACACCGTCAGCTCCGGGAGCAGTTCCTCCGCCGCCCACACCAGCGAGTCCACGACGGTCAGTTCACGGTGCAGTGCCCGGTTGTCCGCGCTGAGGTAGGGCACCACCTCCTCGGCGATGCCGAGCGTGCACGAGGACGCGTCCACGACCAGCGGCAGTGTCCCGCCCGCCGTCCAGCCCCAGGCCGCCTCGACGATGCGGTTCGCCATGACCCTGTTGCCCGCGTCGTACCCCTTGGAGTGCCAGATCGTCGCGCAGCACGTGCCCGCGACGTCCTCGGGGATCCAGACGGGCTTTCCGGCCCGCGCCGACACGGCGACGACCGCCTCGGCCAGGGGGAGGCCGGCGACGCCGTCCGGCCCGGCGAAGATGCGGTTGACGCAGGCCGGGTAGTAGACGGCGCTCGCCCCGACCCGGTCCGTGGGCGGCAGCCGTCGGGCCGCCCCCGGGGTCCGGGGCAGCAACTCCGGCACGAGATCGGGTCGGACGGCCTTGCGGGCGAGCCGCGTCAGGGCCCCGAGCGGGCGGTCGCCCACCCGGTCGCCGACCGCGTCGGCCACCGCCACGGCCAGCCGCGCCGAGGCCTCCACCAGCCGGAAGTTCTTCGCGGTCAGCGCGGCGATCCGCTCCTCGCGCGGGGTGTGCCTGCGGTGCCGGAATCCCTTCATCATCGCCCCGGTGTCGATGCCGACCGGACAGGCGAGCTTGCAGGTGGAGTCCCCGGCGCAGGTGTCCACGGCGTCGTACCCGTAGGCGTCCAGCAGACCGGTCTCGACCGGTGCGCCGTCCGCCTGGCGCATCATCTCCCGGCGCAGCACGATCCGCTGGCGCGGCGTGGTCGTCAGATCCTCGCTGGGGCAGGTCGGTTCGCAGAAGCCGCACTCGATGCACGGGTCGGCGACCGCCTCCACCTTCGGAATGGTCTTCAGACCTCGCAGATGGGCCTGCGGATCCCGGTCCAGGACGATACGGGGAGCGAGCACCCCGGCGGGGTCGATGAGCTGCTTCGTCCGCCACATCAACGCGGTGGCGCGCGGTCCCCACTCCCGCTCCAGGAACGGCGCGATATTGCGTCCGGTGGCGTGCTCCGCCTTGAGCGACCCGTCGAAACGGTCCACCACCAGCGCGCAGAACTCCTGCATGAAGGCGTCGTACCGCTCGACGTCGGCCGGCTTCGCCGCGTCGAACGCCAGCAGGAAATGCAGGTTGCCGTGGGCGGCGTGGCCTGCCACGGCGGCGTCGAAACCATGGCGCTGCTGGAGCTCCAGCAGCGCCTCGCAGGCATCCGCCAGCCGGGCGGGCGGCACGGCGAAGTCCTCCGTGATCAGGGTGGTGCCGGACGGCCGGGACCCGCCGACCGCCGTGACGAACGCCTTGCGGGCCTTCCAGTACCCGGCGATCGTCCCGGCGTCCCGGGTGAAGGCGTTGGTCACCGACACGGCCGGAACCACCAGGTCCAGACCGGCGACGACGGCGTCGGCCGCCCGCTCGAACGCCTCCTGGCCCGCCTCGTCGGCCGCCCGGAACTCCACGAGCAGCGCGGTCGTGGTCCGGGGCAGCGCCGCCCAGTCGGCCGGCACGCCCGGCACGCTGACCGAGGCGCGCAGGGTGTTGCCGTCCATCAGCTCCACGGCGATGGCCCCCGCCTCGTTGAAGCGGGGCACGGCTGCCGCGGCGGCGGTCAGGGAGGGGAAGAACAGCAGGGCGCTGGAGATCCGCCGGTCCAGCGGCAGGGTGTCGAAGACGACCTCGGAGATGAAACCGAACGTGCCCTCGGAGCCGACCATCAGACCCCGCAGGATCTCCACCGGCGTCGCCCCGTCGAGGAAGGCGTCCAGGCGGTATCCGTTGGTGTTCTTGATCGTGTACTTGGCGCGGATTCGTGCGGTCAGCTCCTCGTCCGCCTCGATCTCCGCCTTCAGCTCCAGCAGCCCCGCGCACAGCCCGGGCTCGGCGCGGGCCAGCTCCTCGTCGGCGGCCGGGGCGGCGGTGTCGACGACGGTGCCGCTCGGCAGCACGAAGGTGAGCGAGGCGAGGGTCCGGTAGGAGTTGCGGGTGGTGCCCGCGGTCATGCCGGAGGCGTTGTTGGCGACGACCCCGCCGACGGTGCAGGCGATGGCGCTGGCCGGATCGGGGCCCAGCAGCCTGCCGTACCGGGCGAGGGTGATGTTGGCACGCATCACCGTCGTCCCCGGCCCGATCCGCGCCCGCGCCCCCTCGTCGAGCACCTCGACGCCGGTCCAGTGGCGGCGTACGTCGACGAGGATGTCCTCGCCCTGCGCCTGGCCGTTGAGGCTGGTGCCGGCGGCCCGGAAGACCACCTCACGGCCCTTGCCGTGGGCGTACGACAGGATCGCGGAGACGTCGTCGAGGTCCTCGGGGACCAGCACGACCCGGGGGAGGAACCGGTAGGGGCTGGCGTCGGAGGCGTACCGCACCAGGTCGGAGATCTTCCAGAGCACCTTGTCGGCGCCGAGCAGGGCGGTCAGCTCACTCCGCAGCGGCTCCGGGGTGCCGCCCGCGCTGCGGTCGGTGACCCGGTCGGGGGCGGGTTCCCGTGCCGTTCCGGGGCGCAGGGCTTCCGGGTCGGGCTCCAGCAGCGGCATGTCGGCCATCTCCTCGGCGGTTCGGCGCGGTGTTCAGCAGTGGCGTTCCGGCAGGCCGTCGACCAGAGCGGACAGCAGCCCGCCGAGCACCTCGCGCTGATCGGCGGTCAATGGGGTCAGGATCTCCTCTGCGGCGGCCCGGCGCGCGCTGCGCAGGGACCGCAGCGTGGCGCGGCCCTCGTCCGTGATCTCGACACGGACCACCCGGCGGCTGTCGGGATCGGGTGCGCGGCGGACCCGGCCGCTCGCCTCCAGGGCGTCGACCAGTGTCGTCACGGCGCGCGGAACGACGTCCAGACGCCGGGCGAGATCCGCCATCCGGGGGGCCGCGTCGTAGCTCGCGACCGTCCGCAGCAGCCGGAACTGCGCCGGGGTGATGTCGATCGGCTCCAACTGGCGGCTCTGGATGCGGTGCAGCCGGCGGGTCAGCCGCAGCAACTGCTCGGCGAGCATGCCGTCGGTGTCCGGGGACCCGGGGGAGTCGGGGGAGCCGGGCGGACCGGGGGAGTCGGGGGCGTCCATGCGGGAACAATATCAGGACCTGGTTCATTGTGAGTATAGGTAACAATGAGCTAAGCTCTGCATATGCGAGGGTCGGGTCTGCCCGGCCCTCGCCCCACGCCCGACGAAGGAGCCCATGAAACCCGACGAGCCCACGTGGACGCCCCCACCCGACGCCGCTGCCGACCGGCCGCCGGCCGAGGTGCGCCGTATCCTCCGCCTCTTCCACCCCTACCGCGGCCGACTGGCCGTCGTCGGCCTGCTGGTCGGCGCGTCCTCCCTGGTGTCGGTCGCCTCCCCGTTCCTGCTGCGCGAGATCCTGGACACCGCGATCCCGCAGGGGCGCACGGGCCTGCTGACCCTGCTGGCGCTCGGCATGATCCTCACCGCAGTGATGACCAGCGTCTTCGGTGTGCTCCAGACGCTGATCTCGACCACCGTCGGCCAGCGCGTCATGCACGACCTGCGCACCGCCGTCTACACCCAGCTCCAGCGGATGCCGCTCGCCTTCTTCACCCGCACCCGCACGGGCGAGGTCCAGTCCCGCATCGCCAACGACATCGGCGGTATGCAGGCGACGGTCACCTCCACCGCGACCTCGCTGGTCTCCAACCTCACGGCCGTCATCGCGACCGTCGTCGCCATGCTCGCCCTCGACTGGCGGCTCACCGTCGTCTCGCTGCTCCTGCTGCCGGTCTTCGTCGCGATCAGCCGCCGCGTCGGCCGCGAGCGGAAGAGGATCACCACCCAGCGTCAGAAGCAGATGGCCGCGATGGCCGCCACGGTCACCGAGTCCCTCTCGGTCAGCGGGATCCTCCTCGGCCGCACGATGGGCCGCAGCGACTCCCTCACCCGGGGCTTCGCCGAGGAGTCCGAGCGCCTGGTCGACCTCGAAGTGCGCTCCAGCATGGCGGGCCGCTGGCGGATGTCGACCATCGGCATCGTGATGGCCGCCATGCCCGCCGTCATCTACTGGGCGGCCGGGCTCACCTTCGCGTCCGGAGCGGCCGCCGTCTCCATCGGCACGCTGGTCGCCTTCGTCACGCTTCAACAGGGGCTGTTCCGACCTGCGGTCAGCCTGCTCTCCACCGGTGTGCAGATGCAGACCTCCCTCGCCCTCTTCCAGCGCATCTTCGAATACCTCGACCTCACGGTGGACATCACCGAACCGGAGAAGCCGGTCCGCCTGGAGAAGATCCGCGGCGAGATCGCCTTCGAGGACGTCGACTTCCGTTACGACGAGAAGAACGGCCCGACGCTCACCGGCATCGACGTCACCGTTCCCGCCGGCAGCAGCCTCGCGGTCGTCGGATCCACCGGTTCCGGCAAGTCCACCCTGAGCTACCTCGTGCCCCGGCTGTACGACGTCACCGGCGGCCGGGTCACCATCGACGGGATCGACGTCCGCGACCTGGACTTCGACACCCTCGCCCGGGCGGTCGGCGTCGTCTCCCAGGAGACCTACCTCTTCCACGCCTCGGTCGCCGAGAACCTGCGCTTCGCCAAGCCGGACGCCACCGAGGAGGAGATCGAGGCCGCGGCCCGCGCCGCACAGATCCACGAACACATCGCCTCCCTGCCCGACGGTTACGACACCCTGGTCGGCGAGCGCGGCTACCGCTTCTCGGGCGGTGAGAAGCAGCGCCTCGCCATCGCCCGCACCATCCTGCGCGACCCGCCGGTGCTGATCCTCGACGAGGCGACCAGCGCGCTCGACACCCGTACGGAACAGGCCGTGCAGCAAGCGATCGACGCCCTGTCCGCCGGACGGACCACGCTCACCATCGCGCACCGCCTCTCCACCGTCCGCGACGCGGACCAGATCGTCGTCCTGGAGGACGGCCGGGCCGCCGAGCGGGGCACGCACGAGGAACTGCTCGACCGCGACGGCCGCTACGCCGCCCTGATCCGCCGCGACTCCCATCCGGCCCCGGTCCCCGCCCCCTGACGCCACCGACGTGATGCGCGTACGGCATGATCGCCGCGCATGAGAGCTCTCCTCGGGGTGGAACTCCCCGGCTACCGGACCGTGGACACCGACACCTGGCTGAACGATCACGGTGATGTGCTGTCGCTGCACTTCTTCGACCTGCCGCCCGATCTGCCCGCCGCACTGGACGACGGCCCCGCCCTGCGCCACGGCCTGACCCACTTCACCGCCCGAGCGGGCGGCGGGCTCGTCGAGGCGTCGGTGAAGCGACTGGGCGAGCTTCCGGCCCTGCGCCAGATACTCAAGCTGCCACTGCCGGGGCAGCCCAGCGGGCAGGCGTTCATCGGCAGCTTCACCGTGCCGCGCGCCGGGTGCAGCACCGTGGTGAAGATCCAGGCCGCGGAGCGCGGCATGACGGGCATGCGGGAAGCCGTGGTGATGGCCAAGCTCGGCCCCGATCACTACTTCCGGCCGCACCCCTACGCCCCCGAGGTCCAGGGCGGGCTGCCCTTCCACGCGGCGGACCACGACCGGTGGGACGCGGAGTTCCCGGACCATCCGCTCACCCGGGTCCGCCGGACGCTCGACATCCTCGCGGCGGCGGTGACGGTGGACCCCGGGTTCGCCGCCCTGCCGGCCTTCACCGGTCCGGCCGCGCCGAACGGCTGAGCCGGCGGGCCCAGCACGAGCGGCGGCGCCGCCGCTCCCGTGGGACGGGGAGCGACGGCGCCGGGTGGAGCGATGGTCAGACGAGCCAACCCACGAAGTGGACGACGCCGGCAAGCAGGTTGGTCAGGAAGTTCATCTGGTCTTTCTCCTTGTACGTGGTGCATCTGTGGGACTGCGCAGTAGCGGTCTGCAGCCCGTTGACTGCGCTCTGCAATCATCACGCCCCGGACGGGTGAACAGCAATGAATCCCCTGACGATCACACGTTCCAGCGAACACCCGAGCCCCTGTTCGTGTGTTCTGTGCGTCGTGCGTTCTGGTCCGCCCGGTACGGCGTTCGTGTCGCCGGGGCCGACGCCGTGGCCGAGCTACCGGCCGTGGCCCGCGCCCCGGGTTAACGTGCCCGCATGGTGAACGAGTCCCCGGACGCCCGACCCCGTCGCAGACTCCGCCCGACCCGCCGCGGAAAGGTCGTCCTGGCCGTCGGCGCCCTGCTCGTCGCGTCGGCCGCCGTCCTGATCCCGCTGTCCCTGACCGGATCGGACGAGGGCGGGCGGGAGGAGGAGCGTCCGCGAAGCACCCTGATGATCCCCGAGGGCCGACGCGCCTCGCAGGTGTACGAGGCCGTCGACCAGGCGCTCGGCCTGAAGCCCGGCAGCACGGGGAAAGTCGCGACGACGGTGGACCTGGCACTGCCGGCCCAGGCCGAGGGCAACCCCGAGGGGTACCTCTTCCCGGCCACCTATCCGCTCGACGCCGCGACCGAACCGGCGGGCCTGCTGCGGTACATGGCGGACACCGCCCGCAAGCACTTCGGCGCGGACCACGTCACGGCGGGAGCCCAGCGCAACAACGTCTCCGTCTACGACACGATCACGATCGCCAGCATCGTCCAGGCCGAGGCCGACACCGCGTCCGACATGGGCAAGGTGGCCCGGGTCGTCTACAACCGGTTGCTGAAGGACATGCCCTTGCAGATGGACTCCACCATCAACTACGCCCTCAAGCGCTCCACCCTGGACACGACGACTGCCGACACCCAACTGGACAGCCCGTACAACAGCTACCGGATCAAGGGGCTGCCCCCGACCCCCATCGGCAACCCCGGGGAGGAGGCGTTGCGCGCGGCCGTCAGCCCCACGCCCGGGCCCTGGCTGTACTTCGTCACGGTCGGTCCCGGCGACACCCGGTTCACCGACAGCTACGACGAACAACAGGAGAACGTCGAGGAGTTCAACCGCACCCGCGCCTCCGCCGCCACGGGCTGACGCCAGGCCTCCCGCGGACGGCTCACCCCCCGGAGACCGGGGCGGCGACCGCCGCTCCGGCCTCCCGGCCCGGCCGCCCGCCGCCGGTCTCCGTGCCGGTCTCCGCGCCCGTGCCGCCGCCTGTCTCCCTCAGCAGCCGCATGACCGACCGGACCGCCGCCCGGCCCGCACGGTTCGCGCCGATGGTGCTGGCGGACGGTCCGTACCCGACGAGATGGACGCGCCCGTCGCGTACGGCACGGGTGTCCTCGGCCCGGATGCCGCCACCCGGCTCGCGCAGCTTCAGCGGTGCCAGATGGTCCACGGCGGGCCGGAACCCGGTGGCCCACAGGATCACCTCGGCCTCGACGACCCGACCGTCGTCCCAGGCCACCCCGTCCGGCGTGATCCGGTCGAACATCGGCAGCCGGTCCAGCACCCCCCGCTCCCGGGCCCGCCGCACCGCGTCGGTCATCGGCAGCCCGGTCACGCTGACCACGCTCCGCGGCGGCAGTCCCCTGCGCACCCGCTCCTCCACCATCGCCACGGCCGCCCGTCCCCACTCCTCGGTGAACGGTCCCTCCCGGAAGACCGGCTCGCTCCGGGTCACCCAGAAGGTGTCGGCCGCGTGCTCGGCGATCTCCATCAGATGCTGCGTACCGGAGGCCCCGCCCCCGACGACGATGACGCGCTGCCCCGCGAACTCCTCGGGCCCCGGGTAGTCCGCCGTGTGCAACTGCCGTCCGCGGAAAGTCTCCTGGCCCGGGTAGCGCGGCCAGAACGGCCGGTCCCAGGTACCGGTCGCGTTGATCACGGCCCGCGGGGCGTACGTCCCCTCGGACGTCTCCACGAGCAGCCGCCCGCCGCTTCCCTCCCGTACGGCGCTCACCTCCACCGGGCGGTGGACCCGCAGGTCGAAGTGCTCCTCGTACGCGGCGAAGTACGCGCCGATCACCTCCGACGAGGGCCGGTCGGGGTCGGCTCCGGTCAGCTCCATGCCCGGCAGCGCGTGCATCCCGTGAACCTTGCCGTAGGTCAGCGAGGGCCAGCGGAACTGCCACGCGCCGCCCGGCCGGGGCGCGTGGTCCAGCACGACGAAGCCGACGTCCGGCTCCAGCCCGACGCGGCGCAGGTGGTGGGCGGCGGACAGCCCCGCCTGACCCGCGCCGATCACGACCACGTCCAGCTCACGCACCCCAGAAATGTTCACGCTTCTACTAACTCGTCGGGGGTCCGGGATCTTCCCGGACCCCCGACGAGCGCCACCGCCGGGTCAGCGGCCGCCGGCCACCAGCAGCGGCGCACCCCCGGGAGCAGAGGCGGGACGGTTCTCCCGGCCTCGCGCCGCACTCAGCGACGGGGACGCCGGGACGGTCGACAGCAGTCCGCGCCGGGCCAGCTCGGGGGTGACCCCCTCACCGAACCAGTACGCCTCCTCCAGATGCGGATACCCGGAGAGCACGAAGTGCTCCACCCCCAGTGCGTGGTACTCCTCGATCCGGTCCGCGACCTCCGCATGGCTGCCCACCAGCGCGGTCCCGGCCCCGCCGCGCACCAGGCCGACGCCCGCCCAGAGGTTCGGCGCGATCTCCAGCTCGTCCCGCGAACCGCCGTGCAGCGCCAGCATCCGCTGCTGCCCGACCGACTCGCTGCGCCCCAGCGCCTGCTGCGCCGCCGCGATCGTGTCCGCGTCGAGGTCGCCCAGCAACCGGTTCGCGGTCGCCCACGCCTCGGCCGAGGAGTCCCGCGAAATGGTGTGCAGCCGGATGCCGAACCGGACCGTGCGGCCCTGCTCCTCCGCCAGACCGCGAATCCAGTCGATCTTCTCCTTCACGGCGGCCGGCGGCTCGCCCCAGGTCAGATAGACATCCGTATGAGCCGCGGCCACCGGCCCCGCGGCGGCCGAGGACCCGCCGAAGAAGATCTCCGGCAGCGGGTCCGGCGGCAGCGCGGTCAGCCCGCCCTCCACCTGGTAGTGCTCACCGTCGAAGTCGTACGGCTGCCCGCTCCAGACGCCCCGCACCACCGACAGGAACTCCGCGGTCCGCGCATAGCGCCGGTCGTGGTCCAGATGGTCCCCGAACCGTCGCTGCTCCGTGGAATCGCCCCCGGTCACCACGTTGAGCAGCAGCCGTCCACGGGTGATCCGCTGATACGTGGACGCCATCTGAGCGGCGAGCACCGGGGAGATGACCCCGGGCCGGAACGCCACGAGGAACTTCAGCCGCTCGGTGTGCTGGGCGAGCGCCACCGTGGTCAGCCAGGCGTCCTCGCACCAGGTGCCCGTGGGCGTCAGCACGGCCTCGAAGCCCAACTGCTCCGCCGCCTTGGCGATCTGGATCAGGTACTCGATGTCCGGAGCCCGCACCCCGCTCACCGGGGTGATCCGGTCGCGCGTGATGCCGCCGTCGGTGTAGGCGTGCCGGTCGACGAGCGTCCGGCCGTCGCCCCCGGTGGGCAGGAACCAGTGCAGATGGACGTTCACGATGAGGCCTTTCCGTAGGAGCGTGGTGCGGTGGAGGACGGGGGGAGGTCACGGTTGAACCGGGTGTCGACGTAGTCCTCGAAGTCGAACCGCCGGGGAATCAGCTTCAGTTCGGCGAAGGTGTCGGCGATCTCCTGCTCGGAGGCGATGGCCGCGGCGTCGATCGCGACCGGGACGCGGGTGCCGTAACTGAGCTTCACGGCGTCCAGCGCCACCTCGTAGGGGAGACCGGTCTCCTTCGCCCAGACCTTCGCCCACTCCTCCGGGTGCTCGAAGACCCACTTCTGGGCCCGCTCCAGCCGGACGAGCAGGTCGCCGATGGCCCGCGACTTCTTCCGGTCCCCGAGCGACACGGGCGAGGCGACCTGGAAGCCGAGGCCGTTGACGACGCCTTCGCCGGTGGTGAGCACCCGGGCGTCCGTCGTGCGCAGGACCTGTGAGGTGTACGGGTCCCAGATCGCCCAGGCGTCGACCTTGCCCCGGCTGAACGCGGCGAGCGCGTCGGCGGGCTGGAGGTAGTTCAGCTTCACGTCCTCGATCCCGAGGCCGGCCTTCCTGAGCGAGGCGACCAGCTGGAAGTGGGCCGAACTGCCCTGCGCCACGGCGATGGAGGCGCCCTTGAGCTGGGCGGGTGTCTTCAGGGGAGAGTCCTCGGGCACCACGATGACCTCGCCGGCCGAGGAGCCGTGCGTGGCGCCGACGACGGTGATGTTCGAGTCGGCCCCCGCGGCGAAGACGGGCGGCGTGTTGCCGACGCCTCCGATGTCCACCGCGCCGGCGCTCACGGCCTCCAACAGGGGTGGTCCCGAGGTGAAGGTGGACCACGTGACGCGGTAGCCGAGGTCGTCGAGCTCTCCGGAGGCCCGCAGGATCGCCTCGTAACCCCCCTTCTGGTCACCGACGTTGAGTGTGAGGCTGCCCGATCCGTCGGTGTTGCCGCCCGAGTTCGCCGAGGAGGGGCCGCCGCACGCGGTCAGGAGCAGGGCGAGGGGGAGGAGCAGTGCGGGCAGAGCGCGGCGTTTCATGAGACCTCTCCATGACGAGGGTGTACGGGGGACGTGGCGGTCGTCTTCGTCGGTCCGGGGCCGAGCGGGGCGGCGGCCACGGAAGGCTGCGCACCGGCGACCGTGTCCGCCCCACCGAGGGCGCGGCCCTCCCTTTCGCCACCGCCCTCGTCCCCGACGCCCAGTTCGGTCAGCAGGCGGGAGCGCAGGTCGGTGAACCCGGCCGAGCCGACCCCGCGGGGCCGGTCCAGCGCGACAGGCGTGTCGTACGCGATCCGCCCGTCCCGCATCACCAGCGCCCGGTCGGCCAGCAGCAGGGCCTCGTCCACGTCATGGGTGACCAGCAGTACGGCGCAGCCGCGCCGCTGCCAGAGCTCCGCGACGAGCTGCTGGGCCCTGATCCGGGTCAAAGCGTCCAACGCCCCGAAGGGCTCGTCGAGCAGCAGCAGATCGGGCTCCCGCACCAGGGCCCTGGCCAGCGATGCGCGCTGCGCCTCGCCGCCGGACAGCGTCCTGGGCCACGCCCCGGCCCGCTCCGCCAGCCCGACCTCCGCCAACGCCCGCTCGGCGAGTCCGCGTTCGGGCTTGCCCGGCAGGCCGAGCAGTATGTTGCGCCAGATGCGCTTCCACGGCATCAGCCGCGGGGCCTGGAACGCGACCGCGCGCCGGCGCGGCACCAGTACGGTGCCCGAGATCTCCCGGTCCAGCCCGGCGAGCACGCGCAGCAGCGTCGACTTGCCGCATCCGCTACGCCCGAGCAGGGCGGTGAACTCGCCTGCCCTCAGGGTGAGATCGAGGCCGTCGACGACCGGTCGCCCGTCGAAGGACCGGGTGAGCCCTTCGACCCGTACGGCGGCCTCCGGAGCGCCGGCCGACAGCGCGGCGGGCGGGGCGGGGGCAAGGTCGTCTTTCACTGGCCGGTGAAGGTCGGTCGCCATTGCAGCAGCAGCCTTTCGAGGATCCGGACGATGACGTCGGCGGTGAGGCCGAGGAACGCGTACACGACGAGACAGACGACGATCACGTCGGTCCGGAAGAACTCGCGGGCCTGGTTCATCAGGAAACCGATCCCGGCGTCGGCGTTGATCGACTCACCGAAGACGAGCGCGAGCCAGGCCGTCGCCAGCGAGTACCGCAGCCCGGTCATGGCCCCGGGCAGTGCGCCCGGCAGCACCACATGCCGGACCAGCCCCCATCGCCCGAGTCCCAACGACTCACCGGCTTCGATGAGTTGGGCGTCGACACCGCGGATTCCCGCATAGACGTTGAGGTAGAGGTGAAAGGCCACCCCGAGCGCGATGAGCGCCACCTTCGGCGCCTCGCCGATCCCGAGCCAGATGATGAACAGCGGGATCAGCCCCACCCAGGGCACCGTGCGCAGCATCTGCACGGTCGCGTCGACCAGGTCCTCCCCGAGCCGTGAGAGCCCCGAAACGAGCGCGAGTGCGGTCCCGACGACCCCGCCGAGCAGGAGCCCCACCACCACCCGCTGGAGCGAGACGCCCATCGCGGCCGGCAGTGTCCCGTCCGCCACGAGGTCGGCCCCGGCGCGGGCGATGGTCCCGGGCGAGGCGAGCACATCGGCGTGCAGTACCCCCGTGGCGCTGAGCACCTGCCACAACGCGAGCAACAGCGTCGGACCCACCGCCCGCCGCACCCACCGCGGTGCGGCCCGCAGCCGGGACCGCCGGACGGACGCCGGAGAGACCGCCTCCAGATCGGGTGGCGTACGGGTCACCGCGGACGGTTTCTCCGGGGCGACGGACGGGCCGGGTGGCGGTGGTGCGTGGCTGACGGTCATGAGGGCTCCACGGGAGGGCGCACGGATGGGGGGGGGCGAGGCGCGAGGAGAGCGAGGAGAGGAGGAGGAACGGGGAAGAGACGTGGACGCGAGGGGCGAAGGAGGCAGTCGCGGGCAGGCCGACGGGGCCCCGTACCGACTGCCGCTCACGGGCGATGACCGGCCGGGAGTTGCCCGACGGAGCGTCGGAAGGCACGAGTGACCACGGCCCGCTCGGGCGACACGAGAAGCCAAGGAGCCGGAGACGGGGGCTGCGCCTACGCGACAGGCGAGGCTACGGAAGGGCGGACAGCGGAGTACCGCAGGCACGGCCGTGCGGTGGGAAACGCTCCGGGAGTCGCCGGGAGAACGTCAGCAGCCGCGACGACACGCGGCGGAAGCCACTCGCAGCAGGTCGATGTGACCGCGCGAAGTGAGCAGAGCTGATCGGAACATGGCGCTGAACGTAGCCATCCGGTCGGGACACGGTCAATGGTGTCTCGGAGCGTGGACGCGTCATCTCACGCCGGTGGGGCGAAGATGGAGGCATGTCCGATTCCTTCACCACCACGGTCCTGAATCTCACCACCGGTACGTCCGAGAGCGTCACCGACCTGACGCGCGCCTGCGAAGAGTTCCTCACCCGCACCGCGCCCGGTCGCGACGGCCTGCTCAACGTGTTCGTCCCCCACGCCACGGCCGGCGTCGCCGTACTGGAGACCGGCGCGGGCAGCGACGACGACCTGCTGGCCGCGCTCCACCACCTGCTCCCCGCCGACGATCGCTGGCAGCACCGCCACGGCAGCCCGGGCCACGGCCGCGACCATGTGCTCCCCGCCCTGGTCCCGCCCCACGCCACGCTGCCGGTGATCGGCGGCAGGCTGGAGCTGGGCACCTGGCAGTCGGTCTGCCTGGTGGATACGAATCGCGACAATCCGGACCGTCAGGTTCGTCTGAGCTTCCTCAGCTGACCAAGATCGTTCAGCCGGGGGCGTGGCCGCCGATTCTCCGTACGATGCGCGCTCGAACGGAGAGATGAAATGCGCGGTACGGACCTCAACGCGATCGAACGACCCTACGACGGAAGCGGCAAGTGCCTGCTCGGAGTGCGGCGGCTGTCGCGCGTGAAGCCGGCGACGTCTTCACCTGAGCGCCGGCGAGAGAACGTGCTCACTGCCGCCGCCTCCGTCGGGGCCCACATCATCGGCTGGGCGGACGCCTGGGAGGTCTCCGGCGCCACGGATCCCGTGACCCGTCCCAGTCTTGGCCCGTGGCTCCGGTGACGAGAGGGGACCGTACGACGGCCTGGTCGCGGCAGCGGTGGACCGGCTCGGCCGCAACGTCGTCGACGGCCTGAACACCGGCTACAAGATGCGGGACGAGAATGAAGATGCTCGTCACGTACGGGCACGACGGTGCCTGGAACCTCGACGACCCCGCCGACGAGAACCGTTTCACCGGACCCTGCCCGACGAATGGGCCTGTGCCAAGCCCTACCACTCAGAAGCCGAACACCGCGAAGCGTTCCCGCGGTGGCTGCACACCTGCAATCACCACCGCGGACACACCGCACCCGCAGGCAAACCACCCGCCAGCCGCGTCCCCGACCTCACCGGGCAACACACCTAGACCCGCCTGACGGCCCCGGAACCGACAGGTCCGAGGATCTCGCCCCGAACCTCTGCGCACCCCCGCCCCCTTGCGCGAGACTTGTCCCGGGGCGCCGGAGCCAGGCGTCCGAAGCTCGCGTTCGGTATCCGAGGGGAGTACGTCATGGGCGGCGACAACGGGATCACTCTGCGGGAGGCGTTGCGGGAGTTGCGTCAGGAGCTGTACGCCGCCCAGGACGACGGCTGGCAGGAGCAGTTCCGCTTCGAGGTGGAGCAGGCCGAGCTGACCCTTGAGGTGGAGTTCCGCCGGGACGGCGCGGGCAAGGTCCAGGTGGAGGTGGGCGGTTGGGGCGCCAAGGCAGGGCTGGAGGCGGGCGGCACCCGGGGCGACACCCTGCGCCAGACGCTCACCCTCCGACTTCAGGTGTTGGACGAGGCATTGGGCGGGGACCGGGCCAAGATCCGGCGCAACGCAGGCGGGTTCGAGGCTCTGGACGCGGAGACACAGAGCGGTGCCGCGGACATTCTGGCCGAGGAGATGCCGGATCGCGAACCGCCGGAGAGGGACGACGCCGGGGTCCGGCCGTGGGAGCGGTGAGGTGGAACCGAGGAGACTGGTGTGGGTTAGCACCGAGGATCCGAAGGACTCCGGCACCGGGTATCTGATCGGCCCCGGGCTCGTCCTCACCGCGTTGCACGTGGTGCACCCCGGCCGCCGATGGGCGCAGGGGGTGAGAGCTCATGTCGGTCATCCCGCGTTCGGGGACGTCGTGCGACGTCGGGCGGAGGTGCGCTGGCCCGACCCCCGGCTGGGAAACCCACCCGAAGGCGCCCTGGACGTAGCCCTGTTGACGCTGGACGTGCCCGTGCCGGACACCGGGGACGGACCGGTCCGCTGGGGGCAGCCGGACGGGGTGGACCGCGTTCCGTTCACTGGGGCCGGTTTCCCGGCCTTCGCCGCCGACTCGGGCAGCGAGGCCCACTGCGAGGCGCTGAACGGCACGTTGTCCGCCGTGTCGACTTCGACGACTGGCTGGGTGCTGGACAGCGAGGTCTGGCCCGCCCCCGGCGACGGGCGGAAACGCCCCTGGGCTGGTGCCTCCGGCTCGGCGATCTTCCTCGACGACCGGCTGATCGGTGTGGTCGTCGAGGACAACCGCGCCATGGCATGGCGGCGTCTGCACGCCGTACCCGTGCACAAGGCCCTCGCCGACCGCGAGTTTGCCGGCCTCGTCACCCTCCACGGACATCCCGGCACCACCACCGAACTGGAGAGGCTCACTGCTGGCGGTGAGCGGGAACAGATCGAGATCGGTCCGGTGCCGACGCTCGCCTCGGCGTTTCAGCCGCGCGCGGGTCTGCGGAAGCAGATCGAACAGGCCCGTTCGGGAGCCGGGCCGGTTGTCCTCTCGCAGGAGGCATCCCCGAAACCGACGCGGATCCTGTCCGGCGGTGGCGGGGTCGGTAAGACTCAGCTCGCCGCCGCCGTCGCCGGCGACGCCCTGCAGCGGGGGACCGACCTTGTCGTCTGGGCCGCGGCGACCGAGGTCCAGCAGGTGATCACCCAGTACGCCCGCGCCGCCGTACGCCTGCGGCTCCCGGACGTGACCGGCCTGGACCCGGAGGCGGACGCCAGGGCTTTGCTGGAGTGGCTGGCCACCACCCGGCGCCGCTGGCTCGTCGTGCTGGACGACGTCACCGACCCGGCCGGCATCAACCCCTGGTGGCCCCTCAGCCGCACCGGCACCGGCAGGGTCCTCGCCACCACCCGGCTGCTCGACTCGCGCCTGACCGGGGGCGACCGCGCACGCGTCCCTATCGACGTCTACTCCGCTGAAGAGGCCGACGCCTATGTGCGGGAGCGTCTGACCGGCGAGGGCATGACGCACCTCCTGGACGATCAGGTCCCCGCCCTCGCCGAGGCGCTCGGCCGCCTCCCGCTCGCCCTCGGGCTGGCGGCCGCGCACCTCGTCAACGAGGATCTGTCCTGCTCCGCGTACCTGGAACTGTTCGCCGACCGGCACACCCGGCTCGAAGAGGCACTGCCCGCCACCTCCGACGCCGAGGGCTACGGCCTGGCCATCACCACCGCGCTGCTCCTCTCCCTCGACGCCGCCCGGGCCGCGGACCCCACCGGGCTCGTCCTTCCCGTCCTGCGGCTGATCTCCCTCCTCGACCCCGCCGGCCACCCCCACCCGCTGTGGGCCAGCGAGCCCGTCCTCGCTCACCTCTCCTCACGGAAATCTCCGCACGAACCGACGACCAGCCCGGCCTGGGCCCGTTCCGCACTACGGGTCCTCCACCGGTACGCGCTGGTCACCTCCGATCCGGGTGCCGGGCCCCGCGCCGTCCGTATCCACGCGCTCACTGCTCGCGCCGTCCGTGAGGAGATTCCCAGCACCGAGCTGGCCCACCTCGCCTACGCCGCCGCGGGCGGCCTCCTCAGCCTTTGGCCGGAGGTGGACCAGCCCCACCCCGACCTGGCCGCCGCCCTGCGCGCCAACACCGAGATCCTTGCCGGCCTCACCGGCGACCACCTCTGGCACCACCCCGAGCGGCACCCGGTGCTCTACCGCGCCGGCCGGAGCCTGTACGACGCCGGAATGGCCAACGCCGCCACCGCCTACTGGCAGCACATGGCCGACAACGCGCACCGCATCCTCGGGCCCCGGCACCCCGACGCCCTGGCCACCCGCCACAACCTTGCGATCTCCCACCAACAGGCGGGACGCACCGGCGAGGCCATCGCCATTGAGGAGGAGGTCCTCGCTGAGAGCGAACGCGTCCTCGGGCCGGACCACCCCCAGACCCTCGACACCCGTCACAACCTCGCCGCCTCCTACCGGCAGGCGGGACGCATCAGGGAGGCCATCACCATCGAGGAACAGGTTCTCGCCGACCGCGCACGCGTCCTCGGCACCGACCACCCCAACACCCTCGACACCCGTCACAACCTGGCCACCTCCTACCGGCAGACGGGGCGTGTCACCGAGGCCATCACCATCGAGCGGCAGGTCCTCACCGACAGCGAGCGCGTCCTCGGTACCGAGCACCCCGACACCCTCACCACCCGCCACAACCTTGCTGCCTCCTACCGGGAGGCCGGCCGCACCGACGAGGCCATCAGCCTCCAGGAACAGGTCCTCGCCGACCGCGAACGCGTCCTGGGACCGGACCACCCCGACACCCTCACCACGCGCGACGTCCTGGCCGGCGCCTACCGGGAGGCCGGCCGTACCGACGAGGCCATCAGCCTCCAGGAGCAGGTCGTCGCCGACCGCGAACGCGTTCTGGGGCCCGAACACCCGGACGTCCTCGCCTCCCGTCACAACCTCGCACTGTCCTATCTGCGGGCGGGCCGCGCCGCCGCCGCCGTCGAACTGCTCCAGCGCGTCCTCACCGACCGCGAACGCGTCCTCGGCACCGGCCACCCCGACCTCGTCGTCATCGGCAGCAGCCTCGCGCACGCCCTGGGGCGGGCCGGTCGCACCACGGCGGCCATCCGACTCCAGGAACAGGTACTCACCGACAGCGAACGCGTCCTCGGACCGGACCACCCGGGCACACTCAACGCCGGTAACAACCTCGCCAACCTGTATCTGCGGGCGGGCCGCACCGACACGGCAATCGAACTGTTGCAGCGCGTGTTGTCCGACCGCGAACGTGTCCTCGGGCCCCGGCACCCCGGCAGTCTCACCACGCGCAGCAACCTCGCCACCGCCTACGAGCAGGGGGGCCGCGTCGTGGAAGCCGTCGATCTCCAGGAGCAGGTTCTCGCCGAGCGCCTGCGCGTCCTCGGCCCCGAACACCCCGACACCCTCACCACCCGCCACAACCTCGCCGTTTCGCACCGGCGGGCCGGCCGCGTCGAGGAAGCGGTCGGAATGCTGGACAACGTCCTCGCCGAGCGGCTGCGGGTCCTCGGCCCGGACCACCCCGACACCGCCGCCACCCGTGACTACCTGGCCGCCACCCGGCGCGCGCTCGAAGCCGGGGCCATGCCGTCCGGCCGGGTCCGCGAGAGCCCGGTGATGGATCCGCGGCGGCTGGTATGCGTCGGTAGCGACGACGGCGGGTTCGGCACCGGCTACCTGATCGGACCTCAGCTCGTGCTCACGGCCCTGCATCTCGTCCGGAAGGGCGGCCGGTGGACCGGACTGGTGAGTACCCGGGTGGGTCATCCTCGGTTCGGAGACGTCGTACGACAGCCGGCTCAGGTCTGCTGGCCCGATCCCCAGCACGGTGTCCCGCCTGAGGACGCGCTCGACGTGGCGCTGCTGTGGCTGGACGAGCCCGCTCCAAAGACTGGTGAGGCACCGGTTCGCTGGGGACGGCCGAGCGGGAGCGCGCGCATCCCGTTCACGGGGGCCTACTTCACCGACCGGCTCGGCGACCAGGTGCGGGTCGAGGACTACCACGGCGATCTCTCACCGTTGGCGATGTCGTCGGCCGGCTGGGTGCTGGACTGCGCCGTCGGGCTGGCCGCGGCTGGCGGACACGGCGGTGACCAGCGCTGGGCGGGGGCCTCCGGCTCCGCCGTCTTCTGCCACGGCCGGCTTGTCGGGATCGCTGTCCAAGCCGACCACACGGACCGGCGCCGCCTGTACGCCGTGCCCCTTCACGAGGCCCTGACGCTCACCGGCTTCGCCGATCTTGTCCGCCGGCACGGACACCCAGGCACGGAGGCGGTGTGGGAGAAGGTCACCGAGGAGCTGGAGATCGAGTAGTTGCCGAGTTCCCGTCCCCGGACCTGGGCCGCGCCCGGTCTCACGGCACGTACGAGATCCTGCAGCCGGTAGGGCGAGGGCCGGGTCTCGACTGCCGTACCTGGGCCTTGTTCCCGGCCGGGAAGCGCCACGCGGGTACTGGTGCGCCGCGAACCGTACGGGGGTGGAGAAAAGCCTCACCGGCGAGGTGCCAGGGCTCTGCTGAAGGCTCAAAGTCGCGGAGTCCTCCCCGTTTGCATACGTCTGCTACCTGTGCTCCGACTTCCTGGACAGCCACGTCCGCGCAGACCATACGGCCTTCGAGAGGGGAAGAAGCCCCGGGAGCTGCCGGCGGGCATGGCTTGCCGTTACATGCCGGGCGAGGACTCCGGCACTCTCTGACGCCCCCGCGTCGGACCGGGCGAGGATCTCCCTGCGACTCCTGGGTCCGGACGCGGTGACGGTGTGGCGGGGACTGCGAGGGTGCGGTGAAGCCGTCCAGGCAGTGACCTGGCCCGAGGCGTGGCCAGTGCCGGCCGGGCGACGTGATCCGCGGGGACGGGAGTCGACCATCTCAACCATATGCCAGTCGTAGGCTGTTGAGGGAACGCAAGGGGAGACGATGATTGACTACCGCAAGGCGGCAGCTGTTCCGGTGTGGACGCTCGCGACCGGTGACGTCCGGGTGCCCGCCGTGGTCGGGGACCGGCCGATGACAGCCGAGCGCCTGGGTGAGTTGCGCGGTGTGCTGGCCGCCCTGGCCGACGAGCCGATCGCCACTCTGGAGGTGCATCCGCTTCCCGACGAGCTCGACCGCAGCCGAGGCATCCCGCTCGACGCTGTGAGTCCCTTGGCACAGCATCTGTCGCAGCTCGTCGCGCAGACAGCACGGAACTCCTCCGCTGCGGCCACGGCGACCGCCGCGGGCGAGAACCTGTATCGCGTCGTGATTCCGGCGAAGGTCGCAGCCCAGGTCGGTCAGGGCATGGTCCGCCAGATGGCGTCGAAGGCGGTGGCCGGTGGCGTCCGTGGTCCGCTCGTGGATCCCATGGGCCGCATCGTCGCCCAGGCGACGTACGTGCCGGTCAGTAAGGCGGCGGCAGCGGGCGCAGCCGGTGGAGCCGGTGCGACGGCCGGCGTCACGGCCGTCGGCGGTGCGGCGCTCACCGTGGCCGCGCCGCTCGTACTCATGGCCGTGGCGGTGGGGGTGAGTGCGCACGCCGACCAGCAGCGTCAGCAGGCCATCGAACACATCACGGAACTGCTGGAGCGACTGCACGAGGAGAAGCTCGAAGACGAGCACAGTGCCCTCGACGGCTGCCGAGGCGCCATCGAAAAGGCCACCGCGATCCTGCTCGACCGGGGCAAGCTCGGTGTCTCGCTGGGGCTGGACTCGGCGGTCTATGCCATCGACACGGCGCTGGGCAAGGCCGGCCGCCGCCTCACCCGGTGGCAGAACACACTTGATGCGCTGCCCGATGGCGAGGCCGTCGAGCTCGGCACACTGACCAAGTCGTTCCCCGGCATCGACGACCAGGGTGGGGAATTCCGTGCCCACCTCGAACTCGCCTCGCTGGCGGTTGCGTTGAAGCGGCGGGTCGTCGTTCTGCAAGCGGTCGAGCATGCACAGAACAACCCTGGGAATCTGTTCGAGAGCTTCACGCGTGAACTCAAGCGGGACCAGCAGCGCCTCGACGAACTGGAGTCGGGCATCGCCGAGGTTCTGCTGCGCCTGTCGGCGCTCGAGTTGGCTCGCCCGAACGGATTGCGGCCCGTCTTCACACCCGGTGAAGTCGATCGCCTGATGCGCGCGGCACACCGGATCAACCGGCTGGGTGAAAACGTGACGGTCAACGGCCGCGCCACGGACGTGACGATCGAGATCGCCCGGAACAGGGACGGCTCGGTGCTGGTCTTCCCCGCCCTGCCCGCGTAGGCGTGCCGGTCGGTGTCGGTTTCGTTCGACAACCGCAGGGGGAGCGCCGGACTCGCGGCGGCGTCCGGCCTCTGCTCCGGGCGTGACGGCGGGCCGGTACCTTGTCCCCGAGGTACCGGCCGTGTCACCGTGCCGGTCAGGCCGCTTTCCTGAGTGATGTGAGGTGCGCGAAGACGACCACGTTCGCCGAGTAGCCCGCCTTCTCGTCGAAACGCCCGCCGCAGGTCAGCAGCCGGAGTTCGGGTCGCCCGGTCTCCCCGTAGACCTTGTCGTCGGGGAACTTGTCCTTCGTGTACGTCTTCACGGCGTCCACCGTGAACACCGCGGTCTTGCGGTCCGCACGCGCCACGTTGACCTTGTCGCCCCGGCGCAGTGCGTTGAGGTTGAGGAAGATGGCCGGGCCGGTCCTGGTGTCCCGGTGGCCGACGAGCAGTGCCGTTCCGTTCTCACCGGGCGACGCCCCCTGCTCGTACCACCCCGTGAGCTTGGGCTTGCTCAGTGGCGGGGCTTCGAGCCGGCCCTTCGCGTCGAGGCCGAGTCCGGTGACCGCCGCCTCGATGAAGATGGCGGGAATGGCGACCTTCAGGGGGCGGGAGGGCACCAGAGGGGCGTGTGAGGCAGGCACGTGCTTCTCCGGTTCGTGCGGTGCCCGTCGGAACGGCTCCCGCCCGCCGCCCGCGGCGTCGTTGCCGCGGGCGGCGGTGGCCGACCGGGTGTCCTCGGAGTCCGAGGACACCCAGACGATGCCGGCCACCAGGGAGAACGTCACGCACAGCGTCATCGTGAGACGGCATGCGCGCGTGGGCCCTCGTCGTCGCCGTCGGCAGCGGGCGTTACGCCTCGCCACGGGCACGGCGACGTGCGGACCGGCGCATCATGACCAGTCCCGCGGCTCCCGCGGCCCCGGCAGCCAGTGCGGCGGCGGCCCCGACGTTGGAGTCGCTCTCGGAGCTGACGGGCTCCATGTCCGGGACGCCGCCGCCGCCCGCGGGGACCCCGCCGATGGGCCGCTGCGGCTTGTGCGGCTTGCCGCCGCCGTGACCGCGGTCGGGGCACTCGACCTTGAAGCTCTTCTGCTTCGGGCCCGCCGGGACGACCCACACCAGCTGGTACGTGCCCTCCGGGAGCAGGTACTGCTCGCTGCGCGCACTGCCGTTGATGAGCGGAAGCCGGTCCATCAGGGTGGTGCCCGGCGGCACGGTCGGGGGCTGCTCGGTGATCGTCCACGGGACCGACGGGAACGACTCGAAGTTGCTCGCCGCCAGTACGAACTTGCAGACCTCGACCCCGTCGCGGTCGCCGCGCGAGTGCCAGCTGACCGAGCGGATGTCGATGTCACCGCTGTCGCCGGGGAGGGCGTAGGCGGCGGGTGCTCCGGCCAGGGTGGCGCCGGCCACCGCGACCGCGACGGCCACCTTGGCGCCCGTGCGGACGTGGCGGGGGCGGACGGAACGGGAGATGCGCATGAAGACTCCTTCAAGGCGAGATGATTGTCGTACTGATCACCTGATCGCCTAAGGGATGCCACGAATCGTCGTAAAAGTCAGATAAGACACGGGAATATGCCGGAAGTGCCCTGTTCGGCAGACAGCGCACGAGTGGATCCGTGGGCGTGGCCACCGCCCTCGTTACGCCGACCAGGGCATACACCGCCCCGGGCCGCGTCGCTGCCGCGGTCGCGGGACCCCGGCGCGGCGGAACGCGAGCGGGGAGAGCCACTCCGATTCAGGTGCCCCGTGCGTGTTGGTGCGCGTACGCGTGCGTGTCCTCTTGCGCCGCGGGGACTCCGCCGTGTCGGACGCCGGGCCGGGAGGACGCCGGGCCGGGCGTACGCCGTACGGGTCAGGTCGACCAGACCACCCTGTCGTTGTGCACGATCACCACCTTGCCGTCGGGCCTCAGGACCATCCGGGCGCCGCCGAAGTCATGGGTCTTGGAGGCCCAGATCGCCCGGTCGTCGCCGTTGTGGACCACCAGGTTGCCGTCGGGCTGGAAGATCGCCCGGTGGTTCTCGCCGAAGGTCATGGCGGCCCAGACCGGCTTGTTCTGCTCGTTGTAGACGACGAGGTTGCCGTCCTGCTGCATCGTCATGCGGATGCGGTTGGTGGCCCAGGACTGGCCGACCCCGATGGAACTGGTCGCGGAGACCGTCTGGGTGCCCCAGTCCGGCTTCGGCGCCGCCTTGGGCTTCGGTTTCGGTGACGCCTTGGGCTTCTCGGCGGGGGCGCTCGTCCGGGGCGCCGGGGTGGGGGCTGCGGGTGCCGGCGGGACGGGCGCGGCCTTCGGCGGGGCGGTCCTCTTCGGCTTCGTCGGGGACGGGCTGGGCTTCACCGCCACGTAGTCGTCCAGGGCCGCCGGGGCCGACTCGGGGTTGAGGACCGTGTCGGCGCTCCCGGCGACCGCCGTCGTCGCGGGGGTACGGGGCTCCTCGTCGTTCGCGCTGCCCATCAGCAGCACGGGTATCGCCACCAGGGCGGCGCCGACGAACGCGGCCCCTGCCAGGACCGGTGTGCGGGGGCGCCCCTTGTCGGCGGCGGTGATGGTCCGGGTCTCCGGCGCCGTGCCGATGGCCGCTGCCACTGCGCGGCTCTCCGCGCCGGCGTCCGGAGCCTCCGGTGTCCCGGCCGGCTCGGCCGCGGCCCGGGACTCGGCCGCGGTGGTGGCCCTCTCCCCGTCCGGAGCTGTCGCCGACTCCGGCTCGGCGGTCGGGGCAGGGGGCTGTGGCCCCGGTGCGGCGGACGGCGGGGGCTGGGCTCCGGACTCCTCCGGGCGGGCGGTGGCCGCCGCGGTGCCGGCGCCGGGGGCGGGGTGCTCGGGGGACATGCGGTGACTCCTCCTCGGTGGCGCGCCCAACGTAGCCCGTCGCGACGGCGGCGGCGGTGTCCCGTCCCGAACTCCCTCCGGTGCTTTGTCCTCCCACGCCTCACTGGTCCCGGAAAGTTCTCCGTTCGGGCAGCAAACGGGCACGTGAGGAGGGTGATACGGGCCCTGCTCGGAGCCCCGTGGGCGGTGCTCCTGTGACATCCTGAAGGCTCCCCGATCCGGTCACTGTCGGCGGCGAGCGTGTGCCGTTCGGCGCTCACGAACGCGTACGGAGCCAAGAGTTCAGGTGGAGATACGTCCCGGAGATCGGCAAGTGGGCGGGCAGGGCGTTCCGTCCGGCGTTTCCGGTGCCTCCGGAGCACCCGACGCCCCCGGGGCACCCGACGTCGGCGGCGGCACCGAGACGGTCGATGCCTCCCTGGTGCCCGATGCCGTGAAGGACGCCGCCCGGCGTGCTCCGGGGCACTGGGTCGGGATCGTCGACCCGGAATGGGCCGGGGAGCGGACGCCGCCGGAGTGGGCCGTGCTGGGGGAGTGGCGGTCGGACGAGGACGGGTGCGTCGGGGAGTACCGCGCCAACCCGGCGTACCGGCCCTCGGCTCGGGTTCTCGGGTGGCCGGAGCCCACCGATCCGGTGGACGCGGCGGCCCAGCGGGCCGCCACCGGGTACGGATCGGCGGAAGCGGCGCTGGAGGCCCTCGCGGACGCGGAGGTCACCGTCGTGCGGGGGCCGGACGGCGCGCCGCTCTCGGCCGCCGGGCGGGACGGGGCGCCGGTGATGCTGTTGTTCACCTCGCCCACCCACGCATTCATGTCCTCGGCACTTCACCATGACAGCTTTCCGGCCAGGGAGTTGGCCAGGTCCGCGCGGGCCGTCGACGCCCTGCTGATGGTCAACCCCGGGGCCGCGGCTCCGCTGCTCGTCCCCGCCGACCGTCTTCTCGGACCCGTGAGCGGGACGGGCGACCCCGGCCCGAGCGAACCCGGGCCCCACACCACAGGGAGGACCACCCCGTGACGCACCGTTCGTCCCAGCAGGACCCCGTCTCCCCGGATGCCCGTACGGAGTCCGGCCGCGAGAGCACCCAGGGCACCGGGGGCGAGGTGGCGGCCACGAGCGCGGGAACGGCCGGCTCCGCCTCCCCCGCCGAGCCCGGCGCCTCCGTCGCGGCCGCCGCTGTGCCCGGCGGGGCCGCGGAACCCGTTCCGAAGGCGGCGGAGCACGAGACGGCCGGAGAGCGGAAGGACCCCGAGGTCCCGACCGAGCCCCCGGCCACCCGTCCGGAGACCCCGGCCACCCGTCCGGAGACCTCGGCCCCCGAGGCCCGGCCCGAAGCCGCCGGGGCCGACTCGGCGTCCGCCCCCGACCCCGGCGCCTCCGCCGCCGCGCAGAGCCGGCTCCCCGCCCTCGTACGGACCATGACCGCCACCGCCATCGACCGGCCGCAGCCGCGGACCGGGCCCGTGGGCCGGCCGGGCGCGGCGGTGCTCGCCGGGGCGGCGGTCGCGGGCGCGCTGCTCGTGTCCGTGCCCTTCCTCGTCCTGGCCGGGAACGACGACGACGGGCCCGGGCGGACGAACACGGCGGCGGCCGGGACCGTGCTCGACGGCACCGGGCAGGAGGCTCCTGGCGAGTTCGCCGTCACCGCTCCCGAGACCAGCCCCCCGGGTGACCGCACGGGCGACGAGGGCAAGCCGCGGAAGCCCGCCGAGCCCGTGCGGCAGGCCCCCGCTCCCGCCGCTGCCCCGGGAACGGGCGGGGACGCGTCACAGCCGGACGACACCCCCGCGAAGGCCTCCGCGAACCCGCCCGGGAAAGCCGACAGTCCCGAAGCGCGGCCGAAGAAGGCCGACGGGGCGAAGAAGCGGCCCGCCGAGGCCGCGCCCGCCGTGACCCTCAGCGGGCCCGTCTCCTTCCGCAGCCACCTCTCCGGCCGCTGCATCGACGTGCCCGGTCACAACTTCAACGACGGCCAGCCGTTGTTCATGTGGGACTGCAACGGCGCGGACGCCCAGAAGTGGCGCTTCGCCTCCGACGGCACGATCCGGGTCAGGGACAAGTGCCTGGACGTCGCCAACGCGAACTTCAACGACGGCGCGCGCATCCAGATCGCCTGGTGCAACGGGGCCGACGCCCAGAAGTTCGCCCTCAACGGCGCTCACGACCTGGTCAACACCGCCGTCGGCAAGTGTGTCGACATCCCGAACCACAGCCGGAACAGGGGCCCGGAGACCTATCTCATCCTGTGGACCTGCACGGGGCTCGACAACCAGAAGTGGAGCGTCTGACCTGAACGCCCGGGAGCCGGGAGCCCGTTTCCCGCGCCGCGTGCGCCCGGGCGCGGAATGATGGCACCGCCGGAACGCCGACACGCGTCCCCGGCGAGAAGGGGCGCCCGTCGAGGGCGCCTCCGTAGCAAGGAGGTTGGTGCGTGTCGCGCCAGGTACTGACGGTCGGCCCCGAGGACCGCTTTTCCACCATCGGCGAGGCGCTCGCCGCCGCTCGTACCGGTGCGCTCATCAGCGTCCGGCCCGGGACGTACGCGGAGAACCTGGTGATCCACACCCGGGTCACGCTCACCGCCGCCGACGGGCGGGGCACGGTGGAGATCCGGCCGCGCACCGGCAGCGTCATCGCGCTGCGCGCCGACGCGGTCATGCTCTCCGAGCTGACCCTGCGCGGCGGCGACCCCGAACTGCCCGCCGTCGACGTGCGGCGCGGACAGGCCGCGTTCGACGGGTGCGAGATCGTCGGGGCCGCCTGGACGGCGATGCTCGCCGGCGGGACCGGCTCCCTCGCGCTGCGGGACTGCCGGGTGAGCAACCCGCAGGGCGCGGGGATCGTGGTCACCTCCACCACCCCCACCACCGTCGAGTCCTGCACGCTCGAACACCTCGGGACCAGCGGCTTCGTCCTCGCCGAGCAGGGCGAGGCACGCATCCGCGACTGCACGGTACGGGGTGCCCGAGGCAACGGACTGCTCGCCAACGGCGAGGCCCGCGGGACCGTCGAGGACTGCGACGTCTCCTCCACCGACAAGCCCTCCATCGCCCTGGAGGGCGACTCCGCCGTGTCGGTCGTCCGGACCGTGGTGCACGACACCAGCACCGGCGTGCACCTGAGCAGCACGGGCCGCACCACGCTGGAGGACGTCCGCGTCACCGGCGCCTCCGGCAACGGCATCGCCCTGGCGCAGGGCACCGACCCCGTGGTGCGCCGCTGCCGTGTCTCACGCGTGCGCGGCCACGGCGTCGTTGTCACCGACCGGGCGCGCGGCACCTTCGAGGACTGCTGGGTCGACGGCGCACAGGGCGCGGCGCTGCGCGTCGCCGGGGCGTCCTCCCCGGCGCTGACCGGGCTGACCGTCCGCGACTGCGAGGGGGCCGGCCTGCTCCTGGAGGAGGACGCGGCGCCCGAGCTGGACCGCCTGGAGGTGATCGGCTCCTCGCCCGCCGTCGCCCTGCTGGGCGGCGCCAATCCGCTGCTGCGCCGGGCCCGCCTGGTCGAGCCCGCCGGCGACGGCATCGCGGCCACCCGGGACGCCCGGGGCCGTGTCGAGGACTGCGAGATCGTCCGGCCGAAGGGCGCCGGTGTACGGGTGGCCTCCGGCTCCACCCTGTACCTGGCCGGTGGCGGGGTCTCCGACACGGCCACCAGCGGCCTGGTCGTCGAGGACGGCGGCAACGTCACCGTCCGCGACTTCCGTGTCGAGACGAGCGGCGAGGAAGGCGTGGTCGTCGACGCCGGGGGCGAACTGACCGCCAACCGCACCTCGGTGCACGCCCCCAAGGGCCACGGCTTCCTGCTGCGCGAGGGCGCGCTCGCCTCGCTCAGCGGCTGCGAGGCCAACAGCGGCGCCCAGGACGGCTTCCGGGTCGAGTCCACCGCCCCCGTCTCGCTCGTCAACTGCGCCGCCCGGGAGAACGAGGGCGGCGGCTTGGTGCAGACCGCCCCCGGCGAACGGCTCGCCGTGGAGGGGCTGAACAGCGTCGGCAACGGCAAGCGGGACGCGTGGGGCAGCGGCAGCGCCGAGAACACCGACCCGGCGGGCTCCGGCGCGGCCGACGCGCCCCCGCCGGACCGTGCGGACGGCCCGCTCGGCGCCCTCAACGCGCTGATCGGCCTGGAGAACGTCAAGCAGCAGGTGGGCACCCTGGTCAACCTCACCCGGCTCGCCCAGCGCCGCGAACAACTCGGCATGCCCGCGCCGCCCATGAGCAGACACCTGGTGTTCGCCGGTCCGCCCGGCACCGGCAAGACCACCGTGGCCCGCCTCTACGGGGCGATCCTCGCCGAGCTGGGTTCGCTGCGCAGCGGACACCTGGTCGAGGTCTCGCGCGCCGACCTGGTGGCCCAGGTCGTCGGCGGCACCGCCATCAAGACCTCCGAGACCTTCCAACGAGCGCTGGGAGGAGTGCTGTTCATCGACGAGGCGTACACCCTCACCTCGGACAGCGGCAACGGCGGCGCCGACTTCGGCCGGGAGGCGGTGGACACCCTGCTGAAGCTCATGGAGGACCACCGCGACGACGTGGTGGTGGTCGCGGCCGGCTACTCCCGCGAGATGGACTCCTTCCTCGGCTCCAACCCGGGCCTGGCGTCCCGCTTCTCACGGACCGTCGAGTTCGAGAACTACTCGGTGAGCGACCTGGTCGCGATCATGGAGAGTATGTGCGCCCAGCACCAGTACGAGCTGGGTGAGGGCACCGCGCAGGCCCTCGCGGCCCACTTCGGCGCGATGGACCGGGACGCCGGGTTCGGCAACGGCCGGGCCGCACGCGGCGTGTTCGAGGAGATGGTGGACCGGCAGGCGGTCCGGCTCTCCGCGCAGGCGCAGGTCGGTGAGCGCGACCTGCGGCTCCTGCTGCCCGACGACGTCTCCGCCACCGCCGCGTCGGCCGCCGGGACCGCCGCACCGGCCGACGACCCGCTCACCCGCCTCGGCGACATGATCGGCCTGGCCGGAGTGAAGCGCGAGGTCGCCGATCTGGTCAACCTCATCACCACCGCCCGGCACCGGGCCGCCGCCGGGCTGCCCGTCCCCACCCTCAGCAACCACCTGGTCTTCACCGGTCCGCCCGGCACCGGCAAGACCACCGTGGCCCGCCTCTACGGGGAGGTGCTGACCCAGCTCGGCGTGCTGGCGCGCGGCCAGTTGGTCGAGGCGGCCCGCGCCGATCTCGTCGGCCGCTACATCGGGCACACCGCCCAGCTGACCCGCGAGGTCTTCGAGAAGGCCCGCGGCGGTGTGCTGTTCATCGACGAGGCGTACACCCTCACCCCGCGCGGCGGCGGCGCCGACTTCGGCCAGGAGGCGGTGGACACCCTGCTGAAACTGATGGAGGACCACCGCGACGAGGTCGTCGTCATCGTCGCGGGCTACACCGACGAGATGGAGCGCTTCCTCGCCTCCAACCCGGGGCTCTCCTCCCGCTTCCCGCGCCGGATCTCCTTCGCCGACTACTCCTCCGAGGAACTGGTCACCATCGTGCGCGCCCAGGCCGCGGCCATGGGGTACGAGTGCGGGCCCGGCACCGGGCCCCTGCTCAAGGAGCACTTCGACGCGGTGCCCCGCGACCGCTCCTTCGGCAACGCCCGGCTGGCCCGCCAGGTCGTCGAGTCGATGGTCACCCGCCAGGCGGGGCGGCTCAGTTCGCTGGCCGCACCCACCCTGGAGGACCTGCGCGTCCTCCTCCCGGCGGACGTGGCGGCCGGGGCATCCGAGGCGGCGCCCCGATGAGGCCGCCCGTCCGCCTGCTGTACGGTGCGGGGCTCGCGGTCGCCCTGCTGCTGCCCGTGGCCGCCCCCGCCCCGGCGACGTCCCCCGCCCGTACCCCGACAGCCCTTCCCGCGGCCGACGGGAAGAAGGGCCAGGAACTGCCCGGGATGCCCGCCGCGCTCGACCCGCGGGCCGACGAGGCGGCCTGCACCCCCGCCTCCGGGGAGAAGGCGAAGAAGCAGGACTGGTCGCGTCAGCGCCTCGACCTGGACCGGCTGCACGGGCACTCCACCGGGGCGGGCGTCACCGTCGCGCTGATCTCCACCGGGGTCGACCCCGAGGCCGCCGGGCTCGACGGCCGGGTCACCGCCGAGGGCGCCGCCGCCGACGACTGCGTCGGACACGGCACGTTCCTGGCCGGGCTGATCGCCGGGACGGGGGGCGGCACCCCGAAGCTGGTCGGCGTCGCCCCCCGCGCGAAGATCCTGGCCCTGCGCGGCACGGACCGGCGCGGGCAGCCGGACCCGGCCCTGGTCACGGCGGCGGTGCGCGAGGCGGCCGAGGCCCGGGCCGACGTGATCGCGGTCGCCGTCGCCCTGCCGCGCCGGGACAAGGCGCTGACCCGGGCGGTCGCCGAGGCCGGCCGGGCGGGCGCCGTGGTCGTCGCCGCGGCCACCCCCGACCCGCCGTCGCGGGGCTCCGCCGACGAGATCCCCTCCCGCACCTACTGGCCGGCCGGTGAACCGGGCGTCGTCTCGGTCGCCGACATGCTGCCCGCCGGAACCCGCCCGGACGGCTCCCTGCCCACCGGCACCGTCGACCTGGCCGCTCCCGGCGCCGGAGTGGTCTCCGGCGGGCCGCGCGGGACCGGGCACTACCTGGGGGCGGGCGTCGCGGTGGCCACCGCGTACGCCGCCGGGGCCGCCGCGGTCGTCCGCGCCACGCACCCCGACGACTCCGCCGAGGCGGTGACCCGCCGGCTGACCGCCACCGCCTACCCGGCCGACATCCCCCAGCTGGACGCCTACGCCGCCGTCACCACGGTCCTCGGCGACGCGGGGCCTCCGGCCGCGCAGCGTGCCGCCGCGCCCGTGGCCGCGCGCGACACCTCCGGCACCGACCGCGCCACCGGCCGGGCCACGCTTGTCGTCCTCCTCGGATCGGCGGGCGTCCTCGCCGTCCTCTGGGCCGGTTTCGGTTTCTCCCGGGCCCGTGCCCGGGGCTGGCGCCCGGCGGACGCGGGCCCCCCGGGCAGGCGCTGAACGGGAGTCGCCCTTCCCCGGGAGGGCGACCCCCGTCCGCACGCGCAAACCCCCGCAGGCGCGGCCCTCCAGGAAACCCCCGTCCGTCCGCTCAGCCCTCCTCCACCAGCGCCGTCTGCATCAGCCGCGGCTTGCGTCGGGCGATGTGCAGGGCCCGGCCCGGCGGAAGGTTGAGCGGCTTCGCGTTGCCGAAGAGGCGGCCCTCCGTGGGCGGGCAGGAGAGCAGCACCGCCGGGTTGTTGGCCTCGTCGAGGCGGCGGACGAGCCCGTCGCTGAGACCGCGCCCCGCCCCCATGGCGCTGCGGGCGACGACCAGGTGCAGCCCCATCTCGTAGCCGAGCGTCAGATGCTCGAAGATCGGCTCGAAGGGGCTCTGGAAGGAGTTCGAGGAGACCATGTCGTAGTCGTCGACCAGGATGAACAGGCGCGGTCCCGTCCACCAGTCGCACCGGCGCATCCGGGCCGGCGCGATGTCCGCGCCCGGCACCCGGGTCTTCATCGCGCGGGCCGCGCCCTCGATGGTCTCGTTGAGGTTGTCGAGGGAGATCACGTGCCCGATGCGGTACTCCTCGGGGATCGCGTCGACCAGGGTGCGGCGGTAGTCCACCGCGATGATCTTCGCCTCCTCGGGAGCGTACCGGGTGGTGATGCCCCGGGTGACCAGGCGCAACAGGTTGGTCTTGCCGCTCTCGGTGTCGCCGACCGCGATCAGGTGCGGGGTGCGGCTGAAGTCGTGCCAGACCGGTTCGAGGGCGTCCTGGTCGAGGCCGAGCGCGAGGCGCATGCCGCCGCCCTCCGTGGCCTCGGGCGCGGGGAGGTCGGCGAGCGGGAGCCGGTGCGGCAGCATCCGGACCCGGGGGGCTTCGGGGCCCGGCCAGTGCCGCGCGATCTCCGCGACCAGATGGGCCACGCCGTCGCCGAGGTCCTCCAGGGAGCCGCTGCCGTCCAGGCGGGGAAGGCCCGCGAGGAAGTGCATCTTGCTGTCGGCGGTGATGCCCCGGCCGCCGGAGCGCGGTACCGAACGGGCCTTGCGGGTGTCGATCTCGGAGTCCATGGGGTCGCCCATCCGCAGCTCCAGACGGGTGCCGGCCTGGTCGCGCACCTGTGCGGACAGTTCCACCCAGCGGGTGGTGGTGATGATCAGGTGGATCCCGTAGTTGAGACCGCGGGCGGCGAGTTCGTTGAACTTCGGGATCAGGTCGTCGTAGTCCTGGCGGACCGTGGACCAGCCGTCGACCACCATGAAGACGTCACCGAACGGTTCGTCGGGGAACTCCCCGGCGGCCCGGCGACGCCGGTAGGACTGCATGGAGTCCAGGGTGTGGTCCACGAAGAACTGCTCGCGCCGGGCCAGGAGCGCCATCACCTCGGCCACCGCCCGGTGCACCCGCTCCGGATCGAGCCGTGCCGCGACCCCGCCGACGTGGGGGAGCGCGGCGAGCTGGGAGAGCCCGCCACCGCCGAAGTCCAGGCAGTAGAACTGGACTTCGGCCGGGGTGTGGGTGAGCGCGAGGGCGGCGATGAGGGTGCGGGCAAGCGTCGACTTGCCGCTCTGCGAACCGCCCGCCACGGCGACGTGGCCGCCCGCCCCGGAAAGGTCCACGACCAGCGGGTCACGGCGCTGCTCGAAGGGTTTGTCCACGAGGCCGACCGGGACCCGCAGCCGGCCGGCGCCCGGCCATCCGGCGGCGGTCAGGCCGCGGCCCTCGACCGGTGCGATGCCGGGCAGCAGGGTGTCCAGCGGGGACGGCTCGTCCAACGGCGGCAGCCACACCTGGTGGGCGGCCGGCCCGGAGCCGCGCAGCCGGTCGAGCGCCACGTCGAGCAGCGCCTCCTCGTCCTCGGCCCCCTCCTCGGCCCCGGTCTCCGGCTCCGGCGGGGTCTCCAGGGTGCGGGGCACCACCCAGCCGCTCGTCCACGGCACCACCTGGCTCGCGACCCTGGCCTGTACCACCGCGCCCGTCCGACGCCGGTACGTCCCCGAGGAGTACGCGGCACGGAACCGGGTCAGGGCCTCCACCCCCGACTTCAGGTAGCCGCTTCCCGGCGCGGCGGGCAGCTCGTAGGCGTCCGGGACGCCGAGCACGCCGCGGCTCTCCATCGCGGAGAAGGTGCGCAGCCCGATGCGGTACGAGAGATGGCTCTCCAACTGGTGCATGCGCCCCTCGTCCAGGCGCTGCGAGGCGAGCAGCAGGTGCACGCCCAGCGAGCGGCCGAGACGGCCGATCATCACGAACAGCTCCATGAACTCCCGGTGCGTGGAAAGCAGTTCGCTGAACTCGTCGACCACCACGAACAGGCTGGGCAGCGGGGCCAGCTCCGCCCCGGCGGCCCGGGCCCGCTCGTACTCCAGGGCCGAGGTGTAGTTCCCCGCCGAGCGGAGCAGCTCCTGACGGCGGATCAGCTCGCCGTGCAGGGCGTCCTGCATGCGCTCCACCAGGGCGACCTCGTCGGCGAGGTTGGTGATGACGGCGGAGGTGTGCGGGAGTTCCTCCAGACCGAGGAAGGTGGCGCCGCCCTTGAAGTCGACCAGCACGAAGTTGAGCGTCTCGGAGGAGTTGGTCAGGGCGAGGCCGAGGACGAGGGTGCGCAGCAGTTCGCTCTTGCCGGAGCCGGTGGCGCCGATGAGCATGCCGTGCGGGCCCATGCCGCCCTGCGCGGACTCCTTGATGTCGAGCTCGACCGGGCGGCCGTCCACGCCGACCGCGACCGGCACCCGCAGCCGGCCGGAGCCCGTGTGCTTGGCGAACAGGGTCCGCGGTTCGTGCCGGTGCAGGTCCGGTATGCCGAGCAGGGTGGTCAGCTCGACGTCGGTGTCCAGCGGCTGCGCGACGTCGGCGCCGAGGCTCATCCGGCGCGGGGTGAGGAGCCGGGCCAGCGACTCCGCCCCGAACGGGCCGAGCCGGTCGGGAACGCCCAGCGGCACCGACCGCTCCTTGCGGCTGCGGTCGGTGCGCACCAGGCTCACCCGGCCGGGCCCGACGGTCAGCCGCAGGGTGTTGCGGCCGGGCCGCCAGCGCAGCGCCCCGGAGACGTCGAGGATCAGGGCGTTGCGGTAGCCGTGCCCCTCCCAGCGGTGGCCCTCCGGGACGGTGACGCCGTCCAGCAGGACGACCGTGTACGGCTCGTCACGGCCGGGGCGGGCGTCCGGGTCGAAGCCGGGGCGCTCGGCGAACTCGGCGCCGAGCAGGTCGTCCAGCTCGCTGAGGTCGGCGGTGATCCGGCGGGCCTGTCCCGCGCCGTCCTCCTCATGCGGATCCAGCACGTGCGGCAGCCACTTGACCCACTCCCAGTCGGGGCGCCGTTCGTCACCGACGCACAGGGCGAGCCAGAGTTCCTCGGGCGCGTGGAAGACCGCGAGCTGCCCCAGTACGGCACGGACCAGGGAACGTACGGCGTCGCCGTCGTCGCCCCCGCCCGGATCGGCCGCCTGCCCGCCGGCGGCCCCCTCGGCCGCGGCCTCCTCCGGACGCAGCAGGATCCGGGCCGAGGAGCGCAGGTAGAGGCCCAGGGGCTGTTCCGGGACGGTGGAGTAGGCGCGGATGAAGCGGCGCAGGGCGTGCGCGCAGAGGGGTTCGAGGTCCTCCACCGGGCGGGTGGAGACGGGGTTCAGGGTCAGAGCCAACTGCTGTTCACCGACCGCGATCCGGACCTCGCCGAAGTCCTCGTCCGCCGGGCGGCGCTCCCACAGCCGGGAGGTGCGGGCCAGCGAGCGCAGCGAGGCCGGTTCCGGGTGCCGCCAGGCGAGCGCCCGCTGCTGCTCCGCGATGGTGGCCCGCACCCGCTTGCGGGTCTGCGCCAGATAGCGCAGGTAGTCACGGCGTTCGCCCTTCAGCCGCTGTTTGCGCTCGCTGGAGCGGCGCATCAGCTGGCCCAGCAGCATGGCGCCGGCCGAGAGCGCCATGACACCCATCGCCAGATACATGAAGACGCCGTTCCCGCCGCCGGGGCGCAGGAACATCAGCATCATCGACACCGACATCAGAGCCATCGGCAGATAGGTCCACACCGCCGAGGTGTCGGGCACCGTCTCGGCGAGGACGGGCGGCTCCTGGAGGGTCAATTGCCCGTCGGGCATCTCCGGCCCGCGCCTGCGGGCCGGGCGGCGAAACAGCACGACACTCAAGGAACAGAACCTCCGGTTCACTGACTTTCCGGCCCGCCGAATACCGGCGTACCCGACGGGAGAAAGACCGCACCAGGCGGATTTTCCGGGCGGAACGCGCCCCGATGAACGCCGGGTGAATGTTTCGAGCGGGACGGCGCGGAACGGCCGACTTCCGTGATGGTCGACCACCTACCGGATTCGGAGTCCGGTCCGCGGCGCGACCGGTGGCCGCAGGCAGTAGTCTGCATTCACGGAACGCGGCCTGTCCACGCGGGAGGGGCGGTCGCCCGGTGTACGGGCACAAATTCCCTGCCCGGCCCCCCGGTTCACAGCCACGCGGACTTTCCGTACTGTTCGCACATTCCCTCTCGCGGGGAAGTCCTCTGTCAAAGCCTGCACGGAAGACGAGAGTTCTGCTGATGACCGACAGTGCGGTGGCCGAATCGTGCCGCCTGACCGTACGTGCGCCGAGCGTCACCATCGATCTGGCCGTGCCCGCCGACGTACCGGTCGCCGATCTGCTCCCCACCCTCCTGCGGTACGTCGGTGAGGAGGCCGAGGAGGCCGGGCTCGACCACGCCGGCTGGGTGCTCCAGCGGCTCGGCGACGCCCCGCTCGACGAGGAGACCACCCTGGCCGGCGCCGGACTCACCGACGGAACCGTGCTCCATCTCCGCCCGCACACCGAGGCGCTCCCCGAGGCCCGCCTCGACGATCTCGTCGACGGAATGGCCGAGACGGTGGGCCGCAAGCTGCACACCTGGCACCCCGGGGCGGCCCGGGGCCTGCTGGTGGGCACCGCCGTGGCGGCCGTGGGGGCCGCCCTCCTGCTGGTCTTCCAGCCCGGAGTGGGCGGTTCCGCCACCACCCGGGCGGCCCTCGCCGCAGTGGCCGGACTGCTCCTCCTCGCCGGCGCCGGCTCCGCGAGCCGGGCGGTCGGCGACCGGCTCTCCGCCACCGCGCTCGCCCTGCTGGTCGCCCCGTGCTTCGCCCTGGTCGGCTGGGTGCTGCCGGGCGGCGACCTCACCGGCCCCGACGCGACGCGGGTCGCCGGGGCGCGGCTGCTCGCGGCCGGCGCCGCGGCGGCGGGCGGCGCGGTCCTCGCGCTCGCCGCCACCGCGGTCGGCGCCCCCGCCCTGCTGGCCACCGCCGTGGTCGCCGCGGCCGCCGCGGTCTCCGGGGCGCTGATGGGCTACACCGGCCTGGACGCGGCGGCCGCGGTGGCGCTGGTGGCGACGGCCGTCGCGCTCGCCGCCGGGGCGGTGGCCCCCTTCGCCTTCAAACTGGCCGGAATGCGGATGCCCGCGCTGCCGTCCTCCGCCGGGCAGCTCCAGGAAGGCATCGACCCGTACGCGGGCGACGAGGTCGCCGAGCGCACCGAACTCGCCGGGCGCTGGGTCACCGCACTCTTCGCCGCCACCGGCGTCATCGCCGCCGCCGCCCTGGTGGTCCTCGCCCACACCCCGGACCTGCCCGAGACGCTCACCGCGCTCGCACTGACCCTGCTGCTCCTCCTCCACTCCCGGGGCCTGGTCCACATCGGCCAGCGCCTCACGCTGGCGGCGCCCGGCATCTGGGGGCTGCTGCTGCTCGCCCGGGCCTGGGCGGTGGACAGCGACGCCGACGGCCGCGTGGTGGTCTTCGGGGTGCTGCTCGCGGCGGCGGCCGCCCTGGTGACCGCTTCCTGGATCGTGCCCGGCCGACGGGTCCTGCCGTACTGGGGCCGGGCGGCGGAGTTGGCGCACACCGGCCTGGCCGTCGCGCTGCTCCCGCTCACCCTGTGGGTGGCGGGCCTCTTCGGCTGGCTGCGCGGCCTGTTCGGCTGAGCCCCCCGTACGCCGTTCCACCAGAAGCTAGTCGAGGAGAGGCTGTGCAGTCCAAGCGCGATCAGGTCCAGGCCCACGGTTTCATGATGGGCAGGCTCAGTTCCGGCCTGCTGACGGCCGACCCGGACGCTCCGGAGAGCCCGCTGGGCCGCACCACCCGGGGCGTCGTCTTCGGCCTGCTGGTCACCGTCCTGATCGGAGCGGGCGCCACCGTCTACGGGTTGCTGCGGCCCGGCGGGAACGACACCTGGCGCAAGGGCGAGCACCTGGTGGTCAACCGCGAGACCGGCGCCCGCTACCTGTGGACCGGCACCGACGGCGTGCTGCACCCGGTGCGCAACTACGCCTCGGCGCGGCTGATCGGCGGCTCCGACCTCAAGGCGGTGGACGTCTCCACCGCCTCCCTGCGGGACGTCCCCGTGGGCTCCCCGGCCGGCATACCCGGCGCCCCGGACACCCTGCCGGGCCCGGGCGGGCTCGACGCCGGGGCCTGGCACCTGTGCGTCACCGGACCGGACGGCGCCCTGCCCAGCACCTCCGGCGCCGTCGCCGCCGCGGGTGTGGACCGGCCCGGGGCCACCACGGTGGTGGCCGGGGCGCCGCTGGAGTCCCAGGGGGTCGGCGCCGACCGCGGGGTCCTCGTCCGGGGCCCGGACCGCACCGAGTACCTGGTCTGGCGGGGCAGCCGCCTCCCGCTGGATCCCGAATCCGACGCCCGTAACGCCCTCGGTTACGGCTCCGAGCGGGCGATGCCGGTCTCGGCGGCCTTCCTCGACGCCCTCGCCCCCGGCCCGGCCCTCAAGCCGCCGGAGGTGCCCGGCCGCGGGGGCGAGGGGCCGGAGATCGGCGGCGAACCGAGCCGGATCGGCCAGCTATTCGAGGTCGGCGTGGTCGGCGGCGGCAGCACGTACCACCTGCTGCGGAAGGACGGTCTGGTGCCGCTGTCCCGCCTGGAGGCCGCCCTGGTGCTCGGTGACCCGGCCACCCAGAAGGACGCCTACCGGGGGCGCTCGCCCGAGGCCCGGGCGGTCGGGGCGGACGCGCTGCGCACCCACCGGGCCGAGGAGACCGCCCCCGCCGGACCGGCGGCCTCCGAGCTGCCCCGTACGCCGCCCCTTCCGCAGTCCGCGCCGCGCGGCACCGCGCTCTGCGCCCAGGTGGACGGCGGCGACGGCGGCGCCCGGATCAGGTCGGTGCTGGTCCCGCTGGCCGGGCTCGCCCCCGCGGCGGCGGCGCCGGGCGCCGACCGGTCGCTGGTCGCCGCCTGCGCCAGGACGGACGCCACCGTGGTACGCCCCGGGCGCGGGGCCCTGGTCCGGGCCCTGCACGCGAGCGGCGCCGCACACGCGGGAACCACCTACCTCGTCGCGGACAACGGTGTGAAGTACCGGGTCCCGGCGAAGGACGCCCTGACGGCGCTCGGGTACGGGGAGGGGGACATCGGCTCGGTCCCCGCACCGCTGCTCGCCGCGCTGCCGACCGGCGCGGACCTCGATCCGGCCGCCGCCTCCGGCGCCGCGGAGCCCAGGGTCACCGCCCCGAGGTGCGGCGCTCCCGGCGGTACCGGGACGGTCGACTCCCGGCCATGATCCAGGCAAAAGGCCCATACAGTGCTGAAGAAAGAGAAAAGGGAGGGGAAGCGGAACTTCGCACATGACTCGGCCTCGACGGAGAGCCATTCGGTGTGGGCCGCGCACCGAGGGAAACCTCAGGGAAAGCTCAGAAATTGACCGCGAGCCCCTTCCGGGGAATCCCGCGAAAAGGTGGGCGAGACACCGGAAACGGGCCGCCCCGATGACCGTTCGGATTCTTTGGCTGCCCGTTTTCCGTCCGCATCGCCCGGTCCGGAGGTCCCGGGGCCGCAGTGCGTTCATATGGTGGAAACCTGCGAACAACTCCGTTGGCATGCAAGGATTCTGACGAGCCCGCCTATGCTCAAATCTTGCTTACATCCGTTGCGCCGGGCGGGTATTCCTCTTTAGCCTCAGCGGGCAACGGCGCGACGAGAAGTGACGCGACGAGCTCACCGAGACGCAACGAAGGGAGCGCGACATGGCGGACAGTGGCCAGAGGCGGGCGGACTATGCCAAGGGCTTGGGAGGTGTCTCCTCCCTGGAGTCGGCCCGGGCCGCGGTCGAGAAGATCCAGAACAACGTCGCCGAGATCGCCGCGCGTTCGGGCGTCGGCGGAGACGAGGGTCAGGCCCTGCTGAAGCTGTTCCGCAGCTGGAACGGCGAGGCGCAGAAGGTCGTCGTCCAGATCAGCAAGATGGTCGACGCGCTCCAGGAGAACGTGACCTCGGCCGACCGGCTGGCGAAGGAGAACCAGGACCTCACCGAGGTGCTCAACAGCAAGACCAGCCAGGGCGTCTTCGAGGCGCTGCGCTGACCCGTCCCCGACGGCGCCGGCCCCTCCCGCGGAGGCCGGAACCCGCGAGCACCCCCGGGCCCCGGAGCCCGGCCACCCGAGAGGAGACGTCATGGCCGACGGCATCATCGATGTCCAGTACTCCACGGTCCGCAACGCGATCGAGGAACTGAAGCAGCAGACCCAGCAGATCATCACCACCCTCAACAACCTGGAGGACGAGCTCAAGCCGCTCGTGACCTCCTGGGAGGGTGACGACCAGCAGATGTACCGCGGCGTGCAGGCCGAGTGGGACCAGGCCACCAAGAACATGGCCCTCCTCCTCGGCGACAGCGGCGAGCTCGTCCAGAGCATCCACGACAACCACTCCCGCGACGAGCGCAGGAGCGCGGACAACTGGGGCGGTGTGCGCGCCCGGTAGTCCGCGCCGGGGTTCACCTCCGTCCGTCAGTCCGTACGGCACGGAGGGCGGACCCCGGCCTTCGCGCGCCCGCCCCGCCCGCGCCGCCCCGGAGCGGCCCCCGCCCGCACGGGCACCGGAGCGGCCCCGCCCCGTTTCCCGTAACCCTGTCCCGCTCCGACCGCAGGAGGACGCCCCATGGCCGGTGAGAAGGCCGACGTCAAGCACTTCGACCTCAAGCAGATGGAGAACTTCCGGGACAACGAGGTGCACCCGGTCTACGTCAAGGCGAAGCAGCACCGGGAGGACGGGAGCGGCGAGGAGGGCGAGGCCCACATCCGGCCCCTCGGCCAGCTCATCAAGGGCTACACGACGGCGGACAACCTCGACCAGGGCCAGCAGATGCTGCGCCTGGGGTTCATGAACACCGAGAAGCTGGTCTCGGGACCGACACTGATCGAGAGCGTCACCACAGCCGCGACGGCCCTCGACAAGCTGCTCGGTGACCAGATGGACCTCTTCAAGGAGCTCAAGGAGGCCCTCACCGACACCATCGAGGAGGCCGAGAAGACCAAGAACAAGAACCTGGACGCGATCGACGCCCAGACGCTGCTCCAGACCTTCGAAGAGGTCGACACGCTCACCAGCGGGTCCACGGGCACGGAAGAGAAGTAGCGCGACCCGCGCACGCCGGCGGCGAGGACGACACATGACCAGAGGGGTGCCCGGTGGCCGACCAGTACGACGATGAATCCAAGGGCAACGTCGACAAGTACCGGAAGACGGACGCGGCGTCCGCCGACAACTGGGCGGAACTCGTCAAGCACCTCACCGGCTACCCCGTGCCCGATCGCGCCACCATCTTCGACACGCTCCGCTCCGACCACGGCGGCAAGCTCTTCCGGATGGACATCAAGGAGCGCAGCCTCGGCCTGCTCGTCAAGGACTCCGGCTTCCTGCAGAACAAGGGCCAGGACTACGACATCTGGTTCTTCGACAGCGGGAAGAAGAGTTCCATCAAGCAGGCCCGGATCGTCTTCGAGGGGCGCGTGAAGTCCGGTGACGAGATCATCTTCGCCGGCACCGACGCCGAGAACGTCGAGGACGTGAGCGTCCGTGAGGGCAACGAGTTCACGGACTACAACAAGGACAAGATGAGCACCATCCCGCTGGCCCGATACATGAACGGGCCGCGGGCGGCGCTCCTCGCCCTGCTGCGGGGAAACAGCGGGGACGGCCGCTTCAGCGGGGAGGGAGCCGGTGACAAGGGCATCGTCGACCTCGACACCTTCGACCGGACCGGTGAGTCCTTCGACTACGCGGCCAAGTTCTTCAAGGACCAGGCACCGCTGCTCAAGGAGTGGGAGGACCGTTTCGGCCGGGACGACGCCAGCTGGAAGGGCGAAGCGGCCGAGGTCTTCATCAGCCTCATCAGGAAAGTCCGCGAGAACTACGACACCTACGTGGAGACGTTCGACAACACGGCGGGCACCGGCGACCGCAACGGCACCGGCGCCACCGTGTACTCCCGCGCGCTCTCCCTGGGCCGCACCGCCCTGGAGGAGGCCGCGAGGACCCTCCTGGACAAGTGGCTGGCCTGGGCCCGGTCCGACTACTACGACCCCCACCGGGTGCTGCGCTACGTCCTCGACGACCTCGCCCAGTGGGTGGACGCCAACAACGTGGCCAAGACGGACATCCAGTCGTACACCACCCGGTACAACACGACGGTCACCCACAAGCCGCAGCCCGGCTTCAGCCAGGTGCACCCGGACTACGGGGACCTCAACGACATCGCGAACTGGGCGAAGGTCGGCGACAAGGCGGTCGACATCTGGAGCAGGGCCGTGGACGAGATGCTCGTCACCCCGGCCCGGGAGGTCCAGTCGAAGCTGAACAACCAGTTCCTCTCGCTCTCCGACGACTTCACCGAGAACGTGCCCGAGCCCAAGTCGACCAGCACGGCGGGTGAGGAGTACGAGAAGGAGAAGCTGGAGGAGGAGAAGGAGAAGATCAACGAGGAGAACGAGGAGAACCGCAGGTACCAGGACGAACTGCGGGAGGAGCAGCGCCTCCAGCGCGAGGAGGACAAGAGGCTCCAGGAGGAGTTGCGGGAGGAGCAGCGCCTCCAGCGCGAGGAGGACAAGAAGCTCCAGGACGAACTGCGCGAGGAGCAGCGCCTCCAGCGTGAAGAGGACAAGAGGCTCCAGGACGAACTGCGCGAGGAGCAGAACAACCAGCGCGACGAGGACCGCCGGTACGCGGACGAGCTGCGCGAGGAGCAGCGCCGCGAACAGGAGGAGGCCGAGCGGGAGGCCGAGGAGCAGGCCAAGCGGATGGAGGAGAGCCTCGGCGGCATCAACGGGCCGGGCGGCGGCGGGAACCTCGGCGACCTCGGCGGCCTCGACGACCTGCTGAACCTCAAGCAGGACGTCCCGGTGACCGAGAGCCACGGCGACCTCGGCGGCCTCAACACCCCCGGCCCCGGGGGCGGGAACAGCCCGAGCCTCGACGACGTGAACAAGGCGGTGTCCGAGAACCTCGGCAGCCTCTCAGACGTCAACGACCCGGGCG
>NZ_UAVD01000012.1 GCF_900460065.1 Streptomyces griseus | reverse complement strand
ATCTCCTGGCGGTGGCCGTTCTCCTTGAAGCCCATCATCCAGTCGGCCACGCCCATGGAGCCCTTGGTCGGGCCGTCGAAGCCGGGCAGCGGCACCATGCCGACCTTGACGCCCTTGGCCTCGGCCTCGTCCATCAGGGTGGGGTGGCCGTTGAGCATGCCGACCTCGCCGTCGGCGAACGCCTCGAAGGCCTTCGCCCGGTCCAGCTTGCCCGGCTCGACCGGTCCGGTGAGGCCCTCGCCGACGAGGTTGTCCCGCAGCCAGCGGAACGTGGCGACGTTCTGGGCCGAGTCGATGTCGTAGGCGCCGACGTCGTCCGTGTAGCCGCCGCCACCGCTGAGGAGCCACATCAGGGTCTCGGCCTGGGCCTCCTCCTGGCCCAGCGGCAGGGCGAAGGGGTAGTCGACGCCCTCGGCCTTGAGCGCGGCGGCGTCGCTCCGGATGTCGTCCCAGGTCTCGGGGGCGCCCAGGCCCGCCCGGTCGAACAGCTTCTCGTTGTAGAAGAGGAGGCGGGTGCTGGCGACGAAGGGCAGTCCGTACAGGGTGCCGTCGATCTTGCCGGCTTCGGCGAGCCGCGGCAGGAAGTTCGCCGTGGTGCGGATCGCGAGCGTCTCGTCGGCGGTGTAGAGCTTGCCCGCCTTGGCGTAGTCCGCGTAGGCGCCGATCTGGGCGATGTCCGGGGCGTCGCCGGCCTTGACCATCGCGGCGACCTCGCGGTCGACGTCCTTCCAGTGGAGGACGGTGACGTCGACCTTGATGCCGGGGTGCTCCTTCTCGAAGCCCGCCGCGAGCCCGCTCCAGTACTTCTCGGAGCTGTTCTCCGGGCCGGTGCCGTAGTCGGCGGCGACCAGTTTGAGCGTGACGTCGCCCGAGCCGGCGTCACCGCCGCAGCCCGACAACGCCGCCGTCATTCCCAGCGCGGCCACCGCCGCGGTCAGACCCAAAAAGCGCCGCTGCACAGCCTCGCCCATCCTCGTCGATCACCTGGCTCACGGACGGCGCGCTCGGCGCCGGCCGCCGGCCCGCCGTTCGGCCGCGGCAGCGCCGCCCTGTCCTGGGCACCGTCCGGATGAACTGCGAGTTTCCCCCATGGGCGATGCGAAGGTCTACACCACCGGCGTATCGCTTCGGCAACGTATACGGGTCCCGGGGGCCACAACTGGCGTACGCGCACTGGCAGTCGGGGGCTTCTGGCCGTATCTTGGTCCAGACCTTTGGACCGATTCCCCCCGGTCCAGGGATCCCCATAAGTGACTTTCCGGCAGAAAACGACCGGCCTTCACTCCTTCATCATTTTGTATGGGTGCGCAACAAACCACGCTAGTGGACTAGACCTTTTGGGGGTCGGCGGGCGAAACTGTCTCCCGTGAGACATGTCATCGCCCTCGATGTGGGCGGCACCGGAATGAAGGCCGCACTGGTCGGGACCGACGGCACCCTCCTCCACGAGGCGCGGCGGGCCACCGGCCGCGAGCGCGGCGCCGACGCGGTCGTCGAGACCATCCTCGCGTTCGCGGCGGAGCTGCGCGCCCACGGCGAGGAGCACCTCGGCGAGAGCGCCGTCGCCGCCGGGGTCGCCGTGCCCGGCATCGTCGACGCCGAGAAGGGCATCGCGGTGTACGCCGCGAACCTGGGCTGGCGCGACGTACCGCTGCGCGCGCTACTGGCCGAGCGGATCGGCGTCCCCGTCGCCCTCGGCCACGACGTCCGCACCGGCGGGCTCGCCGAGGGCCGGATCGGGGCCGGACGGGGCACGGACCGCTTCCTGTTCGTCCCGCTGGGCACCGGCATCGCCGGGGCCATCGGCATCGCGGGCGCCATCGAGGCGGGCGCCCACGGGGACGCGGGCGAGATCGGCCACATCGTGGTCCGCCCGGACGGCCCCGACTGCAGTTGCGGCCAGCGCGGCTGTCTGGAGACGCTGGCCTCGGCCGCCGCGGTGACCCGCGCCTGGGCCGCCGCCTCCGGCGACCCCGAGGCGGACGCCGCGGACTGCGCGAAGGCCGTCGAATCCGGCGACCCGGCGGCGATCCGGGTCTGGCAGGACGCGATCGACGCGCTCGCCGCCGGCCTCGTCACCGCGCTCACCCTCCTCGACCCCGGCACGCTCATCATCGGTGGCGGTCTCGCCGAAGCCGGGGAAACCTTGTTCACACCACTGCGTGCGGCCGTCGAGGAACGGATCACGTTCCAGAAGCTGCCCCGCATCGTCCCGGCGGCCCTCGGGGACACCGCCGGATGCCTGGGCGCGGGGCTGCTCGCCTGGGATCTACTCTCCACGGAGGTTTCCGCCTGATGGCCGGACGCGCAGCAGACAGCACCGTTCTCGCCGGCGCCCGGGTGGTGCTCCCCAGCGGCACCGTCGAGGACGGCCGGGTGACCATCGAGTCCACCCGCATCTCCGCCTCCGCACCGGAGGACGCCCGGACCATCGACCTCAGCGGCCACTGGGTGGTCCCCGGCTTCGTGGACATGCACAACCACGGCGGCGGCGGGGCCTCCTTCACCTCCGGCACCGTCGACGAGGTCCTCACCGGCATCCGTACGCACCGCGAGCACGGCACCACCACCATGGTCGCCTCCACGGTCACCGGCGAGATGGACTTCCTCGCCCGGCGCGCGGGCGTCCTGTCCGAGCTGGTCGAGCAGGGCGACCTGGCCGGGATCCACTTCGAGGGCCCCTTCATCTCGCCCTGCCGCAAGGGCGCCCACAGCGAGGAGCTGCTGCGCGACCCGGACCCGGCCGACGTCCGCAAGCTGCTGGACGCCGCGCGCGGCACCGCCCGGATGTTCACCCTCGCCACCGAGCTGCCCGGCGGCATCGACTCCGTGCGGCTGCTCGCCGAGCACGGGGTCATCGCCGCGATCGGCCACACCGACGCGACGTACGAGCAGACCGTCGAGGCCATCGACGCGGGCGCGACCGTCGCCACCCACCTGTTCAACGCGATGCCGCCGCTCGCCCACCGCGAGCCCGGCCCGATCGCCGCCCTCCTGGAGGACGACCGGATCACCGTCGAGCTGATCAACGACGGCACGCATCTGCACCCGGCCGTCCTGGAGCTGGCCTACCGCCACAAGGGCGCGGGACGCGTCGCGCTGATCACCGACGCGATGGACGCCGCCGGCTTCGGCGACGGGAAGTACGAGCTCGGCCCGCTCGCGGTCGAGGTCACCGACGGGGTGGCCCGACTGGTGGAGGGCGGCTCGATCGCCGGCTCCACGCTCACCCTGGACACCGCGTTCCGGCGGGCCGTCACCCTCGACGCCATCCCCGTCGAGGACGTCGTCCGGTCCATCTCCGCCAACCCCGCCCGGCTGCTCGGCGTCTACGACCGGGTCGGCTCGCTGGAGGCGGGCAAGGACGCCGACCTGGTCGTCCTCGACGAGGACTTCGTCCTCAAGGGCGTCATGCGCCGCGGCGAGTGGATCATCGAGCCGAAGACCGCGTAGCCGGCGCGGTGAGCACGTAACGAAGCGATGGCGGTCGGCCCGCGGGACTGGGCCGACCGCCGTCGCTTTGACATGATCATCGGATGGGCGCCCGTGGACGGGCGCGCGCACCGCCTGGGCCACGCATCGAGGGAGGACCGGCAGAGGTGATCCTGACCGTCACTCTGAACACCGCGCTCGACGTGACGTACACCGTCGACGCGCTCGTCCCGCACCGCAGCCACCGGGTCGGCGAGGTCACCGAACGCCCCGGCGGCAAGGGGCTCAACGTCGCCCGGGTCCTCGGCGCGCTCGGCCACGAGAGCGTGGTCACCGGCTTCGTCGGCGGCGCGACCGGAGACGTCCTGCGCGGCCTCCTCGCCCCGCTCCCGCCGCGCGACGCCCTCGTGCCCGTCGCCGGGAACACCCGCCGCACCCTCGCGATCACCGACCGCTCGACCGGCGACACCACCCAGCTCAACGAACCCGGTCCGCAGGTGAGCCCCGCCGAGTGGGCCGCCCTCCTGCGGACGTACGAGGAGCTGCTCACCGGGGCCGACGCCGTCGCGCTCTGCGGCAGCCTGCCGCCCGGCATCCATGTCGGGGCCTACGCGGACCTGGTCCGGATCGCCCGCGCCGCCGCCGTGCCCGTGCTCCTGGACACCAGCGGTGAACCGCTGCGCCGGGGCATCGCCGCCCGCCCGGACCTGGTCAAGCCGAACGCCGAGGAGCTGGCCCGGCTGACCGGCTCCCGGGAACCGCTGCGCGCCGCCCGGGACGCCCGCCGCCGCGGGGCCCACTCCGTGGTCGCGTCCCTGGGCCCGGAGGGCGTGCTCGCGCTCACCCCGGACGGCGTCTGGCGGGCCGCCCCGCCCGCCCCCGTGCGCGGCAACCCGACCGGCGCGGGCGACTCCGCGGTGGCCGGACTGCTCTCCGCCCTGGCCGAGGGCCTCGACTGGCCGGAGCGCCTCGCCCGGGCGGTGGCCCTGTCGACGGCGACGGTGCTGGCCCCGACGGCCGGCGAGTTCGACGCGGCGGCCTACGCGGAGCTGCTGCCGCGCGTCACGGTGGAGCCGCACACGCCGACGCCCTGACCACCTCGGGGGCGGTCAGGGCGTCGGCGCGGACACGGCCTAGCTCTTGATGTGGCCGGACTTCAGCTCCAGCTGGTCGAGATTGGCGTCGCACTCGTCGCCCGTCTCGCACGACAGCTTGAGGGTGTTGGAGCCCTTGTCGAGCTGGACGTACGCGTACGTGTTCGTCCAGCCCTTCTCCAGGTCGCCCTCGGGGGCCTGCGCGAAGTTCTTCATGTTGATGGAGCGGGGCTCCTGCGCGTTGACCGTCAGGGTCGTCTTCGCGTCCTTGCCGGGCACGCCGTAGGTCACGTACAGGGTGTACGCGCCGGCCTCGGGAACCTCCACCGACCAGGTGGCCGACCGGCCGACCTCGTTGAGGTTGATGTAGTTCCCGTTCGCGCCCTTGGCGCCCTTGACCGAGGAGTCCAGGGCCGCCGAGCCGCCGAGCGTCAGCGTCGCCGCGTCCTGCTTCGGCAGCTCGACCGGCTTCGGGGTCTCCTTGGGCTTCTGCTCCGGCTTCTTCGACTCCTCGACCTCGCCGGCGGGCCCCTGCGAGGAGGACGCCTCGTCCTTGTTGTCGTTCTTGTCACCGTCGTCGCCCGTGATCAGGGCCGCGCCGATGCCGATCACGACGACCGCGACCACGGCGACGGCCGCGATCAGGAGCGCCTTGGTGTTCGGACCGCCCCGGCCCGCACCGCCGCCGTGGCCGCCGTGCGCCGGGGGCTGCCCGCCCGGCCCGCCGCCCGGATGGGTCTCGGGGGCCGCGTACTGCGGGTTCGGCCGGTTGTACTGCTGCGCGGGGGGCTGGCCGTAGCCCTGCTGGGGCGGGTAGCCGTACCCGCCCTGCTGCTGCGGCGCCTGCTGGCCGTACTGGCGCTCGCCGACGGCCCGCACCTGGTTGTAGGACGTCCGGGGCACGCCCGGCTGCGCGGCCGGCCCCGGGTAGCCGTAGCCGCCCTGGCCGGGCGGCTGGGCGCCTGCCGCCTGTCCGTCCGCGTACAGATAGCCGAACGGATCGTCGTCCTCGGGCTTGCTCGCGCCGTTGTTTCCGGCCGTCATCCCTGGGTCACTCCTCACCATGTCGCCAGCCGTCGCCGACCGGCCGAGCCTACCTCGAACGGAGCAGGCGCCGAATTGCGCTCCGTGACCCGGGCGGCCGTCGGGGAACGGTCACGGGGTGGGGGAGGAACGGGCCGTGAACGTCATCCGGCCCGGCGGTGAACCTTCGACCGGGACCGCTTCTCCACGTACATCCGCTGGTCGGCGGAGCGCAGCACCTCTTCGACGGTCATTCCGCACTCGGCCCAGCCGATGCCGAAGCTCGCCCCGACCCGGACCGCGCGACCGTCGACCCTTATGGGCGGAATGATGGCATTTCTCAGGCGAACGGCCAGGTCAGCGGCGTCCGCCGCCCCGAGGCCGTCGGCGAGAACGACGAATTCGTCACCTCCGAGCCGGGCGACGGTGTCACCGTCGCGCACACAGGTGCTCAGCCGCCGGGCGACCTCGATGAGCACGGCGTCGCCGGTGTGGTGTCCGAAGCGGTCGTTGATGGACTTGAAGCCGTCGAGGTCGCAGAAGAGGACCGCGAGGCCCTTCGTCCCGTCGTCGTGCTCCGGATCCGGGGCCTCCGCGTGCACGTGATGGTCGAAGGGGCCGCCGCCGGGGACCGCTTCGCCCTCGTAGCCGTCGGCCTGGTAGCAGTGGGTCAGGGACGACTCGACGTCCCCGTACGCCGCGTCCAGCGCCTCGATCGCGGTCGCGGCCGGGGAGGAGTGCGGCCGCTCGCAGAGCCGGGCGCTGAGCCGCGACTTCAGCTCGGCGCTGTTGGGCAGCCCGGTCAGCGCGTCGTGCGAGGCCCGGTGGGCGAGGTTCAGCTCGTGCCGCTTGCGCTCCTCTATGTCCTCGACGTGGGTGAGCAGGAAGCGCGGCCCGTCGGCGGTGTCCGCGACGACGGAGTTGCGCAGCGAGACCCACAGGTAGGTGCCGTCCCGGCGGCTGAGGCGCAGCTCGGCCCGGCCGCCCTCGGCGGAGGTGCGCAGCAGGGTGCCGATGTCCTCGGGGTGGACCAGGTCGGCGAAGGAGTAGCGGCGCATGACGGAGGCCGGGCGGCCGAGCAGCCGGCACAGGGCGTCGTTGGTGCGCAGCAGCCTGCCCTGCTGGTCGCCGCCCATCTCCGCGATGGCCATCCCGCTGGGCGCGTACTCGAAGGCCTGCCGGAAGGACTCCTCGCTGGCCCGCAGCGCCTGCTGCTCCCGCTCCAGGCGGACCAGGGCGCGCTGCATGTTGGCCCGCAGACGGGCGTTGCTGATGGCGATGGCGGCCTGGGAGGCGTACATCTGGAGCGCTTCGCGCCCCCAGGCGCCGGGGCGGCGCCCGTTGCGCGGCCGGTCGACGGATATGACGCCGAGGAGGTCCCGGCCGCCCGCGGAGGCGTACATCGGGGCGTAGAGCCGGTCGAGCGGGTGCCACTCGTCCTCGAACCGCGGCTCGGGCCCCTCGGTGTGCCACTGGGGCACGTCGTCGTCGAGCAGGACCCAGCCCTCGGTGTGCGGGATGAAGCGGAGGTTGTCCCAGGCCTCGCCCATGGAGAGCCGGCGTTCCCAGGAGGCGCGGGAGCCGACGCGTCCGGTGATCAGGGCCTCGGCCGCGGCGTTGCCCGCGAAGGCGGCGATGACCAGGTCGCCGTCCGGCCGGACCAGGTTCACGCAGCCCAGCTCGTAGCCGAGACCGGCGACGATTCCGTCGGCCACGGACTGCAGCGTGTCCGCCAGACTCCGCGCCGTATTGAGATCAGCGACGGCTTGATGCAGCTGTCGCATGGTCGCAAGGCGGACGTACGGTTCCGACTCGGCCTCCATCGCTCGCACTCCCCGAGACCTCGACAGCAACTCCAGGTTTCATATCGACGTACTTGTTGCAGTGTCACGGCCACTGAATCACAGTGAGCTGTGCACCCGGTACACAGGGTCGGCAGAAAATGGACTCTGTGACTCAAGTCACAACAGATGGCCGGGGGGGTGCGGTGACCCAGCGTGTTCGATCCCGTTCGATGCGCGGTCGGAGGGGTCGGTTCCCCTTGTGGACGGAGGCCGGAAGGACCGGTTCCTGTTGTGTACGCCCGTTTGTCGTACCGCTCCCGCACCCGGCGCACGCGGCCCTTCCGGAGTCCTAGGACCGGCCTGGTCCCCTGGCCCGATGTGACCGTCGGGCCCCGGCGGTTAGCGTCGGTGTGTGCTCCAGACGAAGCCCCCCGCCCCGCGCCCCGAGACCGTCCCCCATGCTGAGGGAGTGAGCAACGACGAGTTCCGTGCCGCCCTCGCGCGGCTGGCCGCCGGGGTGGTGCTGGTCACCGCCCAGGAGCCGCCCCTCGACGAGGACGGCCGGGGCGAGGACGTGGGCATGACGGCGACCGCCTTCATGTCCGTGTCCCTGGAACCGCCCCTGGTGATGGTGAGCCTGCGCAACGGCTCCCGGATGGACGACCTGCTGGACGAGCAGCCGCTGTGGGCGGTCTCCGTCCTGGCCGCGAGCCAGCGGCACATCGCGGGGCGGTTCGCCATGAAGGGCCGGATCAGCGACCGGCTGCTGTTCGAGGACCTCCCGTACGTACGGGGAGAGGTCACGCACGCGCCGCTGATCGGCGGGGCGCTGGCGACGCTGGAGTGCCGCACCGAGCAGCGCGTGGTGGCCGGGGACCACACCCTGGTGATCGGGCGGGTGCTCACGGCGGAGCTGCCGAGCCCGGACGGCGAGCCGCTCGCCTACTTCAAGGGCCGCTACCGCCAGTTGGGCTGACGGCCCGAGCCTGCGCGGCCACGGTGCGGGGGCTTCCCGGCCACGCACGGGAGGCTGGGCGGTCACGGCACGGGGGCTGCGCGGTCACGCGCGACACGGGAGCCTTCCCGGTCACGGCACGGGGCACCCTTCGCGGTCAGCGCAACGGGGCCCTCGGCGTCACCAGTCGCGGCCCGAGCGGCCGCGCTTGGTGTCGCCGCGCTGCTTCTTCTCCCGCAGCCTGCGCTCGTTGATGCCGCGCGGGATCTTCCGCTTGATCCGGGGCTTGGGCGGCGGCGCCGTGGCCTCGGCGAGGAGGGCGGCGAGCCGGACGGCGGCCGTTTCGCGGTTGCGCCACTGGGAGCGGTGCTCGGAGGCCCGTACGGAGATCACCCCGCCCACCAGCCTGCTCGCGAGCCGGTCCAGGGCCCGCGCCTTCCACACCTCGGGGAGCGCGTCGGTCGCCGCCAGGTCGAAGCGCAGCTCCACCTGGGAGTCGCTCGTGTTGACGTGCTGGCCGCCGGGCCCCGAGGACCGCGAGAAACGCCACATGAGCTCGGCCTCCGGGAGGGAGACCGAGCCGCGGATGACATAGGGCCCGGACATGACACCCATGGTCCCCTCCCCGCGCCCCGTCCGTCACCTTCTTTTGCACCGGCGCGACCCCCCGCGCCCGGAGGAAGTTCGCAAAGAAAGTAAAGCGACCAGGAACCTCGTGGTCCGCTGCCTGCGTTATGACGGGTGACGGTAGCTTTCGTGATGGCACGAAGCCCGCACACGACGAGGAAAGGGACTTCCCATGGCAGTAAGCCTGTCCAAGGGCGGCAACGTCTCGCTCACCAAGGAGGCACCGGGCCTTACCGCCGTCACGGTCGGCCTCGGCTGGGACGTCCGCACCACCACCGGCACCGACTTCGACCTCGACGCCTCGGCGATCGCGGTCAACGCGGGCGGAAAGGTCGTCTCGGACGGCCACTTCGTCTTCTTCAACAACAAGTCGACGCCGGACCAGACCATCGTGCACACCGGTGACAACGTCACGGGTGAGGGCGAGGGCGACGACGAGCAGATCAACGTCAACCTGGCGGGCCTGCCGGCCGACGTGGACAAGATCGTCTTCCCGGTCTCCATCTACGACGCCGAGAACCGCAGCCAGAACTTCGGCCAGGTCCGGAACGCGTTCATCCGCATCCTCAACCAGGCCGGCGGCGCCGAGATCGCCCGCTACGACCTGAGCGAGGACGCCGCCACCGAGACCGCCATGGTCTTCGGCGAGCTCTACCGCAACGGCGCCGAGTGGAAGTTCCGCGCGGTCGGCCAGGGGTACGCCTCCGGCCTGCGCGGCATCGCCCAGGACTTCGGCGTCAACCTCTGACCCGAGCGCACCACCGTTCCACCCGCTTCACGGGAGCCCCCGGCCGCCTTCGCGGCCGGGGGCTCCCGCGTGTGCGACGGACCGTCACGCCTCCCGCCCCATGCGACGGACCGTCACCGCGCCCCGCCCCGCACGGCGGTCCGTCACACCACCCGCCCCGCACGACGGAAACACCGCCACTTCACCGAATACCGGACCGCACAGCACTCCATCCGTACAAGAACTGGTCAAAGAAATGTGAGGCAATTGTCGGCACACCGTCAACTTCGCACATTTGATGGCACGCTCTCCGCTCGTAGTCCCCCCACAGGACGACCAACGGAGAACACACACATGAACCTCCACACCACCCCCCACACCCCCCGCGCCACCCGTACCCGTGGCACCCGCCGGCTCGCAGCACTCGCGGCGGTCGCCGCGATGGTCGTCGCCGGTGTCCAGGCCGGATCCGCGGTCGCCACGCCCGGCGACGACGCCGCCCGCGCCACCGCGGCGACGCCCTCCACCGCCGCCGCACTCGGCGTGAACCCCTCGGCGCAGCGCGCCACGGCCATCAAGTCGGCGCAGGCGGAGGCCTCCTCGGCGGCGAAGGCCCTGAAGCTCGGCGGCCAGGAGAAGCTGATCGCCCGCGACGTCATCAAGGACGCCCGGGGCACGGTCCACACCCGCTACGAGCGCACCTACGACGGACTGCCCGTCCTCGGCGGCGACCTCGTCACCCACACCACCGCCGCAGGCGAGCTCAAGAGCGTGGACAGGGCGACCGACGCGAAGATAGCCGTGGCGTCCACGACGCCGAAGCTGAAGGCCGCGGCGAGCGCCCGCAAGGTGATCTTCGCGAGCCACGGCGGTGAGCCCGTCCTCGCCTGGGAGACCGTCAAGAAGGGCGTCCAGAAGGACGGCACGCCCAGCCGCGTCCACACCATCACCGACGCCACCACCGGAAAGAAGCTGCACAGCTACGAGGCGATCGAGACCGGCACCGGCAACAGCCAGTACAGCGGCGAGGTCGAGCTCACCACCACGAAGTCCGACGCGGGCTTCGAGCTGACCGACGGCGAGCGCGGCGGCCACAAGACGTACGACCTGAACCAGGGCTCCTCCGGCACCGGCGACCTCGTCACGGACGACGACGACACCTGGGGCGACGGCACGGGCGGGGACCGGCAGACCGCCGCCGTCGACGCCCACTACGGCGCGGCCAAGACCTGGGACTTCTACAAGAGCGCCCTCGGGCGCGACGGCATCGCGGGCGACGGCAAGGCCGCCTACTCCCGGGTCCACTACGGCGAGAACTACGTCAACGCCTTCTGGGACGACAGCTGCTTCTGCATGACCTACGGCGACGGCGAGGGCAACAAGGCCGCCCTCACCTCGATCGACGTCGCGGCCCACGAGATGACCCACGGCCTCACCTCCGCCACGGCCAACCTGGACTACGCGGGCGAGTCCGGCGGCCTCAACGAGGCGACCAGCGACATCCTCGGCGCCTCGGTGGAGTTCTTCGCCGACAACGCCTCGGACGCCGGGGACTACCTCATCGGCGAGAAGATCGACATCAACGGCGACGGCACCCCGCTGCGCTACATGGACAAGCCCAGCAAGGACGGCAACTCCGCCGACTTCTGGGACGAGAACCTCGGCAACCTGGACGTCCACTACTCCTCGGGCGTCGCCAACCACTTCTTCTACCTGCTCGCCGAGGGCAGCGGAAAGAAGACGGTCAACGGCGTCGAGTACGACTCCGCGACCTCCGACGGCTCGACGCTGACGGGCATCGGCCGGGAGAAGGCCTACCAGATCTGGTACAAGGCGCTCTCGGTCTACATGACCTCCACCACCGACTACGCGGGTGCCCGCGTCGCCACCGAGAAGGCGGCGACCGACCTGTTCGGCGCGGACAGCGAGGAGCTGAAGGCGGTCTCGGCCACCTGGACCGGAGTCAACGTCAAGTAACCCGGCCGTAGGGAGAACGGAAGCCGGTCAGCCCTCCCGAGCGGGCCGGCTTCCGCCGTACAGCCAGTCGTCCCACAGCCCGCCGAGTTCCTGGCCGGTCTCCGCCTCCACGTACGCGGTGAAGTCGTCGGTGGAGGCGTTGGCGTGCCGGTACTTCTCCGTCCAGCCCCGCACCAGCGCGAAGAACGCCCGGTCGTCGCCCGTCGCGAGCCGGATCCGGTGCACGACCATGGCCCCGCGCCCGTAGACCGGCGGCTCGGACAGTTCGGCTGCGGTGGGCGGGTCCGCGGGCGGGAACGCCCAGTTGGCGTCGTCCTCGTACGCCTCGTCGAAGCTCTCCCCCACCGGTACGCCGTCGTGGTCGGCGGCCCAGAGCCACTCCGCGTACGTGGCGAAGCCCTCGTTCAGCCACATGTCCTGCCAGGTCTTCGGGGTGACGGAGTTCCCGAACCACTGGTGGGCCAGCTCGTGGACGAGGAGGCCGGTGTCGGGCGGGCCGGGGAAGACGGGCCGGTTCTGGGTCTCCAGGGCGTACGTCGCATCGCCCGTGCGCTCCACGATCGCCCCGGCGGAGGTGAAGGGGTACGGCCCGAACCTGGCCCGCGACCACGCCAGCACCTCGGGGATCCGCTCCAGCACGTCCTCGCTCGCCGCCGCCGACGCGGGATCCACGGCGGTGAACAGGCGGATGCCCTCGGCGGTGCGCGCCTGCTCGGTGGTGAACCGGCCGACGGCCACGGTCGCCAGATAGCTCGCCATCGGCTCGGTGGTCCGCCAGTGGTAGGCGGTGCGCCCGTCCTCCGTGCGCCGGGCGACCAACTGCCCGTTGGAGACCGCCTTCAGCGGATCGGGGACGGTGACCTCGATGTCGTACGCGGCCTTGTCGCTCGGGTGGTGGTTGCCGGGGAACCAGGCCATGGAGCCGGCCGGTTCGCCGAGGGCGACCGCGCCGTCCGCCGTCCGCAGCCAGCCCTCCTCCGACCCGTCCGGGTCGGTAATCGTCTCCGGGGATCCGGAGTAGCGCACGACGGCGGTGAACGTGCGCCCCTCGCGCAACCGGTCCTCCACGTCGGCCGCCGGTCGCAGCGTCAGCTCCTTGCCGGCGCGGTTCACGGCGGCCGGGCGGCCCTCGACCGCGGCGCTCTCCACGTCGAGCCCGGCGAGGTCCAGGTGGAAGGCGCTCAGGTCCTGGGTGGCGCGGGCGGTGATCGTGGCCGTGCCGCGCAGCCGGTCTCCGGCCGGGTCGACGTCGAGCTCCAGGCCGTAGTGGGTGACGTCGTAGCCGCCGTTGCCGAGCCCCGGGAAGTACGGGTCGCGCAGTCCGGCCGCGCCCGGGGTCCCCTCGACGCCCCCCGTGCAGCCCCCTGCGAGGAGAGCCAGGGCGAGGGCCGGCAGCAGGGGGGTGCGGGCGGTGCGCCGCCGGACCGGGCGAGGGCGATTCACCCGATGGATCCTAGGTCCTGTCGTCGGACTGCCGCCTGCTCGGCGGGCGGACGGCGCTCCTTGTCGGAACACGCCCCGGATGTCGGAACACCGGTGCCCGGACCGGAGGGAGCCGCCCGCCTCGGGGGAAGAACGGGCGGCCCCGCTTCAGAGGATGGCGATCCCGAGCGGTCGGTTGCCCGCCTCCAGGCGGACCGGCTCGCCGCTCCCCTCGTCCAGGCCGACGACCGTGATGCCGTTCCAGTACCCGTCACGGGTGAAGCCGCCGGTCACGTACGCCGTGCGGCCGTCCTTCGACACCGCCACGTCCTCGTGCGGCCCCTCCAGCGGGACGACCCGCTCCTCGCCGTTCGGGGAACGGACCGTGAGCGAGGGGTCCTCGTCGTCCGGGCCGATCGGACCAGTGCCCACCACGAGAAGGGTGCCGTCGGGGGCGAGGGCCGCGCCGTGCTGGTGGGTGTCGGCGGTCATCCGCTCGATCGTCACCTTCCCGGTGCGCGGGTCGAGGACCGCGAGCCGCTCCCCCTCGAACGGCAGCAGCAGCTTGCCGTCCCCGGGGCGTACGACGGCGTAGTGCGGCTTCAGCCAGGAGCCGAGCCCGCCCTCCGTGCCGTACGGCGCGACTTCCATGCGCCGGGTCTTCAGCGAGTCGGCGTCGACCGCCGTGACGTCGAAGGAGTCGTGATCGGTGGCGTACACCTCGCGGCCGTCCGGGGACACGTCCACGTCGAAGGGGCGCATGCCGACGGGGGCCGTGCCGGTGACCTCGCGGGTCGCGGTGTCGATGACCTCGACCGCGCCGTCGCCGCCGGGCACGTTGACCCCGACGTAGACGTGTTCCCCGTCCGGGGCCAGGGCGATGCCCATGCCGCCACCCCGGTACTCGCCGGTGGTGACCGGGCCGGACTCCGTTGCGTACGGGACGAGCGCGAGCCGGGTCCGCTCCCGGGTGTCGACGACGGCGACGCCCTCGGCGGTGGCGACCCAGGCCCGCCCGTCCTCGCCGACGACGAGGCCGTAGGGCGCGGTGCCGACCTCCACCGAGGCGATGGGGGCCCCGCCCCTCCCGGACCCGTCCTCCCCGGGGTCGACGAAGGTCACGGTGTCGCTGCCGAAGTCGGCGACGAGGAGGGTGCCGTCGGGGGTGCGGCCGGTGGGGGTGCGGGAGGGGTCGGGGGTCGCCGCGGGGCCCGCCTCGGCGGACGACGGGGCCGGGGTGTCCGGGGTGTCCGGGGTGTCCGGGGACGCCTCGGTCGGGCCGGCCGAGCACCCGGCGAGCAGGGCGGCGGCGACGAGCCCGAGGGCGAGGCGCCGGACGCGGGCGGCGGGAGGCCGCGGGTCGGCGCGGGGGCCAAAGGAGGCCGGGGAGCCCCCGCCCCGGCCCGGGGCGCGGACGGCGGCACGGGGACCGCTGGTCGGAAAGGTCCCGCGGAGGGCGGCGCGGAGGCCGTGGCCGCCGGTCACGCGGCGTCCCGCAGCAGGGCGGCCAGCTCGGTGAAACCGCGCCGTTCGGCGTGGGCCAGGGGCGTCACCCCGTCGCGGTCGGGCAGGTCCCGCGTCGCCCCGGCCGCGAGCAGCAGCTCCACGACCTGCTGGTGCGCGAGCCCGCCCTCGCCGAGGATCACCGCCTCCAGCAGGGCGGTCCAGCCGAGCCGGTTGACGTGGTCGACGTCGATGTCGGTGGCCCGGAGCACCTCCCGTACGTAACCGACGTGGCCGCGTTCGCTCGCCGGGATGAGGGAGACCCCGCCGAACCGGTTGCGCAGGGCCAGGTCCGGTCCGGCCGGCAGCAGGACGTGCAGCATCGCGACGCTGCCGGTGACGCCGGTGGCCAGCCACGGGCTCTCCTCGCGCCGGTCCTGCGCGTTCGGGTCGGCCCCGGCGGCCACGAGCAGCCGGGCCGCCTCGACGTGGTCGCCGAGGACCGCGAGGAGCAGCGGCGTACGCGACTCCTCGTCGCGGACGTCGACCCGGGCACCGCCCTCGATCGCGGTGCGCACGCGGTCGGTGTCGCCGGTGCCTGCGGCGGTGAGCAGGTCGTGATCGAGGGCGTTCATGGGTACTCCGTTCCCGGCGGTGCCTGTGCGGATGTCTCGGCCGTGCCCGTGCGGATTCGGCCGTGCCCGTGCGGAGGGCGGCTACCGGGCGAGGGCCGCGGCGCCCGCCTTGGCGAACTTCTCGTCCAGGTCGCCGCTGGGCGCGCCGGCCACACCGATACCGGCCACCGGGGCGCCCTTGACCTGCACCGGGGCACCGCCCCCGAGGAACAGAGTGCCAGGGATGTCCTTCAGGTTCGGGGCCTGCTCCAGGCGCTTGACCAGCTCGGAGGTGGGCGCGTTCCAGGAGACGGCGGTGTACGCCTTCTTCACCGCGGACTCGGGGGACTGCGGGCCCGCGCCGTCGCCGCGCAGGGAGACGATGGTGTTGCCGTTGCGGTCGACGACCGCGACGGAGATCCGCTGGTTCTCCTTCTTCGCCGCGTCCAGCGTGGCCTGCGCGGCCTTGGTGGCGGCGGCCACGGTCAGGTGCGTCGTCTGCTGGAGGTTCCGGTTGCTCGTGTCGGCCTTGACCGCGGCGGCGGGGGCGGCGGCCGGGGAGGAGGCGCTCGCGGACATGGCGCCGAACGTGCCGGCCCCGAGGGCGGCGACGGCCACGGCGCCGGTGACGACACGGGTGCGCAGCGACAGCTTCTTCATGGTGGCTCCTTGGTGATCCGGGGGCGGCCCGGTGGTTCGGTGTGCGGGGCGGCCCGGAGTCGGTCCGGGCGTTTCGCTCTGCCATCGATCCTCCCGGCGGATCCGGCCCCGTACGGTCGACGTACCGGCTGGAGGCGAGGCGCGGGTCGGCCGATGCCCCTGTCGGCCGATCGGTTGATGCGCAGGGGGCCGGATCGGGTCACCATGGAAGATCCGCGCAGGTCAGCAGGGTCTCAGCGGGATCGGGCGAGACGGAACACGAGGTAGAAGGTGGAGCACCGGAGCGATCCGCGGGCCTCGGAGCGGGGCGGCCCCGGACCGGTACCCGACAGGAGTGCCGACCGGGGTCCCGGTTCCGGGCCGGGGCCGGGACCGGCCCCTGGCGTGGCACCGGACACCGACCCGCACCTCGGCCCGGGACCGAACGCTGACCCGCACCTGGGCCCGGGACCGGGCACGGCCCCCGGCCGGGGTTCGGGCACCGACCCCCGCCCGGGCCCGGATGCCGCCTCCGGCCCGGATGCCGCCTCCGGCCCGGATGCCGCCTCCGGCCCGGGTGCCGCCGCCGGCTCCGGTCCGGCTTCCGGCGCCGACTCCGACACGGGGTTCGGGGCGGACCCCGACGCCCGCTGGCTGGCGTTCCTCATGCACGCCGCGTTCTTCCTGCTGCTCGGCGCCTCGCTGACCCGGTTCCTGATGCGCCACCCCGGGGAGGCCCGCACCCCGTGGATCATCGCCCTGTCGATCACCCTGGCGGTGCTGTACCTCCTGGGACCCGTCCTGGGTTCGCGCCCCACCCCGCGCAGGCTCGCCTGGCTCGGCGTGCTCGTCCTCGTCTGGATGGTGCTGGTCGTGCTCGCGCCGAGCTTCGCGTGGTGCGCGGTGCCGTTGTTCTACACCGGGCTGCGCATCCTGCCGCCGCGCGCGGCCCTCGCCCTGGTCGCCCTGCTCACCGCGTTCGTCGTGGCCGCCCAACTGCGCCTGGCAGAGGGGTTCGACCCGAACCTGGTCCTCGCCCCGCCCGCCGTCGCCGCCGTGGCGACGGCCGTCTTCGTCCATATGCAGCGCCAGGCCGTACGCCAACGGGAGCTGGCGGCCCGGCAGCGCGAGCTGATCGACGACCTGCTGCGCACCCGGCGCGAACTGGCCGCCACCGAGCGGCGCGAGGGAACCCTCGCCGAGCGCCAGCGGCTCTCCATGGAGATCCACGACACCCTGGCGCAGGGCCTGTCCAGCCAGCAGATGCTGCTCCAGGCGGCCGACCGCACCTGGGGCGCCGACCCGGAAGCGGCCCGCCGCCATGTCCGTACGGCCACCGGCATCGCGGAACGCAATCTCGCCGAGGCCCGCCGCTTCGTCCACGACCTGGCCCCCGCCGACCTGGCGCAGGGCGGCGGCCTGGAGGCGGCCCTGCGCACCCTGGCGGCCCGCGAGAGCGCCCAGGCGGAGGGCGCGCTCACCGTCCACTGCCATGTGGAGGGCACCCCGGGGGCCCCGCTGCCGGACCGGGTGCAGTCCGCACTGCTGCGCATCGCCCAGGGGGCCCTGGCCAATGTGCGGGAGCACTCCGGGGCCACCGCCGCCGGGCTGACCCTGACCCACCTCGACGACCGGGTGGTCCTGGACATCGGCGACAACGGCCGCGGCTTCACCGCGGAGCCCGCGACCGTCCGCGGCCCCGACACCGTGCGCGGCCACGGGCTGCCCGCGATCCGCGCCCGCGTGCACCAGCTCGGCGGATCGCTCACCATCGAGTCGGCCCCGGGCGAGGGCACGGTCCTCTCGGCCGCGATCCCGCTCGCGCCCACCGCCCTCACCGCCCCGGAGGACCCCGCATGACCGGCCAGGCCCCGCAGACGCCCCCCGTGCGCATCCTGCTCTGCGACGACCACGTGGTCGTCCGGGCCGGACTGCTCGCCCTCCTCGGCAGCGAACCGGACATCGAGGTCGTCGGCGAGGCAGGCAGCGGCGAGGAGGCCGTGGTGCTCGCCGCCCGGCTCACCCCGGACGTCGTCCTGATGGACCTCCAGCTCGGCGAGGGCATCGACGGCGTCGAGGCGACCCGCCGCATCGCGGCCGACGGCACGGTCCACGTCCTGGTGCTGACCACGTACGACACCGACGCCGACATCACCCGGGCCATCGAGGCGGGGGCGACCGGCTACCTGCTGAAGGCGGAACGCCCGGAGGAACTGTTCGCCGCGATCCGGTCCGCCGCCCAGGGCCGCACCACGCTCTCGGCCCCCGTCGCCAGCCGGGTCATGGCCCGGATGCGCAGCCCCCGCCCCGGCCTCACCGACCGCGAACGCGACATCCTGGCCCAGCTCTCCCAGGGCCTCGGCAACCGCGACATCGCCCGCGCCCTGTTCATCAGCGAGGCCACGGTCAAGACCCACCTGGGCCGGATCTACGACAAGCTCGGCGTCGACACGCGCGCGGGCGCGGTGTCGGTGGCGAAGGAGCAGCGCCTGCTGCCGTGAGCCGTGGCGCGGGCCCGCGCGCCCGGACGGAGTGGCGGTACGGCGACGACTTCGCACGGGTGTGCCGTCGCGCGGGCCTGGCCCTCGTGACGGTCACCCCCCTCCCGAAGCCCCGCCGTTCGCCGCCACCGAGGCCGTGGCCGTGGCCGTGGCCGACTGAACCGGGCCGACCGTCCCCCGGACACCGGGCCTCGTCGAGCCGTGCGCGGGGCCACGGCCGCGGGACGAACCCGGCGGTCAGCTCTCCGCGAGCACCGCGTCAACCGTCGTCGCCGTGATGGCCCGCTCGAACCACACGTCGAGCACCGCGAGATCCTTGCAGCCGGCGATCCTCTGCCGTGCTTCCTCGGGCACCGCGACACCGCGCACCGCGAGAATCCGCAGAATGTCCTCGCCGCGGCCTTCGACCCGGCCTTCGACCCGGCCTTCGACGCGGCCTTCGTCGCGGAAGCTCTCGGCGACGAAGCCGCGGAAGTGACTGAGACCAGTGCCCATCAGGTTCCTCCAGATCTCCCGGGCCGGGGTGGCTCCCAGACCCGCCTCGGTGAATTCGGCGAAGACCGCTGCGGCGTCGGCGTCCGTGGCCCGGAGCGCCTCGGCAAGAGCCTCCAGTATGGCAGCGATGTCGTGATCGTTACTATGAGTGATCGCCGAGAAGACAGCCATCGGGATGTCGTCGGCCACCGTGGCCGCGTCCGTGACCATCGGTACGTTGTGCGGCCCGAGCACCAAGGGGAGGGCGACCAGGCTCGGGTGCTTGTCCAGACCGATACGAATCGGCTCTGACGCCCACTCCGCCGTCCCCTTGTCCCGGCAGACGACCAGGAGCACACACGGATAGCGGAACTTCGCGTAGAGGTGGGCGAGGTAGTACGCCCAGCTGCTGCGCTTGTCCGGGTCCTTCCTGCCCTGAGCCTCGATCGCCAGCAACAGGGAGCCCCCGTCGACGAGATCAATGCGCAGCAGCGTGTCCACGTGCCGTTCGAGCGGTCTGATCTCCGTGAGATCCGTGTCCATGAGCGACACCGCGACGGGCTCCGGAAAGGGAATGCCCAAGGTGCGGAAGGCACTGGCGAATAAACCCGGATTCTCCTGGAAGATCCGATGATGAGCCTCATGAGGCGAACTGACCATATGCCGGAGACTAGGAGGCCCCTGGCATATGCAGGAGGCATATGCGCGTCGCTTCACCCGATCGTGTCAGCCCGGCCCGGACCGGCATGACACCATCGATCCGTGCTCGACATCGGCTACTCCCTCTCCCGCCGCTTTCCCGACCCCCCGCAGACCGACTACCGCCGCGCGGACGTCCGCGCGCTGCGGCACGATCTGTTCTCCGGCGACGTCTACCTCGCGGACACCAAGGCGGACCGCGAGGTGTCCACAGCCTGGGGATGGGTGCCGGTGCTCGACTTCGCGTGGGCCCTGTGCGACATCGTCGAGCAGATCGACCAGGACCCGCGCGGCAACCGCTCGCACCGCCGGCAGTACGCGGAGCTGGACTTCACCGAGTCCTCGGACCGGATGCTGTTCGAGCGGCGCTTCGGCTGGGTCGACGTCGAAGCGGACTGGATGCCGGGCGACGAGCCCCCGCTGACCTTCAGCCACTCGCTCCTGCGCCGTGAGGCCCGCGACTTCCTGCACGACCTGATCGCCGACCTGGCCGACATGCACGAGGGCCTGGCCGACAACCCCGTGATCTGGGACCTCCAGGCCCGTTTCCCCCGTCTCTGAGCCCCGGACCCGCTCCCCCTCGGTGAAGCCCCGGACCCGCTCCCCCCTGTTCGGTGAACCCCCGGGTCCGCCCGTCCCGCCCGGCGGAGCCCCGCCGGGTTCTCGAACCGCCCGCGGGCCTCAGGCCTCCACCCGCACCCCGATCTGCGCCGCGAACGCCGGGGCCAGCTCCATCAGCTGCGACGGGCTGATCACCGCACCGGCCAGCCGGTCCACACCCCGCGCGATGTCCAGCTCGGCCACCGCGCGCAGGTCCACCGACTCCATCCGGGCCCCGCTGAAGTCCGCCCGCTTCAGCACGCAGTCCCGGAACTCGACGCGGACCAGATGCGCGCCCCCGAAGTCCGGCTCGGAGAGCACACAGCCCTCGAAGACGACGTCCTTGAGCCGGGCCTCGCGCAGGTTCAGGTAGTCGATCTTGCCGCCGCGCACCACCACCCGCTCCAGAACCGCACCGTGCAGCTGCACCCCGCCCAGCCGGGCGTCCACCACCTCCACGTCCCGCAGCGACGCCTCCGCGAGGCCGGTGCCCACGCCGCGTACGCCCGTCAGCACCGCGTCGATGAAGCGGGCCCGTGCCAGCTCCGCGCGGTCCAGGGTGCAGCCGTCCAGGGCGCAGTCCATGAACCGGGCGCCCCGGCCCGACGCGTCCGCCAGGTCCACGCCGTCGAACCGCACCCCGTCGTAGTCGCCGTCCGGCTCCAGGCCCTCGCCCTCGTAGGGGACGAGCGGCGGCAGCCGCACGTCCGGACGCCGCGCCGCCGCGACGGCGTCCTTCTTGCCCTTCACCGCCCTGGTCGCCCCAGCCGTCCTGGTCGTCCTGCCGTCGCTCGCTGCCATGCCCCCCATCGTGACGCACCCCACTGACAACGCCCCGGCGACCGTGTCACGGGCCGCCGCCTCCGATCCGTCGCATCATCAAAGACGCGAAGGAGATCCAGCCATGGAACACATCCACGTCATCGGCGGCGGCCTCGCCGGCCTCACCGCCGCCATCACCGCGGCCGAGTCCGGTGCGCGCGTCACCCTGCACGAGAGCCACCGGACCCTCGGCGGCCGGGCCAGGACCACCGAGGGTCCTTACCGGGCCAACGAAGGCCCGCACGCCCTGTACCGGCGCGGGCCGCACTGGACGTGGCTGGCCCGGCGCGGTCTGCTCGGCGCCGTCGTCTCCGTACCGCCCCGTGAAGGCCTCCGCTTCCGCTTCCGCCGCGCGGGAGCCGCCCGGCGGACCCCGCCCCCGGCCCTGCTGCGGCTCGCCCGCCGGGCCCCCGGCACCGCCCCCGTGGACCGCGCCTTCCTGGAGTGGGCCGCCGGACAGGTCGGCGAGGCGGGTGCCCGGGCCGCCGCGAACTTCGCCGCCACCGCCCTGTTCCACCACGACCCCGGGGCGCTCTCCGCCCGGTTCGTCCAGGAGCGCCTGCACCGCCTGGCCGCGTTCCCGCCCGAGGCCCACTACCCGGTCGGCGGCTGGGCGTCGCTCGTCGAGCGGCTGGCCGGCCACGCCCGGGGCCTGGGCGTCGGCATCGAGACCGCCGCCCGCGTCGACACCCGGGCCCTCGGCGAGCTGACCCGTACGGGACCGGTCGTCGTCGCCACCTCCCTCGCCTCCGCCCGGTTGCTCCTCGACGACGCGTCCCTCGCCTGGGAGAGCGGCCGCACCGTCCTGCTGGACCTGGCGGTACGCACCCGGCGCGGCGACGCCTTCGTCGTGTCGGACCTGGACGCACCCGGCTGGCTGGAGCGGTTCACCGCCCAGGATCCCGGCCTCGCCCCGGCCGGAGAACAACTGCTCCAGGGCCAGTTCCCGATCGGCCCCGACGCGCGCCGGGCGGAAGGGACCGCACGGGCCGAGGAGCTCCTCGACCTCGGCTTCCCCGGCTGGCGGGAGCGCACCACCTGGCGCGCCGAGGCCCTCGCCGACGGCCGCACCGGAGCCGTCGACCGTCCGGGCACCACCTGGCGGGACCGGCCCTCCGTCGTCCGGGGCGACGGGATCTTCCTGGCGGGCGACCAGGTCGCCGCCCCCGGACTCCTCAGCGAGGTCTCCTTCACCAGCGGCCTCGAAGCCGCCCTGCTCGCCGTGCGGGACGCCGGACGGCGCTCCCGGACGGGAGCCCGGGACCGGGGTTGACCTCAAGAGGACTTGAGGTACGAGAGTGGGGGCACACCCCGCGGCGGGCACCCGTCCGCAGGGGCACAGCCCTCGTCCGGGACGGCCGTCGCCCGGTCCGGCACGTGTCCGTTGCGGCCGACGGCCGGGGCCGGCCCTTCCCCGTCGCGGCCGTCGGCCGGTGACGCCCGCGTCGGGTCCGGCCCGCAGCCGCCCCCGCCCTCCGCGCGACCTCAAGGAGACCTTCATGCACGCCGTACGCCTCCACACCTTCGGCCCCGCCGAGAACCTCGTGTACGAGCGGACCGAGGACCCCGTCCCCGCCCCCGGCCAGGTCCGTATCGCCGTGGCCGCGGCCGGGGTGCACGTCCTGGACACCGCTCTGCGCGAAGGGGAGCGCGGCCCCTATCCGGAGCCCGTCGCTCTGCCCACCGTGCCCGGCCGCGAGGTCGCCGGAACCGTCGACGCGGTGGGCGAGGGAGTCGGCCCCGAGTGGCTCGGCAAGCGCGTCGTCGCCCACATCGGCACGGCGCCGGGCGGGTACGCCGAGCTCACCGTCACCGAGGCCGACCGACTCCACGAGATCCCCGAAGGGCTCGACGCCGCCGGGGCAGTCGCCATGATCGGCACCGGCCGCACCGCCCTCGGCATCCTCGGTTCCACCCCGCTCGACCCGGATTCGGTGGTCGTCGTCACCGCGGCGGCGGGCGGGATCGGCACCCTCGTCGTCCAGTACGCGAGAAACGCGGGGGCCACCGTGATCGCGCTGGCCGGGGGCCCGGCGAAGGTGGCCCGGTCGGAGGCCGAGGGCGCCAACCTCGCCCTCGACTACACCCGCCCCGACTGGCCGCGCCGGGCCCGCGAGCACCTCGAAGCGGCGGGGCTGCGGGCGACCGTCGTCTACGACTCCGTCGGCGGGACCACCGCCCGTGCCGCCGTGGACCTCCTCGGCCCCGGCGGGCGGCACGTGGTCTACGGCTGGTCGGGGCAGGGGCTCCTCGACGGGGGGCCGCTCACCTTCACCGAGGAGGAGCTGGCCGAACGCGGCATCACGTCCGGGTCGGTCCTCGGGCCGGGGCTGATCGAGAGGGGCGGCGGCCTGCGCGCGCTGGAGACCCGGGCCCTCGCCGAGGCGGCGGCCGGCCGGCTGCGCCCCGCCGTGCAGCGCTTCCCGCTGGCCGAGGCCGCCGCCGCGCACCGCGCGCTGGAGACCCGGGGCACGATGGGCAAGGTGGTCCTGGAGCCGTAGCCGGACCCCGGGACCCGCGCCCCCGCGGGCGGCGGCGCACCGCGGTCCCACGTCTGCGCCCACGGCCGGCACCCCGACGCCGCCCCACGGCCACCACCCGCGACCGGCGGCGCACCGCGGCCCCGCCCGCCCTCAGCGCCCGAGCAGCCGGCGGGCGGTCTCCGCGTGGTCGGGGGAGATCCGGCCTTCCCCGCCGCCCGCCGCCCACAGCCCGTTCTGGAGCACCCGTCCCAGCGTCCAGGCCCGCGCCCGCTCCCGGTCCAGGCCCAGCGCCTCCGTCAGCGCGTCGAACCGCCACACCACCTCGTCGGCGTCGAAGAGGTTGTCCAACGCCGGGAACAGCTCGAACCCCGGGTCCCCCGCCAGCGGCTTCGGGTCGAGGGCGATCCACTCCCCGGCCCGCCCCGCGTCCGCGCGCCCGGCCAGGACGTTGTCGTAGTGCAGGTCCCAGTGCAGCAGCCGGTCCCCCGGCTCCCCCGCGACCTCCCGCACCGCCGCCGCGCAGTCGGCGAGCAGCCGCCGGTCCGCGGCGTCGGCCAGCAGGGCCGCCTTCTCCGGCAGCGCCGCGAGCATCCGCCCCACCACATCGCCCAGCGTGCGCAGCCCCGGAGGCGCGGGCACCGCCACCAGCCGGGCCAGCACCGCGCCGAGCACCGCCACCGCCTCCCGCACATCGGCCTCGCCGGACAACGGCCGTCGCTCGTCGAGCCGTTCCAGCAGCATCGCACCGGTCTCCGGGTCATGGCCGAGCAGCTCCACCGCCCCGGCTCCCGCGTCGGTCCACGCCCGCAGCGCCACCGGCTCGCCCGCCGTCTCCTCGTCCACCGTCTGGAGCTTCAGCGCGGCGGGCCGCCCGTCCGCCTCCCGCACCACCGGCAGGACCAGGGCGCACATCCCGGACATCGACGGTCCGTCCGGCCGCAGCCCCCACCGCTCCAGGCACCGCTCGGCGAGGCCGGGCAGGGCGGCGACGAAGGCCAGGCCCGCGTCCCCGTTGAAGGCGGCCTGGTTGGCGATCAGCTCGTCCGGGACATCGATCACCCGCCCATCCTAGGAAGTGCGTCCACCGGGCCATGCCCCGACGACCCCGCGCGCGGTCATGACGGAACGGCCCCGCGCGCAGTAACGTCCCGCCACACGTACGCTCGGCATCTCACCGGACAGGGACACCAGGGGCATCATGAGCACCGTCAGTACCGTCGTCGGCGGCATATCGTTCTGGTACGCGCAGGAGGGCACCCCCACCCCGCGCGAACCGCTCCCCGGCGACACGAGCGTCGACGTCTGCATCGTCGGCGGCGGCTACACCGGGCTCTGGACGGCGTACTACCTGAAGAAGGCCGTTCCCTTCCTCAACATCACCGTCCTGGAAGCCAAGTTCTGCGGCTACGGGGCCTCCGGCCGCAACGGCGGCTGGCTGTACAACGGCATCGCGGGCCGAGACCGCTACGCCGAACTGCACGGCCACGACGCCGCCGTACGGCTCCAGAAGGCGATGAACGAGACCGTCGGCGAGGTCGTCAGGACCGCCGCCGCGGAGAAGATCGACGCCGACATCCACCGGGGCGGCGTCCTGGAGGTGGCCCACACCCCGGCCCAGCTCGCCCGCCTCAAGGACTTCCACAGCGTCGAGATCGCCTTCGGGGAGACCGACCGCGTCCTGCGCGGCGCCCGCGAGACCGCCGAGCGCGTCCACGTGACCGGGGCCGTCGGCTCCACCTGGACCCCGCACGGCGCCCGGCTGCACCCGGCCAAGCTGGTCAAGGGCCTCGCGGACGCGGTGGAGGCGCTCGGCGTCACCCTCCACGAGTCGACCCCGGTCACCGAGATCAAGCCCAAGCACGCCGTCACCCCGTACGGCACGGTCCGCGCCCCGTACGTCCTGCGCTGCACCGAGGGCTTCACCGCGAGCCTCAAGGGGCAGAAGCGCACCTGGCTCCCGATGAACTCCTCGATGATCGTCACCGAGCCGCTGCCCGCCCGGATCTGGGACGCCATCGGCTGGGAGGGCCGCGAGACCCTCGGCGACATGGCCCACGCCTACTTCTACGCCCAGCGCACCGCCGACGACCGCATCGCGCTCGGCGGCCGCGGCCACCCGTACCGCTTCGGCTCGGCCACCGACAACGACGGCCGCACCCGGGCCTCCACCGTCACCGCCCTGCGCGACCTGATGGTCCGGCTTTTCCCCGTCACCGCGGGCGTCCACGTCGACCACGCCTGGTCCGGCGTCCTCGGCGTCCCGCGCGACTGGTGCGCCACGGTCACCCTCGACCGGTCGACGGGCCTGGGATACGCGGGAGGTTACGTCGGCTCCGGCGTCGCCACCGCCAACCTCGCCGCCCGCACCCTGCGCGATCTGATCCAGCAGGACTCCGGGCAGGCAGGCCCGACAGAGCTGACCGCCCTGCCGTGGGTCAACCACAAGGTCCGCCGCTGGGAGCCGGAGCCGTTGCGCTGGCTCGGCGTCCACGGCATGTACGCGGCCTACCGGGCCGCCGACCGCCGCGAGAGCACCTCGCCGCGTCCCGGCACGGACCCCGTCGCGAAGGTGGCGGACCGCATCGCGGGCCGCCACTGAGCCACCGGACGCATCCCCGGCCGCCCCCGGCAACGGACGCCACCCCGGCCGCGCCTCAGTCGCGCGGCCAGGGCCGCCCGTCGAGACGCTCGATGGAGAGGTTCAGCCGGCCCAGGGAGTCGGCGAGCTGCTGGGCCTCCTCGGGGGTCCAGTCCGTGAGGACCTTCGCGAGGCCCGCCATGTTCCTCGCCCGGTCGCTGTCCAGGCGGCGCTCGCCCTCCTCGGTGATGGCGAACTTGCGGGCGATGCCGCCGTCGGGGTCCGGGATGCGCTCGACGACCCCGGCCCGCAGCATCGCGGCGGTCTGCCGGTTGAGCGTGGAGGCGTCCAGGCGGAAGGCGTCGCCGAGCTGGCCGATGGACATGGGCCCCTCGACCTGGATCCGGCTGAGCAGGATGTAGGCGGACCGGTCGAGCTGCCAGTCCACGCGCGGGGTGACCATGTGCATGTACCGGCCGAGCAGCATCGTCTCGCGTTCGATCCGGTCGATGGGCTTGTCCACGCGCTGCTTCCTTCGTTGACCAGGACTATCACGATAGATGTGCATGATGCACATGTTATGCATCATGCACAATGCATGTATCTTGCATAGTCGGACATCGCTTCGGACAACGACACGAACCACCGGCCGCGAAGGCCGGGAGGGAGCACCCATGGACAACTCACCCCCCACACCCCGCCCGGGAGGCGTGGTCGGCATCCTGGCCTTCGCCGGCATCGTGGCGGCCCTCACCCAGACCCTGGTGGTACCGCTGATCGCGGAGCTGCCGAAGATGTTCGACACCTCCGCGTCGAACGCCTCCTGGGTGATCACCGCCACCCTGCTGGCCGCCGCCGTGGCCACACCCGTCGCCGGCCGGCTCGGCGACATGTACGGCAAGCGGCGCATGCTGCTGCTCTCGCTCGTCCCGCTCGTCCTCGGCTCGGTGGTCTGCGCCCTGTCGTCCTCGGTCGTCCCGATGATCGCCGGACGCGGGCTCCAGGGCCTGGGCATGGGCGTGGTCCCGCTCGGCATCAGCCTGCTGCGCGACGTGGTGCCGGCCGAGAAGCTCGGCTCGTCGATCGCGATCATGAGCGCATCGATGGGCGTCGGCGGCGCCCTGGGCCTGCCGTTCGCCGCCGCCATCGCCGAGAACACCAGCTGGCGGGTGCTGTTCTGGGTGGTCGCCGTGCTGGCCCTCGCGGTCGGCGCGCTGATCCTGGCCCTGGTCCCCGGGGACCGCCCGGCCACCCGGTCCACCAGCTTCGACCTGCTCGGCGCCGTCGGCCTGGGCGCCGCCCTGATCTGTCTGCTGCTCGCCGTCTCCAAGGGCGCCGACTGGGGCTGGGGCAGCGCCACCACGCTCACCCTCTTCGCCGCCGTGCTGGTGCTGCTGCCCGCCTGGGGCTGGTGGGAACTGCGGCTGACCGAGCCGCTGGTCGATCTGCGCGTCACCGCCCGCCCCCAGGTCCTGATGACGAACACGGCCTCGATCCTGGTCGGCTTCGCGATGTACGCGCAGTCCCTCGTGGTCCCGCAGCTGCTCCAGCTGCCCGAGGCCACCGGGTACGGCCTGGGCCAGTCGATGCTGGCGATGGGCCTGTGGATGGCCCCGGCGGGCCTGATGATGATGGCGATGTCCCCGGTCGGCGCGAAGCTGTCCGCCGCCAAGGGCCCGAAGGTCACCCTGGCCGTCGGCAGCCTCCTCATCGCCGCCGGCTACGGCCTCTCCGTACCGCTGATCGGCGCGGACTCCCCGTGGGGCCTGCTGATCGTCACCCTCGTCTGCAACTCGGGCGTCGGCTTCGCGTACGGGGCGATGCCCGCGCTCATCATGAGTGCGGTCCCCCAGTCCGAGACCGCGTCGGCGAACAGCTTCAACGCCCTGATGCGCTCGATCGGCACGTCCTTCGCGGCGGCGGTGATCGGGGTGGTCCTGGCCCGGATGACCACGGACTTCGGCGGCTTCCCGCTGCCCTCCCAGAACGGCTTCCGCGCCGCGATGCTCATCGGCTGCGGGGTGGGCCTCGCGGCCGCGGTCGTCGCCGCTCTCATCCCCGTACGCCCGGCGACCGCGCCGCTGCGGCCGGCCGCTTCGAACGCCCCCGCCGGGGTGCCGGAGGCCTCGGAGTCCAAGGCCTGACCGCCGCCCGCGCGGAGCGCGGCCCGTGGCCCGGCGACTCAACCACCGGGGCACGGGCCGGACTTCGCACGAGTGACGCCCCCGACGAACCGTCACCGGGTCACCGGGTCAGTCTCAGCACCCGCCCCGCTCGCGCCGTCGCGACCAGTTCCTCGACGGTGGCGAGCTTCACCCGGGGCCGCCCGTCGCGGCGGCCCCGGTCCCGTTCGGCACGGTCGATCGCGGCCAGCCCCCGCGCGTCCACGACCCGGCGGTTACGCCGTCGGACCAGGCGCCGGAACGCCTTGGCGTCGCCCGTCGGAGCGGGCAGGGCCCCGGCGACCGCGTCGGCCAGGAGCGTGCCGACCGTCTCGGCCGCGCAGGTCCGGTTCGCGCCGATCCCGCCGGAGGGCCCCCGCTTGATCCAGCCCACCACATAGCCGCCGGGCAGCCCGGCGATCCGGCCGCCCTCGTGCGGAACGGTGCCCGAGGCCTCGTCGAACGGCAGCCCCGGCACCGGCAACCCCCGGTAGCCGATGGCCCGCAGCAGCATTCCGGCGGCCAGATCCACCGTGCCCCCGCCGCCGTCCGTGACCCGTACCGCCCGCCCGCCCCCGTCGGCCAGGACCTCCACCGTCTCGGAGTGGAAGCGGAGCACGATGCGCCGGTCCACCCCCCGGCCGGACCCCGGGGACACGGCGGCCGTCCGCACCCGGGCGAGCCCCCGGAGCAGCCCGGCCCGATCGCCCGCCCCGGCCGCGTCGATCGCCGCCGCCGTACGCGGATCGTGGTCGTCCACCACCAGCTCCACGCCCTCCAGCCGCTTCAGCGCGAGGAGTTCGGAGCGCGTGTACGCGGCGTCCCCCGGCCCCCGCCGGCCCAGCACCACCACCTCCCGCACCCGGCTCGCCCGCAGGGCCTCCAGCGCGTGGGCGGCGATGTCCGTACCCGCGAGCGCCTCCGGGTCGGCGACCAGGATCCGGGCGACGTCGAGGGCCACGTTCCCGTTGCCCACCACGACGACCCGCTCGGCGGACAGGTCGACGCCCTGCGCGACCGCCTCCGGGTGGGCGTTGTACCAGGCGACGAACGAGGTGGCCGACAGGCACCCGGGCCCTTCCTCACCGGGGATGCCCAGCCGCCGGTCCGTGGAGGCGCCGACCGCGTAGACCACCGCGTCATGGTGGGCGGCCAGCTCCTGCGCGGTGACGTCCCGGCCCACCTCGATGCCCAGATGCATCCGGACCCGGGGGTGCGCGTGGAAGCGGGAGAAGGTGTCGCCGACCTTCTTCGTCCCGGGGTGATCGGGGGCCACGCCGTACCGGACCAGTCCGCCGGCCACCGGCAGCCGGTCGATCAGCGTCACCTCGGCCGCGGTGTGCAGCAGCAGATCCTGCGCCGCGTACATCCCCGCGGGCCCGGTACCGACGACGGCGACCCGCAGCGGCCCGAAGTCGGACGGCAGGCTGCGCCCGAAGACCGGCTCCCCCCAGACGTGGAAGTTCGGCCCCGCCACCTCGGGCGCCGGTTCCGCGCCCTCGTAGTAGGCGGCGTTGATGTCGGCGTACTCCCGCTGCCCGGCGGACAACGCGTCCACCGGGAAGATCGCGTCCACCGGGCAGGCGTCCGCACAGGCCCCGCAGTCGATGCACGCCCGCGGATCGATGTGCAGCATCTCCGTACTGCCGAAGGCGCGCTCCTCGGGCGTCGGGTGGATGCAGTTGACCGGGCACACGGCCACACAGGTGGCGTCGTTGCAGCAGGTCTGGGTGATGGCGTAGGTCATGGCCCCGGCTCAGATCAGGTTCGCGCGCTTGTAGAACGCGAGGGCGGGCTTGGTGAGCAGACGGGCGGAGGCCAGGAAGTCCATCAGCCCCGAACAGCTCGACCGCATCATCGACTTGTGGTGCGCGTTGGCCTTCGCGGCGGCCAGCGCCCGGCGCTTGTCGAGCCCGGCCTTCCGGTAGACCTCCGGGTTCACCATGCTGGTCACGATGAAGTACGAGGCGACGGCGACGACGAACGCGTTGATCTGCCGCCGCGCCCACCCCGCGCCCTCCAGCCGCTTGAGCGTCTCGTCCCGGGCGAACTTCATGTGCCGGGACTCCTCCACGACATGGATGTTGTTGATGGTGCGGACGAACGGCACCACCCGCTCGTCGCGCATCCAGTCCCGCTGCATCACGTCGAGCACCTCCTCGGCGACCAGGATCGCCGCGTAGGCCGCCTCGCCGAACGCCAGCGTCTTGAAGGCCCTGCCCAGCTCCATCACCGCGCGGCGGGGCCGGTAGTGGGGCGCACCGAGCTTCTGCGCACCGCGCGCGAACATGATCGAGTGGCGGCACTCCTCGGCTATCTCGGTGAGCGCCCACTGGAACTCCGCGCCCGCCGGGTTCTTCATGTAGATGTCGCGCAGCACCATCTGCTGGAGGATCATCTCGAACCAGATCCCGGTGCTGGCGACCGACGCCGCCTCCTGCCGGGTCAGCTCCTTGCGCTGCGCCTCGGTCAACTCGCCCCAGTACGCGGTCCCGTAGAGACTGCACCACTCGGGGCTCGCGCCGTGGAACTCCTTGTCCAGCGGGGTCTCCCAGTCCACCTCGGTGGCCGGGTCGTACGCCAGCTGCGCGGCCGAACCGAGCAGCCGCCGCGCGACGTCGTCGCCCTCGGGGCTCTCCTGGACCTTCGACGGAACGGTGCTGCCGGCCATGCTGCGGCTCCTTGGGTCGAGTGCGTGATCCTCGATCGTGGTGAGGTGCGTACGGCTGCCGACCGCCGCGACGGATCCGAATTCCCCCTGTGCGGAATCGGGTCGCGCTGTACGGGGTCGGGTCGTGCTGAGTGCTGTACGGATCACCGGGGCCGGGGGCGACGGCCCGCGCCGGACCGGACACCGGCCGGCCCGGGATCCTTGTTAGACGCAAGGTATAACAAGGATCCCGGGCCGCCTACCCCCCGGTAGAAATCGGTACGGACGCTCACCGCTTCTCCGCATCCCTCGGGCGGCGCGCCGGGCGGGAAGGGGCCACCGGCCCCGCACCCGGGCCGGTTTGACGACGCCCCCGGTCAGCACGGCGAACACCGGCCCCGCCTCCGTACCGGGTGCCGACGGCCCGGGAACGCGGGAGCGGAAACGCGGGGCAGCGGGAATGCGGGAGCCGGAACGCCGGAGCGGCCCGCGCGAGGGGTCGGCGCGGGCCGCAGGGGGCCGGGCGGGGCGGCTACCGGGGGTCCTGGCCGAACTTCGAGGTCGCCCAGAAGTAGCCGAGCACCACGAGCCCGAGGCTCCAGCCCACGGCCAGCCAGCCGTTGTGGCCGATCTCGCTGCCGAGCAGCAGGCCGCGCAGCGTCTCGATGGCCGGGGTGAAGGGCTGGTACTCGGCGACCGGCCGGAACCAGCCCGGCATCGTCTCCACCGGGATGAAGGCGCTGGACAGCATCGGGAGCAGCACCATCGGCAGGGCGTTATTGCTGGCCGTCTCCGCGTTCGGGCTGATGAGGCCCATGCCCACCGCGACCCAGGTGAGGGCGGCGGAGAAGATCACGAGCAGCCCGAAAGCGGCCAGCCACTCCACGAGCGTGGCGTCCGTGGAGCGGAAGCCGATGGCCACGGCGACGGCGCCCACCAGGACCACGCTCAGCACGCTCTGCAACACGCTGCCGACGACGTGCCCGGTGATCACCGAACCGCGGTGGATCGCCATCGTACGGAAGCGGGCGATGATGCCCTCGGACATGTCCGTGGAGACGGACACGGCGGTCCCGACCACGGTGGAGCCGACGGTCAGCAGGAGGATGCCGGGGACGATGTAGGCGATGTACGCGGACCGGCCGCCCTCCCCGCCGCCGATGCCCGCGCTCATCACATCGCCGAAGATGTAGACGAAAAGCAGCAGGAGCATGACAGGCGTGAGGAGCAGGTTCAGGGTGAGCGACGGGTAGCGCCGGGCGTGCAGGAGGTTGCGGCGCAGCATGGTGGTGGTGTCGCGTACGGCGAGGGAGAGGGAACTCATCGGACAGCCTCCTTCGGCTGGTTGTCCCGGGCGGGCACGCCGGAGCCGGTGAGGGCGAAGAACACGTCGTCGAGATCGGGCGTGTGCACGGTCAGTTCGTCGGCCTCGATACCGGCCGAGTCCAACCAGTCGAGGAGGGAGCGCAGTTCGCGCTGGCTGCCGTCACTGGGGATCTGGAGCGACAGGGACTCGTCGTCCCGGGCGACTTCACGCAGCGCGGAGGCGGCGGACCGGTAGGCGTCCGGGACGTTGAAGCGGAGCTTCACATGACCGCCGGGGACGATCCGCTTGAGCTCCTCGGCGGTGCCCTCCGCGGCGATCCTCCCGTTGTTCAGTACGGCGATGCGGTCGGCGAGTTCGTCGGCCTCCTCCAGGTACTGCGTGGTGAGGAAGACGGTGACGCCACCGGAGACCAGCTCGCGGATGATCCCCCACATGGTGTGGCGGGAGCGCGGGTCGAGGCCCGTGGTCGGTTCGTCCAGGAAGATGATCCGCGGGGATCCGACCAGGGTCATGGCGATGTCGAGACGCCGCTTCATGCCACCGGAGTAGCCCGCGGCGGGCTTCCTCGCCGCCTCCACCAGGTCGAAACGCTCCAGGAGCTCGGCGGCCACGCGCCGCCCCTCGCGCCGGGACAGGTGATGGAGATCCGCCATCAGCAGCATGTTCTCCTCACCGGTGATCAGCCCGTCCACGGCCGAGAACTGCCCCGTGACACCGATCGCGGCACGCACGGCCTGCGGGTCGACGGCCGGATCATGGCCGCCGACGCGGATCCCGCCGGAGCCCGCGCCGGGAGAGATGAGGGTGGAGAGGATCTTGACGACGGTGGTCTTGCCCGCACCGTTGGGCCCGAGCAGCGAGAAGACCGTGCCCTCGGGCACCGAGAGGTCGACGCCGTCGAGGACGGTCTTGTCGCCGTAGGACTTGCGCAGTCCGGTGGCGGTGATCGCCTGCGCCGCCTCCTGGGCGGCGGGCGGGGCGGAGGCCCGGGTGACAGTCATGCTGGTTCCCTTTCGCAAGCGGTGCATCGGAAGCGGGCGGAACGAGGGGCGAGCGGAACGAAGGGCGAGCGGAACGAAGGGCGGCGGGCTCAGGCACGGCGGGGCGGGGCGGCGGGCGCAGGCACGGCGAACTCGGCCACGGCGGGACCGACGGACGGAGGCGCGGCGGGCGCAGGCGTGGCGGGCGCAGGCGTGGCGGACCCAGGCACGGCGGGACCGACGGACGGCGGGGCGGTGGGGCGGCGGGGCGGCGGGCTCAGCGCCGCAGGCCGGCGGGCTCAGGCGCGGCGGACGATGATGTCGCCGGTCCCGCTCCGGGCGTGCACCTCGACGGTCTCGTCGGAGTCCTCGGGTCCGGCGGCGGCGCCGAGCGAGTTGCGTACGGTGCCGAACTTCGGATTCAGGTCGAGCCAGGCGGCGGTGCCCTCGTGGATGCCCACTTCGAGGTCGCCGACGGAGGTGCGCAGAGCGATGCGGCCGCGGGTCACGTCGCCGACGCGGATGCGCCCGTTGGAGGAGGTCGCGTCGACCCCGGCCCGGGCGACCTCGATCTCGATGCGCCCGTTGGCGGACTTGGCGACGACGTCGCCGTGCGCGAGCCCCACGGAGATGTCGCCGTTGGCCGCGTTGACCTTCAACTCGCCGCCGACCTCGTCGATCCCGGTCGCGCCGTTGCCGTTCTTGACGACCGCCGCCCCCGCCACGGCGCCGACCTCGACCCGGCCCGAACCGATGACCTCGGCGTCCCCGGTGGAGCGGACCAACCGGATGTCTCCGTGGTCGGTCCTGAGCTCGGCGCGGGCCGCCTCCTCCACCTGGACGTCGCCGAGCGAGGTCTTGAGCCGCACCTCGCCGAGCGGCCCCTCGACGAAGAAGCCGCCCAGGGCGGAGGTGCCGCGCACCTCGGACCCCGCGGGCAGCTCGACGCTCACCACGACGGTGCCCGGCTTGCCGAACAGGGAGCGCTTCTTGGGGGTTCTGACGGTGAGGCGTCCGCCCGAGCAGGAGACCTGGGTCTGCTGAACCGCGCGTACGTCGTCCTGGTCGGACCCGTTGCCCGGCAGCACCTCGACGACCGTGTCGGTGCGCTTGCCCGCGGTGATGCGGGCGGTGCCGGCGTCCAGCTCGATGACGACGGAGATCGGCTCGGGAGTATCGAAAGAAGGCATGGCTGTCCCGTCCTCTTGGCTCGGTGAGTGATGAACGATCAGTGACATCGGCCGGATCGGCGATCCGCCGTGGAATGCCGCCGGTGAAACGCGGCCGGTGAAGCCCCGCCCGCCAGGAGGCGGGCGGAGGCGGGCGGAAGCGGGCTCAGCGAACCCAGCCGGTGAAGCCGCGACCGCCCGAGTCCCTGCTCCGGCCGGAGGCGCTCGCGCGCCCTCCGCCGTCGAGGGACGTGGACACGGCCCGCACGAGCCAGGCGTTGACCGACAGGCCCTCCGCCGCCGCGGCGCTCTCGGCGCGGCCCTTGAGGTGGGCGGGGAGACGGAGGTTGATCCGCACCATGGTGCCGTCGTCGGCCTCCCCGGCCGGCGGCGCGGACACCACGGGAGCCACGGCCTCCCGCTCCTCCCGCACCGGCTCGGGCACCGGCGGCGGCGTCACCACGAACTCGGGATCGAGCCCGCGCAGCCGCACGTCGACCGAACCGGGAGCCAGCTCCCGGGTGACGTCGCCCATGGCCGCGGAGAGCACGTTGAGCAGGGTCAGCCGGACGGCGGACTCCAGGGGAGCACTGAGCCGCTCGGCCAGGACGCGGGCTTCGTCACCGCTGGCTTCCGCGGCGACGGCGAGTTCCCGCCGGAGGTTGTCGACGTAGGGGGTGAGGTCCATGACGCCATGATGGCACACGAGTGGCACCATGTCGAGCCACCTTGGCTCAGCATCTACAGAACCCCTTCTGACCTGCAACGTCACAACAAGGGGCGCGGCAACGGCACCACAGAGGCACCCCGAAGAACCACGGTTGGCACCACAGCGACACAAGATGGCACCACGCGGCACCACGTGACACCACAGCTCCCCACCCGATCCACCGATCCGCCCCGCGTGGCACACGCCGCCCCGCAGCCGAAGCCGGATGTACTGACGCCGGACGCCGCACACCAAGGCAACGCCCGCCCACTCCCCACCACCCGGCCACCACCCCGCCCCGGAGCACCGCATGCCCCACCCCAGGGCCTACCTGGCCCTCTGCACCCACACCCACCTGTTCCCCGGCGCGCGCTGCCGCCTCCAGGACGTGCCCCACCCGGAGGCCTTCGCGACAACTCCGGAGCCGATCGACGTCCACCTGCGCTTCTCCGACGGAACGGCCACGGCGGCAGAACTCCGCACGGACGCCCCGACAGGCCCCGTCCTCACGGTCGACGCCCACACCACCGCGGCCGGCACGCCCCTCCCCGACAGCACCTGGACCGTAAAGGGGTTCACCGCCGAGGAAGCCGAGGTCGAGCTGACCATCGGCGCCCCGATCCCCACCTGAACACGCCCGCCCCGGGACGCCCCCACCCCGCCCTCCTCCACCCCGGCGGCACACCTCCGACGCCTCCCTCCCGGAAAGGCCCCGTGGCCACGGTCCGGGCCGCCCGCGCCGAGGACGTGGACACCGGCCGGCCACGGCTTGATGACCCCCTTCACCGCGGCGACGGCGAACGGGACGGCGCGCGGAGGAGGGGTGTGACGATCCTGATACGCAGCGTTCGAAAGGTGGCTCCCGTTCGCGCCGTGCCCCTTCCGGCGGTGCGCCGGGCAGCGCCCCGGGCACGGGGACGACGAGCACGAACCGGGGTGCGTGGTGAGCCTCATGGGCTCAGCGCCGCACCCGCCGGCCACCGGGCGAAGCCCCCGCTACTGCCGCTGCCGGCGCCGGTCGGTGACCAGGGCCGGGCGTTCACAGCCGACGTTCGCCGTCGCCCGACGCACCGACGACAGAAGCCCAGGCCAGAAGAAATCTGGCCTGGGCTTCACGCTGAGCCTCCTGTCGGATTCGAACCGACGACCTATGTATTACAAGTACATCGCTCTGGGCCGGACTGAGCTAAGGAGGCAAGGACGCACGCCCGTAGCGCGCACCAAGACGCCACAACTCTACACAGCCCCGCTCTCCCGCGGACAGGCATAACGGGCGGCCGTGACCTCCCACTCACCTGTTCGTTGAACGCACTGAAGTGCCATCGGACTATCGGACCGGGGAGGGGTCGTGGTCGAGTCCGCGGGGGAGGACGGACGGCTCAGCGTCACCGGCGCTGAGGCGCGGCGCGTCAAGCGCGAGGCGCTGGGCGTTCCCGACCGGGCCAAGCACCAACAGCGGGTGGCCGTGCCGGTGCAGCGGCGCAGACCGGAGGCGGACACCCGCCGGCGGGCCTACCGGTACCGCTGCTACCCCTCTCCCACCCAGGCCGAGCAGTTGGTCAAGACCTTCGGGGCCTGCCGCTGGACCTACAACGAGGGCCTCGCCCTGCGGGTCAAGGCCTGGCACGAGCACCACGTGGCGCTCGGGTTCGCCGAGTCCTGCCGAGCCCTCACGGGCTGGCGGAACGCCCAGGGGACGCGATGGCTTCAGGAGGTGTCCTCAACCGTTCTCCAGCAGGCACTTCGCCATCTCGACGCCGCGTTCGGGCGGTTCTTCACAGGCTCGGGGAAACCGCCGAAGGCCAAGAAGAAGGGCCGCTCCCGTGACTCCGCGACCTATGTCCGTACGGGCTTCCGCTGGGTCGAGGACCCGGACCGGCCGGGTACGGGTCTGATCACGCTGGCCAAGCAGACCGGGCCGCTGCGCGTCCGCTGGTCCCGGCCGCTTCCGGCAGGAGTGCGGCCGGTGAAGCTCACCGTGAGCCGTGACCGGGCAGGGCGCTACTTCGTCTCCGTACTGGTGGAGGAGCGTATCGAGCCGTTGCCGCCGTTGTTCCTGCGGCACGGCGGTGCGCCGAAGGCGGTCGGCCTGGACCTCGGGCTGGCGGCACTGGTCACGCTGGACGACGGAGAGAAGGTGGACCACCCCCGGCTGCTCAAGCGGTACGGGGCGAAGCTCGCGGATCGCCAACGGAGTCTGCACCGCAAGGAGAGGGGATCCAGGAACCGGGAGAAGGCGCGGCTGGAGATCGCGCGGCTGTACGCCCGCGTCGCCGACGTCCGCAGAGACGCGTTGGACCGGCTCACCACCCGCCTCGTGCGCGAGAACCAAGTGCTCGTGGTGGAGGACCTGGCCGTCGCCTCTCTCGTACGGTCGCCGAGAGGGAGGGGCCGTCGACGGAAAGCGGGGCTGAACCGGGCGATCATGGACGCCTCGTGGGGCGAGTTGCTGCGTCAGTTGCGGTACAAGTGCGCGTGGTACGGCCGGACGCTGGTCGTCGTCGACCGCTTCTTCCCCTCGACCCGGCGCTGCTCCGCCTGCGGGCTCACGGGGCCGAAGCTGGATCTGGCGGTGCGCGGCTGGTCCTGCGACGGATGCGGTGCGGTACACGAGCGGGATGTGAACGCGGCACGGAATCTGCGCGCGGAAGGGCTGCGCCTCTACGGACTGGTGGCGTCGGCGCTACCGCCCGGCCGGCCCATGCCCTCGTTGATCAGGGCATCGGAGGTACCGGACGTGGTGCCGGCGGGGTGACCCGGAGGCACGCGAGAAAGCGCATGCCGGACCGACGGGCTGTCGGCCGTAATGCCTGTGGAGTCCGCGTGAGACCGGCAGGGCGTCGCCTTCGAGGCCGCGTCCGGTCGGCAGTGGACGCCGAAGCAGGAAGCTCCCTCTTCTCCATGGAGCGGGCCAAAAGACAGCTGCTCTGGCGCCCCCCGGCCCACGAGGGGTTTTCGTCACCCAAGAGGTACTGACAGAACACGGGAACGCCAGGTAACGTCACCGCAGGTTCACCCAAGTGGACCAGACCACTCCCTACTCGGATCGTCCGGCACGTTCCTGCCGGTTGAGGAGAAGATCCATCATGGCCAGTGTCACGTTCGACAAGGCGTCCCGCGTCTACCCCGGCTCCACCAAGCCGGCCGTGGACCAGCTCGAGATCGACATCGCGGACGGTGAGTTCCTCGTCCTCGTCGGTCCCTCCGGTTGTGGCAAGTCGACCTCCCTGCGCATGCTCGCGGGTCTCGAGGACGTCAACGGCGGTGCGATCCGCATCGGTGACCGCGACGTCACGCACCTGCCGCCGAAGGACCGGGACATCGCCATGGTGTTCCAGAACTACGCGCTCTACCCGCACATGTCCGTCGCGGACAACATGGGCTTCGCGCTGAAGATCGCCGGTGTGAACAAGACCGACATCCGGGCGAAGGTCGAAGAGGCCGCCAAGATGCTGGACCTCACCGACTACCTGGACCGCAAGCCGAAGGCGCTCTCCGGTGGTCAGCGCCAGCGTGTGGCGATGGGCCGCGCCATCGTGCGTGAGCCGCAGGTCTTCCTCATGGACGAGCCGCTGTCGAACCTCGACGCCAAGCTCCGTGTCTCCACCCGTACGCAGATCGCCTCGCTGCAGCGCCGCCTCGGCATCACCACCGTGTACGTCACCCACGACCAGGTCGAGGCCCTCACCATGGGCGACCGGGTCGCGGTGCTGAAGGACGGGCTGCTCCAGCAGGTCGACTCGCCGCGCAACATGTACGACCGCCCCGCGAACCTCTTCGTCGCCGGCTTCATCGGCTCCCCCGCGATGAACCTCGTCGAGGTCCCGATCACCGACGGCGGCGTGAAGTTCGGCAACAGCGTCGTCCCGGTCTCCCGCGAGGCGCTCACCGCCGCCGCGGACCGCGGTGACACCACCGTCACGGTCGGCATCCGCCCCGAGCACTTCGACATCGTCGAGCACGGCGGCGCCGCCGCGAAGTCGCTGACCAAGGACTCCTCGGACGCGCCGGCCGGTCTCGCCGTCTCCGTCAACGTCGTCGAGGAGCTCGGCGCCGACGGCTTCGTCTACGGTGGCGCGCAGGTCGGCGGCGAGCACAAGGACCTGGTCGTCCGCGTCGGCGGCCGTGCCGTCCCGGAGAAGGGCACGGAGCTGCACGTCGTGCCGCGCCCGGACGAGCTGCACGTCTTCGCGACCTCCACCGGCGAGCGTCTCACCAACTGACGCCCCACCCGCCGTACGCGCGGCCCCGCACTCCCCGCACGGGGGGTGCGGGGCCGTTTGCGTGGTCCCGGCGGGTTTGGGTTTCGGGTGCGGGGCGGCGTCAAATACCCCGGCACACGGGGCATTTCACCCCGGCCCGTCAACCTCGCATTCGAAAGGGCGCGTCGAACCATCCCCCGAGAGGGTGACGAAATGTCGTCGAGTCATCACCGGCCGCTACGCTCGCTGCGTGACCCACACCGCGCGCCGCATCGGCCGATCCCTCGCTCTCGTCCTGCCCGTCGTCATGGTTCTGTCCGGGACCCTCGCGGTCACCAGCGTCCAGTGGGCGGAGTCGGACAACGACTCCCAGCTGCTGGCCGCCTCCTCGGAGACCGTGTCCAAGCCCGCGAAGCCGCATGCCCCGCAGGACGTCCTGCGCGAGAAGCTGCTCGTGGAGCTGGCGGAGAAGGACCCGGGTACCGCGCTCACCGGCCTCCAGCGCGCCGTCGAGCAGCGTCCCTCGCTGGCCCGCCACTGCATGTCGATCGCCAAGGCGCTCGGCAAGGCGGCCGTCGAGCAGTACGGCCCGACCCGGGCGCACCGCTTCTCCCGGCCCGTCTGCGACACCTCGTTCGCCTCCGGCGTCGCGCAGTTCAGCTGAGCCCGGGAGGCGGTCGCGCGGAGCGCCGCCTTCCGCCGGCGGGCACCGCATATCGTGCCTGCCATGCATACGTATCCGACGCAGGCCGTGATCCTTGCCGGTGGCCAGGGGTCGCGGCTGCGGCCGTACACCGACGACCGCCCCAAGCCGATGGTCGAGATCCCCGGGACCGGGACTCCGATCATCGGCCATCAGCTGTCCTGGCTGGCCGCCGAAGGTGTCACCGACGCCGTGGTCTCCTGCGGGCACCTCGCCGAGGTGCTCCAGGAGTGGCTGGACGCCGCCGTGCTGCCGCTCCGGGTCACCACCGTCGTGGAGACCGAGCCGCTGGGCCGGGGCGGCGGGCTGAAGTACGCGGCCGGGCGGCTGCCCGACCCCGAGCAGCCCTGGTACGCGACGAACGGCGACATCTGGACCCGTTTCTCCCTGCGGGAGATGGCCGCGTTCCACGCGGAGCGTGACGCCACCGCCACCCTGGCCCTCGCCCGGCCCCGGATCCCGTGGGGTGCCGTGGAGACGGACGCCTTCGGGCACATCACCGACTTCATCGAGTCGCCGCCCTCCCCGTATCTGATCAACGCCGGGGTGTACGTGTTCTCGCCCGCGTTCACGAAGCTGCTGCCGGACCGCGGCGACCATGAGCGGACCACGTTCCCGCGCCTCGCCCGCGAACGCCGGCTGGCCGGTTACCCGCTGCCGAACGGGGCGTACTGGCGGGCCATCGACACGGCGAAGGACCTGACCGAGGCGGCCCGGGAGCTCGGCTCCCACGGCGGCTGACGGCCGCGTCCCTCACTCGCGGGGGCGGCCCCCACCCGGTTCTTCCGCCCGGGTGGGGGCCGCCCCTCTCTGCCTGCGTGCGGGGTCAGCCGAGGAGGCCGCCGATCGGGTTCCGGCCCCCGCCGCCGCCTGTGGTCGATCCCTCGCCGCCGGAGGAGGTCGAGCCGCCGGTGGGCGCCGGTTCGCCGCCGCCTCCGGACGAGGCGTCGCCGGTGGACCCGGAGGAGGTGGGTCCGGCGGTGGTGGCGGCCGGGGGTTCCTGCGGGGTGGACTGCTGTGGGGGCGCCTGGTTGGTGCCCTGGGTCTGGCTGGGCTGGGTGTCCGCGCCGGTGCTCTGGCCGCCGGAGTCGCGCGTCGCGCCCGGGGTGGCCCGGCCGTCGGCGGGGGTGGTGGCCGCGCCGGAGCTGCTGGGCTCCGGCTGTCGCCGCTGCTCCGGTGTGCGGGAGGCCTGGCGCTCCCCGGTGGACTCCTGGGGCAGCGGCATGCCGGGCAGGCGGTTGGTGGGGTTGTCGTTGCGGCCGGGGACGGTGACGACCTCGCTGGAGCGGACCGCGCCGCCGAGGATGGAGCCGATGAGCAGGGTGAGGCCGACGACGACCGTCGCGACGACGGTGCCCCGGCGCAGGACCCGGCGGCGCAGGTCCCAGATCTCGGAGCGCGGGCCGAGCTTGCGCCAGGCTTCCCCGGCCAGTCGGCCGTCCACGGAGTAGACGGGCGCGCCCGCGATGATCAGCGGGCTCCAGGCGGCCAGCAGGATGATGTCGGGGGCGTCGTAGACCGCGACCGTGCGCCAGCTGACCGTCACCAGCAGTGCGGCGGAGATCAGTGCGCCGAACGCGGCGGCGACCCGCTGCCAGAGGCCGAGCACGGTGAGCACGCCGACGACGACCTGGAGGAAGGCGACGGTCAGTCCGGCGCCGACCGGGTGGGAGAGCGCGAAGTCGCGCAGCGGCTCGGCCATCGCCCACGGGTGCAGGGAGGTCAGCCAGGTGACCATCGAGCCGCGCTCGCCGCCGTCGAAGTAGACGGGGTCGCTGAGCTTGCCCATGCCGGCGTAGATGGAGATGAAGCCGAGGAGCACCCGCATGGGGAGCAGGACGACGCCCAGGTTCATCCGGTGGCCGGGGTAGTAGGCGTGCCGGACGGGGTCGCCCGTGCCGCGCCGGGCGCGGGATTCGGCGCTCTCGTCGGTTTCGTCGTGGTCGTCGGCGTCGCCGGGGGCGCGGGCCCCGTCGAAGTCGTCGGGCCCGTCGACCGGGTCGTACGCGCCGACGGCCTGTCGCATGGGCGGCAGCAGCGGGCCGGTGTGTCCCGGCTGGTGGGGGGCGGTCAGTACGGGGTTGGGCTGCGTCTCCTCCAGGAGCGGGATGACCTGCGTCGCGCCTGCTCCGTGCCCGCCTGGGGTCGCCCCGCCGAGTCCGGCGTCGAGGTGTCCCGCGGTGGAGTTGCGCACGGCCTGGAGGAGGCCTGTCGCGCCGGGGTCGCCGGGAGCGGACTTCCCGCTCCAGACGACCGGTGCCCGCCTGCGGCCTCCGCCGGCACCGCTCATGGCGGGGATGCGGGCCGTGTGCGCGGGGGCGCCGCGCAGCCGTGCGCGCTGGCCCGGGGCGAGCTGCACCCGGAAGCTGGCGTGGTTGACGATGACCTGCGCGGGGTCGCTGTCCACCTTGGTCATGCTCAGGGCGGTGGGTTGCTCGTCGTACCGCGGCGTTCTGGTGTCCACACTCATCTAACCGAGTGATGGGTGGTTAGGACACTGCCTTGACCGCACCGGATGTGTCCGAGACCCGTCAAGATCGGGCCAAACTCGGGCAACCTGGAACTGTGTTCGGCGTTCGTGTGTCGACTCGCCCGGCGGCCGGGCCGGTCACCGGGCGGATCGACGGGGTGCGGGGGCCGGTGCGGGGCCCGGACCGGTGCGCCGGTGGGGCCCCGTGCGGCTATCCGCGGCGGCGCGCCACCTCGTACAGCACGATGCCGGCCGCGACACCGGCGTTGAGCGACTCCGCGCCGCCGGGCATCGAGATCCGCACCCGGTAGTCGCAGGTCTCGCCGACGAGACGGCCGAGGCCCTTGCCCTCGCTGCCGATGACGATGACGACCGGGCCGGCCAGCTCCTCCAGGTCCTCCACCGTGTGCTCGCCGTCGGCGGCCAGGCCGACGACCGTGAGGCCCGCCTTCTGGTAGCCCTCCAGCGCGCGGGTGAGGTTGGTGACCCGGGAGACCGGCGTGCGGGCCGCCGTGCCGGCCGAGGACTTCCACGCACCGGCGGTCATGCCGGCCGCGCGGCGCTCGGGGACGACCACGCCGTGGCCGCCGAAGGCGGAGACCGAGCGGACGATGGCGCCGAGGTTGCGCGGGTCGGTCACCCCGTCGAGGGCGACGATCAGCGGGTCCTCGTTGTTGTCGTACGCGGCTGCGGTGAGGTCCTCCGGGTGCGCGTACTCGTACGGCGGGACCTGGAGGACGAGGCCCTGGTGGTTCAGGCCGTTCGTCATCCGGTCCAGCTCGGGGCGCGGGGCCTCCATCAGGTTGATGTTGCCGCGCTCGCCCGCGAGCTTGAGGGCGTCGCGGACGCGCTCGTCGTTGTCGATGTACTGCTGGACGTAGAGGGTGGTGGCGGGGACGCCGTCGCGCAGGGCCTCGTAGACCGGGTTGCGGCCGACGACCATCTCCGAGGTGCCCTTGACGCCGCCGCGCCGGGGTGCGGGGCGGCGGGCCGCGGCCTGCTTGGCCTGGGCGTTGGCGACCCGGTTCTTCTTGTGTCCCTTGCGGGCGGAGGCGGGCGGCGTCGGTCCCTTGCCTTCGAGACCACGGCGTCGCTGGCCACCGCTGCCGACCTGCATGCCCTTCTTGTTGGACGTGCGGCGGTTCCTGCGCTGGCTGTTCCCGGCCATGATCTACCTGTTTCGTTGCTTTCAGACGTACGTATGTATGGGGAAAGTGTGCCGCCCGGATCGCCGGGCGGCACATCCGCACTGCTCGGCGGTGCTCAGCGCGGTCCCAGCGTCCACCGGGGGCCGGCGGGGCTGTCCTCGATGACGAGGCCGGACTGGTTGAGCTGGTCGCGGATGGCGTCGGCCGCGGCCCAGTCCTTGCGGGCGCGGGCCGACTGCCGCTGGTCGAGGACGAGGCGCACGAGGGTGTCGACGACGCCGTGCAGGTCCTCGCCCCGGTCGCCCTCGCCCGCCCAGTGCGGGTCGAGCGGGTCCAGGCCGAGGACGCCGAGCATGGCCCGGACCTCGGCCAGGCGGTCGGCGGCGGCTTCCTTGTCGTCGGCGGCCAGCGCGCTGTTGCCCTGGCGGACGGTGGTGTGGATGATCGCCAGCGCCTGCGGCACGCCCAGGTCCTCGTCCATCGCCTCGGCGAAGGCGGGCGGCACCTCGTCTGCCGGGGGGACGACCTCCCCGGTCTTCTCGGTGACGCGCTGGACGAAGCCCTCGATCCGCGCGAACGCGGACTCGGCCTCGCGCAGAGCCTCCTCGCTGTACTCGATCATCGACCGGTAGTGCGGGGTGCCGAGGTAGTAGCGCAGGACGATCGGGCGCCAGTGCTTGACCATCTCGCTGACGAGGACGGAGTTGCCCAGCGACTTCGACATCTTCTCGCCGGACATGGTGACCCAGCCGTTGTGCACCCAGTACTTCGCGAACTCGTCGCCGTAGGCCGTGGCCTGGGCGATCTCGTTCTCGTGGTGGGGGAAGATCAGGTCGATGCCGCCGCCGTGGATGTCGAAGGCGGAGCCCAGGTACTTGTGGGCCATCGCGGAGCACTCCAGGTGCCAGCCGGGCCGGCCGCGGCCCCAGGGCGTCTCCCAGCTGGGCTCGCCCGGCTTCGTCGCCTTCCACATGGCGAAGTCGCGCTGGTCGCGCTTGCCGGTCTCGCCCTCGCCGGAGGGCTGGCGCAGATCGTCCAGCTCCTGGTTGGAGAGGGTCAGATAGCCGGGCAGCGAGCGCACGTCGAAGTAGACGTTGCCGTCGGCCTCGTAGGCGTGACCGCGCTCGATCAGGCCGCGCATCATCTCGATCATCTCGGGGATGTGGCCGGTGGCGCGGGGCTCGTAGGTGGGCGGCAGGCAGCCCAGGGCGTCGTAGCCGTCGTTGAACGCGCGCTCGTTCTCGTAGCCGATCGACCACCACGGGCGGCCCTGTTCGGCGGACTTCGCGATGATCTTGTCGTCGATGTCGGTGACGTTGCGGATGAACGTGACGTCGTAGCCGCGGTACGCGAACCAGCGGCGCATGATGTCGAAGTTCAGGCCCGAGCGGATGTGGCCGATGTGCGGCGCTGCCTGGACAGTGGCGCCACAGAGGTAGATCGAGACGCAGCCCGCGGTGAGCGGGACGAAGTCACGGATCTGCCGGGCGTTGGTGTCGTGCAGGCGAATAGTCACGCCTCAAGGGTAGTAGGCCCGCACCAGTGCCCCGCGACCCTTGGGGATCGCGGGGACAACTTTCTGGTACCGGGATGCCCCGGAACGGCCCTGGAGGGGCCCGGAGAGCGTTCTCGCGCCCCAGATGCCGTCGGCCTAGATGCTGCCGACGATCTTCCGCGGGGAGATGCGGACGACGACGCGGGGGTCGTCGGTGGCGGAGTTCGGGTTGAACTCCGCGTACGGCTTGCCGGTGTACTTCACCGACAGCTCGTCGATCAGCTCCTGCCCGCCGTCCGTCGTCAGCGTCGCCTCGCCGCGGATCTCGGCGTAGCTGTACGGGGCGTCGAAGGGCTGGACGACCACGGTGACGCGCGGGTCGCGGCGGAGGTTCTTCTCCTTGCGGCGGCCGACGGTGGTGGAGATCAGGACGTCGTCGCCGTCGCGCTTGACCCAGACCGGGGAGACCTGGGGGCTGCCGTCGGGCTGGATGGTGGCGATGTTCACGAACACGGGGCTGTCCAGCAGGTTCTTGAGCTCGGCGGAGAGTGCGGCGGTCATCGTTACGGCCTCCTGTGCGCTGCGGGTCGGTCCTTCGTCCAGTGCTGCTCCTACCCGGCAACCGCGCGCGTTCCCCGATCCTTCCCGCCCCGGCCCGCCGGAAGGGTGAAAGCCAGTGCCGCGCCCGCCAGCGGGACGGCCGCCAGCGCCGCCCACCGCACGGGGGCGGGCGCGTCGAGCAGTGCGCCGGTCGCCGCGCTCCCCGCGAGGACGGCGATCCCGGACACCGAGGACAGCGCCCCGGTGGCCAGCCCGAGCTGCCGGTCCTCGACCAGGTCGGGCACCAGGCCCCGGGCTGCGGGGACCAGCAGCATCTGGCCCAGGGTCAGCAGGACGACGAGCGCCGCGCCGGGCAGCAGACCGCCGGGGCCCGCCGGGGCGAGCGGCACGGCGGCGAACCCGGCGGCGACGGTGCCGAGGCCGGTGGCCAGGGCGGTGCGCGGGGCGATCCGGCGGGCGGAGAGACGGGTCAGCGGCACCTGGGCGACGACGACGAGCAGCGAGGAGAGCGCGAAAAGCCAGCCGAGGGCGGCCCCCGATCCGGTGGCCCGCTCCACCTCGACGGGCAGCGAGAGGTAGAGCTGGTTGTAGGCGACGAGGTAGCTGCTGTACGCGAGGCAGAGCAGCAGGAACGCCCGGTTGGTGAAGACCGCCCGCCACGGCGACCAGGCCCGCGGGGCCGTCCGGGTGACGGCGTCCGGCGCCCGCGCGTCCGCCGGCTCGCTCACGGGGGCGGCGCGCGGCATCAGGCGGGCGTGCCCGGCCAGGACGCCGACGAAGACGGCGGCCCCGGCGAGGCAGGCGGCCCGGAAGCCGCCGCCGAGCAGCAGGAGCAGGGAGCCGAGCAGCGGCCCGATGAACGCCCCGGCCTGCCCGGCGGCGGAGAACAGGGCGAGTACGTGGGCGCGCGGGGCGCCGGTGTCCCGTTCGTGCCGGACGGCCTCGCGGGCGGCCTCGGACTCGACGGCCGGGGAGAACAGGGCGGCGGCGAAGCCGATGAGGAGGACGGCGGCGATGACGGTGGCCGTGGATCCGGCGAACGCGAGCCAGCCGAATCCGGCGATGCGCAGCGTGCAGCCCGCCAGCACGACGGGGCGCGGGCCGTAGCGGTCGGTGAGGGCGCCGCCGACGACGAACAGGCCCTGCTGGCTGAAGGTGCGCAGCCCCAGGACGAGGCCGACGAGCCAGCCCGCCATGCCGAGGCCGCCGCCGAGGTGGGTGGCCAGGTAGGGCAGGACGGCGTAGAAGCCGATGTTGAAGGCGAACTGGGTGGCGGTGAGGAGCCGGAGGTAGGGGGTGGGGGCGCTCGCGAGCCGGGGGCGGAGGCGGAGGCGGGGGCGCTCCCCGGCGGGGGTTCCCGCGCGCGCGTCGGCGGGGGCGGGCTCGTCGGCTGCGGTGTGCGCGGGCTCGTGTGACGCCATGGGCGAAGGCTCGTCGGCCTTCGTGGGGGCGGGCGCGGAGGCTCCCGGGACGCGCTCGCCGGCCGGGGCGAGGGCGGGCTCGTCGGCCTTCGTGGGGGCGGGCCGGTTCACTTCGGTCCCGCCGGGGTGCGCCCGCGTACCGCCGCCGAGGTGAGGACGGCCAGGGCGCCCAGGACGGCGAGCGCTGCGGCGGGGGCGAGGACGGCCCACGGGGCACGTTCGGCGTACGGCATGTTCTCCGACAGCATCCGCCCCCACTCCGGCGCCGGGGCCCGCGTGCCGAGTCCGAGGAAGCCGAGGGAGGCGAGGGCCAGCGCGATGGCCGGGACGCGGAGCAGGGCGTGGCGTGCCACCGGCGGCAGGACCCCGGGCAGGATGTGGCGGCGCAGGAGGTGGGCCCGGTCCGCGCCGAGGGCGACGGCGGCGGTGAGGTGCGGGGCCGCCTTCTCCTGGGCGTGCAGGGCGGCGGTGTGGGCGGCGAGCGGGGCCCAGGCGACGGCGGCCACCGCGGCGGCGGCGCCCCAGGGGCCCGGTCCGGCGATGCCCGCGACGACGAGGCCGGCGAGGACGGCGGGGAGCGCGTTCGCCGTCTCGGTGAGCGCTCCGGCGCGGACGGCCCCGAGGAGCAGGCCGAGCAGCAGGGTGACGGCCCCCACCGCGACGGCGGCCAGCGCGGTGCGGGCCGCGCCGTGGCCGAGGCGGGCGAGGACGTCGCGGCCGAGGTGGTCGGTGCCGAGGGGGTGCGCGGCGGACGGGCCAGCGAGCCGGGCGGCCGTGTCGACGTGGAGGGGGTCGCGCAGGAGGCCCGCGACGGTGACGGCGACCAGGAGGCCGCCGAGGACGAGCGCGGCGACGGCGAGCGCGCGGCGGCCGGGCAGCCGGGGCGCGACGAGGGCGGGCAGCGCCCGGTCGGTGAGGGCGGGTCCGAGCAGGGCGCGGACGGCGAGGCGGGAGGCCAGCCCGGCGGCGACGCCGAGGAGCAGCAGGACGAGCACGGTCGCCTGGAGGACGGGCAGGTCCTGGGCGAGGGCGGCGGCCAGGGCGGTGCCGCCGAGGCCGGGGATCGCGTACAGGGTCTCGACGGCGACCGCTCCGCCGGTGAGTCCGACCGCGACCAGGCCGAGCTGGGGCAGCAGGCCCGGGAGCGTCCGGCGCAGGGCGTGCCGGGCGATGACGCGGCCCGGCAGGCCGCTCGCGGCGGCGGCCCGGGCCCAGGGTTCGGCGAAGGCGCCGGGCAGGGCGTCGTCCAGGAGCCGGCCGAGCAGCGCCCCGGCGGGGACGCCCATGGCGAGGGCGGGCAGCACGAGTTGGTCGGGGGCGCCCCAGCCGAGCGCGGGGAACCAGCCGAGGTGTACGGCGAGGACGGTGGCCAGGACGGCGGCGAGGAGGAATTCCGGCAGTGCGGCGAGCACCGCCGCGCCCGCTCCGGCGCGCACCCGGACGATCCGGCGCGCGGCCCCGCGCCGGAGGGTGGGGGCGCTCAGGGCGAGGGCGAGGAGTACGGCGACGGCGAGCGAGACGGCCATCAGGGTGAGGGAGTTGCCGAGGGCGGCCGTGACGTCCGGCCCGACGGGCTGGCCGGAGACCCAGGACTCCCCCAGGTCGCCCCGGAACAGCCCGCCGAGCCAGTCGCCCAGGACCTGCCACGGCCCGCCGTCGAGCCCGGTCTCGGCGCGGATCGCGGCGAGGGTCTCGGGTGTCGGGGCCCGGTCGGCGTACCGGGCGTGCAGGATCGTTCGGGCCGGGTCGGTCCGGGTCAGCCAGGGCAGCAGCCCGATCACCACGACGACGGCGAGCAGCGCACCGATCCGTCCGGCGAGGTACTTCACGCGGTCACTCGACGCGGGTGTCGGCGGTGATGAGGGTGCGCTCCATGGGGTCGAGGGCGACGCCGTGGACGCGGTTGTCGTCGTACCCCTGCACGAAGCGCTCGTGGACGAGCGGTACGAGGGCGTCGGAGCCGAGGATCGCGGCCTCGGCGGTCATCTCGGCCCGGTGGCGGGCGTCGGTGTCGGCGAGGGCGGCGGCCTTGTCGACGGCGGCGTCGACGGGCTTCGCGCAGAGCTGGGTGATGTTGAAGCTGCCGTCGCAGGTGAAGTCGGAGGCGAGGTAGGAGACCGGGTCGGCGGTGTCCAGGAGGGTGTTGCGGGCCTGGATGAACGCGTCGTACTTCCCGGCGAGGGCGTCGGCCTCCATCTGCGCGTAGTCGCGGACGACCTGCTTGACGGTGAAGCCGCGCTTCTCCAGCTGCTGCTGGACGACGGTGGCGGCCTCGGGCAGCTCGGGGCGGTTGGTGTAGGTGGCGAGGACGATCTCCTTCGTCTTCCTCACCTCGGCCGGGGCCGCCGCCTCCGCGCGGCCGGTGGGGGCGGTGCGCAGGTCGGCGGCCCAGGGGACGCCGGGGCCCAGCAGCCCTTGGGCGGCGTCGGCGCGCCCCTCGTAGACGCCGTCGACCAGCGCTCGGGGGTCGATGGCCTCGCGGGCGGCGGCGCGCATCGCCGGGTCGGCGAAGACGCCGCGTTCGGTGTTGAGGGAGAGGCCGTTGGTGCGGGCGGAGGGGAACTCGTGGACCAGGCCGTCGCCGAGCAGTGAGGCCTGCGAGATCGGTACGTACTCGGCGACGTCGACGTCCTTCGTCCGCAGCGCGTTGGCGCGGGCGGTGCCGTCGGCGACGAACTTGACGTCGGCGCCGGGGGCCTTCGCCTTGGAGCCCCAGTAGGTGTCGTTGCGCTCCAGGGTGGCGCTGACCGCGCCGTTGAGCTTGGCCAGGGTGAAGGGTCCGGTGGCGTGCCCGGCGGGGGCCACCTGTCCGCCGTCCTTTCCGTACGCGTTGGCGGACAGGATGCTCAGTGACGGGTTGGCCAGCCGCTGGGGCAGCAGCGGGTCGGCGTCCCGTGTCGTGATCCGTACGGTGCTCGCGCCCTCGGCCGTGGCGGTCAGGGTGGTGTCGGACAGCACGCGGGGCTTGGGGGACGCCTTCTGCGCGGCGGTCAGCGAGCGGACCACGGCTGCGGCGTCGAGTGTCGTCCCGTCCTGGAAGACGGCGCCGTCGCGGACCTCGAACGTCCAGCCCCGCTCGCCGTCGCGCTTCCAGGAGGCGGCAAGCGCGGGCTCGGCCTTCCCGTTCCGGTCGAGCCGGGTGAGTCCCTCGACGACGGCGAGCCGGCTCAGGGTCACGGCGTCGTCGCCGTACGGGGACATGGCCTGGGCGGGCGGGAAGGCCATGGCCACCTTCAGCCGCTGGTCGCCGCCGGAGTCCGTGGACGAGGTGCAGGCGGTGGCGACGGGCACGAGGAGCGTGGCGGCGGCCAGGGGCAGCGCGACGCGGCGGCGGGGAAGGCGGGGGCGGGAGGTGGGCATGCGACGACCTTATATGAAAACGATTGTCATCTAATGGGCGGGGGCGGTCCGGGCAGTGCGCGAGGTCCGGGCGGAGCCGCCGGCGGAGGCGGGCGCGGCCCCGGGCAGCGGCAGCTCGAAGTGGACGATCCCCTGCCCGCCCCCGGGCAGTGTCCGCTCGTCGCACACCTCGCGGGCCAGCGAACGCCAGAAGGGCTCGGCGCCCGGCACGGCGGGGTCGGTGTGCAGGTACAGCGCCTCGTAGCCCCCGGCCCGGGCGGCGAACTCCGCCAGCTCGCGCACCAGTCGCCGGGCCAGTCCGTGCCGGCGGTGCTCGGGGCGCACATAGATCCGGCAGAGCTGCGCGGTGGTCCCGGAGGGGAAGCGCTCGGCGACCCACGGGGGGTTGGGCGGCGCCTGGGGGCCCCGGTCGCGCACGGCCCCGGTGGCGACGATCTCGCCCCGGTGCTCGACGACGAGCAGGGTGCAGCGCTCCGGGCGGAGGTAGGCGGCCCCGGGGTCGATGATGTCGGCGTGCCAGCGGGGTACGTAGCCGGACTTCAGGTCGCGGTAGACGGTGTCGAGCATCACGGCCCGCGCTCCGCCGAGGTCGTCGGCGGTGGCGGTGCGCACGACGTATTCGACGTCCTCGGGGAACCCTGCGCGCTCGGGGAACCCGGCCCGTTCGACGTCTCCGGAGGTCCCGACGCGCCCGGCGTCTCCGTGGGTCCTGCCGGGTCCGGAGCTCCCGGGTGTCCCGGCGTGTGCGGCGTCCCCGTGGGTCCTGTGGGCGTCGGCCCGGTCGGCCGCCGTCCCCGCCGTCACCGTGGTCGCGCTGGTCGCCGGTGCCACTTCCGCCTCCTCCTGCACATCGCTTGCGTCTTCAGCGTACGTGCAAGTGATGTGCAGGAGGAGCGGGCCCGGGTGCCGCCCGGGCCTCAGGCGGTGCGGTAGACCAGGGCGGTCGCGAGGCCGGCGATGCCCTCGCCGCGGCCGGTGAAGCCGAGCCCGTCGGAGGTGGCGGCGGAGAGCGAGACCGGGGCGCCCACGGCCTCGGACAGCACCTTCTGCGCCTCCTCGCGCCGCTTGCCGATCTTCGGACGCGAGCCGACGACCTGGACGGCGACGTTCCCGATCTCGAAGCCCCCGGCGCGGACGATCCGGGCGGCCTCGGTGAGCAGCGTGATGCCCGCGGCCCCGGACCACTCGGGGCGGCCGGTGCCGAAGTGCTGCCCGAGGTCACCGAGGCCGGCGGCGGAGAACAGCGCGTTGCACGCGGCGTGCGCGACGACGTCGGCGTCCGAATGGCCGGCCAGTCCCGGCCCCTCGCCCTCCCACTTCAGGCCCGCGCACCACAGCTTGCGGCCCTCCTCGAAGGCGTGGATGTCGGTGCCGATGCCGACGAGCGGGATGACGGGGGCGGCGGGGCTTCCCGCGCCGGGGGTCTCAGAAACCATCGTTGGCCCTCCTGCGGGCGAGTACCGCCTCGGCCAGCACCAGATCGAGCGGCCGGGTCACCTTGAACGCCTCCTCGTGGCCGGGGACGACGACCACGGGCGCGCCGAGCCGCTCCACCATGCCCGCGTCGTCCGTGGCGCCCTCGCCGTCGACCGCGACCTCGGCGTGCGCGCGCACCAGCGTGTCCCGGTCGAAGCCCTGCGGCGTCTGCACCGCGCGCAGCCTGGCCCGTACGGGGGTGGCGAGCACCGGCTCCGGCTCCCCGGGCGTGCCGGCCGGCTCCACCTCCTTGACGGTGTCCGCGAGGGGCAGCGCGGGCACGACGGCGGGTGCTCCGTCCCGTACGGCCGAGGCGACGGCGTCGACCGTGTCGACCGGCACGAGGGGGCGGGCGGCGTCGTGGACCAGCACGGCGGAGATGTCCTCGGGCAGTGCGTCGAGGCCCAGGCGGACGGACTCCTGGCGGGTCTCACCGCCCGGCACCACCAGGTAGTCGGTGCGCTCGGGCAGCGCGTGCTCGTCGAGGAGGTGCTTCACCTCGGGCGCGCCGTCCGGCGGGGCGACGACCACGACGAGGGAGACGGCCCGGGACGCGGCCATGGCGCGGATGGCGTGGATCAGCATGGGCGTCCCGCCGAGCGCCCGAAGGGCCTTGGGCGTGCCCGGACCGAGTCGCACGCCCCGCCCGGCCGCGGGGATCACCGCGGCGGTACGGGGAGGGCGCGGCCGGTCGGTCGGGGGTGGCGTCGATGACATCGGTTGCACTCCGAAGGTCCGAGAAAGGTCCGAAGGTTCGGCAGGTTTGTTTCCACGACCGACATGGGTAGGGGCCCAGCGAGCCGGGCGTGACGCCCCGGGCTCGCACCGGGCCCCTTCCGTGACACCCGGTCGAGCGCGGGTCGCGCGGGGCGCTCACGCAGCACGGGGGCCGCCCTCTCACCGACGGCCGTCGCACACGCGGACGGACGTCCGCGGGCACGGGGCTACCGGCAGTCGGGCACCGGATGCGGTCCGGACATGCCGCAGCGCCCGACAACACAGCGTGAAAACGGCTGGTCAGCGGGCACCGCGGCACATTCATACAACTTCATCGAACCGGCGATCTCCGGCGGCACGAGCCGGAGTGGTCCGGTTTCAGGACGCGAGGACCTCGTCGAGCAGAGCCTCGGCCTTGTCCTCATTCGTGTTTTCCGCGAGAGCGAGCTCGCTCACCAGGATCTGGCGGGCCTTGGCGAGCATGCGCTTCTCTCCGGCGGAGAGACCGCGCTCGCGCTCCCGACGCCACAGGTCACGCACTACCTCGGCGACCTTGATGACATCGCCGGAGGCGAGCTTTTCGAGATTTGCCTTGTAGCGCCGGGACCAGTTCGTCGGCTCCTCGGCATACGGTGCGCGCAGCACCTCGAAGACCCGGTCCAGTCCGTCCTGCCCGACCACGTCGCGCACGCCCACGAACTCCGCATTGTCCGCCGGCACACGAACCGTCAAGTCGCCCTGGGCGACCTTGAGCACCAAGTAGGTCTTGTCCACGCCTTTGATCTGGCGAGTTTCGATAGCCTCGATCAGCGCGGCCCCGTGATGGGGATAGACCACGGTGTCGCCAACCTTGAACGTCATGTGACAGGTACCCCTTCCGTGGCTATCCAGAGTAACACGAGAATCGCATCTCCTGAATGGCGTTTTCGCAGGTCAGGGCATATCTCGGGGCTTGACAACAGCGACACGAACGTGCTGCGGAAGGCTTCCGGAAGACGGTATTCGCAGGTCGGAGCCACTGTGCGCCCGGAGCGAAACACCCGCGTCACATGGCCCCGATGCCTTACAGAAGGGGACGAAAGTCCCGTTTTGTCGGTTTCGAGATGACCATCATTCCGTACTCCGTTCGATGATCGCTCGCCCGTACGGGCGTAACTGTCCGACCGCAATGAAATTGATCAAGCCACATGGCGCCCGGTCCCTTTCCCCCGCGAAGCCGGGAATGGCGAAGAAACCACCACGCCGCCCCGGAGCGGGCAGAAGAATTGATCACCCGGATTATGTGAACGCCCCATGGCGTACCCGCCGGTAGAACACCGCTCGGCCTCTTCGGAGGACGCGCGGCCCCGGCCTCCCGGCGCCTCCCTCGCCACCGCCGGGCAAGAGCCGGAACGCGTAGGGGCGGGTCGGGTGCAGGCCGGGCGCGGCGGCTCGGTAGCCTAAGGCCGCTGACACACCCTTAGGGCGGCTTTACACCACCGCTCGACGACTGACGTCCGAAGTCCGCAGTCCGACTCGTTCAAGGAGTTGCCGCCGCCGTGAGCCGCAGCCTTCGACACGGCGCCCTCGCCGCCGCCGCCACCGCCATCTCGATCGTCTCCCTGTCCGCCTGCGCGGCGGGCAACAACGCCGAGACGCTCAAGATCAGGCCGGACAACCCGGCCACCACGGTGGGCGACATCAAGATCCAGAACGTGAACGTGCTCACGCAGCCCGAGGGCGGCGCGGACGGCCCGGCCGTCGTCGCCGCGACGCTGTTCAACGAAGGCACCGAGCGCGAGGTGCTGGAGTCGGTCACGCTGCCCGGCAGCAACGTCGAGGTGAAGCTCCAGGCCGCCAAGGGCAACGGCCCCATCGTGGTCCCGGCCGGCGGCCAGGTCACCATCGGCGGCAAGGGCAACGCCGCCGCCGTGATCGAGAACAGCGGCGAGGCGGCGCGCAACGGCGACGTCCAGCAGGTCGTCTTCAAGCTCAGCCGGACCGGCGACGTCGGCCTCGGCGCCAGCGTGTTCCCCGCCGAGGGCTTCTTCAAGGACTTCGGCCCCAGCCCGAAGGCGGAGGCGCCCGCGCCGAAGCCCACCCCGACGCCGTCGGCCGACGCGTCCGGCGACGCGTCCGGCGAGGGCGAGACGCCCGGCACGCCGGAGAGCGGCGCGGGCACCGAGGGCGCGCAGGGCGAGACCGGCACGGGCGACTCCGCCTCGGTGCCCGCGGCCGACTGACGCGGGACTCCGGCCCCGTAACGCCGAACGCCTGAGTACACCGAAGGGGCGCTTCCCGGCCGGGAAGCGCCCCTTCGGCACACACGGACCCGCCCGGCCCGCGGTCTACGGCTCGAACTTGTACCCCAGGCCCCGCACGGTGACGAGGTAGCGAGGCGCTCCCGGGTCGGGCTCGATCTTGGCGCGCAGCCGCTTCACGTGGACGTCGAGGGTCTTGGTGTCGCCGACGTAGTCCGCGCCCCACACCCGGTCGATGAGCTGCATCCGGGTCAGCACGCGGCCCGCGTTGCGGAGGAGCATCTCCAGCAGGTCGAACTCCTTGAGCGGGAGGTCGACCTTGCCGCCGGAGACGGTGACCACGTGCCGGTCCACGTCCATCCGGACCGGGCCCGCCTCCAGGGCCGCCGGGGTGACCTCCTCCGGCTCCCCGCGACGGCGCAGCACCGCGCGGATGCGGGCGACGAGCTCGCGGGAGGAGAAGGGCTTGGTGACGTAGTCATCGGCTCCTATCTCCAGCCCGACGACCTTGTCGATCTCGCTGTCCTTGGCCGTGACCATGATCACCGGGACGTTGGAACGGCTGCGGAGCTGGCGGCACACCTCGGTGCCGGGCAGGCCGGGCAGCATCAGGTCGAGCAGGACCAGATCGGCGCCGTTGCGCTCGAACTCGTCGAGGCCGTCGGGGCCGGTCGCCGCGATGGCGACCTCGAAACCTTCCTTGCGCAGCATGTAGGACAGGGCGTCGCTGAAGGATTCCTCATCCTCGACGACAAGCACTCGGGTCACGGAAGAGCCTCCGGGGCAGGGAAGGGGTCAAAGGTGTCGGTCTCGTACGGCCCCTCGTCGTCGCCGTTGACGATAAGCGGTCCGCCGGTGGTGCGCTCCCTCACGGCGCCCGTCTCGGGCAGCCGGAGGGTGAAGGTGGAGCCCTGTCCCTCGGAGCTCCAGACGGTGACCTCCCCGCCGTGCGAGGCGGCCACGTGTTTGACGATGGCGAGGCCGAGACCGGTGCCACCGGTGGCCCGTGAGCGGGCCGGGTCGACGCGGTAGAACCGCTCGAAGACCCGCTCGCGGTCCTTCTCGGAGATGCCGATCCCCTGGTCGGTGACGGCTATCTCGATGAGATCCCCGCCCGGCGAGGCCAGGCGGCGCGCGGCGATGCCGACGCGGGTGTGGGCGGGGCTGTAGTTGACGGCGTTCTCGACGAGATTGCCGAGCGCGCCGACGAGCTGGCCGCGGTTGCCCCAGACGGTGAGTCCCTCGGCGCCCGCGGAGGCCATGGTGATCTGCTTCGAGCCGGCCTGCTGGCGGCAGCGGTCGATCGCCTCGGCGACCAGCGTCTCCACCTTGACCGGCTCGGCGTCCTCCAGCGGGTCGTCGTTCTGTACCCGGGAGAGGTCGATGAGCTCCTGGACGAGGTTGGTCAGCCGGGTCGCCTCGATCTGCATCCGCCCGGCGAACCGCTCCACCGCCTCCGGGTCGTCGGAGGCGTCCATGACCGCTTCGGAGAGCAGGGAGAGCGCTCCGGTCGGGGTCTTCAGCTCATGGCTGACGTTGGCGACGAAGTCGCGCCGTACCGCTTCTATCCGGCGGGCCTCGGTGAGGTCCTCGACGAGCAGCAGCACCAGCCGCGAGCCCAGCGGGGCGACCCGGGCGGAGACCGCGAGGGTGTCCCCCCGGCCCGTGCCGCGCCGGGGCAGGTCCAGCTCGCCCTGCCGTATCTCGCCGTCCCGCCGGGTGTCCCTGGCCATGTTGAGCATGGGTTCGACGGCCAGCCGGCCCCCTCTGACCAGGCCCAGGGCGTACGCCGCGGAGCTGGCCTTCACCACGCCGTCGCTCTCGTCGAGGACGACGGCGGAGGAGCTGAGGACGGAGAGGACGGTGTCCACTCCGGGGGGCAGGGCCGCGTTGCCGTCCGGCCGCAGCGAGGTGCGCGTGGGCCGCTTCAGGTCGCGTTCGCTCCAGCGGAACGCCAGCATGGCGATCACACCGGTCAGCAGCCCGGCGATCGCTGCAGCTGCGGCGACCGCCGCGTTCACGTCCATGCTTCAAGGTTATGCGGGTGCGACGACTCCCTCCCAGCCGTCCGAGTGCCATCTCGAACACTCGTCGCCCAGAGTTCACCGAGGGGTAGGAGCCGGTTCACTTGGGGGGCCGGATACGGACGCGTTTCGGCCCCACCGTGTAACCGTGGGGGTCGGTCCGAGACCCCGGCCTCAGTTCGGAACTGGAGAGGGACTTCCCATGCGCGACGCTTACCACGAGGAACTCGATTCGATCGGAGAGGGCCTGGTGGAGATGGCCCGGCTGGTCGGCTCGGCGATCGGACGGGCGACCACGTCCATGCTCGACGCCGACCTGGCGCTGGCGGAGACCGTGATCGCCGGGGACCAGAAGGTCGACGACCTCCAGCACGACCTGGAGGCCCGGGCCATCGCGCTCCTCGCCCGCCAGCAGCCGGTGGCGACCGACCTGCGGATCGTGGTCACCTCGCTGCGGATGAGCGCCGACCTGGAGCGGTCGGGCGACCTGGCCCAGCACGTGGCGAAGCTGGCCCGGCTGCGCTTCCCGCAGGCTGCGGTCCCGAACGACCTGCACGCCACCATTCTGGAGATGGGCCAGCTCGCCCAGCGCCTGATGGCCAAGGCGGCCGAGGTCATCATCACCAAGGACGTCGATCTGGCCCTCCAGCTGGAGCAGGACGACGACGAGATGGACCTGCTGCACCGCACGCTGTTCCAGCACCTGATGGACGACCGCTGGAAGCACGGCATCGAGACGGCCGTCGACGTGACGCTCCTGGGCCGCTACTACGAGCGTTTCGCCGACCACGCGGTGTCGGTCGCCAAGCGCGTCGTCTACCTGGTGACGGGCGAGCACGCGGACGAGATCCAGGCGGTGACCCCGGTCGAGGGCGCGTAGCGGCGGCTCGGGCCGCCGGCGGCCCCGGTCGTGCCGGAGTGCCCACGGCGCACGCGGGTCGCACTTATGTTCCTGCGCGCGTGCGCCGTTGATGCGCCCGCGGGGGTGGGCATGCAATGGGGCGGGGACGGACGGCGCCACGGCCGTGAGCGGTGGGCCGTGCCGTACGTCCCCGGCGGCGGCGCACCGGCGTCCGCCGCCCAGTCGTATGCCCTGAGGAGGAACCATGGCCGATTCCCCCACGACCGAACCCCAGCAGGAGACCCCGACCGAAGTGGTGCGCCGGACGGTGCTCGGCGCCTGCGGCTGCGGGTCGGGCTGCGGGTGCGGCTGCCAGTCCGGCGCCCCGTGCCAGTGCGGCGGCTGCTCCGGCTGATCCGCGCCGCCCACGGACGCACGGCGCCCGCCCGGCTTCGGTCCGGGCGGGCGCCGTGCGCGTCACCGGTCGCCCCGGTCAGCCCGCCCGCTCCACCGCCGCGGCGGGTGCGGCCTCCGGCTCGGCCAGGTCCGGCCGGGCCTCGGCCGGTACGGGCGCGGGCTCGGGCAGCACGTCCGCCACCGCGTGCTCCTCGTGCGGCAGGTTGCGCATCAGCAGCCAGTAGCCGAGGCCGGCGACCGTGCCGATCACGGCGCAGGCGGCCCAGAGCCAGGCGGCGCCGTAGTGGTCGATGACGAAGCCGGACATCAGCGGCGCGACGAGCGCGGCCACCGACCAGGACATCGTGTACACGCCCTGGTAGCGGCCCCGGCCCTCGGCGGGCGACAGCTGGACGACCAGGCCCGTCTGCGTGGGCGCGTTGACGATCTCGGCGAGGGTCCAGACGCACACGGTGAGCGCGTACGCGGCGACCGACCCGGCGAAGGCCGTCAGCCCGAAGCCGTACCCGGCGAGCACCGAGGAGATGATCAGCAGCCGGCGCGGGTCGCGGTGCTGGATGAAGCGGGTGACGGGGATCTGGAGGACCACGATCAGCACGCCGTTGACGGCGATGGCGGTACCGAAGTCGGAGCTGGAGAGCCCGTCCGTGCCCATCGCCACCGGCAGCCCCACGTAGCCCTGCTGGAAGATCAGCGACACCAGGAACGACAGCCCCACGACCCCCATGTAGCGCCCGTCGCGCAGGACGGTCGTCAGCCGCACCTCGTCCTGGGGCCGCTTGCCGCCGACGGTCTTCACCACCGCTCGCGCGGGCCGCGACTCCGGCACCTTCACGAAGACGAGCACGGCGCACACGAGCGTCATCAGGGCCTCGCCGAGGAACCCCGCGCGGTAGCTGTACTCGGCGATGAACCCGGCTCCGGCGGAGGAGATCGCGAAGCCGAGGTTGATGGCCCAGTAGTTGAGCGAGAAGGCCCGGACCCGGTCCTTCGGGGGCACGATGTCCGCCATCATCGCCTGGACGGCGGGGCGGGAGGCGTTGCTCGCCATGCCGACGAGGAACGCGACGGCGGCGATGGCGACGGGGTGCACCATGAACCCGAGCACCGCCACCGACACCGCCGTGGAGACCTGGGCGATCAGCATGGTGGGCCGCCGCCCCAGCCGGTCGGTCATCACACCGGCGCCGAGCGAGGAGATGACCCCGCCGAGCCCGTGGAGGGCGGCGACGAGGCCGGCGTACGAGGCGGAGTAGCCCCGGTCCAGGGTCAGGTAGAGGGCCATGAAGGTCGCGACGAACGCCCCGAGACGGTTGACCAGGGTGCTGGTCCACAACCACCAGAACTCGCGGGGCATCCCGGAGACGGTCTCGCGGGCGGCTCTGCGCAGACCGGCGACGGACATAGGAATTCCCCCCACGGGACGTACGGAACGAGGCCTCGGGTAACACCCCCGACGACGTCCGAGACATTACGAAGCCCGGCTCCCCGCCCGCCACCGGATTGACGTCCCCCGTCAATCGTCGGGCGGCCGGGTTCTCCCGGCCGGGGGCCTTGTCCGCGTTGCGGGCGGACGCGCGGAGCCCGCACGGGTTCGATTACGCTCGGACTCATGGCCGACGCACCGTACAAGCTGATCCTCCTCCGCCACGGCGAGAGCGAATGGAACGCGAAGAACCTGTTCACCGGTTGGGTGGACGTCAACCTCACCGAGAAGGGCGAGAAGGAAGCAGTCCGCGGCGGTGAGCTGCTCAAGGACGCCGGTCTGCTCCCCGACGTCCTGCACACCTCGCTCCAGCGGCGCGCGATCCGGACCGCCCAGCTGGCCCTGGAGTCCGCCGACCGCCTCTGGATCCCGGTCCGCCGCTCCTGGCGGCTGAACGAGCGCCACTACGGCGCGCTCCAGGGCAAGGACAAGGCGCAGACGCTCGCCGAGTTCGGCGAGGAGCAGTTCATGCTGTGGCGCCGCTCGTACGACACCCCGCCGCCGCCGCTGGCCCGCGACGACGAGTTCAGCCAGTTCGACGACCCGCGCTACGCGACCCTCCCGCCGGAGGTGCGCCCGGACACGGAGTGCCTGAAGGACGTCGTCGTCCGCATGCTCCCGTACTGGTTCGACAGCATCGTCCCGGACCTCCTCACCGGCCGCACGGTCCTGGTCGCCGCCCACGGCAACAGCCTGCGCGGTCTGGTGAAGCACCTGGACGGCATCTCGGACGAGGACATCTCGGGCCTCAACATCCCGACGGGCATCCCGCTCTCCTACGAGCTCGACGCCGACTTCAAGCCGCTGAAGCCGGGCGGCACGTACCTGGACCCGGACGCGGCGAAGGCCGCCATCGAGGCCGTGAAGAACCAGGGCAAGAAGAAGTAGGTTCCCTGATCACGCCCCCGACCTGCGCTTACGGCGCGGGGCGGGGGCGTTTTCGTCTTCTCCGCCGAGTGCGCCGCACGGGCCGGATCGGCGTCCCGCGACCGCCACGACGCGGCCGACGCCCCGCGAGGCGCGGTGCCCCCTCGGGGCCGGGCGGCTCGGCGTGCTCTCATACCCGGCCAGGAGGGGTCCGCTCAGGAGGTCCGGCGGGAGCCGGCGGACGTCCGGCGAATCACACCGGCTCCGCGGTTTTAAGGCAGCCGCCTTTTCAGGGAGCCCCGTAGATCTCGGCCCGAAGGTCACGCCCCGGGCAGAAGGACAAACCGTCGGCTCGTCGAAACCCCGGGGCCGTGATCATTCGCCCCGAAAAGAGTCCCGTCCAAAGCCGCTCCACCGGCGCGGTTCCCGCACGGGGGACGGTGAGTGACGGTCTTGTCGCTCGCCAATGAATCCTCCTGGCGCACTCCGCCCTGCGCCTGCGTCAGGCACCGACCTGTGCCTCCTGCTATACACTGTCGCGACCACCCACGAACGCTTCGGCAGGGAACCAGTGACGCAGCAAAGCACACTCGATCTCGGTGTTACTTTCAGAGATAACAGGAATCAGGCCGTTCACAGCTGGTATCCCTACGTCGAAGGATTTTCCGCGGATTACGTTCGTCAGAAAATCGCCCGCCACGAAGGGGTCGCGAATGTCTACGACCCGTTCGGCGGTTCCGGAACGGTCCAGGTGGTCGCTTCTCAATCAGGGATTGATTCCTCCTACTCGGAGATCAATCCTTTCATGTCCTTCGTGGCGGAGACAAAGGTCAACGCGGCACGTACGGCCAGGGAGAACCAGTCCGAGTTCCAGGCGGCGGCGAAGCAGTTCCTGAAGCACCTGCGGTCCGACGGCCTGGAGCACGAGGCGAAGCTCGTCGACCTTTCGGCCTACCACGAAGCTTTCCCCCGGCGTGATTTCTTCGAGGAGGATCACCTCCGCACGCTGCTCGCCGTCAAGGACCTGGCCTGCCGTACGGGCGACGGCCGAGCCTGGCTGCGCGATCTCCTCCTGTTGGCCGTCGCGTCCAACGCGGTGGCCAGTTCCCATATGACCCGGCGCGCCGACCTCAGGCGCCGGCGGGCGAACGAGTACGTGACGCGCGTCGTCGACGTCCAGGGCCTCGTCCATTCTTCCGTGACGCAGATGATGCGCGATATCCAGATGATTCCGGATCGCACGGGCTCCATGACGAAGCTCTCGGAGGACTGTCGCGAAATTAGCCACGGCGAAGCGGGCCGCTTCGATCTGGCCATCACGTCACCGCCGTACCTCAACGGGACGAACTATTTCCGCAACACCAAGATCGAGCTGTGGCTCCTCGACTTCATCAAGGCCGAGAAAGAGCTTCCGGGGCTGTGCAGAAAAGCGGTGACGGCCGGCATCAACAATGTCAGCCGGACGCGCACCCTTGAGCACACCTACCCGAGCGTCGAAGAGGTGGCGTCGGCACTCGATGTGGCTTCTCCGGACAAGAGGATCCCCCTTCTGGTACGGCAGTACTTCTCCGATATGACGCAAGTCTTCCAGGCGGTGCAGCACAACCTGAAGACCGGCGGGGAGTTCATTTTCGACATCGGGGACTCCAAGTTCTACGGCGTTCATGTCCCCACGGACCGCCTGCTCGTTCAGGTGGCCGAGCACGTCGGATTCGAAGTGACGTCCGACGAGGTGATCGCCCGCAGGTATTCACGCGACCGCAGCGAGCTTCGTCAGGTCGAGATCATTTTCCGAAAGGCCTGACGGTGAAGCGCTCCGACCTGGAAGCCGCGATCGACGACTTCCAAGCAGAACTCCCCTACACCAGCGGCCCGTACGCGAGCCGAGCCTGGGGGCACAAGCTGCACTCCCTCTGCTCCTACCAGGGGAAATTCAAGCCGGCGACGGGAGTCCCGGAGTAGGCCCTGACACTGCGAACCTGATGAAGCTCCTGGTAATCCCTTTTCGATGCGTACGCGTCGTCCCGGGTGTGCTGCGCAAGGCGTCTCATGATGGCCGATCGTAAAACACGTCCGAGACCGGTCACGGGGGAGGCCGCGATGCGTCCGGCACCGTCGTCCGCGAGCCCGCCCACGCCCCCCTTTTCCGGGCCCGGATGCGCTGGGCTCGTTCGGTGGGGTCGGTCAGTCGGTGCCGCTCATGTCCACGACCTCGTCCTCGTCCGGGGGACGGACGTCCAGCGGCTCGTCGAAGGCGCTGAATGACGTCGTGTTGTGGAACGTGGCGTCCTTGTAGACGACTTTGAGGATGTACGGCTTGCCCTCGGTCGCCACGTGGAAGCCGAACTCGCCCTTGTTCTCCTCGTCGGCGACCTTCAGCAGGACGGCCGGCTTCCCGTCGATCTCGGAGGACTCGCCCTTGGAGGGTTTGCCGAACGAGGTGAAGTCATGGGTGCAGTCGGAGAGTTCGTCGCCCGGCCGCGACGCGCTGGAGAGGGCCTTGACCCACAGTTCCTGCTCGCCCTTGCCCGCGACCTTGCGGCCCGACTCCTCCATATGGGTCCGATTGGGGCGGACGTAGTCCGACCCGCCGATCCGGATCTGGTCGAGCCGGGCGCCCGAGGCCGTGACCGTCCGGTAGGCGCACGTGGCCTTGAGGTCGGTCACCAGGTGGCTGGACCGGTCCTCGCCCCCGGTCACCCTGGTGGCCGTCTCGATGGTCACCGACGTCAGATCGCTCATCGCGGCGTTCGCGTCGTCGAGCAGCTGAGCGGCCGAGGGCTCCTTGGACGCGCCGCCGTCCGAGCAGCCGGTCAGCGCGACGCCCATGACCAGGCACGCCAGGACCGCTGTCCCGGCGGTCGGTGTCTTTCGCACAGGAGTCCCCCGGGTCCGCATCGGATCATGCTACGGGGTGCCCCGCGGACGGGAGGCTCCGGGCTCCACCGCGTCAGGTCACCGGCTTGCGCCAGACCGAGATGTGCTGTTCCGCGTCGTCGGTGAACGGCGCCCCGTGCCAGTCCGCCACGCGCCGTTCCAGCTTCAGGCCGGCGATGCGGGCCATCAGGTCGAGCTCCGCCGGCCACGCGTACCGGTGGCGTGAGCTTCCGCGGCGGTAGCGTCCGTCGTCGCCGTCGCGGGTGAAGTGGTGCGAGACGAGCATCTGCTCGGCCAGGTCGAAGGTGTCGAAGCCGAGGTGCCGGTCGGACACGTCGAACGGCACCGCGACCTGGCCCGGCGGCAGGAACCGCAGCGGTGGCACGGCCAGCTCGATGACGAACCGGCCGCCGGGCGCGAGGTGGCGGGCCGCGTTGCGGAAGCACTCGACCTGCTCGTCCTGGGTGAGCAGGTTCGAGATGGTGTTGTAGACGAGGTAGACCAGGGTGAACTCGCCGGGGACGACGGTGGTGGCCATGTCCCCGATGGTCACCGGGAGGGTGTCCGCGCCGGCCTTGCGGCGGAGCACCGCCGCCATCGGTTCGGACAGTTCGATGCCCGCCACCGGCACACCGCGCGCCCGGAGCGGTACGCCCACGCGTCCGGTCCCGATGGCGAACTCCAGGGCGCGGCCCTCTCCGGCGAGTCCGGCGAGGAAGGCGAGGGTCGGTTCGAGGGCGGCGGGCGAGGAGTTCTCGGCCTCCTCCCCGTCGTAGCGGTCGGCGGTCTCTCGGCTCCACAGTTCGCTGCTCGTCACGAGGGACCACTGTGCCGGGCGGCCGGGGACCTGTCGACGCAATTGCCCGCGGTCCGGGCCCTCCGCTCGGGTGCCCGGCTGCCGCCCCGGTGCCGCGGGACCCGGAGTGCGACACTGGAGGCTCGACGACGGGACGGGGGCCGGGGTGGCGGACAAGAAGCGGTCGTACCTGGACACCCCCGGGTACACGGCGTTCCTCGGGGCCGTGGCGCTCTGGGCAGCGGCCAGCTCCGGAAACGAGCCCTATGTGCGGGTACTGGCCGGTGTCTCCGCCGCCGCTGCCGCGCTGCACCTGGGCTTTGTGCTGTTCAGGCGGGCTCGCGACCGCCGCTCGGCAGCCGGCCGCTGACGCGCACGGTCGGCGGGGCCCGCTGTCGGTGCCCCCTGCCACCATGGTCGCCATGGCGACCTATCTGCTCTCCGACATCGAACAGGCGATCCGCGGCAGTTGGGGCGCAGAGACCTGCACCCCGGAGTACCGGGACCGCTGGACGCCGGACAATCCGGCACGGGACCAGTGCGGGGTGACCGCCATGGTGCTCAACGACCTGCTCGGCGGGGAGCTGATCCGGGGCGAGGTCCATGTCGGCGGGGTGCGCACCGACTTCCACTGGTGGAACCGCCTGGGCCCGGGCGTGGAGATCGACCTGACCCGGGAGCAGTTCGGGCCGGAGGAGACCGTCGTCGGGGGGGACGTCGTGGTCAGGCCGCCCGTCGGCGCGTGGCGGCGGCTCCACGAGGAGTACGCGATCCTGCGCGACCGGGTCGCGGAGCGGCTCGGCCGGGAGCCGGCGGCGGACCCCGCGGCGGTGCCGTCCGAAGTCCCGGCGGTGTCGCCGGAGTTCTCCGCGACGGCGGCCCCGGCGGCGGTGGCGCCGGACAGCGCCGGCTGAGTCGTCCCGCTTCGCGGCCACCCGTTCCGTGCCCGATCCGTGACCCCCTCGGACCGGCCGAAGTGCCCCTCGTACGCACTACGGTGGGCCCATGCCGTCCGTGTGCTTCCAGGGCAAGGAGATCGGGGAGAGCGATCATGGGTGAGTCTCTGAAGACCTTCGTCGGCGGTGCCGAGGTGGAGGTCCCCAACAGCATCCCGGACATTCGCGCCGCGCTGCCCGACGAGAGACGCGAGGAGTTCGATCTCGCGATCAACGAGGCCGGGGTGCACGAGATCCAGGCCGTCATGCGGCACTGGATGCTGGAGGCCGTGCCCGACCCCGAGGCCGAGAAGATCCTGGACCGGCTGGCGCAGGACGAGGCCGAGAGGCGGAGCGTCGCTTGAGCTTCCGTATCTCCTACGCGCCGCCCGCCGACGACACCCTGGCCAAGATGCGCGGTGGTGAGGCCTTCCGGGACGAGATGGCCCGCACCCTGGGCGAGGAGCCGTACGGCCACGCCTCGTCCGCCGTCAAGAGCGAATGGGACCGGCGGGAGGCGACCGTCGCCGGGGCCATCGTCCTCTACTACGTCTCCCGGTCCGTGCTGACCGTCACCGTCGTCCGCCTCGTTCCCCTGCCCTGACCGCCCGGGGGCGGGCGGCGAAGGCAGGGGCGCGGGGTCCGTACGTCAGGCGAGCTTCTCGTCCTGCGCCGCCACGACCTCCGTCGGCACGTCGAACTTCACGTCGCCGCCCGCGGCGGCGAGGTTGAACGAGAAGAACGTCGCCACGGTGGCCTCCTTGCGCAGCGCGACCAGCTTGAACGGTGCGGTGTCGCCGTCGTCCTCGGAGGTGACCGTCCAGGCCGCGGCCTCGTCGCCGCCGGTGACCTTCTCCTCGCTGATCGAGGCGACCTTCGTCGGCGTTCCCGCGACCGTGGCGGTGAAGCCGCCCGCACAGTCCGCGGCGGCCTTCTCCAGCGCGGCGAACGCGTCCGGGCCCGCCGTCCCCTCGTAGGAGTGCAGTGCGACGAAGGTGGACGTCAGGTCGAAGGCCTCCATGAGCGCCTCCCCGGCTTCGCCTTCCGCCATGTCCTCCAGCGACTTCTTCTTGCCGTCGGCCTTCGGCTCGTCGATCACCTTGCGCTTGGTGGTGGCCACCGAGCCCTTCTGCGCCACCCCGAACATGGCGTGGGCGACCGGCAGACAGCCTTCCTTGTCGACCTTGACGCCGTCCGCCGGGACCTCGTCGGCGGGGCCGGCCTTGGTGACCTTGCGGCCCTGCACGTCGCCCTGGGCGAGGGTGGCCTTCTCCAGCTCGGCGGCGGTGAGCGCCTTGGCGGGGGTCTTCCGGTCCGAACTTCCGCCGCTCGCGGCGCCCTTGTCGTCCTTCCCGTCCTTCGTGGCGTCCGACGTGCCGCCGCAGGCGGTGGCCAGCAGGGCGAGGGCTGCCGCGGCGGCGGCGAGGGCGGTACGGCGTACGGCAGTGGCGTGCATGGTTCTACTTCCCGCATTCTCCGGTTCGGAAGCAACCGGCCTGTCCCGTCGGGCACTTCGGCTCGGTCCGGGACGGGCCGTCGCAGTGATCCACACCTTACGATCGAACCTGTGAGCGATGACCGGTCCCGTGGCACCCTCCGGTGATCGTGATTCCGCTGTGATCATCCTGTGAACGCACTGTGCGACACCGCCGTACAACCCCGCCCCCGCAATCCAGCCGCAGGAAGGGCGTCACCCCTTATGTCCGGCCAGGCCCCCGTCACGCCGCTCGCCCGCGTCCTCGACGCCCTCGGCGTCGGCGAACGCGATATCGCCTCGCGCACCACCCTCACCGGCGGCACCTACAACACCGTCACCCGGGTCACGCTCACCGACGGGCGCGACTGGGTGGTCAAGACGCCACCGCCGCACGCCACCGCCCTGCGGTACGAACGGGACCTCCTCGTCAACGAGGTCGCGTTCTACACCGCCGCCGCACAGGCCGGCGGGCCGGCCGTCCCCCGGGTCGTCCGCAGCGAACCGGACCCGGCCGCGCCCACCGGGGCCTACCTGGTGATGACCGCCCGCCCCGGCCGCCCCTGGCACGAGGCCGGGGTCGGGACGGGCGTCGCGACCGGGGCCGGCGGGGCGGCGGGCGCCGGAGACGGGCGGCGGCTGCGCGCCGAACTCGGCCGCCTCGTGGGCCGGTTGCACACCGTGACCGGCTCCGGGTTCGGCTATCCCGCCGAGCCGTTCGGGCCGCTCGCCCCCACCTGGCGTGCCGCGTTCACCGCGATGACGGAGGCCGTGCTCGCCGACGCCGAGACCTACCGGGCCCGCCTCCCGTACTCCGTCGGGCACATCCGTACGGTGCTGGCGGGGGCGTCCGGCGTCCTGGACGACGTCACCCGGCCCGCCCTGGTCCACTTCGACCTCTGGCCGGGAAACCTGCTGGTCACCGGGGATCCCGGCGCGCGCACCATCGGCGGGATCGTCGACGGGGAGCGGATGTTCTGGGGCGACCCGGTGGCCGACTTCGTCTCCCTCGCCCTCTTCGGGGACATCGAGCGGGACCGGGACTTCCTGGACGGGTACGCGCGGTCCGCCGGCGGGGCGGTGGAGTTCACGGACTCGCTGCGGATCCGCTACGCGCTGTACCGGAGCTACCTCTACCTGATCATGCTGGTCGAGACCGTGCCCCGCGCGGTCGGGCCCGAAGCCGCCGAGGAGACCCGGGAGTCGGTCGCGCCTCGGCTCGTCGCCGCCCTGGACGCCGTCCGGGGCGGCGGGGACTGACCGGCGCGTCCGCCGCCACCCGGCGCCCCGGGAGGAGGCACCGCAACGGGTCCGTCAGCCGTCGGACGGACGCCGGGTCAGATGACGGAACGCGTCCAGATTCCGGGTGGACTCGCCGCGCGCCACCCGCCACGCGTACTCCTTGCGGATCGAACGCGCGAAACCGAGCTCCAGGAGGGTGTTGAACGCCCCGTCCGCCGCTTCGAGCACCACGCCGAGCAGCCGGTCCAGCTCCTCGGGGGTGACCACCGCCAGCGGCAGCTTGCCGACCAGGTAGACGTCTCCGAGCGAGTCGATCGCGTAACTCACGCCGAACAGGCGGAGGTTGCGCTCCAGCAGCCAGCGGTGCACGTCGGCGTCGTTCTCGTCCGGGTGGCGGACGACGAACGCGTTGAGGGAGAGCGAGTGCTTGCCGACGATCAGCGAACAGGTCGTCGACAGCTTGCGGGTGCCGGGCAGCGTCACGACGTAGTTGCCGCGCCCCGGGCTCTCCCATGCGAGCCCGGCATCGTTCAGCGTCGCCTCGATGACCTGCGCCGCTGCGGTCTCGTCCGGTACGTCAGCCATGCTGCGAGCCTACGGCAGGACGGCGGGACGCACGGGTCGGGCTCAGCCGTGGTGCGCCCGCGCCCGGCGGCGGTGGTCGCTGAGCGCGGCCGTGTACACGTCGGCGGTCGCCGAGGCGGCCGTGTCCCAGCCGAACGACTGGGCGTGCGCCGCGGCGGCCGCCCCCATCCGCTCGACCAGCTCCGGCGCGTCCGCGAACCGCCCGAGCGCGCGGGCGTACGCCTCCGGCTCGTGGCCCTGCACCAGGAAGCCGCCGACTCCGTCGCGCACGGCCACCGGCAGCCCGCCCACGGCCGCGGCGACCACGGGGGTGCCGGTCGCCTGGGCCTCTATGGCCACCAGCCCGAAGGACTCGCTGTACGAGGGCATGACCAGCACCGACGCGGCACGGAACCAGTCGGCGAGCCGTTCCTGGCCGACCGGCGGATGGAACCGGACGACATCGGCGATGCCGAGGCGGGCGGCCAGTTTCTGGAGCCCCTCGGGCTTGGCGAGCCCGCTGCCGCTCGGGCCGCCGACCACCGGCACGACGATGCGCGAGCGCAGGGACGGGTCGCGGTCCAGGAGCACCGCCACGGCGCGCAGCAGCACGTCCGGGGCCTTCAGCGGCTGGATACGGCCCGCGAAGAGGGGGATCAGCGCGTCCTGCGGCAGCCCGAGCCGGGCCCGCGCGGCGGCGCGGCCGGACGGGGCGTTGCCCGGACGGAGCTCGTCGGAGCCCTGGGGGAAGGGGCGGAAGCGGTCCAGGTTGACGCCGGGGTGCACGACGGCGACCGCGGCCGGGTCCGCGTCGTAGAAGCGGACGAGCTCGTCGGCCTCCTCGGCGGTGTTGGCGATCAGCCGGTCGGAGGCGTTCACGATCTGGGTCTCTCCGATGACCCGGGCGGCGGGCTCGGGGGTGTCGCCCTCGGCGAGCGCGGCGTTCTTGACCTTGGCCATGGTGTGCATGGCGTGCACGAGCGGGACGCCCCAGCGCTGGGCGGCGAGCCAGCCGACCTGGCCGGAGAGCCAGTAGTGGGAGTGCACGAGGTCGTAGTAGCCGGGGCGCTGACCGGCCCAGGCCTGCATCACGCCGTGCGTGAAGGCGCAGAGCTGGGCCGGCAGCTCCTCCTTGGCGAGACCCTCGTACGGGCCGGCGTCGACGTGCCGGACGAGGACGCCGGGCGCCAGCTCGACCGTCGGCGCCAGCGAGCCGGTGGTGGCCCGGGTGAATATCTCGACCTCGATGTTGATCGCGGCGAGGCGCTTGGCCAGTTCGACGATGTAGACGTTCATCCCGCCCGCGTCGCCCGTGCCGGGCTGATGGAGCGGGGACGTGTGCACGGAGAGCATCGCGACGCGGCGCGGCTTGCGGGAGGCCCCGGAGAAGCCTCCGGGGAACCTGAGGCGCGCGGCCGTGCGGGTGGAGCCGAGCCGGGAGACGTACTGGCTCACCTCGTCGGTCCTCCTCGATCGGGGCATGCTGACCGGAGGGCACGGGGCTCCTCCGAAGGGCGAGAACAGTGGAATCCCACCTTTCATTTCCACTTTGCCAAATCATTACGTTGCCTGGCGGGGCGGCTCGCGGCGGCCGGCGGGGCGTCCGGCCGGCCGCCGGTCCCCGGACAGCCCTTAGGCTCGACCCATGCGCCAGCGCCCCATCGGCACCGCCACCCGCGGGACCACCCACCCGAACCGGCTGCGCCGCATGGACCGCTGGATCGCCGACGCGCAGGGCCCCGCCCTGCGCCGCGCCGATGCGCCGGTGGCCGTCGACCTCGGGTACGGGGCGGCCCCCTGGACGGCGGTGGAGCTGCTGGACCGGCTGCGCACCGCCGAGCCGCGCACCGCGGTGGCGGGCATCGAGATCGATCCGGAGCGGGTCGCCGACGCGCAGCCGTACGCCCGCGAGGGCCTCACCTTCGTGCACGGCGGCTTCGAGGTGCCGCTGGACACCCCGCCGCTGCTCATCCGGGCGGCGAACGTGCTGCGCCAGTACGACGAGGACCGGGTCGCCGAGGTCTGGGCGAGGCTCCGCGCCCGCCTGGCCCCGGACGGACTCCTGGTGGAGGGGACCTGCGACGAGATCGGGCGCCGGCACGTCTGGGTGGCGCTGGGGCCCGAGGGGCCGCGCACGGTCACCTTCGCGACCCGGCTCGGCTCGCTGGAGCGCCCCTCGGACCTCGCGGAACGCCTGCCGAAGGCCCTGATCCACCGCAATGTGCCGGGGGAGCCGGTCCACGCGTTCCTGCGGGACTTCGACCGGGCCTGGGCGACGGCCTCCCCGTACGCCTCGCTCGGCGCGCGGCAGCGCTGGATCGCCGCGGTGCGGGCGGTGTCGGCCGACTGGCCGGTGGCGGACGGGGTACGGCGGTGGCGGCAGGGCGAGATCACGGTGCCGTGGGACGCGCTGCGGCCCAACGGCCACTGAGACCCGGCCCGGAAGGGCGGAGTTCCTCCCTCCGGGAACGCCGCCGGGGCACCGTTCGTCCCCGTAGGGGGAGACGGTGCGGAGCGCGAGCCGCGCGGGCCGGGGGATTCATGGCGAAGTAGCCCTGCGGGGGCGGTATGTGACGCGTCAGGTACCGTCAGCCTCTGTTGCTTTACCGGACGACATGGCACGATCGCGACGTCGCTCAGAAGTTACTGACGGTAAATCAGATGTTTCGTTGTCGCCTTCGTCCGGAGGCGGGCCCGGAGTAACACCCGGAGGGGGAGCTCGTGAACCGACGCCACTGCGCCACTGCCGCCATCACGCTGGTCTGTGCGCTGGCCCTGCTGACGTCCACGGGCCAGGCCGTGGCCGCCCCGGTTCCGGAGCCCTCGCCCTCCCCCGCCGCCTCCGCCGGCGGGCCGCCCCTGTCCACCGCGGACCTGGAGAAGGTCCGCGATCAGATCGACACGCTGTACCGGAAGGCGGGCGCGGCGACGGACGCGTACAACCTCGCCGAGGAGCAGACGAAGAAGCAGTCCGGCGAGATCGTGAAGCTGGCCAGGGCGATCGTCGAAGGGCAGGCGCGCATCGCCGCCCTGAAGGACCAGGCCGGGGCCCAGGCCCGCGAGCAGTACCGCAACGGCGGCCTGCCGCCCGGCGCCCAGCTGGCCCTGAGCAACGACCCGAAGCTGTTCCTGGACGGGCTCAACAAGGTCCGCCAGAGCCAGCAGGCCTCCACGTCGCTGCTGGCCGATCTGACGCAGACCCAGCAGGACCTGGAGACGTACACCCAGGACGCCAGCGCCAACTGGGAGAAGCTGGAGACGACCCGGGTCAAGCAGGCCAAGGCCAAGAAGAAGATCAACGCCCAGATCAAGGCGGCGGAGAAGCTCGAAGCGCAGTTGGAGGAGAAGGAGCGCGACCGGCTCCGCCAGTTGGAGCGGGACGCGGCGGACAAGGCGCAGACCGCCTGGCTCTCCTCCGGCGCCGTCAAGGACGTCGGCGGCGAGGCGAGCGCGGGCGGCGCGGCCGCGGTGGCCTTCGCGACCGCGCAGATAGGGAAGCCGTACGTCTGGGGGGCCGAGGGCCCCGGTTCGTACGACTGCTCGGGGCTGACCTCGCAGGCGTGGCTGGCGGCGAAGCGCCCGATCCCGCGCACCTCGCAGGAGCAGTGGCGGCTGCTGCCGCGCATCGACATCCGGGACATGCGCCCCGGCGACCTGATCATCTACCACGCCGACGCCAGCCACGTCGGGATGTACGTCGGCGACGGCACGATCGTCCACTCCCCGCGCCCCGGCCGCAACGTCACGCTGGCGGGCGCCGGCTCGATGAAGATCCTCGGCGTGGTCCGCCCGGACCAGTAGGACCGACCGGGCGGACGCACGCCCCCGCGAGGGCCGGGGCCGTGGGCCGGGGGCCGTGTGCGCGACCACCGGGCGGGACCGCGTGAGCGGCGCCACGCCGTCGCCCGTGGGCGCGTGATGTTTGTCATGCGCGCTTCCTAGCCGTCGGGGCGGCCCATCGCGCCGGATCCGTGTCGGGACGCGGCTTATGGCGGCGCGTCCGGCGGGGGACGGCCCCGGTGCGCCATTCCGTTCCCCCACCGCGTACCGCTATCGTCCCCGACTGGCGGATCGTCGATCGTCGACCCGCCGCGCCCTCGGGGGGAGGGAAGGAAACCCGAACCGATGCCCGTACCCGTACCGCAGCAGCGATCCGTTCCCGCTGCGGAGACCTCGCACGGCGACCTCACCCTGCTGGTGATCGAGGACGACCCGGCGGGCACCACCATCACCGTTCCCGAGCTCTCGGCAGCGGCGGGGACCCGGGTCCGTGTCCGAACCGCCCGCAACCTCACCGAGGCCGCGCGGCTGCTCACCGACGACGTCGACTGCATCCTGCTGGACCTGGCGCTGCCCCTCACCGGCGGCGGGCCCGGACCCGGCACGCCCGGTGCGGACGCCGCGGCGGCGGGCGGCGGGACGGCCGGCGGCGGACCGCTGCCCGAGCCCGTCTCCGCACGCGCCGACGAGCTGGCGGCCCTCACCCACGTACTCCGCATCGCGCCGCTCCACGCGGTCCTCGCGCTGACCCCGCAGGACGACACGGAGCTGGCGGCCGAGGCGGTCCGGGCCGGGGCGCAGGACTACCTCTTCCGGGGCGAGCTGGACGCGCGCGTCCTGAGCCGCGCCATCCGGTACGCCGTGGAGCGCAAGCGGGCCGACATCGCCCAGCACCAGCTGACCGAGTCCCGGCTGCGCGCCCAGGAGAACGCCCGCCTGGAACGCGGTCTGCTCCCCACCCCGCTGCTGGACGGCTCCGGCCTGAGCTTCGCCGCCCGCTACCGCCCCGGCCGCAGCCGCGCCCTCCTCGGCGGCGACTTCTACGACGTCGTCCGCACCCCGGACGGCACGGTGCACGCGATGATCGGCGACGTCTGCGGGCACGGCCCGGACGAGGCGGCGCTCGGCGTCGAGCTGCGGATCGCCTGGCGGGCGCTGACCCTGGCCGGGCTGTGCGGGGACGAGCTGCTCTCCACGCTCCAGCAGGTGCTGGAGCACGAGCGGCAGAGCGAGGAGATCTTCGCGACGCTCTGCACCGTGGACATCGCACCCGACGGGCGACGGGCCGGACTCTGCCTGGCCGGGCATCCCGCACCGCTGCTCGCCCGCCACGGCCTGCCCGCCCGGCTGCTCCCGTACGAGGACGGCGGCCCGGCCCTGGGGCTGCTGCCGCGGGCCCGCTGGCCGCGCCGCCAGGTCGAGCTGGGCGGCGGCTGGAGCCTGATGATGTACACGGACGGGCTCATCGAGGGGCGCGTGCGGGCCGGCGGCAGCGAGCGGCTCGGCCAGGACGGCATGGTCGCGATGGTCAACGGCCGGCTGGAGCAGGGGCTGGCTGGCGAGGAGCTGCTGGAGGCGGCCGTCGCCGAGGTGCGGGAGCTGAACGGCGGCGAGCTGACCGACGACGTGGCGGTCCTGCTGCTGGGCCGCGATCCGGAGCGGATACGACGGCGGGGCGGCAGCGCACCGCGCTCCCGCCCCGCCTCACCCGTCGTCGCACACCCCCTGGGCGCTCAGCGCCCGCCGTTGTAGGGACCGTACGGACCGTCGCTGCTGGAGCCGCCGCTGCGGCCACCGCCGCCCGAGACCGCCTTGAGCGCGGGGCGCACGTCGACCATGAACACGATCGACGCGACCACACCCGCGAGCTGGAGGAAAAGCATCGGGATGAGCAGGTTCACGGCGACGGCGATGCCGAGAATGATCAGCCAGAAGGACTTCTTCTTCTTGTCGGCGGCGCGGTAGGCGTCCTCACGGGCGGTCGCCGCGAAGACGAACGCGACCACGGCCAGCACCAGCATCGCCAGATAGAGCAGCTGGAGGAGCGAGCCGAACGCTGAGAGCAACATGGTGTGTACCGCCTAGTGAGTGGATGAGCGCCCTGCGGCCGGAAGGGCCAAGGTACCGGGACAACGAGCCGGCCACCCGTAAAGGTGCCCGCCCCGCGCCCCGGTCACGCGTCCCGCGACCGCGTACCGGAGGGACCCGGGGTCACTTGCCGGCGGGCGGCGGGGTCTTCCGGGCCGCGGGCTTGCGCGGCGCGGGCGTCTTCTTGGCGGGCGCGGCCTTGGCCTCGGCGGACTTCACCGGGGCGGCGGGCTTGGTCGCGGCGGGCGCGGTCTTCGTCGCGGAAGCCTTGGCGGCGGGCGCGGCCTTGGTCACGGCGGGCTTGGCGGCGGGCGCGGGCTTGGCGGCGGGCTTCGCCGGGGCGGCGGGCGCGGCCTCGGGCCTGGGCTCGGCCTCGATGACGGCGGCGATCTCGACGATCTCCTCGGCCGTCTCCCCGCGCCAGGTGCGGACGGTCTGCTCACCGTGCTCGGCGACCTTCTCGTACGTCTCCCGGGCCTTGATCGCGTACTCGGCGGCCACGCCCACACCGCGGAGCGCCAGGTCCTGGGCGCTCTCGCCCAGCTTCTTCAGGTCGGCGGCGTCGAGCGAACCGAACACCTCGGTGACCTTCGCCTGCACGGTGGCCTGGGCCTCCTTGGCCTGCGTGGTCACCTTCTCCTGCACGGCCTTGGGGTCGGTGTTGCGCACGGCGTCGATCCGCTCGGGCGCCTCGGCCCGCAGCTGCTCGATCAGCGCCGGAACCTTGCGCGCCTGCTGCACGGCCAGGTCGGCCGTGCCGGCGGCGAAGTAGAGGGGGGTGGGGTCGGTGAGGGTCTTGCGCAGGTCATCGGTGATGGCCATGACTGTGGTCCTCCCGGATCATCAGAACCAGCTGTTCAGCTGCGAGGGTCGTGGTCTTCGGTGGCGTCCGCACCGGCGCCGTCGCCGTTGCGGGACCCGGCATCGCCGCCCGCGGCGGCTTCCGCGTCCGCGTCGGCCCTGTCCGCGTCGGCTTTCCCGTCCGCGTCGGGCCCGGGAGCGAATCCGTTCTCGCGGCGGAAGGAGTCGTAGATCTGGAGCAGCACGTTCTTCTGCCGCTCGTTGATCGACGGATCGGCCAGGATGACCGCCCGCGTCTCCAGCTCCTCCCGCTCCCGCTCGTCGAGGATCCCGGCACGTACGTACAGGGTCTCGGCCGAGATCCGCAGCGCCTTGGCGACCTGCTGGAGCACGTCCGCGCTGGGCTTGCGCAGACCGCGCTCGATCTGGCTGAGATACGGGTTCGACACCCCGGTCGCATCGGCGAGCTGCCGCAGCGAGAGCTGCGCTGCACGGCGCTGCTCCCGCAGGTACTCACCGAGATTGCCGACGTTGAGTGATGCCATGAGTCGATAGTGCAACACTCTTGCTAACTTTTGCAAGCACATGCTTGCAAAAGTGTCGTGCGCCACTGGTCCGGCCCGCACCCCGGCCCTCGGCGCGGGGCGTCCGGCCCCGGGACGGGGCTCGGGCCGTGAGCCCTGTCGGACCCGGGTGCCACACTTCGGGTCATGTCCCTCGCCGATCTCCGTCTCGACCAGTGGCGGTCCCTCGAACCGCACGCCGCACGCCGCATCGCCCAGGAGGCCGCACGCCAGGTGGACGGCCGCGTGACCGCCGTCGAGACCGTCGAGCATCTCGGCGCTCCGCTGCACCGGGTCCGGATCGAGCGGGACGGGCGGGAGTTCGCCCTGATACCCGGCGGCACGGTGGCCCTCGGGCTGGATCTCGACGCCTGGCGGCCCACGGCCGAGCAGGCCGCCGACTACGCGGAGAGCCTGGAACAGGGCTACGGCCACGGCCCCGATCTGCGGGCCCACCTCGCCCAGGTGCTCAGCCCGCGCCGGAGCGTCTGCCTGGCGACCGTGCTCATGGCCGTGCGGGACGAGAAGCTGACCGAGCCGCCCGCCGACATGCCGGCCGTGCTCTCGGCCCGCGGCCTGCGCATGCCGACCTCCGACGAGTGGGAGCACGCCTGCGGAGCCGGGGCGGACACGCTGTTCCGGTGGGGCGACGACATCCCCTCCGGTGTCGTCCCCTACGACGACGCCACCGGGCCGCACCAGCAGCCGAACGGCCTCGGCCTGCGCATCGCCTACGACACCTACAGCACCGAGCTGACGAGCGATGTCACCGCGGCCCACGGCGGTGACGGCGGCGAGTCGGTGTGCGGGGGGTACGGCTGGGTGCTGGGGTGGCTGCCCCTGGCGACGGCCAACCGCAACCCCTCGATGGCCGAGTTCGCCCACGGTCCGGACGGCGAGGACCTGTGCGAGGACTTCTCCACCCGGCCCGTGCTCGATCTCTGAACCACCGGCGAACGCCCGGGGTCCCCGTCGCTCCGGCGGCGGGGGCGGGGAGAACGGGGACGGGGGCGGGGACGGCCGAGTCGGGCGGGGCGGCCCCGGATCTTGTCCCGAAGATCGTTCTGTTGGAGGCTGAAGCATGCCTAATCAACCGACGTTCATCCTCGTCCACGGGGCTTTCGCGAATTCCTTCTCGTTCGCGCCGCTCCAGGCCGAACTCGGCCTGCTCGGCCACCGATCGGTCGCCGTCGACCTTCCGGGACACGGATTCGAGGCGACCTCGCCGGCTTCCTACCAGGCTCCCCAGGATCTCGACGCCCTCGCCACGGAGCCGGGAAGCATCAAGGGTGTCACGCTCGCGGACAACGCCGCCCGCGTGATCGAGGCCCTCGAACGGGCCAAGCGGAACGGGCCGACCATCCTCGTCTCCCACAGCCGGGGCGGAACCACGGCCACCGCCGTCGCCAACGCCCGGCCCGACCTGATCGACCGGATCGTCTACGTCTCCGCCTGGTGCCCGGTCGATCTGGAGGTGGGCGACTACTACGCCGAGCCGGAGATGGCCGACGTCGACGCGGGATCGCTGTCCCTCGCGCTCGTCGGGAACCCGGCCGAACTCGGTCTGCTGCGGGTCAATTTCCGTACGGCCGACCCGGCGGCGCTCGCCGCGTTCAGGCACGCCTTCGCCGCCGACCTCACCGACGACGAGTTCCGGGTCTTCCTCAACACCTTCCAGTGCGACGAGAACCTCGACGCCGGTACGTACGCCGACCGGGCCCAGGCCGCGACCTGGGGCCGGATACCCAGGACCTACGTCCGCCTGGCCGACGACACCAGCCTCCCGCCCGCCTTTCAGGACCGCATGATCCGCGAGGCCGACACGCTCACACCCGACAACCCCTTCGACGTCCGGACGCTCGCCGGCGGCCATCTGCGCTGGCTCGTCCACCCGAAGCCCGCCGCCGAACTGCTCGCCGGCCTCGCGGCGCTCTGACCGCCCGCCCGGCCGGGAAGCCGGTGTTCCGGCCGGGCACCGGAGTCGGCCGGCTCCGGCGGTGGGCGACGGCGACGGCGACGGCGACGGCGACGGCGACGGCGACGGCGACGGCGACGGTACGGAAATCGGTTCGCGCATACGCGTGTTGGGCCCCCCACTGGGCCCGTGGGCCCCTGACCGGGCAGCCGCCCGGACCTATCGTCTATGCGGGTAGACCCCCGTGCCCACCGATGCCGCCCATCCCGGAACCCACGCACCCGCCCAGCCGGGCGTCCCACGTGCTCGACCCGCTTCGAGGGAGACATGATGTGCCGATCCTGTGCGACCACCGCCTCTCCGGCCCATCCGTCGGCGCGAGCGACGGCGGAGGCACCCGGCCGCACACGGGTCGCGGACCACGGCCTGTCCCGCCGTCGGCTGTTGGCGGGCCTGGGGCTGGGCGCGCTCGCCGTGAACGTCCCGGCCGGCGCCTCCCCGGCAGCGGCAGCGGCAGGAGAAGCGGCAGCGGCGAAGAACGGGGCGTGGGCCAATCCCGCCCTGGGCCGGTTCCCGGCCGGGGGCCACTACGGGGCGCCCCGGGGCGGCGCGTCCCACGCCGGCCAGGACGTCAGCAACTCCACGGGCACCGCCGTCCACGCGGCGGCCGGGGGCACGGTCGTCCGCCGGTCGTGGGGAGGAGGGCTGCCGGGGGCCGGACCGGCAACGCCCTGGTGATCGCGCACGGCAACGGCCAGTACACGTACTACGGTCACCTCAGCGCCTACCGGGTCGCCCTCAACGCCAGGGTCTCGGCCGGACAGCGCATCGCCGACATGGGGGCCACCGGCAACGTGACCGGGCCCCACCTGCACTTCGAGACCCACTCGGGACGCCTCGGCACCACGGTGAACCCGGTCGCCTTCCTGGCCGCCAGGGGCGTGGACCTGTCCGGCGGCTGGTCGAGGATCGACCCGGGCGCGAGCGGCGCCACGGTCGTGGTGATCCAGCACCTGATGAACCAACGCGGTCACGGGCTGGCCGTCGACGGGAGTTACGGCTCCCTGTCCGTCGGGGCCGTCAAGCGCTTCCAGCGCTCCGCGGGGCTGGCGGCCGACGGTCAGGTCGGGCCGGCCACCTGGCCCGTGCTCGTGTACACGCTGCGGCAGGGGGCGAGCGGGTCCCCCGTGCGCGCCCTGCAGACCGCGCTGAACAGACGCGGTGCCCGACTCGCGGTCGACGGCGGGTTCGGTTCCGTCACGACGAGCGCCGTACGCGCCTACCAGAGCGGCAACCGCCTGGTGACCGACGGCGAGGCGGGCCCGGTGACCTGGCGGGCGCTGACCGGCTGACCGCCGCCGAGTGTGGGACCCGCGGTGACGCGTGAGGTCCCGCGGGCCGCCCGCGAGGGCGGCAGTGGTCGGCCGTGAACGGTCCGGCGGCCGTTCACGGCCGACCACGCAACAGCACCGACGCACTACAGTGCCACCGTCCCGAAACCGCACCACAGCGACGAAGACCGCGTCAGGAGTCCGGACAGGCATGCGTACGCGATCCACCCCCGGCGACGACGGCGTTCCGGCACCACCTCCCCCGGCCCCTCCGGCCCCTCCGGCCGCCGAGGGGCGCGCCTTCGACGCGGTGCTCTGCGATCTCGACAACGTCGTCCGCTTCTACGACACCGCCCCGCTCGCCGCCCTGGAGCGGGCCGCCGGACTGCCGGAGGGCGCCACGACGGACATCGCCTACGCGCCCGAGGTCGATCTCCCGCTGCTCCTGGGCCGGATCACCCCGGACGCCTGGGTGGCGGCCATCGCGGCGGGGCTGGCGGAGCGGGTGGGCGCGGACCGGGCCCACGCACTGGGGCGGGCACTCGCGGACGCGCCGTTCCGGGCCGACGAGGAGGTGGTGGCGCTGCTGCGCCGGGCCAGGACCCACGTCCCGCTGGTGATTGTCACCAACGCGACCCTCCGACTGGACGCCGATCTGGCCCTGTTGGGACTGTCCGACCTGGCCGACGCGGTCGTGAGCAGCGCGGTGGAGCGGGTGGCCAAGCCCGACCCGGCCATCTACCGCATCGCGGCGGCACGGGCGGGCGTACCACCGTCGCGGTGCCTGTTCGTGGACGACCGGCAGGAGAACGTCGACGCGGCCACCGCCCTCGGCATGACCGGTGTCCTCTACCGCGAACCGGACGACCTGCGGAGGGCGTTGGGGCCGTGCGCGCGGGAGGAGCGGCGCGCCGCGACCGCCCCCGGGGCCACGGGCGCGACGGTCGCCGGGGGCGGGGACGGAACGGTCGCCGGGGCGCCGGACGGGGCAGCCGGAGGGGCGGCGCGGTTCGCCGGGCGGGGGCGTTGAGCCCGGTGGACCGAGAGCCGGAGGTGCTGTCCGGCGGGCTGGTCAACGCCGGAGCCGTCGTCCGCCACGGCGACGCCGTCGAACGCCCCGCCCCACCGCACGCCGCCCTCCTGCACGCCCACCTCCGGGCCCTGCGGAACCGGGGCTTCGACGGCGTGCCCGTCCCCCTGGGGGGCGCCGCCCCCGAACACCGCGAGCGGCTCTCGTACATCCCCGGCGAGGTCGCCGTCGCCCCGCACCCGGCCTGGGCCTGGACGGACGGGGCCCTGCGCTCCGTGGGGGCGCTGCTCCGGCGCATGCACGACGCGGCGGCGGCCGTTCCGGTCGGCCGGGCGGCCGGCTGGCCCGGCGACCTGGCCGATCCGGAGGGCGCGACGGCTCCCGGTGCCGTGGTCTGCCACAACGACGTGTGCCTGGAGAACGTGGTGTTCCGGGACGGCCGTGCCGCCGCGCTCATCGACTTCGACCTGGCCGCGCCCGGCCGCCCGGTGTGGGACGTGGCGATGACGGCGCGCTACTGGGCGCCGATGCGGGGCCGCGCCGGGCTCGACCCGGCGCACCGCCTGCGCGTCCTGGCCGACGGTTACGGACTCGGGCGCGCGGACCGGGCCGCCCTGCCCCGGGTGGTCGAGCAGGCCACAGCGGTGTGCCGGGCCTTCGTCGAGCTGCGGGTGGAGCGGGGGGACCCGGCGTACGCGGCGGCCTACGAGGAGAGCGGGCGGGCGGTGTGGGACCGGCACCAGACCTGGCTGGCGGACCACCGCCGCGACCTGACCGCGGCCCTGCTCGCCGGCTGACCCCGCGAACCGGCCCGCGCCCCTCGACTCCCCGCCTCCTGAACGCGCGTACGCGGTTCAGGCGTCGGCTCCGCGACGGCGAGACGAGGTCGGCTCCGGCTCCGGGACGACTCCGGTGCCGTCGGGGTCAGTCCGGTTCCAGGCCCGTGCGCAACTGCACGAACGCCTGCTCGGCCGCCCGTACCGCGGAGGCGTGGACCCGGTCCGCGCTCTCCCCCGCGTCGATCCGCCGCCAGTTCTCCAACGCCAGGATGCGCAGGACGGCGATGATCTGGCCGGCCGCGAGCCGTTCGGGCAGTCCGTCGCCGAGGGCGCGGGCGAGTGCCGCCTCCGAGCGGCCCTGGTAGGCGTGCAGGCGGGCGACCAAAGACGGCGTTCCGTACAACAGGCGGAGGAACGCCAGCACTTCCGGTACGTCGCAGAGCCCGGTCACCGGGTCGCGCCGGTCGAGGCCGTCGAGGAAGTGGCGGCGCAGGGCGTCCAGCGGGCCCTCGCCGGGGGGCCGTTCGGCGACCACCCGGGCGGACTCGTCCTCGTGGTCGGCGAACCGGTGGAGGACCAGGTCCTCCTTGGCGGGGAAGTACCGGAAGAGAGTCGGCTTGGAGATGTCGGCCGCCGCCGCCACCTCCGCCACGGACACCTTGTCGAAGCCGCGCTCCAGGAACATGGCGATGGCCGCGTCGGAGACCGCCTGGTAGGTCAGCCGCTTCTTGCGCTCCCGCAGACCGGGCCCGCCGCCGGCTCTCTCTCCGCTCATGACCATGAAGCGTACGCCTCCGACCTCAAGCGGACTTGACCTCGCCGTCGGCCGCCCTGCGGATCAGCGCCTCCACCCCGTCCAGCAGCACGCCCATGCCGAAGCCGAACTCGTAGTCCGCCTCGTCCGGCGCGCTCATCACCCCGGTCTCCAGCTGCTGGGTGATCCCGGGGTGCCGTTCGGGGTCGACGAGCCGCTTGAGGGTGCGTTCGTGGGAGGCCGCCAGTTCCTCGGGGGTGATGCCGCGGGCGATGACGGCGGCGCTCAGATCGCTCGTCATCAGCGCCTCGCTGCGCACGAAGTTGGAGATCAGCAGGATCACCGAGGTCTTGTCGCCCTCGCCGAGACCGCTGTCCCGCAGCGCCTGGAGCCCCTGCTCCCACCAGGCGATCGAGTTGGGGGTCGCGGGCGGGCCGCCGATGGGGATGCGGAGCGCCCAGAGGTGGCCGTGGTAGCGCTCGCGCTGCGCGGCGGCCCATTCGGTGAGCGCCGCCCGCCACCCCGCGCCGGTCTCCAGGGCGGACAGGGGCGCCGGCGGGCCGATCGCCGCCTCCTGCATCAGGACGTACAGCTCGTCCTTGGCGGAGACGTACCGGTACAGGGACATCGTGGACGCGCCGAGCTCCTGGGCGACCCGGCCCATCGACACGGCCCCGAGCCCGTCGGCCGCCGCGACGGCCACCGCCGCGGCCACGATCCGCTCCAGGCTCAGGCCGGGTTTCGGCCCCTTGGCCGGGCGGTCCCGCAGCCCCCAGGCCGCCTCCAGGCTGGCCGGCAGATCACCGCCGCCCGAGCCGTTCTTCTCCGTCACCGCATCCCCTTCGCCCACCGTCCCGGCCGCGCCGCCGTCCTGCCGCCGGCGCGCTCGGCGCCCCCGTTCGCCTTGACCCCATCCTAGAGATGCGTAATGCTTACGCAGTAACGCGTATGGCATACGCAAAAGGAGATCCGAACCATGACCGGTCCGACCGGCACCACCGGCAGCCGCGGCGGCGGCACCGCCGACGGCTCCCACGCCATCGAGGCGTACGGCCTCACCAAGTCCTACGGAAAACCCGCCGTCCGGGTCCTCGACGGCCTCGACCTCCGGGTCGCGCGCGGCACCGTCTTCTCCCTCCTCGGGCCGAACGGGGCCGGCAAGACCACCACCGTGCGGATCCTCACGACGCTGACCGAGGCCGATTCCGGCTCCGCCCGCGTCGCGGGGTACGACGTCGTCGCCGAGCGGAGCGCGGTGCGCGGGTCGATCAGCCTCACCGGCCAGTTCGCCGCCGTCGACGAGACCCAGACCGGCGAGGAGAACCTGCGGATGATGGCCCGGCTCTCCGGGCTCTCCCGGGCCGGAGCCCGGCGCCGGGCCGGGGAGCTGCTGGAACGGTTCGACCTCACCGCGGCGGCCCGCCGCCCCGTCCGCACCTACTCCGGCGGGATGCGCCGCCGCCTCGACCTGGCCGCCGGACTCGTCGGCTCACCGGAACCCGAGGTCTTCTTCCTGGACGAACCGACCACCGGCCTCGACCCGCGCAGCCGCCACGGCCTGTGGGACGTCGTGAGGGAGCTGGCCGCGAGCGGGGCCACCATCCTGCTCACCACCCAGTACCTGGAGGAGGCCGACCGCCTCGCCGACCGCATCGCCCTGCTGAACCGGGGCCGGATCGTCGCCGAGGGCACCGCCGCCGACCTCAAGTCCCGCGTCGGCGGACACCGCCTCGACCTGGTCCTCACCAGCAGCGAGGCCTACCTCCGGCTGGCCGGGCGGGCCGTCCACCACTCCCCCGAGACCCTGACGCTCGGCCTCCCCACCGACGGCTCGGCGGCCCAGGTGCGCGCCCTGCTCGACGAGGTCGACCCGACGGGCCACGCGATCGAACGCTTCAGCCTGCACAGCGCGACCCTCGACGACGTCTTCCTGGACCTCACCTCGAACGCGCCCACCACCCCGGAGGCGTCCACCCATGTCTGACACCGCCCTGCGGCGCGGCACCCCGGCCCGGCACTCCGGCGGGCCCCCGCGCCACCCCTCCCCCGCCCCCGGGCTGCTCACCCACACCGCCGTCATGGCCGCCCGCGCGCTGCGCATCAGCAGCCGCAACACCGACGCGCTGATCACGTCGCTGGCCCTGCCGATCATGATGATGCTGATCTTCGTCTACTTCTTCGGCGGTGCGATCGACACCGGGACGGACAGCGACTCGTACGTCATGTACGTCGTCCCGGGCGTCCTGCTCCTGTCCGCCGGGTTCGGTGCCGCGACCACCGCGACCGCCGTCAGCGAGGACATGAAGGGCGGCATCATCGACCGGTTCCGCTCCCTGGACGTGGGCGCCACGCCGGTGCTGGCCGGACACGTGGCGGCCAGCACCGTCCGCAACCTCTGCTCCACCGCCCTGGTCTTCGGCGTCGCGCTGCTGATCGGCTTCCGGCCCGCCGCCTCCTGGAGCGGCTGGCTCGTGGTCGGCGCCGTGCTGGTGGCCTACATCGTGGCCCTGTCCTGGATCTCGGCGGCGATCGGCCTGCTGGCCCGGACCCCGGAGGCGGCGAGCGGCTTCACGTTCTTCATGTCGTTCCTGCCCTACCCGAGCAGCGCGTTCGTGCCGACCGAGAACATGCCCGACTGGCTGCACGGTTTCGCCGACCACCAGCCGATCACCCCGGCCATCGAGTCGCTGCGCGGGCTGCTGCTCGGCCAGGAGATGGGCGACACCCCCTGGATCGCGCTCGCCTGGGCCGCGGGGATGCTCGCCGTGGCGGTCGCCGCCTCGGGCACGCTGTTCCGGATCCGGACCCGCTGACCGCCGGTACCGGGACCGCGGTCCCGGTACCGGCCCCCGGGGCGGGCGGGGGTCAGAACACGTCCGGGCACCACGGCCGCCGGCCCGTACGGAACACGGCGTCCGCCGTCGTCGCCGCACCCGCCCGCGACTCCTCCGCCCGGCCCAGGTCCACCAGCCGCCGCACGGACTCGTCGCCCAGATACAGCGTCGCCAACTCGGCCACCCCCAGGACCAGATCGGCGCTCCGGGTGGTCGATACGCACCGGGCGCCCCCGGTCGAGGCGTCCAGCAGGAAGCGGCCCCCGGCCAGCCCGGCGTCGTCCCGGACCTCCAGGACGAGCGACGCCTCGGTGCCGTAGGTCCGGGCCTCCAGGGCGCGCGGCACGTCCAGCATCCGCAGCCACAGCCAGTCCGCGTTCGTGATCATCCGGGCCGCGCGCGGGTCGGGCAGCAGCAGCGGGAGCAGGTCGTCGGGGGCGCGGTAGCCGGAGCGGATCGTGGTGATCCAGTCGATCGAGCAGAGGTAGTGCCACAGGGCCCGCTCGGCCGCCGGGTTCAGCGCGATCATGTCCCGTACGGAGGCGGTGTTCAGCGGCTGCTTGGCGTCGCCCCACGTGTCGTCCGTGCCATACGTCATCAGGCCGTCGACCGTGCCGTCGGCGGCGCGGTGCACGACGTAGAAGGGTTCGGTCCACTTCTCGTGGGCCGAACTGGGCGCCGCCCCCGTCCGCTGCCGCCACCAGCGCTCGTCGCGGGTCACCACGCCGGGCTGCCGGGCCGCCAGCGCTCCATGCACCTCGGGCCCGAGCTTGCGGACGTCCGCGCCGTCCACCATCTCGATCCGGCCGCCGTCCGCCGGCTGCCCGGAGCGGCGCGCGTCGAGGCCGGCCCGGTACACGGAGACCTCCCACACGGAGGTCCAGGCGGCGGGGCCGAAGCCGTACCGTCCGTAGATCGGGTACTCGGCGGCGATCAGCGAGGCGACCGGCTCGCCGCGCTCCTTGGCCGCCGCCAGGTCGGTCGCCATCATCCGGCTGAGCAGTCCGCGCCGGCGGTGCGTGGGCGTCACCGTCACCCCGCTGATCGCGTCGGCCGCCACGGTGGCCCCGCCGACCACCGTCAGCTCCTGGGCGAAGGAGCGGAACGTCGCCACGCAGCGGCCGGCCTCGAAGGCCCCCTGCGTGCGGGAGAGGTCGGCGCCGGCGAAGCGGTCCGCGACGAGCTCCTCACTCGGTGTGCCCGCCGTGAGGAACCCGGTGCTCACCGCCCTCATCCACTCGGCGCTCTCGGACGGGGTGATGGTGCGGACATCAAGGCTCATCCCTCCACGCTAGGCAGGCGTCCCTCAGAATGTCGCGCGAATTTCCCCGACCTCGGCCGCCCCGCCGAGCAGCGGCGACCGTCCGATCCGGGCGACCACCGGGGCATCCACGCCCAGCAGCTCCAGGGCGCGGGCCAGCACCGGGCCGAGCGCCCGGCCCGCCCCGTCGTCGATCTTGAAGGCGAGGGCCCTGCCGTCGGCCAGGGCGACCGCCTGGACCGCCTCCGCGCCCATCTTGGAGAGCGTCCCCGGCACCTCGCGCATCAGCCAGGTGTCGGGGCGCCGGGTGCCCGCGACGTACTCCGGGTGGGCGCGCATCGCGTCGGCGACCCGGCGCTCGGCGCTCCCGGGCTCCGCCAGCACGAAGGAGCGGAAGGCGCGCGCCAGGCCGGTCAGCCCGATCGCCATCAGCGGGGCCCCGCAGCCGTCCGTGCCCAGGGCCGCGACCGGCTCGCCGGCGGCTTCGGCGACGACCTGCCCGATGAGCTGCTGGAGAGGATGGTCCGGGGCGAGGTACGTGGCGGTGTCCCAGCCGTTGCGGACGCAGACGGCGAGCATGGCCGCGTGCTTGCCGGAGCAGTTCATCGTGATCCGCTCGCGTACGTGCCCGGCGGCGAGGTAGGCCTCCGCCTCCACCGGGTCCAGCGGCAGGTCCGGCGGGGTCAGGAGGTCGCCCGGGCCCAGCCCGTGCTCGGCGAGCATCTTCCGTGCGAGGTCGAGGTGGAAGGGTTCCCCGGAGTGGCTCGCGGCGGCCAGCGCCAGCCGTTCGCCCGCGAGGTCGAGGCCGGCCCGCAGGATCGCGGCGGCCTGCATCGGCTTGTTCGAGGACCGGGGGAAGACGGGCGCCGCGGGGTCCCCGATCGCCCGCTCCACGCTGCCGTCGGCGGCCAGCAGGACCAGCGATCCCCGGTGGTGCCCCTCCGTGAACCCGGAGCGCACGACCTCGGCCAGGACGGGCGGGGCGGGGGCCGGGACGGAGGATATGGCGGACGGGGCGTCGGTGGACGTCATGGTGGCCTTCCGGGGACGGGGGTGCGGGACCCGCGCCCGGAAGGGTCGCTTCAGGCGAGCAGGTCGTCTACTTGTGCTTCCCCGTCACGGTACCTGCGGGCGATCTCCGCGCCGCAATCGTCTGCGGTGCGCTGGAGCTCGTGTCGGCGCCGGGAGACCTGCTGTTCGTAGCGGACGAGCCGCCCCATCGCCGTGTGCAGTTCCTCGTCCGTCCGGGCGTCCAGATCGGACAGCTCGACCTCGGCGAGGTTCTCGGCGGCGAGCTGCCGGAACTCGTCGCCGCGCGGCGTCGTCAGCGTGACGTGCCGGGCGGAGGTGCGGTGCCGGGACGGGGTGTCGGCCAGGATCTCCGAGAGCCGGCTCACCACGGCCGCGTCCTCCACCGGGGCCTCCGGGTCCCGGCGGCGGGCCAGTTCGGCGCGGAGGATGTCGATCCGGCCCTGCACCAGCCGGCGTACGTAGCTGAGGTCGGCCTCGTCGCGCTGGGCGTCGCGGCGCAGCGTCCGCAGCTCCGGCAGCCGCAGCCCGCCGATCCCCGCGTCGCCGCCGGCCTGCTCGGGCACGGCGGCGGCTGCCGGGGGCGTCGCGGGCGGCAGTACGGGACCCTGTCCCGGCAGACTGCGCTGTACGGGTGACCGCAGGGTGCTGGTGCGGTGGCGTGCGCCCGGTACGGCACCGGGAGATTGTCCGGCTCCATAGGTACTCATGCTGTTCCGTCCCCTCGACCGGTGCGTCGGCACACCGACATCGTGCATCGTGCCACTCCGCACGGTGCCGATGCAGGTGCTCTGTACCCGTTCAGCCCAAGATAGGTTGGTCTGTATGCGTGCAGTGGTGCAGAGAGTGGACGGCGCGAGCGTCTCGGTCGCCGGGGCGACGGACGACCCCTCGGCCCCCGGAGTCGTCGGGGAGATCGTCGGCGAGGGCCTGTGTGTGCTGGTCGGGGTCACCCATGACGACACCCCTCAGAAGGCGGCGCAGCTGGCCCGCAAGCTCTGGTCGGTGCGCGTCCTGGAGGGCGAGAAGTCCTGTTCGGACGTGAACGCCCCCCTGTTGGTGATTTCTCAGTTCACTCTCTACGGGGACGCCCGCAAGGGCCGTCGGCCCACGTGGAACGCCGCGGCGCCCGGCGAGGTGGCCGAGCCGCTGGTGGACGAGGTGGTGGCGCAGCTGCGGGCGCTCGGGGCGCGGGTGGAGACGGGCCGGTTCGGAGCGGACATGCGGGTCTCCCTGACGAATCACGGCCCGTTCACGGTGATCATCGAGGTGTAGGGCCGTCCGGGTCGCGCGGGGCGCCTACGGCTCGACCACCGTCTCCTGGGCCGCCGCCGTGTCCCCGGCGAGGAGCTCCGCGTCGACGGCCACGTTCCGCTTGACCAGGGCGAGGGCGATCGGGCCCAGCTCGTGGTGGCGGGCCGAGGTGGTGATGAAGCCGAGCTGGCGGCCCTCCTGGCCGTCGGCGGCCAGCCGTACCGGCGTCCCGTGTCCCGGGAGGTGCACCTCGCTGCCGTCCAGGTGCAGGAAGACGAGCCGCCGCGGCGGCTTCCCCAGGTTGTGGACGCGGGCGACGGTCTCCTGGCCCCGGTAGCAGCCCTTCTGGAGGTGGACGGCGCCGCCGATCCAGCCGAGCTCGTGCGGGATGGTGCGGTGGTCGGTCTCGAAGCCGACGCGCGGCCGGTGCCCCTCCACGCGCAGCGCCTCGTACGCCAGGATCCCGGCGGCGGGGCCGTGGGCGGCGGCGTACGTCTCCAGGTCGGCGCGGGGCAGGAACAGGTCCCGGCCCTGCGGGGTCTCCCGTACGACGACGCCGTCCGGGACCTCGGCGATGGAGCCGGCCGGGAGGTGGACGACCGCGATGTCGCCGGTGCGGTCGGCGACCTCGGCCCGGTAGAAGAACTTCATCGACTCCAGGTAGGCGATCAGCTCGCCCTGGCTGCCCGGCTCGACGTGCATCCACACGGTCGTGCCGTCGTCGACCAGGTACATCGCGTGCTCGATGTGCCCGTTGGCGGACAGGATGAGCGCCTCGGTGGCCCGGTTGGGGGCGAGGTCGGTGACGTGCTGGGTGATCAGCAGGTGCAGCCAGCTCAGCCGGTCCTCGCCGGTGACGGTGACGACGCCCCGGTGGGAGAGGTCGACGAAGCCGTTGCCGTCGGCCAGCGCGCGTTGCTCGCGGAACAGGTCGCCGTAGTGCGCGGCGACACCTTCGTCGCGGCCTTCGGCGGGGACGGCGCCGGGCAGGGACAGCAGGGGGCTCATCATGTGCCCAGCCTACGACTTGGCGGGGGCGTCCTTCGCCGGCGTGTTCGCACCGGTGCCGACGGCCCGGTCCGGGGCCCCGTCCGCGGACCCGCCGGCGGCCCCGTCCGCCGCTTTCGCGGCCGCGCACCCCGCACACCGGCCGAAGATCGCGAAGTGCTTCATGTCCGTCTCGAAGCCGAAATCGGCGCGCAGCTTCTCGGTGAAGTCGGCGACGACGGAGAGATCCGCCTCTATGACGTCCGCACAGTCGCGGCAGACCAGGTGGATGTGGTGGTGCCGGTCGGCCAGGTGGTACGTCGGGGCGCCGTGCCCCAGATGGGCGTGGCTGACCAGGCCGAGCTCCTCCAGGAGCTCCAGGGTCCGGTACACCGTGGAGATGTTCACGCCGGACGCGGTCCGGCGCACCTCGCACAGGATGTCGTCCGGAGTCGCGTGCTCCAGGGCGTCGACCGCCTCCAGGACGAGCTGACGCTGGGGCGTCAGCCGGTAGCCGCGCTGCCGAAGATCGGTCTTCCAGTCGGTGCTCACCACACGCCCAGTGTAGGACGGGGCGAGCACCGGGCAGCAGCCCCGGCCCCGGGCGGGATCCCGCGGGGAGATCCGCGCCGGGCACCGCCCCCGCGGCGTCCTCGTCGAACGCCTACTTGAAGAACGCGATGCCGTCGTCCGGCATGTCCGGGAGGTTGCGCGCCATCTCGGCGACCTCTTCCGGGGTGACGACCTTCTTCAGGTGCGCCGACATGTACGGGCGCAGCTCGACCTCGGGGGTGGCCTTCTCGCCGACCCACATGAGGTCGCTCTTGACGTACCCGTAGAGCCGCTTGCCACCGCTGTACGGGCCGGAGGCCGCCGTGCGGGCCACCGCGTCGGTGACCAGGTCGATCTGCGGCTTCTGGTCGGCGAGCTCGCCGTACCAGATCTCGATGACGCCCTGGTCGCGGGCCATGACGACCTCGACCTTGCGGTCCTTGTCGATGCGCCAGTAGCCGGTCTCGGTCTCCAGCGGCCGGACCTGCTTGCCCTCGTCGTCCAGGACCCAGGTGTGGGAGACGTACTCCAGGAAGTCGCGGCCGTCGTGGCTGAAGGTGACTTCCTGGCCGAAGTTGCACTTCTCGGCGCCGGGGAAGTCGGACACGCCGGCGCCCGCCCAGTTGCCGAGGAGGAAGGCCAGCGGGACGAGGTCCGGGTGGAGGTCGGACGGAATCTCGATCATGAGCGGCTCAGACGATCTGTGAGGGTGCGAGGAGTGGGCGGGGAAACCGTGGGAGCGGCGGAGGTCAGCGCTGGCCCTGGTACAGCTTCTTCACGGTGATCGCGGCGAAGGCGGTGACGCCCACGCAGACCAGGACCAGCAGGGCGGTGAAGAATGCCTCAAGCACAGGGGGCTCCTCGTGACGAGCGGGTGGCGGCGGTGACAAGCCGGTCCCAGCCTAATGGGTGGGGGCCCGGCCTTCTCGTTCAGGTGGCGCGGCGCGGGTTCCCTCTCCCGCGCGCACGGGTGACCCCCGGGCCGGGCAGGAGGCCGCGTGCGGACGATTAGAGTTCCGGATATGCCGAAGAAGCTTGTGATCAAGGTGACCGCCGGGCCCGAGGCCGCCGAGCGCTGCTCCCAGGCCTTCACCGTGGCGGCGGTGGGCGTCGCCAGTGGTGTGGAGGTCTCGCTCTGGCTGACCGGCGAGTCCTCGTGGTTCGCCCTGCCGGGCCGGGCCGCCGAGTTCGAGCTTCCGCACGCGGCCCCGCTGCCGGACCTGCTGGACTCGATCCTGGCGGGCGGGCGGATCACCCTGTGCACCCAGTGCGCGGCCCGGCGCGACATCGGTGAGAAGGACGTGCTGGAGGGCGTGCGGATCGCGGGGGCGCAGGTCTTCGTGCAGGAGGCCATGGCGGACGGCGCCCAGGCGCTCGTCTACTGACCGGGCGGGAGCCTCCCCCGGCTCAGTGGCGTTTCCTGCCGTCCAGCTCGTCCCACCACGCGTCGGACTCCGGGTCGCCGGAGGGGTCGTCCCACCAACGGTCCTCGGGGCCCCGCCGGTTGGCGACCATCGCGGCGACGGGCGGGATCACCATGGCGACCACGCACATGGCGATGGCGACCGGCATGGACCACAGGCGCACCACGGCCCAGGCGGACACGAAAAGCGCGACGCATCCGCCCATCATGAGGAAGTAGTTCCGCCTGCGTCGGGCGTACATGTCTCCAGCGTAGGACTCCCCGGGCCGCCCGCCCACCCGGTGGAGCCCCCCGTACGGCACGAAGGGCCGCACCCCGCGTCAGGTGGCGTCCAACCCCCTGGGGTGCGGCCCTTCGGCCGTTCTGCGTGCCGTACGGAACGCGTGCCGCGATGCGTGCCGTGACCGTCGCGGATCAGACGGCGATGGCGACCTCGGAGAGCCCGCCGGTCTGCGCGACGACCGTGCGGTCGGCGCTGCCGCCGGGAACCAGGGCGCGGAGCGTCCAGGTGCCCTCGGCCGCGTAGAACCGGAACTGCCCGGTCGCCGAGGTCGGGACCTCGGCGGTGAACTCGCCGGTCGAGTCCAGCAGGCGCACGTAGCCGGTGACGGGCTCGCCGTCGCGGGTCACGCTGCCCTGGATGGTGGTCTCACCGGGCTTGATCGTCGAAGCGTCGGGGCCACCGGCCTGTGCTCCACACATGGTTCTGTCCTTCTGGTCGGGTCGTGCGGGTCGGACGGTCGGAGGGTCGGACTACTTGGCGGGGCCGAGCTCGATCGGCACGCCGACGAGGGAGCCGTACTCGGTCCAGGAACCGTCGTAGTTCTTGACGTTCTCCTGGCCGAGCAGCTCGTGGAGCACGAACCAGGTGAGCGCGGAGCGCTCACCGATGCGGCAGTAGGCGATGGTGTCCTTCGCCAGGTCGACCTGCTCGTTCTCGTAGAGCGCCTTCAGCTCGTCGTCCGACTTGAAGGTGCCGTCGTCGTTGGCGTTCTTCGACCACGGGATGTTGCGGGCGCTCGGCACGTGGCCGGGGCGCTGCGACTGCTCCTGCGGGAGGTGGGCCGGGGCGAGCAGCTTGCCGCTGAACTCGTCGGGCGAGCGCACGTCGACCAGGTTCTGGCTGCCGATGGCCTTGACGACGTCGTCGCGGTAGGCGCGGATCGACTCGTCCTGCGGCTTGGCCTTGTACGCGGTGGCCGGGCGCGTCGGGACGGCGTCGGTCAGGTCGCGGGAGTCGAGCTCCCACTTCTTGCGGCCGCCGTCGAGGAGCTTGACGTTCTCGTGGCCGTACAGCTTGAAGTACCAGTAGGCGTAGGAGGCGAACCAGTTGTTGTTGCCGCCGTAGAGGACGACGAGGGTGTCGTTGCCGATGCCCTTCTCGCTGAGCAGCTTCTCGAAGCCGGCCTGGTCGACGAAGTCCCTGCGGACCGGGTCCTGGAGGTCCTTGGTCCAGTCGATCCGGATCGCGTTCTTGATGTGGTTCTTCTCGTACGCCGAGGTGTCCTCGTCCACCTCGACGATCGCGACCTGCGGGTCGTCGATGTGGGCCTCGACCCAGTCGGCGTCTACCAGGACGTCGCTGCGGCTCATGTTGTTCTCCTCCGGGGCAGTCTGCGGCGGGGTGGTGCGAGATGCGGAGTTGCTGGGTGCGGGTGTACGCGCGGAGGCACGGAACGCGGCGCGTACGGGGCACGGGGCCGGCGCCGACGGCGGTCGCGGGGCGACGGCCGATGGGCCGGGGGAAGCGGGACGGTGCGAACGCCCCGCTCAGAAGGGGCGACAGAGCATGGCGGCGACGCGGCACAGGTCTACTGCCCGCCGCTTCGTGAGATCCGCCTGTCGCTTCATGGGTCCGATCGTAGGGAGGTACGTACGGAGATGTCACCGTCGTGTCGCATATTGAGACACGATCATCCGTGATGCGAGACGGGGAAGGGGCGGGGGAGCTCGGTCTCCCGGGCGCGACTCCCCGAGCCTGCCCCGCATCTGCGGACCGGACGCGGACGTCTCACTATCCGGATCGACCGTGCCGTCAGCGGCGGCCGTGGCTCCTCCGGCACGCAGCGAGACCTCCGAGGCGGATCTCTGCCGTCAGGGAGACCTCCGAGGCGGATCTCAGCCCGTGAGGGAGACGTCCGCGCCGGTCACCGAGATCTCCAGGCCCTTCTCGGTCACCTTGACCTCCTGGAGCTCCAGCCCCTTGGGCAGCCCGTCGATCTCGCCCTCGAAGTCGGTCTTCTGACGGACCAGCCGCTCGACGCCGGGGAGGCCCTCGCCGGGCACCTTGTCCGCGCGCACCTTGATCGTCCGACCGTCGACGCGGGTCACGGTGGACAGCACGCTGCGCGAGATCGGGCGGCCGAGGAGCTCGACGCTGCCGGTGACCTTCGCCTTGCCGTCGCCGCCGTACTCCACGGCGACGCCGTCGCTGGCCGCCGCCGTCAGGTCCGCGTAGCTGACGAGCGCGGTGCCGGTGGCGCGGGCGGCCGTGGCGCTGCGGTAGCCGGAGCCGAGCTTCACGTCGCGCAGTTCGGCCCGGACCTCGCTGACGCGTATCGCGCGGCCGGCGGCGCTGGCCTCCATGCCGGTGAGGTTGACGTCGACCCGGTCGAGCCGCGAGGCGGCGAGCTGGGTGAGGAAGGGGAATCCCTTGATCGAGATCTCCGTGGTGGCGGTCCCGCCCCCGCTGATCGTGACCCGGTCCTCGGCCTCGGACTCGGCGAAGTAGACCGCCGCGCGGTCGACGGCGAGGAAGAGGCCGCCGAGCACCACCACCAGGACCAGCAGTATTCGCAGTGCGCGCATGTGTCGTTCCCCCCACCTGAGCCGATCGGTCCCCTGGCGCCCGTGAGCCTACTGCCGCAGGAGAGGGACGCCCTGGATCATCGACGAGCGACGGCCCCCGCCCGGTTCCCCGGGGGCTGCCCGCGCCTCCCGGCGGGCCGGCCCCCGGGGGCCGCCGGGGACGGAGGCCGTGCGGCGGCCGAACGGTGGCCGCGCGGCGGTCAGAGGATGGCGCGGCCGACCAGGTAGGCGGCCGGGGCCGCCATGGTCAGCGGGAGCGCCACCCCGGCGGTCATGTGCACGAACCGGGACGGGTAGTCGTAGCTCGCCACCCGCAGTCCGATGAGCGCGCACCCGCCCGCCGCGAGACCGAGCAGCACGCCCTTCGTCCCGAAGTCGGTCATGGCTCCGACGGCGAGGCCGGCACCCGCGCCCGCGAGCAGGGCCGCCCCGAGGGAGGCCACCGCGGGCAGCGGAAGGGACCGGACGAGCGTGGCAGCCGCGACCGCCGCCCCGCCGACCGTCACCGCGTCCGGGACCGCCGCGAGGAACCCGCCCGCGAGCACCGCGAGCGACGCCGAGACGACCGTGGCCATCAGGCCGTACATCCGCTCGTCGGCCCCCGCGTGGCTGCGGAGCTGGAGGACCACGGTGAGCAGCACCCAGACGCCCAGGGTGCCGAGCAGCGCGGCGGGGCCGTGCTCCCGGCCCGCGGCGAGCAGCGCGACATCGGCGACCAGGCCCCCGGCGAAGGCCAGCGCGATGCCCTGGCGGGCGGGCCACATGCCGTTGAGGCGGAACCATCCGGCGGCCGTCACCGCCTGGAGGAGCACCACCGGGACGAGCAGCGCGTACGGACCGATCGCCGCGCCCCCCGCGAGCAGCAGGCCGAGCACGGCGGTGAGCGCGGCGGGCTGCGTCCCCGGCGCGATGATCGGCGAACGCCCTTCCGCGCGGGCCCGCTGGGCGTCGGTGATCCGGGCGTTGCCCAGCGTCGTGGGCGCGCTGTAGCCCGTGTCGCCGGGCCCCGGCCGTACGGTCACGGGTTCGGCGGCGGGCCCGGGCGCGGGCGCGGCGGGCGTGGTGGCGGGCGCGGCCGGGACCTCCGGCGGCAGCGGGAAGGAGCCCGAGGCCCCCTGGGGCGGCAGATAGGCGGTGTCGGCCGCCGAGGGCGCGGAGGGCGCCGGGGCCGCGGAGGGCCCGTACGGCTGCTGCGGGTGCGGGTGCTGCTGGGGGTTCGGCTGCTGAGGCTGCTGCGGGTGCGGCTGCTGCTGACCCTGCGCCTGCCCGTGGTGCTGCGGCTCCTGGTAGAGCGGCTGGTGCTGCTGCGGCTCCTGGTAGAGCGGCTGGTGCTGCTGCGGCTCCTGGTACCGCTGCTGGTACGGAGTGTGCGGGTCGGGCGTCGCGTACGGACCGGGCTGCGGCTGACCGTACGGACCGGGCTGCGGCTGACCGTACGAGCCGGGCTGCTGCCGACCGTACGGATCGGGCTGCGGCGTCCCGTACGGACCCGACTGCCGCGGCTGCCCGTGGTCCTGCCCGTGCCCCTGCCCGTAACCCTGCCCCGGGCCCTGCGGCGGGTGCTGTTCCCCGTCCGGGCGGACGGTCGGCTGGTACTGCGTGTCCCAGGTCGGCGCCTGCCACGTCTGCGTCCCGCCCTGGTCGAAGGCGGCCGGGTCCTGGGGCGTGGCGGACTGCCCGGCCGTCCCGTCGGGCCAGTGCGGCGTCGCCGGCTGCTGCCGCTCGGGGTCGTACGGATACGGGTACTGCTGATCGCTGCTGCTCATGGCCTGCGGTTCACCCTCCTGCGAACGGCGGGAGCACCTCGACCGTGCCGCCCTCGGCAAGGCGTACGGTCTCATGCCCACGGGTCCCGACGGGGTCCCCGTCGATGAGGAACGAGCACCGCCGGAGCACCTGGCTCAGCTCGCCGGGGTGCCTTCCGCGCACCGCGTCGAGCGCCTCGGCGAGGGTCTCCGCCGCGTACGGTTCCTCCGCGGTGCCCGCCGCGGCCTTGGCCGCGGCCCAGTAGCGGATCGTCCCCGCTGCCATGGCGCCACTCCTTCGGGTCGGTTCGTCGCACGCCTCGTGCGTCAGCTCTCCATGATGGGTCACGCGCGGACGGGTCACGCGCGCGGTGCGGCCGTCGCCCAGTCGGCGATCCGGGCCAGCAGGGCGTCGTCCGCCGCGTTCTCGGCGTGGCCCATCCCCCGCTCCAGCCACAGCTCCGCGCCACCGGGCCCGGCCGCCTCCGCCAGCATCCTCGGGTGGTCCAGCGGGAAGTAGGGGTCCCGGTCGCCGTGCACGAGCAGCAGCGGGGCCGGGGCGATGAGCGGGACCGCGGCGACCGGGGAGAGCGGGACGGGGTTCCAGGCCTCGGTGGCGATGCGGGTACGGAGTCCGTAGCGCCCGACGAGGCGGCCCGAGGGCCGGGTGACCACCCAGTGCAGCCGGCGCATCGGCGCCGTCCCCCGGTAGTACCAGCGAGCGGGGGCGCTGACGGAGACCACCGCGTCCGCGTGCGCCCCCGGCCTCTCCCTGCGCCCCGCGCGCGCCGGTACACGAACGGCCGTACGTCCCGCCGGGGATTCCGCCGTCCACGGAGCGCTGTCCGGAGCGCGGTGCAGAGCGCCGTGCCGCAGCACCACCGAGCCGCCCATCGAGAACCCGACCGTCACCACCCGGGAGTGCCCCAGCTCCCGCGCCCAGGCCACCGCCGCGGCCAGGTCCAGCACCTCGCGGTCGCCGACCGTGGAGCGCCCGCCGGACCGGCCGTGGCCCCGGAACGAGAACGTGACCACGGCGGCACGCCGGGCGAAGACCCGCGCCGCGCGCCGGACGGCGGGGCGGTCGGCGGAGCCGGTGAACCCGTGCGCGACCACGATCGCGGGGGCCGCCGCGGGCCCGTCGCCCGCCGCGTCCCCGGGCGTCGCGGCGGCCGGCGCCCACGGTTCGTACACCGCCTCGACCGGCACCCCGTCATCCGTCCGCAATGTGGCGATGCGCGGGGGGCGCGTGAGCAAGGGAACAGAAGAACTCGGGAATCGACCCTCGGACGCGGAACTCATGTGGGTTATTCTGCTGCGAAGAGGATCCGGGCAATGCAGCCCCCGGGTCCTTTTGTGCTTTACCGGCGTTGTTACGGCGACGTTTCCACAAGCTCAGCGGTCCCGGGGCGCGGATCCGCTGTGTGAAAGCCGTATGACGCCCGACGCATGACGTACGAAGCAGTGCCGCATACTCCCCCGGGCCCGACCCGGGAGTGCCCCTCTCGCAGGGAACGAGGAGGACCGACGTAATGGGCGAGCGAACCGTGCACCACGATCGACCGAACCAGGCAGGTGGCCGGCGATGAGTTCACTGCTGCTTCTGACGAACGCACTCCAGCCGTCGACGGAGGTGCTCCCCGCCCTCGGGCTCCTGCTCCACAGCGTGCGGGTGGCGCCCGCCGAGGGCCCGGCCCTGGTGGACACCCCGGGCGCCGACGTGATCCTCGTCGACGGGCGGCGCGACCTTCCGCAGGTCCGCTCGCTCTGTCAGCTCCTGCGGTCCACGGGGCTCGGCTGTCCGCTGATCCTCGTCGTCACCGAGGGCGGTCTCGCGGCCGTCACCGCCGACTGGGGCGTGGACGACGTCCTGCTGGACACGGCGGGACCGGCCGAGGTCGAGGCCCGGCTGCGCCTCGCCATGGGCCGCCGGCAGATCACCTCCGACGACTCCCCGATGGAGATCCGCAACGGTGATCTCTCCGTCGACGAGGCGACGTACAGCGCGAAACTCAAGGGCCGGGTCCTGGACCTGACCTTCAAGGAATTCGAACTGCTGAAATACCTCGCCCAGCACCCGGGCCGGGTATTCACCCGCGCCCAGCTCCTCCAGGAGGTCTGGGGCTACGACTACTTCGGCGGTACGCGGACGGTCGACGTCCACGTACGGCGACTGCGCGCCAAGCTCGGCCCCGAGCACGAGTCGCTGATCGGCACCGTGCGCAACGTCGGCTACCGCTTCGTCACGCCGGAGAAGGTCGAGCGCGCTGCGGAGGAGGCCAAGGAGCGGGCCGCCGCCCGGCAGCGGGCCGCCGGCCCCGTCGCCCGATCGGAGCAGTCCTCTTCGGCCACGGCGACGGAAGAAGCCCCGGTGGAGGCTGCCAAGAGGTAGGTCCATCCGCGTAGACTGCGGCGCGTGGCCAAGGTGACGCGGGACGATGTGGCGAGACTGGCGGGGACGTCGACCGCGGTCGTCAGCTACGTCATCAACAACGGACCCCGGCCGGTCGCCCCGGCCACGCGCGAGCGGGTGCTCGCCGCGATCAAGCAGTTGGGCTACCGGCCCGACCGGGTCGCCCAGGCCATGGCCTCGCGCCGCACGGACCTCATAGGAATGATCGTGCCGGACGCCCGGCAGCCGTTCTTCGCCGAGATGGCGCACGCGGTCGAACAGGCAGCCGCCGAGCGCGGGAAGATGGTGCTCGTCGGCAATTCCGACTACCGCGACGAGCGCGAGGTCCACTATCTGCGGGCCTTCCTCGGGATGCGCGTCTCCGGGCTGATCCTGGTCAGCCAGGGCCCCAGCGAGCGCGCCGCCGCCGAGATCGAGGCCTGGGACGCCCGGGTCGTCCTGCTGCACGAGCGCCCCGAGGCGATCGACGACGTCGCCGTCGTCACCGACGACGTGGGCGGCGCCCAGCTCGCCACCCGGCACCTGCTGGAGCACGGCAACGCGTACGTGGCCTGCCTCGGCGGCACGGAGGAGACCCCGGCGGTCGGCGACCCGGTCGCCGACCACGTCGAGGGCTGGCGACGGGCGATGCACGAGTCGGGCCGCTCCACGGAGGGCCGCCTCTTCCAGGCCCCGTACAACCGCTACGACGCCTATCAGGTGGCCCTCGGGCTGCTGTCCGGCCCGGACCGGCCGCCGGCGATCTTCTGCGCCACGGACGACCAGGCCTTCGGCGTGCTGCGGGCCGCCCGCGAGCTGCGCATCGACGTGCCGGGCGAGCTGGCGGTGGCGGGCTTCGACGACGTGAAGGAAGCCGGTCTCACCGATCCGCCGCTGACCACGGTCCACTCCGACCGCCCGGCGATGGCGCGGGCCGCGGTGGACCTGGTGCTGGACGACTCGCTGCGGGTCTCGGGGTCGCGGCGCGAACGGCTGAAGCAGTTCCCCTCCGCGCTGGTGGTCCGGCGCTCGTGCGGCTGCGGGTAGCCCCCCGCGTCCGCCTGACCGGCCGGCCGTCGACCCCCGGCCTTTACAGCGGGCATACGCGGTTCTTCCGGGCTTCTCAGGACGTACTCAGGCCCTTCTCATCTTCGCCGACCAGCCTGGTGGACATGACGGAGAACCTTCGCCCCAGCGGCGCGCACCCCACGGACCAGGACCCCACCGCGTACCCCTACGCCTCCTCTCCCGGTACGGCGGGCGCCGCCGGTACGGAGAGCTCCCCCGGTACGGCGTACTCCCCGGGCGCGGCGTACGAAGGCGCCCCGGGCGGTTACCCGCCCCCGCCCCCGTACGCCCCCGCCGGCCGGCGCCGGGCCAAGCGCCCGGTGGCTCTGCTCGCGGCGGTGGCGCTGGCCGCGGGCGTGGTCGGCGGCGGCGTCGCGACCCTCGTCGGCCAGCTGAACGACGGTGGCTCCGGAGCCACCGGTTCCGGCGGCGCGGTCAACGGCACCACCGTCTCGCAGTCCAGCAAGGGCACCGTCTCGGGCGTCGCGGAGGCGGTCTCGCCCGCGATCGTGGAGATCGGCGCGGCCTCGTCGGCGGGCAACTCCACCGGCTCGGGCGTGGTGATCACCGAGGACGGCGAGATCGTCACCAACAACCACGTCATCTCGGGCGCACAGCAGATCCAGGTCACCCTCTCCACCGGCAGGACCTACACGGCCGACGTCGTGGGCACCGACCCCGACAAGGATCTCGCGCTCATCAAGCTGCGCGGCGCGAGCGGGCTGAAGACGGCCGCGCTGGGCGACTCCTCGCAGGTCAAGGTGGGCGACGAGGTCGTGGCGATCGGCTCGCCGGAAGGTCTGACGGGCACGGTCACCAGCGGGATCATCTCCGCGCTGGACCGGGACGTCACCGTGGCGAAGGACGACTCCGGCAGCTCGGGTCAGGGGCAGGGACAGGGCCGGCAGGGCGGCGGTCAGCAGTGGCCGTTCGAGTTCGGCGGGCAGCAGTTCAACGGCGACACGGGCGAGGAGACGACCACGTACAAGGCGCTCCAGACCGACGCGTCGCTCAACCCCGGCAACTCCGGCGGTGCGCTGATCAACATGAACGGTGAGATCATCGGCATCAACTCCGCTATGTACGCGCCGAGTTCCTCGGCGGCGGGCAGCGGTTCCGCGGCGGGCAGCGTGGGTCTCGGCTTCGCGATCCCGGTGAACACCCTCAAGGCCGACCTGGACACCCTGCGCGCGGGCGACGGCTCCTGATCCCGCGCACCGCCCCGGCCGTGCGAGGCTGAGGCACCCCCCGCAGACGGGTCGACACGAGAAGAGGACCAGCAGCGATGAGCCCCGCCGAAGACGATCCCCAGCGCATCCTGATCGTCGACGACGAGCCGGCGGTGCGCGAGGCGCTCCAGCGCAGCCTCGCCTTCGAGGGATACGGGACACAGGTCGCGGTCGACGGCTACGACGCCCTGGCGATGGCCGAGGCCTACGACCCCGACCTCATCGTCCTGGACATCCAGATGCCCCGCATGGACGGCCTCACCGCCGCCCGCCGCATCCGCGCCACCGGCTCCACCACGCCCATCCTCATGCTCACCGCACGCGACACCGTCGGCGACCGGGTCACCGGGCTCGACGCGGGCGCCGACGACTACCTGGTCAAGCCGTTCGAGCTGGACGAGCTGTTCGCCCGCATCCGGGCCCTGCTGCGCCGCAGTTCGTACGCGGCCTCGGCGGCGGGCGCGGACGCCCCCGACGACGACGTCCTCTCCTTCGCCGACCTGCGGATGGACCTGGCGACCCGCGAGGTCACCCGGGGCGAACGGCGGGTCGAGCTGACCCGCACCGAGTTCACGCTGCTGGAGATGTTCCTGTCCCACCCCCGCCAGGTGCTCACCCGGGAGCAGATCCTCAAGGCCGTCTGGGGCTTCGACTTCGAGCCGAGCTCCAACTCCCTGGACGTGTATGTGATGTATCTGCGCCGCAAGACGGAGGCGGGCGGCGAGCCGCGCCTCGTCCACACCGTGCGCGGGGTGGGCTACGCGCTGCGCACGGGCGGGAGCGGGGAGGCGTGAGCAGTGCGGCGCCCGTGCGGAGCGGGCGGGAGCGCAAGGGCGGAAGCCCGGTGCGCCGGTTCCGGGCGCTGCCGCTGCGCTCCCGGCTCGCGATGCTGGTGGCGACGGCGGTGGCGGTGGCGGTCGCCGCGGTGGCCGCCGCCTGCTGGCTGACCACCCGGGACCGGCTGACCGAGCAGCTCGACACGACGCTGTCCCAGGTCAAGCCGAACGAGAACGCGATCAGGCTGCTGACGACGTCCTGCACGAGCGGGCTGCCCGGCGACCTCCAGGTGGTGACCGGCCCGTACACCATCCAGCTGGTGCCGGCCGTGGGCGCGAAGCCGTGCACGGTGCCGGGCAGGTCCGCCATCCCGATCGACACCACCGACCGGGCCGTCGCCGCCGGGCTGCGCGAGGACGCGACGCACACCACGAGGGCCGAGGACGGTACGGAGATGCGGGTCCACACCTCGCCCGCCGGTCCGGACCGGCCGGGCCTCGCGGTCTCCGTGGCCGTCCCCATGGCGCAGGTCACCGATCCGCTGAACCAGCTGGCCTGGGTGCTGCTCGCCGTCTCCGGCATCGGCGTCGTCGGGGCGGGCGCGGCGGGGCTGTGGATCGCGCGCGCCGGGCTCCGGCCGGTAGACGAGCTGACCGAGGCCGTCGAGCACGTGGCCCGTACCGAGGACCTGACCGTGCGCATCCCGGTGGACGGCGAGGACGAGATCGCCCGGCTCTCCAGTTCGTTCAACTCGATGGCCGCCCAGCTCGCCTCCTCCCGCGACCGCCAGGCACAGCTGATCGCCGACGCGGGCCACGAGCTGCGCACCCCGCTGACCTCGCTGCGGACGAACGTGGAGCTGCTGGCCCGCAGCGACGAGACGGGCCGGGTGATCCCGCCGGAGGACCGCAAGGCGCTGATGGCGTCGGTGAAGGCCCAGATGACGGAGCTGGCCGCGCTGATCGGCGACCTCCAGGAACTGGCCCGCCCCGACGCGGCCGAGCCCGGCCCGCTCCAGGTGGTGGCCCTGCACGAGGTGACCCGCACGGCCCTGCGCCGCGCCCGGCTGCGCGGCCCGGAGCTGACGGTCACGGAGGACCTGGCCCCCTGGTACGTCCGCGCGGAACCGGCGGCCCTGGAACGGGCGATCGTCAACGTCCTGGACAACGCGGTGAAGTTCAGCCCGCCGCGCGGCACGATCGACGTGCGGCTGCACCGGGGCGAGCTGACGGTCCGGGACCGGGGCCCCGGCATCCCCGCCGAGGATCTCCCGCACGTCTTCGAACGCTTCTGGCGCTCCCCCACCGCCCGTCAGCTCCCCGGCTCCGGCCTGGGCCTGTCCATCGTGGCCCGTACGGTGCACCAGGCGGGCGGCACGATCGCCCTGCGCCCGGCCCCGGACGACGGCCCCGGCACGGTGGCGACGCTCACGCTGCCGGGAGCGCCGACGCCGCCGCCGGGGTTGTGACGCCCGGCGGGGCGGCCGTCAGACGACGGCGGCGCTCTCGATCATCATGTGGTGGGCGGAGTGGGCCGGGTCGGCGACGACGCACCAGCGGCGGGTCTCGGTGCTGACCGTACAGGCGGTCTTCACGCCGGATTGTGCCGGATCAGTGACTCGACCAGGCCGGACCGCTGGTTCGGGTAGTCCAGGGGGACGATGCCGAGCCCCGTCCACCCGGCGGTCTCCGCGCGTTCCAGGAAGGAGTGCACCTGCGGGTTGAGGCGGTCGGCGTTCCAGCGGGGCGGCATCAGGGCGGCGGTGGAGACGTAGTTCATGAAGAACTTGCCCGGCTGCTGGGCCGCCTTGCGGAACTGGGCCTCGATCTTGGGGTACTTGGCGAACGGCTCCGCCATGTAGTCGTCCTGGATGTCGAAGAGGGCCTGGTCCCCGTACCGCACCCCGGGCAGCCCGCCGTTGTCCGCGAGCAGCACCACCTTGCCCCGGGCCCCGCCGAGGTCGGGAAGCGTGGCGTCGAGGCGGAACAGGGAGCGCCAGCCGCGTACGTCCAGGTAGTCGTCGAAGACCGCCCGGAACGCCGCGTCGCTCGCGGACGAGTGCTCCTGCTTGACCCGCATCAGCACGGTCTCGGTCGGCCGGGCCGCCAGGAAGTCCCGGCAGGCGATGAGGACGTCGCCGAACATCATGTTCTGGAACGAGGCCCCGTGGTGGATCGCGAACGAGCCGTCGATGAGCCGGCACCGTACGTCGAGGAAACGGATCCCGCTGGTCAACTGCTGGGCGATGGTGGTGTTCTGGCACTCCGACCAGGGTCCGCCGAACCGGGCCCCCGAGTCGTGCGTGCCCGGGATCGTGAGCTGCCGCAGCGCGGTGCCGTCGGGCAGGGCGGCCATCCAGTCCTGGGTGCCCCGGACCGCTCGGCCGGCCTCCCGGGTGGCGGCGACGGCGGGCGCCGCGCCGATGATCGCGGTGGCGGAGACGGCGAGGGCGCCGGCCAGGAAGCCCCGCCGGGAGGGCCGGGACAGGGGCGCGGGCGTACGGGTGGGGCCGGGACAGGACATACGGGTGCCTCCGAAGGCTGTGGGGGAGCCGGACCGGACCGGGACCCCGAATTCTGTCGGGTGCACGTCATGCAGGGAAGGGGGCGGCCCCACCCGGGACCCTCTTCCCTCTCTCGCGACCGCCCGCGCCCCGCATCCGCGCGGAAAGCGGGGGGAGCGATGACGGGAGTACCGGCGAGGACGTGACGGGGCTGCGGGAGAACGTCGCCGTGCCCTTCACGACCGGGGTTTTCGCAGGGAATCCTTCCCCGGCACTTCACCTTCTGCGAGCACTCCTCAAGGACGGTGGCCTCGGCGGGTAATGCGGCGCGACGGACCGTACTCCCGGAACCGGCGAAACGCTCGGTCTCCCGCCCGGAACTCCCCGTTCCACACCTGGTGGATATCGCACCGCACCTCGATTCCGACCCGCCGGCTCAACGGGTTCGCCCGCCGAGGACCCCGCGATCACCTGCGGTTCGCCGCCGGAACACCCCGGACGGGGTGAACAGGAAATGGCGGAACGATGGACTCATCTCCCCCGGCATCAGAATTCCCGAAGTGAAAGGAAAAAGCTTTGCCCGACGCCGTGAACGGCCTTTACTGTGTGGCCACTTGGTCGATCAGCTCGACCGGACTCCACCTGGCGCATTCATGACCCCACGCGTTTGATGAATCAGGGACGCCCTGTTCTGCCCGGGGGAGTTCATTACGACGAAACGCGAGGAATACCCGTGCGACGCATGACCTCCGCCCTTCTTTCCCTCGGCGCCCTGCTGTCCGCCTCCGTACTGGCCGCCCCCGCGGCCGGGGCCGCTCCGCAGAGCGACCGCCCGGCCGCCGTGCCCGCGGGGTGGGAGACGGTGGACGGAGCCGAACTGGCTCGGATCACCGGGAGCAGCGGGAGAACCCTGGCCCCGTCGTCCCGCGTCCCCGCCGACCGCAGGGCGGCGACCCAGGCGGACGAGTCCGGCACGTTCGCCCTCCAGTCGATCCGCAACGGCAGGTTCACCGCCACCGAGAAGAACTACGCGGCGCCCAACACCGGCGTGCTGCGGGCGCGTTCCGCGGCGGTGACCGGCGCATGGGAGGGCTTCGCCTTCGAATGGCACGAGGCGACCGGGACGTACGCGCTGAAGTCCCTGGCGAACAACCGCTATGTCGCGGTCGAGGGGAACTACACCGGCAACTCCCAGAACGTGCTGCGCGCCCGGTCGACCGCGGCGGGCACCTGGGAGCGGTTCACCCTCTACTACAACGAGGACCTGGACCGCTGGGCGCTCCAGTCCGCGCTGAACGGCCGTTTCGTCGCCATGGAGAACAGCTACACGGGGTCGCTCCAGTACGCGCTGCGCGCCCGGTCGGCCGAAGTCACCGGCTCGTGGGAGCAGTTCGCCCTGTTCGAGATCGGGAGCTGACCCCGCCACCCCGGAGCCGCCCTTCGCCCGTTCGGAGCATGTGCGGGCGGGGCGGGCGACGGACGGGCGACGGCCGGGGGCGGGACGGCGGTCAGGACACCCGCGTCGACCCCGACCGCGCCGGGGGGACGGGGCCGTCGGCCGGGAGGTACTGGAACAGCAGGAAGGCGGAGTCGTCGTCCAGCGGCCCTTCGGTGAACCGGGCGACGTCCTCCCGCAGGCGGTCGAGCGCCCGTTGCGCGTCGGGGTCCGACAGGGGCTCCCCGGCGCGTTCGAGGACCGGGTAGAACGTGCCGGACGGGTCGCGCGCCTCGGTCAGACCGTCGGTGTGGAAAAGAACCCGGTCCCCGACGTCGAGCGTGATCCGGCGACGGCCGGGACCGGCGTCCGTCAGCGCGCCGAGGCCGAGGGGAGGGCCCGGGCTCCCGGGTTCCGCGAGCTCCAGCAGGCCGTTGGACCGCCTGACCAGCGGGGCGGGGTGGCCGTAGTTGAGGATGTCGACGGACCCGTCGTCGGCGATCTCGGCGAGCACCGCCGTCACGAAGCGGTCGCCGTCGGTACGCCAGTTCAGTGACCGCTCGATCCGCCGGCCCACCTCGTCCAGCGCGCCGACGTAGGGCGCGCTCTCCCGGAACGCGGCGAGCACCACCGAGGTGGTGCGGACAGCGGGCAGCCCCTTGCCCTGGACGTCGGCCACGATGATCCGCAGCCCGCCGGCGGGCAGGGGCATGGCCTCGTAGAGATCGCCCCCGATGTGGGCCGACTCGATCGCGGAGACGTAACTGACCGCGAGTGCGCCGTTGCTCGTACGGGCGGGCACCGCGCCGAGCAGCACCTGTTGAACCGCGTCGGCGACGGCTCGGACGCTGGTGAGTTCGTCCTCGGCGCGCAACCGGGCCGAGGCCACGAACCAGGCGGCGACCGTGAGGACGACGACGCAGACGACGGCGACCGAGAAGCGGATCGAGTCGATGCGCCCGTTGAAGGTGGCCGTCGCCGCGCACAGCACGAGGGCGACGACGGCGACGTGGACCACGCGGCGCCTGGGTCCGGCCGCCGCCGCGAGGGCGGGCCCGACCGCGAAGACCGGCATCAGCCCGTAGTCCTCCCCGGTGACGCGGTCCGCCACGATGACCGCGCCCATGGCCGCCCACGGCAGCCAGCGGTTGAGGCCGACGACGGCCGCACCGGGATTCCTCACGACGTCGCCCCTTCCCGGCGCTCGCGGCCCGCGGGGGGCACGCCTCCCGCTCACCGCACAGGTCCGTACGCACGGCATCGGACGAGGGCCGGTGTCAGGCGCGGTGGCGCCCCCGGCCGACTTTCACCGTACCCCTGTGACGTGCGTCGAGGCCCGGCCGTAGGCCCATCCGGCCCCCGGCCCGGCAACAGGCACCCGGCGTCCGGCACCGAGCCGAGGCCATCGGCCCGTCAGGCGCCACCGGCGAGCAGGCCGACCCCCGGTCCGGTCAGCTCCGCGACCGCCTGCCGGCGCCCGGACACGGCCAGGAGCAGGGACAGCACGGGGCCCGTCGCGTCCGGCCCCTCCCCGATCGACAGATCGGCGTCGGTCGCCGTGAGCCGTACGGTCGCCACCGTCTCCTTCGCACCCCCGAACGACTCCGGCGTCCGCGCCTGGAGCCGCAGGGCCCGGACCACCGCCTCCAGCGGGTAGGAACGGACCAGGCCCACGGCCCGGCGGATGTCCTCGCCGTGGACGACCTCCTCGACCAGCCGGGTGTCGAGCGGGGCCGGCGGTGCCGTCGTCCGGGACGCCACGCGGCGCAGGCGCTCCAGCGTCTCCTGCGGCGAGGCCCCGCGCTCGCGCTCCACCCCGCGCGCGTTCTGGAGGTCGAAGTCGAAGCGCGCCCGCGCCAGGCCGACGACGAAGCCGATACGGGTCGTGAGGGCGGTGTCGACCAGATGGGCGGCCACATCGTGCACCGTCCACCCGGCGCAGAGCGACGGCGTCTCCCACTGACCGGGCTCCAGCCGCGCGAGGTCCTCGATCAGCGCGGCACGCTCGGCGTGCACCATGCGCCAGATCCCGCGCTTCGCCTCGATCTTCACGGCTGCCTCCACTCGGACCAGGTGAACCCGTCTGCCGTATGAGACCCCGGGCACCGCCGAAACTCATCGCACCCGGGCCCGCCGGAAAAGGATCAAGAAAGGTGATCTTGTCCCCTTGTGTCATGACTTCGTAACAGCGCGCCGTCGGCACAACTCCACCGCGTCACGGCCTGTCCGACAAGACGTGACCCACACCACTGCGAGGAGTGGGGATCCGGGCGCCCGACCAGGCGTCACGCAACGACCGCACGAGAAACCGGGGAACGACATGACCATCATCCGACGCGCAACAGCCATCGGCGCCACCGTCACCGCCACCGCCTGCGCCGCGCTCGCCCTGGCCCCGGCCGCCGCCGCCGCGCCGAAGGCCGCGGCGCCCAAGGCCGCCGCGGCGCAGTACAACGGCGCATGCGGCAGCGGCTACTCCGTGGTGAACTCCGCGCAGATCGGCACCAAGGGCACGGTATTCCTCACGTACAACTCCGCCACCGGCAAGAACTGCGTGGTGACCGTCCGCACCACGCCCGGAAAGGCCGTGCACATGACGGCCTCGCTCGGTTTCGCCTCGCCCACCACGACGGTGACGGACACGGGGTACTTCACCACGTACGCCGGGCCGGTCTACCTCGACGCACGCGGCCTGTGCGTGACGTGGCGCGGCGAGATCTCCGGCGAGGTGGCGGGCAAGAACGGCACCAACTGCGGCACGCTGGCGGCCGACCGGCACTGAGCCCGCGCTGAACGTGCGGGGTCACCGGCGCGGGGCCCCGCACACGCAGCACCCCGGAGGCAGGACGGGCAGCAGGTGCCGGGCCGCCACGGCGAACGCGAGGTACGGGCGTACGGTCCACTCCGTCCAACGGTCCCCGTGCCCCAGCGAGAACCCGCAGGTCCGCCCCCGGTGCAGGGCGGCGATCGCCCGCACCCGGCCGCCTCCGTCGATCGGCTCACGGGCCTCCCGGCGCGCGTCGGGAGACAGGTCCTCCACGAGGGCCCGCGCCTCCGCCTGGAACAGCCGGACCGCCTCGGTCGCGGTGGACACGGAGTACCGCACGAAGGTGTCGGGGGCGCTGCCGCGCAACAAGGGGTACGTGGAGCGCTCGCACCAGTAGGCGTGAAGCGCGGAGCCTTCGGGGCGCGTCGGGTCGGGATCGGGGTCGCACATGGCAAGGGCCTCCTGACGTGACACCAGGAACGCCCCCGCCCACGGCCGGCGTGACGAGCTGCGGGAAGGGGCGCCCTGGATCGCTACTCCCCCAACGGGCGCAGACAGAGGGGGAGTTGACCGCGCACACAGGTGCGGCGGCACAGCAGGAAGCTAGCTAGCGCGTGATGCGTGCCCGTATCAAGTGTTTGACGTCTAACGAGTGATGCCGCTTTAACAAACAGGTGATACGCGTGAGCGGTCCCCACCTGCGCCGGTGGAGACCGCTCACGACCTATCACGCGCACTCAGGCCAAGTCGTCGAACTCGCCCTCCTTCGCACCGCCCAGGAACGCCCGGAGCTTGGCGCGCGTCGTACGGACGACCACGTCGGGGTTGTCGCTCTCACGCAGCAGGATCTCGCCGTCGCACTCGGCCAGCTCCAGGCAGTTGTTGCCTTCGGCCCCCGACGACTTCGAGGACTTGCGCCACTGAATATCCACGTACCTCACGCCTTCACACTTGTTGCGCGACCTCACGGATGAAGTCTCTCGACTTCCGCGGATCGAGGGACAGATCCTCGACCCGATCCATGGCCGCCCGATAGTTCCTCAGACGCGTCTCGGCGTCCAGGAAAGCGGGCCCGGTTGCCGTATCCGTCTGCACGGTATCCAGCTGGGGAACCGGACCGTAGACATAGTGCGTCGAACTTCCCGTTTCCGGAAAGCCGCCGGCGGCGAAGGGGACCACCCGGATGGTCACGTTGTCCCGCTCCGATTCGCGTAGCAAATGCGCCAACTGGCCGCGCGCGACGCCCGAGTCACCGTAGGTCATCCGCAGGGCCGCCTCATGGATGAGGAATGTGCAGTTCGGCGGGTTCTCCCGATCGAGAACATCGCGACGCTTGAGCCGATGGGAGAGCAGCCGCCTCCTGCGGGCCGGGGGCAGTTCCGGCACCGCCTCCGCGAAGACGGCTCGCGCGTAGTCCTCGTTCTGGAGCAGCCCCGGCATATACATGATCAGCACGGCTCGGATACCGACAGCATGGTGCTCAAGTTCGGCCAGGTCGAGCGATCCGCTGGTCAGGTCCTCTCGGTAGTCCTCCCACCAGCCCCGCCCCCGCTCCTCGGCCATGGCGGCAAGCGCCTCCACGTAAGCGTCATCGGGACACGCGTAGCCGCCCGCCCAGGCGCGCACCCGCTCACCGCTGACCCCGAAGCGTCCGGACTCCGTGTTGCTGATGGCCGTGCGGTCCGTACTGAGCAGCGTGGCGGCCTCGGCCAGGGCCAGACCCGCGTGCTGTCGCATCTTGCGCAGTTCCGTACCCACGCGGCACTGCCGTGCCGTGGGCGCCTTCCTCGGCGGCATCGACGATCTCCTCTGGTCGGCTCACAGTCTGGCTGGCGCTCCCACGGTAATCCATTCGGTCACTAATTTTTCCGGTGAGGTAGCACAAGTGATACGACCCGCTAGGGTCATCTCAGCACCGCGCTCCACCTCGGAACCCCCGAAGTGCAGCCGCATCGCCACGGGCCGGGCGCGGCGCACCCGTTCACCGCACCGGACCACATGGGGAGACCGACAATGACCGCTGCAACCCCAACTTCCGTACAACCGAACCCACTCGGCGGCGAGGCCTACCGGCTCACCCTGCCGAACACCGCGAGCGCCCCGCGCATCGCGCGGGACTTCGTCACCTCACTGTTGGAGGTCAGCCGGCACCTCGGACTGGTCGACGACGCCCGGATCTGTGTGACCGAACTGGTCACCAACGCCCACCGCCACACCGGTACACGCCTGATCCGGGTCCACGCGGCCGTCAACCGGAAGCGGGTCACCGTCACCGTCGCGGATGAAGGCAGCCCGCTCGCCGGTGCGCTCGGCGCACTGCGGGCAGGCCCGGAGGCGGAGGACGGGCGGGGGCTCGCCCTGGTGGAGAGTCTGGCGCTGGCCTGGGGGACGCGCGGCGGCGACCATCGGCGCCCCGGGCGCAAGGCCGTCTGGTTCACGCTGGGGCGACCGGAGCCGACGCGGTGAGCGTCACTCCGTGGAGCTTCGCGGTGGCGGCCGTTGTTCTCGGCGCGCTCGCCGCCGGGATCGCCCTCGCACCCGGGCCCACCGCGAGGGAAGCACCACCGATGGACTCCGTACCGCCCACCCGGCCCCCCGCTCCGGGCGGCCGGCCGTAGGAGTACAGAACGATGTGCTCCGCCCGCGCCCGCCGGGCGGAGCACCCGGGCACGGACAGCACGGCCGCATGGCTTTCGTCACAGCGAAAAGGCGGATTCCGAGAGCAACTGCACGCTTTGGTGACTTCTGTCCGCTCCGGGGGACGCCGCCCCGCCCCCGGAGCGGAAATAATCCCCCGGCGCCCTCACAGGATCCCCATACCATCGGCACAGGTAGCCCGCGTGATCGTTCCGCCGTGGCAGCCGTCCCCAGCCTGTTCTCGCCGTTCGGACCCGACCCAAGGGATCATGTGAAGATTCGCCGCGCTCTCGCCACCGCTGTCGCCGCCGCCGTGACCGCCCCCGTCGTGCTGCTCTCCGTCACCCCCGCGTTCGCGGACGCCAAGCCGGTGGCGCAGACGCAGAACAAGTCGAGCAAGCCGACCATCAAGGAACTGGAGGCAGCCGCCGCCGCGGCGCAGAAGGCGTACGAAGAGGCCGTCAAGGCGCGCGACGAGGCCCAGGCCACGGTGCGGAAGGCCCTTCAGGAACTGTCCGAGGACAGCCACCCCCTCGTGGCCGCCGCCAACGCCGCCAAGGCCGCCGCGAAGGACGCCGCCGACGCGAAGGACGCCGCCGACAAGGCGGTGGCCGAGGCGAAGAAGGTCATCGCCGAGCTGCCCGCGGACGCCTCCGAGGAGCAGAAGACCGCCGCGGCGACCGCGCTCTCCGAGGCCGAGGCGACCGCGACCGCGGCTGCCACCGCCAAGACCGCCGCCGACACCAAGGCCGAGGAAGCCCGCGAGGCGGTCACGGACGCGCGGATCGAGGCCGCTCGCGCCGCCGGCGCGGCCGACAAGGCCCTTGAGGACGCGCTCGCCGCGAAGATCGCCGCCGACGCGGCGCTGGCCAAGGCCATCAAGGAGGCGGAGGAGGAGGAAGAGGGCGAGGACTGCGTGCCCGGGGACGACCTCACCGCCGTCGTCACCGGCCTGCCGAACGAGCTCGTCGCCGGCAAGACCACCGACTTCACCCTCCGGATGACCAACGACTCCGACCGGCAGATGGAGGAGGTCATCGCCTACGTCGGAGTCCACGCGACCGACCGGTCCGGTCTCAAGGACACGGGCAAGTTCTTCCGCCTCCAGTGGTCCTCCGAGGCCTCCCCCACGTGGAAGAACGTCAAGGACGACTACATCGACACCATCGGCGCACTGAAGGCCCACACCCGGACCGACCTGAAGATGCGCCTCACCCTCGACAAGGCCACCCCGGCGGGCAACGGTGTCGCCTTCGTCGCGGCCGACTTCTACAACGAGGACGGCTCCTGCGGCGGGACGCCCGGCGCGGACATGTACGAGTTCGACGTCAAGGCCGCCGGCAGCAAGCCCGGCAAGACCGAGGACGCCAAGCCCAAGCCCGCCACGACCACGAAGCCCGGCTCCGGCCACCAGCCGCAGGGCTCGACGTCGGGCACCCCGGCGAAGACCGGCACGGACGGCAGCCTCGCCGCCACCGGTTCGTCCTCCGCCACCACCTCGATCGCCCTCGCGGGCGGTGCGGCCGTGCTGCTCGGCGCGGCGGCGGTGTTCGTGGTGCGTCGCCGGAAGACCGGTTCCGACGCCTGACGGTAACGCGGGGAACGTGTGTCGAGGGGGCGGTGGGCCGATGCGGCCCGCCGCCCCCTTCGCGCTGCGCGTTCAGCCCGTGGGGGAGGTCCGGAACCTGCGCCGGTACTCCGTCGGCGTCGCGTCCAGCCGTCGCCGGAAGGCGCGTACCAGGGTGTCCACCGTGCCGAAACCGCAGACGGACGCGATGCGTTCGAGCGTGGCGTCGGAGGACTCCAGCTCGTTGCGCGCCTTCTCGACCCGGACGGACTCGATGTAGGCGTGCGGGGTCGTGTTCAGCTCGGTCCTGAAGATCCGGGTGAGGTGGCGGTCGCTGACGTGCGCGTGGGCCGCGAGGTCGGCGACGGTGAGCCGGCGGCCGAGGTGGCGCAGGATGTGGTGGCGGAGGTCCTCGATGCGTCGCGTCGCCGAGATCTGCTCCAGCGGAACGCTGAACTGGCTCTGCCCGCTCGGCCGCTTCAGGTACATCACGAGCTGACGGGCCACCCGCAGGGCGACGGCCTCGCCGAGATCGTCGGCGACGAGGGCGAGGGACAGGTCGAGGCAGGCGCTGATCCCGGCCCCGGTCCAGACGTCGCCCTCGCGGATGAAGATCGGGTCGGCGTCGACGTCGATCTCCGGGTGCGCGGCGGCCAGTTGCGGTGCGGTCGACCAGTGGGTGGTGGCCCGCCTGCCGTCGAGCAGTCCGGCGGCGGCCAGCAGATGCGCCCCGACGCAGACGGAGGCCACCCGCCGGCTCCGCCCGGCGAGCTCCTTCACCCGCTCCACCAGCACGGGGTCGACGAGGGCGTGCACCCGCCGATCGCCGTCGACCTCCACCGAGCCGGGCACGACGAGGGTGTCGATGCTCCGCCGGGCGGCCTCGTCGAAGGTGAGGTCGGGGAGGACCCGGACCCCCGCGCCGGTGGTCACGGGGTCCAGGGAATCGGCGGCCAGGACGACCTCGTAGCCGTCCGCGTCCTCGGCCTCGCGCCGGGCGAGCGAGAAGACCTCCGGCGGACCGGTGACGTCGAGCAGATCGACTCCCTCGAAGAGGACGATGACGACGAGTCGTCCGACGGTGCCCATGCCCCCGACCTCCCTGATCAGCCGTACGTCCGGTGGCGGTCGCCGCCGACAGCGCGACGGCGCATGTCGGTATCTGCATGTTAGACGTCATTGCGGACATCATCGGCCGGGCCTAGCGTCGGGAACAGCTCGCCGGACGAGCGCATCCCTCCCCGACGTACGAACCCGAGGCGGTACACCCATGTCCCGAACCACCCTGCGCGAACTCAACGGCTTCGACGCGGCCCCGGCCGCGCTCGCGGGCTCCACGCTGATCCTGGTCGACTACCAGAACACCTACACCCGCGGTGTGATGGAACTCGACGGCTGGCGGGAGTCGCTGGACTCCGGCGCGCGCCTGCTGGCCCGGGCCCGCGCGGCGGGGACCGGCGTCGTCCACGTCATCAACGACGGCGGCGAGGGGACCCCGTACGACATCCGGGCCGAGATCGGGCGGATCCACCCGGCGCTCGCCCCGGTCGCGGGCGAGCCGGTCGTCGTCAAGACGGCTCCGGACGCGTTCCACGGCACCGACCTGGGCGATCACGTACCGGAGGGTGGGGACGTGATCGTCGCGGGCTGGATGACGCACATGTGCGTGGCGTTCACGGCCCAGGGCGCGTTCCTGCGCGGCAACCGCCCCACGGTCGTCGCCGACGCCTGCGCGACCCGGTCCCTGCCGGTCGGCGGAACCGACCTCGACGCCCGCCAGGTGCATGACGCCGCGCTGGCCACCGTCGGCGACCTGTACGGGGTGGTCGTCCCGACGCAGGAGTCCCTGAAGTAGCGGCCCCGGAGGCCCGGGAGAGCCGGCAGCGGCGAGCGGAGGCCCCGGAAGGCGTGCCACCGGACGGAAGTCCGGCAGGGGTGCCCCCGGCGGGACCGCTGACGGCGGCCCGGGCCGGAAATCCAGGCGCGCCCCCTCCGTACCGCGTGATACACCTCCCTGCCATGACCGACCTGGTGACGCCATGACCGACCTGGTGACCGAACGGCTCGTCCTGCACCCGATATCCGTGGAAGAGGCCGAACGGATGGTCACGGGCAGGCCGGACGCCGAAACGTCCTGGGAGCCCGGATTCCCGACCGCGGACGACGTGTCCGTGGCCAGGCGCTTCCTGGAACGCTGCTCGGTCACGGGCGATCCCCGGCCGTTCGGCCCGTACGCGATCCGCCGCCGCTCGGACCGACGGGTGATCGGCGGCGTGGACTTCCACAGCCCCCCGGACGAACACGGCCACGTGACGATCGGCTACGGCATCGTCCCGTCCGCCCGGGGAAAGGGCTACGCCTCCGAAGCCCTCCGTGGCCTCCTGTCGTTCGCCCGGGCCGGCGGCGTCGTCTCGGTGAAGGGCGACGCCGACCACGACAACATCGCGTCCCAGCACGTGATGACGGCGGCGGGCATGCTTCCGGTCGGGGAGGACGCACGCGTCAGGTACTTCGCCGTCACGTGGGCCGGTACGGCGACGTGACCCCGGCCCGCGGCGGGGCGGACCGCTCGGACGGGTCGGTCCGGCCTCCCGCACGGGTGGCGACGGAAAAGGGGCGGCAGGCCCGAAGGCCCACCGCCCCTTCGTCCGGGCGGAGTTACTGGATGACGGTGATCCGGTCCGTCGCCGGCGGGGCCAGCGGGGCGGTGGCGGAGGAGTGGGCCGCCAGGTAGGCGTTGAACAGGTCCAGGTCGGAGGCGCCGACCAGCTTGTTCGTGCCCTGGCCGAGGGCCGGGAAGCCGTCGCCGCCGCCCGCGAGGAACTCGTTCATCGCGACGCGGTAGGTGCGGGCCGGGTCGATCGCCGCGCCGTTCAGCCTGATGGTGTCGGTGACCACGCGGGCCGCACCGGTCTTCGTCAGGTCCAGGGTGTAGGTGAGGCCCCTGGAGACCTGGAGGATCTTCGGGCTGGCCTCGTTGGGCCCGCTGACCTGCTGCTGGAGCGCGCTGACCAACTGGGCGCCGGTCAGGTCGACGACGTTCATCATGTTGGTGAACGGCTGCACGGTGAACGCCTCGCCGTAGGTGACGACCCCGTCGCCCTCACCGCCGGACGCCTTGTGCACCAGGTCCGCGCGGATACCGCCCGGGTTCATGAACGCGACTTCCGCGCCGCCCTTGTCGGCCGGGGCGAGCCCTTCGAGCTGGGCGTCGGCGATGACGTTGCCGAGCGGCTTCTCGGGCGCCGTGGAGCCACGGCCATTGATGTCCGCGCTGATCCAGCCCTGCGGCTTGCCCGCGATCGGGGCGGCGAGCTTGTTCCAGCGGTCGATCAGGCGCGTCATGTCGGTGGCCTTGGCCTGGTCCCGGGTCACGACGTGGTTCGCGGACTTCACCGACGTACGGACGATGTCGTGGGTCCGGCGGTCGTAGGTGAGGGTGGTGTCCGTGTACAGCTTGCCGAACGACGACGCCGAGGTGACCATGCGCGGCTTGCCCGACGGGTCCGGGACCGTGCACACGTACGCCTGGTGGGTGTGGCCCGTGACCAGGGCGTCCACCTTCGGCGTGATGCCCTTCGCGATGTCGACGATCGGGCCGGAGATGCCGTCGCCGGCGCCGGGGCTGTCGCAGTCGTAGTTGTACGAGGTGGAGGCCGGGGCCCCGCCCTCGTGGATCAGCGCGACGATGGACTTGACGCCCTTGCGGTCCAGCTCGCGGGCGTACTTGTTGATCGTCTCGACCTCGTCGTGGAACTTGAGCCCCTTGACGCCGTTCGCGGTGACGATGTCCGGGGTGCCCTCCAGCGTCACCCCGATGAAGCCGATCTTGACACCGTTCTTCTTCCAGACGGTGTACGGCTTCAGCAGGGGCTTGCCGGTCTTCTCCTTCGTCACGTTGGCCGCGAGGTAGGGGAAGTCCGCTCCCTTGAACTTCTTGCCCTTCTCGTAGCAGCCCTCGACCGGGTGGCAGCCGCCGTTCTGGAGGCGGGCCAGCTCGGCCGCGCCCTCGTCGAACTCGTGGTTGCCGACCGCCGAGACGTCCAGGTCGAGGCCGTTCAGCGCCTCGATCGTCGGCTCGTCGTGGAAAAGGCCCGACAGCAGCGGGCTCGCGCCGACCATGTCGCCGCCGGCCGCCGTGACGGAGTACGGGTTGCCCTGGCGCGCGGTGCGCAGCGAGGTCGCCAGGTACTCGACGCCACCGGCCGGGATCGCCTTCACCGTGCCGTCGGGCTGCGTCTCGGAGACGTTGCCCGCCGAACCGGCCGGCGGCTCCAGGTTGCCGTGCAGGTCGTTGAACGACAGCAACTGCACGTCGACGGTACGGGGCTTGTGGCCGTTCCCGTGGCCGTGGCCATGGCCGTCGCCCCGGTCGTGGGCGCCGGCCGGCATCGCGGCGACGAGCGCGCCCACGGTGGCCAGTCCGGCCGCGGCGGCGAGCACCCGCCGTGTCGCACGGTTCTTCTGCGGAGTCGCTGACATCGGTCCCCTTGTGTGTCAGTGCTGTCGGTGGTGGCAGTCGTGTCGCTGGTGTCACGTCTGGGATCCTGCGAGCCGCAGCCTAGAGTCAACGCGCGTAGCGCAACAGGTGTTCGGGGTTACGGACTGGTTGCCATCCGGCCACATGGCCGGTCAGCACCCTCCAGGACCGCACACGGGCGCGCCTCCCGCCCCGTCCGCGGCCCCGCGAACCCGCCGCGCCCCCGCCGGGCGCACCGCTCGCCGTACGCTCGGAGGCATGACGACTGACGCACCCCTCCCCGCTCCCGGACGCGAGGTCCACACCCTCGACGCACTCGACTCCGCGCAGGCCGAATCCGTCCTCGCCCTGCTCTCCGAGGCCGCCCGGTCGGACGGTCGGCAGGCGGTCTCCGAGCAGGGCAGGCTCCGGATCCGGGGCGGACACCGCGACGGCGTACGGCACTTCCTCCTCACCGTCGACGGGGCCCTCGCCGGCTACGCCCAGCTGGAGGACACCGACCCGGTCGAGGCCCCGGCCGCCGAGCTGGTCGTCCACCCCGACCGGCGCGGCCACGGGCACGGCCGGGCGCTCGGCGCGGCCCTCCTCGCCGCGACCGGCAAGCGGCTGCGGGTCTGGGCGCACGGCGGCAGCTCCGCCGCCCGTCACCTGGCCCAGGTCCTCGGCCTCTCCCTCTTCCGCGAGCTGCGCCAGCTCCGGCGGAGCCTGGTCCCGCTCGACCTCGCGGAACCGGTGCTCCCGGAGGGCGTCACCGTGCGGACCTTCGAGCCGGGCCGCGACGACGCCGCCTGGCTCGCCGTGAACCGCGCCGCTTTCGCCCACCACCCCGAGCAGGGGTCCCTGACCCAGCAGGACCTGGACGACCGCAAGGCCGAGCCCTGGTTCGACCCGAAGGGCTTCTTCCTGGCCGAGCGGGACGGGGAGATCGTCGGCTTCCACTGGACGAAGGTGCACGCCGAGGAACGGCTCGGCGAGGTGTACGTCGTCGGCGTGCTGCCCGAGGCCCAGGGCGGCGGCCTCGGCAAGGCGCTGACCTCGATCGGCCTGCACCACCTGGCCGCCGAGGCGCTGCCCACCGCGATGCTCTACGTGGACGCGGACAACACGGCGGCCGTGACGGTGTACGAGCGCATGGGCTTCACCACGCACGAGGTGGACCTGATGTACCGCACGGAGTCCTGAACCCTCCGTCAGACGGTCCCGGGGCGGCGTCACTTGACGCCGCCCCTTCTTTGCACCACCCTTTCACTACTCAATTAGTGAAAGGGTGGTGCAGCGCATGACAGCCGAATCCGCAGCGGTCGAGTTCCGCATCGACCGGCGCAGCGGCGTCGCCACCTATCTCCAGATCGTCCAGCAGACGAAGCAGGCCCTGCGCCTGGGCGTGCTCGAACCGGGCGACCGGCTGCCGACCGCCCGCGAGGTCGTCGAAGCCACCGCGATCAACCCGAACACCGTCCTCAAGGCCTACCGCGAACTGGAGCGCGAAGGGCTCGTCGAGGCCCGCCGGGGGCTCGGGACCTTCGTCCGCAGGACGCTGGGCGGCGCGGCCGACGCGACCGCCGCCGACGCCCCGCTGCGCACCGAACTCGCCGACTGGGCCCGCCGGGCCCGGGCGGCCGGGCTGGAGAAGGACGACGTCGGCGCACTTTTCACCGCCGTACTGGACAGCACGTACAAGGGGGACGAGGAACGATGAACGGCGTCGCGATCGAGGCACGAGGCCTCGCAAGGACCTACGGGCGCGGAGGAGGCGGACACCGCGCCCTGCACGACTGCTCCTTCCGGCTGCCCGCCGGCCGCGTCTGCGCCCTCGTCGGGCCCAACGGCGCGGGCAAGTCGACCCTGTTGAACCTGGCGGCCGGGCTGGACCGCCCCGGCGCCGGAACCCTGTCCGTCCTCGGCTCCCGCGACCCCGCCGCCGTGCGCGGCCGGATCGCCCACGTCGCCCAGGACAAGCCGCTGTATCCCCAACTCACCGTCGCCGACACGCTCTGGGCGGGCGCCGAACTGAACCCGGGCCGCTGGGACCGTGCCACCGCCGACCGGGTCGCCGGGACACTGCCGGGCACCGCCCGCGTCCGCGCCCTCTCCGGCGGGCAGCGCACCCGGCTCGCGCTGGCCCTCGCGCTCGGCAAGCGGCCCGAACTGATGCTGCTGGACGAGCCGATGGCCGACCTCGACCCGCTCGCCCGGCACGAGCTGATGGGCGTGCTGATGGCGGAGGCCGCCGAGCACGGCACCAGCATCGTGATGTCCTCGCACATCCTCACCGAGCTGGAGGGCGCCTGCGACTACCTGCTGTTCGTCGACGGCGGGCGCGTCCGGCTCGGCGGTGAGGCCGAGGACATCGTCTCCGCCCACGCCCTGCTCACCGGCCGGGACGGGGACCTGGCCCCGCACACCGTCGTCGAGTCCCGCACCACGGGACGCCAACTCACCGCACTGGTGAGGAAGGAGGGCCCCGTGGACACCACCGCCTGGTCCGTCTCGGAACCGTCCCTGGAGGAGCTGCTGCTCGCCCACCTCCGCGCCCCGGACGCCCCGCCGCTGCTGACGCCGAGCGCCGTCCCCGGCGCGGTCCGCGAGGCGGTGGCGTCCGCGTGAGCAGCACCCTCACTCCCCCGAGGCCCGACGCCGCCACCCCGGCCGCCACCACCCCGCGCGGGTCCGTCCGGGTGCTGCTGCGTCTGCACCGCAAGGCCCTGTGGGCGGGGGCCGCCCTGCTGGTCCTCGGCATCGGCGGCGTCGTCGCGCTGCGCATATGGATGGCCTCGGCGAAGGAACGGTGCGCCGACGGCGACATCACCCCGTGCGGCGGCTCCGTCTACCAGGCCAGCTACGCCCGCACGTCCAGCGAGACCTTTCTCGCCGAGGGCGGTACGGCGCTGCTCCTGCTGGCGGTGCTCGTCGGCGTCTTCGTGGCAGGGCCCCTGATCGCCCGCGAGCTGGAGAGCGGCACGTTCCGGCTGGCCTGGGCGCAGTCGGTCTCCCCCGCCCACTGGCTCGCCGCCCGGCTGGCGGTGCCCGCGGCGCTGACGGTCGTCGGGATGACGGTCCTGGTCCTGGTCTACCGCTGGGGCCTGTGGGCGTTCCGCGGCTACCCGTACTCCTATCTCACCCGGCCGTACGACTCCGGCATCTTCCCCGGAACCGGGCCGGCCGTCCTCGGCCACGCGCTCCTGGCCGTGGCCGTGGGCGCCCTGTGCGCGGTGCTCGTACGCCGCACGCTGGCGGCCGTCTCCCTCACGGTCGTCGTCCTCGGGGCGGTGGGCCTCGCCCTGGCCACGTGGCGGCACCTCCTCTGGCCGACCGTCCTGCGGACCGGCCCCGATCCCGTGGACATCGGAGTCGACGCCTGGGATGTGGACATGGGCATGATCACCGCGTCGGGTGAGCGGCTGCGCTGGGAGGACTGCTACAGCGCCGACATGACGCAGGACATCGCCGCCTGCATGCGCGACCGGGGCGCCGTCGGCCACTTCGCCGAGTACCACCCGCTCTCCCACTACTGGCCCCTCCAGCTCGTCGAGACCGGCGTCCTGCTGGCCCTCGCCGCGCTCGCCGCGTTCGCCGCCTTCCGGGTCCTGCGCCGCCTGCACGGCTGAGCGGACCCGTCCCGCACCACCCGCCGTCCGGGCCCCGCGAGGGGTGGGCCCGGACGGCGGGCACGTACGCACACCCCTGCGAACCCGTACACCCCCCGGGGGAAAGCCCCCACACTCCGAACACGTACAGTGACGGCGAGTCCCATCCGCAGGCACACCGCTTCCTGTACGTCATGTCGCCGTTACCGGCCATTCAGACGCCCTTGCGACCCTCACGGGATGCAGCCAGCTGTGCCCGCCCCCCGCCGCAACGGGAGAGCCCGGGGAGACTCCGCTCAGGGCTCCTCCGGGCGTGACCCGGGGTTTCCCGGGCCTTCCGCGATCTTTCCGGGCTCCGACGCGCCTGAGAAGCGCTCAGCGCGGAACAATAGGTCCATGAGCCAGCAGCCCAGCTCCGAGGTCCCGGTCCAGCCCGCCGCCCAGCCGTCCGTCGGTTCGCTCGCCGCGCACCGGCCGCACGCCACCCCCGCGTCCAACGGGGTGGGCTTCTCCACCGCCGCCGATCTGGGGCCGGACCTGGACGCCGACGCGGACGCCTACGAGCCCGACCGGGACGGCGACGAGCTGCCCCAGGGCCGCTTCCTGGACCGCGAACGCAGCTGGCTCGCGTTCAACGAACGCGTCCTGGAACTGGCCGAGGACCCCGCCACGCCCATCCTGGAACGGGCCAACTTCCTCGCCATCTTCGCCTCCAACCTGGACGAGTTCTTCATGGTCCGGGTGGCCGGCCTCAAGCGCCGCATCGCCACCGGCGTCGCCACCCGCTCCGCCTCCGGCCTCCAGCCCCGCGAGGTCCTCGACCTCATCTGGACCCGCTCGCGCGAGCTCATGGCCCGGCACGCCGCCTGCTACCAGCAGGACATCGCCCCGGACCTGTCCGACGAGGGCATCCAGCTGATCCGCTGGCCGGACCTGACCGAGAAGGAGCAGGCCCGCCTGTTCACCTTCTTCCGGCAGCGCGTCTTCCCGGTCCTGACCCCGCTGGCCGTCGACCCCGCGCACCCCTTCCCGTACATCTCCGGGCTCTCCCTCAACCTCGCCGTCGTCGTCCGCAACCCGGTGAGCGGCCACCGCCACTTCGCCCGGGTCAAGGTCCCGCCGCTGCTGACCCGCTTCCTGGAGGCCTCGCCCCAGCGTTACGTCCCCATCGAGGACGTCATCGCGGCCCACCTGGAGGAGCTGTTCCCGGGCATGGAGGTGCTGGCGCACCACATGTTCCGGGTCACCAGGAACGAGGACCTGGAGGTCGAGGAGGACGACGCGGAGAACCTCCTCCAGGCGCTGGAGAAGGAGCTCATGCGCCGCCGCTTCGGCCCGCCGGTCCGCCTGGAGGTCGAGGAGTCCATCGACCCGTACGTGCTGGACCTGCTGGTCCGCGAGCTGAAGGTGTCCGACGCGGAGGTCTACCCGCTGCCCGGCCCGCTCGACCTGACCGGCCTCTTCGCCATCGCCTCGCTGGACCGGCCCGAGCTGAAGTACCCGAAGTTCGTCGCGGGCACCCACCGGGACCTGGCCGAGGTGGAGTCCGCCTCGGCGCCCGACATCTTCGCCGCCCTGCGCGAGCGGGACGTGCTGCTCCACCACCCGTACGACTCGTTCTCCACCTCCGTCCAGGCGTTCCTGGAACAGGCCGCGGGCGACCCGGACGTGCTGGCCATCAAGCAGACGCTGTACCGCACCTCCGGCGACTCCCCGATAGTGGACGCCCTCATCGACGCCGCCGAGTCCGGCAAGCAGGTCCTCGTCCTCGTCGAGATCAAGGCCCGCTTCGACGAGCAGGCCAACATCAAGTGGGCCCGCAAGCTGGAGGAGGCGGGCTGCCACGTCGTCTACGGACTCGTCGGGCTGAAGACCCACTGCAAGCTCTCCCTCGTCGTCCGCCAGGAGGGCGACACCCTGCGCCGCTACTCCCACGTCGGCACCGGCAACTACCACCCCAAGACGGCCCGGCTGTACGAGGACCTCGGCCTGCTCACCGCGGACCCGCAGGTCGGGGCGGACCTCTCCGACCTGTTCAACCGGCTCTCCGGCTACTCCCGCCGCGAGACCTACCGCCGCCTGCTGGTCGCCCCGAAGTCCCTGCGCGACGGGCTGATCGCCCGGATCAACAAGGAGATCGCCCACCACCGGGCGGGCCGCCCCGCCTACGTCCGGTTCAAGGTCAACTCGATGGTCGACGAAGCGATCATCGACGCCTGCTACCGGGCCGCCCAGGCGGGCGTCCCCGTCGACATCTGGGTGCGCGGGATCTGCGCGATCCGCCCCGGCGTCGCCGGGCTCTCCGAGAACATCCGGGTCCGCTCCATACTCGGCCGCTTCCTCGAACACTCCCGGGTCTTCTCCTTCGGCAACGGCGGCGAGCCCGAGGTGTGGTTCGGCAGCGCCGACATGATGCACCGCAATCTCGACCGCCGGATCGAAGCCCTGGTCCGGGTCACCGACCCCGCCCACCGCGCCGCACTCAGCCGACTCCTGGAGACCGGTATGGCCGACACCACCTCCTCCTGGCACCTGGGCCCCGACGGTGACTGGACCCGGCACGCCACCGACGCGGACGGCCAGCCGCTGCGGCACGTCCAGGAAATGCTCATCGACGCCCGGAGGCGCAGGCGTGCGACGCCCTGACCAGCAGACGACGACCCGGCCGACGCCGGACGCGGCCCCCGGCCCCACCCCGGACACGCCGCCCGCCGAGGCCACCCGCCCGGGCCCGGGGGCCCTCCCCTCCGGGGCGGGGGCACAGCAGCCCACCGACAGGATCGGACCGGGGGCACAGCACCTCGCCGACGCCACCGGACCGGGGGCACAGCACCTTCCCGGCGGCACCGGCGCGGCGCGCCGCCCGGACCCCGCCGGCAGCCGAGCCGACGGGCACCGCCCCACCGGCTCCCACCCCGCCGGTTCCCACCCCGCCGGAGCCCGGCCCACCGGAGCCCGCTCCGCCGGGGACCTGACCACGGAGGCGGCCCTCGCGCCCTACCTCCGGGGGCAGGCCGCGGAGTTCCTGCGGAGCCTGCGCCTGCACCACGAGCACAGCGCCCCCGCGGACTCCGGCGGCCAGGACGCCGCGGCCGCCACCCGCGCACTGCGCCGCTCCGCCCGCCGGATCAGCGGCTGCCTGCACACCTTCCGGGCCGCGCTCGACCCGCTCTGGGCCGATCAGCTCCGCGCCGAACTGGCCTGGCTCTCCGGCATCCTCGCCCGCGAACACGCCTACGCGGACCGCCTCACCCGGCTCGTCGAGGCCCTGCACCAGCTCTCCGGCCCCGCCCTCCCCGCCGCCCGGGGCGTCCGGGCCGCCGGGGACGGCGCCACCTCCGACGCCCAGGGCCGCGCCGCCCTCGGGGTCGGCGCCGCACGGGCGGGGGCGCTGCTGGAACGCCGCCTCACCCTCGCCCGGACCCGGTCCCACTCCGCGGCCCTCCAGGCGCTCGGCTCCTCCCGCTTCCACGCCGTCGCCGACGCCGTCGCGCTCCTGGCCTCCGACGTCCCGCTGGCCCCGGGCCCCGCCGGCCGGACCGCCGAGGCCCTCCTGGAGCCCGCCGAACACGCCGAGCAACGCCTCCTCACCGCCGTGGCCGCCCTGCCGCCCGCCGACACGGAGCCGTACAACGAGGCGCAGGACGCGGCGTGGCACCAGACCCGCCTGCTGCTGCGGCTGCACCGGTACGCCCACGAGGTCGTCCTCGGCGCCACCGACCCGGCCCTGACCGGCGCGGGCCACGCCCTCGACCTGCACCGGGACGCCGTCGAGGCGGCCGGGGCGGCGGCAGCGGCGGCCCGCACCCCCCGGATCGCCCCGGCCACGGCGTACGCGCTGGGCGTCCTCCACGCCGACCAGCGCCACGAGGTGGAGGCGGCGCGGGCGGTGTTCCGGGAGACCTGGCCGTACACCGTGGCGCTGAGCGCCTCATGAGCGCGGGCCCCCGGGCCACCGGTCCCGCGAAGCACCGCACCGGCACCGTCCGGGCCGCGGGCTGCGTGCTGTGGCGCCGCGCCCCGGGCGGGAGGGGGATCGAGGTCTGCCTGGTGCACCGGCCCCGCTACGACGACTGGTCCTTCCCGAAGGGCAAGCTGAAGCGCGGCGAGGAGCCACTGGCCGCCGCCGTACGGGAAGTGCTGGAGGAGACCGGCCACCACTGCGCCCCGGGGGAGCCGCTGCCGACCTCCCGCTACCCGGTGGACGGCCGGCCCAAGGAGGTCTCCTACTGGGCGGCCGAGGCGACCGGCGGCTCCTTCACCGCCAACGCCGAGGTGGACCGCATCCTGTGGCTGGCCCCCGACGCCGCCCGCGTCCGGCTCACCCAGCCCCGCGACGTCCGGCAGCTGACCGCCCTGCTGGACACCCTCGCCGCGCCCTGAGCCCGGCCCCGGCCCGCACACCCGTCCCCGTACCGCTTCACGCACCGGCTCGCGAACCACTACACGGATCGGCTCACGGACCGGCCACCCGCCCGGCTCACGGACCGGTCCACGGACCGGTCCGCCGTCCGGACCCGCGCCCGATCCCGGCCCTGCCCCCGCCCGCCCCTTCCCGGGCACCGCCCGTTCCGCGCCCCCGACCGGCCCGCACCCGCCTGCCCGACACGGTTCACCTGCCGTTCACTCTCCCCCGTCGGCGGCTTCACCTGTTCTGCCTAATTTCGGACGTACACGGTGCGCGGCGACAAGCCACAGCACCGCTCCTCATCGCACGCCGTCGTAGAACGAACTGACCACGGCGGCTCCTGGAAGGAACACCCGAAAGTGAAGCTTCAGCGCAAGAACCGGCTTCGTGCCACCGCGCTCGGTGCCCTCGCCGTCTCCGGCGCCCTGGTCCTCACGGCGTGCGGTTCGGACGACAACACCGGCGGCGGTACGACCGGGACGGGCGAGAAGACGACCGCCGCGTCCAACGTCGACTGCGGCAAGGCCAAGGGCCAGCTGCGCGCCTCCGGCTCCAGCGCCCAGAAGAACGCCATGGACCTCTGGGTCAAGAACTACATGGCCGCCTGCTCCGGCGTGGAGATCAACTACAACTCCTCCTCCTCCGGCGAGGGCATCGTCGCCTTCAACCAGGGCACCGTCGGCTTCGCCGGCTCCGACTCGGCGCTGAAGCCCGAAGAGGTCGCCGACTCCAAGAAGATGTGCAAGACCGGCCAGGGCATCAACCTCCCGATGGTCGGCGGCCCCGTCGCGATCGGCTTCAAGCTGGACGGCGTCGACAGCCTCACGCTGGACGCCCCGACCCTCGCCAAGATCTTCGACAGCAAGATCAAGAAGTGGAACGACCCGGCGATCGCCAAGCTGAACGACGGCGTCGAGCTCCCGGACAAGGCCATCCAGGCCTTCCACCGCTCCGAGGACTCCGGCACCACGCAGAACCTCGGCAAGTACCTCGGCGCCGCGGCCCCGAACGACTGGAAGTACGAGGCCGAGAAGAAGTGGCCGGCCCCCGGTGGCCAGGCCGCCTCCGGCTCCTCCGGCGTCGCCGCCCAGGTCAAGCAGGTCGACGGCGCGATCGGCTACTTCGAGCTCTCCTACGCCAAGTCCCAGTCCATCCCGACCGTGGACATCAACACCGGCGGCGCCGCCCCGGTGAAGGCCACCTCGGAGAACGCCTCCAAGGCCATCGCCGCCGCCAAGATCAAGGGCACCGGCAAGGACCTGGCGCTCGACCTCGACTACACCACCAAGGCCGAGGGCGCCTACCCGCTGGTCCTGGTGACGTACGAGGTCGTCTGCGACAGCGGCAACAAGCCCGAGACGCTCGACACCGTCAAGTCCTTCCTCTCCTACGCCGCCTCCGACGACGGCCAGAAGATCCTGACCGACGCCGGCTACGCGCCGATCCCGGCCGAGATCAACGCCAAGGTCCGCGAGACCATCGGCTCCCTCTCCTGACACCCGGGGCGGCCGGGCCCACCCGGCCCGGCCGCCCACCGGCGCGACCCGTCGACGGCGCCCCGCGCCACCGGCGTGACGCGTCACCGGCAGGCCGGCCCGGCGCACCCCTCCGGACCGGCCCGCCTCCCGCCCACTCTCCATCCGGTGCACCGCCGCCAGGGGAGCACACCGCTCCCCCACACAGACCGGAAAGACCATGGCTTCCACCACACCGATAGACACGCCACCGGCGCCGCCGGTCCCGCGGCCCAGCCCCCGGTCCACCGGGCGCATGGGCGACAAGATCTTCCTGGGCCTCTCCCGCGGCTCGGGCATCCTGCTGCTCGTGATCATGGCGTCGATCGCCGTGTTCCTCACCTACCGCTCGGTGCTCGCCATCTCGAAGGACGAGGGCAACTTCCTCACCACCTTCGACTGGAACCCGGCCGGCGACCCGCCGGTCTTCGGCATCGCGGTCCTGCTCTTCGGCACCGTCGTCAGCTCGATCATCGCGATGGTCATCGCGGTTCCGATCGCTGTCGGCATCGCCCTGTTCATCTCGCACTACGCGCCGCGCAAGCTGGCCGCCCCCATCGCGTACGTGGTCGACCTGCTCGCCGCCGTGCCGAGCATCGTCTACGGCATCTGGGGCGCGCTCGTCCTGGTGCCGTACCTGGAGGGCCTGAACCTCTGGCTCGACCAGTTCTTCGGCTGGACGTACATCTTCGAGAAGACCGAGGTCGGCGTCGCCCGCTCGCTCTTCACCGTCGGCATCCTGCTCGCGATCATGATCCTGCCGATCGTGACCAGCGTCAGCCGCGAGGTCTTCCTCCAGGTCCCGAAGATGAACGAGGAGGCCGCGCTCGCGCTCGGCGCCACCCGCTGGGAGGTCATCCGCCTCTCGGTGCTGCCCTTCGGCCGCTCCGGCATCATCTCCGCCTCGATGCTCGGCCTCGGCCGCGCGCTCGGCGAGACGATGGCCGTCGCCACGGTCCTCTCCCCGAGCTTCCTCATCTCGCTGCACCTGCTCAACCCGGGCGGCGGGACGTTCGCCCAGAACATCGCGGCCAAGTTCGGCGAGGCCGACGCGTTCGGGCGGGACGCCCTGATCGCCTCCGGCCTCGTCCTCTTCGTCCTCACCCTGCTGGTCAACGGCGCGGCCCGGCTCATCATCGCCCGCCGCAAGGAGTACTCGGGGGCCAACGCATGAGCCACGCACCCACCGGCGTCATCGAGCGCCCCACGCCCGCATCGCCCGGTCCCAAGAGCAGCCTCGGCAGCCGCTCCCTGCCCCGCCTCGCACCGCTCGGCTTCGCCGTCGTCTCGGTCGCGCTCGGCGTCGGCGTCTCGCTGGCCGCCGGCTGGGAGAGCCGCATCCAGTGGGGCCTGATCTCGGCCCTGCTGTTCCTGGCCATCTCCTACGTCGCCACGACGATCGTCGAGAACCAGCGCCAGGCCCGCGACCGGCTCGCCACCAGCGTGATGTGGGTCTGCTTCCTGGTCGCCGTCGTCCCGCTGGCCTCGCTGCTCTGGACGACGATCGTCCGCGGCTCGGAGCGCCTGGACGGCTACTTCCTCACCCACTCGATGGCCGGTGTGCTCGGCTCCGAAGCCAGCGGCGGCGTCTACCACGCGCTGATCGGCACCCTGGAGCAGGTCGGCATCGCCACGGTGATCTCCGCCCCGCTCGGCCTGCTGACCGCCGTGTACCTGGTCGAGTACGGCAAGGGCTCGCTGGCCCGGGCCGTCACGTTCTTCGTCGACGTCATGACGGGCATCCCGTCCATCGTGGCCGGTCTCTTCATCCTGTCGATCATGCTGATGTTCAGCCTGGAGCCCTCCGGCCTGATGGGCGCGCTGGCCCTGACGATCCTGATGGTCCCCGTCGTGGTCCGCTCCACCGAGGAGATGCTCAAGCTCGTCCCCAACGAGCTGCGCGAGGCCTCCCTCGCCCTCGGCATCCCGAAGTGGCGCACCATCCTGAAGGTGGTCCTGCCCACCGCGATCGGCGGCATCACCACGGGCGTCATGCTCGCCATCGCCCGTATCGCCGGTGAGACCGCGCCGATCATCCTGCTGGTCTTCGGCAGCCAGCTGATCAACACGAACCCCTTCGAAGGCGCCCAGTCCTCGCTGCCGTTCTACATCTACGAGCAGTACCGGATCGGCGAGGCCGCGTCCTACGACCGTGCCTGGGCCGCGGCCCTGGTGCTGATCGCCTTCGTCATGATCCTGAATCTGGTGGCCCGCGGCATCGCCCGCTGGAAGGCCCCGAAGACCGGTCGCTGACGCGGCCACAGCGACCTCCCGAAAGAAGCAGTGATTCCCATGGCCAAGCGCATCGACATCAGCGGCCTCAACGCCTTCTACGGCAGCCACAAGGCCATCGAGGACATCTCGATGACCGTGGAGCCCCGCTCCGTGACCGCCTTCATCGGCCCCTCCGGCTGCGGCAAGTCCACCTTCCTGCGCACCCTGAACCGGATGCACGAGGTGACCCCCGGCGGTCGCGTCGAGGGCAAGGTGCTGCTGGACGACGAGAACCTCTACGACGCCAACGTCGACCCGGTCACCGTGCGCCGCACGGTCGGCATGGTCTTCCAGCGGCCCAACCCCTTCCCCACCATGTCGATCTTCGACAACGTGGCGGCGGGGCTGCGGCTGAACGGCAGCTACCGCAAGAGCGAGCTCAACGACATCGTGGAGCGGTCCCTGCGCGGCGCGAACCTCTGGAACGAGGTCAAGGACCGCCTCAACAAGCCCGGCTCCGGCCTCTCCGGCGGCCAGCAGCAGCGCCTGTGCATCGCCCGCGCCATCGCGGTCGAGCCGCAGGTCCTGCTGATGGACGAGCCGTGCTCGGCGCTGGACCCGATCTCGACGCTCGCCATCGAGGACCTGATCGGCGAGCTGAAGGAGCGCTTCACGATCGTCATCGTGACGCACAACATGCAGCAGGCGGCCCGCGTCTCGGACCGCACCGCGTTCTTCAACCTCGCGGCGGTCGGCAAGCCCGGCCGGCTCATCGAGATCGACGAGACGGAGCGGATCTTCTCCAACCCGTCGGTCCAGGCCACCGAGGACTACATCTCCGGCCGCTTCGGCTGAGCCACCCCACAGACAGCCTTGCGGTGCTGCATGGCGGTGCCACCACAAGGCGAAAGGGTCCGCCCCCGTTCTCGTACGAGAACGGGGGCGGACCCACACGTGTAACCTGCCCCGCCGGATCACGCGCACCGGCGGCTCAGCCGAACAGCAGGAAAACCGCTCCGTAGCTCAGCGCGGCGACCAGCGCCGCGGCCGGCATGGTGATGAACCAGCCGAGGATGATGTTCTTCGCGACGCCCCAGCGGACCGCGCTCACGCGCTTGGTGGCCCCGACACCCATGATCGCGGAGGTGATGACGTGCGTCGTCGAGATCGGCGCGTGGAACAGGAACGCCGAACCGAACATGATCGAGGCGCCGGTCGTCTCCGCCGCGAAGCCCTGCGGCGGGTCCAGCTCGATGATCTTGCGGCCGAGGGTCCGCATGATGCGCCAGCCACCCGCGTACGTACCGAGGGAGAGCATCACGGCACAGGCGATCTTGACCCAGACGGGGATCTCGTCGTTGGGGCCCTCGATGTCCGCGATGACCAGGGCCATCACGACGATGCCCATCGTCTTCTGCGCGTCCTGGAGGCCGTGGCCGAGCGCCATGCCCGCCGCCGAGACCGTCTGCGCGATCCGGAAGCCGCGCTTGGCCTTGTGCGGGTTGGCCTTCCGGAACATCCACATGATGCCGACCATCACCAGATAGCCGACGATCAGGCCGATGAACGGGGAGAGGAACATCGGGATGACGATCTTCTCCAGCACGCCGGACCAGATGACGTCCGTGCCGCCGGCCAGCGCCGCCCCGACCATGCCGCCGAACAGGGCGTGCGAGGACGAGGAGGGGAGACCGTAGTACCAGGTGATCAGGTTCCAGATGATCGCGCCGACCAGCGCCGCGAACAGGATCCCCATCCCCTTCTGCCCCACGGGCGTCGCGATCAGGCCCTCGCTGACGGTCTTGGCGACCCCCTGGCCCAGGAAGGCGCCTGCGAGGTTCATCACCGCGGCCATCGCCAGAGCCGCACGCGGGGTCAGCGCCCGGGTGGAGACCGAGGTGGCGATGGCGTTCGCCGAGTCGTGGAAGCCGTTCGTATACGTGAAGCCGAGCGCGACACCGATGGTCACGATCAGCGCAAAGGTGTCCACGAGGTTCAGGACTCCTTGACCGCGATGGTCTCCACGGTGTTGGCGACGTGCTCGAACGCGTCAGCCGCCTCTTCCAGCACATCCACGATCTGCTTGAGCTTCAGCACCTCCATGGCGTCGTACTTGCCGTTGAAGAGGTGGGCCAGCAGCTTGCGGTGGATCTGGTCGGCCTGGTTCTCCAGCCGGTTGACCTCGATCCAGTACTCCGTGAGGTTGTCCATGGTCCGCAGCCCCGGCATGGCCTCGGCGGTCAGTTCCGCCGCCCGGGCCAGCACCTCGATCTGCTGCTCGACACCCTTGGGGAGCTCCTGGACCTGGTAGAGGACGACCAGGTCGACGGCCTCCTCCATGAAGTCCATGATGTCGTCGAGCGAGGACGCCAGGTTGTAGATGTCCTCGCGGTCGAACGGCGTGATGAAGGAGGAGTTCAGCTGGTGGAAGATCGCGTGGGTGGCATCGTCCCCCGCGTGCTCCGCTGCCCGCATACGCTCCGCGATCTCGACTCGGGAGGCAGAATCCGCCCCGAGCAGTTCCATCAGGAGTTTCGAGCCCGTGACAATGTTGTCCGCGGATGCGGAGAACATGTCGTAGAAGCTCGTCTCCCTGGGGGTCAGACGAAAGCGCACGTGGGGTCCTCGGGATGCTCTGGATTCGGTCAGGCTGATGCTAGGCGCATCATCCGGCCACGGCTAACCGGCGTTCTTCAGTGTCGCCCATCGAACAGGCCGATCAGCACGGACCCCCGGTCACGGTTCGGCAGGATTCGTTACGATATACCCGGCAGGGGTATCCATGGGGCACGGTGCGACGGGTGCGGTACAGGGCGGCGGAACCGTCCGGTACGGCCCCCACGGGACAACAGCGGGTCAGGGGTTCCGCATTTCCGCCCTCCGGCGGGGACACTTACCCGCAGGGACACTCAGAGGACAGCAACGGGAGGACGCAGATGACGACGACCGGGACCACAGGGACGGAATCGGCGGGCGTGGCGGCCCCGGACGCGGGGGAGGCCGCTTCTGTGGACATCGTCACCGACCACGACCGCGGCATTCACGGCTACCACCACCAGAAGGACGAGCACCTCAAACGGCTCCGCCGCATCGAGGGCCAGATCCGCGGCCTCCAGCGCATGGTCGACGAGGACGTCTACTGCATCGACATACTCACCCAGGTGTCGGCATCCACCAAGGCGCTCCAGTCCTTCGCCCTCCAGCTGCTGGAGGAGCACCTGCGCCACTGTGTCGCCGACGCGGCCGTCAAGGGCGGCGAGGAGATCGACGCGAAGGTCGAGGAGGCCACCAAGGCCATCGCCCGTCTGCTCCGCACCTGAGGCGCCGCCCCGTGAGCGGTGGCGGTGCGGAGGGAAGGGGCGTCACCCCCGGCGAGCGGCCTGCCGGGGGACCGCCGCCCAGCACTCCGCACCGCGCACGTCGAGCACTTCGTCGATCCGGTCGGGACTGAGGCGTTCCTCGCCCGCCGCCGACGCGGCGATCATCAGCTCGCCGCACAGCTCGATCTCGGCGAGGGCCACACAGTCCTGAGCGTTCGGAGCGCTGAGCGCCACCACCTGCGTCACCTCATCTCTGCCGTCTTCCGGCCGTCACAGGCCCCTGGCACACCGGCCTCCCAGCCTAGGCAACGCGACACCGACCGCGCATGGCACGGACGGACCATTTCACGCCCCCTCCCAACCGACCCCACCCCCGGCCCGACCCGGCCGCCCCCATCGGCCCGCCCCGGACACACCGCACGATCCCGTCCCGGAAGCCTCGCGGCGGCCCGATCCGGACGCGCCGCCGCACCGCGGCCTGTCCCGGCCGTCGGCGCCGACGCCGCCCCGGCCGTCCCGTCGCCCCGCCACCCTCACCCCTGCCGGATCTCGCCGGTGTAGATGGCGTCCTCGTCCGGCAGCGTCACGGTGACCGGCAGCCCGAACCCGTACAGCAGCAGCGTCGACACCACCGACACCTCCGGGCCCTCGGCGGAGCCCGGTCCGTCCGCGGAGAAGGTGAACCGGTGCCGCACCTTCCGCAGCCGGCCGTCCTCGTCCAGGTAGGCGTCGAACGGGACGGTGTCCTTGCTGAACCCTTTCGCCGCCGCGCTCAGCGCCCCGCGCGACTGCGGCGACGCGGCCCGGGCCGCCCGGCCCAGATCCGCGACCCCCCGGTAGTGGTGCACCGCCACCCCGGCCAGCTCGGACTTCCCCGCGTAGCTCACATCGGCCGCGCCGCGCAGCAGTTCGGCCGCCGCCATCGGGTCGGTGACCCCGCCGGTGAGGAGGTTGCCGTCCTTGAGGGCGGTCGTGTCGATCCTGACCCACTTGTCGTCGGGCACCCCGGCGCCGCGGTTCTTCATGTACAGCGCCCCGGGGGCCAGCAGCTCGGTGATCGGCCGGTGTCCGTCCCCGCCCGCGGCCTCCTCGGGCAGCACCACCTTCAGCCGCCCCAGCTGCCGGCGGAAGTCGTACGAACCCTGCCCCCGGATCGTCACCCGCGTCCCGCCGGCCGCCGTCTCCATCGACGTACGGGTCTCGGCGCCACCCGCCTCCACGAGGACGTCCGCCGCCTGACCGAGGAGATCGAGCGGACGGTCCGCGGCCACGGAGCGCCGCCCGGAACCGTCGCTCGCGCCGCTCCCCGCCTCCCCGCCGAGACACCCGGCGCTGACCGCGATCACTCCGGCGGCGGCGAGGGCGCGAACGGTACGGGCCCTGCCTCCGTCCCTGTACTGCTGCACCACCATCGCCTGCCAACCCCCAACGACTACCGCCCGGCCCGAGCCCTCACCCGCCCCGCATAACGACCGCCGCCGCCCCCCGTCACGCGCCCCCGGTGCGTCGCGGCGCGGCGGAGGAGCACGGAGTGCGACGCCCCGGGCTTCCCTCCCAGGGCGGAAGCCCGGGCTCGGCCCCCGTTCGCCGCCCGTGGCCAGTACCGTGGTCGGGTGCATGAGGATCCCCCCGCCACGGCCCGCACCACCGCCCCCCGCACCCGCGCCCGGACGGCCCCGGCTCCCCCGGCCGTCCCCTTCGCGGTCCTGGCCCCCGTCGCCCCGGGGCCCGTGTCCCCCTCCGCCTCCGCTCCCCCACCCGGTCCGCCGCCCGGGCACAGCGCCACGACGATCGAACGCGGCTCGTTCTGTCTGGCCCGCTGCACCTGCGGCTGGTCGGGGCCGGCGCGCAGGTCCCGGGACCTGGCCCGTACCGACGCCGCGAAACACGTCTCCACCCCCTGAGACCACCCGCCCGTCCGCCCGTCCGCCGGACCTGGTCAGAGCACGATCCCCCGGACGCTCGGAGGCGTCCGGGGGATCGGGAGAACCGTGCGATCAGCGGAAGGGGAGAGGCGGCGGGGGGAGAAGGTCCACGGGGACAGGACCGAGGCCGACCGAAGCCGACCACGATCCACGAAAACCGACGGACCCGACAGGACCGACAGAGCCAACGGGACCGACGGACCCGACAGGACCAACGGGACCGACAGGACCGACGGAACCTATGCAGCCCGTCAGGCGGCCAGGTCCTTCTCCCCCGGGTCGCCCCGGCCGGAACCGGGGCGCGGCTCGGGGATGCCCATCGCCTCGCCGTGCTCGTCCGCGTACGCGACGGGCGCGCTCTTCGACCGGACGAACCAGCCCACCCGCGGCGAGCGGGAGACCGCCGCCATCAGCGGGGTCAGCAGCGCCATGGCGAGCGGGGCCAGCAGCAGGGTGACGGCCGTACCGAGGGCGAACCCGCCGATCACGTCGGTCGGATAGTGGACGCCCATGTAGATCCGGCTGAAACCGGCGAAGATCGCGAGGCCGATCGCGTAGAGGCCGAACTTCCGGTTCGCCACGAAGATGCCGACGGCGATGCCCATGGCCAGGGTGGAGTGGTCACTGACGAACGAGAAGTCCGTCTTGCCGTGGATCAGGACCTCAAGGCCTTCGTGGTCGTTGAACGGGCGGGGCCGTTCGACGAAACCGCGGATCGGGACGTTGATGAGGATCGCGATGGCGGCGGCGAGCGGCGCCCAGACGATGGCGGCGGCAGCCGTCACCGAGTCCTCGGCCGTCCCGCGCTTGCGCATGCTCCACCAGCACCACAGGCCCAGCAGCACCAGGCCGAACATGATCCCGTACTCGCCGACGAACTCCATGACCCGGTCGAACCAGGTCGGAGCGGCCTTCGCGAGACCGTTGATGTCGTAGAGCAGACTGACGTCCGGGTTCGACCCGTCGAGTTCGAGTCCAGCCATCTGCTGCGGCCCCTTGCCTTGTCTGCTTCTTCTGCTGCGACGCGCGTCCTTGCCCGCCGCCGTGGTCGAACCCCCGTGTCCGGTGCTGTCCGCTACCGCACTGCACAGCATCGCCGTACTGCATCACCGCATCGCCGTACTGCCTCACTACCGCATCACCGCGACGCGTGGTCGGTGCGCATGCCGTTCCCGTCCCCTGTCCAGGGAACGGCCCGCCAGTCGTGTGCGTTCCGCTCTCCACCGAATGATCACCATGACGTTATCGAAGAGTGACTCGTCATCGCAGCTCAGGGCCCAGGCTTCACGGAGAGTTCCGACCGCGGCCGACTGTCCGTCAGCGCCCGTGGCCGCTCCGGAAGCCCCGGAGTCCCCGGCCTCCCCGGCCCGAACACCCGCACGGGAGACGCGGACCGACACCGGGCAGGGTGCGGGAGCCGGTATCGGGGAGACATCCGTCACCCTGTGGGGAGATCTGTCGGAAGGGCGGCGGCGCCGTCCTTGGTGACCCGTGTCGCACCGAAGTAGTCCGGCGTATCGATCTTGTCGAACCGGATGACCGCTCCGGTGAACGGCGCGTTGATCATATAGCCGCCCCCGACGTACAGCCCGACGTGCCGGATCGCCCGCGAGTTGGTGAGGTCGTCGGAGAAGAACACCAGATCCCCCGGGAGCAGCTCGTCCCGCGAGGGGTGCGGCCCCGCGTTGTACTGGTCGTTGGCGACGCGCGGCAGTTCGATGCCGACGGTCCGGTACGCGGCCTGGGTCAGCCCCGAGCAGTCGAACCGGCCCTGCTGCTCGGGCGTACCGTTGCCGCCCCACAGATACGGCGTGCCGAGCTTCTTCTGCGCGAAGTAGATGGCCCCGGCGGCCTGCCGGGAGGGCGCGACACGGCCGACGGGCCGGGCGAAACTCTTCTCCAACGAGCGGATGATCTTGACGTAGTTCTGCGTCTCCCGGTACGGCGGGACGCCGCCGTACTTGATCACCGCGTAGGCGCCCGCGTTGTACGCGGCGAGCATGTTGCTCGTCGGGTCGCCCGGCACCTTCTTCACGTACCCGGCGAGCTCGCAGTCGTACGAGGCGGCCGAGGGGATCGCGTCGGCGGGGTCCCACACGTCCCGCTTGCCGTCGCCGTTGCCGTCGATCCCGTGCGTGGCCCACGTACCGGGGATGAACTGGGCGATGCCCTGCGCGGCGGCGTGGCTCTGCGCCCGCGGGTTCCAGCCGCTCTCCTGGTACAACTGCGCCGCCAGCAGGGCCGGGTTGATGGCGGGGCAGAGGTTGCCCCACTTCTGCACCAGCGGCTGGAACCGCGCCGGGACCGCCCCCTTGGCCAGCGCGACGGCACCGCCGCCCCCCGACCCGGCGAGCCCGGCGGCGGCGGAGTACGTACCGACGACGAGCAGCGCCAGGAAGCACATGACCATGCCGACGCCGATGCCACCGAACACCCAGAATTTCCGCACCCCTCAACCATCCCCCATCGGGGCGCGCTTCAGAGCCCTTTTCGACGGTGTGTACGAGTCATCCGCGGCACACCACCGGCGCACCCGAAGCACACGGGGGCGTCGACGGCTCACCGGCATCAGGGGTGACGCGCGCTCAGTCGCCCGTACCCGACCAGAAGTCGGACCGGACGTTGGGCCGGGGCAGCGGGTAGACGTCCTTGTAGGAGGGGCCGTTCGGCTCGCTGGTGGGAGCGGCGACCTTGGACTCCTTCACACAGGGGCTGTCGGCCTCCAGGAAGGCCTGGCCCTTCCCACGGAAGGAGACGCTGACACCGAACCCGTTCTTCGTGACCGCGTAGACCGCAGGGAACTTCTCGTCCTTGTTGACCGCCTTGATCCGGTAGTCGTTCTTCCGCCAGAACGTCTCCGCACGGTCCAGGAACGTCTGGCGGAGCTCGGGGGAGACGACGGTCATGACGGCCCGTCGGCGGGTCACCCCGCAGGCACGGGTGGTGGTCGGCCCGTGCGCCCACCGCACATCGGGGTCGATGCCCTTCAGGACCGCGTCCAGCATCGCGTCGGACTGCTCGGCAGCCTCCTGCATGTCCATCCCGCGCTCCTTTCCGGTGCTCACGCCGCCGTCGCGCGCGCCGGCGTCCTCACTCCCGCACCCGGACAGCACGACCCCCAGGGCAAGGACCACCGCGCCGAGGGGCAGAGCCCGCTTCGCTCGACTCACTTCGGTTCCTCCATCTTGAGCCGGTCGGCGTTGCCCGACACGATCAGGGCGATGCTGTCCGCGGACACGGCATCGCGTTCCGGGCTGAAGTAGTTCGAGTGCGAGTCCAGACTGATTCCGCTCCCGCTGACGAGCGGCGGACCGTCCGCCACCGGGAAGCGCCGCGCCCCGAACGCCTTGCTCGCCGGATCCTTCCCGAACCACAGGTCGTCGTCACCCGGATCGGCCAGATCGCCGGCCAGATAGGCGCCGCCGGGGCCGCCGAGGGCCAGCCCGATGCCGCCCACCACCACCTGGGTCTTCGAGGGCAGCTTGGTCACCGGGTCGTTGGCGGCGGCGCCCACGAAGACGTGCTCGCTGCCGACGCCGAGGTCCACGGCGTGGTCGACGCCGACCCCCGGGCTGCCCACCAGGATGATGTCGTCGACCCCGGGGATCCCGCCGGGCCGGGCCGCCGCCGCGCCCACGGTCCTGGAACCGTAGGAGTGCCCGATGGCCGTCAGGTGCGGGTCCTTGTTCTGGTTGGTCACGGAGATCCCGTCCATGAAGCCGCGGTAGGCCTCCCCGCCCTTCTCGGCGCGCCCGGTGCCCATGACGGCGAAGTAGCCGGCCACCCCGTCCTTGTCCGGCAACTGGGGCGCGTCGTACCCGAGCCAGACGATGGACGCCGTGGACTCGTCGTACCCCTGCGCCCCGATCGCGGTGTCGCGGGCCCGCCCGAGGTCGTTCTTGGCGAACTCCTCGTCGAGCGAGGTGTTGAGCCCCGGCACGTACGCCGACACGTGCTGGGAGGCGTCCGGATTGCCGAACGAGACGATGGCCCGCCCGTTGCCCTCGTCCCCGATCCCGATGAGGTACATGGGCGGCTTGCCGTTCTCCTTCAACTGCCGGTCGATCTCCCGCAACCCGGCCAACTGGTCCCGGGCCTTGTCGGTGTCGACCCCCTCCAGCCTGTCGATCAGCGCGGGGAGGTTCCTGCGGTTGGCGGCGTCCCGCGCGAGGACCGGGATGCCGTCGAGATTGCCGATCCGCTCCGGGACGAGCTCGATGTAGCGTTCGCGCTCCTCCGGAGAGAGCCCGTCCCACCAGGCCTTGTTCCCGGCGGGCGTCGCGTTCTGCGGGATCCGCCCGCTGAGGTGCGCCCGCTCGGCGTCCCGCACCTCGGCGTCGACCCGCGCCCCCGAGCCGGGTATCGCCAGCCCGGCGCCGGCGCCGCCGACCGCCTTGTTCCAGTCCCAGACGGCGCCGACGAAGTCGCCCCGGTCCCACTTCTCGCCCGCGCCCCGGGTGTCGCGTTCCCACTGGTCGACGATGCGCTGACCGCTCTCGCCCGGCCGCAGGACCGCGTCCACGACCCCTTGGACGTCACCGCCCAGCCCGTCCCCGAGGAACCCGTCGAGGAACCCGCCGCCGTTGGGGCCCGGGGGTCTACCCGCGTCGACCGGCACGATGGCATCGCTCGGAGGGAAGGCGTCGCCGCCCTGGGGGCCGCTCTGGTCGCCGCCTTGGGGGCCGCCTGAAGTGCCGGCGCCGCCCGTGCTGCCGGAGCCGCCGTCGCCGGCGGTGCCGCCGCTGTCTCCCCCGGTACCGCCGTTGCTTCCGGTACCGCCGGTACCGCCAGTGCTTCCGGTGGTGGCGGTCCCTCCGACGTCACCGGTGTCACCGGATCCACCGCTGGTACCGGTGTCACCGCTGGTACCGGTGCTGCCGGCACCACCGGTGAGGCTGGACTCGTCACCGCCGCCCCCATCGGCGCCGGCACCGCCGTCCGTACCGCTGCCCGGACCGCCGGCGCTGTCGCCGCCCCCGGTGCCGCCGTCGGCATTTCCGCCACCGGCCACGACGTCGTGCCCCGGCGCCGGGCACGAGCCACCGGTGAGCTCGCAGATCGCGCTGCGGATCTCCGCGGTGAGCTGCCTGCCGGTCCCGGTGGCGGTCAGCCCGCCGACGAGCGCCACGACCACGAGCACGAGGCCCAGGTACTCCATCGCGGTCTGCCCGGTGTCGCGCCGCAGCTTCATCATCCGGGCGAAGCTGAACAGCCGTTGCTCGGCCCGCTGCTCCGGACCGCTGCGGAACCATCGGCGGCTCTCCGGCCGGCACAGCAGCACGATGGCGGCCGTCGGGATCACCAGCCGGGCCACACCCCCCGCCCCGGCCCCGCCGCTCAGCTCCGCGAGGGCACCGAGGACGATCCACGCCTGAACGGCGAGAAGCCCGTACCAGACCCGGACCCCGCCCTTGCGGACGTACAGCGACAGCACGAAGGCACCGATTCCGGGCAACGACGCGTAGAGCAGCAGCCCGAGGAGGTACCCGTCGACCGCGTCCACCGAGGCCGCCGTGGACAGGGCCCTGATCGCGCCCACCAGGGTGGCCACGAAGAGGACGTGAAGGAGGATCAGCACCGCCTGCAACGCCCGGGGCATCAGCTGCCCCGAACCCGCCTCGGCAGCGCTTACATCGACGCCGACAGGGACCGCGCTTCTTCGTATGCCGGACAAGAGCAGTCCCCTACCTCGTGAGTGGGCGGAACGGGCGACAGATCAGTCACTCCGCGTATGCGACCACACGGGCGGGGGCCACGACATGGGCCCCAGGACCCAATACCGGGCTCAAAGCCCCTACGCACCGGCTCAGTTGAGCCAGCACGCCCTCATCACGACCCTGTCACCGCCGCTCGGGGGCGCCTGCGGGTCAGCAGCCCGGGCGGACGCCGGGGTGAGGGCGGTGAACTCCCACCCCCTCCCATCCACCACGGCCGGACTGCCCAGCCTCGGTGACTCCCCCACACGCTCCCCCGACGGCACCTGACAACGCATCGAACAGGAGGCCGACCGGCGCACCGACGGCTCTCGAACGGCGCATACGAACACGCCGTGCCCCGTGAACGCTGCAACCGCGTCAGGAACCCATGCCCACCGTCGTTGCTCCTGGTCACACCCCGTGATACACAGAGTAACCAGGTATGTGCGCGAAAGGCCGGCCGAGCCGCAGGTCAGGGCGGGCGCCCCGGTCAAACGTGCGAGATCCGGGTAAAGAGACCCGGGAAGGCGTCGTGCGAGCGCGGTTTCATCAGCGAAGATAGAAGGCGACCCGTGCCGGACGGCACGGGCAGCGAACTACCCAACAGGGGCGGTGACTTACATGATCCTGGCAGCAGAGAAGGGCGACATCACCACCATCATCGGCGGAATCGCTCCGGACTGGGGGCCGTTCGGGACGCTGGGCAACGAGGCGCGCATCATGATCGAGGTGGTGATGGCCATCGCCATTCTCCTCTGCCTCGGCATCGCGATCTGGGGCGCGGCGAAGCAGCGCATCGGAGCGACGGCACTCCGCGACACGTTCAGCGCGGAGCAGGGCAAGGGGCTGATCGTGGCAGGGCTGACAGGGGTCTTCATCATCGGCTCCCTGGGCACCCTGTTCACCATCGTCTACGGAATGGCCGTCTGACCCGCCGCCGGCCGTCCACCTCCGGGCCCCTCCGGCCCGCTCCCCACCGTCCGCCCGTCGTGCCCACCGGCTGAGGTTGCGTTTCCCTGATGTCGAGTCACCACACCGCGCTCAAGCGGCAACCAGCACAGCTACCGTCGCCCTGCGCGGAACCGCACACGACCGAGGGAGCGAACGCGGCATGAGTCCCGGTGACGAGCACGACTACCGCGGCAAGGACCAGGGGGGACGCCCGGACGACCCGTACAGCACCCTCGGCGGCACCCGTCAGACCCGCACCCGTCTCCCCGACGGCGACGGCGGACTCCCGCACGCGCGCCGCCCGGTCCGCAACTCCCGCTCCCTCGTGACGATCACCGGTGTCGTGGTCCTCCTCATCGCTGCCATCGCCTTCGCCAACCGCGGCGGTGGCGGCGACGAGGACGCCGCCTCGGGCGCGAAGAAGCCGGGAACCGCGGGAAGCGCCCCCACCGCACCGACCGGCACCAAGCCCGTCCAGGGCAAGAACGGAACCATCGCCTCCGGCTTCGCCCAGGACGAGCAGGGGGCGCAGAGCGCCGCGGCGAACTATGCGGTGGCGTTGGTTTCCGCAGAAATCCTCAAGCCCGAGAATCGATCGGCGATCGTCGACCAGATCTTTGTCGCAGAGAAGGCGAGCGGCCTCAAGGAAAAGTTTGACCAGGCGTACGGTAAGGACTTTCTCGACAAAGTAGGCCTGGATGAGAACGGCTCCGCCCCTGACGGGCTGACATACATTTCGAGAACAGCACCGGTCGGAACCAAAGCGATCGAGTACACGGCGTCAAGCGCCACCGTCGAGGTGTGGTGCACCGGCGTGTTCGGTATGGCCGGAGTCAGCTCGACCAACCCGGTGAGCAGCGACTGGTTCACGATGTCGCTGAAGCTTCGCTGGGTGGACGGCGACTGGAAGGTCGAGAGCTTCGGTCAGAAGGACGGCCCTTCTCCCGTGAGCATGGATCGCACTGCTTCGAGCGCAGATGAAATGGCCTCGGCAGTGGAGGAGTTCGGGGGGTTCACCTATGCCCGCTAAAACGCGACGGACAGTCACAGCCACTGTTCTGCTCACCGGAGCCCAGACCGCCATGTTTGCCATGGCGGGCAAAGCGGTCGCTGCTCCCACGCCTACACCTACACCATCCGGTCAAGAGCGGTGCGACCTGATCGTCGGCCCCGCCAAGGACTACTGCGAAGGCGGCGAAGGAGCCGGTTCACGAACCCAGGACGTCCCTTCCACCGACGCCCTCGACCCCCTCTCCTCCCTGGCCCGAGGCTGCGCCGACGCCGCCTCCTGGATCGTCGGCAAGCTCAGCGAGGCCGTCGAGTCCACGGCCAACGTCGACTTCACCAACCCCAAGTTCCTCCAGCAGTACGCCGTCATCTTCGCGGCCTCCACCATCCTGACCCTCGTCCTCTGGCTCCTCGCCGTGGCCAAGCGGGCCATCCGCGGCGTCCCGCTCACCACCGCGATCTCCGAGGCCGTGGGCTTCCTCTGGCTGACGGTCCTCGCCTCGGCCTTCACCCCGCTGATCCTCTACACGATCGTCTCCGCCACCGACGGCGTCACCGAGGTCATCTCCTCCGCCACCGGCGGCCAGACCGACGTCTTCTTCGGTTCGTTCGCCGAAGCCCTCAAGAAGGGCGAGGACATCGGCGGCGGACCGATCATGCTGATCGTCGTCTCGCTCGTCTCGATCCTCGCCGCCGGCATCCTGTGGCTGGAGCTCGTCATCCGCGCCGCCCTGCTCTACGTCGGCGCGCTCCTCGGGATCGTCGTCTACGCCGGCCTCGTCGACAAGAACATGTGGGGCCACGTCCGCCGCTGGGCCGGCATCATGATCGCGGTGATCATGGTCAAGCCGGTCATCGTCATCGTCCTCGGCCTCGCCGGAGCACTCTCCACGGGCGACGGCCCCGACGCCTTCTCCGCCGTCGTCTCCGGCCTCTCCATCATCCTGCTGGCCATCTTCGCCTCCGCCATGATCTACCGCTTCGTCCCCGGCTTCGGCGACGAGATCCAGGGCGCCCGCACCAACCGCAAGCAGGCCACCGACGGCTCCCAGGCCGCCGCCATGATCAGCTCCCCGGCCGCCCTCGTCTCGCAGGGCATCAAGACCCACAGCGGCCGCAACGACCAGAACAGCGGCGGAGGCGGAGGCGCCCGCCCCGCCAACCCGGCCAGCGGCGGTGTCGCCGCCCACAGCTCCCGCACCACCGGCGGAGGCGGCGGCGCCCCCTCGCCCCGCAGCGGGTCCGCACCCACCTCCGGGACCCCCCACAGCAGCCGCTCCTCCCGAGGCGGAGGCGGCTTCGGCAGCACAGGCAACTCGAACACAGGAGGTGGAGGGCGTTGACGACCCAGTCCCACACGATGACGCCCCGCCGCACGTATCTCATCGGCCGCGCCCGGCCGAACGCGATCGTCGGCAAGAACCGCGAGACCGGAGAGATCGCCCTGATCATCGCCGGGGCGTTCCTCGGCATGATGAGCGGACTCCTCGTCCCCGTCCTCTCCCTCCGCATCGTCTGCCTCGTGGGCTTCCCGATGCTGGCGCTCGCCATCGTGTACGTCCCCTACAAGGGCCGCACCTTCTACAAGTGGTTCGAGATCAACCGCAGCTTCAAACGCTCCCTCCGCCGCGGCACCGCCTACCGCTCCACGGCCATGGAGGCGGGCGTCGGCTCCGACGGCCGTGAGGTCGAGATCGGCCCGCCCCCCGGCATCGGCCGGATCAGCTGGCTCGCCGCCCCCTTCGGCCCCGACGAGATCGCCGTACTCCTCCACGCCGACCGCCGTACCGTCACCGCGGCCATCGAGATCGAGGGCCCCGGCGTCGGCCTCCGCGACAGCGAGGACCAGGAGGCCCTCGTCGACCGCTTCGGCACCCTCCTCAAGCACGTGGCCAACGGAGACGGCTTCGTCACCCGCCTCCAGATGCTCGCCCGCACCCTCCCCGCCGACCCGGACGCCCACGCCAAGGACGTCGCCCAGCGCGGCGACAAGGCGTCCCCCGGCTGGCTCCAGGACTCCTACGACCAGCTCCAGTCCATGGTCTCCACCTCCAGCGAGCAGCACCGCGCCTACCTCGTCGCCTGCATGCACTACAGCCGTGAACTGGCCGCCGAGGCCAACGCCATGGCCCGCGCCGCCCGCCCCCACGGCGGTCGCAAGCTCGACCGCGACGCCGGCCTCGCCGTCGTCATGGCCCGCGAGCTCAACGACATCTGCGCCCGCCTCGCGGAGGCCGACATCCGCGTCCGCCAGCCGCTCGGCCAGAGCCGCGTCGCCTCCCTCGTGCACTCCATGTACGACCCCGACCACCCCATCGACCACATCCAGGCCATGACCAAGCGCAACGCCTGGCCCGCCGAACTGGACGCGGTCGAGCCGACGTTCCTCCAGGCCAAGACCCGCGAGTCCACCACCCGCGCCCCCTGGTGCCACGCCACGGCCTGGGTGAAGGAGTGGCCGATGACCCCCGTCGGCGTCAACTTCCTCGCCCCGCTCCTCGTCCACACCCCCGACGTCATCCGTACGGTCGCCGTCTGCATGGACCTCGAACCCACCGAGGTCGCCATCGAACGCATGCTGACCGAGAAGACCAACGACGACGCCGAGGCCAGCCGCCAGGCCAAGATGAACCGCACCGTCGACCCCCGCGACATCGCCGCCCACGGCCGACTCGACCAGCGGGGTGAAGATCTCGCCAGCGGTGCGGCCGGAGTCAACCTGGTGGGGTACATCACGGTGTCGTCCCGTTCACCCGAGGCCCTGGCCCGCGACAAGCGCACGATCCGCGCCTCGGCGGGCAAGTCGTACCTCAAGTTGGAGTGGTGCGACCGCGAGCACCACCGGGCCTTCGTGAACACACTGCCGTTCGCCACGGGCATCCGCCGCTGACGCACGGAGCCGTCGGCGGCACCGCTGGGACGCGGTGCCGCCACGAAGCCCGAGCCCGACCTCCCCGCCCCGCCCCGCCCCCGCCATGTCCCCCACACACGGCACGCCCGGAACAACACCCCCGTACCGCACACCCGAACCGCACACCCGAACCGCACACCCGCGACAAGAGAGGGCGCCCCCACCATGCGAGACCCCCTGTCCGCATTGTCGGATGCCTTCACCTCCTTCCTCTTCGGCAAGGTGGAGACGACCCGCCTCCCCGTCCGTACGTCGACGGGCCAGGCCCAGGCTGTCTACCTCCCCACCGCCGCCCCCGGCCTCGGCGACTCCGGCGTGATCATCGGCCGCGAGGTCTACAGCGGCAAGGGGTACATCTACGACCCCTTCCAGCTGTACGGGCAGCAGCTCCCCGCCCCCCACTGGCTCGTCCTCGGCGAGTCCGGCAACGGCAAGTCGGCGCTGGAGAAGACCTACGTCCTGCGCCAGCTCCGCTTCCGCGACCGCCAGGTCGTCGTCCTCGACGCGCAGGGCGAGGACGGCGTCGGCGAATGGAACCTCATCGCCCAGGAGCTGGGCATAACCCCCATCCGCCTGGACCCCACCGCAGCGCTCAACGGCGGCATCCGCCTCAACCCCCTCGACCCCTCCATCACCACCACCGGCCAGCTCGCCCTGCTCCGTACGATCATCGAAGTCGCGATGGGCCACGGCCTCGACGAGCGTTCCGGCTTCGCGCTCAAGGTCGCCCACGCCTACGTCACCGCGACCATCACCGACCGCCAGCCGGTCCTGATGGACATCGTGGAGCAGCTGCGCCACCCGGAGCCCGAGTCCGCCGAGGCGATGAACGTGGACATAGACGATGTACGGGCCTGGGGCCTGGACGTCGCCCTCGTCCTGGACCGGCTCGTCGACGGCGACCTGCGCGGCATGTTCGACGGCCCGACCACCGTCGGCATCGACCTCGACGCGCCGCTCATCGTCTTCGACCTCTCGCACATCGACCGCAACTCGATCGCGATGCCGATCCTGATGGCGATCGTCGGCGTCTGGCTGGAGCACACCTGGATCAGGCCCGACCGCAAGAAGCGCATCTTCCTGGTCGAGGAGGCGTGGCACATCATCAACTCGCCCTTCGTCGCCCAGCTTTTCCAGCGTCTCCTGAAGTTCGGACGCCGCCTCGGCCTCTCCTTCGTCGCCGTCGTCCACCACCTCAGCGACGTGGTGGACGGGGCCGCGGCGAAGGAGGCGGCGGCCATCCTCAAGATGGCCTCCACCCGCACGATCTACGCCCAGAAGACGGACGAGGCCCGAGCGACCGGCCAGGTCATCGGCCTGCCCCGCTGGGCCGTCGAGATCATCCCGACCCTCACCCCCGGCATCGCCGTCTGGGACGTCAACGGCAACGTCCAGGTCGTCAAACACCTGATCACCGAGGCCGAACGCCCCCTGGTCTTCACCGACCGCGCCATGACCGAGGGATCGACTCCGGACGCGGACGACCTGCTCCCCGAGGACATCCGCGCCGCCGAGCTGGAGGCGGAGCAGCGGGCGGCCCGCATCGAGCACCAGCAACGGATGAACGAGTCGTCAGAGTCAACGGTGGCATGACATGGCACGCCAGGCACCACGGGGCCGGGGCAACGGTCCCGCTCATCACGGCGGACACGACGACCGGCCCCAGGGCGGCGGCATCCCGGACGGCCTGCTGATCGGCCTCCTGGGGCTCCTCCTCGCCGCCACCCTGGTCGGCTGGACGGCCACCGGCCTCGCCGGACTCCTCGCCCACGGGGCGTGGCCGGACGGCGTGACGTTCACCCGGTCCCCGCTCGCCCTGCGCGAACTGGCCACCGCCCCCCAGGACCTCGCCGCGGCCTGGCCCGGGACACCCCCGGCCCAGCTCTCCGGGTACGGCCTGTTCTGGGGGCTGTTCATCGGCGAACTGATGGTGCTGGTGGTCCTCGTGGTGTTCACGCTCGGCGTCGTGGCCCGTGGTCGTGCCGTACGGGAACGGCGCCGCGAGGAACGCACCCTCGAAGCGCCGGAGAAGCAGCCCCCCGCACAAGCCCCGTCCCAGCACCAGCCCCCATCACCAGCACCAGCACCGACCCTGACGAAGGCCCACCCCGCCACGGCCGCGAGCCCACCCGCGGCCTCAGTCACCCCCACGGCCCCCGCTCCCCCCGAAGCCCCGGCACCCCCCGGGGCCGCCCAGGAGCCCCCGGCAACCGCCCCCTCCGACACCCCGCTCCCTCACACCCCGCCCCTCCCCCTCCTCCCCTCCCCCCGCGCCCCCCTCCTCGTCTACGCCGCCGCCCCGGAGCGCCGCCCCACCGTCGTCCGGGCCGTGCACGACGCCGAGGGCCCCGCCCTCGTCGTCACCTCGGACCCCACCGTCTGGGCCGAGACGAAGGACGCCCGCGCCAAGCTCGGCCCGGTCCTCCTCTACGACCCGGGCCACCTCTGCGACACCCCGGCCCGCCTCCACTGGTCGCCCACCGCCGGCTGCGAGCTCCCCGACGTCGCCGCCGCACGCGCCGCCGCCCTGCTCGCCCCGGTACGCCCGCAGGCCCGGATCGACGCGGCGGTGGCCGACACGGCGCAGACCCTCCTCCAGTGCTGGCTGCACGCCGCCGCGGTGGACGGCCGTCCCTTCCGCCAGGTCCTCCGCTGGGCCTCCGGCTCCGGCGCCCACGAACCGGTACGCCTCCTCCGTACGCACCCCAAGGCCGCCTCCGGACTCGCCGGGCTGCTGGAGTCCGCCCTCACCGCCTATCCCGAACGCCGCGAAGTGGCCCAGGAACTGACGGTACGGGCGTTCGCCGCGCTCTCCACGGTGCACATCCGCGAGGCCTGCACGGCGAACCGAGCGGATTCCCTCGCGTTGGAATCTTTTGCGGACGAAGGGGGAACGCTCTATCTGGTGGGCGAATCCATCGAGGATCCCCGCTCCCGCCCAGGCGCGATGCCCCTCCTCACCGCGCTCGCCGCAGACGTGGTCGAGCACGGCCGCCGCATGGCCGCACGGTCATCCGACGGTCGGCTCGACCCACCAATGACGCTCGTCCTCGACGACGTCGCGGCCGTGGCGCCCCTGCCCCAGCTCCCGGAACTGCTCGCGACGGGCCGGCACCGGGGCATGCCCGCCCTGGTGCTGCTCCGCTCCCGGGAACAGGCACGGGCCCGCTGGCAGGACCGCCTGCGCGCCCCCGCCCCGGGCGTCGGCTGAGGGCCGGTCCGTCCCCCGGTCCCCGGCGGGCGCACGGCCCACGGAGAGCCGGCCGGACGTCAAGGGCCCGGGAGCACCGCCAACGGCTGTCCCGCGGCTCCTGGCGGGACAGTCCTCAGCCGTCCCGCCCGAGGACGTACTCCAGCTCCAGCTCACCCCGGTCCCCCGGGGCCGGAATCCGCTGCCCGGAGGGGACGAACCCGAACCTCCGGTAGAACGCGGCGGCCCGCGGATTCCTCTCGTGCACATAGAGGCGCACCCGCTCCAGCCGGGGCGAGGAACGCGACCACGCCCACGCGACGGCCTCCCGGAACAGCGCGTCCGTCACCCCGGTCCCCCGTACCTCGGGACGGACGAACACACCGACCAGGTGCGCCTGTTCCATCGCGGGCGCCTCCCCGAAGCGCACCTCGTCCGCCGGACTCTCGACGAGCACGGTGACCGACCCCACCCACACGCCTTCGGGCGACTCCGCGACGAACTGCCGGACCCGGCCGCCCCCGCCAGCGGCGGAAGCGGCAGCCCGGTCCTGCCAGTAGGCGTCCGGTTTCGCCGCGGCCTCCTCGTACGACTCCAGGAACGCCACCGGCGCCGCCGGGTCCCTCAGAGCGTCCAGCCGCAACTGTCTGACCTGCGGCCATTCCTCGGCCCGCACCGCGCGCGTCACATAATCCATGCCCCGATCCTCACCCCCTCCCGCCCGACGTTCAACCGACTAACCCCACCCCCGGCCCCGCCACCCCCGCCCCGACCCCCACACGCCGTCGTACCGCGGTACTACGCCCCGGGCCCACGTCCAGCCCCCGGTCGGACGACCCGCCCGCGCCGCCTCCGTAGCGTCGACCGCATGATCAAGGCACACGGACTCACCAAGCGGTACGCCGGCCGAACCGTCGTCCAGGACCTCGACTTCACCGTCCGCCCCGGCACGGTCACCGGCTTCCTCGGCCCCAACGGCGCCGGGAAGTCCACGACGATGCGCATGCTGCTCGGCCTCGACGCCCCGACGCGCGGCCGCTCCACCGTCCACGGCCGCTCCTACGCCGCCCACCCCGCGCCCCTCACCCAGGTCGGCGCCCTGCTGGAGGCCCGGTCCGTCCATCCGGGCCGGTCAGCCTTCCACCACCTGATGGCCCTCGCCCACACCCACGGCATCCCCCGCCGCCGCGTCGAGGAGGTCATCGACCTCGCCGGGCTGACCGCCGCCGCCCACCGGAGGGTCAAGGGCTTCTCCCTCGGCATGGGCCAGCGGCTCGGCATCGCCGCCGCTCTCCTCGGCGACCCCGCCACGGTCATCCTGGACGAACCGGTCAACGGACTGGACCCCGAAGGCGTCCTGTGGATCCGCACCCTCCTCACCTCCCTCGCGGCCGAAGGCCGTACGGTCCTCGTCTCCTCCCACCTGATGAGCGAGATGGCCCTCACCGCCGACCACCTGATCGTCATCGGCCGCGGCAGGCTCCTCGCCGACACCACGGTGGCCGAGCTGATCCGCTCCGCGGGCGGGGCGTCCGTCAAGGTCGTCACCCCGCAGCCGGACGGTCTGAGCGCACACCTGACGGGCCCGGGGGTGACCGTCACCGCCACCGGGGCTCCCGCCACCGATGCCCCGGTCCACGAACTCCGGATCCGAGGGGTGGACGCGGCGTACATCGGACGCGTGGCCGCCACGCACGCGATCACCCTGCACGAACTCACACCGCAGACCGTGTCACTGGAGCAGGCGTTCATGGACCTCACCCAGGAATCGGTCGACCACCGGCCACAGCAGAAGCCCCCGCCGCCTCCCGGCCCCTCCCCTCTCACCGGAGCAGCAGCATGACCACCACCCACCCCGCCCCCGCGTCCCCCGGCCCGAACCCGGGCCCGAACGCGAGCACGCCGTCGACACCGCCCTCCCCCGCCGCCGCACCGCCCGCGCGGTACCGCGTCACCCCGACCCGGGTCCTGCGCTCGGAATGGCACAAGCTCCGTTCCCTGCGCTCCTCCTGGATCACCGTGGTCTCGGCGATCGTCATGGTCCTGGGCGTCGGCCTGATCATGGGCGGGACATACACCTCCGGCGGCGGTGACTCCGACGTCGACACGGTCGTCCTGACCCTCTACGGCAGCATGCTCGGCCAGTTGTGCCTGGTCGTCCTGGGCATCCTGATGACCGCCGGCGAGTACGCGACCGGCATGATCCGCTCCTCGCTCACCGCCGTGCCCGCCCGGCTCCCCGTCCTGTGGGCCAAGGCCGCCGTGTTCGCCACCACCGTCTTCACGGTCATGTTCGCGACGGCCCTGGTCACGTTCGCAGCCGCCCAGGCCTTCCTCCACGACACCGACCAGGCCGCCTCGCTCACCGACCCGGGCATCCTGGGCGCCCTGGCGGGCAACGCGACCGCCCTCACCCTGATGGGCCTGCTCGCTCTCGGCCTCGGCGCACTGCTGCGCTCGGTGCCCGGCGCGATCGGCGCGTTCATCGGCGGTGTCATGATCCTGCCGGAGATCCTCGGGATGCTTCCGTACGAGGCCGTGGAGCGCGCCATCAGGTACTTTCCCACCCAGGCCGCCGGCGCCCTGGGCTCCGCCACCCCCATCCCGGGCACCATCTCCCCCGGCCCCGCGCTGCTCGCCCTGTCCCTGTGGGCGGGCACGACCCTGGCCGCGGCGGCCCTCACGCTCGACCGCCGCGACGTCTGACCCACGAGGAGCGACCAGGTGACGGACCACCCCCGGGCCGCCGGCACACCCCAGGCCCCCGACGCCGCCCCGGCACCACCCCCGCCCGTCGGCACCGGGGGCACGGTGGCCCCCCTCACCCGGATCATCCGCGACGCCCTGGACCGCCTCCGCGCCTTCGACCGACGGCGGCCACGGGTCTGGGACGCGGCGGTGACCGGGTTCTGGGTCGTGGCGGCGGTGCTCGACTACACCTCCGGCGGGTGGCGGACCGTCGCACGGGACGACGTGACGGCGCCCGAACCGCTGGTGCTCCTGATGAGCGTCTGCTTCTCGCTGCCGCTGCTGTGGCGTCGCGGCCACCCCATGGCCGTACTGCTGGTGATGGCGCCGGCGTCCCTGGTGAACATCTGGACGGGCGCCGTGGTCCAGGCCGCGCTGCTCCAGCTGATCCCGGTGTTCCACATCGTCCTGCGCTCCTCGTTCCGTACGGTCGGGGCCGCGGCAGCGCTGTTCGTCGCCCCGGTTCTGGCCATCGGCGTCCGCATCCCCTCCGCCTGGGGCCAGGAGGTGGTCTCGTACGTCTGGGGCCTGGTCTTCGTCGTCCTGCTGGGGATCGCGGTACGCACCCGGCGCGAGTACACCGAGGCCCTGGTCGAGCGCGCACACCGGCTGGAGCGCGAACGCGACCAGCAGGCCCGGCTCGCCGCGGCAGCCGAACGCACCCGCATCGCACGGGAGATGCACGACATCATCGGCCACAACCTGTCGGTCATCACGAGTCTGGCGGACGGCGGGGCCTACGCGGCCCGGAAGAACCCGGAACGCGCGGGCCAGGCGCTGGAGGCCATCGGCGCCACCAGCAGGCAGGCCCTGTCCGAGTTGCGTCGCCTCCTGGGCGTCCTGCGCGACGCCGGAGCCGAGGCCGGACGCGCTCCGCAGCCGACGCTCGACGAACTGGCCCCCCTCATCGAACGCGTACGCCGGGCGGGCCTGCCCGTCCACCTGGAGCTCGAAGGCGACCCCCGCGCGCTGTCGATCACCCCGGGCCGCCAGCTCACCGTGTACCGGGTGGTTCAGGAGGCCCTGACCAACACCCTCAAGCACGCCACCGGGCCCACGTCCGCGACGGTCACGCTCACTTGCTCGCACACCCACCTCGACGCCCGCATCACCGATACGGGCACCGGAGCCGGCCCGGCCGTGGACGCGGAGGACGCCGTGCCGCCGACGCAGGGCATCATGGGCATGCGGGAACGCGCCGCGCTGTACGACGGCACCGTCGAGGCAGGGCCGCTGCCGAACGGCGGCGGCTGGCAGATACGACTCCGCCTTCCCCTGGAGGACACGCCCCCGTGACGACCGTACTCATCGCGGACGACCAGCCGATGCAGCGCTTCGGCTCCCGCATGCTGCTGGAGAGCCAGGACGACATGACGGTCGTCGGCGAGGCGGCCAACGGCAACGAAGCCGTCGGCCTGGTCGCCCGCCACCGGCCGGACGTCGTCCTGATGGACATCCGCATGCCGGGCCTGGACGGCATCGAGGCGACCCGGCGCATCATCGCGTCGGGAGCGGGGACCCGCATCCTGATCGTCACGACGTTCGACCTGGACGAGTACGCCTACGACGGTCTGCGCGCCGGGGCCAGCGGCTTCCTGGTCAAGGACGCCCTGCCCGAGGAGCTCCTCGCCGGCATCCGCGCGGTGGCCGCGGGCGACGCCGTGGTCGCCCCGACCCTGACGCGCCGTCTCCTGGACGCCTACGTCCACCATCTCCCCGCGACACCCGGCGCACCGGCCGCGGCGGACCCGCGCATCACGGCGCTGACGGAACGGGAGCGGGAGATCCTCACCGTGATCGGCCAGGGCTGGTCCAACTCGGAGATAGCAGCCCGCCTCCACCTCGCCGAGTCCACGGTGAAGACGCACGTGACCCGCATCCTCGCCAAAACCGGCGCGAGGGACCGGGTCCAGGCCGTGATCCTGGCCTACGACACCCGCCTCGTCACCCCGATGTAGGCGGCCCGCGGACGGTGCGCAGACATCCGGGCATCCGGAACGTCCGACAAAAGGCCCCGGAACGCAGAAAAGCCCCGCACCATACGGTGCGGGGCTTTCCCGGAAAAATTGTTCGGCGGCGTCCTACTCTCCCACAGGGTCCCCCCTGCAGTACCATCGGCGCTGAAAGGCTTAGCTTCCGGGTTCGGAATGTAACCGGGCGTTTCCCTAACGCAATGACCACCGAAACACTATGAAATTAACCAACACCGGACAACAACACGGCCGTTCGTTATTTCAGAACCAACACAGTGGACGCGAGCAACTGAGGACAAGCCCTCGGCCTATTAGTACCAGTCAGCTCCACCCGTTACCGGGCTTCCACATCTGGCCTATCAACCCAGTCGTCTACTGGGAGCCTTAACCCTTCAAGAGGGTGGGAATACTCATCTCGAAGCAGGCTTCCCGCTTAGATGCTTTCAGCGGTTATCCTTTCCGAACGTAGCCAACCAGCCATGCCCTTGGCAGGACAACTGGCACACCAGAGGTTCGTCCGTCCCGGTCCTCTCGTACTAGGGACAGCCCTTCTCAATATTCCTACGCGCACAGCGGATAGGGACCGAACTGTCTCACGACGTTCTAAACCCAGCTCGCGTACCGCTTTAATGGGCGAACAGCCCAACCCTTGGGACCGACTCCAGCCCCAGGATGCGACGAGCCGACATCGAGGTGCCAAACCATCCCGTCGATATGGACTCTTGGGGAAGATCAGCCTGTTATCCCCGGGGTACCTTTTATCCGTTGAGCGACAGCGCTTCCACAAGCCACTGCCGGATCACTAGTCCCGACTTTCGTCCCTGCTCGACCCGTCGGTCTCACAGTCAAGCTCCCTTGTGCACTTACACTCAACACCTGATTGCCAACCAGGCTGA
>NZ_UAVD01000023.1 GCF_900460065.1 Streptomyces griseus | reverse complement strand
GGGCTGAGCCCCAGCACGAGCTGGAGGTACTGGACGGCGATCAGCTGGAGGCCGACCAGCGCCAGCATGGCGAGGACGATGCAGCCGACAGCGGTGGAGAAGGCCGGGCGGGCGAACATCGAGACGTCGATCAGGGGATGCCGGCGGCGCCGCTGCCGGCGGACGAAGAGGACCAGCAGGACGAGCCCGAGGGCCGACGGGCCCAGCGCGAACGGATCCAGGAGCCCCGCGCCGCCGCCCAGGCGCTTCACGCCGAGGACGACGCCGAGCACCCCCGCCGCGGCGGTCAGCGCGCCCAGCACGTCCCACGGGCCGTCGTCGCCGCCGCGCGACTCGGGGAGCAGCCGGCGGCCCAGCGGCAGGATCACGGCCATCAGCGGGATGTTGATCAGGAAGACCGAGCCCCACCAGAAGTGCTCGACCAGGAAGCCGCCGACGACCGGCCCGGTGGCGGCTCCGACCGCGGCGACCGCGGTCCACACGCCGATGGCGAGCGCCCGCTCCCGGCGGTCGGGGAAGACCTGGCGCAGGATCGACAGCGTGGCGGGCATGATCATCGCGCCGCCGACACCGAGCAGGGCCCGGGCCGCGATGAGGACGGCCGGGGTGTCGGCGGTCGCGGCGAGCGCGGAGGCGACGCCGAACAGCGCGTACCCGAGCAGGAGCACCCGGCGTCTGCCGATCCGGTCACCCAGTGTGCCGAAGAGGATGAGCAGAGAGGCGCAGACGAGGGGGTAGGCGTCGACGATCCACAGGAGGGCCGTGCCGCTGGGGCGCAGATCCTCGGTGACGGCCGGAACGGCGACGTGGAGCACGGTCGCGTCGAGTGCGACCACCAGGAGACTGAGGCAGAGGACCACGAGGACGACCCAGCGGTTGGCGCCGTCGGCGGCCTTGCGCAGCCGGACCCCGGCCGTGGTCGTCCCGGACATCTACGTACCTCCCGATGAGTCCCTCGCGCTCGGCGGGCCGACGGTGACGGTGGGGTGCGCGTCCCTCGGGCCCGGCATCGACGGGCGAGTGAGCCGTCAGCGTACGCGAGTCCGGCGAGGTCACATGTGGTCCACGTCATACCCTGCTCCGCCGCACAGTGTGGCGTACGCCATGCCGGGACCGGCCGGGGGGGCTCCCGTCCGGCTCCCGTCCGGCCGTCCGTGACGCCCGCCGCGAACGGGGTCCCGGCGGCTTCGGGGGGCGTGACGCGACGGCCGCGCGCCTCCCCCGAATGGCGGGATCAATTGCCGGGGATTCCGGTGCGCCTCTATTTCCGAGAGATCAAACACGCTTACGAACGGAACCGATGAGCAATTGGTCACAAGATCACGGAGATTCTTCGCCGCGCCCGGAAAAGGCCCCGTTCGGAGACGAAGTCCACATCACATCGTCATCACAAAGAGCCCGGATTGGCCTGCTCGCGCACTCACTCGCTGTAACGTCGATTGGGTGCGTACCGACATCTTTGCCCGGCTGGACCGGGAGCCGGAACCGCCGAAGATAGTGGCACCGCGGATGAGCCGTCACCGCATCGCCCTCTTCGGCGGGACGTTGGCGTTCTATCTCGCCATCGTCTGGGCGGTGCTGATCACGTCCTGGCTGGTGGCCCTGGACTGGAAGGTCATGCTGTTCCGGCCCTACCAGCAGTGGCCCGAACTGCACGCCTTCCTGGACTACTACGTCGTGCTCGGCCAGCGCGGCCCCACCGCGGTGATGGTCGCCTGCTGGCTCGGCTGGCGCTCCTGGCGTCAGCACACGCTCCGCCCGCTGCTGGTCCTCGGCACCTCCCTGCTGCTGCTCAATCTGTCGGTGGGCGCGGTCAAACTGGGGCTCGGCCGGCTCGGCCCGCACTACGCGACACAGATCGGCTCGGCCGAGATGTTCGCCGGCGGGGATATATTTCCCTCCGGCCACACCGCGAACGCCGTCGTGACCTGGGGCATCCTCGCCTATCTGGCCACCACGCCACGTGCCAGGCGCTATCTGTCGGCAGTGTCCGCCACGGTCTCGCTGGGCGTCGGCCTCACCACCGTGTACATCGGTACGCACTGGCTCAGCGATGTCGTGCTGGGCTGGGCGGCCGGGCTGCTCATCCTCCTGGCGCTGCCCTGGTTCGAGCCGCTGATCGCCCGGACCGAGACCTGGATCTTCGCGATGCGCGAGCAGTGGCGCGAGCGTCGCGACGGCGCCCGCCCGGCACCCGCGGCCGGATCGGGAGCCGGGCCGGGGTCAGGGCCGCAGCCGGTGCTGCTGCCGCAGTCGATGGCCACCGACGGCCTCGCGGCCGAGACCGTGACCGCCGGGGTCGAACCGGTCCTCCCCGCCGGGCATCCTGCCCCCGGCGCCCGGGCCCGGGCCCACGGCGGGCACCCCGTGCGCCCGGGCGCCCTGCCGGTCGCCCCCGCGGGCGTCCGCCGTCCGACGCCGCACACGGAGCGGGGAACGCGCGGCACCGGCAGCCCGGCGCGCCCGATGACCGGCGGCTGACCCCGGCGCCCCGCCGCGCCCGCTCGCCGACGGACGCGGAACGGGGCGCGCACGGTCTCACCCGCACACCGAAGGCCCCGACCGCGGTCGGGGCCTTCGGCGCTGTCGGGGCCCGGTGCGGGCCGGCGGGTCAGCCCAGCCAGCAGCGCGTCACCGTGTCGTCCTCGACCTGGAAGTTGATGCGGCCCTGACGGAACTCCATCGTGAGGAAGGTGCCCGGGGGAACGGCCCGGACCGTGTCCCAGCCGCGACTCCTGGCCTGGCGCTCGGCGGTCTCGGCGGCGAGGCCGACGTACGACTCGGTGGCGTCGTCCGGCTGGGCGGGAGGGGTCGGTAGAGATGCCATGCCTTCACCGTAGGCGGCCCCGGACCGTGACGGAAGGCCGGGCCGGAGGGCGTCCGGGACCGTGCCCCGCTGCATCCCCACATGCCGTGCCGGTCACGCTTGTGTCACAGGATCCCCACACGTGTATACGCGGCCCTATTCACTCGAACGGCCCGATCGGAAGCATCCGGCGCCCATAACCGGGAAACCGCGTTCACCGCCGTGAGGGCGCGCCGGAAGTCTTCCGGAATCATGGGATGACCTGCTTCTTTTCCCATCGGCGGAGAGCTTTGGCCGAATGCCGGGGACATCGCGAATTCGCGGCCCCGTAAACCGGCATTTCCGTGACCGCGCACTCCCCCGGCCGGCCCGCCGGCCTCCGGACTGCGGGCCGGCACCACACCCGGAGTCTCACGATCCGTCGAGCGCGCGCGTGAGCCGGTCCCTCGCCTCCCGCATGACCTCGATCAGTCCCGGCGGCTCGATCACCTCGAAATCGATCCCCATCATCAGCACGTGGATCGCCAGCACGGCGAGGTCCGGCGCGCCCGCGGTCAGCCGGCAGGTGTCCGCGTCCACGGGCTCCAGGACCCCGGCGGACGGCGAGACCCGCCGGGCGGCCTCCGCCGCCGGGGCCTTCAGCAGGACCACGGCCGTCTCCGCGTACGCGGAGACCGCGACGCCCTGGGAGACGTACGCCGCCAGATCGTCCGCCGGCGCGGGGCGGGGGACGAAACGGGGGCCGTGCGGCGGGGTCGGGGTGATCCGGTCCACCCGGAAGGTGCGCCAGTCCGCCCGGTCCGGATCCCAGGCCACCAGATACCAGCGGTGCTCGGTGCAGACGAGCCGGTGCGGCTCCACGGTCCGGCGCGAGACCTCCCCGTCGTGCGTCCGGTAGGCGAACCGGAGCCGCTCCGCGTCCCGGCAGGCGGCCGCCAGCTCGGTGAGCACAGCGGGGTCCACGGCCGAGTCGTCCGCCCCGCGCAGCATCGGGACGGTGAACGCGCCGAGCGCGCTCACCCGACGGCGCAGCCGGTTCGGCAGCACCTGTTCCAGCTTGGCCAGCGCGCGTACGGAGGTCTCCCCGATGCCCTCGATGCCGTGCCCGGCGGCCGTGCGCAGGCCGACGGCGACCGCGACGGCCTCCTCGTCGTCCAGCAGCAGCGGCGGCAGTTCGGCGCCGGCCCCGAGCTGATAGCCGCCGCCCGTGCCCCTGCTGGCGTTCACCGGATAGCCCAGGTCGCGCAGCTTGTCGACGTCCCGGCGCACGGTGCGCGGGGTGACGCCGAGCCGGTCGGCCAGATCCGCGCCGGACCAGTCGCGGTGGGCCTGGAGCAGTGAGAGCAGGCGCAGCAGTCGTGCCGAGGTCTCCAACATGCGGATGAGTCTGCCAGGGGCTGCGGACAGGACCGGTCCGCAATCCCCTCGGCCGCCAGCCCCGAACCGCTCGGGCCCGAACCGCTCGGGCCGGGTCGGCTCGGCCCCGATCCGCTCGGGCCGGGTCGGCTCGGCCCCGATCCGCTGGGGCCGGGTCGGCTCGGCCCGGACCCCCTCAGCGGTTCGCCGGACCGGGCTCCAGCCGGAGACAGAGGTCGTTGGCGGAGGTGTAGCAGGGGGTGGCGAGCACTCCGGGGGCCGGTGCCCGGGTCGGGTAGACGAAGGACTTGCTCCGGGACCAGACGTCGTCGAGTATCCGGGAGATCCTGACCCCGGCCGCGCCCGCCGCCGGGACCAGCCACAGCTGCCAGAGCCGCACCCCGTCCACCGGTCCGGCGGCCGGCGGGGCGTAGGGCAGGGTGAACGCGAAGGACCCGGCCGGTCCGTCCGGGCCCGGGGCGGTGAGCGGGACGCTGTGCACCCGGTCCGGCCCGCCCGGCAGCCGGGCCTCCACCGCGGCCCCCTCCCCCGCCTCGACGCCGTACAGCACGCCGTGGACGGTCACGCCGGCCGGGCCCGCGAGGACGTGGCCCGCCTCGGCGTGCGGGGCGCGGACCCAGGAGCGCACGGCGAGCCGGCCGTCGGGGGTCGGGTACGGGACCCGGGCGCTGACGCTCGCGGCTCCGGTGTCCGGGCAGCGGTCGACGAGGGCCCGCAGGTCGCGCAGCCCCGGTGCGACGACGGCCTCGGCGGGCTCGTCCCCGGGCTCCTCGACATACGTGTCCCAGCGCCCCTCGGCCAGTTCGGCGGCGGCCGGGAGCACCGCGCGCAGCCGCCCGGGCGCCGGCCTGCTGAGCGGTATGCGCACCGCGCCGCCGGGCCTCCCGCCCGCCGCGCCCCGGCGCCGCAGGAGCAGCACGGAGTCGGGGGCGGGGGCCGGGGCGGTCAGGTCGAAGGTCAGCGTTCCCGCCCGATCGGCGGAGCAGTCGGCCCGTACGGTGGCCATGGCGGGAGTCATGCGGCCCTTCCCCTGCGGAGCACGTCGGCGGCTTTGTAGCGCAGGGCGTAGGCCCCGTCGAGGACGCTGCCCCGGGTGCGGTGCAGCGCGGTGCGCAGGGCGCCGGCCCCGTGCCCCCGGGAGCCGCGCGCGACGAGTTCGGTGAACAGGCGCTCGTGCCGCTCGGCGATCCGCGCCGGGTCGAAGCGGGCCGAGGCCTTCAGCGCGGCCCGGCCCGTCCGGTGGCGCAGTCCGTCGTCCTCGATCAGCCGGAGCAGGGCTGCGGCGATCGCGTCCGGGTCGCCGACCGGGACCAGCCGCCCGTCGACGCCGTCCTCGATGATCTCGGCCGGTCCGTGCGGGCAGTCGGTGGCGACGACCGGCAGTCCGCCGCGCATCGCCTCGACGATCGTCATCCCGAAGGACTCACGGTCCGAAGTGACGGCGGCGATCGACCCCTTGGGCCACTCGGCCTCCATCGGGTTGGCCGATCCCATCAGGAACACGTGGTTGTGCAGGCCGAGTTCGTCGACGAGGGCGCGCAGCGACGCCTCTTCGTCACCGGTCGCGTCCCCGCCGCCGTAGATGCGCAGCCGCCAGTCCGGGCGGGCCGCGGACACCTGGGCGAAGGCCCGCACCAAGAGGTCGTAGCGCTTGACCGGGTGCAGCCGGCCCGCCGCGACGACCCACTTCAGCTCCCCGCTCGCGGGCGGACAGGCGGGCTCGGGAACGGCGTTGGGGATGGCCTCGATGCGCAGGCCGGGCAGGTGCAGCCGGCTGCGGTAGTCGTCCGCGTCGGCACGGGTGACGGTGGTGAGCGCGTCGAGCAGGGTGTACCGGTGCGCGATCTCGCGGCGGAGCCGGTAGTTGTGGCTGTCGAGCGTGAGGTGCTCCTGCCCGACGCGCACCGGTCCGCGGCGGGTCCCCCGGCTGAGGTGCACGTTGAGCCCGGGGCGGGTGCCGACGACGACGTCCGCCTCGGTCGCCCGGAGGTGGGCGGCGATGCGGGCGTCGGTGAGCCTGCTGTACTGCTTGTGCCTGCTGTCCCCGCGCGGGAACACCCGTGCGGGCCTGGCGTGTTCGGCGTCATCGCCGTCGTACGCGGCGCTCTTCTTCCGCAGGTCCACGAGGTGGCGCAGCGTCACGCCCTCGGGTGCGCCGAGGACCGGGGCGTCCCGGTGCCGGAAGACGGACACGATCTCGACGTCGTGCCGCTCGGCGAGCGTACGGGCGAGCGTGAACGTCGTCCGAATGGTTCCTCCGATTCCATAAGCGTTGTGCAGAAGAAAAGAAATATGCATGGCTTCGCTGTTTCCCCTGTAGGCACGGCCTTGTCAAGTCTGCACTTCCCGGCGATTTCCTGTCCGAAATCCACCGGGAAATCCCGGAGTATCCGCGAGATCTCTCACGGTAGGCCCCTTCCCCCGCAGAACCGCCGCTGACCTGCGGGTTCCGGAGGCATTCAATCCGGATAGCCGCACGCCCGGGAAGCAACGGGACCGCGTGCGCGGGCCACCGGTGCGGTGCCCCGGACGGCTACCCGCCATCCGTTCACCAAGACTTTCCTTCGTGCTTGACGTAGAGGAATGCCGAGAGGTTGCCCGTGCCCCGGCAAAAATTCCCCGGCGAAGCGCGCGCGAGCCGTACGTCGACTGCTCGACGTACCGATGTGTCGACCTGTCCCTCACTTCCGTACGCCCGGGTGCGTGACCCCGGCCACGGATCCCGCGTTGTCTCTTCATGGAGCCCGGGAACCACCCGGCCCACGCACCGAGTTCGAGGAGTCCCCGTGCCGCGCATGCTCGACGTCAGCCAGGACGTACGCGCCGAGATCGGCGACGACGAAGCCGACCGGCTGCTCGTCGGCGACAACGCCCCGGGCAGTTACGACTGCACCTCCTGCCGCACCCCCGGCGACTCCGACCAGGAGCGCACCAGCACGGTGCTGTTCATCGGCGACGAGACCGCGGTCCTCGCGTTCGCCCACGCGACCTGCATCCCCTCGCAGGTCGTGAAGGTCGCCGAGGACCAGCTCCAGGGCGCGGTGCGCAGCATCACCGGAAGCGAGCAGAAGGATACGGAGGGGCGCATGCCCGAACAGGCCGTCCTCGGCATCACCAGCGGACTCGTCCTCATCGAGGACGATCTCCGCCCGGCCCTGGTCGTCGAACCGACCGGCCCGGTCGCCCGGCCCGGCACCGACGGCAGCGGGGGCGACGAGTTCCTCCAGCTGCTGCTGGAGCAGGGCTTCCGCCCCGCCCCCGACCTGAACCGGCTGCCCGAGGTCCTCGCGGGCTGGTCCGTGCTCCTGGCGGTGGGCCAGCTGCACGCCGTGCTGCAGCCGAGCGCCGGCGGCGGCAACCCGGTCGCCTGGTGGCAGGCGCACCAGCCGCTCCAGGTGACCGAGGGCTGGCGGGCCGCGGTCAACAAGTCCCAGACCGTCCTCGTCTTCGCCGCCCCGGCCGGCACGATCGGTCAGCAGCCGCGCGAGGACCTGCTGCGGGACGCCCTGGAGAAGGCCGCGGTCAACGGGGTCCTGGTCGCCGCCTCGATGCCGCTGGCCGGGACCTGATCGTGTCCGGCCGGCCGGGACGCCCCCGCCGAACAGCGTTTTCTCCGGCGGAACCGCATCCGACGGGCGGTGAGGTCGTTGGCACCTACGTGCACTCATACGACTCCTCCCGCCAGCATCAGAGTCAGATCCCTGCCATGCGTCCTTCGCAGGATCCGTCGGGGGGCGTGTCCCCCACCCCGATCTACGACGCGCTGTACTCCGAGTACCGGCGCTCGTTCCGGGCGTTGCCGGGTGACCGGAGCGGCGAGGAGAATCTCGGGTTCCCGGCCTTCGGCGCCGGTCTCTTCGCCTCCAGGACCGCGCTGGGCGGCCACCCCGCCCCCTCCTCCGGACACGGCGGCAACGGTGCGCACAACGGCCAGGGCGCAAGCGGCGGGCAGAGCCAGCACACCGGGAGCCTCGGCTCCTGGCAGCGGGTGGGGCGGCATGCGGGGCGGCCCCGGCCCGCGGCGCTGCCGCCGGGGTCCCGGGACTCCTGAGGTCCGGCGAAGGCCGCACGACGAAGCCCCGGGCCGCTCTCGCGAGAGCGGCCCGGGGCTTCGTCGTGCGCCGGTGCTACTTGTTGCGGCCGCGCTTCTCGCGGACCCGGACGGAGATGTGGATCGGGGTGCCCTCGAAGCCGAACTCCTCGCGCAGCCGGCGCTCGACGAAGCGGCGGTAGCCGTGCTCCAGGAAGCCGGAGGCGAAGAGGACGAAGCGCGGGGGCTTGGTGCCGGCCTGGGTCCCGAAGAGGATGCGCGGCTGCTTGCCGCCGCGGATCGGGTGCGGGTGGGAGGCGACGATCTCGCCGAGGAAGGCGTTGAGCCGGCCGGTGGGTACGCGGGTCTCCCAGCCCTCGATCGCGGTCTCGATCGCCGGGACCAGCTTCTCCATGTGCCGGCCGGTGACGGCCGAGACGTTGACGCGCGGGGCCCAGGAGATCTGTGCGAGCTCCGTCTCGATCTCGCGCTCCAGGTAGTAGCGGCGCTCCTCGTCGAGGGTGTCCCACTTGTTGAAGGCGACGACGAGCGCGCGGCCGGCCTCCACCGCCATGGTGATGATCCGCTGGTCCTGGACGCTGATGGACTCGCTGGAGTCGATGAGGACGACGGCGACCTCGGCCTTCTCGACGGCGGCTGCCGTACGGAGCGAGGCGTAGTAGTCCGCGCCCTCCTGGAGGTGGACGCGGCGGCGGATGCCGGCGGTGTCGATGAACTTCCAGGTGATGCCGCCGAGGTTGATCAGCTCGTCGACCGGGTCGCGGGTGGTGCCCGCCAGTTCGTTGACGACGACCCGGTCCTCGCCAGCGACCTTGTTCAGCAGGGAGGACTTGCCGACGTTCGGACGGCCGATCAGGGCGATCCGGCGGGGCCCGCCGAGCGCGGTGCCGAACTTCTGTGCCGGGGCGTCCGGCAGGGCTTCGAGGACCGCGTCGAGCATGTCGCCGGTGCCGCGGCCGTGCAGCGAGGAGACCGGGTAGGGCTCGCCGAGGCCGAGGGACCACAGGGCGGTGGCGTCGGCCTCGCCGCTCTGGCCGTCGACCTTGTTGGCGCAGAGGACGACGGGCTTGCCGGCCCGGCGCAGCAGCTTGACGACGGCCTCGTCGGTGTCGGTGGCGCCGACGGTCGAGTCGACGACGAAGACGACCGCGTCGGCCGTCTCGATCGCGTACTCGGCCTGGGCGGCGACGGAGGCGTCGAGGCCCAGCACGTCCTGCTCCCAGCCGCCGGTGTCGACGACCTTGAAGCGGCGTCCGGCCCACTCGGCCTCGTAGCTGACGCGGTCACGGGTGACGCCGGGCTTGTCCTGCACGACGGCCTCGCGGCGGCCGATGATCCGGTTCACCAGGGTCGACTTGCCGACATTGGGGCGGCCGACGACGGCGAGCACGGGGAGCGGGCCGTGACCGGCCTCGTCGAGGGCGCCCTCGACCTCCTCGGGATCGAAGCCTTCCTGCGCGGCGAGCTCCATGAACTCCGCGTACTCGGCATCGCCAAGTTCTCCGTGCTCGTGGCCCGAGCCGTCGGAGTGAATCTGGTCGTTCATGAAGTCCGTTCCTCTTTGCATCATCATCGATGGGCCGCGATCAGCGCGGCCCACTACTCAGGTCACTCAAGTCTGGCCTATCGCCCGGTGAGGCGCTTGGCGCTTTCCAGGTGGGCGGTCAGCTTCGCCTGGATCCGCAGGGTCGCCTCGTCCAGCGCCCCGCGCGTGCGCCGCCCGTCGCCGCCGCTCGCGTCGAACGCGTCGCCGAAGACGACGTCGACCCGGCTGCGCAGCGGGGGCAGCCCCCGTATCAACCGTCCGCGGCGCTCGGTGCTTCCCAGAACGGCCACGGGGACGATCGGGGCCCCGCCGCGCACCGCGAAGTACGCGAGTCCGGCCCGCAGCGAGGCGAAGTCTCCTTCGCCTCGGGTGCCCTCGGGGAAGATCCCGAGGACGCCGCCGTCCGCCAGCACGCCGAGCGCGTGGGTGATGGCGGTGCGGTCGACGACGCTGCGGTCCACCTCGATCTGCCCGATTCCGTGCAGGAACGGGTCGAGGGGGCCGACGAAGGCCTCCTTCTTGATCAGGAAGTGCACCGGCCGGGGTGCGGTGCCCATCAGCATCGGTCCGTCGATGTTGTGGGAGTGGTTCACCGCGAGTATGACGGGTCCGGCGGCGGGCACGCGCCACGCGCCCAGGACCCTGGGCTTCCACAGCCCGTACATCAGGCCGATGCCGATGGACCGCCCGACGGCCGCTCCGCGCAGCGTGGGCGCGCCTGTGGCATCGCTCACGCGGCGACCCGCTTCCCCTCGACGAGGGTGACGACGCACTCGATGACCTGCTGGAGGGTCAGCTCGGTGGTGTCCACCTCGACGGCGTCGTCCGCCTTGGCCAGCGGCGAGGTCTTGCGGCCGGAGTCGGCGGCGTCCCGCTTGATCAGGGCCTCGCGGGTGGCGCTCAGGTCGGAGCCCTTGACCTCGCCGCTGCGGCGGGCGGCGCGGGCCTCCGGGGAGGCGGTGAGGAAGATCTTGAGGTCGGCGTCGGGCAGCACGGTGGTGCCGATGTCCCGGCCCTCGACGACGATGCCGCCGGTGGCGGCGGCGGCGATGGAGCGCTGGAGCGCGGTGATGAGGGTGCGCACCTCGGGGACCGCGCTGACGGCGCTGACCTTGGAGGTGACCTCCTGGGTGCGGATCGGTCCCGAGGCGTCCTCGCCGTCGACGGTGATCGTCGGGGCGGCGGGGTCGGTGCCGGAGACGATCACGGGCTTGGCGGCGGCGGTGGCGATCTCCTCCGGGTTGCCGACGTCGACGCCGTTGGTCAGCATCCACCAGGTAATGGCGCGGTACTGCGCGCCGGTGTCCAGGTAGCTCAGGCCGAGCTTGGCGGCAACGGCCTTGGACGTGCTCGACTTGCCGGTGCCCGAGGGCCCGTCGATGGCGACGATCACGGAGGAGCGTGCGGTTTCCACGGTGGTGGACACCTTCCTGGTACACGGTGCGGGACGGTCGGGCCTGAGGACGGCCTCGTACCAGGTTACCGAGTACCGGGCGGGCCCTTGTACCCCGTACGGGGGAGGCGGGCCACCCGGGCGGGGGTGGCGCCGCCGCGCCGTGCGGGACCCGGCTCAGCCGCGGATCGACCAGCCGCGCTCCTGGAGGGCGGCGCCGAGTACCGGCGCGGCGCTGGGCTCGACCATGATCTGGACGAGGCCCGCCTGCTGGCCGGTGGCGTGCTCGATGCGGACGTCCTCGATGTTGACCCCGGCCCGGCCGGCGTCGGCGAAGATCGCGGCCAGCTCGCCCGGCTTGTCGCCGATGAGGACGGCCACGGTCTCGTAGGCGGCGGGGGCCGCGCCGTGCTTGCCGGGGACCCGGACGCGGCCCGCGTTGCCGCGCCGCAGAACGTCCTCGATGGCGCCGGCGCCCGCGCGCCGCTTCTCCTCGTCGGCGGAGTGCAGGCCGCGCAGCGCGGTCACGGTCTCCGCCAGGTCGGCGGCGACCCCGGCGAGGACGTCGGCGACCGGGCCGGGGTTGGCGGAGAGGATCTCCACCCACATCCGGGGGTCGGAGGCGGCGATCCGGGTGACGTCGCGGATGCCCTGCCCGCACAGCCGTACGGCGGTCTCGTCGGCCTCCTCCAGCCGGGCGGCGACCATGGAGGAGATCAGCTGCGGGGTGTGCGAGACGAGGGCCACGGCCCGGTCGTGGGCGTCCGCGTCCATGACGACGGGGACGGCCCGGCACAGGGCGACCAGCTCCAGCGCCAGGTTGAGCACCTCGGTGTCGGTGTCCCGGGTCGGGGTGAGGACCCAGGGGCGCCCCTCGAAGAGGTCGGCGGTGGCGGCGAGCGGCCCCGATCGTTCCTTGCCGGCCATCGGGTGCGTACCGATGTACGGGGTGAGGTCGAGGCCGAGCGCCTCCAGCTCGCGGTGCGGGCCGCCCTTGACGCTGGCGACGTCCAGGTAGCCGCGGGCCACCCCGTCGCGCATGGCGGTGGCGAGGACGGCGGCGGTGTGCGCGGGCGGTACGGCGACGACCGCCAGGTCGACGCGGCCTTCGGGCGCCTCGTCCGTCCCGGCGCCGAGCGCGGCCGCGGTGCGGGCGGAGGCGGGATCGTGGTCGACGAGGTGCACCTGGACGCCGCGGCCGGCCAGCGCGAGGGCGGCGGAGGTGCCGACGAGCCCGGTTCCGATGACGAGGGCGGTTCTCACTGGGCGATGTCCTTGCGCAGAGCGGCGGTGGCGCCGAGGTAGACGTGGCTGATCTCGGCGCGCGAGAGGTAGGTCTCGACATGCACGAGGATACGGACGACCCGGGGCATGGCCCCCTCGACGTCCAGCTCCTGGGCGCAGATCAGGGGTACGTCGACGATCCCGAGGCCGCGCGCGGCGGCGGCGGGGAAGTCGCTGTGCAGGTCGGGGGTGGCGGTGAACCAGATGCTGATCAGGTCGTCGGCGACGAGTTCGTTCCGGTCCAGGACGGCCGTCAGCAGCTCACCGACCCGCCGGGCCATGTGCCCGGCCTCGTCCCGGTCCAGCTGGACGGCGCCCCGGACCGCTCGTACCGCCACGTCGTGCTCCTCGTTCCTCGCCGCTCTGTCCGTGCCCCGGTCCCGCGCCGTCCGGCGCGGTCCGCTGCCCTCCCCAGCGTAGATCGGCGGCGGCGGACGTGATCACGGCGTTCCGTCCGTGAGACGGGCGGGGCGCGGCCGTCGGGGTCCCGTCCGCCACCCGCGCGGGCGCACGGCCCGCCCGGTTGCTTCGCCCCGGGGCCCGCCACCGCCACCATGGCCCCCATCCACCGCCACCGAAGGAGAGTCCATGAACGCACGGCGAAGGACGGTGCTGGCCGCGGGTGCGGCGGGCGCCGCCGCCCTGGCCACCGGCTGCGGGTCCTCCGGCGGGGACGGCGGCGGGGACACGAGCGCGACGCCGACCGCCACGGGGGACGCCACGGGCGGCGCGGAGCTGGCCCGGACCGGCGACATCCCGGTCGGTGGCGGCACCGTCCTCAAGGAGCGGAAGGTCGTGGTGACCCAGCCGGAGGAGGGCGAGTTCAAGGCGTTCTCCGCCGTCTGCACCCACGCGAGCTGTCTCGTCTCGACGGTGAGCGACGGCACCATCAACTGCCCGTGCCACGGCAGCAGGTTCAGCATCACGGACGCGTCGGTCGAGGCCGGCCCGGCGACGCGGCCGCTGCCCGCCGAGCGGATCAGCGTCTCGGGCGGGACGATCCGGCTGGGCTGAGCGGGGCCCGAAATCCCGGGGCGCCGCGGACCCCTCCCCCGTACGCTCGCGGCCATGAGCACCGCTGCCGACGAGGCACTCGTACGCGACCACACGGTCTACGCCTGCGTGATGGGCTCGCGCGCGTTCGGACTGGCCACGGAGGAGAGCGATACGGACCGGCGCGGGGTGTTCCTCGCGCCCACCCCGCTGTTCTGGCGCTTCGAGAAGCCGCCGACGCATGTGGAGGGCCCCGCGCCGGAGCAGTTCTCCTGGGAGCTGGAGCGCTTCTGCGAGCTGGCGCTGCGGGCCAACCCGAACGTGCTGGAGTGCCTGCACTCCCCGCTGGTGGAGTCCGTGGACGACACCGGCCGCGAGCTGCTGGCCCTGCGCGGGGCGTTCCTGTCGCGGCTGGCGCACGGCACGTTCGTCCGGTACGCGATGGGCCAGCGGCGGAAGCTGGAGGCCGACGTACGCGTCCACGGCGCGCCGCGCTGGAAGCACGCGATGCATCTGCTGCGGCTGCTGGCGAGCAGCCGTGACCTGCTGCGTACGGGTGAGCTGCGCATCGACGTCGGCGACGCGCGCGAGGAGCTGCTGGCGGTGAAGCGGGGCGAGGTGTCCTGGCCGGAGGTGGAGCGCCGGATGGACCGCCTCGGTGAGGAGAACGACCGGGCGGCGCTCCGCTCCCCGCTGCCGCCGGAGCCCGACCGGGCGGCCCTGGAGGACTTCCTCGTCCGGACCCGGCGGGCCTCGGCGGAGCGGGCTCGGGGGCCTGCCGCGCTCACACCGTCCGGGGACCGCCGGACGCGGCCGTGAGCTCGGCCAGCTTCTGGAACTCGCCCAGGTCGTAGTTGGCGAGCGTGGAGTCGAGGTTGGTCAGCGCCCCGAGGTGCTCGATGAACCCCTGGGGGTCGTACTCGATCTGGAGGGCGACCCGGCTCGACGTGTCGTCGAGCCGGTGGAAGGTGACCACTCCGGCGTGGTGGACCCCCTCCGTCGTCTTCCAGGCGATGCGGTCCTCGGGGACCACCTCGGTCAGCTCCGCGACGAACCGCTTCTCCGCGCCGGGCAGCGAGAGCTGCCAGGCGAAGCGCCGCTCGTCGATCGGGTCGACCCGCTGGACGTGGCTCAGGAACCTGGGCCACTGGGCGACATCGCTCCACAGGGACCAGGTGACGGCCACGGGCGCCTTGATGTCGACGGTCTCGACGAGTGAGGAGGACACGGATACCACCAGGCCTTCGTACGGGATCAGGTCTGGCCTCTCGTACCCGGTCCTCCCCCGCTCACTCGGGGCACTCCCGCCCGGCGCGGCGATGACGCGCGTGGTCCGGCCGGCTCGGCTCAAGCGTCCCAGAGCGCGGCGAGGGACAGCAGGTCGCTGCGGTACTCGATGCGCTCGGACCACTCCTTGGGCCAGGCCGCCGCGCCCAGGTGGGCCCCGGCGAGCGCCCCGGTCAGGCAGGCGATCGAGTCGGAGTCGCCCCGGGTGCAGGCGGCCCGGCGCAGGGCGGTGACGGGCTCCTCGGGGAAGATCAGGAAGCAGTGCAGGGCGGTGGCGAGGGCCTCCTCGGCGATCCAGCCGTCGCCGGTCCGCTCGCACGGGTCGGTCTCCGGCGACGGGTCGCGCAGAGCGTCCTGGACGCGTCCCAGCGCGGTCAGGCACTCGTCCCAGCCGCGCTGGATGTACGTCTGGGGGGTGGCGTCGCCCGCGTGGCGCCAGAGGTCGCCGAGCCAGCGGGTGTGGTAGCGGCCCCGGTTCTCGTAGGCGTAGCTGCGGAGCTGTCCGATCAGGCCGAGGGGTTCGGCGCCCTGGGCGAGCAGGAACACCGCGCGGGCCAGCAGGTCGGAGGCGGCGAGCGCGGTGGGGTGGCCGTGGGTGAGGGCGGCCTGGAGCTGGGCGGCGCCGGCGCGCTGTTCCTCGCTGAGTCCGGGGACCAGGCCGACGGGGGCGACCCGCATGTTGGCGCCGCACCCCTTGGAGTGCGTCTGGCTGGCCTCCTGCCAGACCCGGGTGTGTTCGAGGAGGCGGCAGGCGGTGAGGCAGGTGTTGCCGGGGGCGCGGTTGTTGTCCGGCGCGTGGTACCAGGCGACGAACTCGGCGCGGACCGGGTCCACCATCCGTTCGGGGGTGAGCAGTCCACTGTCCATGGCGGTGCGGATGCCCCGGCCCAGGGCGATCGTCATCTGGGTGTCGTCGGAGACGACGGCGGGCGTCAGGAGGGGAATCTGCCGCCAGGGGCCGAACTTGGCGAGGATGGCGGGCACGTCGTTGAACTCGGTGGGGAAGCCCAGGGCGTCGCCGAGCGCGAGCCCGGTCAGCACTCCGGTGGCGGCCTGTTTGGTGAGGGGCGGGGTGGCGATGGTCATCTCTCTCGTCCTTCCGGTGCGGAGTGGGGGGCGTCGGGCCCCGGCGGGCGCAGGAGCGGCGGGTGCAGGGCGGTGGCGTCGCCCGCCCGGTAGAGGGCGGCCGGCTTGCCCCGGCCGCCGGTGCGGCGCGGCGGGCCCTCGACGGCCTGGACGAAGCCGGGTGCGTTCAGGACCTTGCGCCGGAAGTTGGGGCGGTCGAGTTCGACGCCCCAGACGGTCTCGTAGACCTGCTGGAGCTCCCCGAGGGTGAACTCCGCGGGGCAGAACGCGGTGGCCAGACAGCTGTATTCGAGCTTGGCGCCGATCCGGTCGTGGGCGTCGGCCAGGATCCGGTCGTGGTCGAAGGCCAGCGGCCCGGCGGCGCCCGTGTCCCACCACCGGGCGCTCGCCGCGTCGCCGCCGCCGCGCGGCTCGGGCAGGTCCGGCAGGAGTGCGGCGTACGCGACGGAGACGACCCGCATCCTCGGGTCGCGGTCCGGGGCGGTGTAGGTGCGCAGCTGTTCGAGGTGGAGGGCGCCGACGGTGTCCTGGCCGAGTCCGGTCTCCTCGGCGAGTTCGCGGCGGGCGGCGTCCTCGGCGGACTCGCGGGGCAGCAGGAAGCCGCCGGGCAGGGCCCACCGCCCCCGGAAGGGCTCCTGGCCGCGTTCGACGAGCAGCACGTGCAGCCGGGCCTCGCGGACGGTGAAGACCGCGAGGTCGACGGTGACCGCGAACGGGGCGTAGGCGTGGGGGTCGTAGCCCTCGGGGGCGGGGGTGCTCATCGTTTCTCCGGGAGGGGTGCGGCGAAGTCCCAGCCGGTGGCGAGGAGTTCGTCGACGGCGGTGACGGCGGCGGTGAGCCGCGCCTCGGGCGGGCCGGTGATCTCGATGAACCGCCTTCCCGTGCGCGTGAGTTCGGCGCGGAAGCGGTCGGTCATCCAGGGGCGCAGCTCCTCGCCGTCGCGCAGTCCGTCGTCCTCGAAGGGGACGCCCTCGTGGTCGGTGAGCAGCCACAGGTGGTGGGCGGTGCGGTCGGCGATCTCCTCGACGAGCGGGTTGCGCCCGCCGACGTACCGCTCGTGCCAGACGGTGGTGGCGAAGGAGTCGGTGTCGCAGACGAGCACCGGGGATCCGGTGCGGGCGGCCTCCTCCTCGCGGTCGTTCTGGGCCGTCGCGATGTGCGGGAAGTCGTCGGTGGTGAAGCCGACGTCCTCCCAGGCGGCTCCGGGCCACCGCCTTCGCAGGGCGGCCAGCTTGTGTTCGCTGTACTCGCGGCCGTACTCGGCCACGTAGCCGGTGCGCGCCCACACCCCGCCGCGCGCCCGGTAGTGGGCGGCGAGCGCCCGCGCGAGGGTGGTGGTGCCGGTGGACTCCGCGCCGAGGACCACGACCCGTCGGGCGAGGGCGGCCCGCACGGGCGGCCGGAGGAAGTCCCAGCAGTCGGCCGGGGACCGGCGTACGGCGGTGCCGGAGACCGGGAAGAGGGTGCGGTCGGGGTCGACGAGGACGGACTCCGCGCCGAAGCGGCGGCCCAGTTCCTCCCCGTACGCCTCCGAGGTGAAGACCGCGTCCACCCGCTCGGGCACGGCCGCGGTGAAGACGGCCATGTGCGCGTCCCAGACCGCCGGGTCGTGCACGTCCATGTGCGTGTCGTCGACCGCGCCGACCACCGTGACGTCCGGGTGGATCTCGCGCATCCAGGCGACCCGGTCGGCGAGCGGGACGGACTCCACGGAGGCGGCGCAGACCAGCACGGTCAGCCGCTCGCAGCGCTCACGCGCGGTTTCGACGAGGTGGTGGTGGCCGGCGTGCGGCGGGTAGAACTTGCCGAGGACCAGTCCGTGTCCGTGGCGCTTCATGCCGCGGCCACCTCCATGGGACGCGGGGTACGGGCGGTCAGGTCGCGGTGCCAGTTGCGCAGGCCGACGAGGCAGAGCGCGAGGAACCCGGCGTACAGCAGGGACGTCAGATACAGCCCCTTGTGGGCGTAGAGCGGGATGTAGACCACGTCGGCGGCGATCCACAGCCACCAGGACTCCAGCCGCTTGCGGCACTGCCCGTACGTCGCCATCAGCGACAAGGAGGTCGTCAGCGCGTCCCAGAACGGGACGGTGGAGTCGGTGGCCCGGGACAGCAGCAGGGTGATCCCGAGGGTCCCCACCACCCCCGCCGCGAGCAGCCAGGTCCATTCGGTGCGGGTCGTCCTGCGCACCGGCAGGACCGAGGTCCCTGGTCCACCCCCGTGGGTCCAGGTCCACCAGCCGTACGCGGCGAGGGTGATGAAGACGATCTGGAGGCCGGCGTCGGCGTACAGACCGGCCTGGGTGAACAGCAGGATGAAGAAGAGGTTGTTGGCGATGCCGATCGGCCAGTTGGCGAGGTGCTGGCGGGCCACGAGCCAGACGCAGAGCGCCCCGCTGCCGAAGCCCAGCACCTCGGTCCAGCTGACCGGGGTGTCCAGGATCGTCACCAGGGGCTGTTGCAGGGGATCGAGTATGTCCGCGAGACTCACGCCCGCCTCCTTCTTAATAGTCACTCTGACTATAAAGGCTGGAGGGGGGCGGCAAAAGGCCCGCGGCCGGTTCCGTTCGAACTTTCCGAACGGAACCGGCCGCGGGCCGGACGGGACTTCGCGGACACGACCTAGAGGCCGACCTCGCGCATCAGCATGCCGACCTCGGTGTTGGTGAGGCGGCGCAGCCAGCCGGACTTCTGGTCGCCCAGCGGGATCGGCCCGAAGGACGTCCGCACCAGGCGCTCGACCGGGAAGCCGGCCTCGGCCAGCATCCGGCGCACGATGTGCTTGCGGCCCTCGTGGAGGGTCACCTCGACCAGGTAGTTCTTGCCGGTGTTCTCGACGACGCGGAAGTGGTCGGCGCGGGCGTAGCCGTCCTCCAGCTGGATGCCGTCCTTGAGCCGCTTGCCGAGGTCGCGCGGCAGGGGGCCCTGGATCGCGGCCAGGTAGGTCTTCTTCACGCCGTACTTGGGGTGCGTGAGGCGGTGGGCCAGCTCACCGTGGTTGGTGAGCATGATGATGCCCTCCGTCTCGGTGTCGAGCCGGCCGACGTGGAACAGCCGCGTCTCGCGGTTGGTCACGTAGTCGCCGAGGCACTGGCGGCCGTCGGGGTCCTCCATCGAGGAGACGACCCCGGCGGGCTTGTTCAGCGCGAAGAAGAGGTACGACTGGGCGGCGACCGTGAGGCCGTCGACCTTGATCTCGTCCTTGTGCACGTCGACGCGCATGCCCTGCTCGACGACGATCTCGCCGTTGACCTCGACGCGGGCCTGCTCGATCAGCTCCTCGCACGCGCGGCGCGAGCCCATGCCGGCCCGGGCGAGGACCTTCTGCAGCCGCTCGCCCTCCTGCTCGGCGCCCGGGTGGGTCTTGGGCAGCTTGATGTCGGGCTTGTTCGCGTACCGGTCGCGGTTGCGCTGCTCGATCTTGGCGTCCAGCTCGCGGGGGCGCGAGGGGGAGCCGCCGCGCCGGAAGCCGCCGCCGCTGCCGCCCTGTGCGGACTTCGGGCCGCCCTTGGCGCCGCCGCGGGCCGCCGCGCCCCGGCCCTTGCGGGGGCCGTCCTGGCCGCCCCGGGCGCCGGGCGCGTCGTTGCCGACGTCGTAGCGGCGCTCCTCCGGGCGGGGGCGGCGGGGACGCTGCTCCTGCTCGTCGCGCCCGCCCTGGAAGCCCTGACGGCCGCCCTGACCGGTAGGACGGCCGCCGGGGCCGCCGGACCGCCCGCCCTGACCACTGCCGCCGCGTCCGCCGCCGCCCGGGCCGCCGGAGCGACCGCCCTGGCCGCCGCCCTGGCCCTGGCGGAAGGACCCGCCGCCGCCGCGCCCGCCCTGGCCGCGCCCGCCGCCCTGACCGCCGGGGCGACCGCCCTGGCCGCCGCTCCGGCCGCCTTGGCCGCCGCTGCCGCTTCCGCTGTTCCTGCCACTGCTTCGCATCAAAATTCCGTCTTGTCGTCTGCGTGAGTATCCGGGGTGTCCGGTGCGTCCGGATCGAACGACGGCACACCCTCTAGCGTCTCAGCCTCGATCGCGTCCGCCTCCGGGAGGAAGGGCGCGAGCTCCGGGAGCTCGTCCAGGCCGCGCAGGCCCATTCGCTCCAGAAAGTAGTTCGTCGTCCTGTACAGGATCGCACCTGTTTCGGGTTCCGCGCCCGCCTCGGCCACCAGGCCCCGCTGGAGGAGGGTCCGCATGACGCCGTCGCAGTTCACTCCGCGCACCGCCGAGACCCGCGAGCGGCTCACCGGCTGCCGGTACGCGACCACCGCCAGGGTCTCCAGCGCCGCCTGGGTGAGCCGGGCGTGCTGGCCGTCCAGGACGAAGCCCTCCACCGCCGCCGCGTACTCGGGCCGGGTGTAGAACCGCCAGCCGCCCGCGACGAGCCGCAGGTCGAAGCCCCGGCGCTGCACGGTGTACTCGTCGGCCAGCTCCCGCAGCGCGTCCGCCACGGCCCTGCGGGGCCGCTGGAGCACCTTGGCGAGGTGGTCGACGGTGGCGGGCTCGTCGACGACCATGAGGACCGCCTCCAGGGCGGGCTTGAGGTCGAGCGAGGCGACCGCGCCCTCGTCCCGCTCCCGGTCCGGCTGCTCGCTCATTCCCGTACGCCCTCCTCTTCCGTGCCGCCACCCGGCTCCTGGTCGAACTCGTCCGTCACCACCGGCTCCGCGCCCTCCCCGCCGCACCAGGTCACCAGCAGGTCCCCCAGCGCCTCGTCCTGGTCGAGGGTGACGGCCTTCTCGCGGTACAGCTCCAGCAGGGCCAGGAACCGGGCGACCACGGTCAGGGTGTCCGGGGCGTCCCCGGTCAGCACCGTGAAGCTCACCGCCGCCCCGGCCGCGCGCAGCCGCTCCACCACCAGGCCCGCCTGCTCCCGGACGCTGACCAGCGGGGCGTGGATGTGGTCCACGTACACCTGGGGCTCGGCCTTCGGCTGCATCGCCTTCACCGCGAGCCGGGCGAAGCCCTCGGGCCCGATGCTGATGACCACCTCGGGCAGCAGAGCGGCGTGCTGGTCCTCCAGGCCGACCGTACGGGGGTAGCGGCGGGCCTCCGACTCCAGGCGGCCCTGGAAGATGTCGGCGATCCGCTTGTACGCCCGGTACTGGAGCAGCCGGGCGAAAAGCAGGTCCCGCGCCTCCAGGAGTGCGAGGTCCGCCTCGTCCTCGACCTCGGCGGCGGGCAGCAGCCGGGCGGCCTTGAGGTCGAGGAGGGTGGCGGCGACGACGAGGAACTCGGTGGTCTGGTCGAGGTCCCCGTCGGGGCCCATGGCGCGGATGTACGCCATGAACTCGTCGGTGACCTTCGACAGGGCGACCTCGGTCACGTCCAGTTTGTGCTTGGAGATCAGTTGGAGGAGGAGGTCGAAGGGACCCTCGAAGTTCACGAGGCGGACGGTGAACCGCTTGCCGTCGCCCCCGGCGCCCGGTCCGGCCGCTTCGGCCCCCGGCTCCGGAGCCTCTCCGGCCCCTTCAGCGGACTCCGGTACGGTCGCGGGCTCCGCTACGGCCTCCGGTACGGGAACGGGCCCCGGCTCCGGTACGGCCTCCGGCCCGGTCGCGGGCTCCGGCTCCGGCTCCGGCTCCGGCTCCGGCTCCGGGAACGCCGCCACGCCCGGCCCCCGGCCCAGGGCGCGGCGGCGCGGGGCGGCGGGGTCGTCGGGCGTGGGCATGGCGTTCCAGAGGGTGGGGCGGCGGTGGCGGGTCCCGGCGGCCGGGGGGTCCAGGGCTCGTCGTCACCTTCCCGGCGTCGCCCGAAGGGCGGCCGGGCGGCGTCCGGCGCGTGCGCTCGCGAGGCGCCGGGATGGTCGCGTAGCGGAGCTACTCGGCCATTTCGGGAACGTCGCGAGCGCGCGTGCCGGGCGTCACCCGGCAGGCGGGAAGGTGACGACAGGCCCTGGGGGGTGTCCGCGAAGTATCGTCCTCCGCCCGTCGGGCGGGGCCCGCGGCGTCCGGTGCGCGCTCTCGCAAGGCGCCGAAGTGTCCTGGTAGCGGAGCTACTCGGGCCTTTCGGCAACGCCGCGAGAGTGCGTGCCAGGCGTCGCGGGCCAGACGAGGCTTCGCGGACACTCCCTGAGGCAGGCTACCCGCGCCGTGCCGCTCAGCGGCCGCGCAGCCGCCGTACGAGGATGCTCGCGTCGCCCCGGGACTCCAGGTCGGCCAGGACCACCGCCACCGCCTCGCGGACGATGCGGCCGCGGTCGACGGCGAGACCGTGTTCGCCTCTCAGGACGAGCCGGGCGTGTTCGAGGTCCATCAGCTCCTCGGCGGAGACGTAGACCGTGATCTTCTCGTCGTGGCGCTCGCGCCCACTGGGGCGGCGGTTCGCGCCGCGTCCGCCGCGCCTGCGCTGCGGCTGGACCGCGGGGGGCTGCTCGGCCGGGGCGGCGGGGGGCGCGGGGCGCTCGCCGGAGGCGGCCCGGCCGGCCGGGGAACGTTCCGCCTCGCCTTCACGGCCGCGCGCGTCGCCGCCGCCGGCGTCGGCCGCGGTGTGCTCCTCACGGTCGGCGGGCGGGGTCTGGCCCGAGGGGTCGCTCTCCCCGGCGGGCGCGGGCACCCGCGGCTCGCCGTTCGCCTTGCGCCGCCGCTCCGCCGGTGAGGACGGCTGGAGGCCCATCCCGCCTCCGGTGGTACGGAACAGTTCGTCGGCCCCGGGCAGACTCACTCGGCGTGACACCGGGCGAGCACCTCCCTGGCGAGCTGGCGATAGGCGGCTGCGCCGACCGAGTTGGAGGCGTAGGTGGTGATGGGCTCACCGGCGACGGTGGTCTCCGGGAAGCGGACCGTGCGGCCGATGACCGTGTGGTAGACGTGCTCGTCGAAGGCCTCGACGACGCGCGCCAGGACCTCGCGGCTGTGCACCGTACGGGAGTCGTACATGGTGGCGAGGATGCCGTCGAGCTCCAGCTCCGGGTTGAGCCGCTCCTGGACCTTCTCGATGGTCTCGGTGAGCAGCGCCACCCCGCGCAGGGCGAAGAACTCGCACTCGAGCGGCACTATGACCTTGTGGGCGGCCGTCAGGGCGTTCACCGTGAGCAGGCCGAGCGAGGGCTGACAGTCGATCACGATGTAGTCGTAGTCGGCCATCAGCGGCTTCAGGGCGCGCTGGAGCGTGGACTCGCGGGCCACCTCGCTGACGAGCTGCACCTCGGCCGCGGAGAGGTCGATGTTGCTGGGCAGCAGGTCCATGTTGGGGACCGCCGTCTTGAGCAGGACGTCGTCGGCCGCCATGCCCCGCTCCATGAGCAGGTTGTAGACGGTGAGGTCCAGCTCCATCGGGTTGACCCCGAGGCCGACGGAGAGCGCCCCCTGCGGATCGAAGTCGACGAGCAGGACCCGGCGTCCGTACTCCGCGAGCGCGGCGCCCAGGTTGATGGTCGACGTGGTCTTGCCGACGCCGCCCTTCTGGTTGCACATCGCGATGATCTTCGCGGGGCCGTGGTCGGTCAGGGGACCCGGGATCGGGAAGTACGGCAGGGGCCGTCCGGTCGGGCCGATGCGCTCGCGGCGCTGCCGCGCGGCGTCGGGCGCGAGGGTGGCCGCGTACTCCGGATCGGGCTCGTACTCGGCGTCGGGGTCGTAGAAGTGCCCCTCGGGCACCTCGGCGAAGTCGGCGAAGCGGTCGGTGTCCCGGCTGCTCTCGTTGCCGGCCGTGGCGTTCACGTGTAGGCCGTCCATCATCTGGGGGGCTGTCGTCATGTGCTGTTGGGTGGCGAAGGTGCGGACAGCGACGGAGCCGACAGCTTCGAGCCCGATCGGGCTCAGACCCCGTGCGGGCATCCCTGGTTGACCACCCCCGGGAGTAATTGTCGACTCATTCACAAGTCGTCTTACCTCCTTGGACGTGACCAGGAAACTTATCGATAGGTCAGCGTGGCACCATGCCGACGATTGGCGACTCTATGGCGTGTCACCGGTCCGCAGCAACACAATCCGCCGGACCCGGCCCGATGTGTCGGCAATCGAACACCTCGCTGTCAAGGGTGCACAGCGACCAAGCCGCACATTTCACCGCGGCACGAAACGGGTAAAGGGTTACGTTCGGCGCGAGTTGCGCAAGGGCCCCACGGGGCCCGATACGCGTCCGGCCGGACCTTGCTCGGCAAGGTCCGGCCGGACGCGCGATGTTGACGGAGGGGGTTGACCCGTCAGCCGAGGAGCGCGCTCAGCTCGACGTGCGGGAGACCGTGCGCCTCGGCCACCTCGCGGTAAACCACCTGGCCCTCATGGGTGTTGAGGCCCTTGGCGAGCGCGGCGTCGCGGCGCAGGGCGTCGGCCCAGCCGCGGTTCGCGAGCTCCACGATGTAGGGCAGCGTCGCGTTGGTGAGCGCGTAGGTGGAGGTGTGGGGCACCGCGCCGGGCATGTTGGCGACGCAGTAGAAGACCGAGTCGTGGACCTGGAAGGTCGGCTCGGCGTGGGTCGTCGGACGCGAGTCCTCGAAGCAGCCACCCTGGTCGATTGCAATGTCGACAAGTACACTTCCGGGCTTCATCTTGGCGACGAGCTCGTTGGTGACCAGCTTCGGGGCCTTGGCTCCGGGGATCAGCACGGCACCGATGACGAGGTCGGCCTCGACGACGGCCTTCTCCAGCTCGAAGGCGTTGGAGACGACGGTCTGCACCTTGGTGCCGAAGATCCTGTCGGCCTCGCGCAGCTTGTTGATGTCGCGGTCGAGCAGCGTGACGTGGAAGCCGAGGCCCACGGCGATCTGCGTGGCGTTCCAGCCGGAGACGCCGCCGCCGATGACGACGGCCCGGCCGGCCGCGGTGCCGGGGACGCCGCCGGGCAGCACGCCGCGGCCGCCGACCGAACGCATCAGGTGGTAGGCGCCGACCTGCGGGGCGAGGCGGCCCGCGACCTCGGACATCGGGGCGAGCAGCGGGAGGGCCCGGTTCGCGGTCTCGACCGTCTCGTAGGCGATGGCGGTGGTGCCGGAGGCCAGCAGCGCGTCGGTGCACTCGCGGGAGGCGGCGAGGTGCAGGTACGTGAAGAGGGTCTGGTCCTTGCGGAGGCGGTGGTACTCCTCGGCGACCGGCTCCTTGACCTTCAGCAGCAGGTCGGCGGCGGCCCAGACCTCGTCGGCGGTGGCGAGGATCCGCGCGCCGGCGGCGACGTACTCCTCGTCCGGGATGGACGAGCCGACACCGGCGTCGTGCTCGATGACGACCTCGTGGCCGTGACGGACGAGCTCATGCACTCCGGCGGGGGTGATCGCCACCCGGAACTCGTTGTTCTTGACTTCGCGGGGGATGCCGACCTTCACGTCGATCACGGTCCTTGGCTCGGAGGGTAATCCGGGCACAGCGGTGCACACCCGGACATATACAGCTTAAAGGGAGACGCCACGAACGAGCGCGGCAGAGCCAGTTTAATGAAGGACTTCGCGCTGTCTAGCCTTACAAAGCATTAACTTTCTGTCGAAGCACTGCGGATTTCGTAGGCAGGAGCCTCCTCGCCCAGCAATCTGTCGGCCGCACTCCGGTGCAACCCTGCCGCCGCGGGGTCCCCGAGCCGGTCCAGCGTGTCGGCCAGCCGGAGCTGGAGCGCCGCCTGAAGCCGCACGTCACCGGCGCGCCGGGCCAGGTCGACGGCCTCCCGGCAGGTCTGGAGCGAGTCGTGCGGCCGGCCCGCGTACTCCTGGACCCGGGCCGCCTCGCTGAGCGCCCGCGCCTGGGCCGCCGGGTCGCCGAGCCTGCGGTGGCCCGCGGCGGCGGCCCGCCAGTTCCGCAGCGCCTCGCCGTAGCGCCCGGCGTACGTGTGGACCGCGCCGAGCCGCCCGTACAGCCGGGCCTCGTCGGCGCGCTCCCCCTGCGACAGGCGCTGGGCGAGAGCCCGCCCGTACCAGTCGGCGGCCCGGTGGTAGTCCCCCAGCTCCTCGTGCGCGCCGCCTACGGATTCCATCGCGCGGCCGGTGGCGTACAGGTCCTTCGCCGCCTTTCCGGCGTCCAGCGCGGCCCGGTAGCGGGTCAGCGCCTCCCGGGTGCGGCCGGTGCGGGCGTCCAGGTCCGCGAGGTTCAGCAGGGCCGCCGCCTGCTCGCGGGGCAGTTCGCGGCGGAGCGCCACGTCCAGGACGAGCCCGTGCAGCCCGTACAGCTCGGGGGCGGCCTCCTCCGTCCCCCGGTGCGCGGCGAGCGCCCGCACCAGGGCCGACACCAGCCGCCGGGCCAGGGTGTCGAGCTCGCCGTCCGCCACGGCGAGCCGGGCCGAGGCGAGCAGGGCGGGCTGGCGGCCCCGCAGCCACGCGCCCGCCTCGTCCGCGTTCGGGAAGCGCAGCGAGCGGGGCAGGCCGGCGAGCTTGCGGCGGGCGGCGGAGCCCTCCGGCTCGGTGACCGCCCGGCAGGACTGGAGCCGGCGCACGGTCCGCTCCAGCATCCGGGCGCGGGCGAGCTGGATCTCGGCCGGCCGGTCCCGGTCCTCCAGGAGCTCCCGCAGCAGCGGGGCGAGGCAGCCGGGCACCGCGTACTGGGGGTGGGCCGCGCCGTCCGTCCGCAGCAGCCCGAGCTTCACGAAGCCGTCGAGGGTGGAGCGGGCGGCGGAGACCGAGCAGCCGGCCAGCGCGGAAGCCGTGTGGGCGTCGGCGAGCCCGGCGGGGGCGAGGGCCAGCAGACGCAGTATCCGGGCGGCCGTCGTCGGCAGGGAGTCGTGGACGAGCCGGAACGCCCGGGCCAGCGGGCGGGCGCCGGCGGGCAGGTGCTCGCCGGGGTCGGGGAGCTCGTGCAGCTGCTTGGCGACGTCGGCGACCGAGGCCATGGGGTGCGCGGCGAGCAGGCCGCCCATCAGGGCGAGCGCCGCGGGCTGCCCCCCGCACTCCTCGGCCAGCCGCTCCGCGGTGCGGGGGTCGACGGTGATGCGGACCTGCCCGATGACGCGGGCGAGCAGCCGTACCGCCGCGCCCGCCTCCAGTCCGCCGAGGGTGCAGGGCCGTACGTCGGGGATGCCGGTCAGCGGCCCGGTCGAGGTGGCGAGGACCAGGCAGTCCGGGTTCTCCGGGAGCAGTGGGTCGACCTGTTCGGCGTCGGCCGCGTCGTCGAGGACCAGGACGAGCCGGCGTACGGCGAGGGCCTCGCGGACCATCTCGGACAGTTCGTCCTGGTCGGCGCCGGGCGGGACCGCCACCCCGAGGAGGCCGAGGAGCTCGCCCGCGGTGCGTTCGGTGGGGACGACGGCGCCGCCGGGGTCGGTGAGGCCGACCCGGAGCACCCCGTCGGGGTAGTCGCCGGAGCCGGTGCCGGGAACGGCCCAGGGCAGCGCGCCCGACGCGGTCGCGGCGGCCCCGGCGGCGTCGGTCCCGGTGAGCGCTCCGGCCAGCTCCTCGGCCAGCGCGCTGCGGCCGGAGCCGGGCCGGCCCGCGATGAGCAGGACCCGGGCGCGGGGGGTCTTGCGGCCGGCCAGGGTGTCGAGGCCGGCCCGCTCGATGTCCGCCCGCAGGGCCTTCAACTCACGTTCGCGGCCGAAGAATCGGGGTGGGGCGGCGCCGGACGGCTCCTCGGTCCCTGGGGCCTTCGCCGGGCCGCTGGTGTCCACCGCCTGATCGGTCACGAGCCACGCTCCACTTCGCTGCACGCGATACCCGCCGGAACTCCGGTCGGGTGCGTTTCGAGCGTAGTTCAGCGGTGACGACGATCACTGCGGAGCGGGACGGAGGAGGGGGAACATCCCTCGATCGGATCAGCTTTTCTTCATTCTTATGACCGATCGAGGGGCAGGGCAGCGGTTCCGACGCTCCGTCAGGCCTCGAAGGGCCGGGCCGGCCAGGGCGCGTCGGCGGGGCGCAGGCTGTCGACGCCGTCGCCCGCGCGTACGGCGGAGAGCGCGAGCACCCCGACGACCAGGCAGTTGTTGTGCACGTCCCCCGCGATCGCCGAGCGGACCAACTCGGGAAGCGGCACCCGGGCGTGCTCCATGTCGGCCTCCTCCTCCGAGACCGCGTACCGCTCGCCCTCCGCCTCGGAGAGATCGCGGGCGAGGAAGATCCGCACGGCCTCGTCGCAGCCGCCGGGCGTGGTGTAGACGTCGGTCAGCACCCGCCAGTCCTCGGCCTTGACGTGCGCCTCCTCGTACAGCTCGCGCTGGGCGGCGTGCAGGGGGTTCTCGCCGGGGACGTCGAGCAGTCCGGCCGGGATCTCCCAGAGCCGGTGACGCACCGGGTGGCGGTACTGACGCAGCACGATGACCCGGTCCTCGTCGTCCAGCGCGAGGACCGCGACGGAGCCGGGGTGGACCTGGTAGTCACGGCCGTGGACGGACCCGTCGGGCATCACCACCTGGTCGGTGCGGACGCTGGTCTTGTTGCCGGTGAAGGGCGTTGCGGTCGCGGTGACCTGCCACTCCTCGGGCTTGTCCTGGATACCCATGTACGTGCACGTCCTCCCACGAACCAACGGAAACCGGGGTACCGATCCGCGCGGGATCGGTACCCCGGTCAACCGTAATGCCTCGGTGTTACGCGTCCGCGCCCTTCGCGGCGGCGACCTGGCGCGCGACGGCGGCCTTCACCAGACCCGCGAACAGCGGGTGCGGGCGGGTCGGGCGGGAGCGCAGCTCCGGGTGCGCCTGGGTGGCGACCAGGTAGGGGTGCGTCTCGCGCGGGTACTCCACGTACTCGACGAGCTTGTTGTCCGGGGAGGTGCCGGAGAAGACCAGTCCGGCCTTCTTCTCCAGCTCGGAGCGGTAGGCGTTGTTGACCTCGTAGCGGTGGCGGTGGCGCTCCTCCACGTACGGCTGGCCGTCGTAGGCCTCGCGGACGAGGGAGCCCTCGGCGAGCTTGGCCGGGTAGAGGCCGAGCCGCATGGTGCCGCCCAGGTCGCCCGCGCCCTCGACGTAGGCGAGCTGCTCCTCCATCGTCGAGATGACGGGGTGGGAGGTGGCGGCGTCGAACTCGGTGGAGTTGGCGTCGGGGATCTCGGCGAGCGAGCGGGCCGCCTCGATCACGATGCACTGGAGGCCGAGGCAGAGGCCGAGCAGCGGGACCTTGTTCTCGCGGGCGTAGCGGATGGCGCCGACCTTGCCGTCGACCCCGCGCTCGCCGAAGCCGCCCGGGATGCAGATCGCGTCGACGTCCCCGAGGTGCTCGGCGGCGCCGGCGGCGGTGCGGCAGTCGTCGGAGGTGACCCACTTGACCTTGACCCGGGCCTTGTTGGCGAAGCCGCCGGCGCGGATCGCCTCGGTGACCGAGAGGTAGGCGTCGGGCAGGTCGATGTACTTGCCGACCAGCGCGACCGTGACCTCGTGGTCGGGGTTGTGGACCCGGTCCAGCAGGTCGTCCCAGGTGGTCCAGTCGACGTCCCGGAACGGCAGGTCGAGCTTGCGCACGACGTAGGCGTCCAGGCCCTCGGTGTGCAGCACCTTGGGGATGTCGTAGATCGAGCGGGCGTCCGGGCAGGCCACCACGGCGGTCTCGTCGACGTCGCACATCAGCGAGATCTTGCGCTTGATGGCGGTGGGCACCTCGCGGTCGGCGCGCAGCACGATGGCGTCCGGCTGGATACCGATGTTGCGCAGGGCGGCCACCGAGTGCTGGGTGGGCTTGGTCTTCAGCTCGCCGGAGGGGCCGATGTAGGGCAGCAGCGAGATGTGGACGACGAAGACGTTGTCCCGGCCGACCTCGTGGCGGACCTGGCGGACGGTCTCCAGGAACGGCAGCGACTCGATGTCGCCGACCGTGCCGCCGACCTCGGTGATGACGACGTCCACGTCCTCGGCGGCCATGCGGCGGATGCGGTGCTTGATCTCGTTGGTGATGTGCGGGATGACCTGGACGGTGTCGCCCAGGTACTCGCCGCGCCGCTCCTTGGCAATGACCTGCGAGTAGACCTGGCCGGTGGTCACGTTGGCCGAGCCGTCGAGGTCGACGTCGAGGAAGCGCTCGTAGTGGCCGATGTCCAGGTCGGTCTCGGCGCCGTCGTTCGTGACGAACACCTCACCGTGCTGGAAGGGGTTCATCGTGCCCGGGTCGACGTTGAGGTAGGGGTCGAGCTTCTGCATGGTGACCCGCAGGCCCCGCGCCTTGAGCAGGGCACCCAGGCTGGAGGCAGTCAGACCCTTGCCGAGGGAGGAGGCGACACCCCCGGTGACGAAGATGTGCTTGGTCGTCGTGGATGTGGGCTGCATAGCCAAAGGGGGCTCCCGTGGTCGCGATTTCGAGGTGCGTACCGGCGACCGAACCGGAGATTCCGGGGGTGCCGTCGCTGCGGTTCGGGGGCCTCGTGCGCTGTCGCGAACGACCACCGGTCCACGGGCTACCAGGGTAACAGCGACGGCGGGAGGCTGCTTCCGGCCACACCCTGCACAGAGGCGTCACAGCATCACCCCAGTCACTTCACGTCCCACCCGATCAGCTCAGAGATGTTGCGGAGACCGTCGCGCGGATCTTCGTGCTGCGTCGTATCCTGCTCAAACACTCGCTGCCGAGACGGCCGGGGCAGCGGCACCACCCAGGCCGCCCACCGGTACAGGACTCGTCGGATCTTGCCGGGTGAAAGACCCTACGACCCCCTTGACCCGCAGTAAGCGCCCTTTGACGGGGCGACATGGCCGTTCGACTGGAGACGCACGTGGCCGGGCGCATCGAGGATTACGCACTCATCGGAGACATGCAGACCGCTGCCCTGGTCTGCCGGGACGGCACAGCCGACTGGTTGTGCCTGCCCCGCTTCGACTCGCACGCCGTTTTCGCGGGGCTTCTGGGCACCGAGGAACACGGCTTCTGGCGCCTGGGCCCCGCGAGAGCGGAAGGAACAGAACCGGCCTCCGCCGACCGGCGGCGGTATCGCGGCGACTCCCTCGTCCTGGAATCGGAGTGGGACACACCGCGCGGCACCGTACGGGTGACCGATTTCATGCCGCCGCGTGACGGCGCGCCCCAGCTGATCCGGATCGTGGAGGGTGTCAGCGGCCGGGTGCCGATGCGCTCGGAACTGCGGATGCGGTTCAGCTACGGCCGGGTGACGCCCTGGGTGCACAAGGTCGACAACCGCACGGTCGCCGTCGCCGGCCCGGACTCCGTCTGGCTGGACACCGAGGCGGAGACGTACGGCAAGAACCTGACCACCTACTCCGACTTCACCGTCGGACCCGGCGAACGGGTGGCGTTCACGATCAGCTGGCAGCCCTCGCACCACGGGCCGCCCGCCCTCCCGGAGCCCGAGGGGGCCCTGGAGGCGACCGAGCTGTTCTGGCGCGAATGGGTCGACCAGTGCACGTACCACGGGCCCTACCGGGAGGCGGTCGTCCGCTCCCTGATCACGCTGAAGGCCCTGACCTACGCGCCGACCGGGGGCATCGTCGCGGCCCCGACCACCTCGCTGCCCGAGGAGATCGGGGGCGTACGGAACTGGGACTACCGCTACACCTGGCTGCGGGACGCCGCGATCACGCTCTCCTCGCTGCTGCGCACCGGATACCGCGAGGAGGCCCGCGCCTGGCGCGAGTGGCTGCTGCGGGCGGTGGCGGGCGACCCGGAGAACCTCCAGATCATGTACGGCATCGCCGGCGAGCGCGAGCTCGGCGAGGCGGAGCTGGACTGGCTGCCCGGTTACGAGAACTCCACCCCCGTCCGGGTCGGCAACGGCGCGGCCAACCAGCTCCAGCTCGACGTGTACGGCGAGGTCACCGAGGCGCTGCACCTGGCGCACATGACGGGGCTGACCCGCAACGACTACGCCATGGGCCTCCAGCTCAAGCTGATCGAGTACCTGGAGAAGCACTGGGAGGAGCCCGACGAGGGCATCTGGGAGGTGCGCGGGCCGCGCCGGCACTTCGTGCACTCGAAGGTGATGGCGTGGGTCGCGGTCGACCGGACGATCAAGCTGGTCGAGTCCGGGGACGTCGAGGGCCCGCTGGAGCGGTGGCACCAGCTCCGCGACGACATCCACCGCGATGTCTGCGAGCGCGGCTACGACAAGGAACGCAACACCTTCACCCAGTCCTACGGGTCGAAGGAACTGGACGCCTCCCTGCTGCTCATCCCGCAGATGGGCTTCCTGCCGCCGGACGACAAGCGGGTCATCGGCACGATCGAGGCGATCCAGCGGGAGCTGTCCACGGAGGACGGCTTCATCCTGCGCTACCCGACCGAGGGCGAGAACGCCGGTGTCGACGGGCTGGCCGGCGACGAGGGCGCCTTCCTGGCCTGCTCGTTCTGGATGGCCGACGATCTGGCGATGATCGGCCGGGTCGACGAGGCGCGCCAGCTGTTCGAGAAGCTGCTGTCGCTCCGCAACGACCTCGGGCTGCTGGCCGAGGAGTGGGACTCGAACCTCCAGCGCCAGGTGGGGAACTTCCCGCAGGCGTTCAGCCACGTCCCGCTGATCGACACCGCGCTGCGGCTGACGGCGAGCGGCGCGTACGTGGGCTGAGCCGCCGCCGACGGTGAGGACGGCCGCCCCGGGCTCCCCGGGGCGGCCGTCGCGTGCTCCCGGCCGTCGTCGCGCGCTCTCGGTGACCGTCCTCGCGCGCTCGCGGAGCGGTCGTCGCGCGTGTTCAGGGGGCGGTGAGCGGTTCGGCCTCGTACGCCCGGTGGAGCAGCTCCAGGAACGACGGGGCGGCCGGCAGTTCGACCGCGCCGATCCGGTGGACGGCCACGCCCGGCGTCCAGGAGTTCATGACGACCGCCCCGGCGAGGCCCGGCAGGTCGCCGGGGGTGACCGCGACGGTCCGCTGTCCGACCCCGAGCCGGTCCAGCTGCCGCTGGACGATGCCCAGGGTCGTCCCGGTCAGCAGTCCGGCCCGGGGCCACAGCACCGACGCACCGTCCCAGAAGGCGAGGTTCCAGATCGTCGCCTCGCTGAACCGGCCCTCCGCGTCCAGGAACGCGGCGTCGTCGAAGCCGTCGGCGACGGCCCCGCGGAGCAGCCGCGTCTTGGCCGGCTCCCCCACGTGCTTGATGTGCGGCTGGAACCGGTCGTGCCGGACCGCGGCCAGGGCGAGCGGCCCGGCGGGTCCGGACGACGCCGGTCCGGTGCGCACCAGCAGCGCGGGATCGGCGTCGGCCGCGGTGAACTCGCCCGCCGGGGAGTACACCGTGGCCGTCAGCGAGAGATCGGCCGGCCCGTCGCGGAGCGCCGTGCGCAGGCGCGAGCGCACCAGGTCGTCCGGCAGGGCCCGGCCGAACAGCTCCGCCGAAGCGGACCTGAGCCGCTCCAGATGGAGATCGAGGCCGCGCACCCGGCCTTCGCGGACCTGTACGGCGGTGAAGTGGGCGTGGCCCGCGAAGGCGAGCGGCGCGAGGTCGGCGGCGGTGGCCGGCCGGCCGTTCACCTGAACGATGTACGGGGAATCCTGGTTCATGGTCCGGACGTTAGGGCCTGACACCGGTGACAAGGTCAAGAGGGAACGGGGCACGGGCACATGCTGATCGGGGAGTTGTCCCGGCGGACGGGCGCCAGCGCGCGGTCGCTGCGGTACTACGAGGCGCAGGGGCTGTTGTCGGCCGGGCGGGGCGTCAACGGCTACCGGGCTTACGGCGAGGAGGCCGTGGTGACCGTGGCGCAGATCCGCGCGCTGCTGCGGGCGGGCCTGACCACCGAGGTGATCGCCCAGGTGCTGCCGTGCGCCCGGGGCGAGGGACCCGTGTTCGACTGGTGCGCGGAGCTGCGGGAGATCCTCGGCGGGGAGCTGGCGGTGATGGACGAGCGGATCGAGGCGCTGCGGCTGAACCGCGGCGCGCTCGCGGAGTTGCTGACGAAGCCCTGACCGGCGGGGCCCGGCCCGGCGGCGCGTCCGCGCTCCTCCCCTGCGATGCGCGCCCCGGCCCCCGGGCGGTAGCGTCCTGACCAGGACGGCCGCCCGATCGACGGGGGTCGGGGCAGGGCACAAGGGAAGCGGGCCGGTACGTGGAGAGCCACAGCGGAATCACCGTGCAGCGGGCGCTGGAGCTGCCGGGGCTGCGCGCCGGGCTCCCGGAGGTGGTGGCCGGCGCCGACCGGCTGAACCGCACCGTGCGCTGGGTGCACGCGGGCGAGGTCCCCAACATCGCCTCGCTCCTCAAGGGCGGCGAGCTGCTCCTGACCACCGGCCTGGGCCTGGGCGCCCGCCCCGCCGAACAGCGCGCCTTCGTCCGCCGCCTCGCCGACCGGTCCATCGCGGCCCTGGTGGTGGAGCTCGGCCCGCGCTTCGGCCGACTGCCCGCCTCCATCGTGGACGCCGCCCGCGCGGCCGGGCTCCCGCTGGTCCAGCTGCACCGCGAGGTGCCGTTCGTCGCGGTGACCGAGGAGGTGCACACCGAGATCGTCAACGGGCACTACGCGCTGCTCCAGCAGGCCGAGGAGGTGCACCGGCGCGCCACCCGGGCGCTGCTCGACGGCGGCGGGGTGCCCCAGGTCCTCGGGATCCTCGCCGACTTCACCGCCAACCCGGTCTTCCTGGAGACGCCCGACGGCCGGCTCCTGTACGCGGCGTCCACCGGCACGGGACCGGTGGGCGCGGACCCGCTCCAGGTCTGGGAGGGCATGCGCGGCGACCGGGCGGCCCGGGAGAGCCCGCCGGCCGGCGCGGTGCTGGTGGACGTGCCCGGTGGCGGGCCCGAGACCGGTGCGGTACGGGCCCGGCTGGTGCTGCTCGCGGTCGCCGGGCCGCTGGCGACCGTGCACCGGATGGCGGCGGAGCGCGCGGCGGGGCTCCTCGCCGTCGTGCTGATGCAGGCCCGGCAGGAGGAGGAGCTGGCCGCCCGGGGCCGGGGCGACTTCCTCACCGACCTCGCGGAGGGCCGGATCGCCCCGGAGGACGCCCCCGCCCAGGCGCGGGTGCTCGGCTTCCGGCCCGGCGACACCCCGCTGCTCCCGGTGGTGATGCGGCTGGCCCCCGAGCTGTCCCCGTCGGGCAACTGGGCGGTGCTGGCCCGGGCGGTCCTGGAGGAGCTGGCCTCGGTCGGGGTGCCGGTGCTGCTCGGTGTGCGGCCCGTGGAGGGGCGGGTTCCGCTGCTGGTGGGGCTGCGTTCGGAGGGCGAGCGCACCGCGGTCGCGGACCGGGTGGCGGCGGCGCTGCGGGCCGGGGTGGAGCGGGCGGGCCTCGACCGTGCCGGATCGCGGCCGCCGGTGGTCGTGGTGGGTGTCGCGGGCGGCTGGGCCGCGGCGGGCGCCGGGCTGCGGCACGCCTCGGAGACGGCGACGGCCGCGCAGGGCCTGGACGACCGGCCGTGGTACGACGCCCGGCGCCTCGACATCGACCTGTTGCTGTGGCGGCTGCGGGACCATCCGGACCTGGCGGCGTTCGTGGACCGGGCGATCGGTCCGCTGCGCGAGCACGACCGCACCTCGCGCCCGCCGCTGCTGCCGACGCTCCAGGCGTATCTGGCGCACGCGGGCCGCAAGGCGGAGACCGCCCGCGAGCTGCACCTCAACCGCCAGACGCTCTACAACCGGCTGGCCCGGATCGGCGAGCTGCTGGGCACGGACCTGGACGACCCGCAGACGGTGCTGGCGCTGAGCCTGGCGCTGCGGGCCCGCCGCCACACGACCTGAGAGCGGGCCCGGGAACCCGTTCCGTCAGCGCGTCCGGCCGGTCGCCAGCGGCTCCGCCAGCTCGTCGTAGACGCTGAGCACATGGGCGATCGTGTCGTCCTCGGTGGGCCAGCCGGCCGCCTGCACCCGCCCGGCCTCGGCGAGCCGGGCGCGCTCCGCCGGGTCCCCGAGGAGCCGCACGACCGTACGGGCGAGGGCCTCGGCGTTGCCGTAGGGCACCAGTTCGGCTGCCGTACCGACCAGTTCGGGCAGGCCGCCGACCGCGGTGGCGACGAGCGGCACACCGGCCCGCAGCGCCTCCTGCGCGGGCGGGGAGCGGCCCTCCCACCGGCTCGGCAGCAGGGCCAGGTCGGCGGCGGCGAGCAACTCCCCCGCGCCGTCGGGGCCCGGGACGAGGGTGACGGGCAGCCCCTCGTCCCTGATCCGCCGTTGCAGAGCGCCCCGGTCGCGCCCCTCCCCCGCGATGACGAGCAGCGGCACCGGGTCCAGAGTCCGCCAGAGGCGGGCCGCGTCCAGCAGGACGTCGAAGCCGTGGTGCGGCAGGAGGCTGCCGACGGCCACCAGCAACGGCCGGTCCGCCGCGCCCAGTTCGACCCGCGTCTTGCCCTCGTCGTCGACGGCCGCGGGGCGCGGGCGCGGGAGGGCCACCGGGGCGAACCGGGCGTCGCGGGCGCCCCGCTCGCGGGCCCGGTCCACCAGGTCGGACGAGGGGGCGAGGACCACGGCCGCCGCCCGTGCGGCCCGCCGTTCCAGCAGGTGCAGGATCTGACGGCGGGCGCCTTCCGCGTACCGCCGGGTGTGCCAGGTCATCACCAGGGGCACCGTGCGTCCGCTCAGCGCGAGGGCGGTGCGGGCGGCCGCGTGGAGCCCGTGGGCGTGGACGACGTCCGCGCCCGCGCAGGCGGCCCGCAGCGCGGCGACGGCGGCCGGGTCGCTGCGCCGGGGCACCGGAAGGAACCGGGCCCCGGTCGACGTGAAGTCGTGAGCGCGGTCCGCCGCGGACGGGGCGCAGACGGTCACCCGCACCCCGCGCGCCACCAGCCCGGCGGCCAGCGAACCGACGTGCGCGCTGCTGCTCGCACTGCCGCCGCCCAGGACTTGGACCGTACGCAGTTGTGACACGTTGATTGGCTCCCCGGGGCTCCGGAGTCGGCGGAAGGGACAGCGCCAAGGATGCCAGCCCGTACGCGCGTTCCGGGACCGGCGGAACGTTGCTGCCGCGCACATGGCGACAACCGACCGGACCCCACCACCCTCAAGGGTGAATATCGGGGCGCGAGGTTGACGACATCGCCCGCCGGAAGCACGTACGGGCGGGAGCAATCCCCCGCCCGTACCCGCCCGGCCCGCCGCGGGCCGTTAGTCGGCGCGGGCCGTGGCCAGCAGCTCCTCGGCGTGGGCTCGGGCCGTCTCGGAGTCCTCCTGGCCCGCCAGCATCCGCGACAGCTCCCGGACCCGGTCCTCGCCCTCCAGGACCGTGACGCCGCTGCGGGTCACCGAGCCGTCCACGGTCTTCTCGACCAGCAGCTGCCGGTCGGCGAAGGCCGCCACCTGCGGCAGATGGGTCACGACCACCACCTGCGCGGACCGGGCGAGCTTGGCGAGCCGCCGGCCGACCTCGACGGCCGCCTTGCCTCCGACGCCCGCGTCGACCTCGTCGAAGAGGTACGTCGGTACGGGGTCGGAGCCCGCGAAGACGACCTCGACCGCGAGCATCACCCGGGACAGCTCACCGCCCGACGCCCCCTTGGCGATCGGCCGGGGCTGGGCGCCCGGGTGCGGGGCGAGCAGCAGCTCCACCTCGTCGGCGCCCGAAGGGCCGTACGCGACGCTCCGCCCGCCGATGTCGATGCCGGACGCCTCGTCCGCCGCCCCGGTCTGCGAGATGGCGAAGGAGACCCGGGCGTGCGGCATGGCGAGCGAGGCCAGCTCCTCGGTCACCGCCTCGGCGAACCGGGCGGCGGCCTCCGTACGGGCATCGGTCAACGCCTGCCCCAGCACGGAGAGTTCGGCCCGCAGCCCGTCACGCTCGGCGGTCAGCTCGCCGATCCGCTCGTCGTCGCCCTCCAGCTCGGTGAGCCGGCCCGCGCCCTCCTGGGCCCAGGCCAGCACGGCCGAGATGTCCTCCCCGTACTTACGGGTCAGGGTGGTCAGCGCGGCCCGGCGCTCCTCCACGGCGGCCAGCCGCAGCGGGTCGGCCTCCAACTGGTCGGCGTATCCGGCCAGCTCGCCGGAGACGTCGGCGATCAGGATGGAGATCTCCCCGATCCGGTCGGCCAGCGCGGCCAGCGCCGGATCGTGGGCCCGGACCCCGTCCAGGGCCTGTCCGGCGGCGGCGACGACCGTCGTCGCGTCGATGCTCTCCGGGTCCTCCGGGTTCCCGGCGAGCGCGGTGTGCGCGAGGGCGGCGGCGGAGGCGAGCGCCTCGGCGTGCCCGAGCCGCTCCGCCTCGGCGGCCAGCTCGACGTCCTCGCCCGGCAACGGCTCGACGGCGGCGACCTCGTTCAGACCGAACCGCAGCAGATCCGCCTCCTGGGCCCGTTCCCGGGCCCGGGTGGTCAGCTCCTCCAGGGTCGCGGCGACGGTCCGCAGCCGCCGGTAGGCCGCCGTGTACGCGGCGAGCGGGACCGCCACGCCGTCCCCGGCGTACCGGTCGAGCGCCCCGCGCTGCCGCGCGGGCTTGAGCAGGCCCTGCTGGTCGGTCTGTCCGTGCACGGCGACGAGTTCGTCCGCCAGCTCGGTCAGGATCCCCACCGGCACGGATCTGCCGCCGAGATGGGCCCGTGAGCGCCCTTCCGCCGACACCGTACGGCTGATGAGCAGCGCGCCGTCGTCGAGTTCCGCTCCGGCCTCCTCGGCCCGCAGCGCCGCGGCGTCGCCCTCGGACACCGTGATCCTGCCCTCCACGACCGCGGCCTTGGCCCCGACCCGTACGAGGGCGGGGTCCGCGCGCCCGCCGAGCAGCAGCCCGAGGCTCGTGACGACCATGGTCTTGCCCGCTCCGGTCTCACCCGTGACCGCGGTGAAACCGGGTGACAGCTCCACCACCGCGTCGTCGATGACTCCGAGCGACCGTATCCGCATCTCCTCCAACACGGACATGACCTTACGAGGTCGCGGGCCGGGCGCGCGACGGCCCCCGCTCCCGGATTCACTCTCCCGAGGGTCGCGAGGGCCGTGGGACGTCCTCACGGCCCTCAGCGCGGCGTCCCCGGAAAGCTCAGTGCGGCGCGCCCCGCCAGCCCGAGACGGGCAGCGCGAACTTCGCCACCAGACGATCGGTGAAGGAGGCCTGGTGCAGCCGCGCCAGCCGTACGGGCACCGCGCCGCGCCGCACCTCGACCCGCGCCCCGGCGGGCAGCTCCACGGTCCGCCGCCCGTCGCACCACAGCACCCCGTGCGGGGTGTGCGGCTGGACCTCGACCGCGAGCACGGACGTGGGCGACGTCACCAGCGGCTTGGCGAACAGCGCGTGGGCGCTGATCGGCACCATCAGCAGCGCCTCGACCTCGGGCCAGACGACGGGCCCGCCCGCCGAGAAGGCGTACGCGGTCGAACCGGTCGGGGTCGCGCAGACGATCCCGTCGCAGCCGAACCCGGTGACCGGGCGGCCGTCGATCTCCAGGACCACTTCGAGCATCCGCTCGGGCGACACCTTCTGTACCGCCGCCTCGTTGAGCGCCCAGTCGGCGTGCACGACGTCGCCGTTGCTGTGGACGAGGACGTCGATCGTCATCCGCTCCTCGACCTCGTAGTCGCGGGTGACGACCCGGGAGACCACCTTGTCGAGGTCGTCGCGCTCGGCTTCCGCGAGGAAGCCGACGCGTCCGAGGTTGACGCCGAGCATCGGCACCCCGGAGGCGCGGGAGAACTCCGCGCCGCGCAGCAGGGTGCCGTCACCCCCCAGGACGATCAGCAGCTCGCAGCCGTCCACGGCCGACGGGCTGGTGTCGGTGACCGTCTCGACGGTGTCCGGCAGCGGCAGATCGGCCGCCTCGGCCGCCGAGACCCGTACGCCGAGCCCGTTGCGCAGCAGCCCCTGCACGACGAGCTCAGCGCTGCGGATCGCGGCCGGCCGGCCGGTGTGCGCCAAAAGGAAGACTGTTCGTGCCGCATTCGTGGTCACATTCGTCGTCAACGAGGCCCCTCCGCCACTGCACGGTCGACATCCGCGGGATCCAGCTCGGGTGCGCCGGCCCGCAGCCACAGAAAGTACTCGACGTTCCCCGACGGGCCGGGCAGCGGACTGGCCGTCACCCCCTGGACGCCGAGTCCGAGCCCCCAGGCCCGGCGTGCCACTTCGCGCACGGCTTCGGCGCGCAGCTCCGGGCTCCGCACCACTCCGCCGCTGCCCAGCCGCTCCTTGCCCACCTCGAACTGCGGTTTGACCATGAGGACCAGGTCCGCGTCGGGCGCGGCGCACCGGGCGAGGGCGGGCAGCACGAGGCCCAGCGGGATGAAGGACAGATCCCCCACCACCAGGTCGACCGCCTCCCCGTCGATGGCCTCCAAGGTCAACTCCCGCACGTTCGTACGGTCCTTGACGACGACCCGCTCGTCGGACTGCAAGGACCACGCGAGCTGCCCGTAGCCGACGTCGACGGCGACGACCTGCCGGGCCCCGGCCCGCAGCAGCACGTCGGTGAACCCGCCGGTGGAGGCCCCGGCGTCCAGCGCCCGCCGGCCCCGAACGGTCAGCCCGAGCGGGCCGAAGGCGGCGAGCGCCCCGGCCAGCTTGTGGCCGCCGCGCGAGACGTAGTCCGGGTCGTCGTCGTCCTGGGTGACGACGATCGCGGCGGCCGTCTCGACCTGGGTGGCGGGTTTGGTCGCGGTGGTGCGGCCCACGGTGACGCGCCCCGCGGCGATCAGCTGGCTCGCGTGCTCGCGCGAGCGGGCGAGCTTGCGGCGTACCAGCTCGGCGTCGAGGCGGCGACGTGCCACTCCTGCCACGTTCGGTTCAGCTCCTGTTGTCGTGATGCGGGTGGTGGTGCGGGTCGTGCGGACGGTGCGAAGGCGTGGGCACGGGCCCGGCGGCCGGACGGGCGTCCAGCGAGGCGAGCTCGGACCGCAGACCGCGGTGTACATCCTCGTACACCTCGATGTGCCCGTCCGCCGGGAGGTGGTCCGCGTCCGCCAGCCGCCCCAGCACCACGTCCACCTCGGCCCGGCCGGTGGGGGTGCGCTCGACGCCCAGGGGCACGGGCTCCTCGGGCGTGCTCATGGGGGGCGCTCCGGCCTCCGGCATCACGTCGCTCATGCCGAAACGCTACATCGGCGGGCCGGTGTACCGTCGAGGACGATGGCGACCATGGCTGAGTGCCGCAGCGCACTGACAAGACTTTCCGACAACCTCGCGGCTGCCGAGGGCGACGTGCGCGGCGCGGCCTCCCTCGACCGCTCGCTGAGCTGTCACATCAAGGACCTCGACGTCACGTTCACCGGCAGGCTGGCCGACGGCCGGATCCAGGTCCGGGACACGGTCGAGGGGCCGCCCCGGGAGAAGGCCGAGATCAGGCTCGCGATGACGGGCGACGACCTGGTGGCGCTGGTGGACGGCGACCTGAACTTCGCGAAGGCGTGGGGCTCGGGCCGCGTACGCCTGGAGGCGGGCTTCAGGGACCTGCTGAAACTGAGATCGCTGCTGTAGACCGCACCGCGAGTCCGCCCCTCGTCAGCGCGCGGAGAACGTACGGGCACCGGTCGGGCCCGTCTCGGCCCCGGGGACGGAGCGCGCCTCCCGGCTCCCCCACACGGAGTCCTCGGGCGGCGGCCTTCCGAACGGAGTCCTCAGGCGGCGACCTTCCGAGCCTTGCGGGCCGCGGGCACGACCAGCGGCGTCCCGGTCTCCGGATCGTCGATCACCTGGCACCGCATCCCGAACACCCGCTCCACCAGCTCCGCGTCGACGACCTCCGAAGGCGGCCCCTCCGCGACGATCGCCCCGTCCCGCATCGCGATGAGGTGGGTGGCGTACCGCGCGGCGTGGTTCAGGTCGTGGAGCACCGCGACCAGCGTGCGGCCCTGCGTCTCGTGCAGCTCCGCGCACAGGTCGAGGACATCGATCTGGTGCTGGATGTCGAGGTACGTCGTGGGCTCGTCGAGCAGCAGCAGCGGCGTCTGCTGGGCCAGCGCCATGGCGATCCAGACCCGCTGGCGCTGACCACCGGAGAGTTCGTCGACATAGCGATCGGCCAGCTCGGCGACGCCGGTGGACTCCATGGACTCCTCGACGACTCGCTCGTCCTCCGGCGACCACTGCCGCAGCAGCCCCTGGTGGGGGTAGCGGCCGCGGGCGACGAGGTCGGCGACGGTGATCCCGTCGGGGGCTATGGAGGACTGCGGCAGCAGCCCCAGCGTCCGGGCGACCTTCTTCGCCGGCAGCTGGTGGATGGCCTCCCCGTCCAGCAGCACCTGCCCCCGGCTCGGCTTCAGCATCCGGGCGAGGGCACGCAGCAGGGTCGACTTGCCGCAGGCGTTGGGACCGACGATCACGGTGAAGGAGTTGTCGGGAATCTCCACCGAGAGGTTCTCGGTGATGACCCGCTGGTCGTAGCCGAGGGTCACCGATTCTGCGGTGAGGCGCTGCATGGTCGTACTCCCGGAGTCGGTGAGGTGGAGCGGCACGGCGCGGGGCACGGGCGGACCACCGAGCAGCACCAGGTTAGGTTAACCTATCTTCCTCTTCGCGCCACGGGTCCCGGGCCACCGCCCCACCCGCTCAACGCCTGCGCGCGCCAGGGGCGTCGGGCCGTGCCGCCCCCGACGCGCGGGCGGCACCGGGGCCGGTCCGCCGGGCGGCTTCAGGAGTCGGTGGGGCGGACGGCACCGAGGGTCGGCCCGGCGGACGGCCTCGGGAGTCGGTACGGCGGGGGCACCGGAAGTCGGTCCGCCGGGCGGCGCCGCGGTTTCAGAGTCCGAGCCCGGCGAGGGCCTTCCCCGTCTCCAGCCCGCACACACCCGCGCCGGCCGCGGTCCAGGCCGCCGCGCAGAGCGCCCGCAGCCCGTCGAGCGGCTCGCCCTCGCCCTCCAGCACCAGCCCGCCCCCGCGCACGGCGGCCGTCCAGCCCCCGCACCGATGGGCCCCACCGGCCGGCGTCACCTCGGGCTGCCCGGTCAGCAGCCCCCGCAGGTCCCGGTCCACATAGGTCGGACGGTGCTGCGGCGGGGCGGCCAGCAGCTGCGCCGCGTCGGTCACCCCGGTCAGCACCAGCAGCGAGTCCACGCCTCCGTTGAACGCGCCCTCGATGTCCGTGTCCAGCCGGTCCCCGACGACGATCGGCCGCTTCGCCCCGGTCCGCAGCACGGTCTCCCGGTGCATCGGCGGCAACGGCTTCCCGGCCACCTGCGGCTCGGCCCCGGTGGCGATCCGGACGACCTCGACGGCGGCCCCGTTCCCGGGGGCGATGCCCCGCGCGCCCGGAATGGTCAGGTCGGTGTTGGACGCGAACCACGGCAGCCCGCGCCGGATCGCGTAGCTCGCCTCGGCGAACCGCCCCCACGCCATGTCCTGTCCGCCGTACCCCTGGACCACGGCGGCCGGGTCGTCGTCCGCCGACTCCACCGGCACCAGCCCGCGCTCGCGCAGCGCGACCCGCAGCCCCTCGCCGCCGATCGCCAGCACCCGTGCCCCCGGCGGCAGTTGATCGGCGACCAGCCGGGCGACGGCCTGGGCCGAGGTGATCACGTCGGTGGGTTCGGCGGGCACCCCGAGCTCGGTCAGATGCCGCGCCACCGCGTCCGGCGTCCGCAGCGCGTTGTTGGTGACGTACGCGAGGTGCATGCCCCCGGTCCGCGCCCGGGCCAGCGACTCCACGGCGTGGCCGATGGCCTCGCCGCCCGCGTACACGACCCCGTCGAGGTCGAGGAGGGCCGTGTCGTACGCCTCGCTCAGCGCCGTGCTGCTCCCCGACGGCCGGGACCTGTCCTGCTGGTGGCTCATATGGCTCGCTCCTCTTCCACGCTTCTGCCCCGATCATCGCGTATGCCCTCTGCACACATACGATGCCCTGATGAACACTTCAGGCCCCGTCGACCAGGGGCTGCGGCTTTTCCCGTTCCGCGGACTGCGTTACGTCCCCGAGCGGGTCGGCAGCCTTGCCGCAGTGACCTCGCCCCCGTACGACGTGGTCGTCAGGCCCGACGGGCTGCACCACCTGGAGTCCGCGGATCCGCACAACATCGTGCGCCTCATCCTCCCCCAGGCGGACACGGCCCGGGACCGGCACCGGCAGGCGGCCGACACACTGGACCGCTGGCTGGCCGAGGGGGTCATCGCACCGGATCCGGACCCGGTGCTGTACGTCTACGAGCAGCGGAACGACGAGATCCTCCAGCGGGGCCTGATCGGGGCGCTGGCCCTCTCCCCCGCCGCCGAGGGCATCGTGCTGCCCCACGAGGACGTCATGGACGACGTCGTCGCGGACCGGGCGGAGCTGATGCGTACGACGGGGGCGCATCTGGAGCCGCTGCTGCTGACCTACCGCGGCGACGAGGGCGAGCCGACCGGGGCGGCGGCGGTCATCGAGCGCACGGTCCTGCGGGAACCGCTGCTCGCGACCACGACGGAGGACGGCTTCCGGCACCGCCTGTGGGCCGTGGCGGATCCGGCCGAACGGAGCGAGATCGCATCGGACCTCGCCCGGCACCAGGCGCTCATCGCCGACGGCCACCACCGCTGGGCCACCTATCTCCGGCTCCAGCGGGAGCAGAGCGCGCCCGGGCCGTGGGACCTCGGCCTCGTCCTCCTCGTCGACACGGCCCGCCACCCCCTCCAGGTCCGCGCCATCCACCGGCTGTTGCGCGGGCTGCCGGTCTCCCGGGCCCTGGAGGCGCTGACCGGACTCTTCCGCGTCCGGCCGGTCGAGGGGCCGCTCCCCGAAGCCCTCGACGCGCTGGCCGGAGCGGCGGCCGGGGGCAACGCGTTCCTCCTCGCCGGCGACGGCGGCTTCCACCTGGTGGACCGCCCCGATCCGGCCCTGCTGGCCCGCACCGTCCGGGCGGACCGCCCGGACGCCTGGCGCACCCTGGACGCGACGGTCCTGCACTCGGCGCTGCTCGACGACGTGTGGCGGATCCCGGACGCGCCGGAGCACATCGGATACCTCCACGACGCGGCGGCGGCCGTCGAACAGGCGGAGCGGCTCGACGCCACGGCGGTGCTGATGCATCCCGTACGCGAAGAGGTCGTCCGGGACCTGGCACGGCAGGGCGTCACCATGCCCCGCAAGTCGACGTCGTTCGGCCCGAAGCCGGCCACGGGCCTGGTCATGCGAAGCCTCAGCCTCGACTGACCGGCGGACCTGCACGGAACGCGAAGGGGGGCGGCACTCCGTTCGGAGTGCCGCCCCCCCTTCACCGGTCGCTAGGCCTTGCCCGGTCCGTCCGTGGGCCCGTCAAGGTCGTCGTCGTCCGCGTCGGCCACGTCCTCCTCGGCCGTCCCGTCGTCACCGAGGGCGTCGACGAACTCCACGCCGTCGAGGGCGGCGAGCCGGTCCGACGCATCGGTGGAACCGTCCTTGTCGGCCTCCAGCGCCTTCCCGAACCACTCCCGCGCCTCGTCCTCGCGCCCGGCCTCCAGCAGGGCGTCCGCGTACGCATAGCGCAGTCGCGGCGTCCACGACTGCACGGAGTTGGACGCGAGCTCGGGGCTCTGGAGCGTCACGATGGCGGCGTCGAGCTGCCCCATGTCACGGCGGGCCCCGGCGGCCACCAGCCGCATCTCGACCTGCCCGGCCTTGTCCAGCTTCTGCACCTCGGGCTCGCCGGCCATGGCCATCGCCCGCTCGGGACGCCCGAGCCCACGCTCGCAGTCCGCCATGACGGGCCACAGGTCCACGGACCCGGTCATCCGGCGGGACGCCCGGAACTCGGCGAGCGCCTCGGCGTACTTCTGCGTCGCGTACGCCGCGAAGCCGGCCGCCTCGCGCACGGCGGCGACGCGGGACGCGAGCCGGAGGGCGATACGGGAGTACGCGTACGCCTCCTCGGGGTCCTCGTCGATCAGCCGGGCCACCATGACCAGGTTGCGCGCGACGTCCTCGGCAAGGGTCTTCGGCAGGCTCATGAGCTCCTGGCGTACGTCCTTGTCGATCTCGTCGCCCGTGACGTCGTCCGGGATCGGCAGCCGCTTGATCGGCTCACGATCGCGGTCGCCGCCCCGGTCGTCGCGTCCCCGGAAACCACCGCGGTCCCGGTCGTCACGACGACCGCCGCGGTATCCGCCCCGGTCCCTGTCGCCACCACGGTTGTCGTCACGGCGGAACCCACCGCCGGAGCCACCACCGCGGTTGTCGTCACGGCGGAATCCACCGCCGGAGGGCCGGTTGTCGTCGCGACGGAAACCGCCACCGGAAGGCCGGTCGTCGTCACGACGCGGGCCGCGCGGCCGGTCGTCACGACGGTCGAAACCACCACCGGGACGGCCACCACGGTCATCACGCTGCTGACCACCCCGGTACCCACCACGGTCGTCATCACGACGAGGTCCGCGATCGCGGTCGCCACCGCGGTTGTCGTCACGGCGGAACCCACCGCCGGAGCCACCACCCCGGTTGTCGTCGCGACGGAATCCACCACCGGAGGGCCGGTTGTCGTCACGGCGGAAACCGCCACCGGAAGGCCGATCGTCGTCACGACGCGGACCACGGGGCCGGTCGTCACGACGGTCGAAACCACCACCGGGACGGCCACCACGGTCATCACGCTGCTGACCACCCCGGTACCCACCACGGTCATCATCACGACGGAACCCACCACCGGAGGGCCGGCTGTCGTCACGACGGAAACCGCCACCGGAAGGCCGATCGTCGTCACGACGCGGACCCCGAGGCCGGTCGTCACGACGCTCGAAGCCACCACCACGGTTGTCGTCGCGGCGGAACCCACCGCCGGAGCCACCACCACGGTTGTCATCCCGGCGGAACCCACCACCGCGGTTGTCATCCCGGCGGAAACCGCCACCGGAAGGCCGATCGTCGTCACGACGCGGACCACGGGGCCGGTCGTCACGACGGTCGAAACCACCGCCCGGACGGCCACCACGGTCATCACGCTGCTGACCACCCCGGTACCCACCACGGTCGTCATCACGACGGAACCCACCACCGGAGCCACCGCCCCGGCTGTCGTCACGACGCGGGCCGCGATCGCGGTCCCGGTCGTCACGACGGAAGCCACCGCCGGCGCCGGAAGGCCGGTTGTCATCACGGCGGAAGCTGCCTCGGTCGTTGTCGCGTCGAGGTGCTCCGGAGCCGGACCGGTCGTCACGACCACCGCGGTAACCGCCCCTGTCACCGCCGTCCCGGCGACGCGGCTCGCGCTCCGGACGATCGTCGGGAGAGTTGGTGGACATGGGTGTGACTCCTGTCTTCGGGTACCACAGACATTCTCGCGCAGCCGACCAGCCGACGCGCTTCGGGAAAAACAAAAGGACCCTTGGTCCCAGCGTTGAACGCTGGGACCAAGGGTCCTTGAAAGATTGTTCGGCGGCGTCCTACTCTCCCACAGGGTCCCCCCTGAAGTACCATCGGCGCTGAAAGGCTTAGCTTCCGGGTTCGGAATGTAACCGGGCGTTTCCCTAACGCAATGACCACCGAAACCCTATCGGGTTCTAGCGAACAAGCACACTCTTCAATTAAGTAGTGAAACTGTTCAACCGGTGCGATAACTGTTCGCAACCCGGGAACAACACAGTGGACGCGAGCAACTGAGGACAAGCCCTCGGCCTATTAGTACCAGTCAGCTCCACCCGTTACCGGGCTTCCACATCTGGCCTATCAACCCAGTCGTCTACTGGGAGCCTTAACCCTTCAAGAGGGTGGGAATACTCATCTCGAAGCAGGCTTCCCGCTTAGATGCTTTCAGCGGTTATCCTTTCCGAACGTAGCCAACCAGCCATGCCCTTGGCAGGACAACTGGCACACCAGAGGTTCGTCCGTCCCGGTCCTCTCGTACTAGGGACAGCCCTTCTCAATATTCCTACGCGCACAGCGGATAGGGACCGAACTGTCTCACGACGTTCTAAACCCAGCTCGCGTACCGCTTTAATGGGCGAACAGCCCAACCCTTGGGACCGACTCCAGCCCCAGGATGCGACGAGCCGACATCGAGGTGCCAAACCATCCCGTCGATATGGACTCTTGGGGAAGATCAGCCTGTTATCCCCGGGGTACCTTTTATCCGTTGAGCGACAGCGCTTCCACAAGCCACTGCCGGATCACTAGTCCCGACTTTCGTCCCTGCTCGACCCGTCGGTCTCACAGTCAAGCTCCCTTGTGCACTTACACTCAACACCTGATTGCCAACCAGGCTGAGGGAACCTTTGGGCGCCTCCGTTACTCTTTAGGAGGCAACCGCCCCAGTTAAACTACCCATCAGACACTGTCCCTGATCCGGATCACGGACCCAGGTTAGACATCCAGCACGACCAGAGTGGTATTTCAACGACGACTCCACAACCACTGGCGTGGCCGCTTCAAAGTCTCCCACCTATCCTACACAAGCCGAACCGAACACCAATATCAAACTATAGTAAAGGTCCCGGGGTCTTTCCGTCCTGCTGCGCGAAACGAGCATCTTTACTCGTAGTGCAATTTCACCGGGCCTATGGTTGAGACAGTCGAGAAGTCGTTACGCCATTCGTGCAGGTCGGAACTTACCCGACAAGGAATTTCGCTACCTTAGGATGGTTATAGTTACCACCGCCGTTTACTGGCGCTTAAGTTCTCAGCTTCGCCGACCCGAAAGTCAGCTAACCGGTCCCCTTAACGTTCCAGCACCGGGCAGGCGTCAGTCCGTATACATCGCCTTACGGCTTCGCACGGACCTGTGTTTTTAGTAAACAGTCGCTTCTCGCTGGTCTCTGCGGCCACCCCCAGCTCACCGAGTAAATCGGATCACCAGTGATGGCCCCCCTTCTCCCGAAGTTACGGGGGCATTTTGCCGAGTTCCTTAACCATAGTTCACCCGAACGCCTCGGTATTCTCTACCTGACCACCTGAGTCGGTTTAGGGTACGGGCCGCCATGAAACTCGCTAGAGGCTTTTCTCGACAGCATAGGATCATCCACTTCACCACAATCGGCTCGGCATCAGGTCTCAGACTTATATGCACGACGGATTTGCCTACCGTGCGTCCTACACCCTTACCCCGGGACAACCACCGCCCGGGCTGGACTACCTTCCTGCGTCACCCCATCGCTTACCTACTACAAGTCTGGTTCATCGGCTCCACCACTACCCTCAACTCCGAAGAGATCGGGCCGGCTTCACGGACTTAGCATCGCCTGATTCAGTACTGGGCGTTTCAAAGCGGGTACCGGAATATCAACCGGTTGTCCATCGACTACGCCTGTCGGCCTCGCCTTAGGTCCCGACTTACCCTGGGCAGATCAGCTTGACCCAGGAACCCTTAGTCAATCGGCGCACACGTTTCTCACGTGTGTATCGCTACTCATGCCTGCATTCTCACTCGTGAACCGTCCACAACTCGCTTCCGCGGCTGCTTCACCCGGCACACGACGCTCCCCTACCCATCCGTACTCCCGTTGGGGATACATGTACGAATGACACGACTTCGGCGGTACGCTTGAGCCCCGCTACATTGTCGGCGCGGAATCACTTGACCAGTGAGCTATTACGCACTCTTTCAAGGGTGGCTGCTTCTAAGCCAACCTCCTGGTTGTCTCTGCGACTCCACATCCTTTCCCACTTAGCGTACGCTTAGGGGCCTTAGTCGATGCTCTGGGCTGTTTCCCTCTCGACCATGGAGCTTATCCCCCACAGTCTCACTGCCGTGCTCTCACTTACCGGCATTCGGAGTTTGGCTAAGGTCAGTAACCCGGTAGGGCCCATCGCCTATCCAGTGCTCTACCTCCGGCAAGAAACACACGACGCTGCACCTAAATGCATTTCGGGGAGAACCAGCTATCACGGAGTTTGATTGGCCTTTCACCCCTAACCACAGGTCATCCCCCAGGTTTTCAACCCTGGTGGGTTCGGTCCTCCACGAAGTCTTACCTCCGCTTCAACCTGCCCATGGCTAGATCACTCCGCTTCGGGTCTAGAGCGTGCAACTCAACCGCCCTGTTCGGACTCGCTTTCGCTACGGCTTCCCCACACGGGTTAACCTCGCTACACACCGCTAACTCGCAGGCTCATTCTTCAAAAGGCACGCAGTCACGACTGACAGCACAAGTGCTGCCAGCGACGCTCCCACGGCTTGTAGGCACACGGTTTCAGGTACTATTTCACTCCGCTCCCGCGGTACTTTTCACCATTCCCTCACGGTACTATCCGCTATCGGTCACCAGGGAATATTTAGGCTTAGCGGGTGGTCCCGCCAGATTCACACGGGATTTCTCGGGCCCCGTGCTACTTGGGTGTCTCTCAAACGAGCCGTCAATGTTTCAGCTACGGGGGTCTTACCCTCTACGCCGGACCTTTCGCATGTCCTTCGCCTACATCAACGGTTTCTGACTCGCCTCACAGCCGGCAGACTGTGAAAGAGAGATCCCACAACCCCGCATGCGCAACCCCTGCCGGGTATCACACGCATACGGTTTGGCCTCATCCAGTTTCGCTCGCCACTACTCCCGGAATCACGGTTGTTTTCTCTTCCTGAGGGTACTGAGATGTTTCACTTCCCCTCGTTCCCTCCACACTGCCTATGTGTTCAGCAGCGGGTGACAGCCCATGACGACTGCCGGGTTTCCCCATTCGGAAACCCCCGGATCAAAGCTTGGTTGACAGCTCCCCGGGGACTATCGTGGCCTCCCACGTCCTTCATCGGTTCCTGGTGCCAAGGCATCCACCGTGCGCCCTTAAAAACTTGGCCACAGATGCTCGCGTCCACTGTGCAGTTCTCAAGCAACGACCAGCCACCCATCACCCCGCCCTGAAGGCGAGTTCACTGGGGCCGGCGTCGAAGGCAGCCTTATCGGCCGTACCTTCAGACACCCAACAGCGCGCCCAGTACCTGTCATTCATTCGGTTCACTTTCCACGCTCCGAGGAGCAGTACTCGTGTCCCGGCTGAACCAGCAGGTACTGAATAGTCAACGTTCCACCCATGAGCTGACCACCGTCGAACATTTGCCGACGTAGTGGCTCTGGATTCCTTGCGGAATCTAGATGCTCCTTAGAAAGGAGGTGATCCAGCCGCACCTTCCGGTACGGCTACCTTGTTACGACTTCGTCCCAATCGCCAGTCCCACCTTCGACAGCTCCCTCCCACAAGGGGTTGGGCCACCGGCTTCGGGTGTTACCGACTTTCGTGACGTGACGGGCGGTGTGTACAAGGCCCGGGAACGTATTCACCGCAGCAATGCTGATCTGCGATTACTAGCAACTCCGACTTCATGGGGTCGAGTTGCAGACCCCAATCCGAACTGAGACCGGCTTTTTGAGATTCGCTCCGCCTCGCGGCATCGCAGCTCATTGTACCGGCCATTGTAGCACGTGTGCAGCCCAAGACATAAGGGGCATGATGACTTGACGTCGTCCCCACCTTCCTCCGAGTTGACCCCGGCAGTCTCCTGTGAGTCCCCATCACCCCGAAGGGCATGCTGGCAACACAGAACAAGGGTTGCGCTCGTTGCGGGACTTAACCCAACATCTCACGACACGAGCTGACGACAGCCATGCACCACCTGTATACCGACCACAAGGGGGGCACCATCTCTGATGCTTTCCGGTATATGTCAAGCCTTGGTAAGGTTCTTCGCGTTGCGTCGAATTAAGCCACATGCTCCGCTGCTTGTGCGGGCCCCCGTCAATTCCTTTGAGTTTTAGCCTTGCGGCCGTACTCCCCAGGCGGGGAACTTAATGCGTTAGCTGCGGCACCGACGACGTGGAATGTCGCCAACACCTAGTTCCCAACGTTTACGGCGTGGACTACCAGGGTATCTAATCCTGTTCGCTCCCCACGCTTTCGCTCCTCAGCGTCAGTAATGGCCCAGAGATCCGCCTTCGCCACCGGTGTTCCTCCTGATATCTGCGCATTTCACCGCTACACCAGGAATTCCGATCTCCCCTACCACACTCTAGCTAGCCCGTATCGAATGCAGACCCGGGGTTAAGCCCCGGGCTTTCACATCCGACGTGACAAGCCGCCTACGAGCTCTTTACGCCCAATAATTCCGGACAACGCTTGCGCCCTACGTATTACCGCGGCTGCTGGCACGTAGTTAGCCGGCGCTTCTTCTGCAGGTACCGTCACTCTCGCTTCTTCCCTGCTGAAAGAGGTTTACAACCCGAAGGCCGTCATCCCTCACGCGGCGTCGCTGCATCAGGCTTTCGCCCATTGTGCAATATTCCCCACTGCTGCCTCCCGTAGGAGTCTGGGCCGTGTCTCAGTCCCAGTGTGGCCGGTCGCCCTCTCAGGCCGGCTACCCGTCGTCGCCTTGGTAGGCCATTACCCCACCAACAAGCTGATAGGCCGCGGGCTCATCCTTCACCGCCGGAGCTTTTAACCCCGTCCCATGCGGGACAGAGTGTTATCCGGTATTAGACCCCGTTTCCAGGGCTTGTCCCAGAGTGAAGGGCAGATTGCCCACGTGTTACTCACCCGTTCGCCACTAATCCACCCCGAAAGGCTTCATCGTTCGACTTGCATGTGTTAAGCACGCCGCCAGCGTTCGTCCTGAGCCAGGATCAAACTCTCCGTGAATGTTTACCCGTAATCGGGTGCACACATCACGAGAGCGGAACAACCGGTCGGAATAAGACCCGTTGTTCACAGCGTCCTCGCTGTGTATTGCCTGCCGCCACCCACAACGGGGCGGAACGACAGGACTTTCAAAGGAACCACCAACCTGCCGAAGCAGGCCGGGGTATCAACATATCTGGCGTTGACTTTTGGCACGCTGTTGAGTTCTCAAGGAACGGACGCTTCCTTCGGTCCCGTTTCACCGGGCCCCTCCGGGCGCTTCCCTTCGGTACTGCTCTGTTTCGCTGTCTTGCGTTTCCGACTCTATCAGACTCTTTCGTGTCCGATTCCCGGTCGAAGCGGGCCGTGCAGTTTCGCTTTCCAGGTCCTTCGCTTTCGCGTTTTCCCTTTCCGGCGAGTCCGACTTTACCAGACTCTTTTTCGTTCCGTTTCCGGTCCGAAGGTGATTTCTGGTGGCCTGCGGAAGGCCTTGCCTTTCGGCGTGTTCACTACGTTAGCCGATTCGCTTGGCAACTCATAATCGAGCCGATAGGGCGAATACAGGCATGCCGAATTCGCACCCGCCAGGGTGAGTCGTAGGTAGTGGTTTGGCCGCTTCAGGTGGCTCGATTCGGTCCGATGGACTGTGCCGATAGCTGTACCCGTGTCAAGCGGCTCGGACTACATTAGGCGTCTGCCGCAGGCGCGTCAAGTTGCCTTGCGGCTCGGACGGCGGCGCGGTGCGTGCGCGCGGTACGGACTCACCGTGGGGTCCCCGTCGATCCAGAAGCGCCACGGCTGGTGGGCTCCGTCGCCGCCCACCCCCGTGCGGGGGCCGCTCCGTACGAGGTCACGCGGCGGCGGGGTGCCGTGCAGTACGGACAGGGCCGGGGCCGGGCCGCCGAAGAGATCGCTGCCGTTCAGGGCACGGTCGACATCGAGGGCGGTGGCCAGTCGGGCCGGACCTTTGGCCAGTTCCTTGTCATTGCGGGCCGAGACCCGTCGGTCGCGGGCCAGATGGGCGCCGACGGCGATCTCGCCGGCCCGGAGCAGAACCCCGCTGGCGTGTCCGTCCGGGCCGCAGACCAGGTTGAGGCAGTGCCACATCCCGTACGTGAAGTAGACGTACGTGTGGCCGGGCGGCCCGAACATCGTGCTGTTGCGGGCTGTGCGACCGCGGAAGGCGTGCGATCCGGGGTCGACCTCGCCCGCGTACGCCTCCACCTCGGTCAGGCGGAGCTCGATCGTGCCCGCCGGCTCCCGGCGTACGAGGGTGCGGCCGAGCAGGTCCGGAGCGACCTCCAGGACGTCGCGGTCGAAGAAGTCTCGCGTCAGTGGAGTGCGGTCCAGGCTTTTGGTCATGGCCTCCGAGGGTACTGGGATCGCTCCGACGGGAACCGGCTACCGTCGTGGCGCGTATGTAGGGGTCAGAACCTAGAAGGAGTGACTATGGGCTTCAAGCGGCTGCTCGCGAGCATGGGTGCCGGCGGTGCCTCGGTGGAGACCGAGCTCACCGAGGTGAACGTCGTCCCCGGTGGGATCGTCCAGGGCGAGGTCCGGATCCAGGGCGGTTCGGTCGCCCAGCAGATCGAGGGACTCAACGTCGGGCTCCAGGCGCGGGTCGAGGTCGAGAGCGGGGACCAGGAGACCAAGCAGGACATCGAGTTCACCAAGCTGAACCTCGGCGGGGCCTTCGAGGTCCAGGCGGGCGCGGTGCACGTGGTGCCGTTCGGCCTGGAGATCCCGTGGGAGACGCCGATCACCATGTTCGGCGGCCAGCAGCTGCGTGGGATGAACATCGGGGTGACCACCGAGCTGGAGATCGCCCGCGCGCTGGACTCCGGTGACCTCGACCCGATCAACGTTCACCCGCTGCCGGCGCAGGAGGCCATCCTCAACGCCTTCGGCCAGCTGGGCTTCGGCTTCCGCAGCGCGGACATGGAGCGCGGTCACATCCGCGGCACGCGCCAGCGGCTGCCGTTCTACCAGGAGATCGAGTTCGTCCCGCCGACGCAGTACCGCGGGCTGCACCAGGTGGAGCTGACCTTCGTCGCCGACGACCGCGAGATGGACGTCATTCTGGAGATGGACAAGAAGCCTGGACTGTTCAGCGAGGGCAGCGACTCCTACCGCGCGTTCAAGGTGGGGCTGCACGACTACCAGGGCACCGACTGGGCCGCATACCTCAACCAGTGGCTCGCCCAGGTCGGCGGACAGCGCAACTGGCTCTGAGACCCGGTGCCGACCCCTAGGGTCGGACGGGAAGGCAGACGAATCGATCAGGAGAGGTGCGAGACGTGACCGAGTCGAAGAGGGCCCCGCTGCCGCACGACTTCCATCCGGAGGTGGCGGCGTTCACCGTGGTGAGCGACGACCTGGCCCCGGGGGCCGGACTGGGCGATGCCCAGGTGCTTGCGGGTGGGAACACTTCGCCGCAGTTGCGGTGGGAGGGTTTCCCCGAGGGGACCAAGAGTTTCGCCGTCACGTGCTTCGACCCGGACGCCCCGACGGGCAGCGGGTTCTGGCACTGGGTGCTCTTCGATGTCCCGGCCTCGGTGACGGAGCTTCCGGCCGGTGCGGGCAGCGGCACGTTCGAGGGGCTGCCGGCGGGGGCCGTCCAGGCCCGTAACGACTACGGCTCCAAGGATTTCGGTGGCGCCGCGCCGCCGCCCGGGGAGAACCACCGCTATGTGTTCACCGTGTACGCGGTGGACACCGAGAAGCTCGGTATCGACAGTGACGTGTCCCCCGCGGTCGCCGGGTTCAACCTTCGTTTCCACACGTTGGGGCGTGCTCAGCTGATCGGTGAGTACGAGGCTCCCTCCGGCGATTAGTTCGTCCGCTGTTTGCCCTGCTCTGGTCTTGGAGAGACCAGAGCAGGGCATTTTTTATTGCGTTGTCCATCGCGGCCTGCCCAGCCAGAGTTGATCCGGGCCTGCCAGGGGGCGGGCGGCACACGGGAGGTGGGCAGGATGCGTGACACGCTGGTTCTCAACGCGAGCTTCGAGCCGCTGTCGACAGTGACGCTCAACCGCGCGGTGGTCCTGATCCTGACGGACAAGGCCGTCGTCGAGCAGTCGCATCCCGAGCTCCGTATGCGTGGTGCCGCCGTGGACATTCCGGCGCCCCGGGTGATCAGGCTCTGCCGGTACGTACGGGTGCCGTTCCGAAGACAGGCGCCGTGGTCCAGAAGGGGTGTGCTGATACGGGACCAGCACCGGTGCGCGTACTGCGGGCGGCGGGCGTCCACCGTCGACCATGTGGTGCCGCGTGCCCAGGGCGGGCAGGACACCTGGCTGAACACGGTGGCCTCCTGTGCCGAGGACAACCACCGCAAGGCCGCCCGGACACCCGACCAGGCGGGGATGCCGCTGCTGAAACAGCCCTTCGTCCCCTCCCCCGCCGAGGCGATGCTGCTGGCGATGGGGGCAGGCGACCGCTCGGCGCTGCCGGAGTGGCTGGACCGGGCGGCCGCGGCGGCGTAGTCGGCGTACGCCTGGTGATGTAGGGAGGGGCCCGTCCCTGTGAGGGGGCGGGCCCACCTGTGTCAGCGGAGCAGCAGTTGGACGATGGCCGCCGTGCCGACGGCCACGATGAGGGCGCGCAGGACGGTGGGGCTCAGTCGGCGGCCGACCTTGGCGCCTATCTGGCCGCCGATGGCCGAGCCGACCGCGATGAGGACGACGGCCGTCCAGTCGAAGTGGGCGACGAACAGGAAGAACAGTGCGGCGATGGTGTTGACCACGGCCGCCAGGACGTTCTTGACGGCGTTGAGGCGCTGCATGGTGTCGTCGAGCAGCATGCCCATCAACGACAGGTAGATGATCCCCTGGGCGGCGGTGAAGTAGCCGCCGTAGACGCTGGCGAGCATCAGGCCCGCGAACAGGAGCGGACCGCCGTCGGTGCGGGGCGCGGCGCCGGTGTGTTCGCGGCGGCGCTGGACGGCTTTGCTGATGCGTGGTTGCAGGATCACCAGGACGAGGGCCAGGGCGACCAGGACCGGGACGATCGTCTCGAAGGCGGTGGAGGGCAGGGCGAGGAGCAGGGTCGCCCCGCAGAGGCCGCCGATCGCCGCGCCGACGCTCAGCTTGATGATGCGTCGGCGCTGTCCGGCGAGTTCCTTGCGGTAGCCGATGGCCCCGCTGATGGAGCCGGGGATGAGGCCCAGCGCGTTGGACACGGTCGCGGTGACCGGGGGGAGGCCGGTGGCGAGCAGGACGGGAAAGGTGATCAGGGTGCCCGAGCCGACGATCGTGTTGATCGTGCCCGCTCCGATGCCCGCCGCGAAGACGGCGAGTATTTCCCAGATGGACAAGGCCATCTCCTTCGGTGGTCAGTGACGCCTCCCCGCCATGAAGGTCGAGGGGCCTCACTGATCATGCACGAAGAGGCGTTCGGGTCAGGAGACCGGGGGTTCCTCGCGTCGTTCCACCGCGGGGGCGGGGATGCCGCCCTTGGGGCCCCCGCCGTTGCCACCGTCGCCGCCGGTGTTGAAGCCGGGAACACCGCCGCCGAGGTTGCCGAAGGCGCCGCTGAGGCCCTTGAGGGCGTCGCCGATCTCGCTGGGCACGATCCAGAGCTTGTTGGCGTCGCCCTCGGCGATCTTCGGGAGCATCTGGAGGTACTGGTACGAGAGGAGCTTCTGGTCCGGGTCCCCGGCGTGGATGGCCTCGAAGACCGTGCGGACGGCCTGGGCCTCACCTTCGGCGCGCAGGGCGGCGGCCTTGGCCTCGCCTTCGGCGCGCAGGATCGCGGACTGCTTCTCACCTTCGGCGGTGAGGATCTGGGACTGCCTGATGCCCTCGGCGGTGAGGATCGCGGCGCGCTTGTCGCGGTCGGCGCGCATCTGCTTCTCCATCGAGTCCTGGATGGAGGTCGGCGGCTCGATGGCCTTGAGCTCGACGCGGTTGACGCGGATGCCCCACTTGCCGGTCGCTTCGTCGAGGACTCCGCGCAGGGCGGCGTTGATCTCCTCGCGGGAGGTGAGGGTCCGCTCCAGGTCCATGCCGCCGATGATGTTGCGGAGGGTGGTGACGGTGAGCTGCTCGATCGCCTGGATGTAGCTGGCGACTTCGTAGGTCGCGGCGCGGGCGTCGGTGACCTGGTAGTAGATGACGGTGTCGATGTTGACGACCAGGTTGTCCTGGGTGATCACCGGCTGCGGCGGGAAGGGCACCACCTGTTCACGGAGGTCGATCCGGTTGCGGATCGAGTCGATGAACGGGACGACGATGTTCAGGCCCGCGTTCAGGGTGCGGGTGTAGCGGCCGAACCGCTCCACGATGGCGGCGCTGGCCTGCGGGATGACCTGAATCGTCTTGATCAGGGCGATGAAGACGAGCACCACCAGAATGATCAGGACGATGACGATCGCATTCATGGTGTCTCTCGTGCCCTTCGGTTGGCCGGCGGATCGCAATTATCGGGGTCGGTCCTCAGGTGCGGCCGGTGGTCGGCGTGCTGCGGGCCGGTCCGGTTCTCCATGATGATCGACATGATCGACTTCGATTCTGGCAGACCTGGGCCCGCCCCGTGCGCGCTTCGGTCACATGACGACGGCTGTTGCTCCGTCGATGTCCACGACATCGACCTGGCTGCCGGGGTCGAAGACCTGGTCGGAGTCGAGCGTGCGGGCCGACCAGACCTCGCCGGCGAGCTTGATACGGCCTCCGGAGGCCGTCACCTGTTCCAGCACGACGGCTTGACGCCCCTTCAGGGCGTCGATGCCGCTGGCGTGCCCGGTCTGTCCGGCCCGGTGTCTCGCGGCGATCGGGCGCACGACGGCGACCAGCGCGACCGAGACCAGGACGAAGACCAGAACCTGGGCGACGATTCCGCCGCCGAGGGCGGCGACGGCCGATGCGGCCACCGCCCCGACGGCGAACATCCCGAATTCGGGCATCGCGGTCAGGACGAGGGGGATGCCCAGCCCCACCGCGCCGATCAGCCACCACACCCATGCGTCGATGTCCACATGGTCATCGTAGGACTGTCGGTGCGTCACCGACAGGGCGCACGGGTGCCCAACTGCGGTGCACGGTCGGCCGATCGTGACGCCGGGTCCTGTCGTCGAGCTGCCGTCGTCGCCCGGAGGGCGGCCCTGCGGGCTCAGGTGCGTGCTCCCGGTGTGCCGGGTGCGGGGTCGGGGTCGGGGTCAGGAGAGCGGGAGGCCGTGGGCGGTGTAGCGGTCGCCGGTGTGCTCGACGATGAGCGGGAGACCGAAGCAGAGGGAGAGGTTGCGGGAGCTGAGCTCCGTCTCCATCGGGCCGGCCGCGAGGATCTTGCCCTGGCGGATCATCAGGACGTGGGTGAAGCCGGGGGCGATCTCCTCGACATGGTGGGTGACCATGATCATGGAGGGGGCGAACGGGTCGCGGGCGAGGCGGCCCAGGCGGCGTACGAGGTCCTCGCGCCCGCCGAGGTCGAGCCCGGCGGCGGGCTCGTCCAGGAGCAGCAGTTCGGGGTCGGTCATCATGGCGCGGGCGATCAGGGTGCGCTTGCGCTCTCCTTCGGAGAGCGTGCCGAACCTGCGGTCCAGGTACTCGGTCATGCCGAGGCGGTCGAGGAAGGCGCGGGCGCGCTCCTCGTCGACGGCTTCGTAGTTCTCGTGCCAGGTGGCGGTCATGCCGTACGCGGCGGTGAGGACCGTCTGCAGGACCGTCTGGCGCTTGGGCAGCTTGTCGGCCATCGCGACGCCCGCCATGCCGATCCGGGGGCGGAGCTCGAAGACGTCGGTGCCGACGCCGCCGAGCTGTTCGCCGAGGATCGTGGCCGTTCCCGTGCTCGGGAAGAGGTAGCTGGAGGCGAGGTTCAGGAGGGTCGTCTTGCCGGCCCCGTTGGGGCCCAGGATGACCCAGCGCTCCCCCTCCTTGACCGACCAGGAGACGTCGTCCACCAGAGCGCGTCCGTCGCGGACCACGGATACGTCCACCAGCTCCAGTACATCGCTCATGGCGCGTTGTCTCCCCATGCAGTCTCGTCGATCGTCGCGTGCCGGTGGGCACGGCTCCCAGGGAAAACCTACGCCACCGCGCGAGTGCTTCAGGCGTGAGGGCCGTTCCCAGGCGTTGCCTAGGCTGTCGGCATGCTTGTCGAACCACGTTCAGGACTGTTGGCCGCTTGGGGAAACGCGCTTCTGGCGGGACTCGTCTCGCCGGACGAGGCGGCCCTCGCGATTGTCGGGGAGGACGCGGTGCACCGCGTCGACGGACTGCCGGGCGAGGTGGGCCCGGTGGGGCTCACGCTGGCGCTCGGCCGGCTGAGGGGGTTGGGGGCGACCGGGTTCCGGGTCGCGTTGCCGGTGCCGGGGCATCCGCTGGGGCTGAGCGGTCCGCCCGATTTCAACGCGCGGGCGCTGGAGGCGGAGGAGGCGGTGGTCGCCTACGGGGTGCCGTACGGGCTGGTGCCTGAGGTCGCCGAGGCGGGGCCGGCCGGTGATGTCCACGTCGAGGTGGTGTGGCGGGTGCTGCCGGTACGGGAGGCGCCGCCCGCGGACGTGCCGTCGCTGGGTGAGGCGGAGCGGGAGCTGGCGGAGGCGTTGCGGGATGCGACGGCGGTGCTGTCGCGGCTGGACGTGGCCGGTTCCGGACCGGTGGCGGAGGCCGCGGTGGACGCGTACCGGGCGCGGGCGGAGCGGGGGCGCGAGGTGCTGGCGCCGGGGTATCCGCCGCGGGCGGTGCGGGTGCTGGAGATGGCGCAGCGGGTGGGGCTGCTGGTCTCGGTGGCGTACGAGAACGGGCACGGGGGTGCGGTGAGCGCGTCGGAGATCGCGGCGCGGGGGGAGGCGTTGCGGCCGGTGGAACGGGTGGCTCGGCGGGCGCAGGTGGCGGCCTACAACGCGTACGTGGAGGGCGGGGAGGTTCGGCGGTAGGCCCGCGGGCCTCTGTCCTCGAGCGCCGGACGGGCTGAGTGGGTGCGGCCCGCCCGCTGGAGTGGGGTGTCGGGGCGGCCGGAGTGGGGTGCCGGGGCCCCGCCGGCGTGGGGCGGCGAAAGCCGGACGGCCCTGGGGGGTGCAGGGGCGTCCGGCTTTCGGGAGGGGCTGGGGGTGGGTCAGTGGTTGAGGCCGAGGTTGCCGAAGGCCGGGTTGAGCAGGCCCACCACGTTGACCGTGTTGCCGACCACGTTGACCGGGACGGCGACCGGAACCTGGGCGAGGTTGCCGCTGGCGACACCCGGGGAGTGGGTGGCCACGCCGTGCGCGTCGGCGCCGCTGTGGCCGGTGGCGGAGGCGGCTCCGGCGCCGGCGGCGATCAGCCCGCCCGCGATCATGGTGACGGCGGCGGCCTTCTTCAGGTTCTTCACTTCAGGTTCCTCCTAGAAAGGCTGCGACAAGCCGTCGCAGCACGCCCTGGAGAACGCCCCGCACCCCGGAAGGATGCGCCGTACGGGTGACATACACCCGACAGTATGAATCTCAGTCCGGACGGGAACCCGGGGGCGTCGACGTCAGCCCGCCGCTCCGTTCCGTACCGCCCACAGCGCCGCCTGGGTCCGGTCGGCCACGTCGAGCTTCATCAGGATGTTCGACACATGCGTCTTGACCGTCTTCTCCGAGAGGACGAACGCACGGGCGATCTCGCGGTTGGAACGTCCGTCCGCGATGAGGCCGAGCACTTCGCGTTCCCGTTCGGTGAGCGTGCTTCCCCGGCCCGTGCCGGTGCCCGCGTCGTCCTGGGCGAGCAGCGCTCCCGCCACCTCCGGCTGGAGCAGGACGTGCCCGGCGTGGACCGAGCGGATCGCCCCGGCCAGGGCGTCCGGGTCGACGTCCTTGTAGACGTACCCGGAGGCTCCGGCGCGCAGGGCGGGGACCACCGTGCGCTGCTCGGTGAAGCTGGTGACGATGAGGACCTTCGCGGGGTTGTCGAGCTCCCGGAGGCGGCGCAGGGCCTCGATGCCGTCGGTGCCGGGCATCTTGATGTCCATCAGCACCACGTCGGGGCGGAGCTCCTCGGTCCGGGCCACGCCCTCCGCACCGTCGGACGCCTCGCCGACGACCTCTATGTCCTCCTGGATCTCCAGGAAGGTCCGCAGTCCGCGGCGGACCACCTGGTGGTCGTCGACCAGCAGCACCCTGATGATCTTGTCAGCCACCGGGGACCTCCATCTCGATCGTGGCGCCCTTGCCGGGCTCCGAGGCAACGGTGAGTCGGCCGCCGACGCTGTTCGCCCGGTGGCGCATGGAGACGAGGCCGAGGTGGCGGCCCGCCCTCCGTACGGCGGTGGGGTCAAAGCCCGCCCCGTCGTCGGTGACGCGGAGGACGGTGCCGGTGCCGCGCCGGGCCAGGGTGACGCTCACGCGCTCCGCACCGGAGTGGCGCAGGGCGTTGTGGAGGGCCTCCTGCGCGACCCGGAGCAGCGCTTCCTCCTGGGCGGCGGGCAGCGCGCGCACTCCGCCGCTCTCGAAGGCGACCTCGGCGGCGTGCGCCCGGTCCAGGACCTGGATCTGGGTGCGGAGGGTGGCGATGAGCCCGTCCTCGTCGAGGGCGGCGGGACGCAGCTCCACGACGGCGGCCCGCAGCTCGTCGACCGCCTCGGCGGCGAGGGCGGCGACCTGCTGGAGTTCCCCCTTGGCCCGGGCCGGGTCGCGGTCGACGAGGGCGGTGGCGGCCTGGGCGGTGAGGCGGAGCGAGAACAGCTTCTGGCTGACCGCGTCGTGCAGTTCGTGGGCCAGCCGGGAGCGCTCCTCGGCGATGGTCAGTTCACGGCTGCGCTCGTAGAGCCGGGCGTTGGTGAGTGCGATGGCGGCGTGCTGGGCGAGCATCTGGAGCAGTTCCTCGTCCTCGGCGGTGAAGCCGCAGCCGCCCTCGGGCTTGGGGCACAGCTTGTTGGCGAGGAACAGCGCGCCGATGATCTCGTCGCCGTCCGTGATGGGCAGGCCGAGGAAGTCGGACATGTCGGGGTGGGCGTCGGGCCAGCCCTCGAAGCGGGGGTCCTCGCGGACGTCGGCGAGGCGTTCGGGCTTCGCCTGGTGGAGCATCGCGGCGAGGATGCCGTGCTGGCGGGGCAGCGGACCGATGGCCTTCCACTGCTCGTCGCTGACGCCGTCGACCACGAACTGGGCGAAGCCGCCGTGGTCGTCCGGGACGCCGAGGGCCGCGTACTGGGCGTCGAGCAGTTCACGGGCGGAGGCGACGATCGTCTTGAGGACGTCGCCCACTTCCAGGTGCCGGCTCATGGCGAGGAGCGCGGCACTCACCGCGGCGAGGCCCGACGGTGGGCGGTGACTCATGGGATCACCGTACCGGCGGCGCCCCGCGGCCGTATCGGACCGGGGTCGGTGGTGGGTGTGCGGGTGGCCTAGGTCCGTGCGGTGGAGCCCTCCGCCGGAGGTCGTAGGACTGCTCGGGACCTAAGCCGAAGTACCGGGGGCGGCTGCGGCCGCGGGGCGAGGCGTGGTGCGGCCGGGGCTTCCTACGGTGGATTCGCCGGGGCCTCCCGGCGGACGCCGAGGTACGAAGGGGACGGTCGCCATGCCGGTCGCACTGATCACGGGTGGTTCGAAGGGACTGGGACGCGCGCTGGCCGCGGAACTGGCCGGGCAGGGGTGGGACCTGGTGCTGGACGCCCGGACCGCCGGGGTGCTGGAGGAGACGGCGCGGGACTTGCGCGGGCGGTTCGGTACGCGGGTGGTGGCGGTTCCCGGGGACGTCACGGACGCGGCGCACCGGGCGGATCTGGTGGCGGCCGCCGGGGCGCTGGGCGGTCTCGATCTGCTGGTCAGCAACGCGAGCGTGCTGGGCGCGGAACCGCTGGTCCGGCTGGACGCGCTGCCGCTGGAGGGGCTGAGGCGGGCGCTGGAGACGAATGTGGTGGCGGCGCTCGGTCTCGTGCAGGAGGCGTTGCCGTCGCTGCGGGCCGCGGAGGCGGGGGCGGTGGTGGTGATCAGCTCGGACGCGGCGGCGGAGCCGTATCCGACGTGGGGCGGTTACGGGGCGTCGAAGGCGGCGCTGGACCAGTTGGCGGCGGTGCTGGGGGCGGAGGAGCCCGGACTGCGGGTGTGGGCGGTCGACCCGGGTGACATGGGTACGGACCTGTACGCCGCGGCGGTCCCCGAGGAGGCGGACGAGGTGCGGCCGACGCCGGAGAGCGTGGCGCCCGCGTTCCTGCGGCTGATCCGGGAGCGGCCGGCCGGCGGCCGGTTCGCCGCTCCGGCCCTGCTGGAGGGATGGGCGGGACCGGGCGGGGGCCCGCGGTGACCGGGCGGGAGCGGTACCCGGAGCGGGTGGCGACGGGCGGGGCGCGGGACGGCGGGCCGGGCCCCGGCTCGGCAGGAGCGGGCGGGGCCCCGGTCGACGGAACCGCGCGGCCGGGGGCCGGGGGCGACGGGCCGGAGGCCCCGGAGGCGTGGCGCGGGTCGGAGAGCCCGGTGGCGCCGCGCGGGCCGGAGGCTCCGGCGGCATCGCGCGGGCCGGAGAGCCCGGTGGCGTGGCGGGTGCCGGACGCCCTGTCGGCCCGGGTGCCGGCCGAGCAGCGGGGGTCGGGGCGTGACGACGTACGGCTGCTCGTGTCACGCGGGTGCGCGGTGTCGCACCATGCGTTCCGGGAGCTGCCCGGGCAGGTGCGGGCCGGGGACGTGCTGGTGGTGAACACGTCCATGACGCTGCCCGCCGCCGTGAACGGAAGGGTGGGCGGGGAGCGGGTCGTCGTGCACTTCTCCACGCGGGGTGCCGACGGGCGGTGGGCGGTGGAGCTGCGGGCCCCGGGCCGGGCGGGGGCCACCGGGCCGCGCCCGGGCGGGCCCGCGGGGGCGGTGGTGCGGTTGCCGGGTGGGCGGGCCCTGGTCCTGGAGGAGCCGCTGGGGCCCGTGGCGGGGGCGCGGCTGTGGTGGGCGCGGACGCCGGAGCGGGTGCCGGAGCTGTTGCGGCGGTACGGACGGCCGATCCGGTACGGGTATACGGAGCGGGACCAGCCGCTGTCGGCGTACCGGACGGTGTTCGCGACGCCCTCGCAGGACGGGAGCGGTTCGGCGGAGATGCCCAGTGCCGGGCGCCCTTTCACGGCCGCGCTGGTGGCGGGGCTGGTGCGCCGGGGGGTGCTGTTCGCTCCGCTGTCCCTGCATACGGGGGTGGCTTCGGCGGAGGCGCACGAGCCGCCGTACCCGGAGAGGTTCGCGGTGCCGGCGGCGACCGCGTGGCTGGTGAACGCGGTGCGGGCGGCGCGCGGCGGGGACCGTGCGGCGGGCGGGCGGGTGATCGCGGTGGGCACGACCGCCGTGCGGGCGCTGGAGTCGGCGGCGGGGGCGGACGGGGTGGTCCGGCAGGCCGAGGGGTGGACGGACCTGGTGGTGACGCCCCGGCGGGGCGTCCGGGTGGTGGACGGGCTGCTGACCGGGCTGCACGAGCCGGAGGCCTCGCATCTGCTGATGCTGGAGGCGGTGGCGGGGCGCGAGGCGCTGCGCCTCGGGTACGAGGCGGCGCTCCAGGAGCGGTACCTCTGGCATGAGTTCGGGGACGTCCACCTCATCCTGCCGGATGAGGAACGTGACGCTCCGAATTGCTTCAGCAACGAATGGTGAGACCGCCGCCTCGCCGATGTGAGCCCAGGCATAGGGTCTACGTCACTTACGAACGCCCCTAGTGGGCGCATAAGGGCGATTCGAGCAGGAGCACATGGGGGTCAATTCGGACTAACGGGACCCTGTTCCACTACGCATCTTCGTACGTCACACCTTTGCCACAGGATTTTGCTGCCGCTAAGAATTGCTCTCGTCCCCGACGGAGGTACGCATCACCGCCTCCGGTCTCGTCCTCCGTGAGGACACCCTGAGCATTCGAAGAGGTAGCCCTACATGTCTGCGACTCGCATACCCAGCCGTGTCCGTCGTCTGAACAAGGTCCAGAAGATCTCCGTGGCCGGTGTGTCGGCCCTGGGCGTCGCCGCCCTGACCTTCTCGCTCGTCCCGTCGAACGCCGAGGCCGAGGTCTCCCCGCAGGCGGCGGCAGCCGCCGCGCCGGTCGCCTTCACCAACGCCGCGGGTTCCGCCCAGGCCAAGACCGTGCAGAACAGCATGCTGGAGCAGCACTCCACCGCCGAGCAGCTGGTGAAGGCCGCCGACGCCGCGAAGGCGAAGGCCGCCGCCGAGACCAAGGCCGCCGCCGCGAAGGCGAAGGCCGCGTCCGAGGCGAAGGCCAAGGCCGCCGCGGACGCCAAGGCGAAGGCGAAGGCCGCCGCCGACGCGAAGGACAAGGCCGCCAAGGCCAAGGCGGACGCGGAGAAGCGCGGCACCGAGGCCGCGAACCGCTCCACCGCGCGCAAGCCCGTCTACGCGAACAACCTGGACGGCTGGATCCGCGAGGCCATGTCGATCATGAAGAAGGAAGGCATCCCCGGCTCCTACGAGGGGATCCACCGCAACATCATCCGGGAGTCCAGCGGTAACCGCTGGGCCATCAACAACTGGGACATCAACGCCCGGAACGGCATCCCCTCCAAGGGTCTGCTCCAGGTGATCCAGCCGACCTTCGACCGCTACCACGTGGCGGGCACCAAGAAGGACCTGTACGACCCGGTCGCCAACATCGTCGCCGCCTGCAACTACGCGGCCGACCGCTACGGCTCCATGGACAACGTCAACAGCGCGTACTGAGCCCAGCCGTACACACGCCGAGGCCGGCACCCCGCGGGGTGCCGGCCTCGGCGTCGTCCCTGTCCGGGTCGGTGCCCGCGGACCTCGCCGCGGACCCGGACCCGGCCCGGACCTGACTACTTGCGCATGACCTCGGGCTCGTGGCGCCGCAGGAGGCGTGCGACCGCGATGCCGCAGATCACGCCGAGCGCGAGCAGCACGGTGATGTTGATGCCCCACTGGCTCGCGCTGTGCTCCCACAGCGGGTCCAGGTCGGTGGGGTTCTTCGGGTCCCACGGCGGCATCAGGTGCGCCAGGTCCAGCGTGGTGCCGGCCGCGGCCATCGCCCAGCGGGACGGCATCAGCCAGGCGAACTGCTCCAGGCCGGGCGACCCGTACACCTGGAAGAGCACACCGGTGAAGACGACCTGGATGATCGCGAACATGACCAGCAGCGGCATGGTCTTCTCGGCGGTCCTCACCAGCGAGGAGATGACCAGGCCGAACATCATCGAGGTGAAGCCCAGCGCGATGATCGAGAGGCAGATCTCGACGGCCGGCGGCATGATCAGCCCCTCCGCGGGCAGATCGCGGGTGGCGAAGCCGATGGCGCAGATGATCACGCCCTGGAAGGCGGTGATCACGCCGAGGACGATCACCTTGGACATCAGGTACGCGGAGCGGGAGAGGCCGGTGGCCCGCTCACGCTCGTAGATGACCCGTTCCTTGATCAGTTCTCGTACGGAGTTGGCCGCGCCGGAGAAGCACATGCCGACCGCGAGGATCAGCATGATCGTTCCGGCCTTGCCGTTGAACCGGGACGGCGGGTCGGGCTCCGCGAGGCCGAACTCCGCCGGGATGACCACGCTGACCACGCCCAGCACGGCGGGCAGGATCAGCATCAGGCCCATGAAGCCCTTGTCGGACGCGATGACGGAGGAGTACCTCCGGATCAGCGTCCACAGCTGCGCCCCCCAGCCCTGCGGCTTCGGCGGGCGCATCTGCTGCGGGGGCGGCATGTTGACCGGCTGGGCCGCGACCGCGTCGATGTCGGCGGCGTACATCTGGTAGTGCTGCGAACCGCGCCAGCGGCCCGCCCAGTCGTAGTCGCGGTAGTTCTCGAAGGCGGAGAAGACGTCGGCCCAGCTGGTGTAGCCGAAGAAGTTCAGCGCCTCCTCCGGCGGGCCGAAGTAGGCCACGGAACCGCCGGGGGCCATCACGAGGAGCTTGTCGCAGATCGCCAGCTCGGCGACCGAGTGCGTGACCACCAGGACCGTGCGGCCGTCGTCGGCGAGGCCGCGCAGGAGCTGCATGACATCGCGGTCCATGCCCGGGTCGAGGCCGGAGGTCGGCTCGTCCAGGAAGATCAGCGAGGGCTTGGTGAGCAGCTCCAGGGCGACCGAGACGCGCTTGCGCTGGCCGCCGGAGAGCGACGTGATCTTCTTGTCCTTGTGGATGTCGAGCTTGAGCTCGGCGAGGACCTCGGTGATCCGGGACTGGCGCTCGGCCTCGGTGGTGTCCGCGGGGAAGCGGAGCTTGGCCGCGTACTTGAGGGCCTTGGTGACGGACAGTTCCTTGTGCAGGATGTCGTCCTGCGGGACCAGACCGATGCGCTGGCGCAGCTCGGCGAACTGCTTGTACAGGTTTCGGTTGTCGTAGAGGACGTCACCCTGGTTGGCGGGCCGGTAGCCGGTGAGCGCCTTGAGCAGCGTGGACTTCCCGGAACCGGACGGGCCGATGACCGCGATCAGCGACTTCTCGGGGACGCCGAAGGAGACGTCCTTGAGGATCTGCTTCCCGCCGTCGACCGTCACCGTGAGGTGGCGGGCGGAGAAGGAGACCTCACCGGTGTCGACGAACTCTTCCAGCCGGTCCCCGACCAGGCGGAACGTCGAGTGGCCGACGCCGACGATGTCGTTCGGGCCGATGAGCGCCGAGCCGGACTTCTGGAGCGGCAGACCGTTGACGTAGGTGCCGTTGTGCGATCCGAGGTCGCGGATCTCGAAGCGGCCGTCGGGCGTCGCGTGGAACTCGGCGTGGTGGCGCGAGACCTGGAGGTCGGAGACGACCAGCTCGTTCTCCAGCGCACGACCGATGCGCATGACCCGGCCGAGGGCCAGCTGGTGGAACGTGGTCGGGCTGCGGTCGCCGTAGACCGGCGGCGCCCCCGCGGCACCGCCCTGTCCCGGTCCGGCCGGATGCCCGGGGCTCTGCTGGTGCGGCACCTTCTGGTGCGAGGACTGCTGCGGCGGGACCTGCTGCGGTGCCTGCGGCTGCTGCTGCCAGGCCTGCTGCTGGGCGGGGGCCTGGTGCGCGGGAGCCTGCTGTCCGTGCCAGCCCGCGCCGCTCCCCTGGGGCTGGTGGTGCGGCTGCTGCAGGGGGGCCTGCTGTGCACCGGCCGCGTGGCCGCCGGCGGCACCGGCGCCCGCGGCGGCGCTGAGGCTCACCCGGGGGCCGTCGGTGGCGTTGCCGAGGTGCAGCACCGAGCCGGGGCCGATTTCCACCTGCTGGATCCGCTGACCCCGCACATAGGTGCCGTTGGTGCTGCCGTGGTCCTCGATGAACCAACTACGGCCGCTCCAGCTGATCGTGGCATGCCGCCACGACACCCTGGCGTCGTCGATCGCCAGGTCTCCCTGCGGATCACGTCCAAGGGTGTACGACCTGGACGGATCGAGCGTCCAGGTGTTGCCATTCAATTCCAGTACGAGTTCCGGCACTCCGCGCCCCACTTGTTGTCCCCCGTGTTACCCCCGTCGCAGGGAGTCTAGGGATGCTGAACATCGTGGGGAACTATTCCAGGACCAGTCCCCTATTCGAAAGTCGGGCGGGTGAAGACCGCGCGGAGACCGGTGCGAACGCCCCGATACCGGAGAGCGAAACAGGGACGGACCGGACGAAGCAAGGATGAAGGACCGGTTAACCCCCGGAGAAGGTTCATCGACCGCAAAGCAGCGGATACGAGACGGTGGGCGCGGCCGAGCGCAAGACCTCTACCGGCCAGATCCGGGACGCCCCCGGTACCCGGGGCGGGGGCGCGGAGACCGCCGCTCGGCGCGGCGGACGGCGCCCGGGCGGAATCCGTCCGGCACTCGGGACGGGCGGCCGGAGGAAGCGGCGGGACCGATACGGTGGGAGCACCATGAGCGCATCTCAGCCACCTCAGCCCCTCTCTCCTTCTGAGCCCCCTGAGCCCCCTGAGTCCCGTCGGGTCGGCGGCCCCGGCGACGGGTCCCCTCCGGGCGGCGACGCACCCACGCTTCTCGTCAAGATCTTCGGCAAGGACCGTCCCGGCATCACGGCCGGCCTCTTCGACACCCTCGCCGCGTACGCGGTCGACGTCGTGGACATCGAGCAGGTCGTCACCCGGGGCCGCATCGTGCTGTGCGCTCTGGTCACCTCCCCCACGGCGGGCGGGACCACCGAGGGCGATCTGCGGGCGACCGTGCACAGCTGGGCCGAATCGCTCAAGCTCCAGGCCGAGATCATCTCCGGCATCGGCGACAACCGCCCGCGCGGTGACGGCCGTTCCCATGTGACGGTGCTGGGGCACCCCCTGACCGCGGAGTCGACCGCCGCCATAGCGGCCACCATCACCTCGACCGGCGGGAACATCGACCGTATCTTCCGGCTGGCGAAGTACCCGGTCACCGCCGTCGAGTTCGCGGTCTCGGGGACCGGGACCGAGCGGTTGCGGACCGCCCTGGCGACCGGGGCCGCGGAGATCGGCGTGGACGTCGCGGTGGTCTCGGCAGGGCTGAGCCGCCGGGCCCAGCGGCTGGTGGTCATGGACGTCGACTCCACGCTGATCCAGGACGAGGTGATCGAGCTGTTCGCGGCGCACGCCGGCTGCGAGGAGCAGGTCGCCCGGGTGACCGAGCAGGCGATGCGCGGCGAGCTGGACTTCGAGCAGTCGCTGCACGCCCGGGTCGCGCTGCTGGCCGGTCTGGACGCCTCGGTGGTGGACAAGGTCCGCACCGAGGTACGGCTGACCCCCGGCGCCCGCACCCTGATCCGTACGCTCAAGCGGCTCGGCTACCAGGTCGGCGTCGTGTCCGGCGGCTTCACCCAGGTCACGGACGACCTGAAGGAGCGGCTCGGCCTCGACTTCGCCTCGGCCAACACCCTGGAGGTGGTGGACGGCAAGCTCACCGGCCGGGTCGTCGGCGAGGTGGTGGACCGGGCGGGCAAGGCCCGGCTGCTGCGCAGCTTCGCCGAGCAGGCGGGGGTGCCGCTGGCCCAGACGGTGGCGATCGGGGACGGGGCGAACGACCTCGACATGCTGAACACCGCCGGGCTCGGGGTCGCGTTCAACGCCAAGCCCATGGTCCGCGAGGCGGCGCACACCGCGGTGAACGTGCCGTTCCTGGACACCGTGCTCTATCTGCTCGGCATCACCCGGGAAGAGGTCGAGGCGGCGGACGGTCTCGTCGACTGAAGCCCCGGACCGGCGGACCGGCCGAGACCCGGGCCGCCGGTCTGGTGGCCGTACGCCGTCGAAGGCGGTTGTGAACCGCCGCAGACTGCCCTGCACGGTCGCGGGCCGTCCTACCCGGCCTGACGCGATCGTGCGCGCGGGCCCCGGCACGTGATGGGTGCCGGGGCCCGCGCGTTCCCCGTGGTGGGCGGTACCGGGCGGCCGGTCGTCGGACGGCCGGTGCCGCGCTCAGTCGTTCGGCGTCCAGTACTCGGTGAGCCTGCCGGCCCCGTGCTCCACGCTCTTCCAGGAGCCGGGGAACTCGACCACGGCGTACGCGGCGGTGGGGAAGCCGTCCCGGGTCATCCGGGCCAGGGTGTCGCCCTCGGCCGAGCCGGAGAGGGCGTCGGCGGCCCCGTGCATCCCGGGGTTGTGGCCGATGACCAGGAGGTCGCGCACCTCGTCCGGGGTCTCGTTGAACAGGGCGATCAGGTCGCCGAGGGAGGCCTCGTAGAGCCTCTCCTCGTAGACGGTCCGGGGTCGCCGGGAGAATTCGTGGACCGCCAGCTTCCAGGTCTCCCGCGTCCTGGCGGCGGTGGAGCAGAGGGCCAGATCGAAATCGATGCCGGAATCGGCGAGCCTGCGGCCGGCCACTGGCGCGTCCTTGCGGCCGCGCTCGGCCAGCGGACGCTCATGATCGGAAGCCTGTGACCACTCCGCCTTGGCATGCCGGAGAAGGACGATCCTGCGAGGTGTCTCGACGCTCATACACCTCAGCTTCGCACGAAACGCGGCCTCTGGCGCAGGGTGTTGACGGGCTCGTGCGGGGAGTCGGCGCGCTGGTCCGGGGCTGATTCGCCTCAACGGGACAGCAGCTGGAGGGCCCGCTCGATCAGCTGTCCGAGTGCGGGATCGCCGGGGGTGGCGGCCTGGGCCTCTCCGGGGGCGATGATCATCAGCAGCAGAGCGGCGAACGCGACGGCGGGCAGGGCGACGGCCCACCAGGGCAGCCGGATCTCGACACCGTCCGCGGCCGGCCGGGGGGACCTGGTGTGCGTCGGTGCCGGCATGTCCGCCTCCGTCAAGTCATCGGGTCGTCACCGAAGAACCTACGGAACGGGGACGGGCGGTCCCATCCGGTGACCCACCCACTTCACCCTGACCCTGGCCCCCTAGGGGTAGGGGGGCCGGCCCCACCCCTCGGGGTCTCTCGGGGTCCTCGGGCGTCAGGGCGAGGCGATCGTGGCGATCACGCCGATGACGACGGTGATGAGGAGCATCGCCCCGAACACGAGGAGAAGCTTCTTCTGGCCGTTCTGGGGATTCGGATCGAGCACTGGCATGAGGCCAGTGTCGCATCTCAGCATTCGTCCTCGATCGTCCGGTCCCGGCCGGCGAGGATCCCGGCCACCATCTGGGGAATCATCAGGCCCGCCATCAGCGCGATCGGCAGCCCCCAGCCGCCGCTGTGCTGGTAGAGCACGCCGACGAGCAGCGGACCGGGGATCGAGAGGAGGTAGCCGGTGGACTGGGCGAAGGCGGAGAGCCGGACGACGCCCGCGCCGGACCGGGCCCGCATGCCGATCATGGTGAGGGCGAGCGGGAAGGCGCAGTTGGCCACGCCGAGGAGCAGGGCCCAGGCCCAGGCGCCGGCGGCGGGGGCGAGGTAGAGGCCGGCGTAACCGATCAGACCGCACAGGCCGAGGACGACGACGATGGGGCCCTGCTGCTTCAGCCGGGAGGCGACCCGGGGGATGACGAAGGCGAGCGGGACGCCCATGGCCATGGTGACCGCGAGCAGCAGTCCCGCCGTGCCGGCGGAGACCCCGGCGTCGCGGAAGATCTGCGGCATCCAGCCCATGGTGATGTACGCGGCGGTGGCCTGGAGCCCGAAGAAGCAGGCGAGGCCCCACGCGGTGCGGCTGCGGGTGATCCGCAGGGCGGGCGCCTCGGAGGCGGTCGCGGCCGCCGGGGCGGGCCGGCCCGGGGCCGGGGTCCGGTCGCGTACGAGGACGATCCAGGGCAGCACGGCGACGGCGGCGAGCACGGCCCAGACGACGAGCCCCGTCTGCCAGTCGCCGCCGAGCGCCCCGGTGACGGGGACGGTGATCGCGGCGGCCAGGGCGGTGCCGAGGGCCAGGGCCATGGAGTAGAGGCCCGTCATGGTGCCGACGCGGTCGGGGAACCAGTGCTTGACGATCACCGGCATGAGGATGTTGCTGACGGCGATGCCCATCAGGGCCAGCGCGCTGGCGGCCAGGAACCCGGCGGTGGAGCCGATGTACGGGCGGACGACCAGGCCGGCGGCGATGGCGGCCATGCCCGCGCAGACCACGGCGCCCGCGCCGAAGCGGCGGGCCAGGCGGGGCGCCATGACGCCGAAGACCGCGAAGCAGAGCGGCGGTACGGAGGTGAGGACGCCGGCCACGCTCCCGCTCATGTTCAGCCCCTCGCGGACCTCTTCGAGGAGGGCGCCGAGACTGGTGATGGCGGGGCGGAGGTTCAGGGCGGCCAGGACGAGTCCCACGGCGATGAGGCGCAGCAACCAGGGCGCGGGGGCCTCGCCCGCACCGGGGAGCCGCTGGGCGCGGAGTTCGGGGGAGGTGCGCGCGGCGGAGCCGCGGTTCAGGGTCGGGGTCTGCGTATCGTCGTCCGGCATGAGGCCATCATAGAATCATGGGATGATTGATTGTCCAATCCGTCCCACCCCCTGATCCCCCGGAGTCCCTGAGACAATCCGGATCGGACCCGACGGCTCAGAAGCAAGGAGCATCATGGCGCTGACGTCTCCACGGCGTTCGGCACTCGCCGACCAGGTGATCGCCCAGCTGAGGAATCAGATCACCTCGGGCGAGTGGCCGGTCGGTTCGCGGATCCCGACCGAGCCCGAGCTGGTCGAGCAGCTGGGCGTAGCCCGCAACACCGTCCGCGAGGCCGTGCGGGCCCTCGCGCACAACGGGCTGCTGGACATCCGGCAGGGCTCCGGCACCTATGTGATCGCCACGAGCGAGCTGGCGGGAGTGATGCACCGCAGGTTCGCGGCCGCCGATCCGCGGCACATCGCGGAGCTGCGCTCGACGCTGGAGTCGTCGGCGGCCCGGCTGGCGGCGGCCCGGCGCACCGAGCGGGACCTGCGGCAGCTGGACACCCTGATGGCGCGCCGGGAGGAGGCCTGGGCGTCGGGGAACGCGGAGGCGTTCGTGGCGGCGGACGCGACGCTGCACCTGGCGGTGGTCGCGGCCTCGCACAACGACGTCCTGACCGGGCTCTACGCCGACCTCGGCGATCTGCTGCGCGACTACCTGCGCGGCGACGTGGGTCCCGAGCTGCGACCGGAGAACCACATGGACCACGGGCGGCTGGTCGAGGCGATCCGGGCCGGGGACGCGGAGACGGCGGCGTCCGAGGCGGCGAGCCACGCGCTGACCTGCCTGACGGACCGCGTGTAGCGGCGGTCGGGCCCCTTACGGCACGGGCGAGCACCCCGGGCGGCGGAACGGCCGTGACAGGCGCACCGCGGCGGCGGAGCACCGCGCGTCCGTGGACAGCGGCACCCCGGCGGCGGAGCACCGCCCGGATCAGGCGGGGGCGGGGCGGTGGCTGACCCACGCCGTGGCGATCTCCTTCCAGCAGCGGTCCTCCAGCCGCACGGTCCGTCCGGGCTCCACCGCGACCGCCACGCCGTCCGCGTCGACGTCCCACCAGCGGTCGCACTCGACGTGCAGCCGGACCAGGTCGGTGGAGGGGTAGGGGTTGTGGCAGTAGGCGACGGCCCGGGAGCCCTCGACGGCCGTACGGCACTCCGAGCCGGCCGGTTCCGGCTTCGGGGGCTCCGCTTCCGTACCGGCGTCGGCACCCCTGGCGGCGTGGACCCCCAGGGGGACGGCGAGGGCGGCGGCGACCACCGGGGCGGCCAGGAGGAGACGGGTTCGGCGGCGCGTGGGACGCACGGCGATCTCCCTCCCGCAGCCTGACAAGAAGTCCGGTTCCTCCTCATTCTGCGGTGGATCGGCCGACTTTTCGACCGGAGCGGCACCGGGGGGCCACGGACCGTGAACGGCCCCCGGCCGCGTACCGCCTCCGGAGAACGGGAGGGGGTACGCGGCCGGGGGCGTCGGGCGGGGTGGCGCGCGGTCAGGCGCCCATCATGTGCACGCCGCTGTCGACGTGGATGATCTCGCCGGTCGTGCGCGGGAAGAAGTCGGAGAGCAGCGCGACGATGCTGCGGCCGGCCGGCTCCGGGTCGTTCATGTCCCAGGCCAGCGGGGCGCGGGTGTTCCAGACGTCGGCCAGCTCCTCGAAGCCCGGGATGGACTTGGCGGCCATGGAACGCAGCGGTCCGGCGGAGATCAGGTTGCAGCGCAGCCCGTCCTTGCCCAGGTCACGGGCGAGGTAGCGGGAGGTGGCCTCCAGCGCGGCCTTGGCCGGGCCCATCCAGTCGTACTGCGGCCAGGCGTACTGGGCGTCGAAGGTGAGGCCGACGATCGAGCCGCCCTCGCTCATCAGCGGCTTGCAGGCCATGGCCAGTGACTTCAGCGAGAACGCCGAGACGTGCATCGCGGTGGCGACGGACTCGAACGGGGTGTTGAGGAAGTTGCCGCCGAGCGCGTCCTGCGGCGCGAAGCCGATGGAGTGGACGACACCGTCGAGCGAGCCGAGCTCCTCGCGGACCAGGCCCGCCAGCCGGTCCAGGTGCTCCTGGTTGGTCACGTCCAGCTCGATGACCTTGGCCGGCTTCGGCAGCTTCCTGGCGATGCGCTCGGTCAGGGTGGGACGCGGGAACGCCGTCAGGATGACCTCGGCACCCTGCTCCTGGGCCACCTTCGCGGCGTGGAACGCGATGGACGACTCCATCAGCACCCCGGTGATGAGGATGCGCTTGCCGTCGAGAATTCCGCTCATGGTGATCAGTGACCCATGCCCAATCCGCCGTCAACGGGAATGACGGCTCCAGTGATGTACGACGCGTCGTCGGAGGCGAGGAAGCGCACGGCGGCGGCGATCTCCTCGGGCCGCGCGTAGCGGCCGAGCGGCACCTGGGCCACGATGCCCTCGCGCTGCTCCTCGGTGAGCGCCTGGGTCATGTCGGTGTCGACAAAACCGGGGGCGACGACGTTGAAGGTGATGTTCCGCGATCCGAGTTCACGGGCCAGCGACCGGGCGAAGCCGACCAGCCCGGCCTTGGAGGCGGCGTAGTTGGCCTGGCCGGCCGAGCCGAGGAGGCCGACGACGGAGGAGATCAGGACGACACGGCCCTTCTTGGCGCGCAGCATGCCGCGGTTGGCGCGCTTGACGACCCGGAAGGTCCCCGTGAGGTTGGTGTCGAGCACGGAGGTGAAGTCGTCCTCCGACATCCGCATCAGCAACTGGTCCTTGGTGATGCCCGCGTTGGCGACCAGCACCTCCACGGGACCGTGCTTCTCCTCGATCTCCTTGTAGGCCTGCTCCACCTGCTCGGCGTCGGTGATGTCGCAGCGGACCGCGAGGACACCGGCGTCGGTGAGCGCCCGGGGCGGCTCTCCGGAACGGTAGGTGATCGCGACCTGGTCGCCGTTGTCGGCGAAGGCGCGGGCGATGGCGAGGCCGATGCCCCGGTTTCCTCCGGTGACGAGAACCGAGCGGCTCAACGGATCACCCTTTCCTTGGCGGTCTGGTACGTCGAAAACCTATCGGTACCGTGCTCCGATCGAGGAATCGGGCCCTGACAGTGGCTTGTCCGGGGTGCTGTCGGGTTCCTACAGTCCACGCGGGTAGGTGGTCGGCCCACGCGTCCTCGATATCCCCCGGTGCGGTCACCCTCCGGCGTGGTTCACTGCCGTGGTGTATCGAGAAGGGAACTCCCTGTGCCCCACGAGGTAGATCAGTCATTCCTGGCCCTGCCGTCGCGCGCGCTGGCGGACGCGGCGCTCGCGCGGGCGCGGGCGCTGGGCGCGACCCACGCCGACTTCCGGCTGGAGCGGGTGCGCAGTGCCACCTGGCGGCTGCGGGACGCGCGGCCGGCCGGCGCGTCGGACAGCACCGACCTCGGGTACGCGGTGCGGGTGGTGCACGGCGGTGCGTGGGGGTTCGCCTCGGGCGTCGACCTGACGATGGACGCCGCCGCGAAGGTGGCCTCGCAGGCGGTCGCGATGGCGAAGCTGTCGGCGAAGGTGATCGCTGCCGCCGGTTCCGACGAGCGGGTCGAGCTGGCGGACGAGCCGGTGCACGACGAGCGGACCTGGGTGTCGGCGTACGACGTCGACCCCTTCTCCGTCCCGGACGAGGAGAAGGCGGCGCTGCTCGCCGAGTGGAGCGGGCGGCTGCTGGGCGCGGAGGGGGTCGCGCATGTGGACGCGTCCCTGATGGCCGTGCACGAGAACAAGTTCTACGCGGACACGGCGGGCACCGTCACCACGCAGCAACGGGTGCGGATCCACCCGCAGTTCACCGCCGTCGCGGTGGACGGCACGAGCGGCGAGTTCGACTCGATGCGGACCGTCGCACCGCCGGCGGGCCGGGGCTGGGAGTATCTGACCGGGACCGGCTGGGACTGGGACGACGAGCTGGAGCGGATCCCCGGGCTGCTCGCGGAGAAGATGCGCGCGCCGAGCGTCGAGGCGGGGACGTACGACCTGGTCGTCGACCCGTCGAACCTGTGGCTGACGATCCACGAGTCGATCGGCCACGCCACCGAGCTGGACCGGGCGCTGGGGTACGAGGCGGCGTACGCCGGGACCTCGTTCGCCACTTTCGACCAGCTGGGCAAGCTGGCGTACGGCTCCCCCGTGATGAACGTGACCGGCGACCGGACGGCCGAGCACGGGCTCGCGACGGTCGGCTACGACGACGAGGGCGTCGAGGCGCAGTCCTGGGACCTGGTGAAGGACGGCACGCTGGTCGGCTACCAGCTGGACCGCCGCATCGCGAAGCTGACGGGCCTGGGCCGTTCCAACGGCTGCGCGTTCGCGGACTCGCCGGGCCATGTCCCCGTACAGCGCATGGCGAACGTGTCCCTGAAGCCGGACCCGGGCGGGCTCTCCACGGAGGATCTGATCGGCGGGGTGGAGCGCGGGATCTACGTGGTCGGCGACCGGTCGTGGTCCATCGACATGCAGCGCTACAACTTCCAGTTCACCGGACAGCGGTTCTTCCGCATCGAGAACGGCCGGCTGGCCGGGCAGCTGCGCGATGTGGCGTACCAGGCGACGACCACGGACTTCTGGGGCTCGATGGAGAAGGTCGGCGGCCCCCAGACGTACGTCCTGGGCGGCGCGTTCAACTGCGGCAAGGCCCAGCCGGGCCAGATCGCCGCGGTCTCGCACGGCTGCCCCTCCGCCCTCTTCCGGGGCGTCAACATCCTCAACACGACGCAGGAGGCCGGACGATGAGCCGCGTCAGCAAGCCGCACGAGATCGTCGAGCGGGCTCTGGAGCTGTCCACCACGGACGGCCTGGTGGTCATCGCCGACGAGCAGTCCTCCGCCAATCTGCGCTGGGCCGGCAACGCGCTCACCACGAACGGGGTGACCCGGGGACGGACCCTGACCGTCGTCGCGACCGTGGACGGGGCGAAGGGGACGGCTTCCGGCGTCGTCTCCCGGTCCGCGGTGACCACGGAGGACCTGGAGCCGCTGGTGCGGGCCGCCGAGGCCGCCGCCCGGGGCGCGGATCCGGCGGAGGACGCACAGCCGCTGGTGAGCGGGGTCCCCTCCTCCCCCGGCTTCACGGACGCGCCCGCCGAGACCGGCTCGGAGGTCTTCGCCGGCTTCGCCCCGGCGCTCGGCGACGCCTTCGCGCGCGCCCGGGCCGGGGGCCGCGAGCTGTACGGGTTCGCGAACCACGAGCTGACCTCCACCTACCTGGGGACGTCGACGGGGCTGCGGCTGCGCCACGACCAGCCGAACGGGACGCTGGAGCTGAACGCGAAGTCGCCGGACCGTGCGCGCTCCGCGTGGGCGGGCCGGGCGACCCGGGACTTCCGGGACGTCGACCCGGCGGCGATGGACGCGGAGCTGGCGCAGCGGCTGCGCTGGGCGGAGCGGCGCGTCGAGCTGCCCGCCGGCCGGTACGAGACGCTGCTGCCGCCGGCCGCCGTCGCGGACCTGCTGATCTACCAGCTCTGGTCGTCGACCGCGCGGGACGCCGTGGAGGGCCGGACGGTGTTCTCCACGCCGGGCGGCGGTACCCGGCTGGGCGAGAAGCTCGCCCCGCTGCCGCTCACCCTGCGCAGCGACCCGCATGCGCCGGGTCTGGAGTCGGCGCCGTTCGTGATCGCCCACTCCTCCGGCGACAGCGGTTCCGTCTTCGACAACGGGCTGCCGCTGGCCCCGACGGACTGGGTCCGGGAGGGGAGGCTGGAGCGGCTGACGACGACCCGGCACACGGCGGACCTGACCGGGCTGCCGGTCGCCCCGGCCATCGACAACCTGCTGCTGGAGGGCGGCGGCGAGCGGTCGCTGGAGGAGATGGTCGCCGCGACGACCGGGCGGGCGCTGCTGCTGACCTGCCTCTGGTACATCCGCGAGGTGGATCCGGCGACGCTGCTGCTGACGGGGCTGACCCGGGACGGCGTCTATCTGGTCGAGGACGGCGAGGTGGTCGGCGGGGTGAACAACTTCCGCTTCAACGAGTCGCCGGTGGACCTGCTGTCCCGGGCCTCGGAGGCGGGGCGTACGGAGAGGACGCTGCCGCGCGAGTGGGGCGACTGGTTCACCCGGGCCGCGATGCCCCCGCTGCGCATCCCGGACTTCAACATGAGCTCGGTCAGCCCGGGGGTGTGACCCGCCTAGACTGACCTCTACATCTCTGCTTTCGTAAGGAGCACCGGAACCGTGACGGACATCGTCGACGAGCTGAAGTGGCGCGGGCTGTTCGCCCAGTCCACTGACGAGGACGCACTGCGCAAGGCTCTCGCGGACGGTCCCGTCACCTTCTATTGCGGCTTCGACCCGACCGCCGCCAGCCTGCACGTGGGGCACCTCGTGCAGGTGCTCACCATGCGGCGGCTCCAGCAGGCGGGCCTGAAGCCGCTCGCCCTGGTCGGCGGGGCCACGGGTCAGATCGGTGACCCGCGGCCCACCGCCGAGCGGACGCTGAACGACCCGGAGACCATCGCCGCCTGGGTGCAGCGGCTGCGGGGGCAGATCGAGCCCTTCCTCACCTTCGAGGGCCCGAACGCGGCGACGATGGTCAACAACCTGGACTGGACCGCGGGCATGTCCGCGATCGAGTTCCTGCGGGACATCGGCAAGCACTTCCGGGTCAACAAGATGCTCACCAAGGACTCGGTGGCCCGGCGGCTGGAGTCGCAGGAGGGCATCAGCTACACCGAGTTCAGCTACCAGCTGCTCCAGGGCATGGACTTCCTGGAGCTGTACCGCCGGCACGGCTGCACCCTCCAGCAGGGCGGCAGCGACCAGTGGGGCAACCTCACCGCGGGCATCGACCTGATCCACCGGCTGGAGCCGGGCGCGGTCGTGCACGCGCTGGCGACGCCGCTGATGACGAAGGCGGACGGGACGAAGTTCGGCAAGTCCGAGAGCGGCGCCGTCTGGCTCGACCCGGAGATGACGACGCCGTACGCGTTCTACCAGTTCTGGCTGAACGTGGACGACCGGGACGTCTCCCGCTACCTGCGCATCCTCAGCTTCAAGAGCCGTGAGGAGCTGGCGGAGCTGGAGAAGCTCACCGAGGAGCGGCCGCAGGCGCGCAACGCGCAGCGGGCCCTGGCCGAGGAACTGACCACGCTGGTGCACGGCGGCGAGCAGTGCGCGGCCGTCATCGCGGCGTCGAAGGCGCTGTTCGGCCAGGGCGATCTGGCCGAGCTGGACGAGGCGACGCTGAGCGCCGCCCTGTCCGAGGTGCCGCACGCGACCGTCGCCGAGCTGGGTCCGCTGGTGGACCTGTTGGTGGAGGTCGGTCTGGCGCCCAGCAAGTCGGGGGCCCGACGCACGGTCAAGGAGGGCGGCGCCTACGTGAACAACGTGAAGGTCGTCGACGGCGAAGTCGCACCGGACGCCGGGGAGTTGCTGCACGGGCGCTGGCTGGTCCTGCGCCGGGGCAAGAAGAACCTGGCGGCGGTGGAGGTCGGCCCGGTCGGCTGACCCTCCCCCGCGTCACCGTGCCGCGGCCGGACACGCGAGGAACGCGTGTCCGGCCGCGGCGCCGTGTGACCCCGGCGGGTCAGGTCCGCTGTCTACGGTTGCCGCGGAGGGACTGCCAGACCATGTCGCCGACGGCGACGACCGCCACGGCGCCCGCCAGTTGCAGCAGGTGACGGATCCAGTCGATGCCCTTGGTGTCCTCCACGCCGATCCAGCCGGCCACGGCGTTGCCGAGGATGCTGCCGAGGATGCCGAACACGGCCGTCAGCCAGAGCGGGATGTCCTGTTTGCCCGGCAGGATCGCTCTGGCGATGACACCCAGCACCAGTCCCACGATGATTGCCCACAACCAGCTCATTTCGCCTCCTCGTGCGGCGCGGAGTGCGCGTCCGCCCAGTCTCGGCCCGCCGTCCGGGTGGCGCATGCCCGGTTGGGCCGTCCGTGGAGCCCCGGTCCGGCCCCGCCCCGGGGCCGCGCCCTTCGTACGGCGTGCCCCGGTCGCCTGCCCGGCCGGTGCCGGGCGTACCGTGGATGCGGCCCGGTCCGGGAGCGGCCGGCGACGAGATCTGGTGGTGGAGCATGCTGCGGAAGAGCGCGGGTACGGAGGTCATCCGGATCACGGGCGCCCGTCAGGGGCTGACGGACGACGTCCGCGGCCGACAGCGACGCTATGTGATCTCGATGTCGGTGCGCACGGTGTCGGTGGTGCTGGCCGCGGTGCTGTGGAATGTGGAGCGGCATGTGGCGATCGTGGCGCTCGTGCTGGGGGTGCTGCTGCCGTACGTGGCGGTGGTCATCGCCAACGCCGGGCGGGAGAACGTGACTTCGCTGCCGACGACGTTCGTGCAGATGCCGCTGCAACCGGCTCTGGAGGCCGCCCCGGCGCCCGGTCCCGCGGAGTCGGGGGACGCCGAAGGGGCGTCCGGCGGGGCCCGGCCGCCGCACGAGCACACCTGAGCTCGCACGTCTCTCAAAGCTCAATAAAAGCTCAGATCAATCATGACGTTCCGGTGCACCGCACCCCGGTCCCCGTGACATACTTCCCAAGCGCTCCGCATCCCCCGTCGGAGCGACGGACCGACGCCGGGCAGCTCCCCCCGTGGCTGCTCGGCGTCGCCCTTTCTCCGGCCGGGTATGCGTCAGATGGCCCGTGGAGCACCCGCCTCGGCTCGTGGAGCACCTGACTTAGGCTGGGCCACGTGATTTTTCCCGAGACGTCCGCCGAGAGTCCCACCGGCGCTCCGCTCTGCTCCGCCAAGGGCTGCCGGGCCGCCGCCGTGTGGGTGCTCGCCTGGAACAACCCCAAGCTGCACACGCCCGAGCGGCGCAAGACCTGGCTGGCCTGCGACGAGCACCGCGAGCACCTGTCCTCGTTCCTCGGTGTACGGGGTTTCCTCAAGGACGTCGTGGCGCTGGAGGACTGGGAAGCCGGGGACGGGAAGGAGACCGGGGCCTGATTCCCGGGCCCTGATCCCCCGGTCCGGTCCGGTCCGACCGGTCCCGTCCGCCGTGCGACGCACCGCGGGCGGCGACGGGAAGGGACGGAACCCGCCCGACGACAGGGCCTAGCCGCCGATCGCCGACATCGGGCGGTCGGGCTGCAGGAAGGACGGGTCGTCCAGTCCGGAGCCCGCCTTCTTGCCCCACATGGCCGTCCTCCAGAGCTCGGCGATCTCCTCGTCCGGCGCGTCCCCGCGCAGCGCTCCGCGCAGGTCCGTCTCCTCGCGGGCGAAGAGGCAGGTGCGGACCTGGCCGTCGGCGGTGAGCCGGGTGCGGTCGCAGGCGCGGCAGAACGGGCGGGTGACGGAGGCGATCACGCCGACGCGGTGCGGCCCGCCGTCGACGGTCCAGCGCTCGGCGGGGGCGGAGCCGCGGGACTCGTCGCTCTCCGCGGTGAGGGTGAAGCGGGTGCGCAGCGAGGCGAGGATGTCTCCCGCGGTGATCATGCCGTCGCGCTTCCAGCCGTGCTGGGCGTCGAGCGGCATCTGCTCGATGAAGCGGAGCTCGTAGTCGTGGGCGACGGCCCAGGCGAGCAGCTCGGGGGCCTCGTCCTCGTTGAGTCCCGGCATCAGGACGGAGTTGACCTTCACCGGGGTGAGCCCGGCCTCGCGGGCGGCCTCCAGGCCGTCCAGCACGTCCCGGTGGCGGTCACGGCGGGTGAGGGTCTTGAAGACGTCGGGGCGCAGGGTGTCCAGCGAGACGTTGACCCGGTCGAGCCCCGCGGCCTTGAGGGCGGTGGCGGTGCGCTTGAGCCCGATGCCGTTGGTCGTGAGCGACATGCGGGGGCGGGGCGTGAGCGCGGCGCACTGCTCGACGATGGAGACGAGGCCGGGGCGCAGCAGGGGCTCGCCGCCGGTGAAGCGGACCTCGGTGATGCCGAGCCGGGTGACGGCGATACGGATCAGGCGCACGATCTCGTCGTCGGAGAGCAGCTCGCTCTTGCCGAGCCACTGAAGGCCCTCTTCGGGCATGCAGTAGGTGCAGCGCAGGTTGCACTTGTCGGTGAGTGACACGCGCAGGTCGGTGGCGACCCGGTCATAGGTGTCGATGAGCACGGTGGGTCCCTCCCCCGGTGGTGTCCGCGGTGGTGCGGTCGCTCCTGTGGCCTCTTGTCCTTCCGAGCCTACGTGAGTCGTGTGACATCGGAGTGGCGCGTTTGCCACGAGGTGCGGCCGGGCCGCGTCGTAGGACTCTACGACGCGGCCCGGCCGCGAGTGGTGGGCGATGGGCCGAACGGGCCCGCCCGGTCCGGTGCGCTCAGTGGGCTCCGACGCCGGTGAGGGACTTGACCTCCAGCTCGGCGTACTTGTCGGAGTCGGCCTTCTCCTTGGAGATCAGCGAGCCGACCCAGCCGAGCAGGAAGCCGAGCGGGATCGAGATCAGGCCGGGGTTCTCCAGCGGGAACCAGGCGAAGTCCACGTCCGGGAACATCGAGCTCGGCTTGGAGGAGACGACCGGCGAGAACAGCACCAGCAGGACGGAGGAGGCGAGGCCTCCGTAGATGGACCAGAGGGCCCCCTGGGTGGTGAAGCGCTTCCAGAACAGGCTGTAGAGGATCGTCGGCAGGTTGGCGGAGGCGGCGACCGCGAAGGCCAGGGCGACGAGCCCGGCGACGTTCAGGTCGCGGGCGAGTGCGCCGAGGCCGATGGAGACGATGCCGATCGCGACGGTGGCCCAGCGTGCGGCGCGGACCTCTTCCTTCTCGGTGGCCTTCCCCCTGCGGATGACGTTGGCGTAGATGTCGTGCGCGAAGGACGAGGAGGAGGCGAGGGTGAGTCCGGCGACGACGGCGAGGATGGTGGCGAAGGCGACGGCGGAGATCACCGCGAGGAGGATGGCGCCGCCGGTGGATCCGGAGCCGCCGCCGATCTCCAGTGCGGCGAGCGGCGCCGCGGTGTTGCCCGCCTTGTTGGAGGCGATGATGTCGGCGGGCTTGAGGATCGCCGCCGCGCCGAAGCCGAGCACGATCGTCATCAGGTAGAAGGCGCCGATGATGCCGATCGCCCAGTTCACGGACTTACGGGCGGCCTTGGCGGTGGGCACGGTGTAGAAGCGGATCAGGATGTGCGGCAGCCCCGCGGTGCCGAGGACCAGGGCGATGCCGAGCGAGATGAAGTCCAGCTTCGAGATGTTGTCGACGCCGTACTTCAGACCGGGCTCCAGGAAGGCGGCGCCCTTGCCGCTGTTGCTGGCGGCGGTGCCGAGCAGGTCGGAGATGTTGAAGTTGAACTTCAGCAGGATCAGGAAGGTGATGAGCAGGGTGCCCGCGATGAGCAGCACGGCCTTGACCATCTGCACCCAGGTGGTGCCCTTCATGCCGCCGATGGTGACGTAGAGGATCATGAGCACGCCGACCAGGGCGACGATGAGGATCTTCCCGGCGTCGCTGGTGATGCCGAGGAGCAGCGAGACGAGGACGCCCGCGCCGGCCATCTGCGCCAGCAGGTAGAAGATCGAGACGACGATCGTGGACGTTCCGGCGGCGGTGCGGACGGGGCGCTGGCGCATCCGGTAGGCGAGGACGTCGCCCATGGTGTAACGGCCGGAGTTGCGCAGCGGTTCGGCGACCAGGAGCAGGGCGACGAGCCAGGCGACGAGGAAGCCGATGGAGTAGAGGAAGCCGTCGTACCCGAAGAGGGCGATGGCTCCGGCGATGCCGAGGAAGGACGCGGCGGACATGTAGTCGCCGGAGACCGCGAGTCCGTTCTGGAATCCGGTGAACTGGCGGCCGCCGGCGTAGAAGTCGGAGGCGCTCCTGGTCTGGCGCCCCGCCCACACGGTGATGAAGAGGGTGGCCACGACGAAGGCGGCGAACAGCGTGATGATCAGCGGCCGGTGCTCGCTCGCCCCCTCGGTGGCGGCGAGCTGGACGGTGGGGTAGAGGGCGTGGGCGGCGCTCATACGTCGGCCTCCATACGGGACTTGATCGCTTCGGCCTTGGGGTCGAGCTTGGTGGCGGCGTGCCGGGAGTAGAGCCAGGCGATGAGGAAGGTGGTGGCGAACTGGGCGAGTCCGAGGACGAGCGCCATGTTGATGTTGCCGACGACCTCGGTGGCCATGAATCCGCCCGCGTAGTTGCAGAGCAGGACGTAGAGCAGATACCAGGTCACGAAGGCGATGGTCAGGGGGAAGGCGAAGGAGCGGTGGGCGCGGCGCAGGTCGGCGAAGTCCGGGCTCGCCTGCATCGCGACGAACGCCTCGGTGGTGGGCTGGGCGGGGCCGGCGGGCGATGTGCCCTCGGGCGGCGGTGCATCGGTAGCCACGGAATCTCCTCGCGACGCGGGTGCGGTGATCTGGGGGACGTTGGGTGTCAAGGGAAGCCTCGTTACCGACGGGGACGGTGATGTGCCTCCTGGACAACGGCACGGAGGGCGCGACGAAGCGGTTCACCGCGTCTTTCGCCTTCCCGGAGGCGCGGTGGTGCGCCCGGTTGCCCGGAAGTCACCCGTTCGCCTTCAGCCGCGCAGGTCACTCTTCGAACTCACTTGCCCGTAAGCGTTGATGCGCCGGGATGATCAGCGATAGCTTCACTCGTCATGTACGCGACCGAACACGCCAGGTGTCCGGTCGTTCGGCACGGATGATGTGGAGACCCCATGGCTCATCTGGCATCGAGACGGACCCGCGCACTCGCGTTGCCCGTCGGACTCGCGCTGACGGCCTCGCTCGGCTTCCTGCCGACGGCGACGGCCACGGCGGCGCCCACCGGGGAGCAGGCGGCCGCGCGTGTGCGGACCGACGGACCGAAGCTGTCCTACGTGGTCAACACCCGGGGCGGACACGGCACCGTCAAGAACGTCGAGAAGGCGATCGCCAAGGCCGGCGGCACCGTCGTCATCACCTACGAGCAGATCGGCGTCATCGTCGTCCACTCGCAGAACCCGGCCTTCGGCGAAACGATTCGTCGGGTTCGGGGCGTGGAGTCGGCGGGCGCCACCCGGACGAACCCGATCGTGCCGCAGGCCACCAAGGACGTCGGCGCGATAGCGCAGCCGCTCACCGCCGAGCAGGCGGCGGCCGCCGCCGCGGACGCGAAGGCCGGCGAGGACCCGCTGGAACCCCTCCAGTGGTCGCTGCCCGCGATCAAGGCGGACAAGGCGCACCAGAAGTCGCTCGGCTCGAAGAAGGTGACGGTCGCCGTCATCGACACGGGCGTCGACGACACCCACCCGGACCTGGCCCCGAACTTCGACAGCGGCGCCTCGGCGAACTGCGTGTCGGGCGCTCCGGACACCACCGCCGGCTCCTGGCGTCCGGCGGCGGGCGAGAGCGACCACGGCACGCACGTGGCGGGCACCATCGCCGCGGCGAAGAACGGCAGCGGCGTCACCGGCGTCGCCCCCGGCGTGAAGGTGTCGGGCATCAAGGTGTCGAACCCCAGCGGGTTCTTCTACACCGAGGCCGTCGTCTGCGGGTTCATCTGGGCCGCCGAGCGCGGTGTCGAGGTGACCAACAACAGCTACTACACCGACCCGTGGCTGTTCACCTGCAAGAACGACGCCGACCAGGGCGCCCTGGTCGACGCGCTCACCCGCGCCGTGAAGTACGCGGAGCGCAGGGGCACGGTCAACGTCGCGGCGGCGGGCAACTCCCGCCACGACCTGGCCCTCGACGCGATCGAGGACACGACCAGCCCGAACGACACCGAACCGGTCACGCGGACGATCGACCCGAGCGCCTGCCCGGACATCCCGACCATGCTGCCGGGCGTCGTGACGGTCTCGGCGACGGGTGCGAAGGGCCTCAAGTCCTCCTACTCGAACTACGGCAAGGGCATCATCGACGTGGCGGCCCCGGGCGGTGACTCGACGGTCTACCAGACCCCCGAGCCGCCGGCCGTCAACGGGCTGATCCTGTCGACGCTGCCGGGCGGCAGGTTCGGCTACAAGGCCGGTACGTCGATGGCGTCCCCGCACGTCGCGGGCGTCGTGGCGCTGATCAAGTCCCGTCACCCCTACGCCTCGCCGGCCGCGGTGAAGGCGCTGCTGACGCTCCAGGCGGACGCGAAGGCGTGCGGTGAGCCGTACGACATCAACGGTGACGGTGTCATCGACGCGGTCTGCGAGGGCGGCAAGAACGACAACGGCTTCTACGGGGCCGGAGTGGTCGACGCGCTGGACGCGGTGCGCTGGTAGGCACCTGACCGCGCGGGAACCGGGGGCCCGGGGAGGACGTCCTCCCCGGGCCCCCGCCCGTGTCGGGGCGCTACGGCGTGATGAGCACCTTCAGCGCGGTCCGCTCGTCCATCTCCTTGTAGCCGACGGGTACGTCGTCCAGGCCGATGGACCGGTCGAAGACGGGCGACGGGTCGATCGTGCCGTCCAGTACGTCGGGGAGCAGCTCCGGTATGTACCGGCGTACCGGGGCGACGCCGCCGCGCAGGGCGATGTTCCGGCCGAACATCACCCCCAGGTCCACGCCCGTGGCGCTGCCGTGCGGAACACCCACGTAACCGATGGAGCCGCCGTCGCGGACGATGCCGAGGGCGGTGCGCATCGACTGCTCGGTGCCGACGGCCTCGATGACGCTGTGCGCGCCCTCGCCCCGGGTCAGTTCGCGGACGGCGGCGAGGGCCGCCTCGCCGCGTTCGGCGACCACGTCGGTCGCACCGAAGCGCCGGGCGATGTCGGTGCGCGCGGTGTGGCGGCCGAGCGCGATGACGCGCTCGGCGCCGAGCCGCTTGGCGGCGAGCACCCCGCACAGCCCGACCGCTCCGTCACCGACGACCGCGACGGTGCCGCCCGGCCCGACGCCCGCGCCGACGGCGGCGTGGTGGCCGGTGCCCAGGACGTCGGAGAGCGCCAGCAGGGCGGTGAGCAGGCGGTCGTCGGAGGCCGCGGCGGCCGGGAGCTTGACCAGGGTGCCGTCGGCGTGGGGGACGCGGACCGCCTCGCCCTGGCCGCCGTCCGACTGCGCGCCGTCCGGGCCGACCGAGCCCCAAAAGCCGCCCTCGGCGCAGGAGGTGGTGAGGCCCTCGGCGCAGTAGCCGCAGGTTCCGTCGGACCAGACGAACGGGGCGACGGCCAGATCACCGACGGCGAAGCCGTTCACCCCGGGGCCGACCTCCTCGACGACGCCGAGGAACTCGTGGCCGATGCGCTGGCCGGGCCGCCGGGCCGACTCGCCCCGGTAGGCCCACAGGTCGCTGCCGCAGATACAGGCCCGCACCACCCTGAGCACCACGTCGGTGGGGTGCTGGATCCCCGGGTCCGGCACCTCCTCCACCCGGATGTCGTGGGGGGCGTGGATGACGGTGGCGCGCATACGTTGGGGGTCCTTGCCGGTCTAGCCGCTGGTACTCCCCTCACCGTACGCGCCGGTTCGTCCGGTTCTCCGGCCCGGGGCCGCCGTGAGCACTCCGAGGGTCAGCAGGGCCTGGGCGGCGATGTAGGTGAGCATCACCCAGAAGTCGGGGGCGGGGGCCTGGGGCCAGTCGGCGATGCCGGTGGCGATGAGGGCGTCGGAGACCAGGAACAGCGCCCCGCCGGCCGCCGCGTACCGGCCGAGCACGCCGGCCCGCCAGGCCACCGCCGTGAGCAGCAGGCTGTAGCCGGTCAGCGGGATACGCAGGTCCGCCGGGAGGTCCGGCCAGATCAGCACGAGGAAGACGACGAGGACGAGGGCGTATCCGGCGCCCGTGGCCAGTGGCGCGCGGGCCTGGTCGCGGCCGAACAGCGTCAGGTAGCAGACGTGGCCGACGGCGAAGGAGCCCATGCCGACGAGGAAGGCCAGGTCGTTGTCGGCGAGCAGGAAGACATCGCCGCCCCATCCGAACAGCAGGGCCGCGACGAGCAGTCGGGGCCCGCCGCTCAGCGCCGCGTACCCGGCGAGCAGCGGCATCAGCAGCGGCTTGGCGACCAGGTGGACGGTCTCGGCCCCGGCGATCAGCCCGGCCAGGTCGACCGCGGCGGCGAGGAGGAAGGCGAGGAGCACGGGGCGGGCGAAGCGCTCGGCGCGACCGCCGTGCCCGATGCGGCCGGTGCGGGACGCGGTGGCGGTCACGGGGTGCGCTCCGGGGCCGGGGCGGCGGAGGACGCGGAGGCGGTGGCCCGGGCGGGTACGGAGGCGGCTGCCGGAGCCTCCACCCCCGCTCCCGCCCCTGCCCCCGCCTTCGGCGCCGGCTGCCAGCCGGGCCCGCGGAACACCCGGCCGGCCCGCTCGCCCCAGGTGCCGGCGGCCCGGACGTCCCGGGCGATGGCGGCGTACTCGTGGGTGGCGACCCGCAGCGGGTTGTAGGTGGTGATGTTCTTGGTGAGCCCGTAGACGGGCCGCTCGACCTCCGCCGCGAAGGACCCGAACATCCGGTCCCAGATGATGAGGATCCCGCCGTAGTTGCGGTCCAGGTACCCGCCCTGCGAGGCGTGGTGGACGCGGTGGTGGGAGGGCGTGTTGAGGACGTACTCGAAGGGGCGCGGGAGCTTGCCGACGCGCTCGGTGTGCACCCAGAACTGGTAGACGAGGTTGGCCGACTGGCAGAACGCGAGCGCCGCCGGGTGCACGCCGCAGGCGATCAGCGGCAGGTAGAAGGGCCAGACGGTGGCGGAGGTCCAGGGCTGGCGCAGCGCGGTGGTCAGGTTGAACTTCTCGCTGGAGTGGTGGACCACGTGGCAGGCCCACAGGATCCGGATCACGTGGTGGCCGCGGTGGGACCAGTAGTAGAAGAAGTCCTGGGCGAGGAGCATCAGCAGGACGGTCCACCACACCACGGGCACCCGCAGCGGTGTCAGCTCGTAGACCCCCATGTAGATCGCCAGGATGGGGATCTTCCACAGCAGGTCGAAGCCCAGGCTGCCGAGCCCCATGGTGAGGCTGGTGGCCGCGTCCCTGGTCTCGTACCCGGCGGCGTCCTCGTCCGGGTGGAGGCGGTAGCTGACCATCTCGATCACGGTGAGCAGCACGAAGGCCGGTATTGACCACAGCACGACATCGGGCAGGTTCGGCTCCATGCGAGCACCGTAGGGCCGTGGGTCGGCGAGGGCTAGACGTTGTTACCCACAAGTATGCGCGACCTGCCGTCAGCAGTCTTTGGCACCTTCTGCCAAGGAACCACGGGCCGTTAAACACGTGGCGCGCCTCTACCCGCCTCCGTAAGCTCCCTCCTGCGCGGGGGCGGCTCCGCGTTGTGCTTCCTTCTCCACCTCTACGACACCCGTAGCGCACCCACTCTCCGCCCCCGCCCCTTCCTCCTCCCTCTCCTCCCCTGGGGCCTGTTTGTCCGTGTCGCCGTCACTGTCGTCCGTGCTGCTCCGCCGTCTTCGGACGGTGTACGTCGGGGAGGCCGGGCGCCGGCCCGGTGATCCTCCGCCGACGACCGGGCTGGTGGCCCTGGAGGCCGAGCTCCTGGACCGCGGGTTCGCACTGACTCCGGCCCTGCACACCGCCCTCGCCTCGCTGGGGCCGACCGGGCTGGCGGACGCGGGAAAGCAGTTGGTGCGCCACATCGACGCGGAGCTGGGCGCGGACCGCACCCATATGCCGCTCTTCCGCAGCTTCCCGGCCTCCGTGCCGGACGACACGCTCCAGCTGTACGTGGACCGGGTGTTCACCCTGCTGTTCCAGTGGCCGCACCAGCCGTGCGTGCTCTGCTCCACCGTCGGCAGCGTGCGACCGGTCGCTCCGTGCGCCCACCTCGTGTGCCGCGAGTGCTGGGACGGAGCCGACTACTCAGGCTGCCCGATCTGCCATCGCCGCACCGCCGACGACGACCCCTTCCTGAAGCCCTCGCCGCCCGGGCGGCCGGTGGAGACGGCGGCCGGCCCCGTGCAGCCGCTGGTCCTGGGCACCGACGCGGCGGCCGACGCGGTCCGGGCGCTCGGCCGGCTGCTGGCGCGGCGCACCCCGCTCTCCCCGGAGGACCGGGAGGACGTCGCGAGCCTGCTCGACCACACTCCGGCGGGGCTCGGCTGGCTGCCCGAGGAGATTCCCGTACGGGAGACGAAGGCGCTGGTCCTCGGCACGCTGCTGCGGGACCGGCGGACCCGGGACGCGGTGCGGGAGGTGCTGCCCGAGCGGCTGACCACCGCCACGGACGTGCTGCGGCTGCTCGCCGTCTGGTCGGGCGGCGGGGCGGACCTGCTGGACACACCTCGCAACCGTTCCCTGCCGCGCGGGCTCCGGCGCGAACTCCTCGCCGTACTCGACGGGTTGTCCCCCACCTCACTCGTCGAGGACCTGCTGCGGCACCCGGAGCGGTGGAAGCGGGCCGGTGAGACGCTGCACCCCAACGAGCAGCACGCGCGCCACCCCCGGGCCGCCCTCGCCTTCGCGGTGCTGCGGGCCACCCATCTGTCCACGGTGACGAAGCCGCTCGCGGCGACCCTGGCGCGTACCGCAGCCGAACACCCGCGGGCGGTCCGTGCGGACGGCGCGCTGTTCAAGGCCGACACCTGGACCGGGCGGGTCGAGCAGGCCTTCGCCGCGGGCGACACCGACACCGCGATCGCGCTGCTCGCCCGGCGACCGGGCACCCTCCTGCGCCGACTGGACCACGTGCTGCGGGCGGCGGGGGACGGGGAGCCGCCGCACGCGCTGGTCGAGGCGCTGGAGAGCGGACTCGCCGGGGCCGGCCCCGGTCCGCTGCTGGCGGCGCTGGGCCGGCTGAGGATCCGTGACGTCCCCGGCGCCCGGCGGGTCTTCTTCCCCCGGGGCCGGGTGACGCACTCGTTCACCCTGGACGACACCCGTCCCCCGCTGCCGGCCGCGACCGTCGCACGGGTCTGCGCGCTGCTGGAGCGCGAAGTGCTGCGGCGGCTCTCCGCCGCCTCCCGCTTCGATCTGGCGGTGCTCGACGAGGGGCTGGCCGCGCTCGCCGTACCGGCCTCCGAGAGCGCGGCGGCCAAGGCGCTGGTGGCGGTTCCCCGGGGCAGTACCCAGCACCTGCCCGAGGGCGAAGTGCTGCGGATGTTCCTGCACTGGACGCAGCCGCCCGCGACGACCGTCGACCTCGACCTGTCGGTGGCGTTCTTCGACGCCGACTGGAAGTACACCGGGCTCTGCGACTACACCAACCTGGTCCACGGGGACCGGCTGGCCGTGCACTCCGGCGACCTGACGTCCGCGCCCGCGCCGAGGGGCGCCAGCGAATACGCGGACCTCGACCTGCGCGGGCTCACCGCGGCCGGGGTGCGGTTCGCGATGCCGGTGGTGTTCAGCTACAACAACGTGCCGTTCGAGCTGCTGCCCGACGCGTTCGCCGGGTTCATGGCGCTGCCGTCGGTGGAGGGGCGCGGGGCGCACTTCGACGCCCGCACCGTCCGTCAGCGCTACGACCTGATCGGTCACTCGCGGGTCCATGTCCCGATGGTGGTGGACGTGGCGCGGCGCACCTTCCTGTGGACCGATCTGCATCTGCCGCCGTCCCACGGCCACCACAGCGTGGCCCGGCACGTCGACGAACTGGGCCGGGCGGGCAGGGACCTGTACCAGTACTTCTCGTCGGGGCGTACGACGTTGTGGGATCTGGCGGTGTGGCACGCGGCGGCCCGGACCGACGAGGTGGCGGTCTCCCGCGGGGACGCCCTCCTGCGCTACCGCCGGGCGGCCGGGGAGGACACGGCGGCCTTCGCCGACCGGATACGCGTGCTCCGCACCCCGGACGAAAAGGAGCCGCACTCCGCGGAGGACGGGGGCGCGGTCGCCGCCACGGAACGGACGGCGGCCGGGAAGCGGGTGCTGCTCGCCCTGGTGAGCGGGGACGCGGCCCCGGAGAGGGTGAGCGGCACGGTCTACCGGCTGCTGCCGGGGCCGGTGGACGGCTGCGGTCTCGACCGGGTGACCGCGGGCGATCTGGTCGCCGCGCTCGGCTGACCCGAAGGCGGCGGGCAGGGGCGGGAGTTGCGGGGACCCGGCGCCCCACCGGGCACGGCCCTACCCGGCCGAATAGGGGACTGTCGGTCGCGGCCCGTATTCTCTGTGACCATGCCCGACGACCGCCAGACAGCCGCACCGTGGCCGACCGCCTACCCCCAGGGGTACGCGGTCGTCGACGTGGAGACCACCGGCCTCGCCCGCGACGACCGGATAATCTCCGCCGCCGTCTACCGGCTGGACGCCCTGGGCAACGTCGAGGACCACTGGTACACGCTGGTCAACCCGGAGCGCGACCCCGGGCCCGTCTGGATCCATGGGCTGACGAGCGACGTGCTCGAAGGGGCTCCGCTCTTTCCCGAGGTGGCCGAGGAGTTGTCCGCGCGGCTCGCGGACCGGGTGCTCGTGGCGCACAACGCGGCGTTCGACTGGTCGATGATCGCCCGGGAGTACGCCCGGGCCTCGGTCGTCGCCCCGGTCGAGCAGCGGCTGTGCACCATCGCGCTCGCCAAGGAGCTGCGGCTGCCGCTGCCCAACCACAAGCTGGCCTCCCTCGCCGCGCACTTCGGCGTCGTCCAGCAGCGGGCCCACCACGCGCTGGACGACGCCCGGGTGCTGGCCGAGGCGTTCCGGCCGAGCCTGCACGCGGCGGCCCGGGGCGGGGTGCGGCTGCCGTTGCTGGAGTGCCGGCCGCTGACGGAGTGGTCCGACTCCCCCGTCACCCCGCGCGTCGGGTACCAGCCCTCGCGGCAGCCGAACAGCTGGCGGCCCTCGCGGAAGCGGCCGGCCTGCCCGTATCCCAATCCGGGGCGGTACGAGAAGGAGAAGCCGCTCCAGCAGGGGATGCGGGTGGCCTTCTCCGGGGACACCTCGATCGACCGGGAGCTGCTGGAGGACCGGGCGATCGAGGCCGGGCTCCATGTGGCGACCAGCGTGTCGCGGTTGACCAGTCTGCTGGTGACCAACGATCCGGACGCGGCCACCTCCAAGACACAGAAGGCGAAGTCCTTCGGCACGCCGATCCTGGAGGAGAGCGCCTTCACCCATCTGCTGCGCGATGTGGCCCCCGCCGGCGGGGCCGTCCTGCCGCAGCAGGCGCCCCCGCCGCCACCGGAAGCGACCCCGTCATCGGAGTGAACCGCCCGCGACTCGCCCGGCAGCCGCTCGCCCGGGACCGCCGGGCGTCCCACCCTGTGGCGCATGGCACGTTGTGAGGTTTGCGGAAACGACTACGGCATGTCCTTCGAGGTGCACGCGCAGGGCGCGGTGCACGTCTTCGACTGCTTCTCCTGCGCCATCCACCGCATGGCGCCGATCTGCGAGCACTGCCGGGTCCAGGTGATCGGGCAGGGCGTCGAGGCCGACGGGCACTGGTACTGCGGCGCCCACTGCGCCCGCGCCGAGGGGAGGGCGGGCATCGTGGACAAAGTGTGAGGGAACGCCCCGCCGCCGGGCCGCTCCGGTGGCACCCCTGAGTGCCGCACCCCATGGCCCCGGTTGTACGGTCATGGGGTGTACCGCTTCCTGTTGACCCGGCAGTGGGTGATCCTCACCCTGCTCGGCCTCGCGCTGATCCCGACGATGATCGAGCTGGGTTTCTGGCAGTTCCACAAGCACGAGCACCGGGTCGAGCAGAACGGGCTGATCTCGCGCAACCTCGAAGCGCGGCCGGTCCCGGTCTCCGAGCTCACCTCTCCGGGACACACGGTCCCGCGCTCGGACTACTGGCGGGCGGTCACCGCGACGGGCACGTTCGACACCGAGCACGAGGTGGTCGTCCGCCGCCGGACCTCGGACGACGACCGCATCGGCGTCCACGTCCTGACCCCGCTGGACCTCAAGGGCGGCGGCACCGTCCTGGTCAACCGCGGCTGGGTGCCGGCCGCGCCGAACCAGACCGCCTTCCCCGACGTGCCGCCCGCGCCCCGCGGCGAAGTGACCGTCGCCGGCCGCCTCAAGGCGGACGAGACGACCGGCAGCAGCGGCATCAAGGACCTGGCGGGGCTGCCGGACCGGCAGGTGATGCTGATCAACAGCGACCAGCAGTCCCAGCTGCTCTCCCGCACGGTCCTCGGCGGATACATCGAACAGACCGAGCCCCGTCCGGCGGGTGACCTGCCCGAGCAGATCGCCTCCCCCGACGACAGCTCGATCGGCCCGCACATGGCCTACGCCGTGCAGTGGTGGCTGTTCGTCGCCGCCGTCCCGGTCGGCTGGATCATTCTCGTACGCCGCGAGAAGCGCGACCGCGACCAGGCCGCCGCGGCCGGGAACACGACGGCCGACGCCCCCGAGCAGCCCGAACCGGCGAGCGCCTGAGACACGCTCCACACCCATCGGGCCACAGGGGCTGGTTGACAAGGGCCCGGTTCGGGAAAACGCCTGGCGTGACCCCACGCATCGAGGACTACGCCCTGATCGGCGATCTCCAGACCGCCGCGCTCGTCGGCAGGAACGGTTCCGTCGACTGGCTCTGCCTGCCCCGCTTCGACTCCGGCGCCTGCTTCGCCGCCCTGCTGGGCACCGAGGAGAACGGCCACTGGCGCGTCGCGCCCAAGGGGGCGGGCCCCTCGGACACCTGCACCCGGCGCGCGTACGTGAAGGACTCCCTGGTCCTGGAGACGTACTGGGAGACGCGGACCGGCACGGTGAAGGTCATCGACTTCATGCCGCAGCGCGACAAGGCGCCGGACCTGATGCGGATCGTCGAGGGCGTCAGCGGCACCGTCGACATGAGTTCGGTGCTGCGGCTGCGCTTCGACTTCGGGTCCGTGGTGCCCTGGGTGCGCAAGTCCCACGGCCACCGGGTCGCCGTCGCGGGCCCCGACTCCGTCTGGCTGCGCAGCGAACCGCCGGTCAAGACGTGGGGCCAGCAGTTCAGCACCTGCTCCTCGTTCACCGTCGCCGAGGGCGAGAGCGTGGCGTTCGTCCTGACCTGGCACCCCTCGCACTCACCGCGTCCGAAGCTGATCGACCCGCACAAGGCGCTGAAGCACACCCTGCACGACTGGGCGAAGTGGACCGACCACTGCACCTACGAAGGCCCCTACCGCGATGCCGTGCTGCGCTCCCTGATCACCCTGAAGGCGCTGACGTACGGCCCGACGGGCGGCATCGTGGCAGCCCCGACCACCTCCCTGCCGGAGGAGATCGGCGGCGTACGGAACTGGGACTACCGCTTCTGCTGGCTGCGGGACGCCACGCTGACACTCGGGGCGATGGTCTCGGCCGGCTATCTGGAGGAGGCGGAGGCCTGGCGGGACTGGCTTTTGCGGGCCGTCGCCGGCGACCCGGCCGACCTCCAGATCATGTACGGGCTGGCCGGCGAGCGGCGGCTGCCCGAGTCGGAGCTGCCCTGGCTCGCCGGATACGAGAACTCCCGGCCGGTGCGCACCGGGAACGCGGCCGTCCGGCAGCGTCAGCTCGATGTGTACGGCGAGGTCATCGACGCGCTCCGGCTCGCCCGCGTCGCCGGTCTCGACGACAAGCCGCACGCCTGGAACCTCCAGCTCAGCCTGCTCGGCTTCCTGGAGTCGACCTGGCGCGAGCCGGACGAGGGGCTGTGGGAGATCCGCGGCGCCCGGCGGCACTTCGTGCACTCCAAGGTGATGGCCTGGGTCGCCGCCGACCGGGCCGTGCGCTCCCTGGAGGAGAACCCCGAACTGCCCGGCGACGCGGAGCGCTGGCGGGCGATGCGCGAGGCCGTGCACGCCGAGGTCTGCGAGAAGGGGTACGACCCCGAGCGGAACACCTTCACCCAGTCCTACGGGTCACGGGAGCTGGACGCCTCGACGCTGCTCATCGTGCGGACCGGGTTCCTGCCGCCGGACGACCCGCGGGTGATCGGCACGGTGGACGCGGTCCGCGCCGAGCTGGGCAGCGACGGGCTGGTCCGCCGCTACAGCACCCAGGGCTCCTCCGTCGACGGGCTGCCGGGCGACGAGGGCGCGTTCCTCGCCTGCTCGTTCTGGCTGGTGGACGCGTTGCAGCGGATCGGCAGGCCCGACCAGGCCCGGGAGCTGTTCGAGCACCTGCTGGAGCTGCGCAACGACGTGGGCCTGCTGGCCGAGGAGTACGGCGTGGCGGCGGGGCGGCAGCTGGGCAACTTCCCGCAGGCCTTCAGCCACATCGGACTGGTGAACTCCGCTGTCGACCTGGCCGGGGAGGACCCGGCAGGATAGGGGCATGGATCTTGGACTGAAGGACCGCGTCTACATCGTCACCGGAGCGACCCGGGGCCTCGGCAACGCCACGGCCCGCTCCCTGGCCGCCGACGGCGCGAAGCTGATCATCACCGGACGGGACGAGAAGTCCGTCGTGGAGGCCGCCGCCGAGCTGGGCCCGGACGCGGTCGGGCTCGCCGCCGACAACGCCGACCCGGCCGCCGCGCAGCGCCTGGTGGACACCGCGCGGGACCGCTTCGGGCGGCTCGACGGCATCCTCATCAGCGTCGGCGGACCCGCCCCCGGCTTCCTCGCGGACAACACGGACGACCAGTGGCAGACGGCGTTCGAGACGGTGTTCCTCGGCGCGGTGCGCCTCGCCCGGACGGCCGCCGCCGCGCTCGGCGAGGGCGGCGTGATCGGCTTCGTGCTCTCCGGATCGGTCCATGAGCCGATCGCGGGGCTGACCATCTCCAACGGGCTGCGCCCCGGTCTCGCCGGTTTTGCCAAGTCGCTGGCCGACGAGCTGGGCCCGCGCGGCATCCGGGTGGTCGGCGTGCTGCCGGCCCGGATCGACACCGACCGGGTCCGTGAGCTGGACGCCCTGTCCGGCGACGCGGAGGCGGCCCGCACGGCGAACGAGGCGCGGATTCCGCTGCGCCGCTACGGTACGCCCGAGGAGTTCGGGAGGACCGCGGCCTTCCTGCTCTCCCCGGCCGCCTCCTATCTCACGGGCATCATGGTCCCGGTGGACGGCGGATCCCGGAACGGGTTCTGACCCGCCCGATCAGCCGCGCCGACAACCCCGCGGGTCCATACGCCCAGGGCCGTCAGGACACCCGCTCCGCACGGTGCTTGACGGCCCGCAGGCGCACCTCGGCGGGGAGCGCGTCCAGGCCGGCCGAGGTGCGCGCGTGCCTCAGCGCCCCGTCGGCGACCGCGTTCAGCGTCCCCAGGGGCGCGGCGTGCGGCTCCAGCAGCAGGCGGACCCGGGCCCGGGGGGCGGTCCGGCGGCCGGTCAGCATCGCCTGGGCGCGGGCCACTCCGTCCAGTGCCTCCGCCTCCCCGGCGACGACGCCCTCCAGGGCGCGGCCCCGCAGCTGGGCTCCTTCGCCGTCGCCGCTGTCGACCAGGACGTCGGCGAGCCGGCCGCGGCGGAGCTGGGCGAGGAACCACCACAGGGCGAGGACCACGAGGACGGCGAGGGCCGCGATCACCGTCGGCCACCACCAGCCGTCGTCGCGCCAGCGCTGCCGGTCGGCCGTGCTCAGCAGGACGTCGGTCTTGCCGTCCCAGGGCCACCAGGAGGGCACGGACGCGCCGAGGCCGGCGGCGAGCACCGCTCCGCCGACGACGACCAGCACCAGCCCGGCCAGGGCCAGCAGGACCCGGTTGACGGTGGAGCGCATGCTGCTCATCCCTTCTTCGCCGGTCGGTGCACCTCGACGGAGACGGCCGGCGGACGCGCCAGGCCCAGCTCCCGTACGGCCTTCTCCAGCACGGCGTCCAGGTCGGTCCGCACGTCGTCGAGTTCCCGGAAGTGGGAGAGCGCACGCACCTTCGCCCTGCGCCGTCCCATCCTGACCCGCACGGACTGCACGCCGGACACCTCCACGGACCGGTCCCGCAGGACCAGTGCGGCGGCGGTGCGGTCGAGGCCCGCCCGGACGTCGGCGCGGTCGCGGCGCATCGGCAGCAGGTCGCGCAGCCCCGGGGTGAGGGCGAGGAGGATCAGCCAGAGGCCGATCAGCGCCGCCACGCCCGCCCCGACGAGCACCGCGACGTCGTCCAGCTGCCGTTCGGCCAGGCCGTCGGCGAGGGAGCGACGCCACTGCATGGCCGGGTGGTCGGCCCGGACGGCGGCGATGTCGTAGAGGAGCAGCCCGGCCGCGCCCAGGAGGACGAGGGCCAGCAGGGCGGCCGGGACGCGGCGGGCGGACCAGAAGCGGCCGGCGGAACCGTCGCCCTGTTCCAGGGTGGGGACCGGTTCGCGGCGGTCGGCCGAGGTGTCCGGGGCCTGCCGGGCCGTACCGGCGTCGTCCTGTCCCACAGTGGGCATCCGCCGGGTGGAGCCTGTCGGTTCACCGGGTTCGGTCATCGGATCCTCCCCTGTGCGGCGGCGCCGGGTCCGGCGGGGTGCAGCCGTTCGACCTGTACGGCGACCTCGGGCACCTCCATGCCGGCCAGCGCCTTGACCCGCTGGGCGACCCGGCGGCGTACGGCGCCGCACTGGCGGCCGATGTCGCTGGGGTAGCCGAGCTCCAGGCTGACGCGGACCCGGGCGGCGTCGCGGTGCACCGTGACGGTGGCCCGCGGCGACGCCCCGTCCGCGGGCGGTTCGTCGACCGCTTCCTTCGCCGCCTGGGCGGCGATCTTCGCGACGACGCGGTCGGCGATCCGGGTCTCGCCCCGTACCGCGGCGGCGACCCGGCCGGTCACCGCCGTCACCGTCGCCGGTCGCCGCGCTCGCGACTCCGGAAGAAGTCGCCGGGCTCCAGGTCGCCGTCCAGGAAGCGGCCGGCGATGAAGCCGACCGCGCCCAGCGCGGCCACCAGTACGAAGGCTCCGAACCCGCCGAAGTACCCGGCGAACCCGAGCGCCATGCCGGCCAACAGACCGGCGACAGCCATGCTCATCGTGTTTCTCTCCTCAACTGGCGTGCGCGTGCGACGGAGAATGCGGAAGGGCTACTGGACACGCTGTTCGGACTCGTCCTCGTCGTCGTCCTCGTCGGGGAGCTTGACGTCGCTGACCGCGATGTTGACCTCGACGACTTCGAGACCGGTCATGCGCTCCACCGCGGAGACGACGTTCTCGCGCACGTCACGGGCCACGTCGGCGATGGAGACGCCGTAGTCGACGACGATCTCCAGGTCGAGGGCCGCCTGGGACTCGCCGACCTCCGCCTTCACGCCGCGGGTGACGGACTTGCCGCCGCCGGGGACCCGGTCGCGGACCGCGCCGAAGGTCCTCGACAGGCCGCTCCCCATCGCGTGGACGCCGACCACATCGCGTGCCGCCATTCCGGCGATCTTCTCCACGACGCCGTCGGCGATGGTGGTGCGGCCCCGGGTGCCGGGGTCGCCGCCGCCGCGCTTGCCGAGGTTCTTGCCGCCCGAGCCGCTGTCGGGGTTGTTGCGCTGGGAGCTCTCAGTCATCGCCGATCTTCCCTTCGGGACAGGGTTGGACTTCCTTGCCCACGTTAAGTGCGCTTTCCCCATCCCGCGCCGTGGATGCGGCAGGCTGGGGCGATGACAACAGCGCGGGACCCGCAGAGGGTCGACGGATGGACCGCCGCGGTACGGCAACGGCTGGGCCTGGGCAGACTGCTGCCGCTGGGCGGCCCGGCGGACGGCGCGTGGATCGCCGAGACGGCCGCCGCCGCGGTGCTGCGCGGGGCGACGGCCCGCCCCGGGACGGTGCTGGGCAAACTGCGGATCGGCCCCACGGAGGCGGCGGTCCAGGCGGCGGTGGCCGGGGGCGCCGGGGGCGCGTCGCGGGGCGCTGCGGGTGCGCCGCCGCCCCCGGCTCCGCCGAACGCGCTGCCGTCGGTAGCGCTGCGCATCGAGGCGGAGTTCTCCACCACCCCGGACCGGCCGCTGCCCGACGCGGCGGCGGCCCTGCGCGCGGCGCTGCTCACGGCCGCCGCGACCCGGCTGGGCCTGGAGATCGCCGAGGTGGACCTGACGGTCACGGCATTGCTGGCGGACGGTGCGACCGATCAGGTGACGGGCGCGGAGACGGGGTCGCCGGCCCCGGGCGCGAAGCCGGAGGGGCCGGTGGCGGCGGCTGCCGCCGGGGTGCCGGGGGTCGTCTCGCTGACCCGGGTCCTGGGCGGCCCGGTGCACACCGCACACGACCATGTGCGGGTCGAGGTGGCGACGGCCGGGGACCGCCGGGCGCTGGATGTCGCCCGGTCGGTGCGCACGGCGGTGGCGGCGGCCTCAAAGGAGGCGCGGTTGCCGGTGTCGGTGCTGGTCACGGACGTGGTGGAGCCGGGCTCGAACGGCTGAGCCCGGCTCGGCGCTCCGGTCGGCGTCCGTCAGTCGGTGATGCCCGCCAGGTCGCGGAGCCGGCGGCCCTGGGCGGCCCGCTCGGCGACGCGCTGCTCCTCGTAGCCGCGCGAGAGCGCGCCGGCCAGGAGGGCCTTGGTCTCGACGACGGCGTCGCGGGGCGCCGCCACCAGGGCCGCGGTCAGGTCGCCGGCGGCCGCGTCGAGCTGGTCGGCGGGGACCACGAGGTTGGCGAGGCCGGTGCGCTCGGCCTCCTCGGCGTGCACGAAGCGGCCGGTGGCGCAGATCTCGAGCGCGCGGGCGTACCCCACGAGGTGCACCAGGGGGTGGGTGCCCGTGAGGTCGGGGACGAGGCCGAGGCTGGTCTCGCGCATGGCGAACTGCACGTCCTCGGCGACGATCCGCAGATCGCAGGCGAGAGCGAGCTGGAAGCCGGCGCCGATGGCGTGGCCCTGGACCGCGGCGATCGACACCAGGTCGTTGCGGCGCCACCAGGTGAACGCCTCCTGGTACTCGGCGATGATCGCGTCGAGCTCGGCCTCCGGGCCGCGCGCCATGTCGAGGAACGACGGCTCGCCGTCGAAGCCCTCGGGAGTGAAGGCCTGCCGGTCGAGGCCCGCGGAGAACGACATGCCCTCGCCGCGGAGCACCACCACCCGGACCGTGCCGGGCAGCGCCCTTCCGGCCTCGGTCAACGCCCGCCACAGAGCGGGAGACTGAGCGTTGCGCTTGGCCGGATGGGTGAGCGTCACCGTGGCGACGGCTTCGTCGACGGTGAGCCGTACGCCGTCCTTGTCGAGCACAGTGTCGAGCGAGGTCATGGGGCGCCTCCGGATCGGGTGCAGTCAGCACTCAGAACTAAGTGACTGAACAGTAACCACCCGGACGACCTTGCGGTCAGCCGGGTGGCCACCCCGAAATCCGTTGGGCCCGTATGACGCCGAAGGCACCGGGAACGCGGAGGCCTCAGGCCGAAGTGGCCTTCTTGCCCCGTGTCGCGCCGCCGCGCCCTCGCAGCGTCACTCCGGACTCACTGAGCATCCGGTGGACGAACCCGTAGGAGCGGCCGGTTTCCTCGGCCAGCGCCCGAATGCTCGCACCGGAGTCGTACTTCTTCTTCAGGTCTGCCGCGAGCTTGTCACGCGCGGCGCCGGTTACCCGGCTGCCCTTCTTCAGAGTCTCGGCCACCCGTGCCTCCTCATGGGAAGTGCGCTCTGGACTTCTCATGATCACCCCTCCCGCCCTTCCTGGCCACCCATTCGGCAAGGTCGGTGCGAGCGGTTTCCCGGACGCGAAGCGCGTCGACGCGCTTCGAATCCCCGATTCCGCAAGGCCCGCGAGGGCGTACGGCCGGGACCGGTGGAAGAACATCCAGGTCAGGGCCGTAGGGGGAAGAGTGGCCGGAAAAGGGGCGCACGACGGGTGAGCGCCGGGCGCACCACCGGAGTACGAGACGTCCTCACGCAGATGACGGATCACGCGTAGGCCGAATGATCTATCCCCGGTGGATCGGGCGGGGCCCCGGTGGATCAGGCGAGCGCGACGAGGTCGCGGTAGTCCGCTCCCCAGAGGTCCTCGACGCCGTCCGGGAGCAGGATGATCCGCTCCGGCTGGAGCGCCTCGACGGCCCCTTCGTCGTGGGTGACGAGGACGACCGCGCCCTTGTAGGTGCGCAGGGCGCCGAGGATCTCCTCGCGGCTGGCGGGGTCGAGGTTGTTCGTCGGCTCGTCGAGCAGGAGCACGTTGGCCGAGGAGACGACCAGGGTCGCCAGGGCGAGCCGGGTCTTCTCGCCACCGGAGAGCACGCCCGCGGGCTTGTCGACGTCGTCGCCGGAGAAGAGGAAGGAGCCGAGCGTCTTGCGGACGGCCACCAGGTCGAGGTCGGGGGCCGCGGAGCGCATGTTCTCCAGGACCGTGCGCTCCGGGTCGAGGGTCTCGTGCTCCTGGGCGTAGTAGCCGAGCTTGAGGCCGTGGCCCTCGATGACCTGACCGGTGTCGGGCTTCTCGGCGCCGCCGAGCAGGCGGAGCAGCGTGGTCTTGCCGGCGCCGTTGAGGCCGAGGATGACGACGCGGGAGCCCTTGTCGATGGCGAGGTCGACGTCGGTGAAGATCTCCAGCGAGCCGTAGGACTTGGAGAGGCCCTCGGCCATCAGCGGGGTCTTGCCGCAGGGCGAGGGGTCGGGGAAGCGCAGCTTGGCGACCTTGTCCGAGACCCGTACGGCCTCCAGGCCCGAGAGCAGCCGGTCGGCGCGCTTGGCCATGTTCTGGGCGGCGACGGTCTTGGTGGCCTTGGCGCGCATCTTGTCGGCCTGCGCGTTGAGGGTCGCGGCCTTCTTCTCGGCGTTCTGGCGCTCGCGCTTGCGGCGCTTCTCGTCGGCCTCGCGCTGCTGCTGGTAGAGCTTCCAGCCCATGTTGTAGATGTCGATCTGGGAGCGGTTGGCGTCGAGGTAGAAGACCTTGTTGACGACCGTCTCGACCAGTTCGACGTCGTGGGAGATCACGACGAAGCCGCCGCGGTAGGACTTGAGGTAGTCGCGCAGCCAGACGATGGAGTCGGCGTCGAGGTGGTTGGTCGGCTCGTCCAGGAGCAGGGTGTCGGCGTCCGAGAAGAGGATCCGGGCCAGCTCGACGCGGCGGCGCTGACCGCCGGAGAGCGTGTGCAGGGGCTGGCCGAGGACCCGGTCGGGCAGGCTGAGCGCGGCGGCGATGGTGGCGGCCTCGGCCTCGGCGGCATACCCGCCCTTGGTGAGGAACTCCGTCTCCAGGCGCTCGTACTTCTTCATGGCCTTCTCGCGGGTGGCGCCCTGCCCGTTCGCCATCCGGTCCTCGTTCTCGCGCATCTTGCGCAGGATCGTGTCGAGGCCGCGGGCGGAGAGGATGCGGTCGCGGGCGAGGATGTCGAGGTCGCCGGTGCGCGGGTCCTGCGGGAGGTAGCCCACCTCGCCGGAGCGGGTGATGGTGCCGCCCGCGGGGGTGCCCTCGCCCGCGAGGCACTTGGTGAGAGTGGTCTTGCCCGCTCCGTTGCGGCCGACGAGGCCGATGCGGTCGCCCTTGGCGATGCGGAAGGAAGCGGATTCGATGAGGATGCGGGCGCCGGCGCGCAGCTCGATGCCGGAAGCGGTGATCACGGAAAAACTCCAGGGCAGTATGGACGGCGGAGGGACGAGGGCGGAGGTCTCTCGACGCCGCTAATGCACAAGGAGAAAGGCCATACGGCCCATTCTACTGGCGGTACGCAACTCCTTTTCCGCGTGCCCGCCGGGACGAACCGGCCGATACTCGGCGCAGGGCGGCGCCCCGTCGCCCGCCCCGGCCCGAGGGTGGTGCGACCGTGCGGTTCGACGACGACGCCGATCTGGACACCTCCGAGGTCCAGGATGTCCGCGGTGGCCGGATCCCGGGCGGGAGGGCCACCGTGGGCGGCGGTATCGCCGGGGTGATCGCCCTGGTCCTGGGCCTGTTGTTCGGCGTCGGACCGGATCAGCTCGGGCTCACCTCCGACGGGGCGGACCCGGCGGCGACCGCGTCGTCGGCCGGGCAGGTGCAGGAGAGCTGCCTGAAGGGGCAGGACGCGAACAGCCGGGAGGACTGCCGGACGGTGGCGGTGGTCAACAGCGTGCAGGACTTCTGGCGGCTGGAGTTCGGGCGGCGCGACGCGGACTACACGCCCGCCCGGACGGTCCTGTTCAGCGAGCGGGTCGGTACCGCGTGCGGGGCCGCCACGTCGGCGGTCGGGCCGTTCTACTGCCCCGGCGACCGGAAGGTCTATCTGGACCTGGGGTTCTTCGGCGACCTGCGGACGAGGTTCGGCTCCAGCGGCGGACCGTTCGCCCAGGCGTACGTGGTGGCGCACGAGTACGGCCACCATGTGCAGGACCTGATGGGCACCCTGGGCCGGTCGCGGGACGGGCGGCGGGGCGAGAACAGCAACGCGGTGAGGGTCGAGTTGCAGGCCGACTGCTACGCCGGGGTCTGGGCGCACCACGCCACGACCACGCCGGACGGGTCGACCGGCCGGCCGCTGGTCACCGAGCTGACCCGGGCGGACGTCCGGGACGGGCTGGACGCGGCGGCGGCGGTGGGCGACGACCGGATCCAGGAGCGGTACCAGGGGCGGGTCACCCCGGAGTCGTGGACGCACGGTTCGGCCGCGCAGCGGCAGCAGTGGTTCTCCACCGGGTTCCGCACGGGCGACATGGCGCGGTGCGACACCTTCCCCTGATCCGGACCGGCCCGAGCGGCGGGAACGCTTCCCGGGAGGGCATGTCCGGTGACCGGTGGAAGACTGAGACGCAGATCACATCAGGGTGGTCCGGACAGCGGACGCGACACCGGGAGAGGTGAGTGCGATGACAGGCGGAGCGAGCGGCGTTCCCACGATCTACCCGACGATCCTGTACGACGACGCGAAGGCCGCGATCAGGACGCTGACGCAGGGCCTCGGCTTCACCGAGGAGGCGGTCTACGAGGGGGAGGACGGCAGCGTGCTGCATGCCGAGCTGTCCCTGGGCAACGGCAGGGTGATGCTCGGTTCCCGGGGGCGCGAGGGGCTGTTCGCGCGGGCGATGGCGGGGGCGGGCCCCGCGGGGGTGTACGTGGTGGTCGACGAGGTGGACGAGCACTGCGCCCGGGCCAGGGAGTTCGGCGTGGAGATCCTCATGGAGCCGACCGACCAGGACTACGGCTCCCGGGACTACATGGCGCGGGACGGCGAGGGCAATGTGTGGAGCTTCGGGACCTACGCCCCGGGGTCCGGCTGAGCGGGCCGGCGGGCCCCGGCGGCGGCCGGGCTCTCGCTCGGCCGCCGCCGGGGCCCGCCGGGGCGCGGCTCAGGCTCCTCCGGTGTGCACCTGGAAGGCGGCCCGGCGGACCGCCTTGGCCAGGGCCGGGTCCGGGTGGGCCGCGGCGAGGGCGACCAGGACCTGCACGGTGCGCGGGTGGCCGACGGCTCTGACCTCGTCGAGCAGGGCCGGGACGGTGCCCTGGACGGCGGAGTCGAGGTGGCGCACCAGCAGCCCGATCTCCCCGTGGTCGGCGACGGCCGCCGCGGTGTCGACCCAGAGCCAGGTGGACTCCTCGCGGCTGAGGACGTCCTGGGCGTCGTCCGGGTCGTTGCCCTCGTACTCGGCGAGCCAGAGCAGCGCGTAGGGCCGCAGCGAGGGCTCGGTGACCACCGCGCGGACCTCGGGCTCGGCGGGGGCGCCGACGACCCGCAGCGCCTCGAAGGCCAGTCCGCGCAGCAGCGCGTCCTCGCCGCGGGCGACGGCCAGGAGTTCGGCGACGGCGCTGCCGACGGTGCGGGCGGCGAGCCAGGCGCGGTATTCGTCGCGGGCCGGTCCGGGGGTGAGCCGGGCGCAGCCGAGGAGCATGTCGGCGGCGGACTGCTCGATGTTGCCGGCCGGGCTCTGGGCGGCGACGCAGATCTGTTCCAGCTTGACCCAGACCGCCCAGTTGCCGAGCGGGGTGAGGGTGGCGTGCCCGTTGCCGAGCGTCAGCGCCCCGACGGCGGCGAGCCCTTCCAGGGCCCAGTCGAGCAGCAGGGCGTTGAGGTCGGCGCTCCGGGCGGGTCCGGCGCCGTTCTCGGCCGCCGCCCCGGCGGGGGTGTCGGCCGGGGTGGCGGGCGCGGTTCTGCCGGGTCCCAGGGGCACCTCGCAGCGCTCCTCCTGGAGTTCGGCGACGCGCTGGCCGAGGAGGTCCAGCAGGGCGGGGACGGTGACGGGGCCCGCGGAGAGCTGGAGGAGGGAGAGCACCTGCGGCACGGCCTCGACGGCTTCGGCGACGGCGCCCGCCTCGATGTCCGCGGGTGCGGCGTGGACGAGCGACCAGGCGTCGAAGAGCGCCACCCAGCCGCGCAGGACGGCGGAGTCGTCCCGGTCCCAGGCGCGCAGCCGCCAGCCGGGGCGGGCGGTGTCGCCGTGCAGTTCGATCAGTCCGGCCAGCCGGGCCCGGTCCCAGCCGGCGCGGACCTGCGCCGGGGAGAGTTCCAGGGCGGTGGCCGCCCGTTCGAGGGCGTGGGCCGCGAGCGGGGCGGCGGTGCCCGGCCCCGGGGTGCCCGCCGCCCAGTGGGCGATGCGTACGGCGTCGGCGAGTACCGCCCTGGCCTGGCGGGCCAGTTCCGTCCGGGGCGGGGTGCCCTCGGGGGGCCGGGGAGCCGGCCTGGTACGCCGGGTCGTCACCGCTTTGCGGGCGGTGGCGAGGGGTCGCGGGCGGACAAGTCGCAGCCTGGAGTCGCGCGGAGTACGGGACGTCACGGGAGCAGTCTTGCTCCTGACGGCCCGAAAGCCCAAACGGAAGGCGTTTCACCGGTACGGGAAAGGTTCCCGCGGTGCGGCGGCAAGCGGGAGAGTTCACCCCATCGGCTCACATCAGGGGCGTGAGGAAGCGTCGCAGGGTCTCCTCGTAGCGGGCCGGGTCGGCGTTCCACATCGACGCATGCGGAGCCTGCGGTACGGCGTGGAGGCTGACCAGGTCCGGGCGGCGGGCGGCGAGCTCGCGGGAGGCGCCCCAGGGGGCGATGGTGTCGTCCGGGCCGTGCAGGATCAGGGTCGGGGTGCGCAGGGAGGCGGGCGCCGAGGTCTCCAGGAGCGGGGCGGGGCTCATCCCGGTCCGGCCCTGGGCGGCGCGGACGGCGAGCGGCAGCAGGGCCGCCGGGACGCCGCGGGCCGCGGCCAGGGCGCGCAGGGTGACCGTCCAGTCCAGCACCGGGGAATCGAGGACGAGGCCGCTGATCCGGTCGCGGAGCGGGGACTCGACGGCGGCGTACAGGGCCATGGTGGCGCCCGTGGACCAGCCGTGGAGGATCACGTTGCGGGCGCCGTAGCGCAGGGCCCAGCGGAGGGCGGCGTCGAGGTCGCGCCACTCGGAGGCGCCGAAGTGGCCGAGGCCGTCCGCGGGGCGGGGGGCCCCGGGGTCGCCCCGGTGGGCGAGGTCGAGCACGGGGAAGCGCTGTTCGTGCAGGAAGCCCATCAGGTTCATGGGGTGGGCGCGGGTGGCGCCGAGGCCGTGCACGGTGATGACCCAGGTGTCGCGGGCGCCGGGGACGTACCAGGCGGGCAGGGTTCCCAGCTCGCCGGGGATCTCCACCTCCTGGTGGTCCAGGCCGAGGTCGCCGCTCGGGTTCCCGTCGTACAGCGCGGGGGTGAGCCGTACTTTCCCGCCGGGTTCCAGGAGGCCCCGGCCGACGCTCTCCAGCCGGCGCACGACGGTGTCGGCGGCCTGGGAGGCGCCTTCCATGACGGGTCCCACGACCGCGTGGACGCCGGGTCCGGACAGGCCGTAGGTGCCGGGCCTGAGCGCCGGGAGGGACCGGGTCAGGGTGACCTGTCCGGCCGCCGTGGCATGCACGGTGAGTCTGCGGTCGGCGGGGAGGGGACGTCCGGGCGCCGCCTTGAGGGCGACGTCGCTGGCGTACCGGCCGGCCGCGACCGCTGTCGCGCCGGCGCCGAGGATCGTGGTGACGGCCGCTGCCGTCGCGGTTACCGGGCGCACCGCTCCAGTGTCGTGGGGCGCGGGGCGGGCTGCCAGCGGACGGGGCCGTCCGGGGCCGTGGCGCGGTTCAGCCGGGCTGGCCGTACCCCTTGAGCGCCTCCGTCACCTCGTCCAGCTGGGCCGCGTCGAGCAGGGTCGGGGTGCGGCCGGGCACGGAGCTCGCGGTGAGCCAGAGGCGGCAGAGCCACTCCAGTTGGGCGGTGCGCTCGTAGGCCTGGTCGAGCGTGTCGCCGTAGGTGACGGTGCCGTGGTTGGCCAGCAGGCAGCCGGTGCGGTCCGCCAGGGCCCCGAGCATCGCCTCGGCCAGTTCCGGGGTGCCGTAGCGGGCGTAGGCGGCGGTGCGGACGGGGCCGCCGAGGATGGCGGCGGCGTAGTGGACGAGCGGGACCTCGGTGACGAGGGTGGAGACGGCGGTGGCGTGCACGGCGTGGGTGTGGACCACCGCGGCGGCGCCGGTGGAGCGGTAGACCGCGAGGTGGAGGGGGAGCTCGCTGGTCGGCCCGAGGTCGCCGAGGACCTGGCGGCCCTCCAGGTCGACCCCGACCGCGTCCCGGAGTCCGAGCCGGTCGTAGGGGACCCCGCTGGGCGTGACCAGGACCAGGTCGCCGACGCGGGCCGAGACGTTGCCCGAGGTGCCGACGACCAGGCCGTCCGCCGCGCTGCGACGGGCGGTCGCGACGACGTCCAGCCAGGCCCGGCCGATGGATTCCGGCTGCTGCTCGCTCATGGGGCGAGCGTAGGGGTCAAGAGGCGCAACCGGAACGTCACATCCGGGGTGACGGAGGTCTCTTCCGAGTGCCGAACAGCCGTTCAAAATGTTCGCCAACCGGAGGCAAAGGACAGCCCACGACCCGCCCCACAGGCGCAGCGCAGCCCCTCCCGCGCACAAGCGGAGGCCACCCACTCCGTTTGGGGTCACCGCAACGCCCTGCCCAGTTCATCTTCCGTTCATCCAGGTTGCCTACGGTCCACGTGCCACTGACGTCGAACGATTGCCTGGGTAAATGGAACACATCACGCTGCTGCTTGCGATTGTGGTCGTAACAGCTCTCGTGTTCGATTTCACGAACGGTTTCCACGACACCGCCAACGCGATGGCGACCACCATCTCGACCGGCGCGATGAAGCCCAAGACAGCGGTGGCGATGTCCGCCGTTCTCAACCTGATCGGCGCGTTCCTGTCGGTGGAGGTCGCCAAGACGATCTCCGGCGGGATCGTCAACGAAGACGGCATCAGAACAGAGGTCATCTTCGCGGCGCTCGTCGGCGCCATCCTGTGGAATCTCCTGACCTGGCTGCTGGGCCTGCCGTCCAGCTCCTCGCACGCCCTGTTCGGCGGACTGATCGGCGCCGCCGTCATGTCGGCAGGCTGGTCCTCGATCAACGGCGGCACCGTCGTCACGAAGGTGCTGCTCCCCGCGATCGCGGCCCCCCTGGTGGCCGGTATCGCCGCGATGCTGGCCACGCGGCTGACGTACCGGATCAACCGGAACGTCACCGACGAGGGTCAGCTCAAGTCGACCGCCAAGGGCTACCGGGCCGGACAGATCGCCTCCGCCGGTCTCGTCTCGCTCGCCCACGGCACCAACGACGCCCAGAAGACGATGGGCATCATCACGCTGGCGCTGGTCACCAGCGGTGTCCTCGCCCCCGGCTCCAACCCGCCCATGTGGGTCATCGTCTCGGCCGGTGTGGCCATCGCGCTCGGCACCTACCTCGGCGGCTGGCGCATCATCCGCACCATGGGCAAGGGCCTGACCGACCTCCAGCCGCCGCAGGGCTTCGCCGCCCAGACCAGTGCGGCGACCGTCATCCTGGCCTCCTCGCACCTCGGCTTCTCGCTCTCCACCACGCAGTCCTGCTCCGGGGCCGTGATGGGCGCGGGCCTGGGCCGCAAGGGCGGTGTGGTCCGCTGGTCCACCGCCACCCGGATGTTCGTCGCCTGGGGCCTGACGCTCCCGGCCGCCGGCCTGGTCGGCGCGGGCGCCGAGTTCCTCACGAAGCAGGGCCCCTGGGGCATCGCCGTCACGGCGGTCATCCTGGTGGGCGGTTCGTTCGCGATCTGGGTGGCCTCGCGCCGCCAGCCGGTCGACCACACCAACGTCAACGACACGGGCGAGGACGAGCCCCAGGGCGTCGTCACCACCGCCATGGCCGCGGTCCAGCCGCCGCCCGTCGGCGGTCCCGCCTCCGACCTCTCGACCACCATCCCGGCCCCGGCCTCGGCTCCCGACGACCCGGCCCGGCCGCCGGCCAAGGTGTAAGGACAGATCCGCATGAAAATCGACTGGGCAGCTCTCGCCTCCGTGTTCGGTGTCAGCCTCGTGGTCACCGTCGCGCTGGTCGGCGTCTTCACCGTGGGCATCATCGCCCTCTCCAAGCAGTCCGCCACGTCCGGGGGCAGCGCCTCCGGCGGGTCGGTAGCGCTGGCGCGCACCGGCGCGTACGCCTGCTTCGCGCTGTGCGTCGCGGCCGTCTCGTACGGGATCTACCTGATCGTCGCCTGACCCCGAACTCCGCACTCCATCGGGCCGGACACACTCTCGTGTGTCCGGCCCGATGTGCGTCCGCCCACAGTGGAGCCTCGCAGGTCAACAGTGAGTTGACGGCTGTTCGCGGGGCGTGGTGGACTGCCGGAGCCATTTACGGCGACAGCAGAGGAAGCCGGTGCGAATCCGGCGCGGTCCCGCCACTGTCACCGGGGAGCACTCCCCCAGATCGGACGTCACGGCTCGCTCCACGCGGGCTGGAAGGCCGGGGGAACCGCGGATCCGGGAGCCAGGAGACTCTCGTCGCCGGTCACGTCGAACCAGGGCGCGGACCCTGAGTGAGGACCTACGCCATGCCCGGCCGCCGTGCGCCGCTCCCCGTACCCCCCACGACAGGCCGTCGCGCCGGAACTCCTCGCCCCGCGGCCGGCTGAGCCGTGCGTGCCGACCGCGTCTTCGCGTACGGCGCCACGGCCGGACTGATCGCCGACGCCCTTCTCGGCGACCCCCGCCGGGGCCACCCCGTCGCCGGATTCGGCCGCGCCGCCGCGCGGGTGGAGTCCCTGCTGTGGCGTGACGACCGGGGCCGGGGCGCGCTGCACACCCTCGTCTGCGCCGGAGGCGCCGTGGGGGCCGCCGCGCTGACCGCGCGCGCCGTCCGGGGTCGCCCGGCGCTCGCCGTCGCGCTGACCGCCGCCACGGCCTGGTCCGTCGTCGGCGGTACGTCGCTGGGCCGGGAGGCCCGCGCCATCGGGGGCGCGCTGGCCGCCGGGGACCTGGAGGTGGCCCGGGAGCGGCTGCCGCACCTGTGCGGGCGCGATCCGCACTCCCTGGACGGTCCGGGGATCGCCCGCGCCGTCGTCGAGTCGGTCGCCGAGAACACCTCGGACGCCGTCGTCGGCGCACTGGTGTGGGGGGCGATCGGCGGGGTGCCGGGGCTCGTCGGCTTCCGGGCCGTGAACACCCTGGACGCCATGGTCGGCCACAAGTCGCCCCGCTACCGCCGCTACGGCTGGGCCTCGGCCCGCCTGGACGACCTCGCGGGGTGGCCCGGCGCACGTCTGACGGCCGCGCTGGCGGTGGCGGCGGGCGGGCGGCCCCGGGCGGCCGTCCGCGCCTGGAGGGCCGACGCGGGACGCCATCCGAGCCCGAACGCGGGGCCGGTGGAGGCCTCGTTCGCGGGGGCGCTCGGCGTACGGCTGGGCGGGACCCTGGCGTACGCGGGGCGCGTCGAGCACCGGCCGGTGCTGAACGGGGAGTCCGGGCGGGACGTGCGGGGCGCGGACATCGAGCGCGCGGTACGGCTGTCCCGCCGGGTGAGCACGCTCGCCCTCGGCGTGTGCGTGGCGGGGCGGATGCTCGCGGGGCGCGTGGTCGCGGGTCGGGGCGTCGCCGGCACGGAAGCGGGGGCCGTCGTGAACGGCGCGGCGCGGAACGCGGTACGGAAGCGGGGACGGGCATGAGCGGTGGGCTGTTGGTCGCGGGGACCACGTCGGACGCGGGCAAGAGCGTCGTCACGGCGGGGATCTGCCGGTGGCTGGTGCGCCGGGGCGTGAAGGTCGCGCCCTTCAAGGCGCAGAACATGTCCCTGAACTCCTTCGTGACCCGTCAGGGCGCGGAGATCGGGCGGGCCCAGGCGATGCAGGCGCAGGCCGCCCGGGTGGAGCCGACGGCGCTGATGAACCCGGTGCTGCTCAAGCCCGGGAGCGACCGGTCCAGCCAGGTGGTGCTGATGGGAAAGCCGGTCGGCGAGATGAGTGCCCGGGGGTACCACGGGGGCCGGCAGGAGGCGCTGCTGGGCACGGTGACGGAGTGCCTGGAGCAGTTGCGGTCGGAGTACGACGCGGTGATCTGTGAAGGCGCCGGGTCCCCGGCCGAGATCAACCTGCGGCGCACGGACATCGTGAACATGGGGATCGCGCGGGCCGCCCGCTTCCCCGTGCTGGTCGTCGGGGACATCGACCGGGGCGGCGTCTTCGCGTCGTTCTTCGGGACCACCGCGCTGCTGGGCCCCGAGGACCAGTCGCTGGTCGCGGGGTATCTGGTGAACAAGTTCCGGGGCGACGTCTCCCTGCTGGAGCCGGGGCTGGACATGCTGTACGGGCTGACGGGACGGCGGACGTACGGGGTCCTGCCCTACGCCCACGGGCTCGGCATCGACGAGGAGGACGGCCTGCGGGTCTCCCTCCGGGGTGCGGTGCGGGAGTCGGTCGTGGCTCCCCCGCACGGCGAGGACGTGCTGCGGGTGGCGGTCTGCGCGGTGCCGCTGATGTCGAACTTCACGGATGTGGACGCGCTGGCCGCCGAGCCGGGTGTCGTCGTGCGGTTCGTGGACCGGGCGGAGGAGCTGGCCGACGCGGACCTGGTGATCGTGCCCGGGACGCGCGGCACGGTGAAGGCGCTGGCCTGGCTGCGCGAGCGCGGTCTCGCTCAGGCGCTGGTGCGGCGGGCGGCGGAGGGCCGGCCGGTGCTGGGGATCTGCGGCGGGTTCCAGGTGCTCGGCGAGCGGATCGAGGACGAGGTGGAGTCGCGGGCCGGCGTCGTGGACGGGCTGGGGGTCCTTCCCGTACGGATTCGCTTCGACCGGGACAAGACGCTGGCGCGGCCCGTCGGTTCGGCGCTGGGCGAGCCCGTGGAGGGGTACGAGATCCACCACGGGGTGGCCGACGTGCGGGGCGGGGAGCCGTTCCTCGACGGGTGCCGGGTGGGGGCGGTGTGGGGGACGCACTGGCACGGGTCGCTGGAGAGCGACGCGTTCCGGCGGCGGTTCCTGGTGGAGGTGGCGCGGGCCGCCGGGCGGCGGTTCGTGCCTGCGCCGGACACGAGCTTCGGGGAGCTGCGGGAGGAGCAGCTGGACCGGCTCGGGGATCTGGTGGAGGAGCACGCGGACACGGACGCGTTGTGGCGGTTGATCGAGGGCGGGGCGCCGCCCGCGTTGCCGTTCGTGCCGCCGGGGGCGCCGCCGTCGGGGGCGGGTGGGCCGGAGAGCCGGGGCGCCGCCCCGGCCCCCGCTCCTCGATCGCCGGAGGGGCTTGAAGCGGGTCGCCCGGGGACGCGGGGGAAGGCCCCACGACCCCAGGGGCGCGATGGTGCTGATGTTCATGTCGACGAGGAGGCCTTGTGAGTACGCCGTATCCCTTCACCGCGATCGTCGGGCAGGACGACCTGCGGCTCGGACTGTTGCTGAACGCGGTCAGTCCGGCCGTCGGCGGGGTGCTCGTGCGGGGCGAGAAGGGGACCGCCAAGTCCACCGCCGTGCGGGCCCTGGCCGCGCTGATGCCCGAGGTCTCCGTCGTGCCCGGGTGCCGGTTCTCCTGCGATCCCGGCTCCCCCGATCCGGCGTGTCCCGACGGGCCGCACGCGGAGGCCGCCGGTGTGTCGCGGGCCGCGCGGACCGTGGAGCTGCCCGTCGGCGCGTCGGAGGACCGGCTCGTGGGGGCGCTGGACATCGAGCGGGCGCTCTCGGAGGGCGTGAAGGCGTTCGAGCCGGGCCTGCTGGCCGACGCGCACCGGGGGATCCTGTACGTCGACGAGGTCAACCTCCTCCACGACCACCTGGTGGACCTGCTGCTGGACGCGGCGGCCATGGGCGCCTCGTACGTCGAGCGCGAGGGCGTTTCCGTACGGCATGCGGCGCGGTTCCTGCTGGTCGGGACGATGAACCCGGAGGAGGGCGAGCTGCGGCCGCAGTTGCTGGACCGGTTCGGGCTGACCGTCGAGGTGGCCGCGTCCCGGGACACCGACGAGCGGGTCGAGGTCGTGCGGCGCAGGCTCGCGTACGACGACGACCCCGAGGGGTTCGCCGCGCGCTGGGCGGCGGAGGAGAGCGCCCTGCGCGAGCGGATCGCCGCCGCGCGCGCCCTGCTGCCCCGCGTCGTGCTCGGCGACGGCGTGTTGCGGCAGATCGCCGCGACCTGCGCCGCGTTCGAGGTGGACGGGATGCGGGCCGACATCGTGATGGCCCGGACCGCCACCGCGCTCGCCGCCTGGGCGGGCCGCGAGGAGGTCACCGCCGACGACGTGCGGCAGGCGGCCCTGCTGGCCCTCCCCCACCGGCGTCGCCGCAACCCCTTCGACGCGCCCGGTCTGGACGAGGACAAGCTCGACCGGACCCTGGACGAGGCCGGGGACCAGGGGCAGGACGACGACAACGACGACGACCCCGGCCCCGGCCCGGACGGCGACGGCGGAGGGGGCGGCGGTGTGCCGCCGCAGGCCGACGGGGAGGACCGTACGCCGCCCCGGGCGGACGGCGGCTCGGACGACGCGCCGTCCGGGGCCCCCGAGGGCGGCCCCGACGCGCCCGGCCGGTCCACCGGGGCCGAGCAGCGGCCGGTGGCGTCCGCCGAGCCGTTCCGGACGAAGACGCTCAGCGTGCCGGGGCTCGGCGAGGGTGCTGCGGGTCGGCGCTCCCGGGCGCGTACCGAGCATGGGCGTACGACCGGCGCGCGCCGGCCGCAGGGGGCGCTGACCAAGCTGCACCTGGCCGCCACCGTCCAGGCCGCCGCCCCGCACCAGCGGGCGCGCGGGCGTTCCGGGCGGGGGCTCGTGGTGCGCCGGGACGATCTGCGGCAGGCGACCCGCGAGGGGCGCGAGGGCAACCTCGTGCTGTTCGTCGTGGACGCGTCGGGCTCGATGGCGGCGCGGCAGCGGATGAGCGCGGTCAAGGGGGCCGTGCTGTCGCTGCTGCTGGACGCCTACCAGCGGCGGGACAAGGTCGGCCTGGTCACCTTCCGGGGCAGGGAGGCGGAGGTGGCGCTGCCGCCGACCTCGTCCGTGGACGCCGCCGCCTCCCGTCTGGAGTCGCTGCCGACCGGTGGCCGTACGCCTCTCGCCGCCGGGCTGCTCAAGGCCCACGACGTACTGCGGGTGGAGCGGCTGCGCGATCCCTCGCGTCGGCCGTTGCTCGTCGTCGTCACGGACGGCAGGGCGACCGGCGGGCCGGAGCCGGTGGCGCTCGCGGGCCGGGCCGGGCGGCTGCACCGCTCGGAGGGGACGGCGTCCGTCGTCGTGGACTGCGAGTCGGGGTACGTACGCCTCGGTCTCGCCGGGGAGTTGGCCCGGGAACTGGGAGGCGCCGCCGTCACGCTCGACGAGCTGCGGGCCGACTCCATCGCCGGGCTCGTCAAGGACGTCACCGCAGCCGGGAGGGCCGCTTAATGCCGCAGGGACAGCCGACATCGGTGCCGGACGACGGGCTCACCACCCGTCAGCGGCGCAACCGCCCGCTCCTGTTCGTCCACACGGGCGTGGGCAAGGGCAAGTCGACGGCCGCCTTCGGGCTCGCGCTGCGCGCCTGGAACCAGGGGTGGCCGATCGGGGTGTTCCAGTTCGTGAAGTCGGCGAAGTGGAAGGTCGGCGAGGAGAACGCGCTGAAGGTGCTGGGCGCGAGCGGTGAGGGCGGCACCGTCGCCTGGCACAAGATGGGCGAGGGCTGGTCCTGGGTCCAGCGCGACGGGCAGCTCGACAACGAGGAGAAGGCGCGCGAGGGCTGGGAGCAGGTCAAGCGCGACCTCGCGGCCCAGACGTACAAGCTGTACGTCCTCGACGAGTTCGCTTACCCGATGCACTGGGGCTGGATCGACACCGACGAGGTCGTCGAGGTCATGCGGAACCGGCCCGGCACCCAGCACGTGGTGATCACCGGCCGCAACGCGCCGGACGCGCTGATCGAGGCCGCCGACCTGGTGACCGACATGTCGAAGGTCAAGCACCCGATGGACGCGGGGCAGAAGGGCCAGAGGGGCATCGAGTGGTGAGTACGCCCCGCCTGGTCATCGCCGCTCCGGCCTCGGGCAGCGGCAAGACCACCGTCGCCACCGGCCTGATGGCCGCCTTCGCCGCGCGCGGGCTCGCCGTCTCGCCGCACAAGGTGGGGCCGGACTACATCGACCCGGGCTACCACTCGTTGGCGACGGGCCGTCCCGGCCGCAACCTCGACGCGTACATGTGCGGGACGGAGCTGGTCGCCCCGCTGTTCGCGCACGGGTCGGCGGGGTGCGACCTCGCCGTGGTCGAGGGCGTGATGGGGCTGTACGACGGCGCCTCGGGGCAGGGGGACCTGGCGTCCACCGCGCAGGTGGCGAAGCTGCTGCGGGCGCCCGTGGTGCTGGTGGTGGACGCCTCCTCGCAGTCCCGGTCGGTGGCGGCCCTGGTGCACGGGTTCGCCTCCTGGGACCCCGAGGTCCGGATCGGCGGGGTGATCCTCAACAAGGTGGCATCCGACCGGCACGAGGCGCTGCTGCGGGACGCGCTGGACGAGTCGGGGCTCCCGGTGCTCGGGGTGATCCGGCGGGCCCCGCAGGTGGCGACGCCCTCGCGCCACCTGGGGCTGGTCCCGGTGGCCGAGCGGGGGGCCGACGCGGTGGACGCCGTGGCGGCGATGGGCGAGCGGGTGCGCGCGGGGTGCGACCTGGACGCGCTGATGGCGCTGGCGCGGACGGCGCCCGCGCTGGCGGACGAGCCGTGGGAGCCCGCGTACACCCCCGGGCCCGGCGGCGAGAAGCCCGTTGTCGCGGTGGCGGGCGGGGCGGCGTTCACCTTCGCGTACGCGGAGCACGCCGAGCTGCTGACGGCGGCCGGCGCGGACGTGGTGGTCTTCGACCCGCTGCGGGACGAGAAGCTGCCGGCGGGCACGGCGGGGCTCGTCATCGGCGGCGGGTTCCCGGAGATGTACGCCCCCGAGTTGTCGGCCAACGAGCCGTTGCGGCGGGCGGTGACGGAACTGGCCCTGAGCGGCGCCCCGGTGGCGGCCGAGTGCGCGGGACTGCTGTATCTGGCGCGGGAGCTGGACGGGAAGCCCATGTGCGGGGTGCTGGACGCCGAGGCCCGGATGTCCGAGCGGCTCACCCTCGGGTACCGCCAGGCGGTCGCCGTGTCGGACAGCGCGCTGGCGGTGGCGGGAACCCGGATGCGCGGTCATGAGTTCCACCGCACGGTGCTGGAGCCGGGGGCGGGGACCACGCCCGCCTGGGGCATGCACCAGCCGGAGCGGCGGGTCGAGGGCTACGTCCAGCGGGGCGTGCACGCGAGCTATCTGCACACCCACTGGGCGGCCTCCCCCGAGGTGGCCCGGCGGTTCGTCGGGCACTGCCGGGCGCGGTGAGCGGCCCGCGCACGCATCTCGGCGACGTGTGCGGGCGTACGCGTGGCTCACTCCGCGACGCCGACGACCAGCCAGATGAAGCCCACGCCCCCGATGGTGCAGAGAAGGGTGGAGCGGGCGGGATGGGTGTGGTGCGCCTCGGGAAGGATCTCCGCAGCGGCCAGGTAGAGCAGCGCTCCGCCGAAGAAGCCGAGATAGCCGCCGAGCAGTTCCTCCGGAAGGGTGAACAGCAGCGTCGTCGCGGCGCCCACGACCGGTGCCACGGCGGCCGCGAACAGCATGAGGAGCGCCTTGCGGCGGGCGTTCCCGTACAGACTGGTGAGGGTGTACGTGTTGAATCCGTCGGCGAAGTCATGACTGATCACCGCCAGCGCGACGGCCACGCCCATGGAGCCGCTGACCTGGAAGGCGGCGCCCAGCGCGATGCCGTCCATGAGGCTGTGGACGACCATCGCGGCGGCCGCCGTCAGCCCCACCTGCGGTACGCGGTCGCCGTGGTGACCGCTCGCCCCGTGTGCCACCTGGCGTCCGGCGAGCAGCCGCTCCACCAGATGGGCCGCCAGGAAGCCGCCGACGAACAGGAGCAGGGCCGCGGGGACCCCGAACACGGGCGTGCCCGCCGCCTCGATCGCCTCCGGCAGGAGGTCGAGTCCGACCACGCCGAGCATCAGCCCGCCCGCGAGGCCGAGCACCAGATGACGGCGGTCGGTGACGCGTTGTGCGACCCAGCCGCCGGCCAGGGTCATCAGGAACGCGCCGAGCGCGACGAACACCGCCATGGGGCCTTGCTAGCCGATCCGGGCCTCCCTCCGCATCTCAGGGTGTCCTTACCGGCCGCGTCCGCCGCGCCCCTCCCACCGCCCGTCTCCGTATACGGAACGGCCCCGCCTCCTCCCCCGTAGCACCGGGACGTACGACCTGAAAGGCAGGACTCCGCCGATGACCGGAGCATCCGTCGGCACCGGACCGGAGTCCGGGGGCCGCAGTCTGGTGGTGGGGGTCGGCGCGCGCCGGGGCGCCCCCGATGATGTGGTGTTCGCCCTGATCGAGGCGGTGCTGAGCGGGGCGGGGCTGGACGCGGCGGACGTGCTGGAGGTGGCGACCGTCGACGCCAGGGCGGACGATCCGGGGATCGTGGGTGCGGCGGCCCGGCTCGGGGTGCCGCTGCGGACCCACCCGGCCGGGGCGCTGGCCGCGGTCCGCGTGCCGCACCCCTCGGGCACGGTGGGCGCCGCGGTGGGGACCCCGTCGGTCGCGGAGGCGGCGGCGCTGATCGAGGCGGACGAACTGGTGGTGCCGAAGACCCGCGCTCCGGGCGGGAAGGCGGCCGGCGGGGGGATGGCGACCTGTGCGGTGGCCCGGCGGTATCCGGCGGTCGCCGGTGCTTTCGAGGTTTCCGGGAGGAAAACTTCCACCTCACCGGTGACGCCGGGCTCCCACCCGTTCACCATGGCTGCCATGAATCCCCCCACGTGGAACATCGAGAGCGCAGGGCCCGACCTGCGCCACCACGGCGACGCGGAGGTGCGCGGTGAGAATCTGACCGACCTCGCCGTGAACGTCCGTACCCACACTCCCCCGAAGTGGCTGCGCGAACGGATAGCCGCGTCGCTCACCTCGCTGGCCTCCTACCCGGACGGGTCCTCCGCCCGCGCCGCGGTCGCCGACCGGCACGGTCTGCCGGTGGAGCGGGTGTTGCTGACGGCGGGGGCGGCCGAGGCGTTCGTCCTGATCGCCCGGGCCCTTCCGGCCCGTCGCCCGGTCGTGGTGCATCCGCAGTTCACGGAACCGGAGGCCGCCCTGCGGGCGGCCGGGCACGGGGTGGACCGGGTGCTGCTGCGCGCCGAGGACGGCTTCCGGCTCGATCCGGAGGCGGTGCCGGAGGAGGCGGACCTCGTGGTGATCGGCAATCCGACCAACCCGACGTCCGTGCTGCACCCGGCGGCGCTGGTGGAGCGGTTGGCGCGGCCCGGGCGGACGCTGGTGGTCGACGAGGCGTTCATGGACGTGGTGCCGGGTGAGCGCGAGGCGCTGTGCGACCGGACGGACGTCCCGGGGCTGGTGGTGCTGCGCAGCCTCACCAAGACGTGGGGGCTCGCCGGGCTGCGGATCGGTTACGTGCTGGCCGAGCCGGAGACGGTGGCGCGGCTCGCCGAGGCGCAGCCGCTGTGGCCGGTGTCCACCCCGGCGCTGGCGGCGGCGCAGGCCTGTATGGAGCCGCGGGCGCTGGTGGAGGCGGCCGAGGCGGCGGACCGGATCACGGTGGACCGGGCCCATCTGCTGGCCGGGCTGGCCGAGTTCAGCGAGGTGGAGGTGGTGGACGCGGCCCTGGGTCCATTCGTCCTGGTACGTCTTGAGCGGGCTGCGGAGGTGCGGGAGCGGTTGCGGCTGCTGGGCTTCGCGGCGCGGCGCGGGGACACCTTCCCGGGGCTGGGGCCGCAGTGGCTGCGGCTCGCGGTGCGCGACCGGGCCACGACCAATCGTTTCCTCCAGGCCCTGGACCAGGCCGTGCAGGCGCTGCCCACGAGATCGGGGCGCTGAGGACCCCGGCAGGGGCGGGGGCGGTGTTCGTCGTGCGAACGCCGCCCCCGCTCGCACGTATCAGCCCCGGCTGCCGGAGCGCCTGCGCGCCAGCACCGTCGCGCCCGCGCCGACGGCCAGGAGCAGGGCCGCGCCGCCCGCGATGTACGGGGTGGTGGAGCTGCCGCCGGTCTCGGCGAGGCTGGCCCCGGTGGGGGCGGTGCCGGTGTCGGAGCCGGTCTGCGTCTTCACGTCGCCGCCCGTGGAGCCGCCGTCCGCGGAGCCCGGCTCCTCGGGCGTCTTCGGCTCCTCGGAGGGCTTCGGCGCCTTCGGGGTCTCGCAGGTCGCCTCGGCGAGGGTGACCTCGCCCTCCACCTCGGCGACGTTGAGGTTCAGCGGGTTGACCGAGACCTTGAGCCGCAGTGCCGTCGCGGCAGCCGTGCGCTCGGTGGTGACCGTACGGGACAGGTCGAGCGAGACCTCGCCGACGCCCGGCACCGCCACCCGGGTCGGCCCGCCCGCGCTGAGCGTCACCTTCTTCCCGAGCACCGCGACATGGCCGAGCACGTTCGACTCGGCGACGGGCTTCCTGCCGGTCTCGCAGACCGCCTCGGAGGTGACCTTCTCGACCTCGACGAGTGAGAGGACCGGCAGTCCGGGGACATGGATCCGGGCCTTCGCCAGGTTGCTGCGGCCCTCGGCCCGGTGCGCGTCCACCGTGGCGTTCGCGGTGGCCACGTCGGCGCGCAGGATGCTGACCGGGGCTCCGCCCTCCACTCCGTCCACGTCCACGGTGAGCGCGGTCTTCTCGGCGCTCGCCGGTGCCTGCACCTCGTTGAGCGTGACCTTGAGGGGCACCTGGACGGACTTGTCGAGGAGCGAGACGTCGAGTCCGGTACGGAGCACGACCGCGCTCGCCCGGCCCTCGCCGCCGGTGGCGGGCGTCGCCGGGGCCGCCTGCGCGGGGACGGCGGCAAGCAGGGCGACGGGGCCGGCGGCGAGGGCCAGGGCGGCGAGACGGAAGGTGTTGCTGTTCAAGATGGTGGAACCCCCACAAGAGACATGGAGCCACCGGCACAGTCCCATGGGGGACATAGCCTGCGCCGGTGGCCTCGGCTCCGTGAATCTTTACGCACTGAGGGTGAACTGACGGACACCTGGCGTGAGTTCACCCCAAAGGGGGGTTTCCGCGCGCATATTCGAATCTTTCGGCACGCGCGTTCGCAGGTGTCCCTCGTTTCACCCGCCGTGGGCCCTACCGGGCGCGTTCGCGCCGGAGCGTGCGCAGAAGTGGTTCAACGATCCGGGGCGGCATCCGTCACCGCACGTCAACTCCGTGACGGCTCACCCGATCACCCGCCCGTTCAGCACGATGTGCCGGGGGGCCGCCAGCACCCGGACGTCCGCGCGCGGGTCGTCGTCGTACACGACCAAATCCGCCGGAGCTCCCTCCTCCAGCGCGGGCCGTCCCAGCCAGCGCCTGGCCCCCCACGTGGTGGCGGAGAGGGCCTCCAGGGGCGGGATGCCCGCCTTGACCAGTTCGGCGACCTCACCCGCGACCAGGCCGTGCGCCAGGGAGCCGCCCGCGTCGGTGCCGACGTAGACGGGGATCCCGGCGTCGTACGCGGCGCGCACGGTGTCGTAGCGGCGGTCGTACAGCTGCCGCATATGGGCCGACCAGCGGGGGAACTTGGCCTCGCCGCCCGCCGCGAGGTCGGGGAAGGTGGCGATGTTGACCAGGGTCGGGACGATCGCGACCCCCCGTTCGGCGAAGATCGGGATGGTGTCCTCGGTGAGGCCGGTGGCGTGCTCGACGCAGTCGATGCCCGCCTCCACCAGGTCGGTGAGCGACTCCTCGGCGAAGCAGTGCGCCGTGACGCGGGCGCCCAGCCGGTGCGCCTCGGCGATGGCCGCCTCGACCTCGCCGCGCGGCCAGCAGGCGGTCAGATCGCCCGCCTCGCGGTCGATCCAGTCCCCCACCAGCTTGACCCACCCGTCGCCGCGCCGGGCCTCCCGGGCGACGTACGCGACGAGGTCGCCCGGCTCGATCTCGTGGGCGTAGTCGCGGATGTAGCGGCGGGTCCTGGCGATGTGCCGGCCGGCCCTGATGATCTTCGGCAGATCCTCGCGGTCGTCGATCCACCGGGTGTCGGAGGGCGATCCGGCGTCCCGGATCAGCAGGGTCCCGGCCTCCCGGTCGGTGAGCGCCTGCTCCTCGGCGGTCGCGGCGTCGACCGGACCGTGCCGGTCCAGGCCCACGTGGCAGTGCGCGTCGACCAGGCCGGGCAGCGCCCAGCCCCGGACCGTGACCGCGCCGTCGGCCCCGGGCGGCCGCTCGTAGGTGATCCGACCGCCCACGGCCCACAGCTCGTCCCGCACCTCGTCCGGGCCGACGAGCACCCGGCCCTTCACCCGCAGCACCCGCTGCTCCTCCTGATCACTCATACGCGGCACTGTACGAGGCCGTCGGTAGGCTGCCTGTGCGATTCCGAACGTCGACCGAACCCGAAGAGAGCCCCACCGTGACGCACCCCTTCCTCGACCTCCCCCCGCTCACCGCCGACCGCTTCGCGGCGATCGAGCGGCGCGTGGCCCGGCTGCTCGCCACGGAGCAGGACGTCGTCATCACCCAGGGCGAGGCGCTGCTGCCGCTGGAGGGCTGCATCCGCGGCGGCGCGCGGCCCGGCTCGACCGCGCTCAACGTGGTCACGGGCCCGTACGGGCAGACCTTCGGCAACTGGCTGCGGGACTGCGGCGCGCGGGTCGTCGACCTCACGGTGCCCTTCCACACGGCGGTCACCGCCGACCAAGTCGCCGAGGCGCTCGCCGGCCACCCGGAGATCGACTTCGTCTCGCTGGTGCACGCGGAGGCCGCGACCGGCAACACCAATCCGGTCGCGGAGATCGGCGAGGTGGTCCGGGGGCACGGCGCGCTGTTCATGCTCGACGCGGTCGCCTCGGTGGGCGCCGAGCCGCTGCTGCCGGACGCCTGGGGCGTGGACCTGTGCGTGATCGGCGCGCAGAAGGCCATGGGCGGGCCCGCCGGGGTCTCCGCGGTGTCGGTGAGCGCGCGGGCGTGGGAGCGGCTCGCCGCCAACCCGGCCGCACCGCGCCGCTCCTACCTCTCCCTCCTGGACTGGAAGGAGCGCTGGATCGACGCCGGCCGGACCGCGCTGCCGCACGCCCCGGCGCAGCTGGAGATGCTGGGCCTGGAGGCCTGCGTGGCGCGGATCGAGGACGAGGGCCCGGAGACGGTGATGGCCCGCCACGCCTCGGCCGCCGCGGCGACCCGGGCCGGGGCGGTGGCCCTGGGCGGCGGGCTGGAGCCCTACGTCCACGAGGCGCGGGACGCGGCCCCGGTGGCGACGACGCTGCGCGCCCCCGCGGGGACGGACGCGGCGGTGCTCGTCGCGGGGGCGCTGGCGGCCGACCCCGCGCTGCCGCTGGTCGCGGGTGGCGGGGCGCTGTCCAAGGAGATGATCCGGGTCAACCATTACGGGGCGGATGCGACGCGGGGCGCGGTGCTGTCCTCGCTCGCTGCTCTGGGTGCGGTGCTGGCCGACGCGGGCCTGCCGGTCGATATCGAGGCTGCCCGTAGGGCTGTTTCGGAAACCTGGCCGAGCCTCTGATATTCATAGTGTGGGAAGCTGCTTTATTAAAAGCAGCTTCCCACATTCTTCTGCCCGCTTTTCCGTCACCTAAACGGGCCAGTTTTTTCCGGCCTCGAACTTCATGATTCGGACACGTCTCGCGAGAGTTACAACCCTGTGACCGACTCCACAAGAGCGGCATTATGCCCGATTAATTCAGGACAAAGTGCAGGAAGTTGTACCCGAATCACGGCGAACCTCGCGCACGCCTGATAACAGATGAACGCCCTTCACCCAACCCTCTGCGTCGATGCAATTTCTAAATTTGCTGGGTAAATTCAATTCGCATGACCGCCGCACCAGCAGATTTTGCCCGTGCCCGAAGCGAATTCCTCAGTATCGATGCGCCACGAGTGGAGGACGGAGCCGCGATCTGGCGCATAGCCCGCGACTCCAAGGTCCTGGACCTGAACTCCTCGTACAGCTACCTGCTGTGGTGCCGTGACTTCGCCGCGACGTCCGCCGTCGCCCGTGGCGAGAACGGCGAGCCCATCGCCTTCGTGACGGGCTACATCAGGCCCGACCGCCCCCAGACCCTCGTCGTCTGGCAGGTGGCCGTCGACCAGGCCCACCGGGGCAAGGGGCTGGCCGCCGCGCTGCTGGACGCGCTGACCGCCCGGGTCGCCGCCGACCAGGGCCTGGCGTCCGTGGAGACGACGATCACGCCGGACAACACCGCCTCCGAGCGGCTGTTCACCTCCTACGCCCAGCGCCACGACGTCGCGCTGGAGAAGGAGGTGCTGTTCGACGGCGCGCTGTTCCCCGAGGAGACGCACCTGCCCGAGGTGCTCTACCGGATAGGCCCGTTCGCCGACTGAGCCGCACCGGCACCGCACTCCGGCGTACCCGACCCGTACGCCGGGCCCCACCGACTTTTCGCGCCGACCGACCGATCGGCGCGGTCCCGGCCGCATCCGTGCGGCGGGGAGCACTGGACCACTGCCCGTCACACCCCCCTCACGCAGGAGATCAGCTGTGACCATCACCCCGCCCGCCCTGAGCGTCTTCGAGACCCTGGAGTCCGAGGTACGGAGCTACTGCCGCGGCTGGCCCGCCGTCTTCGACCGCGCGCAGGGCGCCCGGCTGACCGACGAGGACGGCCACTCCTACCTGGACTTCTTCGCCGGGGCCGGCTCGCTCAACTACGGCCACAACAACCCGGTGCTGAAACGAGCGCTCATCGACTACATCGAGCGCGACGGCATCACCCACGGCCTGGACATGGCGACCACCGCCAAGCGGGCGTTCCTGGAGACGTTCCAGAACGTGGTCCTGCGCCCGCGCGACCTGCCGTACAAGGTGATGTTCCCCGGCCCGACGGGCACCAACGCCGTCGAGGCGGCGCTGAAGCTGGCCCGCAAGGTCAAGGGCCGCGAGTCCGTCGTCTCGTTCACCAACGCCTTCCACGGGATGTCGCTGGGCTCGCTCGCCGTGACCGGCAACGCGTTCAAGCGGGCCGGGGCCGGCATCCCGCTGGTGCACGGCACCCCGATGCCGTTCGACAACTACTTCGACGGCACGGTCCCCGACTTCCTCTGGTTCGAGCGGCTGCTGGAGGACCAGGGCTCCGGGCTGAACAAGCCCGCCGCCGTGATCGTGGAGACCGTCCAGGGCGAGGGCGGCATCAACGTCGCCCGCGCCGAGTGGCTGCGCGCGCTCCAGGAGCTGTGCCACCGCCAGGACATGCTGCTGATCGTCGACGACATCCAGATGGGCTGCGGCCGTACCGGCGGCTTCTTCTCCTTCGAGGAGGCCGGCATCGTCCCGGACATCGTCACCCTGTCGAAGTCCATCAGCGGCTACGGCCTGCCGATGTCGCTCTGCCTGTTCAAGCCGGAGCTGGACATCTGGGAGCCGGGCGAGCACAACGGGACCTTCCGCGGCAACAACCCGGCCTTCGTCACGGCCGCCGCCGTGCTGGACGCCTACTGGGCGGACGGCCAGATGGAGAAGCAGACCCTGGCCCGCGGCGAGCAGGTCGAGCAGACGCTGCTGGCGATCTGCGCCGAGGAGCCGACCGCGCAGTTCCGCGGCCGGGGCCTGGTGTGGGGCATGGAGTTCGAGGACCCGGCGCGCGCCTCGGCGGTCTGCGCCCGCGCCTTCCGGCTGGGGCTCCTGCTGGAGACCTCGGGCCCGCAGAGCGAGGTCGTCAAGCTGCTGCCGCCGCTGACCATCACCCCCGAGGAACTGGACGAGGGCCTGCGCACGCTGGCCCGCGCCGTCCGCGAAACGGCCTGACCCGGCACTGCCGGGGCAGGCGGAGAAGAGAGGTCCCGGGCCGCGAGGCCCGGGACTCTGCAGAGAGAAAGGCAACCGCTCACCGTGATCGTCCGATCTTTCAGTGACATCGAGAACACCGACCGGCATGTGAAGTCCGCGTCCGGCACCTGGGAGAGCAAGCGCATCGTGCTCGCCAAGGAGAAGGTGGGCTTCTCGCTCCACGAGACCGTGCTGTACGCGGGCACGGAGACCTCCATGTGGTACGCGAACCACATCGAGGCGGTGCTGTGCACCGAGGGCGAGGCCGAGCTCACCAACGACGAGACCGGCGAGACGCACTGGATCACGCCCGGGACCATGTATCTGCTGGACGGGCACGAGCGGCACACCATGCGGCCCAAGACGGACTTCCGCTGCGTGTGTGTCTTCAACCCTCCCGTCACCGGACGGGAGGACCATGACGAGAACGGTGTCTACCCACTGCTGACCGAGGAGGCCTGAACCACCATGACCACCGAAGTACGCGCCGATCTGTACCCCTCGCGCGGCGCCGCCGAGATGACCACTCCCCGCCAGGACCCGGTCATCTGGTCCGCGCCGGGCGCACCGGGTCCGGTCGCCGCCAAGGACCTCCAGGGTTACGAGCACGACGGCTTCCTCACCGTCGACCAGCTCATCTCCCCGGACGAGGTCGCCGTCTACCGGGCGGAACTGGACCGGCTGATCTCCGACCCGGCCGTCCGCGCCGACGAGCGCTCGATCGTCGAGAAGCAGTCGCAGAACGTCCGGTCCGTCTTCGAGGTCCACAGGATCAGCGAGGTCTTCGCCGGTCTGGTCCGCGACGAGCGGGTGGTGGGCCGGGCCCGCCAGATCCTCGGCTCGGACGTGTACGTCCACCAGTCCCGGATCAACGTGAAGCCGGGCTTCGGCGCCTCGGGCTTCTACTGGCACTCGGACTTCGAGACCTGGCACGCGGAGGACGGCCTGCCGAACATGCGGACGGTGTCCGTGTCGATCGCGCTGACCGAGAACTTCGACACCAACGGCGGGCTGATGATCATGCCCGGTTCGCACAAGACGTTCCTCGGCTGTGCGGGCGAGACGCCGAAGGACAACTACAAGAAGTCGCTCCAGATGCAGGACGCCGGCACCCCGTCCGACGAGGCGCTGACGAAGATGGCCGACCGCCACGGCATCAGGCTGTTCACCGGCAAGGCCGGTTCGGCGACCTGGTTCGACTGCAACGCCATGCACGGCTCGGGCGACAACATCACCCCGTACGCGCGCAGCAACGTCTTCATCGTCTTCAACAGCGTGGAGAACGCGGCGCAGGAGCCCTTCGCGGCTCCGATCCGCCGCCCCGAGTTCATCGGGGCCCGCGACTTCACCCCGGTGAGGTAGCGGCACGAACGGGTGGGACAGGGGCCGCGACGGTACGCCGTCGCGGCCCCTGTCCGCGTAACTCGCTGGACCGGAGCCCGGCCGGCCGAGAGGGTGTCCGCCATGACTTCCCACGTGCGCCACATCACGATCGACTGCGCGGACGCCTACGGGCTCGCCCAATTCTGGGCCCGGGTGCTCGACGCGCCGCTCTCCGCCGAGGACTCCCCCGGCGACCCGGAGGCGCTGGTGGAGGCCCCCGGCGCGGCCGTCCTCTTCGTCCGGGTGGACGAGAGGAAGCGGACCAAGAACCGCGTCCACCTGGACATCCAGCCGCAGGACCGCTCCCGGGACGAGGAGGTGGAGCGGCTGCTCGCGCTCGGCGCGACCCTGGTGGGCGACCACCGCAGGCCGAACGGGCGCGGCTGGGCGACGCTCGCCGATCCCGAGGGCAACGAGTTCTGCGTGGAGTGCTCCGCCGCCGAACGGGCGGCGCTCACCGGGGCCCGGCTGCCGGTGACCGCCGACGACGTGGCCTCGGCGGTGCGGCTCGCGGTGGACGTGCTGGCCGGGGCCCCGGCGGACCGCTGGGACGCGCCCGCGGGAAGCCTCGACTGGACCTGCTGGGAGACGGTGGAGCACCTGGGCGACGATCTGTTCGCGTACGCCGTGCAGTTGGGGCCGCGTACGCCTCCGCTGGACCGCGAGGTGCCCTACCGGTGGGCGCCCGAGCGGCAGGGCGGTCCGCACAACGCGGTCTTCGCCGACCGTGCCGCCGGTCCCGGCGGGCTGCTGGCCACGCTGGAGGCGAGCGGGGCGCTGCTGACGTCGATGGTGCGGACGACCCCGCCCGAGGTGCGCTCGTACCACGGGTACGGGATCTCCGACCCGGAGGGCTTCGCCGCGATGGGCGTGGTGGAGACCCTGGTGCACACCTATGACCTGGCCGAGGGCCTGGGGCTGGACTGGTCGCCGTCCCCGGCGCTCTGCGACCGGGTGCTGGCCCGGCTCTTCCCGGATGCCCCGGCGGGCGGCGACCGGTGGGCCGTACTGCTCTGGGCCACCGGTCGCGCCGCGCTGCCGGACCACCCGCGCCGTACCTCGTGGCGGTGGGACGGGCGGCCTCGCGAGGAGGGTCAGACGGCGTCGAGCGCCGGGTAGTCGGTGTACCCCTCGGCGTCGCCGCCGAAGAAGGTCGACGGGTCGGGGGCGTTGAACGGGCCGCCCGCCTTGAGCCGGGCGGGCAGGTCCGGGTTGGCGAGGAAGAGGGCCCCGTAGGAGATCAGGTCGGCGACGCCGTCGTCGATCACCGTGTGGTCGTCGGGTCCGGTGGCGCCGTCGGAGTGCACGTTGATGACGACGGTCCCGGAGAACTCCTTGCGCAGGGCGAGGGTCAGTTCCCGGATCGGGGCGGCCTCCAGGATGTGCAGGTAGGCGATGCCGAGCGGCTCGATCGCCTGCACCAGGGCGGTGTACGTGGCTTCCGGGGCGGGCTCGTCGATGTCGTTGTAGGGGTTGCCGGGCGAGATGCGCAGTGCGGTGCGCTCCGGGCCGATCTCGGCGGCGACGGCCTTGACGACCTCGACGGCGAAGCGGATGCGGGCCTCGTCGGAGCCGCCCCACGCGTCGGTGCGCAGGTTGGTGTTGGGGGCCAGGAACTGCTGGATGAGATAGCCGTTGGCGCCGTGCAGTTCGACCCCGTCGAAGCCGGCTTCCACCGCGTTGCGGGAGGCGGTGACGAAGTCGGCGACGGTGGCGTGGATCTCGGCGTCCGTCAGCTCGTGCGGCTCGACGAAGTCCTTCGGGCCGACGTGGGTGTAGACCTGCCCCTCGGCCTTGACCGGGGAGGCGCTGACCGGGACCAGGCCGTCGGGGAGCAGGACCGGGTGGCCGATGCGGCCGGCGTGCATGATCTGGGCGAAGATCCGCCCGCCCTCGGCGTGCACGGCGTCGGTGACCCTGCGCCAGGAGGCGACCTGTTCGGCGCTGTGCAGCCCCGGCGTGGTGGGGTAGCCCTGGCCCACCAGGGACGGCTGGATGCCCTCGGTGATCACGAGGCCGGCCGAGGCCCGCTGGGCGTAGTACGTGGCGGTGAGCTCGGTGGCGGTACCGCCCTCGCCGGCCCGGCTGCGGGTCATCGGGGCCAGGGCGATCCGGTTGGCCAGCTGGGTGCCGGCCAGGTCGATCGGGTCGAAAGCGGTGGTCATAAGGGCTCCCAAGAAAGTATGTGGTCGGCCAAGCATCGGCGACAGCGGCAACTGTAGCCCATTAATTGGCCGACCAAGGTAAAGTTGCGGGAAACCGTCGGGCATCATCGAGAACCGCCGTCTGCCCCACCGAGGACCCCCAGGAGCCCGCCATGACCACCGGCCGCGCCACCCCCGCGGAAGACGCCTGTACGAACGCGCCGCCCCTGACGGCGCTCAGCGGACCCGTCAGCCACGCCGTGTCCCGGGTGGCCCGGCTGCACCGGACCGCGGCGGGCAAGGCGCTCAAGGGGGTGGACCTCTATCCGGGGCAGGAGTTGCTGATGATGCACCTGTGGGACCGGGGCGCGGTCCGTCAGACGGAGCTGATCAGGGCCCTGGACCTGGACCCGTCCACGGTCACGAAGATGCTCCAGCGGCTGGAGCAGACCGGGCATGTGCGCCGCCGCCCCGACCCCGCCGACCGGCGGGCCGTGCTGGTCGAGGCGACGGACGAGAGCTGCGCGCTGCACACCGCGGTCCGGGACGCCTGGGGCAGCCTGGAGGAGCAGACGCTGGCGGGCCTCGACCCGGCCGAGCGCACGGAGTTGCTCCGGCTGCTGGCGAAGGTCGAGGAGAACCTCTGCCGGGAGACCGCGGACTGCCCGGACCGGTGCTGAGCCGCGGCCGCGCGGCTCAGGCGAGGACGTCCAGCACCCGGTCCACGTCGGCCTCGGTGTTGTAGAGGTGGCAGGAGATCCGCAGGTTCCCGGCCGGGGCGGAAACGGCGACCCCCGCATCCACCAGCTCTCCGTGACGGCCCTGGAGGCCCGGCACGGAGACGATCGCCGACTCCCCGGGAACGGATCGGTGACCGAGCCCCGCCAGCCCCGCCCGCAGCCGGGCCGCGAGCCCGGTGGCGTGCGCGTACAGGGCGTCGGCCCCCACGTCGCCGAGCAGTTCCAGGGAGTGCTCGGCCCCGTGGTACGAGAGGAAGGCGGGCGGCTCGTCGAAGCCGCGGGCGGTGGGGGCGAGGCGCTCCAGCGGGCCGTAGTTGCTCGCCCAGGGAGCGCCGGCGGAGACCCAGCCGGCGAAGAGGGGCGGCAGGGTGTCCTGCGCCTCCTCGGTGACGGTCAGGAACGACGTACCGCGCGGACAGAGCAGGAACTTGAAGCCGCCGGTCACGGTGTAGTCGTACGCCCCCGCCTCCAGCGGGAACCAGCCCGCCGCCTGGGTCCCGTCCAGCAGGGTCCGGGCGCCGTGCGCCGCGGCGGCCGCGCGGACGGCGGCGAGATCGGCCACCCGGCCGTCGGCCGACTGCACGGCGGAGAAGGCGACGAGGTCGGTCGAGGGGCGTACGGCCCCGGCGAGCCCGTCGAGCGGCGCGTACCGCACGCGCAGATCACCGCGGAGCGCGAACGGGCTGACCACGGAGGAGAACTCCCCCTCGGGGCAGAGGACTTCGGCGCCCGGCGGCAGGGAGGCGGCGATCAGGCCGACGTGGACGGTGACGGAACTCCCGGTGGCGACCCGGTCCGGGCGGACCCCGGCGATCCGGGCGAAACCCCTCCGGGCGGCCTCCACCGCGTCGAAGCTGCCCGCCCCCACCCGGCGCCCCGCGGCGTTCTCGTCGGCCAGGGCCTTGACGGCGGCGATCGTGCGGCGGGGCAGCAGGCCCCAGCTGGAGGTGTTGAGGTAGGTGACCTCGGGCGCGAACTCGACGGCTGCCGCTTGGATGGGCGCAAGGATCGTCATACGCCCACCCTGAAGCCCCCGTGAATCAACGTCAATCACGCGGATTCAGGAGGGCTTCAAAGGAACGCTTATACAGCGCGTCCGGGTGGTTCAGCCGCGCGGAACCTCGCAGGAGCCGTCCGCGTCACAGCCCGCCGCCTCCCCGCCCACGGGGGTGAGAGCGGTGACGGGGCGGTCCTTCCAGGCCTGCTCCAGCGCCTGGACGAAGACCTCCGACGGCTGGCCGCCCGAGATCCCGTACCGGCGGTCGAGGACGAAGAACGGCACGGCGTTGGCGCCCAGCTCGGCCGCCTCGCGCTCGTCGGCGCGGACGTCGTCCGCGTACGCCTCCGGGTCGGCGAGCACCGCGCGGGCCTCCTCCGCGTCCAGACCGGCCTCCGAGGCGAGGGCCAGCAGCACCGCGTCGTCGAAGACGGACCGCTCCTCGGCGAAGTTCGCCCGGTAGGCGAGGGTCAGCAGCTCGTCCTGGCGGCCACGGGCCTTGGCCAGGTGCAGCAGCCGGTGGAGGTCGAAGGTGGAGCCGTGGTCACGGCCCTCGGTGCGGTAGCCGAGGCCCTCGGCCTGCGCGTTGGCCGCGACGTTGGCCTCCATCGAGGCGGCCTCCTCGCGGGTCCGCCCGTACTTGGCGGCCAGCATGTCGAGGACCTGCTCCGTCTCCCCCTTGGCCCGCCCCGGGTCGAGCTCGAAGGAGCGGTGCACGACCTCGACCTCGTCCCGGTGGGCGAACTCCGCGAGGCCCTTCTCGAAACGGGCCTTGCCGATGTAGCACCACGGACAGGCAATGTCGCTCCAGATCTCGACGCGCATGACTCTTCTGCTCTCCAGGGGTGGCGGCGGGCACGGAGGGATCCTCCGCGTGGGGTCAGTGAGTCGAACGCGAATCCGTACCGGGTGATTCCCGGATCTTCCCGCCCGTCTCCTCTTCCTCCCACGACCGGCCGCCCCGCCCCCGTCACCGCCGCCCGTCCCCCGTGACCGCCGCGTCGCTCCTCACCGCCCGTCGCGCAGGTCCGCCACTCCCCCGGCCAGGAACGCGATCCGGTCGAAGACGGCGCCGCACCCCTCGCCGGTGGGCGACTGCACCAGGAAGCCGGCGCGGGCGGCCGACCGTTCCGTCTCGGTGCCCAGCGTGAAGACGCGGACGAAGGTCCAGGTCTCGCCGTCGGTGGAGGCGTGGAAGGCGTACGCCCCGCCGGTGCGGCTGAGGCGGAGCCAGCAGACGCCCTCCTCCACGACGAAGGCGTTGGCGTCGTCGGAGTGGCCCCGGGTCACGACGGTGCAGACGGTCGGGAGGTCCGAGGAGTGCTCCAGGCAGAGCTTGGCCCACGCGCGGTCCCCGACGTGGAGGTACAGCGCGCCCGCGTCACCGGCCGACAGCAGCCCCGGGCGCACCCGGGCCACCAGCCGGAAGTCGCCCCCGCCCACCGGCCCGAGCAGACGCGGGGCGTCGGATTCCGGGTCCAGGGAGTCGCCGGACGGCGGGACGAACAGATCCTGGCCGGGGCCGGCCCGGCCGGTCAGCACGCCGTCCGCGTGGGTCCAGCGTCCGTCGGGGCCCTCCGCGTCCAGGGCGAAGGGAAGGGTGTCCAAGTGAAGGCTCATGCGCGGCGTCCGTCCACCCGGCGGGGCAGGCCCAGCGGGTTGTCCTCGCGCAGCTCCGGTGGGAGGAGCGCCTCGGGGGTCGACTGGTAGGTGACGGGGCGCAGCCAGCGTTCGATCGCCGTCGCGCCGACGGAGGTGGAGGTGGAGGTGGTGGCCGGGTAGGGGCCGCCGTGGTGCTGGGCGGGGGCGACGGCGACGCCGGTCGGCCAGCCGTTGACGAGGATGCGCCCGGCGAGCGGGGTGAGGGCGGCCAGCAGGCGCGCCGCGTCGGGGTCGTCGCCCTCGGTGGCGGTCTGGAGGGTGGCGGTGAGGTTCCCGGGCAGCCGGGCGAGGACGGCGGCGATCTCGTCGACGGAGGTGTACCGGGCGATCACCGTGACTGGCCCGAAGCACTCCTCCAGCAGCGCGTCGTGCGGGCCCTTCGCGGCCAGCCGTGCGGCCGGCACGGTGAGGAATCCGGCGGAGACGGTGTGCTCGCCGGCCGCGCCGGGGGTGACGGGGGCGACGACGTCGGGCAGCGCGGCCCGCTCCCGTACGCCGGCGACGAAGGCGTCCCGCATGCGGTGGTCCAGCAGGACGCCGGAGCCGGTGGAGCTGACCGTCTCGGTGAGCGCCTTCAGGAGCTGGTCGCCGGTCGCGCCCTCGGGGACCAGGACGAAGCCGGGCTTCGTGCAGAACTGGCCCGCGCCCAGGGTCATCGAGCCGCCGAGCCCGGCCCCGATCTCCCCGGCGCGTTCGGCGGCTGCCGCCCCGGTGACGACGACCGGGTTGAGGGAGCCGAGTTCGCCGTGGAAGGGGATGGGGGCGGGGCGGGCGGCGGCGGCGTCGAACAGGGCGCGTCCGCCGCGCACCGAGCCGGTGAAGCCGGCCGCGCTCACCAGCGGGTGGCGGATCAGCTCGACGCCCGCGTCGAAGCCGTGCACCAGGGTCACGACGTCCTCGGGCAGTCCGGTGCGGGCGGCCGCGCGGCGCAGGACCGAGGCGCAGAGCTCGGAGGTGGCGGGGTGGTCGGGGTGGGCCTTGACCACGACCGGGCAGCCGGCGGCGAGCGCGCTGGCCGTGTCGCCGCCGGGGACGGAGAAGGCGAGCGGGAAGTTACTGGCCGCGTACACGGCGACGACCCCGAGCGGGATCTTGTAGCGGCGCAGGTCGGGCCAGGGCGGGGTGCGGGAGCCGTCCTGGTGGTCGATGTGCACGTCGAGGTAGGCGCCTTCGTCGACGACCTCGGCGAACGACCTCAACTGCGCTGCGGTGCGGGCCAGTTCACCGGTGAGCCGGGCGGGACCGAGGGCGGTCTCCGCGTCGGCCGCCTCGACGATGTGCGCCCCGGACTCCTCCAGCAGCTCCGCCGCCGCCCGCAGGAACGCGGCGCGCGCCGCGCGGTCGGCGAGGGCGTCGCGGACGGCGTGGGCCGCCCGGACCGCCCGGTCGACCTCCTCGGCGGTGGCCTCCACCGCGACCTGCTCGCGCGGGTTCCCGGTTCGGGGGTCGACACTCCAGACTGGTGCTGCGCTCACCGTGATTACCTCCCGTGGTGCGACCGTCCGCCGCCGACTTCCGGGCGGCTTCGGCCGCACGTCGGCGAGTGTTCGGTATTCTGAACGGAGTTCCTGAACGTGAATGTCCTGGACTCTATTTCCGGGCGTTCCGTGTTGGCAATCGTGTGGCGGCTTTTCGGACGCCGACGCGGACGAGAAGTCGATGAGCTGGAGAAGGGGGCGTGGGCGATGTCGGTCGCCGAGTCCGGTGGGGCACAGGTCAAGTCCGCGGTACGGACCGTGGAGCTCCTCGAATACTTCGCGGGGCGGCCCGGCATGCACTCGCTGGCCGCCGTCCAGGAGGCCGTCGGCTATCCCAAGTCGAGTCTCTACATGCTGCTGCGCACCCTGGTGGAGCTGGGCTGGGTGGAGACGGACGCCACGGGCACCCGGTACGGGATCGGCGTCCGCGCCCTGCTGGTCGGCACCTCCTACATCGACGGCGACGAGGTCGTGGCCGCCGCCAGGCCCACCCTGGACCGGCTGTCCGACGACACCACGGAGACCATCCACCTGGCCCGCCTCGACGGGACGAACGTGGTCTACCTCGCCACCCGGCAGTCCCAGCACTATCTGCGCCCCTTCACCCGGGTCGGCCGCCGGCTGCCCGCGCACTCCACCTCGCTCGGCAAGGCGCTGCTGGCGACCCACAGCGACGAGCAGGTCCGCAAGATGCTGCCCGAGTCGCTGCCGGCGCTGACCGAGCACACCATCACGGACCGCGAGAGGCTCATCGAGGAGTTGCGACTGGTCCGCGAGCAGGGTTTCGCGGTGGACCGCGAGGAGAACACCGTCGGTCTGCGCTGCTTCGGCGTGGCGATCCCCTACCGGACGCCCGCGCGCGACGCGATCAGCTGCTCGGTGCCGGTCGCCCGGCTCACCCCCGGCCACGAACAGCTGGTGAAGGACGCCCTGTTCGACGCGCGGGACCGGCTGACCCTCGCGACCCGGAGACTCTGATGGCCGATGTCGTCCTGCGCCCGGTCGAGGACGGGGACCTGCCGCTGTTCTTCGCCTGGATGAGCGACCCCGAGGCGACCCGCGTCGCCGCGTTCACCGCCGAGGACCCCACCGACCGGGCCGCGTTCGACGCCCACTGGGCGCGGATCCGGTCGGGGTCCCGGGTGGTGATGCGCACGGTGCTGGCCGACGGCGCGGTGGTGGGCCACGTCGGGGAGTACGGGGACCCCGGCGACCGCCAGGTCACCTACTGGATCGGCCGCGCGCACTGGGGCCGGGGACTGGCGACGGCCGCCCTGCGGGCCTACCTCGACGAGACGCCCACGCGCCCGCTGCACGCGCGGGCGGCGGCCGACAACCTCGGCTCGCGCCGGGTGCTGGAGAAGTGCGGCTTCGCGGTGACCGGCAAGGACCGCGGATTCGCCCGGGCGCGGGGCGAGGAGATCGACGAGGTCCTGGTCACTCTGGACGGCTGAGGCGGGCCCCTCCCCCGTGTGGCGGAGACGGATCGTCGCCGGGCAGGACGGCGGACGGCCGGGGCTCCGGCGTGGGTGGCGGGGCTGACCGGGCGGGAGGCGGACGTGCTGCGGCTGATGGCGGCGGGGCTGACCGACGCGGAGATCGCGGGCCGGCTGCAGGTGGGCCCGGCGACGGCGAAGACGCACGTGGCGGCGGTCCTGGCGAAGACCGGCGCCCGGGACCGCACCCAGGCGGTCATCGTGGCGTACGAGGCCGGTTGGTCACCCCGGGCTGAGCCGCCGGCCGGGCTCCGGGCCCGCCCGGCCACCTGAGAAATCAGTGAGAAGGGGCACGGCCGGGAACGACCGGAGCGCGCCCGCTCGTCCCTCCAGCGGGATGAACAAGACAATCAGGCGCGCTTCGGTCTTCTGTCTGCTCATGGTGCTCGCCCTGCTGGTGCGGGCGACGTGGGTGCAGGGCTACCAGGCCAAGGCGCTCGCAGACGACGAGCACAACCGGCGGAACACCATCGCGCAGTACGCGCAGCCGCTCGGGGACATCATCGTGGCCGGTTCGCCGGTCACCGGATCGAAGGGGACCAGTGGCGGCGACCTCCGGTACAAGCGCACCTACACCCAGGGCGAGCTGTACGCGCCGGTCACCGGCTACAGCTCGCAGGCGTACGGGGCGAACCAGCTCGAAGGCATCTACGGCGATGTCCTGGACGGCACGGACGACCGGCTGAAGAACCCGAAGGACCTGCTCACCGGCGGGCAGGCCGACCCCGGGAATGTGCTGACGACGATCGACCCGGACGTCCAGAAGGCGGCCTACGGGGCTCTCGGCGACGCCAAGGGCGCGGCGGTGGCCATCGACCCCGGGACCGGCCGGATCCTCGGCATGGTCTCCACCCCCTCGTACGACCCCTCGAAGATCAGTGGGACGACGGACCAGGACGCCTGGCAGGCCCTGCTGGACGATCCGGACAAGCCGCTGGTCAACCGGGCGATGCGGCAGCCGCTGCCGCCGGGTTCGACGTTCAAGCTGGTGGTCGCGGCCGCCGCGCTGGAGAACGGGCTGTACGGCTCGGTCGACGAGCGCACCGACAGCCCCGACCCGTACACCCTGCCCGGCACCAGCACCGTGCTCCCCAACGAGAACGCCTCCGCCCCCTGCGAGAACGCGACCCTGCGCACCGCGCTCCGGTACTCCTGCAACAACGTCTTCGCGAAGGCCGCCGCCGACCTCGGCCAGGACGAGGTCAAGAAGATGGCGGACGCCTTCGGTTTCGACACCGAGAAGCTGGACGTTCCGGTGCGGGCGGCGGAGAGCGTCTACCCGACCGGTATGGACAAGGCCCAGACGGCGCTGACGGGGATCGGCCAGTTCGAGGTCACGGCGACCCCGCTCCAGATGGCGATGGTCACCGCGGCCCTCGCCAACGGCGGTGAGCTGGCCGCGCCGCACATGGTCTCCCAGGTGACCGACGGGGACGGCACGGTGCTGGAGGAGACCGCCGACGGCGACACCGAGCGGGTGGTGAGGGAGTCGACCGCCGAGCAGTTGCGCAGTGCGATGGTGACAGTCGTCGAGGAGGGCACCGGCACCAACGCCCGGATCCCCGGGGCCGAGGTGGGCGGCAAGACGGGCACCGCGCAGCACGGCGTGGACAACAGCAACACCCCGTACGCCTGGTTCACCTCGTACGCGAAGGACCGCGACAGCGGCAAGGAGGTCGCCGTCGCGGTGATCGTCGAGGACTCGGGGGCGGCGCGCTCCGAGATCAGCGGCAACGGGCTGGCCGCACCGATCGCGCAGAAGACGATGCGGGCGGCGCTGGAGCGGTGAGCGCTCCTTCCCGGGCACACCCACCCGACCTAACTTAGGTTACCCTTCCCTTACTCGGCGCTCCGGACGGTCCCGGAGCGCCGGGGGTCGGGCGTGCGTGCGGGCGGGCTGGAGGTACGGGGATGGGTTCGGCGAAGCACGGGACGGGGGCCGACGCCGTCGGCCCCGGACACAGCCAGGGCGAGGCGGCCCGGGCCCGCACCCGCGACGGGCGCGAGCTGTACTACCAGCGGCTGCCGGGTCCCGCCGGGACGGCCGGGCGGCCCACCGTGGTCTTCGAGGGCGGGCTCGCCGCCGGCCGCTCCTACTGGGCCGGAGTCCAGGCCGCGCTGGCCGACGTCGCGCCGACCGTGGTGTACGACCGCAGCGGGCTGGGGCGCAGCCCGGCCGCCCCGGCCGGGGCCTCGCGCCGACTCGCCGCGCTCGCCGACGACCTCGGTGATCTGCTCGACCACCTCGACCGCGTCGAACCCGGTGGCTCCTACGTCCTCGTCGGCCACAGCTGGGGCGGCCCGCTGGTGCGGCTGGCGGCTGCCGCGGGGCCCGCCCGGGTGGCGGGGCTGGTGCTCGTCGACCCCACCGACGAGTCCTGCGAGCTGCTGTTCCAGCCCTCGGTGCGGCGGACCGAGCGGATCGGACAGGCGGCGACGGTCGTGCTGGCCCGGCTGGGACTGCTGGGCCGCGCCTACCGCGCGCTCACCGCCGCGCTGCCGCCGGACGCCGCCGCCGACATGCGGGCCGAGGGCTACACCGTCGCCATGACCCGCACCCGGGGCCGCGAACTGGCGGACACGGCGGGCGACCTGCGGGCCCTGAAGCAGAACCCGCCGGGCCTGGCGGGGCTGCCGGTGACCGTGGTGTCGGCGGGGCGGGTGTCGCCCGGCATGCCGAGGACCGTCCGGGAGCGGGCGACCGCCTCGCACGCCTACCGGGCCCGGCAGTCGCCGCACGGGCGGCACGTGGTCCTGCCCGAGGCGGATCACCTGGTGCTGACCACGTCGGCCGCCGAACTCGCCGAGGAGATCCGCCGGCTGCTGGTCTGAGCGCGACGGCCCGGGCCCGTTCGAGTACGTGCTCCCCGATCCGGCCCTCCCCGGGGCGCGGTGCGTCCCCCACCTCACCGGGCAATACCCCTAGGGCATCCGCCCGATGCCGCCGCACCGCCTTACTCCGCAGCATGAGCCGCACGGCCCGCACGCACGGGGCGCGGAGCACGAGGCGGAGGGCGGGGCGGCATGGGCGGTCCGGCGGCGGTGCGGGTCCTGCGGGACCCGGCGGCGGGGCGGTATCTCGCGGGGGTGGTCGTCTCCGGGTTCGGTACGTCCGCGATGTGGCTCACGGCGGGGATCTGGGTCAAGTCGCTGACGGGGTCGAACAGTCTGGCGGCGCTGACGGTGTGCGCGATGTGGGCCCCGGTGCTGGCCGGGCCCGCGCTCGGCGCGCTCGCGGACCGGATGGACCGCAAGAAGCTGCTGGTCCGGGTCAACCTGGCGATGGCCGCCCTGCTGGCCACGCTGGTGCTGGTGGACTCGGGCCGCGCCGTCTGGCTGGTCTTCGTGGTGCTGGTCCTCTACGGGGCGAGCGGCGTGCTGCTCGACGCGGCGGAGTCGGCGCTGGTCGCGGGGACCGTGCACGCCTCGCTGCTGGCGGACTTCAACGGGCTGCGGACGACGGCCAACGAGGGCATGAAGCTGGTCGCCCCGCTGGCGGGGGCCGGGCTGTACGCGCGGTTCGGCGGCCCGGCGGTGGCCCTGCTGGACGCGGCGACGTGCGCCCTGGCCGCCCTGATCTTCGCCCGGCTCCGGGTACGGGAGGCTCCGCGGCCCCCGGCCGGGGCGTGGCGCGGTGACCTCCTCGCCGGGCTGCGTCGGATACGCGCCTCGGCCGTGCTGCGCCCGCTGGTGGCGGCGGGGGCGGCGACGATGCTGCTGGCCGGGGTGAACGGGGCCGTGACGTTCGCCTACGTCGACGACGTGCTCGGCCGGGCGCCGGAGTACGCGGGGGTCCTGTACGCGGTGCAGGGCGCCGGTTCCGTCGCGGTCGGCCTGCTGGCGGGGCCACTGCTGCGCCGGCTGCCGGAGCCGGTGTTCGCGGCGGCGGGGACGGCGCTGTTCGCGCTGGCGGTGGGCGCGCGGACGGTGCCGCACGACGGGGTGGCGATGGCGGCGAGCGCGCTGATCGGGTTCGGTCTGCCGTGCGTGCTGATCGCGACGATGACCGCGGTGCAGCGGGAGACGCCGGACGCGGAGCTGGGGCGGACGGCGGCGACGGCCGGCTCGCTGCTGACGGCGCCCAACGCGGTGGCCCTGGCGGTGGGGGCGGGGCTCGTCGCGGTGGTGGACGTGCGGGTGCTGACAGCGGTGGCCGGGGTGGCGGGGCTGCTGGCCGCGGCGCTGCCGGTGGCGGGCGCGGCACGTCGCCGCACCGGCCATCCGCCGGAGTCCGGACCCGCGCAGGAGTCCGGACCAGCCGGGGCGCCCGGAATCGCGGGTGCGGGCGCCGACGCGGGGGCGGACGCCGACCCCTCATCCCAGCCGTGAGAGCGCCGCGGCGACCGCCTCCAGATCCGGGCCCGAGGCCAGTCCCGCGTGGTACAGGCGCAGTTCGTCCGCGCCGAGCGAGGCGGCGTGGGCCGCGTCGCGCTCCAGGGTGCGCGGGCTCCCGCCCATCCCGGTGACGATCCCGAAGTTGGCGGCGCGCACGCCGCCCCGGCCCGCGAACGGCCCGAGGGCCGCTTCCCGGACGGCGTCGGATCCGGTGCAGGGCAGCACCACGCCGTCGGCCACGGCCAGGATGTGGTCCGCGTCGACGCCGACGTTGGCCCCGGCGCGGTACGGGACCGGGTCGGCGTGCAGCAGCACCTGGAAGCCGGGCGGGGCCGCGTCCCGTACCGCCGCGACGACCGCCTCCTGGAACGCGCGGGCGATCCGGCCGCGCCATCGCAGGGTGGCGTCCGCGAGCCCGGGTCCGAGCAGCCTCCCGATGCCGTCCCGGCCGGACTCCGGGGAGCCGGCGCCGGACCAGACCGGCTCCAGCGCGCGGCGTACGGCGGCGGACAGGTCTCCGGGGTCGGCGCCCTCCTCCCCGTACCCCTCGCGGCACACCGAACAGAAGCACAGCGACATCAGGTACTGCGCCGCCTCGCCGAGGCCCACGCCGGCGACCTTGTCGTGGGCGTGCAGATGGGCGAAGCCGTACCAGCCGCAGGACTCCAGCTCGGTCCCGTGGGCGCCGGGCCGGGCGGCGGCCTCCGCCGCGAGGTCCACGAGGTAGGCGCGCACGGCCGGGCGGGCGATGCAGGGGGCCCACGGGTAGCGGTCCCCGTAGGCGTTGACCACCGAGGTGTCGGGGTGTTCCGCGCCGAGCCGCGAGCTGTGGGCGAGGACCACCCAGCTGTGCACCTGGAGACCGGCGGCGGCCAGCGCGCCCGCGGCCTCCCCGTACGGGTCGTCGCCTGCCGTCCAGCTCTGGCGGTGCGGGGCCGGGACCCGCCCCGCCCAGCGGTCCGGGTCCGGCGGGTAGAGGACGGCGGCGTGCTCGGCGGTGACGACCCGGTGGGCGGGGTGGCGGGGGGTCAGCGCGCGGGTGGAGTGGTAGGCGGCGGCCAGCGTGACCTGCCGGACACCGAGGTCGGCGATCCGGGCGGCGGCGTCCGGGTCCCCGACGACGTCCCACGGGTAGAGGAACGCGCCCGCCTTCACGCGCCGCCTCCCGCCGCGGCGTGCTCCGCCAGCAGGGCGCGGCCGCTCGCGATGATCTCGATGAGGTCCTTGACGTGCGCGGCGGTCGGTTCGGTGAGCGGGGTGCGCACCTCGCCGACGTCCAGGCCCTGGAGCCGGACACCGGCCTTGACCAGGGAGACGGCGTATCCGCGGCCCTGGGCGCGCAGTTCGACGAGCGGCCGGTAGAAGTGGTCGAGCAGTCCGTCGACGAGGGCGTCGTCCCCGGAGTCCAGGGCCCGGTAGAAGGCGAGGGCGATGTCCGGGGCGAAGGCGAAGACGGCGGAGGAGTAGAGGGTGACGCCGATGCCCCGGTAGGCGGGGCCGGTGAGTTCGGCGGTGGGCAGTCCGTTGAAGTAGAGGAAGTCGCCGCCGGGACGGTGGGTGCGGACCGCGCTGACGATGCGCTGCATGAGGTCGAGGTCGCCGTGGCCGTCCTTGAGCCCGATGACGCCGGGGGTGCGGGCCAGGGCGACGACCGTCTCGGGGGTGAAGACCGCGTTGTCGCGCTGGTAGACGATCGTCTCCAGGCCGGTGGCGGCGGCGAGCGCGGCGTAGTGGTGCAGCAGCCCCTGCTGGTCGGCGACGACGAGGTAGGGCGGCATGGCGAGGAGCCCGTCCGCACCGGCCTCCTCGGCGGCCCGCGCGTACTGGACGGCGAGCGCCGTGCCGTAGCCGGCCCCGGCGAGGACGGGGACCTGTCCGGCGCTCTCCTCGACGGCGGCGCCGACCGCGAGGCGGAACTCCTCGGGCGTCAGCGCGTGGAACTCGCCCGTGCCGCAGCAGGCGAAGACCGCGGCGGCTCCGGCGTCGATCCCCGCGCGCACGTGGGCGCGGAAGACGGCGAGGTCGACGGCGCCGTCCGGGCCGAACGCGGTCACGGGGAAGAAGAGCGGCCCGGCGACGTCGCGGAGCCGGGCGGCAAGGGGGGCTGAGGTCACGGGCGCTCCCTGAACAGATGCAGGCGTGCACAATTCTGATCGGTGTCCATATTTCTGAACAGCGCAACGCTAAGGCAGCCTCTGATGGCAGGTCAAGGCGGACGCGAGCTCTTGACGCATCTCACCGCGCCTCCTTAGCTTGTCCACGCATGTGAATGCCAGCCAGGATTGCGCACAGCGCCCGCGTACGCCCCGAGGAGACCCCCGTATGACCGCTCCCCGTACCGTCCTGCTCACCGGCGCCGCAGGCGGCCTCGGCACCCTGATGCGGGGGCTGCTGCCCGCGTACGGATACGACCTGCGGCTGTTCGACCTGGTCCCGGTGGAGGGCGCGCCCGAGGCGATCACCGCCGACCTGAACGACCGGGAGGCGCTGCGCGAGGCCGTGCGCGGGGTGGACGCGGTGGTCCACCTGGCGGGGATCTCGCTGGAGTCCACGTTCGACAAGATCCTCCGCGCCAACGTCCAGGGCACGCACCACCTCTACGAGGCCGCGCGCGAGGAGGGCGTCCGCCGTATCGTCGCCGCCTCCTCCAACCACGTCATCGGGCACACCCCTCGGCCGGCTCCGGGCGATCCGCCGATCGCCCTGGACGCCCCCCGCCGCCCCGACACCTTCTACGGGCTCTCGAAGTGCTTCGGCGAGGACCTGGCCCAGCTCTACTGGGACCGGCACGGACTGGAGACGGTCTCGGTGCGCATCGGGTCCTGCTTCCCCGAACCCACCTCGGTGCGGATGCTGTCGGTCTGGATGAGCCCCGGCGACGGCGCACGGCTGTTCCACGCGGCCCTCACCGCCGAGGACGTCGGGCACACCGTGGTCTACGGGTCCTCCGCCAACACCCGCCTGTGGTGGGATCTGGCCCCGGCGCGGGCGCTGGGCTACCGGCCGCTGGACGATTCGGAGCCGTACGCGGCGAAGCTCATCGCCGAGCAGGGCGAACTGGCCCCGGACAACCCGGCGCACGCCCGGGTGGGCGGCCACTTCGCGACCGACCCGCCGATCTGGCCGCACTGAGCCGCCCCGGGCGGCGGCGGGGCGGGGCGGCGGAAATCCGGGCGACGCGGGGACGGCCGGGCGGGCACGATACGGGCATGCCGAGACCTTCAGGATTCCAGTACGAACAGCACCACGACCGGAGCGTCACCATCACCCACCACGGCCGTCCCGCGGGCACCCTGCGCGGCGGCCGGGCGGAGAAGTTCCTGGCCGAGGTGGGCTCGGGCGACGCCCAGCTGGTGATGGCGCGCTGGACCGGCGCCTACAAGCACGGCAACGAGCGCACCGCCCGGAACCACCCGCGCAACCGCCGCTGAGCGCGCTCGCGCGGCCGTGCTCCGGACGGCCGAAGGTAAGGGAACGGCAAAGCCGGGTCGTTCGTTACCCCGTGCATGACCGCAATGACCCCCGGCTCGAACATCCCTCTCTCCGCCGCCCGCGTGGCGGTGGACGTCGCCGCTCCGGTGCGGCTCGACGTCTCGGGCCTGCTGCTCACCGCCGACGGCAAAGTGCGCTCGGACGACGACTTCATCTTCTACAACCAGCCCTCGGGCCCCGGCGTGACCTACCGCTCCGGCGGCGGCTCCGCGCCCGACGCGATCGTGGTGGACACCGCGGCCGTCCCGCCCGGCATCGAGAAGATCGTCGTCACCGCGAGCCCCGACGCCGCGGGCCAGACCTTCCAGGGCGTCGAGCCCACCGCCACCGTGCGGAACGCGGACGACGGCAGCGCGCTCGCCACCTTCACCCCGCCGCGGCTGGGCACCGAGACGGCGCTCGTGGTCATCGAGATCTACCTGCGCAACGGGGCCTGGAAGGCCCGCGCGGTCGGCCAGGGTTACGCCAACGGGCTGGCCGGGATCGCCACGGACTTCGGCGTCTCGGTCGAGGAGCCCGCGGCCCCCGTCGCCCCTCCCGCTCCGACGGCCCCCGCTCCGGTCGCCCCGGTCGCCGCCCCCGTCGACCCGAGGATCGCGCCGCCCGCTCCGGCCGCTCCGCCCGCTCCCCCGGCGGCCCCCGCGGGCTCCGGGAAGATCAACCTGGACAAGGGTCGGGTCAACCTCCAGAAGAACCAGACCGTGTCCCTCGTCAAGGGCGGCGCACCGCTGCTCTCGCGGGTCAGGATGGGCCTGGGCTGGGAGCCCGCGTTCCGCGGCAAGGACATCGACCTGGACGCGTCGGTGATCGCCTACGGTCCCAACCGCAACCACCTGGACAGCTGCTACTTCGGCAAGCTGACCATCCTGAACGGGGCGATCAAGCACTCCGGCGACAACCTCACCGGTGAGGGCGCGGGCGACGACGAGGTGATCATGGTGGACCTCGGCCGGATCCCCGCCGAGGCGACCGGCCTGGTCTTCACCGTGAACTCGTTCACCGGCCAGAAGTTCAACGAGGTGGCCAAGGCCTACTGCCGGCTGATCGACGACGCGTCCGGCGAGGAGCTGGTCCGCTTCGACCTCACCGGCGCCGAGCCGCAGACCGGCGTGATGATGGCCAAGCTCATCAAGCAGTTCACTGGCGAGTGGGAGATGACCGCGATGGGCGAGTTCGTGAAGTCGCGCACCGTGCGGGGCATGGTGAAGCCCGCCGCCAAGTCCCTGTAGCCCGTCGTGGCCCTCGCCGAGGGCCACGACGGAGTCCGGGGCGCCCGAAGTGATTCAGGCGCCCCGGATCCGGAGAAGACGAACGCTGCGTGTGCTCGTTGCGCGTCTCAGAGCTTGGTCAACTTGGAGTACGGGCTCAGGATCCTTCCCTGGCGCCCCGAGAAGTCGATGAGGACTGCGTCGTTGTCGCCCTCGACAGCAAGGATCCTGCCGAGCCCGAACTGGTCGTGCGACACCCTGTCGCCCACATCGAAGCATTCGACCGGTGGGGCCTCCTGGGCCGGGCGGTTGAAGGGACTGGAAGGCAGGTGACGCCGGGATCCGGCTGACTGTTTCATTACGTCGAGTATGCGCCCTGTGAAGGCCCGACGCCATGCCCGCCGGCGCTCGGGGCCCCAGACGTGCCGGATTCGTAATCAGCGCTCACCACGGCCAGTCAGCGCTTCCTCCCGCCTCCAGCAGCGGAACCATGCGGAACGCCGCGTCGGAAAGACCCCCGAACGTGTGGCGGTTTCCCTCGCCGGACGGGGCGTGAGCGAGCCGGTATCCGGCCAGATTCCAGGTGTAGACGGGCACCGTGTCCGGAACGGTGCGGGTCGCGTCGCCACGCCGCGTGTGCGCGGTCTGCTCGTCGGTGACGATGAGTACCCGGTCGTGGTCCCGGTAGTGCTGCCGCACCGCCTCCGCCGTGTTCGTGCCGCCCAGGTTCCCGAAGCGGTCCAGGACCCGGAGCACGGACTCCCCCCTGCGGAAGGCCACCGGCGCGCTGCTCGTACCGAACTGGACCAGGTCCGCGTCGGCGGAGCGCAGGGCGAGGGCCGCGCCGAAGACGGCCGCGGCGTCGGCCCGGTTCAGCCGGGAGCGCTCGGAGAGCGGCGCGCCCATCGAACCGGAGCGGTCGACCAGGACCAGGGTGCGGCCCGGCAGCGCGGGGACCTGGCCCAGCGAGTGCCCGAGGGCCCGTTCCAGCGGATGGGCCCAGCGGAGCGAAGGAGCGTGCCGGTAGGCGGCGAGGTAGCGGAAGGGGAACTGGCCGGACGCGGCGACGGCCTCCGGATCGCTGATCCGGGCCGCTGCGGTCGCCGCGACCTCGTCCCGCACTCCGGCCTCGTCGAAGTTCCGGAGGTTGCGGACGAGCGCCATCGTCCCCATCGACGGGATGACCGCCTCCCAGGCCGCCGCGTCCATCGGCCCCTGGAGCCAGCCCGCCAGCGCTTCCCAGGTCATGCCGGCCTCGGCCAGCCGCTCCGCGCCGCCGGCTCCGACGACGACGGCGCGACGCTCGGCGACCGGCAGCTCCATCAGCTCCCGGTGGGCGCTCAGGGTGCGGTCCGCGGCGGGCGGCACGGCGGTCTCCGGCCGGTGCCTGCGGTCCAGCGCGTAGCGGAACAGCTCGCCCTGCCAGGGCTTGGCGGGGTCGGGCGCGGCGTGCACCAGATTGAGTACGTCGCCGAAGCGGTAGCCCTTGGACGCGGTGTCGTACTTCAGCAGAGCCCGTCCGGTGTAGAGGCGGCGCACGGCGTCGGCGACGCCCCGCTTCACGGGCTGGGGCAGGGCCCGCCCGTAGCGGGACGTCCAGTAGCCGAGCAGCTCGCCCGGCTCGTCGGCGCGCAGCAGGACGGAGTCGATGACCTGCCGGTTCGTGGGCCCCTCGACGCTGCCCGCCGTCAGCCGCGCCCGCACGTACTCCGCGCCGCCGACCAGCGAGGCGGTCCGCATCCGACCGTCACGGCGCAGCCAGTGGAGCAGCCCCGCGGTCCAGGCGGGGTCCTCCACGGCGAGGCGGCGCACGAGCGCGGCGAACCGGTCGTCGCGCCGGTCCCCGCCCTCGTAATAGGTGTCCTGGGCCACGAAGTTGGCGACGGCGAGCAGGAAGAGTTCGGAGCGGGCGTCGCGCACGCGCCCGGTGCCGCCCTGGTGGTTGGGGGCGAGCGCACCGGTCGTCGCGACGGGCGAGGTGGGCGGCGAACCGGTGGGCCGGGACCTGTGGGTACGCACGTTGAAGCGGGCCATGAGAAGAATTCCCCCGAATTCCTGGGGAAGGGCGCGACGGCGCAACGGGGTGCCCGAGATCAGGAGTCGGCGACGGAGAACAGTCAGATGCTCTGACCGACTGAGCTACCGGCCGAAGCCGGGCGGGACTCGAACCCGCGCCCCTCTGATCCAGAAGTACCCGTCGCCTGCGCACCGGGCACCCCGGCGCTCGCGCCTCCCGAGATCAGCAGTGGCTGCGGCACATTTCGTTGCAGGGAAGGAGCCGCCGCCTTCGCACCGGGAGGTGCATGTCTCTGACCTTAGGGAACGGCCCCGTCGCACGCGAAGGGTTTTCTCCGCTCCTGCCCCGGGGGCCGCCTCGTGGCCGCTCTCCGGCTAAGCGCCGCTCCGCGTGCGCGATTCCCCCCTCAACCCCCCGCGCGCGACCGGGCCTTGAACGCCGCCTTGCGGGCGTCCTTGGCCGCCTTCTTGTCGCTGTGCAGCCGGCCCATGGCCTCCAGCACATCGGCGGTGGCCGGGTGGTCGACGCGCCAGACCTCGTCGAAGAAGCCGCTGTGCTGCGCGGAGAGCCCCTCGATCAGGCCCTGGAGCTCGTCCAGCTCGCCGTCCGCGTCCAGTTGGGCGGCGATCGTGTCGATGGCCAGCCAGAAGATCATGTCCTCCGGCGGGGCGGGCACGTCGGCCGCGCCGCGCTCCGCGAGCCAGACGCGGGCCAGGCCGCCCAGTTCCGGATCGCCGAGCACCGCGCGTACGGCGGGTTCCGCCTCGGGGCCGGCCAGGGCGAGGGCCTGCTGGCAGTGGAGGCGGCGCAGCGGCCCGCCCTCGTCCGTGCCGCGCGCGGCGGCCAGGAGCTCGGCCGCCGCGGCCACCGCGCCCTTGGCGCCGTATCCCGCGAGCCAGAGCTTGACCTCGGCGCGGGCGGCGGACTCCGGGTAGTGGGCGATGCCGTCGAGGAGGGCGTCGGCGCCCTTGCCCGCGAGGTCGCCGACGGCGGGGGCGTCCACCCCGGCCTCCAGCATCCGCGCCCGGATGCCGTAGAGGCCGAGGGGGGTGAGCTTGACCATGCCGTACCGGGTGACGTCCTCGTCGTCGGCCCCGGCGGCGGAGGCGTCGGCCGCCTCGCCCTCCTCGACCAGCAACGCCTCGTCGACCGGGCGGTATTCGACGATCCCGATGGGTTCGAGGAGCCGGAACTGGTCGTCGAGGCGCATCATCGCCTCGGACACCTGCTCCAGGATGTCGTCGGTCGGCTCGCCCATGTCGTCGGGGACGATCATCGACGCGGCGAGGGCGGGCAGCGGGACCGGTCCTTCGCCCGCGGCGTTCTCCGCGAGGGTGAGCAGGTAGAGGTTGCCGAGGACGCCGTCGAGGAACTCCGCCTCGGCCTCCGGGTCCCAGTCCAGGGCGTCGAAGTCGATCGAGCCGTCCTCGCCGACGAGGTCCGCGAAGTCGTCCAGGACGGGCGCGGTGGCGTCGGCGTGCACGGCGTCGAGGCCGTCGAGCCAGATGGCCAGGACGTCCTGCGGGGAGCCGCCGGTGAGCAGGGCCAGGTTCTCGCCCGTGGTGACGGCGCCCTCGCCGTCCGCGCCGTCCTCGCCCTCGCCCTCCTCGGGGTCGGTGACGTCGAGGAGGCCGGTGTCGACGGCGAGCCGCCAGGCCTCGCTGGCGTACGCGGCGCCGTCCTCGTCGGCCGCCAGCCCGAGGTGCTCGGCTGCCGCGGGGAGCTGGTCCTCGACCAGTTCGCCGCCGGCCCCGACCCGGGTGTCCGGGCCCGCCCACCGGGCGAGCCTGACGGCGCGGACGAACAGCGGAGCGGCGAGCGCGTCCCGTGCCAGTTCGGCCTCGGTGTTCAGCCGCACCGGCGGCAGGGAGGGGCGCTCTGCGGACATCGGGGGTTCTCCTCGGTGCGTGCTCGGGGCATACGGGGTGCGTACGCGGTTCAGCCGCCCAAGCCTAGACGCAATGCGCCGGGTGCCGCCCGCCGCTTCGCCACATACCGCCCGCCGCGCCCCCCTTATCCGCCCGCGCCCGGTTCCATGCTGAGTGCGGGGGTGTAGCGGCGCACGCCGCCGCCGGTCATACCCGGGTAGTTCTGGACGCGTTCCCAGAGGGGGGACGGGGAGCCGATGCCCTCTCCGGGCGCGGCGAGGGCCGCGACGTGGTGCTCGGCGCTCTCCCACTCGGCGTAGTTGAGGACCCGGGTGCCGTCGGTGCTGACGTGGAAGTGCGCGGCGATGCCGCCCGGGGGCAGCTCCGCCTCTTCGCCGAGCGCCCGGAACACGCTGTCCACCCAGTCGCGTTGACGGGCGGGGTCGGGTCCGTCGAACTCGACGTCCACGACGACGAGGCAGCCGGTCTCCCGGGTGTCGCCCTCGGCCCGGAGGCCGGAGCGGTACAGCTCGTACGTGTGCGGGGCGAGGCGTTCGACGCCGGGGACGGCGGCGTCGATCTCGGCGTTGCGGACGTCGCGCCCGTGCCGCACGAAGTCCTGGTAGGCCTCTTCGCCGGACCACTGGGAGTAGTGGAGCAGGGTCGCGCCGTCCTCCCCCGCGTAGACGCTGTAGGAGAGCAGCCCGGGGTGCGGCCACGCCCGGCCCTCCCAGGCCTTCCGGATGGCGTCGACGGCCTCTCGCTGCCGCTGCGGTGTGCCGAGGTCCCAGGTGCCGGCCTTGACGATCCGGGCGTCGGTGCGGGCCGGGTCGGGGCGGTCGGTGACGTGCGTGGTCATGGTGGTGCTCCCCTCGTCACGCGCGCCGTTCGGTGCGCCGTTCCCACCACGGTGACACCTCAAGTCCGCTTGAGGTCAAGGGTGTTCCGCGGGACGGTGGCCGTGCCCGTTCGCCCAGGGCGTGATCGGTCCCGGGTGCGGCCGGAGGGGCGGGGGAAGGGTGGGGGCATGGCCCTTTCCGTGGCACACCTCAGCGACCCGCACCTCACGACCGGCGCGGGGGCGGCGGCCCCCACCGCCGGGCTGCGGGCCGCGCTGCGCCGGGTGCTCTCCCTCGACCCGCTCCCGGACTGCGTCGTGATCACCGGCGATCTCACCGAGCGCGGGGAGCCCGGCGAGTACGCCGCCCTGCGCGAGGAGATCGGCGCGTTCCCGCTGCCGCTGCTTCTGGTGACGGGCAATCACGACGTGCCGGAGGCCGTCGTGGACGCGTTCGGCGGGACGCGCTTCCTGGGCGGGGGGACGCTGACCACGTACGCGGTGGAGTACCCGGAGTTCACCGCCGTGGTCCTGGACTCGTGGGTCTCCGGCGCGCCGGGCGGACGGCTGGGTGCGGAGCAGTTGTCCCGGCTGGACCGGGACCTCTCCCGGCGCCCCGGTGTGCCGGCCCTCGTCTGTCTGCACCATCCGCCGGTCCCGGTCGGCATTCCGTTCCTGGACGCGATGCGCCTGGTGGACGGCCCCGCGCTGGCGGAGGTGGTCGCCGCGCACCCCCGGGTCGTGCGGGTGCTGGCGGGCCATGTGCACCGCCCCGTCACCGCGCCCTTCGCGGGCAGCACGGTGGCCGTCGCGCCGAGCACGTACCGGCAGAGCGGGCTGGCGCTGCGGGAGGGCGTGCCGGGCTATCCCGACGAGCCGGCGGCCTTTCTGCTGCACGTGCTGCCGGAGGGGCCGCCCGGTACGGACTGGGTGACCCACACCGTGCCGGTGGGCGACGGCTCACCGGCCGGGCCGGTCACTCGGGCAGCTCCGCCCGCCAGGCCGTGATGTTCAGCTCGTCCATGTAGCGGATGTCGTGGCCCTCCAGCGGCTGGACCCGCGCCCCGGCGTCGGGGGCGGCGGCCAGCTCCAGGGCGTCGGCCATGACGAGCTCGCCGCCCTCCTGGGTGGAGACCCAGGCGAGCATCGACCGCGCGGTGCCGCCCGGCTTCAGGGTGAGCGTCTCGGGGCCGAGGTCGCGGCCGAACTGCGAACCGGCCGGGTTGACCTTCACGGGGAGGCGCTCGCCCTCCTCGCCGAGCGCCTGGACCGAGGGGTAGCCGCCGACCCGGTAGGGCTTCGTGCCGCAGTTGGTCAGGGTCAGGACGGCCGCGCGGCTCATCATCGCGGTCAGCACCTCCCCCATGGTCACCACGGCCCCGGAGGCGGGGCACGTCTCGGACGGGGTCCCGGACGGGGCGGTGGCCGGCCCGCTCCGCGCCGTGTCGCCGTAGGCGGGCGCGGGGGTCGGGGGCAGGGTTTCGGCGCGGACGACGCCGGGGCCGGTGGCGGACGGGGTGGGGTCCGGTTCCTCGCCCTCGCCGGCCGGGACGAGGAATCCCGAGCAACCGGTCAACGCTGCCAGTGCCGCCGCCGACAGCACGGCGGAGGTCCGCCTCCGCACCCGCGCCGACCTCCGTGCACACCCGCCCGTGCCCATCTGCCCCACCCCTCGCCGCGGCCCGCCGCCCGTACGTTCGATCATGTCAGAAGCGGGCCGGAGCGGGCCGCCGCTCCTCGGACTCTTCAGCGTCCCTTGCCGATCACCCCAAGAAGATCTAAGTGGACCTACAGGGTTCGGTGAGCCGACACTTCGGGCATGACCACCACCGCACCGCGCCCCTTCGGCCGCGCACTCTGCGCCATGATCACGCCTTTCACCGCGGGCGGGGCCCTGGACCCCGACGCCGCCCGCGCACACGCCGCGCACCTGGTGGCGGAGGGCTGCGACGGGATCGTCCTCAGCGGGACGACGGGCGAGTCCCCCACCACGACGGACGCCGAGAAGTCCGCCCTGCTGCGGGCCGTCCGGGCGGAGGTCGGCGACGGGGTGCCGCTGCTCACCGGCGTCGGGAGCCCGGACACCGCGCACACCCTGCGCCTGGCGCGGCAGGCCGAGGAGGCGGGGGCGGACGGGCTGCTGGTGGTCAGCCCGTACTACAGCCGTCCGCCGCAGGCCGCGGTCGAGGCGCATTTCCTGCGGGTCGCGGACTCCACCGGGCTGCCGCTGATGCTGTACGACATCCCCGGCCGCACCGGCACCCGGATCGAGCCGGAGACCCTGCTGCGGCTGGCGGAGCACCCGCGCGTGGTGGCGGTGAAGGACTGCGCCTACGACATGCTCGGCTCGACGAAGGTGCTGACCCGCACCTCGCTGGCGTACTACTCGGGGTGCGAGGAGCTCAACCTGCCGCTGTACGCGGTGGGCGGCGCGGGGTACGTCAGCACGGTGGCGAACGTGGCCCCGCGCCACATGCGGGCGCCGCTGGACGCGTTCGACGCGGGCCGCACCGAGGAGGCGGCCCGGCTCAACCGGAACACCGCCCGCCTCACCGAGCTGATGATGGCGAGCGGTCTGCCCGGAGCCGTCACAGCCAAGGCGCTCCTGGCGGCGGGACCGGTCCGGGAACCGCTGCAGCCCGCCGGGCGCGGGGCGGCCGACGGGCTGCGTGCGGCGTACGAGGAGCTCCTCGCACTGGGCTGAACCGGTCAGTTGTGGGCGTGCAGGACCTCGTTGAGACCGCCCCACACCGCGTTGTTCGGGCGGGCCTCGACGGTGCCGGTGACCGAGTTGCGGCGGAAGAGGATGTTGGAGGCGCCGGACAGCTCGCGGGCCTTGACGACCTGGCCGTCCGGCAGCGTGATCCGGGTGCCGGCGGTGACGTACAGGCCGGCCTCGACGACGCACTCGTCGCCGAGCGCGATCCCGACGCCCGCCTCCGCGCCGACCAGGCACCGCTCGCCGATGACGATGCGCTCCGTGCCACCGCCGGAGAGGGTGCCCATGGTGGACGCGCCGCCGCCGATGTCGGAGCCGTCGCCGACGACGACGCCCGCGGAGATGCGGCCCTCGACCATGGAGGTGCCGAGCGTGCCCGCGTTGAAGTTGACGAAGCCCTCGTGCATGACGGTGGTCCCGGCGGCGAGGTGCGCGCCGAGCCGGACACGGTCGGCGTCGGCGATGCGTACGCCCTTGGGGGCGACGTAGTCCGTCATCCGGGGGAACTTGTCGACCGAGGTGACCTGGAGGTGCAGGCCCTCGGCGCGGGCGTTGAGCCGCACCCGCTCCAGGTCGTCGACGGCCACCGGGCCGAGCGAGGTCCAGGCGACGTTGGCGAGCAGTCCGAACATGCCGTCGAGGTTCTGGCCGTGCGGCCGGACGAGCCGGTGCGAGAGCAGGTGCAGACGCAGGTAGGCGTCGTGCGCGTCGAGCGGCTTGTCGTCGAGCGAGGAGATGACCGTGGCCACGGCGACGACCTCGACGCCACGCCGGGCGTCCACGCCGAGCGCCTTGGCGGCGCCCTCGCCGAGCCGGTTGACGGCCTCGTCCGGGCTGAGGCGCGTCGTGCCGGCCGGGCCGGGGTCGGAGGTCAGCTCGGGGGCGGGGAACCAGGTGTCGAGGACGGTGCCGTCACCGGCGACGGTGGCGAGGCCGGCGGCGACGGCGCCGGTGGTGCGGGCAGAACCCTGGGAAGTCGTGTCGGTCATGAACAGCAACCTAACCGGCCGGGGCCCGCTCGGGCGAACCGGTCTCAGCGTGCGGCCCCCGGCCCGCCACCCGCGCCCGCTTCCCCGGTCCGGGCCACCGCCGCGCCGCCGGCACCGCTCCTCCCGCGCCCGCCGAGGGCAGGGCGCCCAGCGGCCAGAGGAGAGCGGGGGCGCCGCGTACAGGGCGGCGCCCCGCGGAGGGGCGAGCACCTGGCCGCTGATAGGCGCTCTACCCGGTCACGGACATCGGGGCAAGCGTGCGCGAGGCGCTCGAAGCGGTCCGCCGGGCTGCGGACCGAGCGGACCGAGCGGGCCGCCCGAGGCCGTCGGCTCAGCCGCCGCCGTCCACGATCCTGCCGAGCATCTCGCGGGTGCGGGGCGCGTCGAACGCCCCGCCGGTGAGCAGCACCTGGAGGCAGACGCCGTCCATCAGCGCGACGAGCGCCCGCGCGGTCTCCCGGTCGGTGCGCCGGGACAGCAGCTCGACGGCCTCCTCGGTCCATTCGGCGGCGACGGGACGCAGCACGGGGCGGCGCAGGGCCGCGAGGTAGAGCTCGTACTCCAGCTCGATCGCCCCGCGTTCCCCCGCGAACCACCGGCCCAGCAACCGCGTCAGCTCCTCCGCGAGACCGGCAGGTCCGGCAGGCCCGTCGGGACCGGCAGGCCCGGTGGGGCCGGAGACGCCGCCGGGTCCCGCCAGGGCCTGGCTGCCCCGCAGTTCCCGCACGAAGTTGTCGTTGTACCGGCGCAGGGCGGCGACCAGGAGTTCGTCCAGCGAGCCGAAGTGGTACGTGGTCGAGCCGAGCGGCACATCGGCCTCGGCGGCCACGGTCCGGTGGCTGAGGCCGGCTATGCCGTCGGCCGCGATCACCCGTAGCGCCGCGTCGACGATCCGCTCCCGCCGCCCGGGGTCGTAGCGCCGGGCCATCAGTGCGCCCCTCCCAGGTTGAGGACGACGACCCCGGCCACGATCAGGGCGATGCCCGTGATCTTGACCAGGCCGCTGGACTCACCCAGGAACAGGATGCCGATGAGGGCGACGGCCGCGGTGCCGACGCCGGCCCAGATGGCGTAGGCGGTGCCCACGGAGAGCGTCTTGAGGGTCTGCGCGAGCAGGGTGAAGGCGATGAGGTAGCCCACCACGGTGCCGAGCGAGGGCCAGAGCCGGGTGAAGCCCTCGCTGTACTTCATGGCCGTCGTCCCGGCCACCTCCGCCGCGATGGCGGCGGCCAGAAGTCCGTATGCGTATCCCATGCGGACGACTGTACCCAACGTTGCGTACGACCGTACATATCATCGGCCCACGTCGGGGGCGTTACGGTGTGCCGACCGAACACACGGCCCGTGACCCGGGCCGACGACACGACGGAGACGCAGTGGCGCAGGACGCAGGGTGGGGCGGCGGCCCGTACGGGGGCGCACCTCACGGTGGGGGGCCCTTCCACGGGGGCGCGCAGGGACCGGGCGGGGGATGGCACAGCGGGTGGGCCGCACCGCCCAAACCGGGGGTCATACCCCTGGCGCCGCTGAGGGTCTCGGACATGCTCAGCGGCGCCTTCTCGACGCTCGGGCGGTACTGGAAACCGTTGATCGGCATCGCCCTGACGCTGTTCGGCGCGGCGGCGCTCGTGATGATCGCGGCGCTGGTGGCCATCGGCGCCGCCGTGGCGAGCCAGTGGGACGAGCTGACGGCCGGCTCCTCGGGCTCGCCGGACGCGGAGGAACTGGTCCCGCTGATCGTCGCGTTCGGCGTGCTGATGGTCATCGGCATGATCGTCTATCTGCTGGCGTCCGCGGTGGTGCAGGCGGCGGTCCCCGTCGTCCTCCAGGAGGCCGTCCTGGGCCGCCCGGTCCGCTTCGGGGAGGTCTGGAGGAGGGCGTGGGCGCGGGTCTGGTCGATCCTCGGGACGGTGTTCCTGACCGGGCTGATCATGGCCGTCCCGATGGCGCTCATGATGGGCGCCGTCGCCGGGCTGATGATCTACGCCGCCTCCCTGGGCGACGAGGGCGGCGCCGTGCCGCTGATGGTGGTCGGCTTCCTCGGCGCCCTGCTCATCGCACCGGTGGCGATGTGGCTCTACGTCCGCTTCTCGCTGGCCCCGACGGTCGTGGTCTTCGAGCACCAGCGCCCGGTCGCCGCCCTGCGCCGCTCGGTCCAGCTGGTGCGCGGCAACTGGTGGCGGGTCTTCGGCGTCTGGCTGCTCGCCGTCGGACTCGCGGCCGCGCTCGGCTACATGATCCAGGTGCCGTTCCAGATGGTCGGCCTGCTCCCCGGCGTGTTCGACCCGGCGGACCTCGACGCGGACCCGAGCGGCGGGCAGATCATCGCGATGCTCGGCGGCGTGCTGCTGCTGTCGTTCATCAGCCAGATGATCTCCCAGCTGTTCACCGCGATCTTCCCGCCGCTGGTGGTCGGCCTGCTCTACGTCGACCTGCGGATGCGCGCCGAGAACCTGGGCCCGGTACTGGCCGAGGCGGCGGCCGCGACCCTGCCCGAGCAGTACGGCCCGCCGCCCGCCCACGTCTGAGGGCGGGGGGGGCGGGCCGGGCTCAGTCGGTCAGGGTCCGTTTGGGGCGCAGCACACAGAACTCGTTGCCCTCCGGATCGGCCAGCACCACGAAGGTGGCGTCCGCCCCCTGGCCGACGTCCACCCGCCGGGCGCCGAGGGCGAGGATCCGCTCGACCTCGACGTCCTGGTCGTCCGGAGTCAGATCGATGTGCAACCGGTTCTTGACGGTCTTGCCCTCCGGCACGGGGAGGAAGCACATACCGGGCAGCGCGGTCTCGTGAGCGCCGATGATGATCTCCTTCTCGTGCTCGAAAAGCACCTGCCAGTCCAGCACCGCGCTCCAGAAGCGGGCCAGGAGCGGCAGATCGTGCGCGTCGACGGCGATGTGGTAAAGGGAAACGGCCATGCCCGCCAGTCTGCCTGGCGGGCATGGCCGTTCAACAACTCCGGGCGGAGTGTGTCAGACGTTGAACCCCAGCGCGCGGAGCTGCTCGCGTCCGTCGTCGGTGATCTTGTCCGGGCCCCACGGCGGCATCCAGACCCAGTTGATCCGGAGCTCGTTGACGATGCCGTCCGTGGCGGACTTCGCCTGGTCCTCGATGACGTCGGTCAGCGGGCAGGCCGCGGACGTCAGGGTCATGTCGAGGGTGGCGATGTTGGCGTCGTCGACGTGGATGCCGTAGATCAGGCCCAGGTTGACGACGTCGATGCCCAGCTCGGGGTCGACGACGTCGTACAACGCCTCGCGGACCTCCTCCTCGGAGGCCGGCTTCATGGTCGCGGTCTCGTTGTCGCTCATGCGGTCTTCCCTTCGGACAGCGCCTTGGCCGTCGCGTCCTTCCACGCCATCCAGCTCAGCAGCGCGCACTTGACCCGGGCGGGGTACTTGGAGACGCCGGCGAACGCGACCGCGTCCTCCAGCACCTCCTCCATCGCGTCGTCCGGCTCCAGCTGGCCCTTGGACTGCATCAGCTCCAGGAAGGCGTCCTGGATCCTCTGCGCCTGGGACAGCTCCTTGCCGACGAGCAGCTCGTTCAGCACGGAGGCGGAGGCCTGGCTGATGGAGCAGCCCTGGCCCTCGTAGCTCACGTCGGCGATGGTCTCGCCGTCGTACTTCACCCGGAGCGTGATCTCGTCGCCGCACGTCGGATTCACGTGGTGCACCTCGGCGTCGCCGTCCCGCAGGCCGCGCCCGTGGGGGTGCTTGTAGTGGTCCAGGATCACTTCCTGGTACATGGAATCAAGCTTCACCAGTCAGCCCTCAGCCGAAGAAGTTCCGGACGTGCTCCAGACCGTCCACCAGGGCGTCGACCTCGGCGGGCGTGGAGTACAGATAGAACGACGCTCGCGTCGTCGCGGGAATTCCGTACCGCAGGCAGACCGGGCGGGCGCAGTGGTGGCCGACCCGGACGGCGATGCCCAGCTCGTCGAGGACCTGTCCCACGTCGTGCGGGTGGATGTCGCCGAGCGTGAAGGAGATCGTGGCCCCGCGGTCCTCGGCCGTCGCCGGACCGATGATCCGCAGGTCCGGGACCTCCAGGAGGCGCTTCACCGCGTACTCGGTGATCGCCTTCTCGTGGGCGTGGATCTTCTCCATGCCGATCGAGGAGAGGTAGTCCACGGCCGCGCCGAGGCCGACGGCCTGGGCGATCGGGGGCGTACCGGCCTCGAACTTGTGGGGTGCCGGAGCATACGTCGAGGAGTGCATCGACACGGTCTCGATCATCTCGCCGCCGCCGAGGAACGGAGGCAGGTCCTCCAGGAGCTCCTGCCGTCCCCACAGCACGCCGATGCCCGTCGGGCCGACCATCTTGTGACCGGTGAAGGCCACGAAGTCCGCCTGGAGCGCCTGCACGTCGAGCACCATGTGCGGGGCCGCCTGCGAGGCGTCGATGCAGACCAGCGCGCCGACCTGCTGGGCGCGGCGGATGATCTGCTCGACCGGGTTGACGGTGCCCAGGATGTTGGAGACCAGCGTGAAGGAGACGATCTTCGTCTTCTCGGTGATGATCTCGTCGATGTTCGACAGGTCGAGCCGGCCGTCGTCGGTGATGCCGAACCACTTCAGCTTCGCGCCGGTGCGCTGCGCGAGCAGCTGCCACGGCACGATGTTGGAGTGGTGCTCCATCTCCGTGGTGACGATCTCGGTCTCGCGGTCCACCCGATAGGGCTCGTCCGCCCAGCCGAGCATGTTCGCCACGAGGTTCAGCGACTCCGAGGCGTTCTTCGTGAAGATCACCTCGTCGCGGCTGGGTGCGTTGATGAAGGCGGCGACCTTGTCGCGGGCGCCCTCGTACAGCGCGGTGGCCTCCTCGGCGATCGTGTAGACGCCGCGGTGCACGTTCGCGTTGTGGCGCTCGTAGTACGTGTTGAGCGCGTCGAGGACCTGGCGCGGCTTCTGCGAGGTCGCCGCGGAGTCCAGGTACACGACCTTCTTGCCGTCGTGGACCGTGCGGTCCAGGAGCGGGAAGTCCTTGCGGATCGCCTCGGTGTCGAGGAGGCCGGTGAGCCCCTGTCGGGCGTCAGTCACGCGGAAGCGCCACCCTTCGTGTAGGCCTCGTAGCCCTCGTTCTCCAGCTGGTCGGCCAGCTCGGCGCCGCCGGAGGCCGCGATCCGGCCGTTGGCGAAGACGTGCACGAAGTCGGGCTTGATGTACTTCAGGATGCGGGTGTAGTGCGTGATCAGCAGGGTGCCGACCTCGCCGGTCTCGCGCACCCGGTTGACGCCCTCGGAGACGGTCTTGAGCGCGTCGACGTCCAGGCCGGAGTCGGTCTCGTCCAGAACGGCGATCTTCGGCTTGAGGAGCTCCAGCTGGAGGATCTCGTGGCGCTTCTTCTCACCGCCGGAGAAGCCCTCGTTGACGTTGCGCTCGGCGAAGGACGGGTCCATCTGGAGCCCGGCCATCGTCTCCTTGACCTCCTTGACCCACGTACGCAGCTTGGGGGCCTCGCCGCGGACGGCGGTGGCGGAGGTGCGCAGGAAGTTGGAGACCGAGACACCGGGGATCTCGACCGGGTACTGCATGGCGAGGAACAGGCCGGCGCGGGCCCGCTCGTCGACGGACATCTCCAGGACGTCCTCGCCGTCCAGGGTGACGGTGCCCCCGGTGATCGTGTACTTGGGGTGGCCGGCGAGCGAGTACGCGAGGGTGGACTTGCCGGACCCGTTGGGGCCCATGATGGCGTGGGTCTCGCCCTGCTTCACGGTCAGGTCGACGCCCTTGAGGATCTCCTTCGTGGCGTTGTCGGCCTCGACGGTGACGTGCAGGTCGCGGATTTCAAGCGTTGCCATGGGTGACTCAGGACTCCTGGGTGACGGAGACGAGCACATCGTCCCCTTCGATCTTTACGGGGTATACGGGGACGGGGCGCGTCGCGGGAAGACCGGACGGCTTGCCGGTGCGGAGGTCGAACGACGATCCGTGCAGCCAGCACTCGATCGCGCAGTCCTCCACCTCGCCCTCCGAGAGGGACACGTTCGCGTGCGAGCAGATGTCGTTGATCGCGAACACCTCGCCCTCGGTGCGGACGACGGAGACGGGTGTGCCGTCGAGCTCCACCCGCTTGGGGGTGTCGTCCTCCAGCTCACTCAGCGCACAGGCCTTGACGAAGGACATCAGACGGACGCCTTCAGCTCGGCCTCGATCTTCTCGATGAGCCGCTCCTCGACGTCCGGCAGACCGATCTGCTGGACCAGCTCGGCGAAGAAGCCGCGCACGACGAGACGGCGGGCCTCCTCGGCCGGGATACCGCGGGACTGGAGGTAGAACAGCTGCTCGTCGTCGAAGCGGCCGGTCGCCGAGGCGTGGCCGGCGCCGACGATCTCGCCGGTCTCGATCTCCAGGTTGGGCACGGAGTCGACCCGGGCGCCGTCGGTGAGGACGAGGTTCCGGTTCATCTCGTAGGTGTCGGTGCCCTCGGCCGCGGCCTGGATGAGGACGTCGCCGATCCATACGGCGTGCGCGCCGTCGCCCTGGAGGGCGCCCTTGTACACCGCGTTGGACTTGCAGTGCGGGGTGTTGTGGTCGACCAGGAGGCGGTGCTCCTGGTGCTGGCCCTTGTCGGTGAAGTACAGGCCGAAGAGCTCCGCCTCGCCGCCGGTGGCCGCGTAGGCCACACGGGGGTGCAGGCGCACGACGTCGCCGCCGAAGGTGACGACGATCGACTTGAAGGAGGCGTCCCGGCCGACCAGCGCGTTGTGCTGGCCGACGTGGACGGCCGTGTCGTCCCAGTCCTGGACGGAGACGACGGTCAGCTTCGCGCCGTCGCCCAGCACGTAGTCGACGTTGGCGGCGAGCACCGCGTCACCGGTGTGGTCGATGACGACGACGGCCTCGGCGAAGGCGCCCAGTTGGATGAGCTGGTGGCCGTAGGCGGTGCCGCCCTCGCCGTGCACGGCGATCCGGATCGGCTCGGTGAGCACGGCTTCCTTGGCGACCGTGACGATCGAGGCCTGCTCGAAGGAGCTGTACGCCTGGGCGGCGACCCGGTCCACCGGGGTGCCGGCCTTGCCGAGCCGGGAGTCGTCGCGCCCGACGGTCTCGACGGTGACGCCCTCGGGCGCCTCGATCGCGACCTTGACGCCGCCGCCGTTCGCGACCGCGGTCCCGTCGTGCAGACCGCGCAGCCGCTCCAGCGGCGTGAAGCGCCACTCCTCCTCGCGGCCGTGCGGGACGGGGAAGTCCACGACGTCGAAGGACGGGGGTGCGCTCATGCGGGTGGCGACGGTCGACTCGGCGGCCACCGCGATGGAGCCGACGGTGGTGGAGCCCACCGGAGTGTTCTGAGCCTCAGCCATGGCTGTCGTAGTGCTCGCTTTCTCAGTCAAGAAGGGGGGTGGTTCGGTGGGAGGGCGGGGGCGGCCGCACGACGGCCGCCCCACGGGGGTCCTCGGGTGAGGACCTAGCCGACCGAACCCTCCATCTGCAGCTCGATCAGCCGGTTGAGCTCCAGGGCGTACTCCATGGGCAGCTCCTTCGCGATCGGCTCGACGAAGCCGCGCACGATCATCGCCATGGCCTCGAACTCGGTGAGTCCGCGGCTCATGAGGTAGAAGAGCTGGTCCTCGGAGACCTTGGAGACGGTCGCCTCGTGGCCCATCGACACGTCGTCCTCGCGGACGTCGACGTAGGGGTAGGTGTCCGAGCGGGAGATCGTGTCGACGAGCAGAGCGTCGCAGAGCACGTTCGACTTCGCGCCCGGCGCGCCCTCGCCGATCTCGATCAGTCCGCGGTAGGACGTACGGCCACCGCCGCGCGCCACCGACTTGGAGACGATGTTCGAGGAGGTGTTCGGGGCCATGTGGACCATCTTGGCGCCGGCGTCCTGGTGCTGGCCCTCGCCGGCGAAGGCGATGGACAGGGTCTCGCCCTTGGCGTGCTCGCCCATCAGGTAGACGGCCGGGTACTTCATGGTCACCTTGGAGCCGATGTTGCCGTCGACCCACTCCATGGTCGCGCCCTCGTAGGCCACGGCCCGCTTGGTGACCAGGTTGTAGACGTTGTTCGACCAGTTCTGGATGGTCGTGTAGCGGCAGCGGCCGCCCTTCTTCACGATGATCTCCACCACGGCGCTGTGCAGCGAGTCCGAGGAGTAGATCGGGGCGGTGCAGCCCTCGACGTAGTGGACGTAGGCGTCCTCGTCGACGATGATCAGCGTCCGCTCGAACTGGCCCATGTTCTCCGTGTTGATACGGAAGTAGGCCTGGAGCGGGATGTCCACGTGGACGCCCTTGGGCACGTAGATGAACGATCCGCCGGACCACACGGCCGTGTTCAGCGAGGCGAACTTGTTGTCACCGACGGGGATGACGGTGCCGAAGTACTCCTTGAAGAGCTCCGGGTGCTCCTTCAGCGCGGTGTCGGTGTCCAGGAAGATGACGCCCTGCTCCTCCAGGTCCTCGCGGATCTGGTGGTAGACGACCTCGGACTCGTACTGCGCGGCGACGCCGGCGACGAGGCGCTGCTTCTCCGCCTCGGGGATGCCGAGCTTGTCGTACGTGTTCTTGATGTCCTCGGGCAGGTCCTCCCAGGAGGCCGCCTGCTTCTCCGTGGAACGCACGAAGTACTTGATGTTGTCGAAGTCGATGCCCGAGAGGTCGGAGCCCCAGTTCGGCATGGGCTTCTTGCCGAACAGCTTGAGGCCCTTGAGCCGCAGCTTCAGCATCCACTCGGGCTCGTTCTTCTTCTCCGAGATGTCGCGGACGACAGCCTCGGAGAGACCGCGCTTCGCCGCCGCGCCTGCCGCGTCGGAGTCGGCCCAGCCGAATTCGTACGTACCCAGACCCTCGAGCTCAGGGTGGGCAGTCTCCGTGGGGAGCGTCATGCGGGGTTCCTCCCGGCCGTGCTTGCAGATGCTGAATGGGTGGTCTGTGGGGGTGGAGCGTGGCCACTTCGCGGCACGTAGGTCGTGCACACGCCGTCGCCGTGGGCGAGGGTGGCCAGACGCTGCACATGGGTCCCGAGGAGGCTGGAGAAGAATTCCGTCTCCGCCTCGCACAGCTGTGGGAACTGCTCGGCGACATGCGCCACCGGGCAGTGGTGCTGGCACAGCTGCTCGCCCTGCTGCGGGCCCGGCGCGCTTCGCGCCATAGCAGCGTACCCGTCGGCCGACAGGGCCTTGGCCAGGGCCTCGGTGCGCTCCTCGGGCGCCGCGGCCTCGACCCGGGCGCGGTACGCCTCGCCGACCGCGGCCATCCGGGCACGGGCGAAGGCGAGGACCGCCTCGTCGCCCCCGGACTCGGCGATGAAGCGCAGGGCGTCCGCGGCGAGCTTGTCGTAGGACTGGTCGAAGGCGTCCCGGCCGCAGTCCGTCAGGGCGAACACCTTGGCGGGCCTGCCGCGGGTCCGCGCCCCGTAGACCCGCTGTTCGCGGGCTTCGACGACATCGTCGGAGACGAGGGCGTCCAGGTGGCGGCGGACGGCGGCCTGGGTGAGGCCGACGCGCTTGGCGAGGTCCGCGACGGTGGAGGGGCCGTGGTCCAGGATGGAGCGCGCGACCCGGTTGCGCGTCGAGCGCTCACCGGTCGCGAGTTCCTCCTGAGGAGCCCGTCCGTCGTATTTCACAACACCATTGTTGCGTAATTCATTCGGCTCTGACAACCACGGTCCGGAACGATCAACGGTGTGGTTCGTCACTTAGGGTTACCTAATCTGGCCCCGCGGGACGGCCCCTCCGCCGCGCTGCCTAGACTGGTGCGCCATGGAGAACGAGCCCGTCGTACAGGTCAGCGGCCTGGTGAAGCGGTACGGCGCGAAGACCGCGGTGAACGGCCTCGATCTGGTGGTCGCGACCGGCGCGGTGACCGCCGTCCTCGGCCCGAACGGCGCCGGGAAGACCACCACGATCGAGACCTGCGAGGGCTACCGCCGCCCCGACGCCGGCACCGTACGGGTCCTCGGCCTCGACCCGGTCGCCGACGCGGAGCGGCTGCGTCCGCGGATCGGGGTGATGCTCCAGTCCGGCGGCGTCTACTCCGGGGCCCGCGCCGACGAGATGCTCCGCCACATGGCCAAGCTGCACGCCCACCCGCTCGACGTGGACGCCCTGATCGAACGGCTCGGCCTCGCCGACTGCGGCCGCACCACCTACCGGCGGCTCTCCGGCGGCCAGCAGCAGCGCCTCTCCCTGGCGATGGCGGTCGTCGGCCGGCCCGAGCTGGTCTTCCTGGACGAGCCGACCGCCGGCCTCGACCCGGGGGCCCGCCGCTCCACCTGGGACCTGGTGCGCGAGCTGCGCGCCGACGGCGTGTCCGTCGTGCTGACCACCCACTTCATGGACGAGGCCGAGGCGCTCGCGGACGACGTCGCGATCATCGACGCGGGCCGGGTCATCGCCCAGGGCAGCCCGGAGCAGCTCTGCCGGGGCGGCGCGGAGAACACCCTGCGCTTCACCGGACGCCCGGGCCTCGACCTCGGCTCGCTCGTCAAGGCGCTGCCCGACGGCTCCGGGGCCGCCGAGCCGCTGCCGGGGACGTACCGGATCACCGGGTCCGTCGATCCGCAGCTGCTGGCCACGGTGACCTCCTGGTGCGCCCAGCACGGTGTGATGCCCGAGGGCATCTCCGTGGAGCGGCACACGCTGGAGGACGTCTTCCTCGAACTGACCGGCAAGAAGCTGACCGGCAAGGAGCTGCGCGCATGAGCGCCGGTACGTACACCCCGCGCCCCGGCGCGGCCCCGCTCCCCCGGATGATCGCGGCGCAGACCGCGCTGGAGACGCGGATGCTGCTGCGCAACGGCGAGCAGCTGCTGCTGACGGTGATCATCCCGACGCTGCTGCTGGTGCTGTTCAGCGCGGTCGACATCGTGGACACCGGCTCGGGCGCGTCGGTCGACTTCCTCGCCCCGGGCGTCCTGGCGCTCGCCGTGATGTCCACCGCCTTCACCGGCCAGGCCATCGCCACCGGCTTCGAACGCCGCTACGGGGTCCTCAAGCGGCTGGGGGCCTCCCCGCTGCCGCGCTGGGCGCTGATGACCGCGAAGACGCTGTCGGTGCTGGTCACCGAGGTGCTCCAGATCGCGCTGCTGACGGCGATCGCCTTCGCGCTCGGCTGGTCGCCCGAGGGCAACCCGCTCTCGGTGCTGCTGCTCCTCGTCCTGGGCACCGCCGCGTTCTCCGGGCTGGGGCTGCTGATGGCGGGGACGCTCAAGGCGGAGGCGACGCTCGCCGCCGCCAACCTGGTGTTCCTGCTGCTGCTGGTCGGCGGCGGGGTCATCGTGCCGCTGGACAAGTTCCCGGACGCGGTGCAGTCGGTGCTGGGCCTGCTGCCCGTGTCGGCGCTCTCCGAGGGCCTGCGGGACGTCCTCCAGCACGGTGCGTCGATGCCGTGGGGCCAGGCCGGGATCCTGGTGGTGTGGGCGGTGCTGGGGCTCGGCGCGGCGGCCAGGTTCTTCCGCTGGGAGTAGGCCCGCAGGAGCCGTACGGCTGGACGTGTCCGGGCAACCGGGTACGAACCCACCCCCTCGTGAAAACGTGCACAAGCCCCGTCCTACGATGGTCCGCGTGGAAACCCCCATCTCCCTCATCGCCAAGCGCTGGACGCCGTCCACCAAGGTGGTGAAGCGCGCCGCGCTCTCCGCCGTCCTGATGAGCGTCTTCATCATCGTCACCGGCGGGGCCGTCCGGCTCACCGGTTCGGGCCTCGGCTGCGACACCTGGCCCAAGTGCACCGACGACAGTCTGTTCGCGACGCCCGAACAGGGGCTGCACGGCGCGATCGAGTTCGGCAACCGGATGCTGACCTACGTCCTGTCGGCCGCGGTCGGCTGGGCGATCATCGCCATCAGTGCGGCCAAGCCGCGCCGCCGCAAGCTCGTCCGGCTGGCCTGGCTGCAGTTCTGGATCGTGCTGGGCAACGCCGTCCTCGGCGGGATCACGGTCTGGGCGGGCCTCAACCCCTGGACGGTGGCCGGTCACTTCCTGCTGGCCAACGTGCTCCTCGCGGTCGCCGTGATCACCTGGGTGCGGGTCGGCGAGGGCGACGGTCCGCCGCGCCCCCGCGCCCCGCTGCCGGTGCGGCGCCTGACCTGGGCGATCGTGGCGACCACGGTGGTCCTGATCGTGCTGGGCACCTCGGTCACCGGGTCCGGCAAGCACGCCGGCGACAGCAGCGACGTACCGCGCATGCCGTGGGACTGGTCGGCCGCCGCCCATGTGCACGCGATCTCCGCCTGGGTCGTCTGCGCCCTGGCCATCGCGATGTGGCTGGCCCTGCGGATGGTCGACGCGCCCGCCGACACCCGGGCCCGCGCCCGCGACCTGCTGCTGGTGCTGCTCGCCCAGGGGGCGATCGGGTACGTCCAGTACTTCAGCGACGTCCCCGAGCTCCTGGTCGGCTTCCACATGTTCGGCTCGGCCATCCTCTGGATCGCCGTGATCCGCCTGGTGCTGAGCATGCGCGAGCGCGGCGACGACGCTCCCGCCACGCTGCCCGGCCCGTCGGCCGAGCGGCCGGAGGCGACCGCGGCGACGGCGGTCTGAGGGACCTGCCCCACGCGGGAAGGGGCGGCGGGCCGGTGGCCCGCCGCCCCTTCCTCTTGCCCGCGTTCCGGGATCGGGACGGCCACGGTGGCGGTGTCGCGGGGCTCCCCGTTCCGGGGCTCCCCGGGAGGGCGCGTGCACGGTCCCACGGAAGCCCCGCGTCAGGTGTTGCCCCGCGGCGCCGTGATCGCGTCAGCGGTCGTTGGAGGCTCCGCCGATCTGCATCCCGGCCATCCGGGACCACTCGTACGGGCCGGTGCGGACCTTGAGCGCGAACTCGCCGTCGAACTCGTCGTGCATCGTGATGCCGGACCTGGTCGCCGCCTTCTCGGCCACGGCGTAGGTCGGGGCCACGAGGTCGCCCCAGGCGCCGTCCTCGCCGACCAGGACGATACGGGCGCCCGCCTGGCCGATGTAGGCGAGCTGTCCCTCCGCGCCGCCGTGCTGCTTGGCGAAGGCGCCGATCTCGCGGGCGAGCTTCGCCGCCCTGCGTTCGGCGCGCGCCGCCTTCCTGGCGTCCGTGCGCGAGGTCTGTCCGGTGTCCGCTGCGTCTGCTGCCGTCTCTGCCATGGACAGGATGCTACCGACGGGTAGATGAACTGGCGACGGGCGGGTCGCGTGGCTTGTGCCACGCGACCCGCCCGTCGACGGGAAGAGGGTGCGTCAGCGGAGGAAGGGGTCCACCGCGACGGCGAGGAAGAGGAGGGAGACGTAGGTGATGGACCAGTGGAACAGCCGCATCTCCTTGAGCTTGGCCCCGGTCACCCCGGCCTTGGCCCGGTTCTGCAGGCCGTGGGCCTCCCAGAGCCAGGCGCCGCCGGACAGCAGCGCCACCGCGGTGTAGAACCAGCCGGTGTAGCCGAGCGGGGTGAGCAGCAGTGAGACCGCGACCATCACCCAGCTGTAGAGGACGATCTGCTTGGCGACCACCCGGTTGGTGGCGACCACCGGGAGCATCGGGACGCCGACCCGGGCGTAGTCGTCCTTGACCTTCATCGACAGCGGCCAGTAGTGCGGCGGCGTCCAGAAGAAGATGACGGCGAAGAGGATGACGGCGGCCCAGGAGAGCTCGTTCGTCACGGCCGACCAGCCGATGAGGACCGGCATGCAGCCCGCGATGCCGCCCCAGACGATGTTCTGGGAGGTGCGGCGCTTCAGCAGCATCGTGTAGACGACGACGTAGAAAAGCAGCGCGCCGAGGGCGAGGGCGGCGGAGAGCCAGTTGACGAGCAGGCCGAACCAGACCGTGGAGATCACCGCGAGGGCGATGCCGAAGGCGAGGCATTCGCGGGGGGTGACCATGCCGGTGACCAGCGGGCGCTGGGACGTACGGTCCATCAGCGCGTCGATGTCCCGGTCGATGTACATGTTCAGCGCGTTGGCGCCACCGGCGGAGAGATATCCCCCGATGGTGGTAGTGAGTACGAGCCACAGGTCGGGTACACCCTGGGCAGCGAGGAACATCACCGGAACGGTGGTGATGAGCAACAGCTCGATGATCCGTGGCTTGGTAAGCGCCACGAAGGCCTTGACGCGGGCCCCGGACGGGCGATGGGCCCCCGGGCTGGGAGTCAAGGCGACCCCTGCGGGTCGGGACTCGACGGCCGTCACGCACACCCCTGACAGAGAAATCCCAGCAAGCTCCGGGCGGAGAGGCCCGGTGAAGACTTGCGCGAACCCGTTCACTCTAGACGTTGCGGATACGCCACCCTTCGCGGGGGTGGGGTCGTGTTGGGGGTGACTGTTCACCGGTACGCGCAATCCGCCGGGAGGCGAACTCCACGGGTCGCCCACACCCTGGAAAGTGCTCGGAAAGTGCGCGTGTCAACGGGGGTAGGCTCGACAGCGCCCGGTGCGGTAACAGTCACCGGCTTTACGACAGTGGAGAGGAGCCCTGACTCAGGGTGAGCATCAAGCCGACCACCACAGACCTTCAGTGGACCGATTTGGACCAGCGGGCCGTGGACACCGCCCGCGTTCTCGCCGCGGACGCCGTACAGAAAGTCGGAAACGGCCACCCGGGCACGGCGATGAGCCTGGCTCCCGCCGCGTACACCCTCTTCCAGAAGGTGATGCGGCACGATCCCGCGGACGCCGAGTGGACCGGCCGCGACCGGTTCGTCCTCTCCGCCGGCCACTCCAGCCTGACGCTCTACATCCAGCTCTACCTGGCCGGCTACGGCCTGGAGCTGGATGACCTGAAGGCCTTCCGCACCTGGGGCTCCAAGACCCCGGGCCACCCGGAGTACGGCCACACCACCGGTGTCGAGACGACGACCGGCCCGCTGGGCCAGGGTGTCGCCAACGCGGTGGGCATGGCGATGGCCGCCCGCTACGAGCGCGGTCTCTTCGACCCCGAGGCGGCCCCCGGCACCTCCCCGTTCGACCACATGGTGTGGGCCATCGCGGGTGACGGCTGCCTCCAGGAGGGCATCTCGGCCGAGGCGTCCTCGCTGGCCGGGCACCAGAAGCTGGGCAACCTGGTCCTGCTCTGGGACGACAACCACATCTCCATCGAGGGCGACACGGAGACCGCGGTCTCCGAGGACACCATCAAGCGGTACGAGGCGTACGGCTGGCACGTGCAGCGTGTCGACCAGCTGCCCAGCGGCGACCTGGACCCGGCGGGTCTGTACGCGGCGCTGCAGGCGGCGAAGGCCGAGACCGAGCGCCCCTCGTTCATCGCGGCCCGCTCGATCATCGCCTGGCCCGCCCCGAACGCGCAGAACACCGAGGCCGCGCACGGCTCGGCGCTCGGCGACGACGAGGTCGCGGCGACCAAGCGGGTCCTCGGCTTCGACCCGGAGCAGAGCTTCGAGGTCTCCGACGCGGTCATCGGCCACACCCGTGAGGCACTGGACCGCGGCCGCGAGGCCCGCGCCGAGTGGGACAAGTCGTTCGCCGCGTGGCGCACCGCCAACCCGGAGCGCGCCGCCTCCTTCGACCGGATCGCCGCGGGCGAGCTGCCCGAGGGCTGGGAGGAGAAGCTCCCCGTCTTCGAGCCCGGCAAGGGGCTGGCCACCCGTGCCGCCTCCGGCAAGGTGCTCCAGGCGCTCGGCGAGATCGTGCCCGAGCTGTGGGGCGGCTCCGCCGACCTCGCGGGCTCGAACAACACGACGATCGACAAGACGTCCTCGTTCCTCCCGGTGGGCAACCCGCTGCCGGAGGCCGACCCGTACGGCCGCACGATCCACTTCGGCATCCGCGAGCACGCCATGGCCGCCGCCATGAACGGGATCGCGCTGCACGGCAACACCCGCATCTACGGCGGCACCTTCCTGGTGTTCTCCGACTACATGCGCAACGCGGTGCGCCTGTCCGCGCTGATGCACCTGCCGGTGACGTACGTGTGGACGCACGACTCGATCGGCCTCGGCGAGGACGGCCCGACCCACCAGCCGGTCGAGCACCTGGCCTCGCTGCGCGCCATCCCGGGCCTGAACGTCGTGCGCCCGGCCGACGCCAACGAGACCGCCATCGCCTGGCGCGAGATCCTGCGCCGCTACACCAAGGTGTTCGGCAAGGGCACCCCGCACGGTCTGGCGCTGACCCGGCAGGGTGTGCCGACGTACGAGGCGAACGAGAACGCGGCCAAGGGCGGTTACGTCCTCTTCGAGGCCGAAGGGCCCTCCGGGCAGAACACAGAGCCGCAGGTGCTGCTCATCGCGACCGGTTCCGAGGTCCACGTCGCCGTCGAGGCGCGCGAGCAGCTCCAGGCGGCCGGGGTGCCGACCCGGGTGGTCTCGATGCCGTCGGTCGAGTGGTTCGAGGAGCAGGACCGGGGTTACAAGGACAGCGTGCTGCCGCCGTCGGTGAGGGCGCGCGTCGCCGTCGAGGCGGGCATCGGCCTGACCTGGTACCGGTACGTGGGCGACGCCGGCCGGATCGTCTCGCTGGAGCACTTCGGGGCCTCCGCCGACGCGAAGGTGCTGTTCCGCGAGTTCGGCTTCACGCCGGAGCACGTGGCCGCCGCCGCGCGGGAATCTCTCGAAGCCGCAGCACGCTGACGCCGGTAGATACGACTAGTAGGAGATGCAACTCATGACAGACGCACTCAAGCGCCTCTCCGACGAGGGCGTGGCGATCTGGCTCGACGACCTGTCGCGCAAGCGGATCACGTCCGGCAACCTGGCCGAGCTGATCGACCAGAGCCATGTCGTCGGCGTCACCACCAACCCGTCGATCTTCCAGAAGGCGATCTCCTCGGGCGACGGTTACGAGCAGCAGCTCACCGACCTCGCCGCCCGCAAGGTCACCGTCGAGGAAGCCCTCCGGATGATCACGACGGCGGACGTCCGCGACGCCGCCGACATCCTCCGCCCGGTCTTCGACGCCACGGACGGCCAGGACGGCCGGGTCTCCATCGAGGTCGACCCGCGCCTGGCCCACAACACCCTGGCCACCGTCGCCGAGGCCAAGCAGCTGGCCTGGCTGGTCGACCGGCCGAACACGCTCATCAAGATCCCGGCCACCAAGGCGGGCCTCCCGGCGATCACCGAGACGATCGGCCGGGGCATCAGCGTCAACGTGACGCTGATCTTCTCCCTGGAGCGCTACCGCGCGGTCATGGACGCCTACCTGGCGGGCCTGGAGAAGGCGAAGGCCGCGGGCCTGGACCTCTCCAAGATCCACTCGGTGGCGTCCTTCTTCGTGTCCCGCGTGGACACCGAGATCGACAAGCGTCTGGACGCGATCGGCTCCGACGAGGCGAAGGCCGCCAAGGGCAAGTCCGCACTGGCCAACGCCCGGCTGGCCTACGAGGCGTACGAGGAGGTCTTCTCCTCCGACCGCTGGGCGGCCCTGGACAAGGCGCAGGCGAACAAGCAGCGTCCGCTGTGGGCCTCGACCGGTGTCAAGGACCCGTCGCTGAAGGACACGCTGTACGTCGACGACCTGGTGGCGCCGAACACGGTCAACACCATGCCGGAGGCGACCCTGGACGCCGTGGCCGACCACGGCGAGATCACCGGCAACACCGTCGCCGGCGGCTACGACCAGGCACGCGCGGACCTGGACGCCATCAAGAAGCTCGGCATCTCCTACGACGACGTCGTACAGGTGCTGGAGGACGAGGGCGTCGAGAAGTTCGAGGCGTCCTGGAACGACCTGCTCAAGTCGACCGAGGCGGAGCTCTCGCGCCTCGCCCCCTCGGAGGGCTGACCACTTTGTCTGCTGTTCCCGGAGCCAACCCGCTCCGTGACGCACAGGACCGACGGCTCCCGCGCATCGCGGGGCCGTCGGGCCTGGTCATCTTTGGCGTCACGGGCGATTTGTCCCGTAAAAAGCTGATGCCCGCCGTCTACGACCTGGCCAATCGCGGCCTGCTGCCGCCGGGCTTCTCGCTCATCGGCTTCGCGCGCCGCGACTGGGAGGACGAGGACTTCGCCCAGGTCGTCCACGACGCCGTCAAGGAGCACGCCCGTACGCCGTTCCGCGAGGAGGTCTGGCAGCAGCTCATCCAGGGGATGCGCTTCGTCCAGGGCAACTTCGACGACGACGAGGCCTTCGAGACGCTGAAGTCGACCATCCAGGAGCTCGACAAGGCCCAGGGGACGGGCGGCAACTTCGCCTTCTACCTCTCCGTGCCGCCGAAGTTCTTCCCCAAGGTCGTCCAGCAGCTGAAGAAGCACGGCCTGGCCGACCAGAAGGAGGGCTCCTGGCGGCGCGCCGTCATCGAGAAGCCCTTCGGCCACGACCTGGCCAGCGCGCAGGAGCTCAACCAGCTCGTGCACGACGTCTTCCCGCCCAACGAGGTCTTCCGGATCGACCACTACCTGGGGAAGGAGACGGTCCAGAACATCCTGGCGCTGCGGTTCGCCAACACGATGTGGGAGCCGATCTGGAACCGGTCCTACGTCGACCACGTACAGATCACGATGGCCGAGGACATCGGCATCGGCGGCCGGGCCGGCTACTACGACGGCATCGGCGCCGCCCGTGACGTCATCCAGAACCACCTGCTCCAGCTGCTGGCGCTGACCGCGATGGAGGAGCCCGGCTCCTTCCACCCGAAGGCCCTGGTCGCGGAGAAGCTCAAGGTGCTCACCGCCGTCGAGCTGCCCGAGGACCTGGGGCAGCACACCGTGCGCGCGCAGTACGAGCACGCCTGGCAGGGCGGCCAGGAGGTCCTCGGCTACTGCGAGGAGGAGGGCATCGACCCCAAGTCGACGACCGACACCTACGCGGCGATCAAGCTGACGATCAACAACCGCCGCTGGGCGGGCGTGCCGTTCTACCTCCGCACCGGAAAGCGGCTCGGCCGCCGGGTCACGGAGATCGCGGTCGTCTTCAAGCGCGCGCCGTACCTGCCCTTCGAGTCCGGCGCCACGGAGGAGCTGGGCGGCAACGCCCTGGTCATCCGGGTCCAGCCGGACGAGGGCGTCACCGTGCGCTTCGGCTCCAAGGTGCCCGGCACCTCGATGGAGGTCCGGGACGTCACGATGGACTTCGCGTACGGCGAGTCGTTCACGGAGTCCAGCCCGGAGGCGTACGAGCGGCTCCTCCTGGACGTCCTGCTCGGCGACGCCAACCTCTTCCCGCGCCACCAGGAGGTCGAACTCTCCTGGACCATCCTCGACCCGATCGAGGAGTACTGGGACAAGCACGGCAAGCCCGCGAAGTACGCGGCCGGCACCTGGGGTCCGGCCGAGGCCGACGAGATGCTCGCACGTGACGGACGGAGCTGGAGGCGGCCATGAAGATCGATCTCACGGAGACCACGTCCAGCAAGATCAACCAGGCGCTGGTCTCGGCCCGCAGGGCCATCGGCACCCCCGCCATCGGCATGGTGCTCACCCTGGTCGTCGTCACCGACGAGGAGAACGCGTACGACGCGCTCAAGTCGGCCGGCGACGCCTCCCGCGAGCACCCCTCGCGGATCATCGCGGTGATCAAGCGGGTCAGCCGCTCGCCGCGGGCCCGCCGGGACGCGCGCCTCGACGCCGAGGTGCGGGTCGGTTCCGACGCGGGCACCGGCGAGACCGTCGTCCTGCGGCTCCACGGCGAGCTGGCCAACCACGCCCAGTCGGTGGTCCTGCCGCTGCTGCTGCCGGACGCCCCGGTCGTGGTGTGGTGGCCCGAGGGCGCGCCCGCCGACCCGGCGAAGGACCCGCTGGGGGCGCTCGCGCAGCGCCGGATCACCGACACCTACTCGGCGGAGCTGCCGCTCGACGAGCTGGCGGTGCGCGCGGCGACGTACAGCCCGGGCGACACCGACCTGGCCTGGACCCGGATCACGCCGTGGCGCTCGATGCTGGCCGCGGCCCTGGACCAGCAGCCGGCCGAGGTCATCGGCGCGACCGTCGAGGGCGAGAGCGACAACCCGAGCTGCGAACTGCTCGCCATGTGGCTCGCGGACCGGCTCGGCGTCCCCGTGGAGCGCACGCTCTCCGGGGGGCCCGGTCTCACCGCTGTCCGGATGGAGACGAAGAACGGCGTCATCGTCCTGGACCGGGCCGACGGCTCGCTCGCCACGCTCTCCATGCACAACCAGCCGGACCGCGCGGTGGCGCTCAAGCGCCGGGACACCGCCGAGCTGCTGGCGGAGGAGCTGCGCCGGCTCGACCCGGACAACACCTACGCCTCGGCGGTGAAGTTCGGCGTCGACCGGCTGCACGCGGGCGGCGAGGTCACGGCCAAGCCGGTCGAGAGCGCCGAGGAGAAGGCGGAGAAGGCGGACAAGGCCGCCGAGTCCAAGGCGCCCGCCGCGAAGAAGGCCCCGGCCAGGAAGGCGGCGTCGAAGTGACGCCTCCCCAACTGGTCGTGCACCGCGACAAGGAGCTGATGGCGCAGGCCGCGGCGGCCCGGCTGATCACGAGGATCGTGGACGCCCAGGCCTCCCGGGGCCACGCCTCGGTGGTGCTGACCGGCGGGCGCAACGGCAACGGCCTGCTGGCCGCGCTCGCCGCCGCGCCCGCCCGGGACGCGGTCGACTGGGCGCGCCTGGACCTGTGGTGGGGCGACGAGCGGTTCCTGCCCGAGGGCGACCCGGAGCGCAATGTCACCCAGGCCCGGGAGGCGCTGCTCGACGCGGTGCCGCTGGACCCGGCCCGGGTGCACGCGATGCCCGCGTCCGACGGGCCGTACGGCGACGACGCGGACGCGGCGGCAGCCGGTTACGCCGCCGAACTGGCGGCAGCCGCCGGTCCCGAGGACCACGGCCCGGTGCCCGCGTTCGACGTGCTGATGCTGGGCGTCGGCCCGGACACGCATGTGGCCTCGCTCTTCCCGGAGCTGCCCGCGGTACGGGAGACCGAGCGCACCGTCGTCGGTGTGCACGGGGCGCCCAAGCCGCCGCCGGTCCGGGTCTCGCTCACGCTGCCCGCGATCCGCGCGGCGCGCGAGGTGTGGCTGCTGGCGGCGGGCGAGGACAAGGCGGAAGCGGCGGCCATCGCGCTGTCCGGGGCCGGGGAGATCCAGGCCCCGGCGGCGGGCGCGTACGGCCGCAGCCGCACGCTGTGGCTGCTGGACGCCGCGGCGGCCTCGCGGCTGCCGCGCGCGCTGTATCCGCAGGCGTCCGCCTGACCTTCGCGGGTCCTCCCGGGCCCGGACCGCTCCTGCCGGGCGGTCCGGGCCCGCGGTGTGAACGGCTCGCCGCTCACGGACCGGCGCGGCCCGTCAGCCCGGGGGCAGCTCGGTCTCCACACCGGCCTCCTCGAACAGCGCGAGGACGCTGTCGGTGAAATCGCTTCCCAGCGCCTGGCGGGAGGCAGCGACGTGCCGCCACACCAGGCGGAACGGGGCCGCCCCGTCGGACCGCATGGTCCGAAGACAGTCCCAGACCGCGTCGCGGTTCGAACCGAAGTAGCCGCCGGGCCCGTTGACGGCTTCTCCCAGGGCGCAGTAGAAGCCGTCCCTCGTGGTGAATCCGGAGCCGTCGACGACCGCCGTCGCGCCGGTCCCGTAGCGCGTCGCGTTCCGTCCGGAGGCGAACCAGGCGGTCTGCACGACATGCAGCCAGCTCCCGTGCCGGTCGGACGGTAGGCGGGCCCATTCCCCGCGCTCGACGGGCCGGTCCGCGGCCCACCTCCGCCAGATCTCCCCGGCCCAGGGGTACTCGCAGGTGTCCCCGAGGAAGTAGTCGACGTCGGGCCGGTCCTCGGCGGACGGCACGTGCTCGTGCCGGCACCCGGCTGTCACCTTCCCGAGGACATATCCCCCGATCGTCCTCCCCTGCCGGTCCACCACCTGCAACTCGGCGTGCTCCGTCGTCCGCCGGGCGTGGCCGGTCCGGTGCGCGCGCACGAAGGTGACGGCCTCCGGAGGCTCCCGGCCCTCCTCCGTGAAGTAGTTCAGAAGGTCCTCGGCGGCGACCAGGACCTCTCCGGAGTCTTTGTCGAGAAGTCGATACAGAACGTCCTGCGCATCGGCGATGCCTTCACTTCCGGGGCTCATGCGTAACCATTCCGTTCGACGGGGAAGTCCGAAGCCTCTCGACGCCTCCGCGCGGCCCTCGGCGTGAAAGGCTCGTCCCATGGTGCACATCGGAACCGTGGTGATGGGCGCGTCCGACGTACGGCGGGCCGCCACCTTCTGGAAGGCGGCGCTCCATTACACCGAGCGCGAGGCCGGGACGGACGACTGGGTGGTGCTGGTCCCGGTGGACGGGCCCGGTGTGGGGCTCTCGCTGGGACGCTCCACGGCTCCCGTCCAGGAGGTGCCCCGGGTCCACCTCGACCTCTACTCCGCCACGCAGGAGGCCGAGGTGGAACGGCTGATCGGGCTCGGCGCCCAGAGGGTCGCGTGGGAGCTGTACCCCCCGGACCCGGACTTCGTGGTGCTCGCCGACCCCGAGGGCAACCGCTTCTGCGTCATCGACACGACGCACGGCGGCTGACGGCGGCCCGGAGTCCCGGGGTCAGAGGACGACCTGGTCCGTGCCCTTCTCCAGCTCGGTGATCGCGGCCCGGCAGGCGCCGACGAAGCGGTCGAAGACCGGGGTCGTGCTCCCGGCCCGGCCCGCGCGGGTGTTGACGGTGAACATGGCGGCGCGCAGCTCCGTGGTGAGCTCCAGCTGGCCCCCCTTGTCGAGCATGGTGCGGTTGACCGGGTTGGCAGGGTTGACCCCGGCCAGGTCGGGCACCTCGTCGCCGTCGCGCCAGGCGATGCCGACCGCGTCGAACTCGGCCTTGAGCAGGGTCTTGAAGCGGGTGTTCAGCCCCCCGACGACCACGGCCTGCGGGACGGTGCCCGCCTGCGCCGCCGTACAGCCGTGCAGGCTCAGGACGTTGAGGCTGCTCGCCGCCATGGAGAGGGCCACGTGGTCGTCGCAGTTCTTGGCGGTGACGTGCAGGTCGCGGTTGCCGGAGGAGCGCAGACCCTCGAACATCCAGTAGTCGAACACCCCGTGGCCGTCCGTCAGCGGGGCGAGGGTGGCCGGGTGGTAGCCGGCGATGGCGAGGCAGAGCTCGGAGGTGCCCGTCTCGATGCCGCCGCCGTGCAGCGCCATGACGGTGGTCCTGTTGTACGGGAATCTCTGCGGGACCGAGTGGTCGACGTACTCGTGTCTGCGGTAGCGGCGGGCGAACTCGACGCCCTCCTGGCCGGCGAGCTTCTTGTAGAGGTCGGTGTTGGAGGTGTAGATGTCCAGGTCACCGGTGGCATGGGCGTCGGTCGCGGTGAGCGACCCCAGCAGCGGACCGCTGACGGCCGCGGTGGCGAGGGCGGTGAGGACCGTACGACGGCTGGTGGAAGTCATGATCGGTATCGTCGCCGACACCGGCCCGCCCGCACAGGGGGCCTCCTGTGCGGTCCGTCACGCTCCTCCGGTGGCCCCGGTGCCCCCGGAGCGCTCCAGGAAGGGCTCCAGCAGCCCCGGGACGGCCTCGGCGGCGAAGCCGAGCCCCTCGGACGCGTCGGCGTCGTACACCGTGTAGGCGCCCCCGCCGGCGGCGGTGGTGGCCGTGATGCTCACCAGTCCGGCCCGCCGCTGGAAGACCGACTGCTTGACCGTCCAGCCGATCACCCCGGCCCGCTCCAGGGCCGCGGTGGAGCGGCGGACCGTGCCGGAACGGGTGACCAGATAGCGCCCGGAGAGCGCGTGCCCGAGCCCGCGGTAGGCGTCCAGGGCCAGCGCCACGGCGACGGGAGCGAGAACCACCGCGCAGCCGAGCGCGATCCACAGCAGCACGGGCGTGAGCAGCGCACCGAGGACGGTCAGGATCAGGACCGGGCCGAGGACCGCGGCGAGCGACCAGCGCAGTCGGCGGCCCCGGGCGGCGCGCGGGTGCGGAGTGAGCGCCGCACCGGTCGGGGTGACCGCCTCGCGCAGCACATCGGCGGCGACGGTGTCGGCCCGGCTCCGGGGCGCGGCCGGGAGCAGGGTGTTGTGGTCGGCGTTCCTGGCCTCGGTGTCCTTGGCCAGGCCGGTGGTGATGGCGTCCAGCCGGGCCGCGCCGACCAGCCGTACGCCCAGCGGCTCGACCAGGTCGACGCCGCGCAGCCGGGCCTCCTCGACGGAGATGGACCGGGAGGTGAACAGCCCGCGCCGCACCCGCAGCGTGCCGCCGGGCTCGCGCTCCAGGCGGTAGTTCCACCACATCTCGACCCAGAGGCCGAGCGCCCCGAGGACACCCGCGACCAGGGCGGCGAGGACCAGGATGACGATCATCCAGAGCAGCGGGGTGTCGCGGAACCGGTCCCCGATCCACTCGATGACGTCGCCCTGGGCTCCGACCCAGTCGCTGACCTGCATCACGGCCCCGGCGGCGGCCCCGCCGAGCATGGGGGCGACGAAGGAGACGGGTGCGTAGCGGATCCAGCGGGGGTCCAGGACGGCCAGTTCCCCCTCGCGGTGGGCGCCGCCGGACGGTGCGGTGGTGGCGCGCTCCAGCAGGAGGCGGCGCAGCCGTTCTCCCTCGGCGCGGGTGACCGGGTCCAGTTCGAGGGTGGATTCGGAGCCCTGCTCGCCGGTGCCGATCCTGACGGTGACCAGGCCGAGGAGGCGGAGTATCGGGTTCGCGGTGAGGTCGACCGTGCGGATGCGGCCGCGGGCCAGGGAGCGGCGCTTGACGATCAGGAGGCCGGTGTGGAGGTCGACGCGCTCCGCGCCGACGCGGTAGCGGGTGCGGTGCCAGCGGACCCGGTCGGCGCCGGCCGCGGCTCCGACGACCAGGACGGCCCCGGCGAGCACCTGGAGCACGGCGGCCGGGAGGCTGGACCACCGGGTGAGCCCGAGCGTGACGGGGATGGCGGCGCCCGCGACGACCCCCGCCACGACGAGGGCGGTGACCAGGACCGTACGGGGGTCGAGGCGGCGCCAGTCGGCGGGCGGGGCGGCGGTGCTCATGTGGCGTCGCCGGGGGTGTCGCGGGTGATGCGGGTGAGCTGCCGGGCGAGGTCGGCCGCGGTCTCGTGGTCGAGGCCCGCGATCCGTACCGCGCCCTTGGCGGAGGCCGTGGTGACCGTGACCGTGGCCAGCCGGAAGATCTGCTCCAGCGGGCCCCGGACGGTGTCGACGGTCTGAATGCGGGACATCGGGGCGATGCGCCACTCCTGCCAGAAGAACCCGGTGCGGACGTACACCGCGTCCCCGGTGATCTCCCAGCGGTGCGTCCGGAACCACCACAGGGGGAAGAGGACGGCGCCCGCCGTGCCCGCCGCGGCGAGGACCGCGGCGGGCAGCAGCAGCCAGAAACGGGCCGGCCCGATCAGCGCGCCCAGCACCGCGAGCGGCACGACGGGTGCCGCCGTCAGCAGCAGCCACTGGGTCCGCCACCAGCCGACGGCGCGCTCGTTCAACGTGTTGCGCGGCGGCCGGAGCACGGCCGCCGTCCCCTCCCCCTGTGGCATCGGCTCAGCGCCCGCGCAGCGTGCGGTAGGCGTCGACCAGGGCGGCGGTGGAGCTGTCCAGTTCCCCGGCGTCCGCTCCCCCGTCACCGGTCAGCAGCGGTTCGATCTTCTTGGCGAGGACCTTGCCGAGCTCGACGCCCCACTGGTCGAAGGAGTCGATGTTCCAGATGGCGCCCTGGACGAAGACCTTGTGCTCGTACAGCGCGATGAGCTGGCCGAGGACCGAGGGGGTCAGCTTGTCGGCGAGGATCGTCGTCGTGGGGTGGTTGCCCCGGAACGTCTTGTGCGGGACCAGCTCCTCGGGCACGCCCTCCGCCCGGACCTCTTCGGGCGTCTTGCCGAAGGCGAGGGCCTGGGTCTGGGCGAAGAAGTTGGCCATCAGCAGGTCGTGCTGGGCGATGAGGCCGGGCAGCAGGTCGTGGACCGGGGCGGCGAAGCCGATGAAGTCCGCCGGGATCAGCTTGGTGCCCTGGTGGATCAACTGGTAGTACGCGTGCTGCCCGTTGGTGCCGGGCGTGCCCCAGACGACCGGTCCGGTCTGCCAGTCCACGGGGTTGCCGTCGCGGTCGACGGACTTGCCGTTGGACTCCATGTCGAGCTGCTGGAGGTACGCGGTGAACTTGGACAGGTAGTGGCTGTACGGCAGCACCGCGTGCGACTGGGCGTCGAAGAAGTTGCCGTACCAGACGCCGAGGAGGCCGAGCAGGAGCGGGGCGTTCTCCTCGGGCGGGGCCGTGCGGAAGTGCTCGTCGACGAGGTGGAAGCCCTCCAGCATCTCGCGGAAGCGGTCCGGGCCGATGGCGACCATGAGCGAGAGGCCGATCGCCGAGTCGTAGCTGTACCGGCCGCCGACCCAGTCCCAGAACTCGAACATGTTGGCCGTGTCGATGCCGAACTCCTCGACCTTCTCGGCATTGGTCGACAGGGCCACGAAGTGCTTGGCGACGGCGTCCTGGCCGGTCCTCAGCTCGGTCAGCAGCCAGTCCCGGGCGGAGGTGGCGTTGGTGATGGTCTCGATCGTCGTGAACGTCTTCGAGGCGATGACGAACAGGGTCTCCGCCGGGTCGAGGTCGCGGACGGCCTCGTGCAGGTCGGCGCCGTCGACGTTGGAGACGAAGCGGAGGGTGAGGTCGCGGTCGGTGAAGGAGCGCAGCACCTCGTACGCCATGGCGGGGCCGAGGTCGGAGCCGCCGATCCCGATGTTCACGATGTTCTTGACGGGCTTGCCGGTGTGACCGGTCCACTGCCCCGAGCGGACCTTCTCGGCGAAGCCGGCCATCTTGTCCAGGACGGCGTGCACGGCGGGGACGACGTTCTCGCCGTCGACCTCGACGACCGCGTCGCGCGGGGCGCGGAGCGCGGTGTGCAGGACCGCCCGGTCCTCGGTGGTGTTGATCTTCTCGCCCCGGAACATCGCCTCCCGCAGCTCCGCGACCCCGGTGGCGGCGGCGAGTTCGCGCAGCAGGCGCAGCGTCTCGTCGGTGACCAGGTGCTTGGAGTAGTCGAGGTGGAGGTCGCCGACCCGCAGGGTGTAGGCGGTGCCGCGGTCCGGCTGCCGCGCGAACAGCTCGCGCAGCCGGGGCGCGCCGAGCTCCTCACGGTGCTTGGCGAGGGCCGTCCACTCGGGCGTCTGGTTGAGCTTGGTTCGGCTTGCTGCGTTCATCCGGGATATCAGCCCACTTCTCACTCGTCATCAGCATCCCCGCTGCCCCTCCAACCTAATTGATCGAGGAGGCCGACGGCGTGGAGGAGGGCGGCGGCGCGGGGACGCGCTACGGCCGGACACCCGTGGGGTGTCCGGCCGGTGAACGACTGGGTTGCGTGGCGCCGCGTCGGGAGCCTCAGATCTCGCCGCGGAGCTTGGCCAGCGCCTCGGCGAGGATCGCCTCGCCGTCCTCGTCGCTCCGCCGCTCGCGCACGTACGCCAGGTGCGTCTTGTACGGCTCGGTGCGGGGCGGGTCGGGCGGGCTGTCCTTGTCCTGGCCGGCCGGGAAGCCGCAGCGCGGGCAGTCCCAGGTGTCCGGCACCTGCGCGTCATGGGCGAAGCTCGGCTGCGTCTCGTGCCCGTTCGAGCACCAGAAGGAGATGCGGGCGCGGGGCGCGGACTCGCCGCGCTCGGCCTCCCCCATCGGCCCCGCTCCGACCCGGCTTCCCCGGATCGCGTTGCCACTTGCCACGGTCGTAACTCCCTGCGTGAGTCGAGCGATGCCCCAGTCTACGTAAGGCCCAACGCGCGTCCAGTGGGAGGAGTTACACCGTCACCGGTATGCGCGGACGACGGGTCAGCTGTCCAGCTTGACGAGCAGACCGAGTACCACGACGCACGCGAACCAGGCCAGGCCGACCACGACGGTGATCCGGTCGAGGTTGCGCTCGGCGACCGAGGAGCCACCGACGGAGGACTGCATTCCGCCACCGAACATGTCGGAGAGGCCGCCGCCCTTGCCCTTGTGCATGAGCACCAGCAGCATCAGCAGCAGGCTGAAGACGATCAGAGCGATCTGGAACGCCAAAACCACGGCTGGTCCCTACTTTCCGGAATTCTTGACTACTGCGTGTACGTACACCGGGGGCCGAAGGGCCACTGGCCCCTCCGGCCCCCGCAAGAGTACGACGGATCCGCGCTACCGCATACTCACTGGTCGCGGAAGCGGACGATCTTGACGAACTCGTCGGCGTCCAGTGCGGCGCCGCCGATGAGGGCGCCGTCCACGTCGGGCTGCGCCATGATGGCCGCGACGTTGCCGGACTTCACCGAGCCGCCGTACTGGATACGGACGGCGTCGGCCAGCTCCTGGGAGTACAGCTCGGCCAGCCGGCCGCGGATCGCGCCGCAGACCTCCTGGGCGTCCTCGGGAGTGGCGACCTCGCCGGTCCCGATGGCCCAGACCGGCTCGTAGGCGATGACGATGGTCTCGGCCTGCTCGGCCGGGACGTCCTTCAGGGCGCCGTCGAGCTGCGCGAGGGTGTAGGAGACCTGGTCACCGGCCTTGCGGACGTCCAGGCCCTCGCCGACGCAGAGGATCGGCGTCAGGCCGTGCTTGAAGGCGGCCTTCACCTTGGCGTTGCAGATCTCGTCGTTCTCGCCGTGGTACTGGCGGCGCTCGCTGTGGCCGACGGCCACGTACGTGCAGCGCAGCTTGGCGAGCATGGGGCCGGAGATCTCACCGGTGTACGCGCCGGAGTCGTGCGCCGAGATGTCCTGGGCGCCGTACTTGATCTTCAGCTTGTCGCCGTCCACCAGGGTCTGCACGGAGCGCAGGTCGGTGAAGGGCGCCAGGACGGCGACCTCGACGTCCTCGTAGTCCTTGTCGGCCAGGGCGAACGAGAGCTTCTGGACGTGGGCGATGGCCTCGAGGTGGTTGAGGTTCATCTTCCAGTTGCCCGCCATCAGCGGGGTGCGGGTGGTCATGAAAGGTCAGTCCTCCAGTGCGGCGAGGCCGGGAAGCGTCTTGCCCTCGAGGTATTCGAGACTCGCGCCGCCACCGGTCGAAATATGTCCGAAAGCATTCTCGTCGAAGCCCAGGATGCGAACGGCCGCGGCGGAGTCGCCACCGCCGACGACGCTGAAGGCGGACGAGTCGACGAGCGCCTGGGCGACCGCGCGGGTGCCGTCGGCGAAGTCGGGGTGTTCGAAGACGCCCATCGGGCCGTTCCAGAAGACGGTGGCCGCGTCGGCGAGCTTCGAAGCGTAGAGCTTGTTGGTCTCCGGCCCGTTGTCCAGCCCCATCTGGCCGGCCGGCATGGCGTCGGCGGCGACGGTGGTGGGGTGGGCCGGGGCCTTGGTCTTCAGGTCCGGGAAGGACGGGGCGACCACGACGTCGACGGGGAGGACGAACTCCACGCCCTTCTCCTCGGCCCGGCGCAGGTACTCCCGCACGGCGGGGATCTGGTCCTCCTGGAGCAGCGAGCTGCCGACCTCGTAGCCCTTGGCCTTGAGGAAGGTGTACGCCATGCCGCCGCCGATGAGGATGCGGTCGGCCCGCTCCAGCAGGTGGTCGATCACGCCGAGCTTGTCGGAGACCTTGGCGCCGCCGAGGACGACCGCGTACGGCCGGTGGACGTCGGTGGTGAGCTTCTTCAGGACGCCGACCTCGGTGGCGATGAGGTAGCCCGCGTAGTGCGGCAGCCGGGCCGGGAGGTCGAAGACCGAGGCGTGCTTGCGGTGCACGGCGCCGAAGCCGTCGCCCACGTAGACGTCCGCGAGCTGGGCCAGCTGATCGGCGAAGGCGCCGCGCTCGGCGTCGTCCTTGGAGGTCTCACCGGCGTTGAAGCGGAGGTTCTCGACGACCGCGACCCGGCCGTCGGCGAGGCCGGCGACCGCTGCGCGGGCGGACTCGCCGACCGTGTCGGCGGCGAAGGCGACCTCGGCGCCGAGGAGCTCGCCCAGGCGCGTGGCGGCGGGCGCCAGCGAGAAGGCCGGGTCCGGGGCGCCCTTGGGGCGGCCGAGGTGCGAGGCGACGACGACGCGCGCGCCGGCCTCGGCGAGCTTGGCGATCGTCGGGACGACGGCACGGATACGGCCGTCGTCGGTGATCGTGGTGCCGTCGAGCGGCACGTTGAGGTCGGCACGGACGAATACCCGCTTGCCCGCGACCCCTTCGGCGAGAAGTTCGTCGATCGTCTTCATCTGGTCTTCCGTTACTCCTTGCAAGGACGGATGAACATGCTAAGGGGCTCGACCTGCGCTCCATTGCGCCGGTCGAGCCCCTTCACTCACATCGTTGTGCCTGCCGACCCGAGGATCAGAGCTGCTCGCCGACGAAGACCGTGAGGTCGACGAGGCGGTTGGAGTAGCCCCACTCGTTGTCGTACCAGCCGAGGATCTTCACCGTGTTGCCCTCCTGGACCATGGTCAGGGAGGAGTCGAAGGTGCAGGACGACGGGTCGCCGACGATGTCCGAGGAGACGATCGGGTCCTCGGTGTACGTCAGGAAGCCCTTGAGGGCGCCGTCGTCGGAGGCCTTCTTGAACGCGGCGTTGACCTCGTCCTTGGTGACCTCGCGCTGGAGGGTGACGACCAGGTCGGTGGCGGAGCCCGTCGGGACCGGGACGCGCATCGCGATGCCGTCGAGCTTGCCCTTGAGCTGCGGGAGGACCAGGGCGGTGGCCTTGGCGGCACCGGTGGTGGTGGGGATGATGTTCTCGGCGGCGGCGCGGGCGCGACGCAGGTCCGAGTGCGGGAAGTCCAGGATCCGCTGGTCGTTGGTGTACGCGTGGACCGTCGTCATCAGGCCCTTGACGATGCCGAAGTTCTCGTCGAGGACCTTGGCCATCGGCGCCACACAGTTGGTGGTGCAGGAGGCGTTGGAGATGACGTTGTGGTTGGCCGCGTCGTACTGGTCCTGGTTGACGCCCATCACGATGGTGATGTCCTCGTCCTTGGCCGGAGCCGAGATGAGGACCTTCTTGGCGCCGCCCGCGATGTGCTTCTCGGCGTCGGCCTTCTTGGTGAAGATGCCGGTCGACTCGATGACGATGTCGACGCCCAGCTGACCCCAGGGGATGTCGGCCGGGTTGCGCTCGGAGAGCACCTTGATGGTGTGACCATCGACGGTGATGGTGTCGGCGGTGTGGCTGACCTCTGCCTTGAGGCGGCCCAGGATGGTGTCGTACTTCAGCAGGTGTGCAGTGGTCGCAGTGTCACCCAGGTCGTTGACAGCCACGATCTCGATGTCCGCACCCTGCTCGAGCAGCGCGCGGAAGTAGTTGCGACCGATGCGGCCGAAGCCGTTGATGCCTACGCGGATCGTCACGAACCGATCTCCTCGTTAGGTACGCCGGTTTTCGACGCCGGCGAGTTGTATAGGGATGTCCCCGACCGCTTCCGACCCTACCTCTCCGAGGCCCCGGGGGTGACATCGAGAGGGCCACCGCACGCCACCGGATACGGCCGGAGATCCGTACTCGCCAGTAGGAGCACGGACCTCCGTTTCGCCCGCCGGGACCCGGGTCCCGGCGGGTGCGGGACCAACGTCCCCCGCTCGCCGCCGAGTCAGCCGACCAGGCCGTCGGCGAGCTCCTCGCTGAGGGTCGACTCGGTCCCCGGGATGCCCAGGTCCTGGGCCCGCTTGTCGGCCATCGCCAGCAGTCGGCGGATCCGGCCGGCCACCGCGTCCTTGGTCAGCGGCGGGTCGGCGAGCGCGCCCAGCTCCTCCAGGGATGCCTGCTTGTGCTCCATGCGCAGCCGCCCCGCGGCGGCCAGGTGCTCGGGGACCTCCTCGCCGAGGATCTCCAGGGCGCGCCCCACCCGGGCCCCGGCGGCGACCGCGGCGCGGGCCGAGCGGCGCAGGTTCGCGTCGTCGAAGTTGGCGAGCCGGTTGGCCGTGGCGCGGACCTCGCGCCGCATCCGGCGCTCCTCCCAGGCGAGCACCGCGTCGTGCGCGCCGAGCCGGGTCAGCAGGGCGCCGATCGCGTCGCCGTCGCGGACGACCACGCGGTCCACGCCGCGCACCTCGCGGGCCTTGGCCGCGATGGAGAGCCGGCGGGCCGCCCCGACCAGGGCGAGGGCCGCCTCCGGTCCCGGGCAGGTGACCTCCAGCGAGGAGGAGCGGCCGGGCTCGGTGAGCGAGCCGTGGGCGAGGAACGCTCCGCGCCAGGCCGCCTCGGCGTCGCAGGTGGCCCCCGAGACCACCTGCGGCGGGAGCCCGCGGATCGGACGGCCGCGGCCGTCCACCAGACCGGTCTGGCGGGCCAGCTGGTCGCCGCCCGCCACCACCCGTACGACGAAGCGCGAGCCGCGGCGCAGTCCGCCGGGGGCCATCACGATCAGCTCCGAGCTGTGCCCGAAGATCTCCAGGATGTCGCGCTTGAGGCGGCGGGCGGCGTTGCCCGTGTCCAGCTCCGCCTCGATCACAATCCGCCCGCTGACCAGGTGCAGGCCGCCCGCGAACCGAAGAATCGCCGAGACCTCTGCTTTCCTGCAGCAGGTCCGGGTGACGGGAAGATGAGAGATTTCGTTCTTCACCGCTGGCGTCATCGCCATGGGCCGATCCTTCCATGCATCCGAAAAATACGGTCGTACGCGGCGGCCAACAGCTCCTGATCATGGACCGGAACGCCGTCGGGCGATGCCACCGGCGCCAGCTCGACCGCGGCTCCGAGCCGTAGCGCGGCGTCGGCGAGTGACTCACGGTCGGGCACGGCGGCCTCATCGGCGAGCACCACGTCCAAGGCGAGTTTAGGGGCGTGTCGCCCCAAAACCTCCAAATGACGCTGCGGTGAGAAGCCTTCTGTTTCACCGGGCTGGGGTGCCAGGTTCAACGAGAGGACCTTGCGGGCCTTCGTGGTGACCAGCGCGTCGAGCAGTTCCGGCACGAGCAGGTGCGGGATCACCGAGGAGAACCAGGAGCCGGGGCCGAGGACCACCCAGTCGGCGTCCAGGACCGCCGCGACGGCCTCCGGGACGGCCGGCGGGTCGGGCGGGACCACGTGCACGGACTGCACCTCGCCGGGCGTGAGCGCCACTGTGGCCTGGCCGCGCACGGTGACGATCGCGTCGGGGAGGTCGGGGTCGTGGCCCTTGACCAGCGCCTGGAGCTCCAGCGGGACGGCCGACATCGGCAGCACCCGGCCGTGCGCGCCGAGCAGCTTGCCGACCAGGTCGAGCGCCTGTACGTGGTCGCCGAGCTGCTCCCAGAGGGCGACGATCAGCAGATTGCCGACCGCGTGCCCGTGGAGGTCGCCCTTGGACTCGAAGCGGTGCTGGACCACCTGGGACCAGGTGCGGCCCCAGTCGTCGTCGCCGCACAGCGCGGCGAGCGCCTTGCGGAGGTCGCCGGGCGGCAGCACGCCCAGCTCCTCGCGCAGCCGGCCGCTGGAGCCTCCGTCGTCGGCGACGGTGACCACGGCCGTGAGGTCGCCGGTGATCCGGCGCAGCGCCGTCAGGGACGCCGAGAGCCCCATGCCGCCGCCGAGCGCGACGACCTTGGGCTGGGCACCGCGCTTGCGGCCCGAGAGCGCCGAGGTGGCGCGGCTCAGGCGCCGCATCCGCAGATTGCGTCCGGTCACTCTCGCCCCATGTCGCGGTGGACGAGGACGGTCTCGATGCCTTCGGCGGCGAGGCGGGCGGAGAGCTTCTCCGACATGGCGACGGAGCGGTGCTTGCCGCCGGTGCAGCCGACGGCGATGGTCACGTACCGCTTGCCCTCGCGGCGGTAGCCCGCGGCGATCAGCTGGAGCAGCTCGGTGTACTGGTTGAGGAACTCCTTGGCGCCCGGCTGGTCGAAGACGTAGTCGGACACCTCCTCGTTGACGCCGGTGAAGGGGCGCAGCTCGGGGACCCAGTGCGGGTTGGGCAGGAAGCGGCAGTCGACGACCAGGTCGGCGTCGACGGGCAGGCCGTACTTGTAGCCGAAGGACATCACCGTGGCCCGCAGCTCCGGCTCCGACTCGCCCGCGAACTGGGCGTCCATCTTGGCCCGCAGCTCGTGCACGTTGAGGCTGGAGGTGTCGATGACCAGGTCGGCGTCGCCGCGCAGCTCGCGCAGCAGGTCCCGCTCGGCCGCGATGCCGTCGACGATGCGGCCGTCGCCCTGGAGGGGGTGCGGGCGGCGGACGGACTCGAAGCGGCGCACGAGGGCGTCGTCGGAGGACTCCAGGAAGACGATCCGCCGGGTGACGTGCTTGGCCTCCAGGTCGGCGAGGGATTCGCGGAGGTTGTCGAAGAAGCGCCGGCCGCGTACGTCGACGACGACGGCGATCCGGGCCACGTTGCCCTGCGAGCGGGCGCCGAGCTCCACCATGGTGGGGATCAGCGCGGGCGGCAGGTTGTCGACGACGAACCAGCCGAGGTCCTCCAGACACTTGGCGGCGGTGCTGCGGCCGGCGCCCGACATCCCGGAGATGATCACCAGCTCGGGGATGGCCGCCTCACCCGTCTCGTTCGGGGTGTTCGTACTCACGTCTGCTGCTCCGTCTGCTCGGTCGGTGTCTGCGGTGTCGAAGTCCGCGGTGTCGGTGTCCGCGGTGTTCGGTGCGGTCTCGTGGGTGTTCTCGGTCATGAGCTGCCCCCGTCGTCCTCTTCAATGATCTCTCCTGTGGCCGTGTTCACGGCAGGTGCCGCGGGAGCGGTCGTGGCGAGGGCGGCGACCACCGATTCCGCCGTCCTTCGCCCTATCCCGGGGACCTCGCAGATCTCGTCGATTGTCGCTTGCCGGAGCTTCTTCACCGAGCCGAAATGCTTGATCAGCGCCTGCTTCCGGGTCTCGCCGAGGCCGGTCACGTCGTCGAGGGGGCTGGAGCGGATGCGCTTGGCGCGCTTGGCGCGCTGGTAGGTGATGGCGAAGCGGTGGGCCTCGTCCCGGACGCGCTGGAGGAGGTAGAGGCCCTCGCTGGAGCGCGGCAGGACGACGGGGTCGTCGTCGTCGGGGAGCCAGACCTCCTCCAGGCGCTTGGCGAGGCCGCAGACGGCGATGTCGTCGATGCCCAGCTCGTCCAGGGCACGCCGGGCGGCGGCGACCTGGGGCTGCCCGCCGTCGACGACGACGAGCTGCGGCGGGTAGGCGAACCGCTTGGGGCGGCCGTCGTCCTCCCGGGGCTCGGGCTCGTCGTCCGGGGAGGCGGCGGTGAGCTCCGGGGCGGGGACGGGGCCGGTGGCGGCCGGACCGGTGGAGACCGGGCCCGCGGCGGCTTGACCCATGGCGGCCGGGCCCGCGGTGGCTTGACCGGTGGCGGCCGGGCCGGTGGCGGAGGCGTGCACGGAAGCAGAGCCGGGGGCGGCCTCCGGCGCCTCCTCCCACTCCCCCGTGCGCTCCTTGTCCTGGAGGTAGCGCTTGAAGCGGCGGCCGATCACCTCGTGCATCGAGCGGACGTCGTCCTGGCCCTCGAAGCCCTTGATCTGGAAGCGGCGGTACTCGCTCTTGCGGGCGAGGCCGTCCTCGAAGACGACCATGGAGGCCACCACGTCGTCGCCCTGGAGGTGGGAGATGTCGTAGCACTCGATGCGCAGCGGGGCGGTGTCCAGGCCCAGCGCCTCGGCGATCTCCTCCAGGGCCCGGGAGCGGGTGGTCAGGTCGGAGGCGCGCTTGGTCTTGTGCAGCCCGAGCGCCTGCTGGGCGTTGCGCTGGACGGTGGCCATGAGGTCCTTCTTGTCGCCGCGCTGCGGGATGCGCAGGCTGACCTGGGAGCCCCGGCGATCGGCGAGCCACTGGGAGACCGCCTCGGGGTCCTCGGGCAGGGCGGGGACCAGGACCTCCTTGGGGACGGCGTCGCCGCGCTCCTCCCCGTACAGCTGCTGGAGGGCGTGCTCGACGAGGCCGGAGGTGTCGACCGCCTCGACCTTGTCGGTGACCCAGCCGCGCTGGCCGCGCACCCGGCCGCCGCGCACGTGGAAGATCTGGAGGGCGGCCTCCAGCTCGTCCTCGGCGACGGCGATGAGGTCGGCGTCGGTGGCGTCGGCGAGGACGACGGCACTCTTCTCCATGGCCCGCTTGAGGGCCTCGGCGTCGTCGCGGAGGCGGGCGGCCCGCTCGTACTCCATCTCCTCCGCCGCCTGCATCATGTCCTTCTCCAGGCGGCGGATGTAGGTGCCCGTGCGGCCGGCCATGAAGTCGCAGAAGTCCTCGGCCAGCTCCCGGTGTTCCTCGGGGGTGACCCGGCCGACGCAGGGGGCCGAGCACTTGCCGATGTAGCCCAGCAGGCAGGGGCGGCCGGTGCGGGCGGCGTTCTTGAAGACCCCGGCGGAGCAGGTGCGGACGGGGAAGACGCGGAGCATCAGGTCCACGGTCTCGCGGATCGCCCAGGCATGGCCGTACGGGCCGAAGTAGCGCACGCCCTTCTTCTTGGCGCCGCGCATCACCTGGACGCGGGGGAACTCCTCGTTGAGCGTGACCGCGAGATAGGGATAGCTCTTGTCGTCCCGGTACTTGACGTTGAACCGGGGGTCGAACTCCTTGATCCAGGAATACTCCAGCTGGAGCGCCTCGACCTCGGTGGAGACGACCGTCCACTCGACGGAGGCGGCGGTGGTGACCATCGTGCGCGTGCGCGGATGGAGGTTCGCCAGGTCCTGGAAGTAGTTGGCCACGCGTTGGCGCAGGTTCTTGGCCTTCCCGACGTAGATCACCCGGCGGTGCTCGTCGCGGAATTTGTAGACCCCCGGGGAGTCGGGGATCTGTCCCGGCTTGGGGCGGTAGCTGGAGGGGTCTGCCATGTCTCACACCCTACTTGCGGGCGGTGACAGCGCGTCGTCCTCGGGTGTGGCCGGGGGCGGTGCCGCGCTCCGGGGTGCCGTGGGGTGTTTCGCACCCCGGAGCGCGGGCCCGTGGGCCGGTGGAGCCGCCGCTCAGGCGTCCGCGGCCGGGGATCGCCCGGCACGGCTGCGGCGGCGCAGGGCGGCGGCCCCGCCCAGGGCCAGGGCGAGCAGCGCCCCGGCCCCGGCGGTCGTGGACACGGCGGTCAGGGCCGTGTCCGGCGAACCGGACGCCGTGCCGGCGGGCGCGGGGCTCCCCGCGGTGTCCGGGGCCGGGCCGCCGACCGGGCCGGGAGCGGCAGCCGGGGCTTCCCCGCCGGTGACCGCTTCGGGGCCGTAGCCGCCCGCCTTGCCGGAGCGGGCGTAGCCGGAGCCGGGCAGCTTGTCGCCGTACGCCTCCTTCACCCGGGTCCGGTAGGCGTCGAGCGTGGTGCCCTTCGCTCCCACGGCGGTCTTGGCGTCCTCGTCCAGCGGGAGGACCCGGGAGCCGTCGTGGACGTACCAGGCGTCGATCTGGGGTTCGCGGAACACGGTGCCGCCGGGGAGCGCGCGGGCGCCCTGTGCGGTGTAGCGGGCCTCGTCGTCGCCGGTGGCGATGTTCACCACCTGCCACCGGTCGCCCCCGGCCGTCCCGGGGACGGTCCACAGGGAGGCCTTCTGCCCGTCGGAGGAGACGGCGGTGCTGGCCAGGTAGTCCAGGGTGCTCGGGGCGGCCCCGGGCTTTCCGGCGACGAAGGCGGCGGAGAGCGTGCGGACGGGAACGGCCTTCCCCTCGATACGGGGTGCGCTCGCGGCCCTGCTCACCGCGCCCTCGCGGGCGAAGAACCGGGAGAGGGTGTCCAGGGTCGCGGGCTCGGTGGCGGCCTCGTGGGCCGCTTCCAGGGTGGCGGCGGTCGCTTTCGGCGGGGCCGCCCGGCCGTCGTCGGCGAGGGCGGGAGCCGCTGCGGTGAACAGGGCGGCGCCGGTGAGGGCGGTGGCGACGGCGATGCGCCGGGTGGTGGAGTTCATGACCTCACGCCCCGATCCGGTAGAGCGAGTGGGTCCAGGAGAACTCGTTGTTGTTGACGTACCAGGCGTGGGAGGCCCAGTTGTAGCGGTCGCTGGAGGGCCAGGGGTCGCCCCAGTAGACCCAGCTGTTGGCGTCGTCGTACCCGTAGATGACGTGCATGTGGCCGCCGCCGGACGACCACTGGATGCGGGTCTCGATGGGGCGCTGGGCGGATATCTCGGCCTGCACGGTCGGGTAGCGCAGCCAGCCGGTGACATAGCTTCCGGGCCTGACCCCGGCCCAGGACAGTCCGGTCTGGACGTTGCCGAGGGTGGCCTGCGCGTTGGGGCACTGGGAGTTCTGGCCTCGGTTGAAGGCGGCGTTGCAGAACTGGTTCTGGGAGTAGTTGCGGCCGAACCAGGCGGCGATGGTGTTGCCGCCGGCGGCCCAGCACCAGTTGGTCTGCTGCTGCGCCTGCATGGTGATGTTGAGCCGCTGGGCGGCGGCGACGGTGGAGCCCGCCCCGACCGGGGACTGGGCGGCGGTGGCGGTGCCCGCGGGGACGGCGAGCAGGACGGCGGCCAGGAGGGCGGTGAACGAGAACCTTCCGGGCCGGACTCTTCGGTTGCGCATGGCGTTCCTCCCAATGCGGGGGTGGGGATCGGAGGAGCGCGTCCGGACGCTGACGATGAGCATCCGGCGTTGTCCGGAGCAGGTCAACACGCTTCAATGCGAGGTGACATCGCGGTGTGAACGGCACGGCGTCCGTGTGAACGGCCCTGTCCCGGTCACCTGCTCCCCCACGTCGCCCGGGGGCCGGTGTCGCCACTCCCCACGTGAACGTTCACCGGAGGCCCGCCATGCGGCAGACCGAGACCGAACTGGCGCAGGTGCTGCGGACCGGACCGTTCCATCTGGCGTTGCGCACCGCCCTGTCGGTGCGCGGGTTGCCGCTCCAGCGCGTGCAGCACCACCTGGCGCACCGGGGCGTCAAGCTGGGTGTGACGAGCCTCAGTTACTGGCAGCAGGGGGTGCGCCGGCCCCGGCGGGCCGAGTCGTTGCGTGCCGTCCGGGCGCTGGAGGAGGTGCTCGCGCTGCCGGACGACTCCCTGCTGCGGCTGCTGCGCGACGGTGACGCACCGGCGGACGGGGACCGTCCGGCGGGGCGTTCCTACCGGTCGCTCATGGAGGCGTCGGGCTCGGTGGAGCGGCTCCTGGCGGCGATGGAGTCACCCGTGGACGGCGGTCTGCACACCGTCGGGCACCAGGAGCGGGTGCGGATCGGGGCGCGGCGCGAGCTGGCGGGCCGCACGTCGCAGCACGTGGTGCGCGCCCACCGGGACGGCGTCGACCGCTATCTCGCGGTCCACCGGGGCGACCCCGGCTGCGACCCGTCGCGGATCGCGGTGCGGGCCCTGGAGAACTGCCGGACGGGCCGGGTCCGCTGGGACCTGGACGCGGGGGTGCTGGTGGCGGAGCTGCTGTTCGACACCCGGTTGCGGTCCGGTGAGACATATCTCTTCGGCTACGGCTTCGACGACGGTACGGGCGGGGCAAGCGGGGAGTACGTGCGCGGCTTCACTTTCGGGGGCGGGCAGTACGTGCTCCAGGTCGGCTTCGACGAGGCGGCGCTCCCGGTGCGGTGCCGCCGGTTCGCCCAGGCGTCGGCGGGGGCGGCGCGCGGGGCTCGCGAGGACCTCACGCTGACCGGCCGGCACCGGACCGTGCACCTGGTGGAGGAGAGCGTGCGGCCCGGCCTGATCGGGGTCGACTGGGACTGGGAGTGAGGCCTCGGCGCGACGCCCGGCCTTCAGGCGTCGGGGCCCGCGACCAGCTTTCCGCCCTCGGCGGTGACCGGGACGGCGGGGAGCGGCACGGTGGCCGGGCCCTTCACCGGCTTGCCGGTGGTCATGTCGAAGCGGCTGCCGTGGCAGGGGCAGTGGCCCTCGGTGCCCTCGACCTTGTCCAGGACGCAGCCGCCGTGGGTGCACTGGGCGCTGAACGCCTTGTACTCGCCCTTCGCCGGGCAGACGACGACCACGCGCTGCTCGCGGTAGAGCTTGGCCCCGCCGACGGGCACCTCGGAGGCGGCCCCGAGGTCGACGGGGGCGGTGGGGGTGGGGTTCTTGGCGTGGCCGAGCTTGGAATCGGTGGAGCAGGCGGCCGCTCCCAGCCCGGCGGCGCCGGCGAGCGCGGCGCCCTTCAACACGGTACGGCGGGCGGCGGGCAGGCCGGGCATGCGGACTCCACGGGTTGTTGTTCGGGGTGGATCGGGGTGGGGCTGGTCGTTCTCGGTGGATCACGGTGGATCCGGGTCGCCGGACGGCGGGGCGGCGGCCCCGGGCGCCGGTGACAGAACCGACGATACCGGCGGGGATCGGAAGCCCTGCGACCGGGCCGGAGCGCTTGCCCGGACGGGCGACGGCGGCCCCCTTCGTGCTGTGGGGGCCGCCGTCGTCGGCCATGGTCCGAGCGGTCGCCCGCCGGGCGACCGCTCGGACCCCGCTCAGGCCTTGCGGGTGCGGGTGGCCTTCTTCGCGGCGGCCGTCCTGGAGGCGGCCTTGGCCGTGCCCGCCTTGGCTCCCGCGGCCTTCGCCCCGGTCGCCGCGGTCTTCTTGGCCGCCGTCTTCTTGGCCGCCGTCTTCTTGGCCGCGGCGGCCGTCTTCTTCGCCGGGGCGGTCTTGCGGGCGGCCGTCCCGCGGGCCGTCCCCCGCCCGGAGGGCACCGCGGCCTCGCTGATGCGGTCCGCGTCCAGGACGCCCTGGAGGAACTTCCCGGTGTGGCTGGCGGGGACCGAGGCGACCTGCTCCGGGGTCCCCTCGGCGACCACCAGGCCTCCGCCGTTGCCGCCCTCGGGCCCCATGTCGACGACCCAGTCGGCGGTCTTGATGACATCGAGGTTGTGCTCGATGACGATGACCGTGTTGCCCTTGTCCACCAGGCCGGAGAGCACGGTGATCAGCTTGCTGATGTCCTCGAAGTGCAGACCGGTGGTCGGCTCGTCCAGGACGTAGACCGTGCGTCCGGTGGAGCGCTTCTGGAGCTCGCTCGCCAGCTTGACGCGCTGTGCCTCGCCGCCGGAGAGGGTCGGCGCGGACTGGCCGAGCCGCACATAGCCGAGACCGACCTCGTTGAGCGTACGGAGGTGGCGGGCGATCGTGGGGACGGCCTCGAAGAACTCCAGGCCCTCCTCGATCGGCATGTCCAGCACCTCGGCGATGGACTTGCCCTTGTAGTGGACCTCCAGGGTCTCCCGGTTGTAGCGCGCTCCGTGGCAGACCTCGCACGGGACGTACACGTCCGGCAGGAAGTTCATCTCGATCTTGATCGTGCCGTCGCCGGAGCAGTTCTCGCAGCGGCCGCCCTTGACGTTGAAGGAGAAGCGGCCCGGCAGATAGCCGCGCACCTTCGCCTCCATCGTCTCGGCGAAAAGCCGGCGGACGTGGTCGAAGACTCCGGTGTACGTGGCCGGGTTGGACCGGGGGGTCCGGCCGATCGGCGACTGGTCGACGTGCACCACCTTGTCGACGAGGTCGTCGCCGTCGACCCGGGTGTGACGGCCGGGGACCGACTTGGCGCCGTTCAGCTCGCGGGCCAGGTGGGTGTAGAGGATGTCGTTGACCAGGGTCGACTTACCGGATCCGGAGACGCCCGTGACGGCGGTGAGGACGCCGAGCGGGAAGGAGACGTCGATGTCCTGGAGGTTGTTCTCCCGGGCGCCGTGCACGGTGAGACTGCGGGCCGGGTCGACCGGGCGACGGATGTCGGGGGTCGTGATGGACCGCTTGCCGGACAGATACTGGCCGGTGATGGACTCCTTGTTGGCCAGGAGCTCCTTGAGCGAGCCGGAGTGGACGACCTTGCCGCCGTGCTCACCCGCGCCGGGGCCGATGTCGACGACCCAGTCGGCGACCTTGATGGTGTCCTCGTCGTGCTCGACGACGATGAGCGTGTTGCCCATGTCGCGGAGTCGGACCAGGGTCTCGATGAGGCGGTGGTTGTCGCGCTGGTGCAGGCCGATGGACGGCTCGTCCAGGACGTACAGCACGCCGACCAGGCCGGAGCCGATCTGGGTGGCCAGCCGGATGCGCTGGGCCTCGCCGCCGGACAGGGTGCCGGCCGCGCGGTTCAGCGACAGGTAGTCCAGGCCGACGTCGACGAGGAACCTCAGCCGCTCGTTGACCTCCTTGAGCACCCGCTCGGCGATCTTCTTGTCGCGGGCGTTCAGCTTGAGGCGGCCGAGGAATTCGGCGCACTCGCTGATCGACATCGCGGAGACCTCCGCGATGGACTTCTCCATCACCGTCACCGCGAGCACGATCGGCTTCAGCCGGGTGCCCTCGCAGGTGGGGCAGGGCACCTCGCGCATGTAGCCCTCGAAGCGCTCCCGGCTGGAGTCGCTCTCGGCCTCGGTGTGGCGCCTCTTGACGAACTGCACCGCGCCCTCGAAGGCGGGGGTGGTGTAGGCGCGCTCGCGCCCGTAGCGGTTGCGGTAGCGGACCTCGGTCTGGATCTTGTGGCCGAAGAGGAGGGCCTTCTTGGCCCGCTGCGGCAGCCCGGCCCAGGGGATGTCCGTACGGAAGCCGAGGGCTTCGGAGAGCGCGCCGATCAGGCGGCCGAAGTACTCCTTGGTGTGGCCGTGGGACCAGGGGTGGATCGCGCCCTCGTCGAGGGACTTCTCCTCGTCCGGGACGATCAGCTCCGGGTCGACCTCCATGCGCGTGCCGATGCCGGTGCAGTCGGGGCAGGCGCCGAAGGGCGAGTTGAAGGAGAAGGAGCGCGGCTCCAGCTCCTCGAAGGAGAGGTCGTCGTACGGGCAGTAGAGGTGCTCGGAGAACATCCGCTCGCGCTCGGGGTCGTCCTCGGGGAGGTCGACGAAGTCGAGCACGACCATGCCGCCGGAGAGGCCGAGCGCGGTCTCGACCGAGTCGGTCAGCCGGCGCTTGGCGCTGTCCTTGACGGTGAGGCGGTCGATGACCACCTCGATGGTGTGCTTCTCCTGCTTCTTGAGCGTGGGCGGCTCGGCGAGCTGGATGGTGGTGCCGTCGACCCTGGCCCGGCTGTAGCCCTTGGTCTGGAGGTCGGCGAAGAGGTCGACGAACTCGCCCTTGCGCTCGCGCACCAGCGGCGAGAGGACCTGGAAGCGGCTGCCCTCCGGCAGGCCGAGGACCTTGTCGACGATGGCCTGCGGCGACTGGCGGGAGATGGGGCGATGGCACTCGGGGCAGTGCGGCTTGCCGATCCTGGCGAAGAGCAGCCGGAGGTAGTCGTAGACCTCGGTGATGGTGCCGACCGTCGAGCGCGGGTTGCGCGAGGTCGACTTCTGGTCGATGGAGACGGCCGGGGACAGACCTTCGATGAAGTCGACGTCCGGCTTGTCCATCTGGCCGAGGAACTGGCGGGCGTACGAGGAGAGCGACTCGACGTAGCGGCGCTGCCCCTCGGCGAAGATCGTGTCGAACGCGAGGGACGACTTGCCCGATCCGGAGAGCCCGGTGAAGACGATGAGGGAGTCGCGGGGCAGGTCGAGCGAGACGTTCTTCAGGTTGTGCTCGCGCGCGCCACGGACGATGAGACGGTCGGCCACGCCGGTCCGCACCTTTCTAGAGAGAAGCGGGGGAACTGAGCCCCTCTCCCAGGGTATGGGGGGCGCCACAGCGGTGTAAGAAGCTTTCGATTCCGAGCGTATAGCACGCACATTCGATTTACGGCCGGCCTCGGACTCCTTCACCCGAATGAGTGGCGGAGCTAGGCTCGACCGCATGATTGATCATGCGCACGACCTGGGAGCTGTACGCGGGGCGACCGAACGACTGCTCGACGCAGTCGGCAAACTGGACAACGCCTCGGTCGGCGGGGCGTCACGGTTGCCCGGATGGAGTCGGGGCCATGTTCTGGCCCACCTGTCACGTAACGCCGACGCGCTCGGAAATGTTCTCCGCGGCCTCCCGATGTACGCGAGCAGCGAAACCCGGGACGCCGACATCGACGCCGGCGCCCCCCGCCCGGCGGCCGAGCAGCTGACCGACCTGAGGGAGAGCGCGGACCGCTTCCTGGCGGTCGCCGCCGAACCGGCCGACTGGTCCCGTACGGTCACCCTGCGCAACGGGGTGACGGACTCCGCGGCCCGGGTGCCCTTCCGGCGCTGGGTCGAGGTCGAGCTGCACCACGTCGACCTCGGCATCGGCTACGAGCTGGAGGACCTGCCCGCCGAGTTCGTGGAGCGGGAGATCGCCTTCCTCGCCGATCGCTTCCTCGGCAACGAGGCCGTGCCCGCCACCGGGCTGACCGATCCCGACGGCCGCACCTGGAGCACCGGCGGCGGCCCGCCGAGCGAGCTGGTGACCGTGCAGGGGCCCGCCGTGGAGCTGCTGGGCTGGCTCTGCGGGCGGCGTGACGGCGCCGCCCTGACCGTGGCCGGGGGCCCGCTGCCCGCGCTGCCCCCGCTATAGGCTGAGCCGTATGACGTACAGCGGAGCGGTGAAGGTCGGCGGACCGGCGAGCGTGCACGAACTGACGGATCTGATGATCTCCAAGGTCGCCGTCGGCGAGATGAACAACAACGCCTATCTGCTGCGCTGCCGGGCGACCGGCGAGCAGCTGCTGATCGACGCGGCCGCCGAGCCGGAGACCCTGCTCGCCCTGATCGGTGACGACGGGATCGCCTCCGTCGTCACCACCCACCGGCACGGGGACCACTGGCAGGCGCTGGCCCAGGTGGTCGGGGCGACCGGCGCCCGGACGTATGCGGGCCGCTACGACGCCGAGGGCATCCCGGTGCCGACCGACGTCCTGGTGGAGGACGGGGACACGATCACCGTCGGCCGGGTCGGGCTCACCGCCCGCCATCTGGTCGGGCACACCCCGGGCTCCATCGCCCTGGTCTACGACGACCCGCACGGCGCCCCGCACCTCTTCACGGGGGACTGCCTCTTCCCCGGCGGGGTCGGGAACACGCACCAGGACCCCGAGGCCTTCACCCGCCTCCTGAACGACGTCGAGACGAAGCTGTTCGACCGGCTGCCCGACGAGACGTGGGTCTACCCGGGCCACGGGCACGACACGACGCTCGGCGACGAGCGGCCCCGGCTGCCCGAGTGGCGCGCCCGCGGCTGGTAGGCCGCGCGCTCCCCTCTCCGGCCTCCGACGCCCGTCCCTCGTCACGCATACGGCAGCGGCCGGGGCGGACGGCTCTCGCCGTTACCGCCCCGGCCGCTGCCGGTGTGTCCCTGTGCCGCCCGGGGCGGCCCCGGGTCAGCTGCTGACGCTCTTGCTCTCCTCTTCGGACGGGCCGGCGGCCTCCGCCTCCCGGGCCTCCTCCGCCTCGGCCGCGGCCATCTTCTTGCTGGCGACGAGGCTGGTGATCGTGGTGACCACCAGGACACCGCCGATGACGGCGAGGGAGAACGGGATGGTGACGACCGGCACGTGCACGCCGGACTCGTGCAGGGCGTGCAGGACCAGCTTCACGCCGATGAAGCCGAGGATCACCGACAGGCCGTAGCTGAGGTGTACCAGCTTCTTCAGCAGACCGCCGATGAGGAAGTACAGCTGGCGCAGACCCATCAGGGCGAACGCGTTGGCCGTGAAGACGATGTACGGGTCCTGGGTCAGGCCGAAGATCGCCGGGATCGAGTCCACCGCGAACAGCACGTCGGTCATACCGATGGCGAGCATGACCACCATCAGCGGGGTCATGACGCGCTTGCCGTTGTTGCGGATGAACAGCTTGGTGCCGTGGTACTTGTCGGCGACGCCGAAGCGGTGCTCGATCGACTTCAGGAGGCGGTTCTCCTCCCAGTCCTCGTCGTCCTCGTCGGCCCGCGCCTCCTGGATGAGCTTCCAGGCGGTGTAGATCAGGAACGCGCCGAAGATGTAGAACACCCAGGAGAAGTTCGCGATCACGGCGGCGCCGGCGGCGATGAAGATCGCCCGGAGCACCAGGGCGATGAGCACACCGATGAGAAGCACCCGCTGCTGGAGCTGCGAGGGCACCGCGAACTTCGCCATGATCAGGACGAAGACGAAGAGGTTGTCGACGCTCAGCGACTTCTCGGTGATGAATCCGGCGAAGAACTCGCCGGAGGCCTTGCCCTCACCGAGGACGGCGAGCCCGGCTCCGAAGATCACGGCCAGCACGATCCAGACGATCGTCCAGATACCGGCTTCCTTGGTCGACACGTCATGGGGCTTGCGCCCGATGAAGAAGTCGACGGCGATCAGGGTCGACAGACCCACGATGGTGAGGACCCATACGGTCCATGAAACGTCCACTGCGCCTCCGGCAGTTCGCTACGGCTACTGATCAGCGTCGTCGCTGCCGGAGGTCTCTTCCACCCTTGCACGCGGTGCGCGTGCCCGGGCCGGCGCCCCGGGACCGATAGCGGTCCGTATTGACGGGACGTCGCGTGAGGAATACTCCCCTCCGTTCCCCGAACAGTACAGGCATCACCAAGTAAAGGTAAAGGAAAGGGTAAAGAACTCGTCAAAACCGCAGGTCGGGACGGTCCGCTGGGTCAACGTCCGGCGGCTCGGCGCGCGGCTGCCACCGCCGCCAGCACCTGCTCCAGGACACGGCTGCCCGGCGGGACCGCCAACGGCTCGTACGTCCAGGCGTGCCCGACCCACGGGTCGGCGAGGTGACTGTCGGCTACCGGGGTGATCCGCAGGAGCGAACGCCACAGCGGGTCGAGCAGCGGCCCGTACGCAGCGGCCTCCTCCCGGTCCGCGACCATCAGGAGGTGCACCCCGACCGCAGGGCCCTCGTCGGCGAGGTAGCGGAGCTGGGTGACCGCCCGGTCGTCGAAGCCGTGCGGGAAGTCGTTGACCACCAGGAGCTGCTCGCCGGTGTCCAGATCGGGCGGGAGCGAATCGGCCGCCCCGGCCCGCACGGCCATCTGCACCAGGTCCACCCGCCGGGTGAGGTGGGCGAGGACCGAGGCCACTCCCCCGGGCCCGGCGGCGGGCGGCCCGGCGAGGACGCCCGCGTCGACCAGCGGCGCGAGCGGACCGGCCGCCGAGCCCGCCGGGTCGATGACGTGCACCGCGAACTCCCCGGGCGGATACACCGCCAGCAGCCGGGCCGCGTGGGCGACCGCGGTCTCCAGGGCCAGCCGGCGCAGCCGGTCCGGGTCCATCAGCGTGGCCGCGTCGGACGCCGTCCGTCCGCTGTCCACCCAGATCCCGCGCTCCAGCGGCAGCCGGACGAGCAGCGGGATGCGCAGGTCGGGGCGCTCGGGAAGGTGGAGGTCACCGACGCGCAACGCCATCGGTATCTCCATGGGGACGCGGTGGGCGTGCCAGACGGGGTTGCCCCAGCCGGCGTACGCGGCCGGCAGCGCGGGCTCGACGACGGCCGCCTCGGCGGCCAGCTGGGCCAGATCGCGGTCCAGGGCCTCCCGGGCCCGGGAGGCCAGCTCGTCGCGTTTGGCCCGGGCCCCCTCACGGGCACGGTCGCCCGCGCCCCCGATCCGGTTGCGCGGGTCGGACAGGGCCCGGTCGAGCTCCTGGTCCATCCGGGACTCCGCGAAGTCCACGGCGCTGCGGTACGCGGCGACGGCGCGGGCCAGATCCTCGAACATGCCCCAGATCTGGTTGTAGAGGCGCTCGTCCATCGACCAGCCGGTGGCGTCCCCGGCGACCGGCTGCGCGGCCTGTCCGGGCTGGGCCGGGGGCGCGGTGGGCGGGGGCGACGGGGGTGCGGCGTGCTGCCGTCGCGGGTGGGCGTAGTCGATGGGGCCGCCGGCGGCGGGGGCCTGCGCGGCGGGACCCGGGGCGGTGTGCGGCTGGGGGGCGGTGGCCGGGTCGGTCAGTGGCTCGGGGGGCTCCGGGGCCGTGGGCGGCGCGGCCGGAGGTGGTGTGGCCGGGGGCGGCGCGGACGGACGGCGGTCCGCGGAGCCCGTCGCGTGCCGTACGCGTTCGCCTTCCGGGGTCCGGGGCGGCGGCGCCACCGAGCGGGCCATGCCCCGGGCGACGGCCTCGTGGATGGTGCCGGCCAGTGCGGAGGCCGCGGCCACGCCCTGGTCGGCGAGCATCTCGGCGAGCCCGCCGGCGTACCCCTGTCCCACGGCGCGGACCTTCCAGCCGCCCTGGCGGCGGTAGAGCTCCAGGGCGCTGACCGCGGACTCGGCGTCCAGGCCGGTGAGCGTGAAGGTGGCGATCTCGTCGCCGTCGAGCCCGGTGACGGCGACGAAGGGGGCGGGAACGGCGCCGAACCGCGTCGGGCCGCCCGCGCCGACGGGAAGCGCGAGCAGCACGGTGACCCGGTGGGCGCCGGCGGGCAGTGCCTCCAGATCGACGGCGAGACGGTGGTCGGCCGCGGCCTGCTGGGAGACCTCCAGGCCGGGGAGCTGGGGCGAGCCGGGGTGGGCGATCCACTCGGCGCCGCGCACCGTGCCCCGTTCGTCGCCGAGGGTGGCCCCGGCCACGACGGGCGTGCCCGCCGATACCCGGATCTCCAGACGGGTCTGGGGCAAGGTGTGGTTCTGCCCCCGGACCAGTTCGGCCGTCATTGCCGTGTCCCCCTCGACGATGGCCCGCGCGTCGGTGGGCGCTGGGCCGTGCGGTGCCGTGTCTCTGCCGTGCCGTGCGGAGCGGCTCCCGGCGGCGGGTGCCGCCGGGAGCCGCTCCTGGCCGTTCCCGGCCGCTCCGGTGCCGGTCGTGCCGGACCGGTGCGGGTCCTACAGGTGCGGGAGGATCGACGGCATCAGGTCCTGGAAGGTGCGGCCGTTGGCCGGGTTCCCGAGGGCCGTCATCTTCCAGCCGCTGCCCGCGCGGTGCACCTTCGCCATGATCTGGGCGGTGTACTGGCCGCCGCCGTCGAGCGTGTACCGGGCGAGCTCCTGGCCGTTGGTCTCGTCGACGATGCGGCAGAAGGCGTTCTGGACCTCCTGGAACGTCTGCCCGGTGAAGGAGTTCACCGTGAAGACGATCTGGTCGATGTGGACCGGAACGCGCTGGAGGTCGACGAGGATCGCCTCGTCGTCGCCGCCGGAGCCGGCGCCGCCGACCAGGTTGTCGCCGGTGTGCTTGACCGAGCCGTCATCGCTGACGAGGTGGCGGAAGAACACGACGTCGACCGGCTGCTTGTCGGCAAACAGCACCGCCGAGGCGTCCAGGTCGACCTCGCGGGTGCGCGAGCCGAACAGCCCACGGCGCGGAGCCGCCTGCCAGCCGAGCCCCATCCGTACCGCGGTCAGGGTCCCCCCGTCGCTCTTCTGCAGGCTGATGGCCTGACCCTTGGTCATGTTGACCGTCACGCGCTGTCCCCTCTCGGCATTGCCCCGCAGCCATCCGTGTGCGGTTTCCCCGCACCCTACGCATTCCACCCCGGACGGCAGCAGGCTCGGTCCGTTTTTGTGTCGGTCTTGCAACACACCCCGGCGCGGCGTGCCCGGCGCCCCGAAACCCGGCCGGAAGCCGCGCCGGAGCCACCGGACCCTGGATCACCGGACCCCCGGGCCCCCGGGCCCCGGGCGACCGGACCACCGGGCCCCGGGATCAGGCGAGGCCCGCTTCCTTCATCTGGCGCAGCTCCTTCTTCAGCTCACCGACCTCGTCGCGCAGCCGGGCGGCCACCTCGAACTGGAGGTCCGCGGCGGCGGCCCGCATCCGCTCGGTCATCTCCTCGATGATCCCGGCCAGTTCGGTCGCGGGCCGGTCGCCGACCACCGCGCCGGGCTTGGCGGCCTTGCCCTTCGCCCCGCCCTTGGCCGCCTTGGAGCCGAGCGCGGGCACCGGCGCCTTGGTCTCCTTGCCCTGCCGGTAGCCGGTGCCGAGCAGCTGCTCGGTGTCGACCTCCTCGCGGGCGATGGTGGCGACGATGTCGTTGATCTTCTTGCGCAGCGGCTGCGGGTCGATGCCGCGCTCGGTGTTGTAGGCGATCTGCTTCTCGCGGCGGCGGTTCGTCTCGTCGATCGCCTGCGCCATGGCCGGGGTGATCTTGTCGGCGTACATGTGGACCTGGCCGGAGACGTTGCGGGCGGCTCGGCCGATGGTCTGGATGAGCGAGGTGCCGGAGCGCAGGAAGCCCTGCTTGTCCGCGTCGAGGATGGCCACGAGGGACACCTCGGGAAGGTCGAGGCCCTCGCGCAGCAGGTTGATGCCGACGAGCACGTCGTACTCTCCGGAGCGCAGCTCGCGCAGCAGCTCGATGCGGCGCAGGGTGTCGACGTCGCTGTGCAGGTAGCGCACCTGGATGCCGAGCTCCAGGAAGTAGTCGGTGAGGTCCTCCGACATCTTCTTGGTGAGCGTGGTGACCAGGACCCGCTCGTCGCGCTCCACGCGCTCGCGGATCTCGTGGACCAGGTCGTCGATCTGGCCCTCGGTGGGCTTGACCACGACCTCGGGGTCGACGAGGCCGGTGGGGCGGATGATCTGCTCGACGAACCCGTCGCCGCGCGAGAGCTCGTACTTCCCCGGGGTGGCGGAGAGGTAGACCGTCTGGTCGATCCGCTTCAGGAACTCCTCCCACTTCAGCGGCCGGTTGTCCATGGCGGACGGCAGCCGGAAGCCGTGGTCGACGAGGGTCCGCTTGCGGGAGGCGTCCCCCTCGTACATCGCGCCGATCTGGGGGACCGTGACGTGGGACTCGTCCAGGACGAGCAGGAAGTCGTCCGGGAAGTAGTCGAGGAGGGTGTTGGGCGCGGTGCCGGGCGCGCGGTCGTCGAAGTGCATCGAGTAGTTCTCGACGCCGGAGCAGGTGCCGATCTGGCGGAGCATCTCGATGTCGTACGTGGTGCGCATGCGCAGGCGCTGGGCCTCCAGCATCTTGCCCTGCTTCTCCAGCTCGGCCAGGCGCTCCTCCAGCTCCCGCTCGATGCCGCCGACGGCCTTCTCCATCCGCTCGGGCCCGGCGACGTAGTGGCTGGCGGGGAAGACGTGGACCGTGGGGTCCTCGCTGATGATCTCGCCGGTCAGCGGGTGGAGCGTGGACAGGTTCTCGATCTCGTCGCCGAACATCTCGATCCGGACGGCGAGCTCCTCGTAGACCGGGAAGATCTCGATGGTGTCGCCCCGGACGCGGAAGGTGCCCCGGGTGAACGCGAGGTCGTTGCGGGTGTACTGCATCTCGACGAAGCGGCGCAGCAGCTGGTCGCGGTCGATCTCCTCGCCGACCTTGAGCTGGACCATGCGGTCCACGTACTCCTGCGGCGTGCCGAGGCCGTAGATGCAGGAGACGGAGGCGACCACGACGACGTCCCGCCGGGTGAGCAGCGAGTTCGTCGCCGAGTGGCGCAGCCGCTCGACCTCCTCGTTGATGGAGGAGTCCTTCTCGATGTAGGTGTCCGACTGCGGGACGTACGCCTCGGGCTGGTAGTAGTCGTAGTACGAGACGAAATACTCCACCGCGTTGTTCGGGAGGAGCTCACGGAACTCGTTGGCCAGCTGGGCGGCGAGGGTCTTGTTCGGCGCCATCACCAGGGTGGGGCGCTGCAGCTTCTCGATCATCCAGGCGGTGGTCGCCGACTTGCCGGTGCCGGTCGCGCCGAGCAGGACGACGTCCTTCTCGTCCGCGCGGATACGCCGCTCCAGCTCGGCGATGGCCGCCGGCTGGTCGCCGCTGGGCTGGTAGGGACTGACGACCTCGAAAGGCCGCACCGAACGCTCGATCTTGGAAACGGGCCGCATGCATCCACCGTACGGCCCACCACTGACAACGGCCCCGGATCAGCGGTTCCGGGCCCCTCCCGCGTCCTGGCGGGCGGTGCCGTGCGGGCGCTGTCCGGCCCTCGGGTCCGGACCGGGTTCGCCCGTCACGGCCCTGGGGTCGAACATGAGCATCACGGCGGCGAGGAGCAGGAAGCAGCCGGGTCCCGCCAGCATCGGGCCGATCATCTCGGCGGGCCGGTCGCCGGGCAGGACGTCGGCCAGGTCGGACGGCAGGGTGGGCGGCAGGTGCAGGTGCACGTCGAGCGCGGCCATGCCGGTGTAGTGCATCCCGGTCACCGCGACGGCCATCAGGATGCTCGCGCCGAGGCCGGAGCGGGCCCCCCGGAGGGTGACGGCGGCCCACAGGGCGCCCGTGGCGGCGATTCCGGCGATCAGCACCGAGAGGACGACGAGGGGCGTGTCGTACGCCAGCCGCGCGTCCATGCGCATGCCCGCCATGCCGAGATAGTGCATGGAGGCGATACCGAGGCCGGTGATGGTGCCTCCCGTGATCAACGCCATGCGGGTCGCGCCCCGGTAGCCGACAATGAAGATGCCGATGCCGACCATCACCACGGCAATGGCCAGGCCTGCGAAAGTGAGGGGTTTGTCGTAGGAAATCGGGGTCTCCTGGACCGTGAAGCCGGTCATCGCGACGAAGTGCATGGTCCACACCCCGGACCCGATGGACAGCGAACCCAGCGCCAGCCAGCCGGCCCGCCAGGTGCGCGCGGCGTGAAAGGACCGGGTGGTGCAGCGGAGTCCGAGGGCGGCTCCCAGAGCGGCCATGAGGAAAGCCGCGACCGGAGTCACCAGGCCGTAGGTGAATCCGTCGACCGTTCCTTGCATGCGCGTACGCCCTTCGAAAAAGCCCGGGGTCGAGGAGGGTCCCCAAGGGGCGAGTCCCGGCGGGCAGACAAAGAAGAGACATTTTATCGGCATGGCCACGGGGGCGTGCTCCGGCGGTGGCCCCGGGATCGAAGGTTCCGTTCATTTCGCGGCCATCGCCGCCCCGCCGGGCGTTGGCGGGCCGCTGTCACTCTCTGCGTGTCCGCACACTCCCGACGTGAGGAGTCCCCGTGTTCGTCCGCACCGCCACCGCCTCCACCACGGCCGCCGCTCTGCTCGGCGCCGGCGCCCTGCTCCTGCCCGCCGACCGGCCCGAGGCCCCGGAGCGGCAGGACGCCCCGGTCGTCGTGGCCCACCGGGGGGCGTCGGGCTACGCGCCGGAGAACACCCTCGCCGCCGTCGACGCCGCCGACGCGCTCGGCATCGAGTGGGTCGAGAACGACGTGCACCGCACCCGTGACGGCGTGCTCGTCGTGCTGCACGACAACGACCTGAAGCGCACGACGGACGCCGAGCAGGTCTACCCGGACCGGGCGCCGTGGGCGGTCAAGGACTTCACCGCGGCGGAGCTGGCGAAGCTCGACGCGGGCAGCTGGTTCGGAGAGCGGTTCGCCGGGGCGCGGGTGCCGACGCTCACCCAGTTCCTGCACCGCATGGAGCGCAACCGGCAGAAGCTGCTCCTGGAGATCAAGAGCCCGGCGACCTACCCGGGCATCGAGCGGGACATCATCCGGGTCCTGGGACGTTCGGGGTGGCTGGACCGCTCCCACGTACGCAGCCGGCTGGTCATCCAGAGCTTCGGCGCCGACAGCGTGAAGACGGTGCACAGCCTGCGCCCCGACATCACGACCGGCTTCCTGGGCACACCCGCCGTGGCCGACCTGCCGTCGTACGCGGCGTTCACCGATCAGATCAACCCCTCCTACGCGACGATCGGCGCCGACTACGTGGCGGCCGTGCAGCGGCTCAAGGGCCCGCACGGCAAGCGTCTGCGGGTGAACACGTGGACGGTCAACAAGGCGGCCGACGCGGTGAAGGCCCGCGACTACGGGGTCGACGGCATCATCACCAACTTCCCCGACGTGGTGCGCGACGCGACGAGCTGACGCGGCGGGGCCCGTCGGTTTCCCGCCGACGGGCCCCCCGCTGTCAGTGGCGGGCCGTACGGTGGCGGCATGAACAGCTACGGGGCCGGTGCCGATCCGGCCGTCGAGTGGGCCGTCGTGGACAGCGGCATCGGCCCACTGCTGCTCGCCGCTACGGGGACAGGGCTGGTCAGCGTGGACTTCCACGCCCGCCCCGCCGTGCGGGACGCGGCCCTCGACCGCCTGCGGACCCGGTTCGGCGCGGAGCCGGTCCAGGCGCCCGGATCGGCCCGGCTCGCCGGGCCCGTGCGCCGGCTCGCGGCGTACTTCGCGGGCGAGCGGCAGGACTTCGACCTGGCACTGGACTGGTCGCTGACGGCCGGGTTCCACCGGGAGGTGCTCCGCGAGCTGGCGTCCGGGGTGCCCTACGGGACGGTCGTCGGGTACGGGGAGCTGGCCGCGCGGGTCGGCCGGCCGGAGGCGGCGCAGGCGGTGGGCGCGGCCATGGGGGCCAACCCGCTGCCGGTCGTGGTGCCGTGCCACCGGGTGGTGGAGAGCGACGGGGGCCTGGGCGGGTTCGGCGGCGGTCTGGAGACCAAGCGGCAGTTGCTGGCGCTGGAGGGGGTCCTGCCGCAGCCGCTGTTCTAGGCCCGTCGGCGAGTGCGCGGAGGGCCCGGCGAGTCCGCGGGGGCCCGGCGGAGTCCGGGGGCCCGGCGGAGTCCGGGGGCCCGGCGGAGTCCGGGGGCCCGGCGGAGTCCGGGGGCCCGGCAGGGACCCGGGGGGACCCGGCAGAGGCCCGGTGGGGGACCCGACAGGGGCCCGTTCACCCGTCCGGGTGCACGGCGGCGGTCGGGCGGTGACACACTGCGCCGGTGACACGACCCCTCTCCCTCCCCCGGGCCACGGCCGCCGGGCTGCCGGCCCTCCGGCGCCGGACGTCGACCGTGCTCGTCGTCAGCCAGATACTCGGCGGCCTCGGCGTGGCCGTCGGCATCACCCTGGCCCCGGTGCTGGCCGCCGAGGTGAGCGGGTCGGAGGCGCTGTCCGGGCTGGCCCCGACCGCGTCCGTCGTCGGCACGGCGCTGCTGTCGCTGCCGCTGGCCGCCCTGATGACCGCCAGGGGCCGCAGGTCCGGCCTGGCGCTCGCCTATCTGATCGGTGCGCTGGGCGGCGGGCTGGTGGTCCTCGCCACGATGCTGCCCAGTTTCCCGCTGCTGCTGCTCGGCATGACCGCGTTCGGCGCGGGGTCCCTGGCCGGTCTCCAGGCCCGGTTCGCGGCGGCCGACCTGGTGGGGCCGGAGCGGCGGGGCCGGGCGATCTCCACCGTCGTCTGGGCCACCACGATCGGCTCGGTCGTGGGCCCCAACATCTCGGCTCCGGCGAGCCGGCTGTTCCGCGGTACGCGGGTGCCCGAGGCCGCCGGGCCGTACCTGTGCTCGGCCGCCGTGTTCCTGCTCGCGGGAGCGGTGGTGGCGCTGGCGTTGCGCCCCGATCCGCTCCTGACCGCCCGCGCCCTGGCTCCGGAGGGCCCGACAACGTCGCGCGAGCGCTCGCTGCGCGCCGGGATCGCGGCCGTCCGGGCGTCGCCGATGGCGCGGCTCGCCCTGCTGACGGTCACCGTGTCGCACACCGCCATGGTGTCGATCATGGTCATGACCCCGGTCGATCTGGGCCGGCACGGCGCCGGTCTCCAACTGATCGGGCTCGTGATCAGCGGGCACATCGCGGGCATGTACGCGTTCTCCCCGGTGATGGGGTGGCTGGCCGACCGGTTCGGCCGACCGGCCGTGATCGGCCTGGCCGTCGGACTGCTGAGCTGCGCCGCGCTGTTGGCGGGCACCGCAGGGCCCCGGCACGGGCAGACCGCCGCGGGCCTGTTCCTGCTGGGCCTCGGCTGGTCGGCGGGGATGATCGCCGGTTCGGCGCTGCTCACCGACGCGGTGCCGCGGTCGGCCCAGGCCTCGGTGCAGGGGCTGTCGGACCTGACCATGAACGCGGCGGCGGCGATCGGCGGGGCGGCGGCCGGGGCGATCGTCGCCCAGTGGGGATACGGCCTCCTCAACGCGATCGGGGCCGCGCTGCTGCTGCCGGTCGCCGCGCTCGCGCTGCGCCGGTCGCTGCGGCGGCCGGGAGCGGTCGGCGGCTGACACGCCACCGGTCCGCACCCCGGCCACAGCGGCCACCGGCCGCCACGGCCGCCGCGGGCCCCGGGCGCGCCGCCGGCGCGCCCGCGGTTATCGGCCACGGTCCTCAGAGGCTGATGTGGTAGGCCTTGCGGAGGGTCTCGTGAACCGTCCAGGTCGTCCGGTCGCCCTCGCGCAGCACGCAGGCGTCCCCCGGGCCGATCTCCAGTGTCGCCCCGCCCTCAACCTCGACCGTGGCCCGTCCGCTGACGACCACGAACAGTTCGTTCGCCTCGGTGTCGGTGACCACGCCGGGGGTGATCTGCCAGATCCCCCGGATCTGCCTGCCGTCGGCCGATTCCGACAGCACCTTGCCCGTCACCACGGGATCGCCCGAGACGATCTGCGCCGGATCGAGGGGCTCCGGTACGAGTTCGGCGTCCGGGACGTACACGGAGAAGGAGGCGGGGACCTGGTCGTTTGTCGTCATGGCCGGTCACCCTAGCGGCCCCTTCCGGCCACTCCGTGGCCAGGACCCGCCCCGGCGGGACCGGCCGTGGTTTGCGCCCCTCGCGGCCGCGACAGGGATGGGGCATGCCTCAGAACCCATCGGACCGACGTCCCGCGCCGCGCGACAACCCCGGGACGAACGCCTACGAACCCCTGCTCTCGGCGGAGGTGCGGGCCGCCCTGAGCACCGGTCTGCCCGTCGTGGCCCTGGAGTCGACGATCATCGCGCACGGTCTGCCACGGCCCCGCAACCTGTCCGTGGCCCGGGAGTTGGAGGGGCTCGTCCGGTCGGCGGGCGCCGTCCCCGCCACCGTCGCCGTGCTGGACGGCCGGGCCAGGATCGGCCTGGACGGGGACCAGTTGGAGCGCGTCGCGGGAGACCCGGCGGTGCGCAAGCTCGGGCACCGCGATCTCGCTCCGGCGCTCGCCGCCGGGGCCGACGGGGCGACCACGGTGTCCGCAACGGCGTTCCTGGCGGCGCGGGCGGGGATCGGTGTCTTCGCGACGGGCGGTCTCGGCGGCGTGCACCGGGAGTGGGCCGAGAACCAGGACGAGTCGGCCGATCTGCGGCTGCTCGCCCGCACCGGGATCACCGTGGTCTGCGCGGGGGTGAAGTCGATCCTCGACGTCCCGGCCACCCTCCAGCGGCTGGAGACCCTCGGCGTCCCCGTCGTCGGCTACGGCACCGGGCACTTCCCCGGCTTCTACCTGAGCAGCTCCGGCGAGCCCGTCGACTGGACGGTGCACAGCCCCGAGGAGGTGGCGGAGGTGATCCGGGCGAGGGAGGCGCTGGGCGGCCCGGTGGGCGCGCTGATCGTCGCCAACCCCGTAGCGGAGAGGGACCAGTTGGATCCGGTGCTGCACGACCGGGTACTGGCTCAGGCGCTGGACGCGTGCCGGGAGCGGGGCATCTCGGGGCAGGGCGTGACCCCGTTCCTGCTGGACCAGTTGACGCGGCGCACCGAGGGGGCGTCGCTGGAGGCGAATCTGGCGGCCGTCCGCGGCAACGTGACTCTCGCGGCGCGGATCGCGGTCGCGGCGGCGGACGCCCGGTGAGGAGTCCGGAGGGGGGCGGCGGGCTGCTGGTGGTGGGGGACGTGGTCACGGACGTGGTGGCGCGGTACGGATCCGCGCTCGCCCACGGTACGGACACGGCGGCCCTGATCCGTACGCTGCCGGGCGGCGCGGGGGCCAACGTCGCCTGCTGGGCCGTGCGTTCGGGGTGCGCGGACGCGCGGCTGCTGGCCAGGGCCGGGGCGGAGTCGGCCGGCTGGCACCGGGAGGAGCTGGAGCGGGCGGGGGTGCGGCCGTTGCTGGCGGTGGACGACGCGTTCCCGACGGCGACCGTCATCGCCCTGGTCGACGCGGCGGCGGAGCGCACGTTCCTGACCGACGGCGGGGCGGTGCTGCGGCTGACCGTCGAGGACTTCGCGCCCACGATGCTCGACGGCGTCGGACGGCTGCACCTCTCCGGCTATCTCCTGTTCGCGGCGGTCAGCCGGGCCGCCGCCCTCCTCGCCCTGCGCACGGCCGTGGAGCGGGGAGTCCCGGTCAGTGTGGATCCGGCGTCGGCCGGGTTCCTCGGCGAGCTGGGCCCCCGGCGGTTCCTGGAGTTCGCGGCGGGCGCCGAACTGCTGCTGCCGAACGCCGACGAGGCCCGCGTGCTCACCGGGCTGACCCGACCGGAGTCCGCGGCGGCCGAGTTGAGCCGGTGGTTCCCGCGCGTCGTCGTCACCCTGGGCGCCCGGGGAGCCGTGGTGGCCGCCGGGGGCGAGGTCACCGGCCGGGTCCCCGCCCCTCGGGTGGCCGAGCCGGTCGACTCGACGGGGGCGGGCGACGCGTTCACCGGCGGGTTCCTCGCGGCGCTGCTGGCGGGGGCCGACGACCTGGCCGCGGCGGCCGAGGGCTGCCGGGCGGGGGCGCTGGCCGTGGCGACGGTGGGCGGCCGGCCGCCGGTCCGGTGACGGGCGGCCGGGGCGGGCGCCGTTCACCGGCTCCCGGGCAGCCCCGACCAGGCGGGGTGCGAGGGGTCGTCCGCCCGGACCACCACGTCCGCGCGGTCCGCGGGCGCGACCTCGTCCTCGTACCGGGCGAAGGCGGGCAGGGTCCAGCGTTCCGGTTCCTCCGTGCGCCGCCGCAGCGCCCCCGGGGACAGCCGCAGATGGACGCCGAGCGCGAACGGGAACCAGTGCCCCAGCAGGAACGGGCCGTGCACGACGACCACTCCGCCCTCGGGCAGGCGGTGGTACGGGGTGCGGGTGGCCCGGTCGGTCACCGGGTCCCACAGATCGGGCAGCACCCGGCCGGTGCCGCCCGCCTCCAGCGGCCCGAACACCTCGCGCCACAGCGCCCCGGTGTCGTACCAGCCGTCGAGGTACGCGTCCGGGTCCCGCTTCCCGTACTCGAAGCGCAGGCTCGCCGGACGCAGGAAACCCTCGGTGGAGACCACGAGCACCGCACGCCCCAGCAGCCGCAGCTCCCGCGCGAGCCGTTCGGCGCTCTCGCCGGTGCGGGCGGCCGGGGCGCCGTCGATGCCGAGCGCGAGCCAGGGCCCGCCGTCGGCGGCGGACAGTCCGTCGGCGTGGCGGGCCAGTTCGCCGGCCAGCCGTTCCCAGGTGATCGCTTCGAGTCGCACGGGCCCATCATCGCCGGACCGGCGGCGGGCCGCTCGTGTGCGGGAGGTCGGGCCGCTCGTGTGCGGGAGGTTCAGGCGCCCCGCAGTTCGGCGGCGAGCGGGCCTTCGCCGAGCACCTCGACGCGGCCGTCCTTGACCGCCTCCGCGAGCAGGGCCCCGCCCCGCGCGAGCTCCAGACACGTTTCGGCGTCGAGGACGATCCGGGCGTCGGGGCGGTCGGCGGGGCCGTATCCGTACACGGCGGCGAGCGGTTCGGCGGCCGTGAGCGCGCTACCCGCTCCCCCACCGACCCGGAGGTGGAACGCGCCCTCCTCCAGCCGGACTTCGAGGACGCCCTCCCGGGTGAGACCGGTGAGGGCGCCGAGCAGGGGCAGGGCGAACCAGTGGGCCCGCACCGCGTCCGTGGGGCGGCGCTCGGCGAGGGCGGGCGCCCCCCACGCGGCGAGGGCGGCGAGGACGGGCAGCAGGCCGTGGCCGCGGGGGGTCAGCTCGTAGACCGACGCCGCCGACGGGGGCGGCAGCTTGCGGCGCAGGGCCAGCCCGCTCTGCTCCATGTCCTTCAGACGGGAGGCCAGCACGTCCGTGCTGACGCCGGGCAGGTCGGCGTGGAGGTCCGTGTACCGGCGCGGCCCGCCCAGCAGTTCACGGACGATCAGCAGCGTCCACCGGTCGCCGACGGAGTCGAGGGCGCGGGCGGTGGCGTCGAACTGGTCGTAGCTCCGGCGGCGGACGGGGCGTGCTGCTGGCTGCTGCTGACGTGGCATGCGACGCAGTCTAGACATGTTGTTGGACTTTCCAAGCTCCAGCTTGGTAAAACCAAGTATCGCAATTCGGCTCGGGAGGCAGCGCATGGAGTTCCGGCAGTCCAGCAAGCTCAACGAGGTCTGCTACGAGATCCGGGGCCCGGTCATCGAGCACGCCAACGCCCTGGAGGAGGCGGGCCACAGCGTGCTCCGGCTCAACACGGGCAACCCCGCGATCTTCGGCTTCGAGGCTCCCGAGGAGATCGTCCAGGACATGATCCGGATGCTGCCGCAGGCGCACGGCTACACCGATTCGCGCGGCATCCTCTCGGCCCGGCGGGCGGTGGTCCAGCGCTACCAGGCCATGGGGCTGACCGAGGTCGGCGTGGACGACGTGTTCCTCGGCAACGGGGTGTCCGAGCTGATCTCCATGGCGGTGCAGGCACTGCTGGAGGACGGCGACGAGGTGCTGATCCCGGCCCCGGACTTCCCGCTGTGGACGGCGGTGACCACACTCGCGGGCGGCAAGGCCGTGCACTACGTCTGCGACGAGGAGTCCGACTGGAACCCGGATCTCGCCGACATGGCCGCGAAGATCACCGACCGGACCAGGGCCGTCGTGATCATCAACCCGAACAACCCCACGGGCGCGGTCTATCCGCGCGAGATCCTCGAAGGCATTCTCGACCTGGCCCGGCGGCACGGGCTGATGGTCTTCGCCGACGAGATCTACGACCAGATCCTCTACGACGGGGCCGAGCACCACAGCGCCGCCGTCCTCGCCCCCGACCTGGTCTGCCTCACCTTCAGCGGTCTGTCGAAGACGTACCGGGTGGCCGGCTTCCGGTCCGGCTGGATGGTGGTGTCCGGTCCGCGGCAGCACGCCCGCAACTACCTGGAGGGCCTGACCATGCTGGCCTCCATGCGGCTGTGCCCCAACGCCCCGGCCCAGTACGCCATTCAGGCCGCGCTCGGCGGACGGCAGTCGATCAGGGAGCTGGTCGCACCGGGCGGGCGGCTGCACGAGCAGCGCGACCGGGCCTGGGAGCGGCTGAACGAGATCCCCGGCGTCTCGTGCGTGAAACCGAAGGGCGCGCTGTACGCGTTCCCGCGCATCGATCCCCAGGTGCACCCGATCGTCGACGACGAGAAGTTCGTGCTGGACCTGCTGCTGCGGGAGAAGATCCAGGTGGTGCAGGGCACCGGCTTCAGCTGGCCGCGCCCGGACCACTTCCGCATCCTCACCCTCCCGTACGCCGACGACCTCGACGCCGCGATCAGCCGCATCGGCCGCTTCCTCAACGGATACCGGCAGTGACCGGCGCACGGTCCGCCGGGATCAGATGAGGCGGAACAGATCCGCGGCGGCGTGCACGTCGGTGAGGTCCTCGACGGAGCGGAGGTTGTCGCACAGGGCGTCCAGGACCGAGCCGGCCTCGGCCGCGCCCGGGGCGCCGACGGCGAGGCCGAAGAGACGGAAGCCCAGCACCCGCCTGGCCTCGTTCCAGCCGCGCGTCCACTCCTCGGTGACGCCGCACTCGTCGTCCGTGATCATCACGATGTCGCCGCGTGTGGCGGCGGCGCCGTCGAACTCCTCCTCCAGCAGTTCGCGGGCGACGGTCAGGGGCGCCTGGTAGCTGGTGCCGCCGCCGAGAAAGGTCTCCGCGAAGTCGAGCACCTGCTCCTCGATGCCGGCGGACCGGCCGGCCGGGAAGCGGAAGACCTGGATCCGGTCCTCGGCGGAGAACAGGATGCCGACGAAGTCCCGCCCGGCATGACGGGCCTGGTCCAGCAGCGCCAGGGCGCACGCCTTGGACCACGCCTCCCGCGTGACCCCGCCGGGCCCTGCCGCGTACATCGAGTGGGAGGTGTCCACGCAGGCGATGACGGCGCCCCGCCCCGTCGGCCGCTCGCCCCGGCTGTCGTAGAGCATCAGCTCCCCGGCGGCGTACCGCGCGGCGAAGACGGCACGCAGCTCGGGCAGGCCCAGGTTGGCCAGTTCGGACGGGATCAGGCGGGACAGGTCGTCGCCGAGCGTGACGCCGACGAGCTCCCCGGCGGTGCTCTCCACCTTGCGGGCCCGCTCCCCGTCGGCCATCTGCCGGAAGCGGCCGATCAGTTCGGCCCAACGGGCGAGACGGCCGGCCCGCAGCCGCTCGGCGAGACGGGCGCGCCGCGCGTACGGCATCCGCTCCAGCTCGCCGGAGCCCACGCCCCAGGCCCGCATCAGGACGGACTCCTCCCGCACGGCCTCGGCGGCCTCGGCCGCGGCTCGGTGCGCGGCGGCCTTGAGGCCGGGGACGGCGGCGGCGCCCCGCGCGGCGTCCTGGGCGGCGAGCCGCGCGGCCGACCCGGTCGCCTCGGCCGCCGCGATCGCCCGGTGGAGGGCGTCGGCGGTCGGGGCCGGCACGCCGCCGTCCTCAGCGGCCTCCTCGGCGGCCTGCCGGAGCGCGTCGGCCACGGCGGTCGCCGCTCCCTCGGCCGCCCGGCGGTCCCTCGCCGCCCGCTCGCCCCGCCCCCGGGCGTCCTGGGAACGCTCCAGCATCCTGCGCAGGGCGCCGGACTGGGCGAGGACGGCGAGTGCGGCCGCGTAGGGGTCGCCGACGGTCTCCCGGCGCAGCTCGGCGAAGTCCGGCGACTCCACCAGCGCCGTGACGAGGTGGTGGTTGACCAGCCGCGACGGATCCATCTCCGCGAGCTCGCGCAGTCGGAGGCCGGGCTTGTAGGCGGCCAGGAACACGTCGGCCAGGAGGTCGGCGGCCTGCTCGTGGCGCTCGCCCAGCTCCCGCGCCAGCTCGCGCAGCCCTTCGGACTGTTCGCGGGTGTCGCGCCAGGTGAGCCGTTCGAACCGGTCCGCGACGACGACCCCGGTGCACCATGCGGCGGTGGAGTGACCCAGCCACGTCCGGGCGCGGCCGGCCAGTTCGTCGAGCGGGGCCGGGCCGCCGCCCGGGCCGCTGTGCGCCCCGGCGTTCAGAGCTGGTCCTGCACCATGCTCGCGTCCATGCCGAGCGCCTCGGTGAGGACACGGGCCCGGACGGCGCGCCGGCGGCCGGTGACCCGGTCGATGGCGGCGGTGGAGCGGCCGGCGCCGGCCGCCTCGGCACGCAGCTCCTCCAGCCGTCTGCCCGCCGTGGCGAGCTTGTTGTGGGCCTTCTTGATGACCCAGTCGCTGAGCGCCTCGCGGGACTGCCCCGCCATGGCGTCGAGCTGGGCCTCCAGTTCGTCGAGGGTGTCGGCGAGGTCGAGCGCCTCCTTGGCGTCGGGGTTGACCAGGTGCAGGACCTCGCGCTCGACGGTGGGGCGCTGGGCCGGGGAGTCCCACAGCACGTGGGTGAGCACGGTCAGGTCGGTCTCGGCGACCGCCGGACGTCCGTCGAGGTACGCGGACGCCTGGAGCAGCCCCACGGCCTGCCGCCAGCGGCGGTCGGAGGCGACGAGTTCCTTGCGGCGCAGGGCGGCGCGCAGGGAACACACCGCGTCCACGACGGCGTCGGGGAGGGCCACGGCGGGGACGGACCGGCTCACCGCCTCCTGCAGCGCGGCCAGTTCGACGGTGGTGCGGACCGGGGCCGCCGGGCGGCTGACGGCGGAGCGGACCAGCGCGGCGAAGTTCGACGGGTCCGCCAGGTATCCGACCTCGATCCGCACGAGCAGCCGGTCGTAGATCGCGGCGGTCTCCTCCGCGGTGGGCAGTTCGTTGCTCGCGGTGATGGCGCCGATCAGCGGGCAGTGGATCGGCTCCCCGCCGCTCTCGGGGTGGTAGATCCGCTCGTTGAGGTAGCCCAGGGTCTCGTTCAGCGCCGCCGTGGAGCACTTGAAGATCTCGTCGATGAACGCGACGTGCGCGGTCGTGGCGCGGCCCTCGTAGACCTGGCGGTACTCCCCGCGGGTCAGCGCGGCGACGTCGACGGGTCCGAACATCCTCGTCGGCGCGGTGAACTTCGACAGGAGGATCTCCCAGTAGGCGGCCCCTTCGACCCTGCCGGTGAGCTCCCGGGCGATCTCGGACTTCGCCGTTCCGGGCGGGCCGAGCACCAGCGAGTGCTGTCCGGCCAGCAGCGCCACCACGAGCGTGCGCACTACGTCGGCCCGCTCGTAGAAGCGGTCCGACACCTCGTCACAGATCGCCCGCAGCCGGGCGGCCGTGGTCTGCGCGTCCTTCGCACCTTGCACGTCTGTACCTCGCACGTCCTGCATTGTGCCCTGCGGGTCCGGCGCCCCCGTGGTCGGCTCGGGGTCCCCGCCGGTCCCGGGGACGGGAGCGGGCCCGGAGGCGTAGCCGGCCCCCGGGCCCTGGGTGTGCCGCCCATCGGGCACGCCGGCACGTCACAGGGCCGGGTCAGTCTGGTGTCGTCGCGTCCTGCCTTTGGACCACCGCAGATCGAAGCTCTGCGGGCCGGACGTGCACCGGCATTTCGACGCGCGGCGGCCCGGGCCCGTTCGATCCGGCGATCGGCGGCGCATGCCGCGTCCGGAGCAAGAGTCTGAGATCGGCGGCGGCTGCCTCTGCCTGCTTGGGCTCCTCCGGCCGGTGCCGGAGGGAGGAGTCGGACCTCCACGGGAACCGCGCCTTCACGACAAGCCTCAGCTTCCGCTGGCGCTCCTCGCGCACCCCGGCTCCCGAAGACGGCAGCCGGGGCATCCATGGCCGGTCACCCGAAGAGGTAACCGAAGACCGCGTCACCCACCCGCTGGTCGGTGACCCCCGCTCCGTCGGCCTCCTGGAGCTTCTCTACGCGGTCCAGCAGAGGCAACACCCCGGCGGCCAGGGCTTTTTACCGTACGTAGTGGGGGTCGTCGTCCCCGGTGGTGTCCGGTGCGGAGTCCCCGGCCAGCATCGCTTCGAGGGCGGACACCGGGTCGGGGTCCGGGGCGGCGCGCGGCCACCAGTCGTCGGCCCCGGGGTCGGATTCGTAGCCGTACCACCGGTGGTCGTGGCCGAAGCGGAGCTGGAGCGAACCGTCCGGGTGGGTGAGGTGGTTGCGCCAGGGCGTGAAGCGCGGGAAGTCGGCGGCGGCGAGGGCGGGCCTGGCCCGGTCGAAGGGGCCGGCCGGCGGGTCCCAGGGCGTCTCCAGGACCGCGAGCCCCTCGGCATCGCCCTGCCGCCAGGCGGCGACGGCGCGGGCGAGGTCGGTGGTGGTGCGGCCGGTGGCGTAGGCCAGCTCCCGGTAGAGCGCGCGGGTGGTGGCGGTGAGCCCGGCGGTCGGCCGGGCGGCGGCGATCCGGACCGCGTCCTGCCACGGGGTGAGCCCGGCCAGCGGATCCCGGCCCGTGGTCAGCAGGGCGTGGGCGCGGGCGGCGGCGTCGGTGGCGAGGTGGTCCAGGCCCAGCGGGTCGCGGGCGCCGGGCAGATCCGGGTACGACGGTGGCTGGCCGGGATGCGGCGGCAGGAGCAGGGGCGCCGGGAGCGGGGGCAGGAAGCGGGTGGCCAGGGCCTCCCCGGCCCCGACCGACGGGACGGCGGGGGCGGCGGGGCGCTCGCGGGCCGAGTGTTCGGCGTTGCGCCGGCCGAGCTCGTCGAGCAGTTCGCGCTCGCCCCGGCCGCGCATCAGCAGCAGGACGAACGGGTCGCTGTCGAGCAGCAGGGCCGTCTGGAAGCAGAGGGCGGCGACGTGCTTGCAGGGCCGCCCGTGGTCGGGGCAGGTGCAGGTGGGGTCGAGGTCGTCGGCGGCGGGCAGCAGCCGGACACCGGCCTCCTCGGCGGTGTGGGCCAGGGAGTGCGGCATCTCCTTGGCCAGCAGCGCGGACAGATGGCCGGGGTGGGCGGCGACCGCGTCGAGGAGGGTCTCCCAGCCGGGGTCGGTGAAGGTCCGCAGCCGCAGTTCGGCGCGGTAGGGGCGGGCCCGGCTCCCGTGCACATAGGCGACGACCCGCCCGGGGGTGACGGTGATCGCGGCGACCTGGCCGTCGTCGGCGTAGGCACGGCCGCGGGCGAGGCGGGCCTCGTCCATCGACAGCGACTCCAGCGCCGCCACCCAGGCCCGGCCCCACCAACTGCCCGCGAAGGGCTCGCCCTCGGCGGAGGCGCGGGCGGGCACCGCCTCGAAGGTGCGCCGCAGGTCATCCGGCCCGGGCCGGACGCGGGGGGCCGCTCTCCGGGCGGCCGGGCCGCTGGTCGGACGCGGGCTCACGCGGGCCTCCGCAGCGATACGAGGTCGGCGAGGTCACGGTCGCTGAGCTCGGTCAGGGCGCTCTCGCCGCTGCCGAGCACCGCGTCGGCCAGGACCCGCTTGGACTCCAGCAGCTCGGCGATCCGGTCCTCCACCGTGCCCTCGGCGATGATCCGGTGGACCTGCACGGGCTGGGTCTGCCCGATCCGGTACGCCCGGTCGGTGGCCTGCTCCTCCACGGCGGGGTTCCACCAGCGGTCGAAGTGGACGACATGGGCGGCGCGGGTCAGGTTCAGCCCGGTGCCGGCCGCCTTGAGGGAGAGCAGGAAGACGGGGACCTCGGCGGACTGGAAGCGGTCCACCATCCGCTCCCGCTCGGCCACCGGCGTACCGCCGTGGAGCAGTTGGGAGGGGATCGCGCGGGAGGCGAGGTGCGCGGAGAGGAGCTTCGCCATCGTCACGTACTGGGTGAAGATCAGGACCGAGCCGTCCTCGGACAGGATCGTGTCGAGCAGTTCGTCGAGCAGGGCGAGCTTGCCGGAGCGGCCCGTGAGCCGGGTCGGCTCCTCCTTCAGATACTGGGCGGGGTGGTTGCAGATCTGCTTGAGCGAGGTCAGCAGCTTCATGACGAGTCCCCGGCGGGCGATGCCCTCCGCCGCCTCGATCTGCGCCATCGTCTCGCGGACGGCCGCCTCGTAGAGCGTGGCCTGCTCACGGGTGAGGGAGACGGGGTGGTCGGTCTCCGTCTTGGGCGGCAGCTCGGGGGCGATGCCGGGGTCGGACTTCTTGCGCCGCAGGAGGAAGGGCCGCACCAGCCGGGACAGCCGCTCCACCGCCTCCTCGTTGCCCAGGCCGGCGGCGGTGCCGGTGTTCTCCACGATCCGGGCGTGCCGGGCCCGGAACGCCTTGAGCGGGCCGAGCAGGCCCGGTGTGGTCCAGTCGAGGAGCGCCCAGAGCTCGGAGAGGTTGTTCTCGACGGGGGTGCCGGTGAGGGCGATCCGGGCCGGGGCGGGAATCGTGCGCAGTGCCTTGGCCGTGGAGGAGTGCGGATTCTTGACGTGCTGCGCCTCGTCGGCCACGACCAGTCCCCAGCTCTGCTCGGCGAGCCGGGGCGCGCTGGAGCGCATCGTGCCGTAGGTGGTGAGGACGAAGCCGCCGTCCGGGTCGCTCAGGGTGCGGTCCGTGCCGTGGAAGCGGCGCACGGGGACGCCGGGGGCGAAGCGGTTGATCTCGCGGTGCCAGTTGCCGAGGAGGGAGGCGGGGCAGACCACCAGGGTGGGCGAGGCGTGCGCCCGGTGCAGATGGAGGGCGATGAGGGTGATCGTCTTGCCGAGGCCCATGTCGTCGGCGAGGCAGCCGCCGAGCCCGAGCGAGGTCATCCGGTCCAGCCAGGCCAGACCGCGCAATTGGTAGTCGCGCAGGGTCGCGTCGAGGCCGGGCGGGGGCGCGATGGTGGCGTCCTGGCCGAGGAGCCGCGTACGGAGGGCGGCCAGCGCCCCCGCGGGGACGGCGTCCACCCGCTCGCCGTCCACCTCCGCGCTGCCGGTGAGGGCGACGGCGAGCGCGTCCACCGGATCCAGGAGCCCCAGCTCCCGCTTGCGCGCCTTGCGTACGAGGGCGGGGTCGACGACCACCCACTGGTCGCGCAGCCGCACCACCGGGCGGTGGGCCTCGGCGAGGGCGTCCATCTCGGCCTCGGTCAGCCGCTCCTCCCCCAGGGACAGCTGCCAGTCGAAGGCGAAGAGGTGCTCGGCGTCGAAGAAGGACGTGCCGTCGGCGGCGGACCCGGGTGCGGGCCGCACGACGGCGGTCGCGGTGAGGGACCGGGCCAGCTCGCGCGGCCAGTGCACCTCCACCCCGGCGGCGGCCAGCCGGGATCCCGCGTCGCTCAGCAGCTCGTACAGCTCGTCCTCGGTGAGCGCGAGCACATCGGGGGCGGGCTGCCCCAGCAGTCGTTCCAGCGGGGCCCAGACACGGGCGGCGCGGCGCAGCGCGAGCACCGCGTCGACCCGGGCGCGGGGCCCGAACGGTTCGCCCGCCGTCCCGTGCCACAGGGCGGCCGCGTCCACCACGTAGGTCGGGTCGGCGAGGCTGTGGACCTGGACGACGGCAGCGGCGGCGTGCCGGACCGCCGGGTCGTCCGGCCGCGCGGCTCCCCCGTCGGTCCCCGGCTCCTCGCGGGAGGCCGCGAGCGCGTAGGTGTCGGCGGTGTCGAACAGCTCGTACGCCGAGAGGTCCAGGCGCAGCGAGACCCGCACGCCCGCGTCCAGGCCCGAGGCGACCTCCACGGCCCAGGCGGCGGCATGGGGAAGGTGCTGTGCCTCACGGGCGGCGAACGGCGCGCCCATCGCGAACGCGGCGGCCGGGGTGCGCGGCAGGGTGTCGGCGACGGCGTCGAGGAACGCCCCGATCAGCGCCTCGGGGTCCGGGAGCCGGAGCGGTCCGGAACCGGGCAGGGGCACCGCGTGTCCCTCGGGCGGCAGGGCGGCGGCGACCGCCCGCAGGTGCGCGACGTCCTCGGCGTCCCTCGGGCCCGCCCGCCAGGCGTCGTGACCGTCCGCCGTGAGTCCGGGGAGGAGCCTGCCGCGGGCGACGAGCTGGAGGGCGTGCAGCGCGGCCGCGCCCCAGCAGCGGGTGGCGGGGTGGGCGGATCCGTGCCGGCGTGCCCGGACGAGCAGGGGGAGCGCGTCGGCGACGGACAGGAGCGCCGCGGGCGTCGTGACCGCACGCGCGCTTCCGGGGCCGTCGGCCGGATCGGGCCGGACGACCGTGAGCCGGGCGGTGGTGCACGGGACCGGGTCGGTGCCGTCGGGTTCCGCGTGCGCGAAGGGCGTCCCGCTCCGGTCCGGGGCGCCGTCGGCGGGCCACGGACCGGGGTCCGCGAGCGGGTCCCAGAAGGCGACGCGGCCGTCCCTGGGCACCGGGCCGGGCAGGAAGACCGCAGCGCAGCGCAGCAGGCGTCCGGCGTCGACGGTCCGGGACGCGCCCTCGGCGCCCCCGCTCTCCCCGGTCGATTCCGTCATGTCCGCCACCCCCTCCCGCCTGGTCCAGGTCCACCACCTCCGTCGGCACGGAACGTGCTGACTCGGCGAGTCTAGGCGGGAGGTCTGACACTCCGGACGCCCACCGCATCACCGCAGGTCAGCGGGGACAGAGCCGAGGGGCGGGTGCCTCGCTCCGCACGTGGGCCACCACGCTCAGTGATGGGCGAACGGCTGCTCCGACGAGGACGGGACGGCCGGGTCGGTCGGCGCGTCCGCGTCGGACGACGAGGACGGGACGGACGGGGTGTTCCGCGCGGGAGCGGGGGCGGTGGAAGGGGTGGGAGGTGCGGGAGGCGCGGCCGGGCCGAGGAGGTCGGCGGGCACGGCCGGGGCCGGGGGCGCGTCGGGTTCACCGTGCCCCGTCTCCGCCGCCGGCTGCTGCGCGCGCTCCAGGAAGCGGAGCAGCTCCACCGGGAAGGGCAGCACCAGCGTGGAGTTCTTCTCCGCCGCGACGGCGACCACGGTCTGCAACAGCCTCAGCTGGAGCGCCGCGGGCTGGGCGGACATCTCGCCCGCCGCCTGCGCCAGCTTCTTCGAGGCCTGGAGCTCCGCATCGGCGTTGATCACCCTGGCGCGCCGCTCCCGGTCGGCCTCGGCCTGGCGGGCCATGGAGCGCTTCATGGTCTCCGGCAGCGAGACGTCCTTGATCTCCACCCGGTCGATCTGCACGCCCCAGCTGACCGCCGGGCTGTCGATCATGACCTCCAGCCCCTGGTTCAGCTTCTCGCGGTTGGACAGCAGATCGTCCAGGTCGCTCTTGCCGATGATCGACCGGAGCGAGGTCTGGGCCATCTGGGAGACGGCGAACCGGTAGTCCTCCACCGCGATGACGGCGCTCGTCGGGTCGACCACCTTGAAGTAGATGACGGCGTCCACGCGGACGGTGACGTTGTCCCGGGTGATGCCGTCCTGGGCGGGCACCGGCATGGTGACGATCTGCATGTTGACCTTGCGCAACCGGTCGAGCCCCGGCACGACCAGCGTCAGGCCCGGCAGCCGCACGTCGTCGCGGAGTCGGCCGAGCCGCAGGACGACACCGCGCTCGTACTGCCGGATCACCCGCGCCGCCGAGGCCGTGTACAGCGCTCCGGCGCAGAGCACCGCCACCAACGCGATCACCAGGACCTCAGCCATCACAGCCCCCTCGCAGGAGTGGGAGCGACACACGCTCGGCGAGACAAACATCCTTAAGTGGCTTATGCCCCATTTGGATGCATGGTGAACCTCTGCCCGGGGGCGTGGTGGACCTCTCCGGGCCCCGGCTCGCCCGGACGGCCGCGCCCCGGATGCCGGGCCGTTCCCGGGCGGGCAGGGTGGCCAGCGCCAGCACGTCTTCCCGACGTACCGAATCGCCGGACGAGCAGACGAGGACCCGCCCATGTCCGTGACCGCCACCGTTCCCCGCCGTCGACGCCGCATCGGGATCGCCGCCGGAGCCACGCTCCTCGTCCTCGCCGTCTCGGGCTGTTCCGGGCTCGGCCGCACGGCGGTGGGCCCGGTGACGTACAAGACGGAGCGCGAGGCGGTGCTCCAGGTGAACAGTCCGTCGGTGCGCGGCTGCCACCGGATCGCGCCGGCGGGAGCCCGCGAGGTGGAGAACGGGACACTGGTCGACGTCATCCTGTACCGCACCCGGGACTGCACGGGCGGCGGGACGACGTACGTGCCGACCACGTTCAGCGATGTGACGGCGCCGGGCAGCGGGCCGTGGCGCAGCTACAGCTTCGTCCACTGAGCGACCGGCGGCGGCCGGGACGGACGCCCGCCGGGCAGCGGCCCCTCAGAGCACCGGGCGGGCCAGCAGCCAGGTGCCGTCGTCCGTGAGGATGCGGTCCACCGCGAGTCCGGCCGCCGCCAGATGGCCGGCGAGCTCCTCGTCGGACAGCTCCCGCGAGAGGAAGGTCTGCGTCCACCGCGCGTCGTCGAAGTGATACTCCGCGCGCACCGAGCGCACGCCGTCGCCCACCGGATCCGCGGAGACGATCCGGATCAGGCCGCCGGACGGATCGGTCCGCTCCCAGGGCAGCTCCGAGCGGTGGGCCGCCCCCTCGCGCTGGACGAGGACGATCCCGTCGTCCCGCACGTGGTCGCGGCAGGCGCGCAGCATCCCGTCGCGCACCCGGTGCTCCCCCGCGTGGACCAGGAACGAGCCGAGCAGCACCACGTCGAACCGCTCACCGCCCAGGTCCAGCGACTCGATGGGGCTCCGCACCGTGCGCGCCCCGACGATCTCCTCCAGCATCTCCGGCGACTCGTCCACCGCCGTCACCCGGAATCCGCGCCGCACCAGCGGGTGGGTCACCCGGCCCGCCCCACAGCCCAGTTCGAGGATGCTCGCCCCGGCGGGCGCCACGCCCGCGATCACATCCGGCTCCTCACCCACGGACAGCCGGCGATACAGCTCCACCGCGCACCCGTCCGGCGTGATGACTCCGGGTCCGGTCCCCTCGTACCCCTCACGTACCAGTGATTGGCTCATGGTGGGGGAACGAGCCGTCTCCGGACGCGGTTCCCCGCCCCGCCGCCGTCGCGCCCGCGGCTTCTCGTTCCGCCGCCGGGTGGGTCCATGCTGGAGAGTGAGGTGATCGCCATGCGTACCGGCAGCGAACCCGTGACCGCCCGCAGCCCTCTGAGGATGCGCCTCTGGCTGAGCCTGTGGGGAACGGCCTGGGCCCTCTTCGGTCTGGTGGCCTTCTCGGTGAACGGGCGGCCGGGCTGGGCGGCGGCCTGCGCGGTGGTGCTGCTGCTCGCGGTCGTGGACCTCTGCGTGATCACGTACCGCATGCGCCAGGGCCCGCGCTACCAGCCGGGCCGCGATGTCCCGCCGTACGGGCCGGGCCGCGGCGTCCCGCCGGACCACGGCGACGGCCGTCCACGCCGGCCGGGGACCGGCGCTGGCGGCGGGCGGCGGGACGGAGGACGGACCGGCGCCCCCTAGATCCTGTCGCCGAACTGCCGTCGTCGCCCGAAGGGCGGCCCTGCGTGCTCTCGGTGCGCACGCGGGCCGGTGCCCGGAGCGCCGGGCCCGGTCGGCTCGCCCTGATCGACGCGTCGGCCGCCCTCGCGGCCCGCTGACCGTACGGAGTCGGGGGCCGACCGCCCCCGGGACTCCGGGCCGGGGCCCGGACCCGTCAGTCCCCCTCGTCGAACTTGGCGGCCCGGAGGTACTCCGGCTTCGGGTCGAGCGCCGCCGCCAGGCGGAAGTGCCGGGTCGCCCGCTCGGGGCGGCCGGCCCGCTCGAAGGTGCGGGCCAGCGCGAAGTGGGCGAACGCGTTGTCCGGCTCGCGCTCCAGCACCAGCTCGAATTCCAGCTCGGCGGGGCGCAGTTGTGCGGCGGCGAAGAACGCGCGGGCCCGCAGGAGCCGGGCGGCGGTGTTCTCCGGGTGTGCGGCGATCACCGAGTCGAGGAGCTTGACGGCACCCCGGGGGTCCCGGGCGTCGAGCAGTTGCTCGGCCGCACGGAAGTCGATGACGTGGGTCTCCGGATTACGGTCGGGCACGGTCGCTTCCTTTCCTTCCCCCGGGGTTCTCGACGTCGCCCCGGAGGCGTTGTTCCGGTACGTCCGGCCGGGGCGTGCGGCACGCGGACTCAGCGGGCGGCGGCCCTGCGGACCAGCTCGTCCCAGACCGTGCGGACCTGCGGTTGAAGCGCCTCCAACGGCCCGTCGTTGTCCACGATCAGGTCGGCGACGGCCCGCCGCTGGTCGCGGGTGGCCTGTGCGGCCATCCTGGCACGGGCGTCGGACTCCGTCATTCCGCGCAGCGTGACGAGCCGTTCCAGCTGGGTCTCGGGAGAGGCGTCGACGACCACGACCAGGTCGTAGAGGGGGGCGAGCCCGTTCTCCGTGAGGAGGGGGACGTCGTGGACGACGACGGCGTCCTCGGGGGCGGCCCGCTCCTGTTCGGCGGCGCGGGCGCCGACCAGGGGGTGGACGATCGCGTTGAGCGCGGCCAGCCGCCCGGGGTCGGCGAAGACGAGCGCGCCGAGCGCCGGGCGGTCCAGAGCGCCTTCGGCGGTCAGCACGCCCGGCCCGAACTCCTCGACGACGGCCGCGAGTCCGGGGGTACCGGGCTCGACGACCTCGCGGGCGATCCGGTCCGAGTCGATCAGGACGGCGCCGTACTTCACGAGCAGCCGCGACACTTCGCTCTTGCCGGCTCCGATGCCGCCGGTCAGGCCCACTTTCAGCATGGGCCGCAGCCTACGGCCCGGGCGGGGGCGCTCAGCCCTCGCCCTCCCGCTCGGCGAGGAAGCGCTCGAACTCGCGGCCGATCTCGTCGGCGGACGGCAGGTCGACCGGCTCGGCGACGAGGTTGCCGCGCGTCTCGGAACCGGCGACGGCGTCGTACTGGTGCTCCAGGCCCTCGACGAGGGAGACCAGCTCCTCGTCGCCCTGGCCGATCTGCCGGTCGATCTCGGTCTGGGTGCGGTGCGCCTCGGTGCGCAGGGTGTGCGCGAGGGCGGGCAGGACGAGCCCCGTCGCCGCGGTGATCGCCTCCAGCGCGGTCAGCGCCGCGTCCGGGTAGGCGGACCTGGCGACGTAGTGCGGGACGTGGGTGGCGACCCCGAGGACGTCGTGGCCGGACTCCATCAGCCGGTACTCGACGAGGGCTTCGGCCGAGCCGGGCACCTGGGCCTCGTCGAAGGGGCTGCGGTGGCCCGGCATCAGGTCGGTGCGGTTGCCGTGCGGGGTGATGCCGACGGGGCGGGTGTGCGGGACGCCCATCGGAATGCCGTGGAAGTTCACCGCGAGCCGGACGCCGAGGCGCTCGACGATCTGCTCGACGGCGGCGGCGAACCGCTCCCACTCCACGTCCGGCTCCGGGCCCGACAGCAGGAGGAAGGGCGCACCGGTGGCGTCCTGGACCACCCGCACCTCCAGGGCCGGGGCCTCGAAGGACGTCCAGCGGTCGCGCCGGAAGGTGAGCAGGGGGCGCCGTGCGCGGTAGTCGACGAGCCGGTCGTGGTCGAAGCGCGCGACGACCTGGTGCGGCAGCGTCTCCAGCAGGCCGTCGACGATCTGCTCGCCGGTCTCGCCCGCGTCGATGTAGCCGTCGAAGTGGTAGAGCATGACCAGGCCGGCCGACTCCTGCGCCAACGCCATGTCGACGACGGCCAGGCCCTTCGGCTCCCATTCGTACAAACTCTGCGGATCAGGCACGGTTACCGCTCCTCCTCGTATTCCTAGGCAAGAACACGACCGGCGGCACGCGCATTCCCCGCACCCCGATCTTTGCCCGGTGCGGACGGGTCACGGTGCGTCAGCCGCCGGTCCCGCGGCGACGCTTCGCCCCTTCCGGCACCGCCCGCCGATCCTGGTCCAGACCTTGACGCGCTCCGCCGCCGTCCCTACCGTCACTGAGCAACACGTTCAGACACACGACCCATGTTCATGTACGAGAACATAGGAATTTCTGGATATCCCCACGACGGGAAGGCACCCCCATGCGCAGCCGCTCCCCCCTCACCGCCCTGCTCGCCGCCGCCCTGGCCGCCGGCGGTCTCACCCTGGCCGGCGCCGGGCCCGCGAACGCCGCGGTCATCGACGTCAGCACCGCGTCCCAGCTCAAGGCGGCGCTCACCACCGTCTCCCCCGGCGACACGATCCGGCTCGCCGACGGCACGTACACCGGGAACTTCAAGGCCACCCGGCCCGGCACCTCGGGCGCCCGGATCACCCTCACCGGCTCCAGCAGGGCGGTCCTGACCGCGGGCGGCGGCTACGGGCTGCACCTGAACGGCGCCTCGTACTGGACCGTCCAGGGGGTCACCATCAAGGGCGGCCAGAAGGGCATCATGGCCGACACGGCAAACGGCGTCGTCATCGACTCGGTGACCGTGCACGACCTCGACATGGAAGGCGTCCACTTCCGCAAGTCCAGCAGGGACGGCGTTCTGAAGAACTCCCGGATCTACGACACCGGGCAGAACGGACGCGGCATGGGCGAGGGCGTGTACGTCGGCTCGGCCGGCGACCTCTCCGACCGCAGCGACAACGCGCAGATCCTGAACAACACCATCGGCCCCGACGTCGGCGGCGAGTCCATCGACATCAAGGAGGGCACGACCGGCGCGAGGATCATCGGCAACACCTTCGACGGCCACGGGCTGACCGGTGCCAACTACGACGACTCCTGGGTCGACGTGAAGGGCAACAACGTCCTGGTCGAGGGCAACAAGGGCTCGCGCACCACCAACAACGGCTACGAGACCCACACCCAGCAGAGCGGCTGGGGCTGCGGCACCGTCTTCCGCGGCAACACCTCGAACCTCTCCGGCGCCACCGGCGACAAGCAGCTCGCCATCAACGTCACCAACAACAGCTCCGGTTGCCGCACCACCGTCTACGCGAGCAACACCGTCACCGGCGGCAAGGGGCTGACCAACATCGCCGTCACCCCGTAACCGCGAACGCACGAGTGAGGCCCGCCCCCCGAAGGGGACGGGCCTCACTACTGCCGTACAGCTACCGCAGCCGATGGGCCGCCGGGGTCAGAGCGTCAGCTCTGGCCGCCCGCGAGCTTCTCGCGCAGCGCGGCAAGGGCCTCGTCCGACGCCAGGGCGCCGGAGTTGTCCGCCGACTCCGAGGAGTAGGAGCCGCCACCGCCACCGCTGCCACCGGAGGCGGCCGGAGCGGCGCCGGCCGGGGCGGCAGCGCCCTCGGCAGCGGCGGCCTCGTCGGCCTCGCGGGACTTGATGACCTGGGCCTGGTGCTGCTCGAAGCGCTGCTGCGCCTCGGCGTACTGGGTCTCCCAGACCTCGCGCTGCGCCTCGAAGCCCTCGAGCCAGTCGTTGGTCTCGGGGTCGAAGCCCTCGGGGTAGATGTAGTTGCCCTGGTCGTCGTACGACGCGGCCATGCCGTACAGCGTCGGGTCGAACTCGACCGAGGCCGGGTCGCCACCGAAGGACTCGTTGGCCTGCTTCAGCGAGAGGCTGATGCGACGGCGCTCGAGGTCGATGTCGATGACCTTGACGAAGATCTCGTCGTTGACCTGGACGACCTGCTCCGGGATCTCCACGTGGCGCTCGGCCAGCTCGGAGATGTGGACCAGACCCTCGATGCCCTCGTCGACGCGGACGAACGCGCCGAAGGGAACGAGCTTGGTGACCTTACCCGGGACGACCTGACCGATCTGGTGCGTCCGGGCGAACTGCTGCCACGGGTCTTCCTGCGTCGCCTTGAGCGACAGGGAGACGCGCTCGCGGTCCATGTCGACGTCGAGAACCTCGACGGTGACTTCCTGGCCGACCTCGACAACCTCGGAGGGGTGGTCGATGTGCTTCCAGGACAGCTCGGAGACGTGCACGAGACCGTCGACGCCACCCAGGTCCACGAAGGCACCGAAGTTGACGATCGAGGAGACGACGCCGGAGCGGACCTGACCCTTCTGGAGGGTCGTGAGGAACGTCTGGCGAACCTCGGACTGGGTCTGCTCCAGCCAGGCACGGCGGGACAGGACCACGTTGTTGCGGTTCTTGTCCAGCTCGATGATCTTCGCCTCGAGCTCCTTGCCCACGTAGGGCTGGAGGTCGCGGACGCGACGCATCTCGACGAGCGACGCCGGCAGGAAGCCACGGAGGCCGATGTCGAGGATGAGACCACCCTTGACGACCTCGATGACGGTACCGGTGACGATGCCGTCCTCTTCCTTGATCTTCTCGATGGTGCCCCAGGCACGCTCGTACTGAGCGCGCTTCTTCGAGAGGATCAGGCGGCCTTCCTTGTCCTCCTTCTGGAGAACCAGGGCCTCGATCTCGTCGCCGACCTTGACGACCTCGTTCGGGTCGACGTCGTGCTTGATCGAGAGCTCGCGGCTCGGGATGACACCTTCGGTCTTGTAACCGATGTCGAGGAGAACCTCGTCCCGGTCAACCTTGACGATGACACCGTCAACGATGTCGCCGTCGTTGAAGTACTTGATCGTCTCGTCGATCGCCGCGAGGAACGCGTCCGCGTCGCCGATGTCGTTGACCGCAACCTGCGGAGTGGTGGCGGTGGTCTCGGTGCTGCTCGTCATGTGGGAAAGGGCTCCGGTACGGACAGAGAGTCGTAGGTACTGCTACGCCGAAAGCCCGTATCGCCTCTGCAGAAGCCGGACAGCCTGGAAAGCGCCATCCGTTTCCGGAGAGACGCCTCGACAACCGAGGGGACATGCAACAGACGCGAGCGCGGCCTGCTAGGTCTGAGGCGCGCAGGCTCGCAGCGCAACTTGTAGCATACGGGGGCAGCCGGACAGGGTCAATGCGCGAAGGCGCACACCCCGGGCACACCGCCCCGATTCCGGCACAACTGGTGTTCCCCCGGGCCGGACAGGCCGGAGAACACTACGGCACGGCGCCGCGGACGCGCGTCCGCACACCCGGGGTACACCCCCCTGGTACGTACCGCGCGCGGCGGGTGAAGGCAAACTACAACGACGGGCACGATGAGCCAAGAGATCCACGGGACCTACTCCGCAGAATCCGCGGGACCCCCGGAGCCGGAAGCCACACGCCGAGCCGCGGACGAGACGGAGAGCAGCCGGGCCAGCCGCGGCTGGTGGGACCGGAACGCCGACGAGTACCAGAGCGACCACGGCGGCTTCCTGGGGGACGACCGCTTCGTCTGGGGGCCGGAGGGCCTTGACGAGGCGGACGCCGCCCTGCTGGGCCCCGCCGCCTCCCTCCGGGGCCTCGACGTCCTGGAGATCGGGGCCGGGGCGGCCCAGTGCTCGCGCTGGCTGGCCGGGCAGGGCGCCCGCCCCGTCGCACTCGACCTCTCCCACCGCCAGCTCCAGCACGCCCTGCGCATCGGCGAGGGCCTCCCCCTGGTGGAGGCGGACGCGGGCCGGCTCCCGTTCCGGGACGCCTCCTTCGACCTGGCCTGCTCCGCGTACGGGGCGGTGCCGTTCGTCGCCGATCCCGTGCGGGTCTTCCGCGAGGTCCACCGGGTGCTGCGGCCGGGCGGGCGCTGGGTGTTCTCCGTGACGCACCCGATCCGCTGGGCGTTCCCGGACGAGCCCGGACCCGAGGGGCTGTCCGTCGCCGCCTCCTACTTCGACCGCGTCCCCTACGTGGAGCAGGACGAGAACGGCGAAGCGGTCTATGTGGAACACCACCGCACGCTCGGCGACCGGGTCCGGGACGTGGTGGCGGGCGGTTTCCGGCTGGTCGACCTGGTCGAACCGGAATGGCCCGCCTGGAACGACCAGGAGTGGGGCGGCTGGTCCCCCCTCCGGGGCAACCTGATCCCGGGCACGGCGATCTTCGTCTGCGAGCGGGACTGACCGTCCGGACCGGCGGCGCCCGGGCTCCTCGCACCGGAGGGCCCCGTACGGCGCCCGCCGGAAGCGCCCGTACGACACTGGGGAGCGTGATCCGCACCGAAGCCCTGGACCGCCTGCCCGTCCGCACCGCCGTGCCCGCCCTGCGGCGCGCGCTCGACGACCGGGGCGTCGCCGTCCTGTGCGCCCCGCCCGGCACCGGCAAGACGACGCTCGTCCCGCTGGTGCTGGCCGGGCTGACCGGCCGGGGCCCGGTGCGCCGGGTCGTGGTCGCCGAGCCGCGCCGGATCGCCGCGCGGGCGGCGGCGCGGCGGATGGCCTGGCTGCTGGGCGAGCGGCCGGGCGAACGGGTCGGCTTCACGGTGCGCGGCGAGCGCGTGGTGGGGCGGGAGACGGTGGTGGAGGTCGTGACCACCGGGGTGCTGCTCCAGCGGCTCCAGCGGGACCAGGAGCTGGCCGGGGTCGACGCGGTCATCATCGACGAGTGCCATGAGCGGCACCTGGACGCGGACACGGTGGCCGCGTTCCTCCTGGACGTACGGGAGGCGATCCGGCCCGATCTGCGGCTGGTGGCGGCGTCCGCGACCACGGACGCGGAGGGCTGGGCGCGGCTGCTGGGCGACGCCCCGGTGGTCGAGGCCGAGGGCGTCGCGTACCCGGTGGAGGTCCTCTGGGCCCCGCCCGTGCGGCCGGTGAAGCCGCCGCACGGGATGCGGGTCGATCCGGCGCTGCTGACGCATGTGGCGGCGACCGTGCGGCGGGCGCTGGCCGAGCGGGAGGGCGACGTGCTCTGCTTCCTGCCCGGCGTCGGGGAGATCGGCCGGGTGGCCGGGCAGCTCGCGGGGGTGGACGCGGAGGTGCTCCAGGTGCACGGGCGGGCTCCGGCCGCCGTGCAGGACGCGGTGCTGGCCGGGTCGTCCGGCACCCGGCGGGTGGTGCTGGCGACCTCGGTGGCGGAGTCGTCGCTGACGGTGCCGGGCGTCCGGGTCGTGGTCGACTCGGGCCTCGCGCGGGAGCCGCGTACCGACCACGCCCGGGGGCTGAGCGCCCTGAGCACCGTACGGGCCTCCCGGGCGGCCGGGCGGCAGCGCGCCGGGCGGGCGGGGCGGGAGGCGCCGGGGGCGGTGTACCGGTGCTGGGACCAGGCCGAGGACGGGCGGCTCGCGCGCTTCCCGGCCCCGGAGATCAAGGTCGCCGACCTCGCCGCGTTCGCGCTCCAGGCGGCGTGCTGGGGCGATCCGGACGCCTCTTCGCTCGCCCTGCTGGACCCGCCGCCCGCCGGGGCGATGGGCGCGGCCCGGGAGGTGCTGGCGGCGATCGGCGCGGTGGGCGCGGACGGCCGGGTCACCGGGCGCGGTTCGCGGATGTCCCGGCTCGGGCTGCATCCCCGGCTGGCGCGGGCCCTGTTGGACGGGGCCGCGGAGGTCGGGGCGCGGCGGGCCGCGGAGGTGGTGGCGCTGCTGAGCGAGGAGCCGCCGAGGGAGTACGGGGACGATCTCGCGGCGGCGCTGCGGGCCGCCCGCCGGGGCCAGGACGGATACGCGGCGCGGTGGAAGCAGGAGGTGCGCCGGCTGTCGGCCCAGGTGGACGGCGCCGGCTCCGGCGAGGCCCGCTCCGACGACGCCGTGGTCGGCCTCGTCGCCGCGCTGGCGTTCCCGGAGCGGGTGGCGCGGGCCCGGGGCGACGGGGCGTTCCTGATGGTGTCGGGCACGGGCGCGGAGCCGCGGGACGCCTCGCGGCTGCGCGGCGCGCCCTGGCTGGCCGTGGCGGTGGCGGACCGGCCAGCCCATGCGGTGTCGGCGCGGGTGCGGCTGGCGGCGGTGGTCGACGAGGGCACCGCGCTGCTGGCGGCCGGGCATCTGCGGGTGCGGGGCGAGGAGGTCCGGTGGGTGGACGGCGAGGTGGTCGCCCGGTCGGTGGACCGGCTGGGCGCGGTCGAGTTGGCGGTACGGCCGCTGAAGCAGCCCGATCCGGAGCTGGTGCGCGGGGCCCTGGTGGAGGGGTTGCGGCGCGAGGGGCTCGGGCTGCTGCGGTGGAACCGGGAGACCGAGCAGCTGCGGTTGCGGCTGGCGTTCCTGCACCGGGTGCGGGGCGCGCCGTGGCCCGACGTCTCGGACGGGGCGCTGCTGGCGGATCCGGACGCGTGGCTGGAGCCGGAGCTGTCGCGGGCCCGGCGCCGCTTCGACCTGGGTCGGATCGACGCGGGCCAGGCGTTGCGGCGGCTGCTGCCCTGGGCGAGCGGGGAGGCCGGCCGGCTGGACGAGCTGGCGCCGGAGAGGATCGAGGTGCCGAGCGGCTCCCGTATCAGGGTCGAGTACGGCGGCGAGCAGCCCGTGCTGGCGGTGAAGCTCCAGGAGTTGTTCGGGCTGGCCGAGACGCCCCGGGTGGCCGGGGTGCCGGTCCTGGTGCACCTGCTCTCCCCCGCCGGGCGGCCCGCGGCCGTGACGGCGGACCTGGCGTCGTTCTGGCGGGAGGGCTACAAGGCGGTCCGCGCGGAGCTGCGCGGCCGCTACCCGAGGCATCCGTGGCCGGAGGACCCCGCGACCGTACCGGCGACGCGGTTCACCTCGGCCAGGCTCAGGCGTTCGTAGGGCTCTCGGGCCGGCGGGACCGCGCCTCCAGCCAGAGGGCGAGCGCGAGCAGTCCGATGCCGAGGCCGAGGAAGCCCCAGGGCAGGTAGGAGGTGAGGAGGAGGACCAGGACGCGCTGGGACTTCACCAGGTCGACGGTGTCCGCGATGTAGTCGTCGCGCATCTTCACGTGGCCGGAGAAGGCGGTGACGGTGTCCTCGGACATGCCCATCTTCTTGGCGTCGCGCAGCTCCTCGGTGTGGATCTCCTCGCCGTTGACGGGGGCTCCGGTGACGGGGTCGACCCAGAACATGCGCCGGGTGGTGTACCAGCGGGTCATGCCGGTCTGCGCGATCTGTTCGGCGGTGACGCCCTGGATGGGCATCTTCTTCGGCATCGGGACCTTGGTCCAGGGGATGGTCTGCTCGAAGTAGTAGACCTCCAGGCCGCGGAAGGTGCGGGTGCCCTTGTAGTGGATGGGGGCGGTGGTGCGGGTCTGGGCGTCGAAGTAGGCGTAGTCCCGTTTCTCGGTGAGGAAGGGCCACTTGTACTCGATGCCCTCGCGGCGGACCGGGTCGCCGTCGACCATCTCGCCGGTGGCGTTGACGGGGGCCTGGGTGTGGGCGTCGAAGATGTAGCGCTCGGGGATGGCGGAGACCATCTTGCCGTCGGGGCCCTGGATGTAGGAGAGCGCGTCCCAGACGACGACGTCGCGTCCGGCGCTGCGTTCGATCTTCTCGGACTCCTCCACGTTGCCCTTGAGGGTCTGCACGATGGTGACCTTCTCGACCTCCCTGGCCTTGAGGGTGGTGTAGTCGAGGAGGGTCGCGGGGGACGCCTCCAGGACGACTTCCTGGTACTGGTTCGGCGGGACCTTGGCCAGGCGCGGGAAGGCGTACCAGCGCAGCAGGGGCGACAGGGCGGCGAAGAACACGGCGAATGCCAGGAGTACGAGACCGGCTCGGCGGCGCATGGTGGTGACCTCTCCCTCTGGCGGCTGCTATCTCTTCGGTCCCGGGACGGTGGTCAGCAGGGGTTTCGGCGAGGTCTCCCCGGCCGGGGAGCCGACGGCGGCGACGGTGAACACGAGCGCGAGGGCGGCGGCCAGTCCGATGGCGGCGGCGACGAGGGCACGCATGCTCGGCCTCCCGGGGTGGTGATCCGACGACGGTGACCTGATGGGCCGTCAGGGCTGGGGCACCGTAGCAACCGGGGCGCGAGATGAGAACACAGCGGACAGCCCCTCGGCGGGCGGCCGAGGGGCTGTGCGGTGCGGCGGGGGCCGCGGGGATCAGGCTTCGGGGGTCGCCGTCGCCTCCGGGGCGGTCTCCCCGGGTGCGGTCTCCTCCGGTGCGGTCTCCTCCGGGGCCCGGACGGTGAGTTCGATGGTGACCGAGGCGCCGCCCTCGGTGGTGAGGCGCAGTCTGAAGGTGCCCTCGGTGTCGTCCGCGAAGATCTCCGGAAGCCGGAGCACGCCCTCGGCGTCCGTCGTCAGGGTGGTCAGGGTGCGCAGCGGCTTGCCGGCCGCGTCCTTGAAGTACGGGCCCTTGTCGTTGTCGAAGAGACCCAGGGGGCCCTTGACCATGGTGGCGGTGACGGTCACTCCGGCCGCCGCGGCGTCCTGGTACGTGGCCTTCACGGTGACGGCGTCCGCGAACTTCTGGCCGGGTGCGGCGACGAGCGCCTTCTCGTCGGTCCGGGCGATCGCGTCGGCCTGGCGGGCGGTGACGGTGGCCGCGTAGGTCAGGGTGCGCGGCCTGCCGGTGCCCGCGACGGCGGTCACCGTGAACTCCCCGGCCTTCTCACCGGCCCGGAGCTCCGGGGCGGTGGCGGTGCCGTCGGACCCGGTCCGCACCGTGACGGTCTTCTTGCCGCCGGCGAAGACCGTGCCGGTGTTCCCGGTGACGGTGAACGTGACGGGCACCTTGCCGAGCGGGGCGCCGAGCGCGTTGCGGGCGAGGACGGTGACCCGCTCGTCGAACGTCTGGCCCGCGGTGGCGCGCAGCGGGCCGGTGCCCGCGTTCTCCAGGGAGCCGAACGTCTCGGCCGGGGTCGGCTTGGAGGTGGGCGGCTTCGGCGTCGGGCTGGTGGAGCCGTCGCCGGGCTTCGAGGGGCCCGGGCTCGGCTTCCCGCCCGGCTTGTCCGGGGAGGGCTTCGGGCTCGGGGTGGTGCTCGGGCCGGAACCGGTGCCCGGAAGGGGGCTCGGGCTCGTGCTCGGGGAGGGGGTGCTCGGGGAGGTGGGCAGCGTTCCGGTGCCGTCGGGGATCTCGTGCGTGCCGCGCTGGTAGTACGAGAACCAGGAGCGGACCGTACGCAGGTACTCGTTCGACCGGTTGTAGCTCAGCACGGCCCGGTCGAGGTCGGCGGCGATGGCCAGATCCCGGTCGTTGGCGCAGAGGTAGCGGCCGGCGGCGAGCGCCGCGTCGTGGATGTTGTTGGGGTCCTTGCGGCCGTCGCCGTTGGCGTCCTGGCCCCAGGACGCCCAGGTCGACGGGATGAACTGCATCGGGCCGACCGCGCGGTCGTGGACCGCGTCGCTGTCGTACGCCCCGCCGTCGGTGTCCTTGATCAGGGCGAAGCCCTGGCCGTTGAGGGCCGGCCCGAGGATCGGGGGGCTCGCGGTTCCGTTGGCGTCGACGCGTCCGCCGCGGGCGTGGCCGGACTCGACCTTGCCGATCGCGGCGAGGAGCTGCCAGGGCAGCCGGCAGCCGGGGTCGGTGGTCGCGACGGTCTGCTCGGCCTGCTTGTACGCGGCCAGGACCGTCGCCGGAATGCCCGCCTCGGCGCTGCCGGCCGCCGGGAGGCTGCTGGAGGAACCGGGCTTGTTGGGCGTGACCAGGGGCGGAAGGTCCGTGTAGTAGGGCGAGTTGCCGGTCGCGGCGCCGTCGGTGCTCGCGGTGTCCTCGCCCGCCGCCTTCGGGTCACCGCCACCGGCGGGCCCCTCGGCCAGGGTCGCCGCGGGCGCCTGCGAGGCCGCGAGTGCCGCCACGGCGGCCGCCGCCACCGCGGTGGTCGTGGCCCCCTTGCGCAGACGTCGGCGAATGTGCGCTGCCATACGTTCCGGTCCCTCCCCCTCGAAGGCTGCTCGCGCTCCCCAGCGCAAGGACTCCAGCGACCCTACGGCACCTTGTGTCGCCCAGGCACCGAGGGCTGACCGCTTCTTACTGTTTTTTCACGTTCGCGGGCGCATGTTGTCCTCCCGGCCACGGAAGGGTGCCCGAACGGTCCCGCATACTTGCCGCCATGCCGTTCACGCTCAGTCATGCCGCCGCTGTGCTCCCGGCGATCCGCCGGAACGGGACGGCCCGGTGGCCGCTGTTCCCCTCCGCGCTCGTCGCCGGTTCGTTCGCGCCCGACATCACCTACTTCGCCGACACCGTGATCCCCGGGGCGATGGAGTTCGGGGCGTTCACGCACACCTTCCTCGGTGTCGTCACGGTGAACGTGGTCATCGCGGCGGCGCTGGTGACGGTGTGGGTCCTGCTGCGGGAGCCGTTGACCGCGCTGCTGCCGGTACGCGTACGGGGCCGCGTCCACGCCTTCGTCCGGGGGCGGCGGTGGACGCGGGACTCCTTCGGGCCCACCGCCTGGCTGTGGTTCGCCCTCTCCGGCGCGCTGGGCGCGGCCACGCACGTGGTGTGGGACGCCTTCACCCACCACAGCCGGTGGGGGACCGAGCTGCTGCCGGTGCTCGGCCGCAGCGTCGGCGGCTTCCCGGTGTACCAGTTCGCCCAGTACGGCAGTTCGGCCCTGGCCCTCGTCGTCATCGGCTGGTTCGCCGCCACCGGGATCCGGCAGATCCCGAAGGCCCCCGCACCCGGGGAGGTGCCGGTGCTCGGCCGCCGGGAGAGGCGGGGGGCCCTCGGCCTGCTGGGCCTGTGCGTGCTGGCCGGCGCCGTCCACCGGTGCGTCCGCTGGTACGCCCGCTTCGGCGGGGTGGAGAGCCCGCTCGACATCATCCCCACCGCGTGCTTCGGCGCGGGCGCCGGGCTGGCGGCCGGGCTGCTGCTGTACGGGGTGTGGATGCGGCGGCCGGGCAGCCGCCGCCCCCCGGAGAACCCGGAGCGGATCCCCGTACCGGACGCGTCCCCCACCGAAGTGCCTGCCGGCCGGGAGTGACCCGACCGCGGCAGGGCCCCTGCCGGCGGTTCAGTGCGCGGCCGACTCCCAGTCCTTGCCGACGCCGACCGACACATCGAGCGGGGCGCGCAGTTCGACCGCGTTCGCCATCTCGTGGCGCAGGATCTCCTCGACCTGCTGCCGCTCGCCCTTCGCGATCTCCAGGACGATTTCGTCGTGGACCTGGAGCAGCATCCGCGAGGTCAGCTTCGCCTCGGTGAGCGCCTTGTCCACCCGCAGCATCGCCACCTTCACGATGTCCGCCGCGGTGCCCTGGATCGGGGCGTTCAGCGCCATCCGCTCGGCTGCCTCGCGGCGCTGGCGGTTGTCGCTGTTCAGGTCGGGGAGATAGCGGCGCCGGCCGAGGATCGTCTCCGTGTACCCGGTGGCCCTGGCCTCCTCGACGACCCGGTGGAGATAGTCCCGCACCCCGCCGAACCGCTCGAAGTAGGTGTCCATCAGCACCCGGGCCTCGGCGGGGTCGATGTTCAGCTGCTGGGAGAGGCCGAACGCGGAGAGACCGTAGGCCAGGCCGTAGGACATGGCCTTGATCTTGCGGCGCATCTCCGCGTCGACCGCGTCCTTCTCGACGCCGAAGACCTGCGAGGCGACCGTGGTGTGCAGGTCCTCGCCGGAGGTGAACGCCTCGATGAGCCCGGCGTCCTCGGAGAGGTGCGCCATCACCCGCAGCTCGATCTGGCTGTAGTCCGCCGTCATCAGCGTCTCGAAGCCCTCGCCGACCACGAAGCCCCGGCGGATCGCCCGCCCCTCGTCCGTGCGGACCGGGATGTTCTGGAGGTTGGGGTCGGTGGAGGAGAGCCGGCCGGTCGCCGCGACCGTCTGGTTGAACGTGGTGTGGATGCGGCCGTCGGCGGCGATCGTCTTGATCAGCCCCTCGACGGTGACCCGCAGCTTGGCCTGCTCGCGGTGGCGCAGCATCAGGACCGGCAGCTCGTGCTCCGTCTGCGCGGCCAGCCAGGCCAGCGCGTCCGCGTCCGTCGTGTAACCCGTCTTGGTCTTCTTCGTCTTCGGCAGGCCCAGCTCGCCGAAGAGGATCTCCTGGAGCTGCTTGGGCGAACCGAGGTTGAACTCTCGGCCCACCGCCGCGTGCGCCTCCTTCACCGCCTGCTGCACCGTCCCGGCGAACTGCTGCTCCATCCCCTCCAGATGGGCCCGGTCCGCGGCGATCCCGTGCCGCTCCAACCGGGCCAGGAGGATGGAGGTCGGCAGCTCCATGTCATGCAGCAGCTCCGCCGCGCCCACCTCCTTGAGACGGGTGGTGAACGCGTCGCCCAGATCGAGCACGGCGCGGGCCTGCGCCATCAGGGCGTCCTGCTCGGCCCGGTCGTCCGCGCCGAAGGCCAGCTGCCCGTCCGAGGCGGCGGCCGGGGCCAGCTCCCGGCCCAGATACTCCACGGCCAGCGCGTCCAGGGCGAAGGAGCGACGGCCCGGCTTCACCAGATACGCGGCGAGCGCCGTGTCCATGGTGACGCCTTCGAGCCGCCAGCCGTGCTCCGGGAAGACCCGCATCACGTTCTTCGCGTTGTGCAGGACCTTCGGCCGGGCCGGGTCCGACACCCAGGCGGCGAACGCCCGCTCGTCGGCCTCCTCCAGCTGCGTCGGGTCCAGCCAGGCGGCGGCCCCGTCGGCGGCGGCGAGCGCGACCTCGGTGACCGTGCCCGAGCCGAGCGACCAGGTGTCGACCGTCATGACGCCGAGGGGCTGCGCGCCGTGCGCCTCCAGCCACGGGGCGACCTCGCCGGAGCCGAGCACGGCCCCGTCCAGCTCGATCCCGGCGGCGGGCGCGGGCGGCTCGGCCTCCGCCGCCCCGGGGTCGACGGCGAGAAGGCGCTCGCGCAGGCTCGGGTTGCGGATCTCCAGTATGTCCAGCACACCGGTGACCGCCGTGCGGTCGTACGGGGCGCGCTCCAGCTCCGCCGGGGTCTTCGGCAGCTCGACGTCCCGGACCATCTCGGTCAGCACGCGGTTCATCTTCACCGCGTCCAGGTGGTCCCGGAAATTCTGCCCGGCCTTGCCCTTGACCTCCTCGGCCCGCTCGACCAGCTCGGCGAACGAACCGAACTGGTTGATCCACTTCGCGGCCGTCTTCTCACCGACGCCCGGAATGCCGGGGAGGTTGTCGGACGGGTCGCCGCGCAGCGCGGCGAAGTCCGGATACTGCTGCGGGGTGAGCCCGTACTTCTCGACGACCTTCTCCGGGGTGAACCGGGTCAGCTCGGAGACCCCCTTGGTGGGGTACAGCACGGTCACGTTCTCCGTGATCAGCTGGAAGGAGTCCCGGTCGCCGGTGACGATCAGCACCTCGAACCCGGCCGCCTCGGCCTGGGTCGCCAGCGTCGCGATGACGTCGTCCGCCTCGAAACCGTCCACCGCGAACCGGTCCGCGTGCATCGCGTCCAGCAGCTCGCCGATCAGCTCGACCTGCCCCTTGAACTCGTCGGGGGTCTTGGAACGGTTCGCCTTGTACTCCGGGAACTCCTGCGCACGCCAGGTCTTGCGCGACACGTCGAACGCCACCGCGAAGTGCGTGGGCGCCTCATCACGCAGGGTGTTCGCCAGCATCGACATGAAGCCGTACACGGCATTCGTCGGCTGCCCCACCGCCGTCGTGAAATTCTCCGCGGGCAGGGCGAAGAACGCCCGGTACGCCAGGGAGTGCCCGTCCATGAGGAGCAGGCGCGGTCGGTTGTCTGCCGTGTTCTTCGATGCCGTCTCAGCCACGCCCCCGATCCTGCCACGGCCCACTGACAATCCGGACCGGCACGGCCTTGCGCCACCGTGACAGGATCGATGGTGAGGACATCGACACGTCCGCTCACGCGGACGAGCGCTCGAAGGGGAGCAGCATCATGGCCACCAAGCCGCCGACCGGTGACCCGGTCCAGGACGCCCCGCAGGTCGAGCCGGCCCCGCACGCCGCCGCGGGCCTGCCCGCCGTCGCCCACTCCCTGCGCATCGCCCAGCAGCAGATGGGGGTGCGCCGCACCGCGCAGACCCTCCTCAAGGTCAACCAGAAGAACGGCTTCGACTGCCCCGGCTGCGCCTGGCCCGAGGGCGACAAGCGGCACACCGCCGAGTTCTGCGAGAACGGGGCGAAGGCCGTCGCCGAAGAGGCGACGCTGCGCCGCGTCACCCCCGACTTCTTCGCCGCCCACCCCCTGGCCGACCTCGCCGAACGCAGCGGCTACTGGCTCGGCCAGCAGGGCAGGATCACCCAGCCGGTCTACCTCCCCGAAGGCGCCGACCGGTACGAGGCGATCACCTGGGAACGCGCCTTCGCGATCATCGCCGAGGAACTCACCGCCCTCGACTCACCCGACGAGGCCCTCTTCTACACCTCCGGCCGCACCAGCAACGAGGCCGCGTTCCTGCTCCAGCTCTTCGCCCGCGAGTTCGGCACCAACAACCTCCCCGACTGCTCCAACATGTGCCACGAGTCGTCCGGCTCCGCGCTCACCGAGACCATCGGCGTCGGCAAGGGCAGCGTCTCGCTGGAGGACCTCCACCAGGCCGACCTGATCATCGTCGCCGGACAGAACCCCGGCACGAACCACCCCCGGATGCTGTCCGCCCTGGAGAAGGCCAAGACCTCCGGAGCGAAGATCATCTCGGTGAATCCGCTCCCCGAGGCCGGGACGGAACGGTTCAAGAACCCCCAGACCCCGCACGGCATGCTCAAGGGAACCCCGCTCAACGACCTCTTCCTCCAGATCCGCATCGGCGGCGACCAGGCCCTCTTCCGCCTCCTCAACCAACTGATCCTCGCCACCGAGGGGGCCGTCGACACCGCGTTCGTCACCGAACACACCCACGGCTACGAGGAGTTCACCCGAGCCGCCGAAGCAGCCGACTGGGACGAGACCCTCACCGCCACCGGCCTCACCCGCGCCGAGATCGAACAGGCCCTCGCCCTCGTCCTCGCCTCGGAACGCACCATCGTCTGCTGGGCCATGGGCCTCACCCAGCACAAGCACTCCGTGCCCACCATCCGCGAAGTCGTCAACTTCCTCCTCCTGCGCGGGAACATCGGCCGCCCCGGCGCCGGCGTGTGCCCCGTGCGCGGCCACTCCAACGTCCAGGGCGACCGCACCATGGGCATCTTCGAGCGGCCCGCACCGGCCTTCCTCGACGCCCTCGACAAGGAGTTCGGCATCACCTCGCCGCGCCACCACGGCCTGGACGTGGTGCGCTCCATCCAGGCCCTGCGCAACGGCGAGGCGAAGGTCTTCTTCGCGATGGGCGGCAACTTCGTCGCGGCCACCCCCGACACCGCCGTCACCGAGGCCGCGATGCGCCGCGCCCGCCTCACCGTCCACGTCTCGACCAAGCTCAACCGCTCCCACGCCGTGACCGGTACCCGCGCGCTGATCCTGCCCACGCTCGGCCGGACCGACAAGGACGTCCAGGCGAGCGGCAAGCAGTTCGTCACCGTCGAGGACTCCATGGGCATGGTCCACGCCTCGCGCGGCAACCTCACCCCCGCCGGCCCCCACCTGCTCTCCGAACCGGCCATCGTCGCCCGCCTCGCCCGCGCCGTCCTCGGCCCCGGCTCCCGTACCGACTGGGAGGCCTTCGAGCGGGACTACGCCACCATCCGCGACCGCATCTCCCGCGTCGTCCCCGGCTTCGAGGACTTCAACGCCCGCGTGGCCCGCCCCGGCGGCTTCACCCTCCCGCACGCCCCCCGCGACGAGCGCCGCTTCCCCACCGCCACCGGCCGCGCCAACTTCACCGCAGCCCCCGTCGAGTACCCCGAACTCCCCGACGGCAGGCTGCTGTTGCAGACACTGCGCTCCCACGACCAGTACAACACCACCATCTACGGCCTCGACGACCGCTACCGGGGCATCAAGGGCGGCCGCCGCATCGTCATGGTCAACCCCGAGGACGCCGCGGCCCTCGGCCTCGCCGACGGCGCCTACACCGACCTCGTCAGCGAGTGGAAGGACGGCGTCGAGCGCCGCGCGGCGGGCTTCCGTGTCGTCCACTACCCCACCGCCCGGGGCTGCGCCGCCGCCTACTACCCGGAGACCAACGTGCTGGTCCCCCTCGGCTCCACGGCCGACACCAGCAACACCCCGGCCAGCAAGTCGGTCGTCGTCCGCTTCGAACCGCACGACACGACGCTCCGGGCGGCGCGGGAGACCCCCTCCACAACCACCGCAACCCCCTGAGCGCTGCCCCGGACAGCCCCTAGCGAAATCACGCGGATAAACCAAGGCGAAAAAGAGACAAAGCCAGGCAGCCTCTTGCCGGAAAAGCGACTCACTCGAACATTTACTCGATGATAAATTGGAGCGAAATTCGAACGAATAAAGAACGGGCGCACAATGAAAAAAGCCGTCAAGACCCTCCTGACCGGAACCGCAGCCGCCGCATTCCTGGCAACCATGGGAACGGCCCCCGCCCACGCCGCGACCGAGACAAACCACTGCTTCACCACCGGCGCGGGCGGAGCCGTGACCGTCCAGAGCTGGCACGTCGGGGAGACCGGCAAAAAGGTCGGGGTCCACATGGGCGTCCACGACAACAAGGCGGACGGCCACCACGTGAGAATCAGACTCATCGGGAAGAAGATCGGCGGCACCCCGGTCAATTGGCCCTGGCGCGCCAATTACGGCGGCAACGGCACCTACAAGGCCTGGGATTCCTATTTCCCCAACGACGGAATGCTCATGGTAGGCGTACAGGTCGCCAGGTTCGAGGGAGAACAACTCCTCAACTCCTGCACCGACTGGCCCACCACCTGAACACCCACCGCACAGAGCACCACCAGGCCGGACAACACCTCCGGGGCGCGGCGGCACCGACCGCCGCGCCCCGGAGGCGCTCGCTCCTCCCTTTCGGACAGTGGCCGGACTTCGCCCCGCCCGGCGCGGAATCCGCCCCCGACAGGGACTAAGCGTTCGCTCAGCCGTCTGATAAGAACAGTGCAGACAGCAACGAACGAGCACAGCGAACGGAGCCGGACCCATGGGCGAGCACACCGCACCCCTCTTCCCCCAGGAAGTCATCGACGAGTACGCGGCACTCGGCGTCGACCTGCCCGCCCTCTTCTCCGCCGGCCACCTCGGCGAACGCATGGGCGTGACCATCGTCGAGGCCTCGGCCGACCGCGTCGTCGGCACCATGCCCGTCGAGGGCAACACCCAGCCCTACGGCCTCCTCCACGGCGGCGCATCCGCCGTACTCGCCGAGACCCTCGGCTCCATCGGCTCCATGCTCCACGGCGGCACCTCCAAGCTCGCCGTCGGCGTCGACCTCAACTGCACCCACCACCGAGGCGTCCGCAACGGCCTCGTCACCGGCGTCGCCACCCCCGTACACCGCGGGCGCTCCACCGCCACGTACGAGATCGTCATCACCGACGAACAGGACAAGCGGGTCTGCACCGCACGCCTCACCTGCCTCCTCCGCGACGCCCCCCGCCCCGAAGCCGGCTGACCCCCACCACCCCCAACCCCACCCCCCACACGGCTCGAACCACCTGCCCGGCCGGAATCACACCCTGTGCATTCCGGCCGGGCAGTGCCATATCCCCACCAAAAAACGACAGTTGACCAACACACTCGGTCAACTTCCTTGACGGCACGGCGCGTTCCATGAGCCACTCAACAGCCACATCCACCCCCACGCCCCCACCGGCACGACCGCCGATGTAACACTGCGTAACACGCAGGCCATGCGGAAACCAGCCGCACACCCCGGCCGCGCACACCCGGGGAACTCCGCCGCGCCCAACGCCGCCACCGAACGGCGACAGCACCAAGATCACCCCAAGCCCCTTAGCAGAGCTGCGCGTTCTCACCATGTGGTCCTTTCGCACTCCAGGCGAAACCGCCACATGTCCTCACAGGAACCTCAAGCCTTGCTCAAGGGCATAACAAGAGAGTCACATCCGCCGCCGACCAGTCCCGGTGGCCCCCGGCTGCGCTTAGAGTCACCGCCAGTCACCGCGCCGCCGGGCGCGTCTGCTGCACGGCCCTGTACCAACCCAGTACGGCCCGGCGATCGTCACGGCACCTCAAGCAGAGGAGGCCGCGCCAGGGAAAGGACTTTTCGTGCGACACCGTTCTTTGCTCACACTCACCGCAATGCTCACCACAGGAGCACTCACCCTCACCGCCTGCGGTTCGCGCGACGACAGCAAGGGCAGCGGCGGCGACGGAGGCAACCAGACGGTCGTCATCGGCCTCGACGCCCCGCTCACCGGCGACCTGTCCGCCCTCGGCCTCGGCATCAAGAACTCCGCCGACCTCGCCGTCAAGACGGCGAACAAGGAAAAGACCGTCCCCGGCATCACCTTCAAGCTGGAAGCACTCGACGACCAGGCCCAGCCCTCCGTCGGCCAGCAGAACGCCGTCAAGCTCATCGACACCAAAGAGGTCCTCGGTGTCGTCGGCCCGCTGAACTCCGGCGTCGCCCAGTCGATGCAGAAGCCCCTCAACGACGCCAAGCTGACCCAGGTCTCCCCCGCCAACACCGGCACCGAGCTGACCCAGGGCAACAACTGGAAGACCGGCGACAAGAAGCGCCCCTACGCGTCCTACTTCCGCACCGCCACCACGGACCAGATCCAGGGCGCCTTCGCGGCCAAGTACCTCTTCGAGACCGCGAAGATCAAGGACGTCTACCTCATCGACGACCAGAAGCCCTACGGCGCCGGACTCGCCGCCTCCTTCAAGGCGACGTTCACCGAGCTCGGCGGCAAGATCGTCGGCACCGACCACGTCAACCCCGAGGACCGCGACTTCAACTCCGTCGCCACCAAGGTCAAGAGCTCCAAGGCCAAGGCCGTCTACTACGGCGGCGAGTACCCCGCCGGCGCCCCGCTGAGCCAGCAGATCAAGGACAGCGTCAAGATCCCCTTCATGGGCGGCGACGGCATGTACAGCGCCGACTTCATCAAGCTCAACAAGAAGGCCGAAGGCGACATAGCCACCTCCGTCGGCAAGCCCGTCGAGGAACTGGAGTCCGCCAAGAAGTTCATCGCGGACTACAAGACGGCCGGCTACAAGGACGCCTACGAGGCCTACGGCGGCGGCACCTACGACGCCACCTGGTCCATCATCGAGGCCGTGAAGATCGTCGCCGCCGAGAACGACGGCAAGATCCCCGCCGAGGACGGCCGCGCCAAGGTCCTCGAAGCCATGGACAAGGTCAAGTTCGAGGGCGTCACCGGCCCCGTCTCCTTCGACGAGTTCGGTGACACCACCAACACCCTGATGACCGCCTACCAGGTCACCGGCGGCAAGTGGGTCTCCAAGATCAGCGGCACCGTCGAGTAGTCACCCGCCGGGCCAACACCCCGCCACCACCACACAAAGCAACCAGACCGCGCGGGAGCGCTACGAGCCCTCCCGCGCGGTGCCATATCCGAACCACTCCACGGAGGCCCTGCGGTGAACGAACTGCCGCAACAGCTGGCCAATGGACTCATCCTCGGCGCGATGTACGGTCTCATCGCGATCGGTTACACGATGGTCTACGGAATCATCCAGCTCATCAACTTCGCGCACGGCGAGATCTTCATGATCGGGGGCTTCGGAGCCCTCACGGTCTACCTCGGGCTTCCGTCCGGATTCTCCCTCATAGCCGCGATACCCCTCATGATCGTCGGCGGTGTCATAGCCGCCGTCGCCATCAGCATGGCCGCCGAGCGCTTCGCCTACCGGCCCCTGCGCGGCGGACCACGCCTGGCACCACTCATCACCGCCATCGGGCTCTCCCTCGCCCTCCAGCAAGCGGTGTGGATGTGGTACCCCGACGCCACGAAGGACCGTTCCTTCCCCCAGTTCGAAGGCGAAGCCTTCGACGTCCTCGGCGCCACCATCCAGCGCGGCGACATCTTCGTCCTCGTCGTGGCCCCCCTGTGCATGCTCGCCCTCGGCTTCTTCGTCTCCAAGACCCGAGCCGGCCGCGGCATGCAGGCCACCTCCCAGGACCCCGACACCGCCAAGCTCATGGGCATCAACACCGACCGCATCATCGTCATGGCCTTCGCCATCGGCGCCGCGTTCGCCGCCGTCGCCGCCGTCGCCTACGGGCTCAAGAACGGCCAGATCGGCTTCCGCATGGGCTTCATCATGGGCCTCAAGGCCTTCACCGCAGCCGTACTCGGCGGCATCGGCAACATCTACGGCGCCATGCTCGGCGGCATCGTCCTCGGCGTCGCCGAAGCCCTCGCCACCGGCTACATGAGCGAAGTCCCCGGCATGGAACTCTTCGGCGGCGGCGCCTGGAAGGACGTGTGGGCCTTCGCCCTCCTCATCATCGTCCTCCTCGTACGCCCCCAGGGCCTGCTCGGCGAACGCGTCGCGGATCGGGCGTGATGACCATGACCACCCAGACCACCACCCGCAACAGCGCCCTCGTCGCGCTGCCCGCAGCCCGCCACCTCACCACCGCCGGCGCGGCCATCGCCCTCATCGGCACCTTCCTCGCCTGGACCTGGACCGCCGAATTCCCCGGCGACCTCACCGTCACCGGCTACCCCGGCGGCCTCCAGGTCCTCACCCTCGTCGGCGCCGTCCTCACCCTCCTGTTCGCCCTCTCCGGCTACGGGATCAAGGGACTGCGCTGGCTCACCCCGGGCGGCGCCAACAGCCCCGTCCGACTCGCCGCCATCGGCACCCTCGGCACCACCGGCTTCGCCATCGGCGCCATCTCCGTCAAGCTCGGCGGCGTCGTCAACCTGGAACCCGGAGCCTGGGTCAGCCTCGCCGGCGCGATCATCGCCACCGTCGCCGCCCTCGGCCTCCCCGCCGACCAGGAACTCCACGACACCACCCGCCCCACCCCGCTCAACCGCTTCATCAACAGCCTCCGGGCCCCCGCTCCCACGCGCGCCAAGGACCTCCCCAACTGGGCCGAGATCCTCATCATCGCCGGAGCCTTCGGCGTCGCCCTGCACGTCTTCACCTACGGCATCGACACCGAATACGCCGAACTCTTCATCGGCTACATCATCATCGTCGCGTTCGGCTTCACCGCCCTCACCCGGGCCGGAATCATCGCCCGCATCACCCGGCTGACCACCAAACACCGCAACGTCACGCTCACCGCCGCACTCATCGCGGCATTCTGCTTCCCCTTCACCCAGCAGAACGAGCAATACGCCCTCATCGGCGCGAACATCCTCATCTTCGCGACCGTCGCACTCGGCCTCAACGTCGTCGTCGGCCTCGCCGGCCTCCTCGACCTCGGATACGTCGCCTTCCTCGGCGTCGGCGCCTACGCCGCCGCCCTGGTCTCCGGCTCCCCGCTCTCCCCCGTCGGCGTCCAGTTCCCCTTCTGGGCCGCCGTCCTCACCGGAGCCGCCGCCTCCCTGGTCTTCGGCGTCGTCATCGGCGCCCCGACCCTCCGACTGCGCGGCGACTACCTCGCCATCGTCACCCTCGGATTCGGCGAGATCTTCCGACTCACCGTCAACGCCCTCAACGGCGTCAGCGGGCCCGACCTCACCAACGGATCCCAGGGCATCCCCAGCATCCCCGACCTCAACCTCTTCGGCTTCGACTTCGGCGTCAGCCACGACATCGGCGGCATCACCCTCGGCAGGTCCGCCAACTACTACCTGCTGATGCTCGTCTTCACCGCCGTCGTCGTCCTGGTCTTCCGACGCTCCGGAGAATCCCGCATCGGCCGCGCCTGGGTCGCCATCCGCGAGGACGAGACCGCGGCCACCGCCATGGGCATCAACGCCTTCCGGCTCAAGCTGCTCGCCTTCGCCCTCGGCGCCACCCTCGCCGGACTCGCCGGCACCGTCCAGGCCCACGTCTCCTACACCGTCACACCCGAGCAGTACCAGTTCGCCGGCTCCGTCCCCCCCAACTCCGCCTTCCTCCTCGCCGCCGTCATCCTCGGCGGCATGGGAACCCTCAGCGGACCCCTCGTCGGCGCCGCACTGCTCTACCTCATCCCGGCCAAGCTGCAGTTCATGCAGGACTACCAGCTCTTCCTCTTCGGCATCGCACTCATCCTCCTGATGCGCTTCCGCCCCGAAGGGCTCGTCGCCGACCGCAGAAAGCAACTCGAATTCCACGAGACCGGCCAACTCGACGTCCCAGCCGAGGACGCCCCACTCACCCGGACAACCGCCGGCACCACGAAGGCGGGGGCGTGATCACATGACCACCGAAACCACCACCCCGACCACCACCACCGTCCTCGACGCCAGCGGCGTCACCATGCGATTCGGCGGACTCACCGCCGTCCGCAACGTCGACCTCACCGTCAACAGCGGCGAGATCGTCGGTCTCATCGGCCCCAACGGCGCCGGCAAGACCACCTTCTTCAACTGCCTCACCGGCCTCTACATCCCCACCGAAGGCAAGGTCAGCTACAAGGGCACCGTCCTGCCCCCCAAGCCCCACCTCGTCACCAAGGCCGGCATCGCCCGCACCTTCCAGAACATCCGACTCTTCTCCAACATGACCGTCCTGGAGAACGTCCTCGTCGGCCGCCACACCCGGACCAAGGAAGGCCTCTGGTCCGCCCTCCTGCGCCTCCCCGGCTACCACAAGGCAGAAGACTCCAGCCGCGAACGCGCCATGGAACTTCTGGAGTTCATCGGCCTCCAGGACAAGGCCGACCACCTCGCGCGCAACCTCCCCTACGGAGACCAGCGCAAGCTGGAAATCGCCCGCGCACTCGCCAGCGACCCCGGACTCCTCCTCCTCGACGAGCCCACCGCCGGCATGAACCCCCAGGAAACCCGCGTCACCGAAGAACTCATCTTCGCCATCCGGGACCAAGGCATCGCCGTCCTCGTCATCGAGCACGACATGCGCTTCATCTTCAACCTCTGCGACCGCGTCGCCTGCCTCGTCCAGGGCGAGAAACTCGTCGAAGGCACCCCCGGCGACGTCCAGGCCGACGAACGCGTCGTCGCCGCCTACCTCGGCACCCCCTTCGAAGGCGCCCCCGGCGCCGAAGAAGTCGCCGAAGTCGAAGCAGCCGAAGCCCACGCCGGAACCCCCAGCACCACCACCCCGGCGAAGGACACCACGCCCGACACCACCAGCACCGATGAGGAGGGCACCCGATGACCGCACTGCTAGAGGTCGAAGACCTCCGGGTCGCCTACGGCAAGATCGAAGCGGTCAAGGGCATCTCCTTCACCGTCGAAGCCGGCCAGGTCGTCACCCTCATCGGCACCAACGGCGCGGGCAAGACCACCACCCTGCGCACCCTCTCCGGACTGCTCAAGCCACTCGGCGGCCGCATCCTCTTCGAGGGCAAACCCCTGGCCAACATCCCCGCCCACAAGATCGTCTCCCTGGGCATCGCCCACTCCCCCGAGGGACGCCACATCTTCCCCCGGCTGACGATCACCGAGAACCTCCTCCTCGGCGCCTACCTCCGCAACGACAAGGCAGGCATCGAGAAGGACGTCCAGCGCGCCTACGACCTCTTCCCCATCCTCGGGGAACGCCGAAAGCAGGCCGCGGGCACCCTCTCGGGCGGCGAACAGCAGATGCTCGCCATGGGCCGCGCCATGATGTCCCAGCCCAAGCTGCTCATGCTCGACGAGCCCTCCATGGGACTCTCCCCGATCATGATGCAGAAGATCATGGAGACCATCGTCGAGCTCAAGGCGTCGGGCACCACGATCCTGCTCGTCGAGCAGAACGCCCAGGCCGCCCTGTCCCTCGCGGACCAGGGCCACGTCATGGAGGTCGGCAAGATCGTCCTCTCCGGCGCGGGCTCGGACCTCCTCCACGACGAGTCGGTCCGCAAGGCCTATCTCGGCGAGGACTGACCCCCCTGCCGTACGCGAGAGGCCCGCACCCGGTTCACCCCGGGTGCGGGCCTCTCGCGTTGTCCGTACGCGGCTACTCGGCCGACTTCTTCTTCTCCTCGGCGTCCTCGATCAACGCCTCCGCCAACTGCTGCATCGACATCCGCCGGTCCATCGACGTCTTCTGGATCCACCGGAACGCGGCCGGCTCGGAGAGCCCGTAATCCGTCTGCAGGATGCTCTTGGCGCGGTCCACCAGCTTCCGGGTCTCCAGCCGCTGGGACAGGTCCGCGATCTCGCTCTCCAGCGCCTTCAGCTCCGCGAACCGGGAGACGGCCATCTCGATGGCCGGCACGACGTCGCTCTTGCTGAACGGCTTCACGAGGTACGCCATGGCCCCGGCGTCCCGGGCCCGCTCGACGAGGTCGCGCTGCGAGAACGCGGTGAGCATCAGGACCGGGGCGATGGACTCCTCGGCGATCTTCTCGGCGGCGGAGATCCCGTCGAGGACCGGCATCTTCACGTCCAGGATGACCAGGTCCGGCTTGTGCTCCCGGGCCAGCTCGACGGCCTGCTGCCCGTCCCCCGCCTCACCGACGACGGAGTAGCCCTCCTCCTCCAGCATCTCCTTGAGGTCGAGGCGGATGAGGGCCTCGTCCTCGGCGATGACGACGCGGGTCGTCAGCGGCGGGACGTGCGACTTGTCGTCGTCGACGGCGTCTACGGGCTGGGGCGACTCGGGGGTGGTCACGGGGCTCCTCGGTATGGGGCAGATACTGCTGCCACGAGCCTACCTAGCTCCTGTAAGCTAGTGACCCGCAGGGGAGCAAAATACCTTGCTTTCCAAGGCCCCAGTACTCCAACTGGTTAGAGAGGCCGCTCTCAAACAGCGGACAGTGTGGGTTCGAATCCCACCTGGGGCACTTTTCCTTGGATTCCAAGGCGCAAGGCGGTTCGCTGAACTTCACTTGATCTGAGTACGCACACGCCTTTCCCGGCCGAATGCGCGTTTGCGCGACAAAACTCGGCAGCATGTACGACGTCGGAACTCGCGAGTGGACTCTGGCTCTGGTCGCCCAGGGGCGCAGCCTCAACTCGGTGAGCAAGCAGACCGGCATATCGCGGGCCGCGATTCGCTCCTGGCAGACGCGCCTGGACCCGCTCGAACGAGGCGTCCCCTGCCCGAAATGCTCCGAAGCGCCGACGGCGATCGAGGACCCCTCCTCGTACGCCTACTTGCTGGGGCTCTATCTAGGGGACGGCTGTATCAGCGCGGGCAAACGAGGCGTGTATTCCCTGCGCATCGCCTGCGCAGATGCGTGGCCGGGGCTCATCGAAGCCTGCGCCGAGGCCGTCCAGATCGCTCGACCGGACAACAAGGTGTCCCGGGTCCCCAGTGCGGGCTGCCAGTACGTCACTTCCTTCAGCAAGCACTGGCCCTGCCTCTTCCCGCAGCACGGCCCCGGCAAGAAACACGACCGCCGGATCGCCCTCGAACCGTGGCAGCAGCAGATCGTGGATTCCCACCCGTGGGAGTTCATCCGCGGTCTCTTCCACTCCGACGGCTGTCGCATCGCCAACTGGGCCACGCGCATGGTGCGCGGTGAACGCAAGCGCTACGAATACCCCCGGTACTTCTTCACCAACAAGTCCGACGGCATCCGCAAGCTCTACAGCGACACGCTCACCGCCGTCGGCGTCGAGTGGACGACCCTGACACGCGGTGGCAAGCCCTACAACATCTCCGTAGCCCGACGGGCATCCGTAGCCCTCATGGATGCGCACGTCGGGCCGAAATACTGAGCCGCCCTACTTCGGGCTGTCGTCCTCGCCGATGTGGTGGACGCGGACCAGGTTCGTCGAGCCCGCGACGCCGGGCGGGGAGCCGGCGGTGATGACGACCACGTCGCCCTTCGCGCAGCGCCCGATCCGCAGCAGCTCCTCGTCGACCTGGGCGACCATCGCGTCCGTGGAGTCGACCTTCGGGCCCAGGAAGGTCTCGACGCCCCACGTCAGGTTGAGCTGGGCGCGGGTGGCTTCGTCGGGGGTGAAGGCGAGGAGCGGGATGGGTGAGCGGTAGCGGGAGAGGCGCTTGACGGTGTCGCCGCTCTGGGTGAAGGCGACGAGGAACTTGGCGCCGAGGAAGTCGCCCATCTCTGCGGCGGCCCTCGCGACGGCGCCGCCCTGGGTGCGGGGCTTGTTGCGTTCGGTGAGGGGCGGGAGGCCCTTGGAGAGGAGGTCTTCCTCGGCGGCCTCGACGATGCGGGACATGGTGCGGACGGTCTCGACGGGGTACTTCCCGACGCTGGTCTCGCCGGAGAGCATGACCGCGTCGGTGCCGTCGATGATGGCGTTGGCGACGTCGGAGGCTTCGGCGCGGGTGGGGCGGGAGTTGTCGATCATCGAGTCGAGCATCTGGGTGGCGACGATGACCGGTTTGGCGTTGCGCTTGGCGAGCTTGATGGCGCGTTTCTGGACGATGGGGACTTGTTCCAGGGGCATTTCGACGCCGAGGTCGCCGCGGGCGACCATGATGCCGTCGAAGGCGGCGACGATGTCGTCGATGTTGTCGACGGCCTGAGGCTTCTCGACCTTGGCGATGACGGGGAGGCGGCGGCCCTCTTCGTCCATGATGCGGTGGACGTCGTCGATGTCGCGTCCGGTGCGGACGAAGGAGAGGGCGATGAGGTCGGCGCCGGTGCGCAGGGCCCAGCGGAGGTCGTCGATGTCTTTTTCGGAGAGTGCGGGGACGGAGACGGCGACGCCGGGGAGGTTGAGGCCCTTGTTGTCGGAGACCATGCCGCCTTCGATGACGGTGGTGTGGACGCGGGGGCCTTCGACGCCGGTGACTTCGAGGGTGACGCGGCCGTCGTCGACGAGGATGCGTTCGCCGGTGGTGACGTCGGCGGCGAGTCCGTCGTAGGTGGTGCCGCAGATGTCGCCGGTGCCTTCGCCTTCGAGGGGTTCGACGGTGATGGTGAAGGTGTCGCCGCGTTCAAGGAGTACGGGGCCTTCGCGGAAGCGTCCGAGGCGGATCTTCGGGCCTTGAAGGTCGGCGAGGATGCCGACGCTGCGGCCGGTTTCCTCGGATGCTGTGCGGACGTGGTGGTAGCGCGCTTCGTGCTCGGCGTAGCTGCCGTGGCTGAGGTTGAAGCGGGCGATGTCCATTCCCGCTTCGACCAGGGCTTTGATCTGGTCGTATGTGTCGGTTGCGGGTCCCAGGGTACAAACGATTTTCGCTCGGCGCATGGTTCGAGACTAAACCTTACCTACGGGTAGGTATTTGGTGCTGCGTGACACCTCAACAACCTTTGGATGAAGGGTTATTGACAAGTGTTGAATTGTGCGGCGGGGTGCTCTGATGAGCGTTTATCCGAGGTTCGGCGGGATGAGGGTGAAGGCCGCTTCGACCTGGGCGTCGACGTTCTGGCGTACGGGTTCGAGGTCGACGGGGGCCGCTTCGGCGGCGGTTTCGGCGCGGGCGGAGCGCAGGATCCCGGCGCCGCCGTAGGTCGTGGTGGTGAAGGTGTTTCCGCCGACGCTTCCGGTGTCGCTGAGTTCGAGGAGGGCGTCGATGCGGGTGTCGAGGGCTTGGGCGTACTCGCGGGCGCGCTGGAGGGCCTCTTGGACGGCTTGGCGGCGGGCGGCGGCGTGGTGGGGGGAGGTGGGGCGCAGGGCCCACCAGGGGCCGTCGACGCGGGTGAGGTCGTTGTCCGCGAGGCGGGTGACGAGTTCGCCGAGGGTGGTGAAGTCGTTGAGGGTGGCGGTGAGTTGGATGGTGCCGTGGTAGGCGCGGATGCGTTCGGCGCGGCCGTGGCGGGTGAGTTCGGGGCGGATGGTGAGGGTGCCGGTTTCCAGTTTTTCGATGGCGTCGCCGTGGGTCTTGATGAGGTCGAGGGTGGTGGTGTTGCGGCGGGTGAGGTCGTCGAGGGTGGTGCGGCGGTCGGTGTTGCGGGCGGTGAGGGTGATGGTGATGCGGGCGATCTCGGGGTCGACTTCGAGGTGGGCTTCGCCGCGGACGGTGACGCGGGGTGCGGTGGGGGTGCCGTGGGAGGGGTGGGGGGCGGGGGCGGGGGTTTCGGTCATGCGTTCACTGTGGCACGGGGGCGGTGTGTCGTGGTGGGTGTCGTGTGGTCATCGGATCGAAACCTGTGTGGGGTGTTGTGCGTGGTGGGTGCTGGGCCAGAATCTACGCGCGTTGCCCTACTGAACGAGGAGTGAAGAGATGCCGTTGAACCGTAGGACTTTTCTGGGCCGTTCGGCCGCCGCGGGTGCGGGTGTGGCGGTGGCGGGCGGTGCGGTGGCCGGCTCGGCGGGGGCGGCGCGGGCCGTGGGGCAGGGCCGCGGGCAGGGGCACGGGCGGCCTCCGAGGCGGTATGCGTTCACGGTGATGGGCACGACGGACCTGCACGGGAACGTCTTCAACTGGGACTACTTCACGGACAAGGAGTACGACGACTCCGCCCACAACGATGTCGGTCTGGCGAAGATCTCGACGCTGGTGGATCGGGTGCGCCGGGAGAAGGGGCGTCGGAACACGCTGCTGATCGACGCGGGTGACACGATCCAGGGCACTCAGTTGTCGTACTACTACGCGAAGGTCGATCCGATCACGGCGCGGCGTGGTCCGGTGCATCCGATGGCGCGGGCGATGAACGCGATCGGTTACGACGCGGCTGCGCTCGGGAATCACGAGTTCAATTACGGCATTCCGGTGCTGCGGAAGTTCGAGGAGCAGTGCGATTTCCCGTTGCTGGGGGCGAATGCGCTGGATGCGAAGACGTTGCGGCCGGCGTTCGCGCCGTATGTCATCAAGCGGATGCGCACGCCGTGCGGGCGTGATGTGCGGGTGGCGGTGCTGGGGCTGACGAATCCCGGTATCGCGATCTGGGACAAGGCGAATGTGGGCGGGAAGATGGTGTTCCCGGGGCTGGAGGAGCAGGCGGCGAAGTGGGTGCCGAGGCTGCGGTCGATGGGTGCGGACGTGGTGATCGTGTCGGCGCATTCGGGTTCTTCGGGGACGTCGTCGTGGGGTGACCAGTTGCCGTACGTGGAGAATGCGGCGGCTCTGGTGGCGGAGCAAGTGCCGGGGATCGACGCAATTCTGGTGGGCCATGCGCATGTGGAGATCGCCGAGCACTTCGTGACGAACAAGGAGACCGGCAGGCGGGTGGTGCTGTCGGAGCCGGCGAAGTGGGGCCAGCGGCTGACGTTGTTCGACTTCGAGCTGGTGTGGGAGAGGGGGAGTTGGACGGTGGAGAGGGCCGGGTCCCGGGTGCTGAACTCGAACTCGGTGCCGGAGGACCCGGCGGTGACGTCGCTGCTGCGTCGGGAGCACCGCAAGGTGGTGGAGTACGTCAACCAGGTGATCGGTACGTCGGTGGTGGCGATGTCGACGGCGGACGCGCCGTGGAGGGACGAGCCGATCATCGATCTGATCAACCAGGTGCAGACGGAGACGGTGCAGGCGGCGCTGGCGGGCGGGGAGTACGCGGCGCTGCCGGTGCTGTCGCAGGCTTCGTGCTTCTCGCGTACGGCGGGGATTCCGGCCGGTGAGGTGACGATCAAGGACGCGGCGGGTCTGTATCCGTTCGAGAACACGCTGGAGGCGCGGCTGATCACGGGCGCCCAGTTGAAGGACTACCTGGAGTATTCGGCGCGGTATTACGTGCGGACGGCTGCGGGCGGTCCGGTGGAGACGGCGAAGCTGACGAACGCGGACGGGATTCCGGACTACAACTACGACGCGGTGTCGGGTGTGACGTACGAGATCGACATCGCGCAGCCGGTGGGTTCGCGGATCGTGGGTCTGTCGTTCGCGGGGAAGGCGGTCGATCCGGCGGCGCGGTTCGTCTTCGCGGTGAACAACTATCGGGCGAGCGGCGGGGGGAATTTCCCGCATGTGCCGGGTGCGCGGCAGTTGTGGGCGAATTCGGACGAGATCCGGAACACGATCATCGGGTGGGTGCGGGAGAAGGGTTCGGTGGATCCGGCGGCGTTCGCTTCGGTGGGGTGGCGGCTGACGCGTGATGGGGTGCCGGTGTTCGCGTAGGGGCGGTGCTCTGGGGCGTACGCCGGTTCTCCGGGTGGGGGGTTCCTTCGGGTAGGCCGGTGTTCTGGTGGTGCCGGTGTTTTGGGGGGCCGACGCTTTCGGGGTGTCCCTGTGTTTCGGGGGGGGGCTGGTGTTTTCGGGGGGCCGGCGCTTTCGGGGTGTCCCTGTGTTTCGGGGGGGCCGGTGTTCTCGGGGGCTCGTGTTCTCGGGGGGGGGCCGGTGTTCTCGTGATGGTGTGCGCGGTGGTTGTTCGTTCGGCCCGGGTCTCCTTCGGTGGGGCCCGGGCCGTTCGTTTCTGCTGGGCTGGGGGGTGTTGCGAAAGGAGCGCCGTCCGCCCGGGGCCGAGCAGGCGAGGTTTTCTCGCAATACGCGCTAGACGGAGTGGCTCAGGGGGACGAGGGCGGGGGCCTGGGCGGGGATTCTCGGGGCTTGGGGGGCGAGGCCGAAGGTGGTGAAGGCGGTGCGTTCGGGGAGGGGGTAGGGGTGGGCGCGGGTGAGGTTGTTGAGGATGGTGGCGCTGCGCCAGGCGGCGAGTCCGAGGTCGGGGGCGCCGACTCCGTGGGTGTGGCGTTCGGCGTTCTGTACGTAGACGTGTCCGGTGACGGCGGGGTCGAGGACGAGGCGGTACTGGTCGTCGATGCGGGGGCGGTGGGAGGCGTCGCGGCTGAGGTAGGGGCCGAGGCTGCCGAGGACGGCGTCGAGGGGGCGTTCGCGGTAGCCGGTGGCGAGGATGACGGCGTCGGTGGTGAGGCGGGAGCGGGTGCCTTGCTGGGTGTGTTCGAGGTGGAGTTCGACGCGGGTGTTGGCGACGCGTCCGGCGGTGCGGACGTGGACGCCGGGGGTGAGGGTGGCGTCGGGCCAGCCTCCGTGGAGGGTGCGGCGGTAGAGCTCGTCGTGGATGGCGGCGATGGTGTCGGCGTCGATGCCTTTGTGGAGTTGCCATTGGCGGGGGACGAGTTCGTCGCGGGCGGATTCGGGGAGGGCGTGGAAGTAGCGGCTGTAGTCGGGGGTGAAGTGTTCGAGGCCGAGTTTTGAGTACTCCATGGGGGCGAAGGCCTGGGTGCGGGCGAGCCAGTGGATCTTCTCGGCGCCTTCGGGGCGGGCGCGGAGGAGGTCGAGGAAGATCTCGGCGCCGGACTGTCCGGAGCCGATGACGGTGATGTGTTCGGCGGCGAGGAGCCGTTCGCGGTGGCGGAGGTAGTCGGCGGAGTGGAGTACGGGGACGGCTTCGGCTTCGGCCAGGGGTTTGAGGGGTTCGGGGACGAAGGGTTCGGTGCCGATGCCGAGGGCGATGTGGCGGGCGTAGGCGCGGCCGAGGGCTTCGGCTTCGCCGTCGCGGTCGAGTTGGGTGAAGTCGACTTCGAAGAGGACGCGGTCGGTGTTCCAGCGGACGGCGTCGACCTGGTGGCCGAAGTGGAGGCCGGGGAGTTGTTCGCTGACCCAGCGGCAGTACGCGTCGTATTCGGCTCGTTGGATGTGGAAGCGCTCGGCGAAGTAGAAGGGGAAGAGTCGGTCGCGGGTGCGGAGGTAGTTGAGGAAGCTCCAGGGGCTGGCGGGGTCGGCGAGGGTGACGAGGTCGGCGAGGAAGGGGACTTGGAGGCTGGCGCCGTCGAGGAGGAGGCCGGGGTGCCAGTGGAAGGCGGGGCGTTGTTCGTAGAAGGTCGCGGCGAGGGGGCGGGGGTCGTCGGTGCTCGCGGGATGTTGTGGGCGAGTGCGGCGAGGGAGAGGTTGAAGGGTCCGATGCCGATGCCGACGAGGTCGTGTGGCTGGTCGGGGGCGGGGGCGGGCCGGGCGGTCATCGCGGGGTGTCGCCTTCTGTGGGGTGAGGGGTGGGGTGGGGTGTGGTGGGGGCGGTGGGTCGGTGGGTGAGGTGGTCGGCGGTGGTGTCGGTGATGAGGTCGAGGAGTGCTCGGAGGTCGTGGGGGGTGGTGTGGGGGTTGAGGAGGGTTGCCTTGAGCCAGAGGCGGCCGTCGGCGTGGGCGCGGCCGAGGACGGCGTGGCCGCGGTGGAGGAGGGTGCGGCGGACGGTGGCGACGGTGTGGTCGTCGGCGTCGGTGGGGCGGAGGAGGACGGTGCTGATGGTGGGCGGTCGTAGAGGTCGAGGGTGGGGGTTTGGGTGACGAGGTCGGCGAGGTGGTGGGCGGTGGCGAGGGTGCGGTCGATGAGGTCGGCGAGTCCGGTGCGGCCGAGGGCTTGGAGGGTGACGGCGATTTTGAGGGCGTCGGGGCGTCGGGTGGTGCGGAGGGAGCGGCCGAGGAGGTCGGGGAGGCCGGCTTCGGTGTCGTCGTCGGCGTTGAGGTAGGGGCGTGGTGGTGGA
>NZ_UAVD01000008.1 GCF_900460065.1 Streptomyces griseus | reverse complement strand
TAACGCCCGGGGTTGTTGGACGGAGCCGACCCCCGGAGCCGAAGTTCGTTGACGATGTCCGGACACGGCGACTACTCAGGGGCCATGTCGCCAAGATTCCCTCGCCCCGGCCTGGTCGCCGCGGCCTCCGCTGCCGTCCTGGCGCTCGTGGGGGCCGCCCTCCCCGCCGCAGCCGCCGATCCGTCCCCCGCCCCGGCCGGGGCGGCGCGGCCCGCCGGATCCGCCGTCATCGGATCCGACCGGCTCGCCGTCGCCGTCGCCGACGACTTCCCGCGCGTCCTGTCGTACACCGACCGGGCGAGCGGCGAGCAACTGCTCGGCTCCACCCGGCCGGTCACCGCCGTCACCCTCAACGGGACCGCCCACCCGGTGAAGCTCAAGGGCAAGCCGAAGACCACCCGCTCCGCCGCCCGCTACACGCTCGCCTTCGACTCCCTGCCGGGCGTCGAGATCGACGCCTCGCTCACCGTCTCCGGGCGGGCCACCACCTTCAAGGTGACCGCCGTCCGCGACACCTCCGCCTTCCGGGTCGGGACCATCGACATCCCCGGGCACGACCTGATCTCCGTCGGCTCCACCGAGTCCGGGGCCGCCACCGCGTTCACGAAGCTCGACCCGGACTCCACCCGCACCGCCGACGTCTTCGCGAAGGTCACCGGGGAGACCAAGCCCGACCCCGCGCCCGTCGGGGCCAGTTACGCGCTCCTCAACACCGGCTCCCTGGCCGCGGCCATCGAGTCCAACTCCTCGTACGACAAGCCCTCCGGGGCCACCGGCGGCGACGACGCCCGCTTCTGGCACCAGGCGCGCACCGAGGAGGGCGGCGGCGTCCGGGTCGGCGCCTGGTCCGGCCAGTGGACCTACCGGGGCGAGGGCGCGCCCAGGCCCGAGAGCGGCGAGAACCTGCCCTGGGCCAAGGTCGTCGTCACCCCGGACGCCAACGGCGACAAGGCCGTCGACTGGCAGGACGGGGCCGTGGCCTTCCGCTCCATCGGCGTCACCGCGCCCGGCAGCGAGAACACGGCCGAGCGGGTCGTCACCCACATCCCGTTCAACTTCGCCAGCCAGGCCACCCACCCCTTCCTGCGCACCCTGGACGACGTCAAGCGGATCTCGAAGGCCACCGACGGCCTCGGCCAGCTCGCCGTCCTCAAGGGATACGGCTCCGAGGGCCACGACTCCGCCCACCCGGACTACGGCGGCAACTACAACAAGCGGGCCGGCGGGCTGAAGGACCTCAACACCCTGCTCAAGGACGGCGAGAAGTGGGGCGCCGACTTCGGCGTGCACGTCAACGCCACCGAGTCCTACCCGGAGGCCAAGGCCTTCTCCGAGCAGCTCGTCGACAAGACCAAGCCCGGCTGGAACTGGCTCAACCAGAGCTACTACATCGACCAGCGCCGCGACATCAACAGCGGCGACCTGGAGAAGCGGTTCAGGCAGCTGCGCGACGAGACCCACAGGAACCTCGACTTCCTCTACATCGACGTCTACTACAGCCACGGCTGGATCGCCGACAAGACCATCCAGGCCGTCCAGAAGCAGGGCTGGACCGTCGGCACCGAATGGGCCGACAAGTTCGAGCGCGCCTCCCTCTGGTCCCACTGGGCCAACGACCTCAACTACGGCGGGGCCACCAACAAGGGCCTGAACTCCCGGATCATCCGGTTCATCCGCAACGGCGAGAAGGACATCTGGAACAACCACCCGGTCCTCGGCCAGAGCGCCCTGGAGGACTTCGAGGGCTGGACCGGCGAGACCGACTGGAACGCCTTCACCGCCAACATCTGGCAGAAGAACCTCCCCGCCAAGTACCTCCAGCAGCAGAGGATCACCCGCTGGGACGGCAATGACATCACCTTCACCGGCGGGGTGCGCGGCACGGTCGAGGACGGCAGGCGGACCTTCTATGACCAGGGCCGCAAGGTGCTCAGCGGCACCGACTACCTGCTGCCGTGGGACGGCGGCAAGAAGCTCTACCACTACAGCGAGACCGGTGGGACCAGCAGCTGGGAGGTGCCCGGCACGGGCCCGTACACCGTCTACGAGCTGTCCGACAACGGCCGGAAGAAGGTCGCCACCGTACGCCCGGAGAACGGCGGGATCACCCTCACCGCAGCCGCCGGACAGGCCTACGTCCTCTACCCCGACCGTGCGCCGAAGGAGACGGACCCCGCCTGGGGGAAGGGCACCGGTCTGAAGGACCCCGGCTTCAACGACCGTGACCTGAAGGGCTGGACGAAGACCGGCACCGCCGTCCGCGACACCGACGAGCAGGGCCGCAACAGCGCCCGGCTCTCCGGCTCGGGCCCCGCCGCGATCTCCCAGACCGTCACCGGCCTCAAGCCCGGCAAGCGCTACACCGCCTCCGCCCTGATCGAGGTCGAGCCCGGCGCGAGCCGGCGTACGGTGATCAGCGCCGGCGGGAAATCGGTCGCCGTCGAGCGCTCCACGGCCGAGGACTTCGTCGCCGCTTCCGACTGGCACGGCACCCGCTTCCAGCGGGCCAAGGTCAACTTCACCGCCCCCGCGAACGGCCGCACCACCCTGCGCGTCGAGGCGGCGGCGGGCTCCGGGGCCACGGTCCGCGCCGACGACGTACGGATCGTCGAGAACGCCCCCGCCACCCGCACCGGCACCGTGGCGTACGAGGACTTCGAGGCCGTCGACCAGGGCTGGGGCCCCTTCCTCAAGGGCGACGCGGGCGGCTCCACCGACCCCCGCACCCACGTCTCCCAGCTGAACGCCCCGTACACCCGGGCCGGCTGGAACGGGAAGCTCATCGACGACGTGCTCGACGGGAAGGAGTCCCTGAAGTCCCACGAGGAGAACACCGGACTCGTCTACCGCACCGCGCCCTGGACCGTCCCGATGAAGGACGGCCACCGGTACGAGGTCGCCTTCGACTACCAGTCCAGCCACGCCGGGGCCTACAGCTGGGTGGAGGGCTACGACCGGGTCGCCGACGGCAAGGCCTCCTCCACCGAGACCCGCGCCACCCCGATCGGGCAGCAGCGCACCACCGGGAAGTTCAGCCGGACCCTCACCGCGGGCTGCGGCGACACCTGGACCGGGCTGCGCAAGCTGCCCGGAGCACCCGAGGGCGCGGACTTCGTGCTCGACGGCTTCACCGTCACCGACCTCGGGCCGGCCCCGGCAGGGCAGGAGGCCGTCTGCGGCACCCTCGGCGTGGCCGCCGGCGCCGAGACCCTGGAGCCGGGAGCCCCGAACACCGTGAAGGCGACCTTCGGCAACGACGAGGCGAGCGCCGCCACCGGCGTGAAGCTCGCGCTGACCGTGCCCGAGGGCTGGCAGGCCGAGCCCGTGGGCCCGGTCGCCTTCGACTCGGTCGCCCCCGGGGCCAAGGCCACCGGCAGCTGGCGGGTCACCCCGCCGGTCGACGCCCCCTACGGCACGTACGCGCTGGACGCGAAGGCCACGTACAGCGTCGGCGGAGCGGCCAGAGCGCTCGGCGCGGGAACCTCCGTCCGTACGCTCCCGCCGCCGCCCACCGCGGACAGCTGGGCCGGCGACCTCGACTGGACCGCCTCGCAGAACGGCTGGGGTCCCGTCGAGCGCGACCGCTCCAACGGGGAGGCCGGGGCCGGCGACGGAGGCCCCCTGAAGATCGGCGGCGTCACCTACGCCAAGGGCCTGGGCACCCACGCCCCGGCGAAGATCCGCTACTACCTGGGCGGGAAGTGCACCTCCTTCACCGCCGAGGTGGGCGTGGACGACGTCCAGACGACCCGGGGCAGTGTGCGGTTCTCGGTCACCGCCGACGGTACGGAGAAGGCGGCGTCACCCGTGCTGGGGGCGGCCGACCCCGCCTGGAAGCTCACCGCCGACGTCACCGGCGCGAAGTACGTCGAGCTGATCGTCCAGGACGGCGGCGACGGCAACGGCAACGACCACGCGGACTGGGGCGATGCCCGCTTCCACTGCGGAGACTGACCGCCGGCCGCCCGGCGTCCCGGGCGCGGTGGACGGCGGGGGAGACCGGCCGCGCCATACTGAGGGGGCCCCTGCGGGCCCCCTCAGGGGCGTGTGGCCCACGGCACAGCCACTCTTGTGGGGTCCTCACAACCGAAAGCGGCGTTTCGCTGGTGGATCGCGTGCACGGCGGCGTGGTTCTGTTCACTCCCACCACGAAACCGGGCAGGAGACTGTACAGAGTCGACGGCGAGATTTCTGGGTCGGTGTTCGTAGGGTCAGTACATGACCGTTGTGGACGAAACCCAGGGTGAGCCGACCGACGCCCGAGGCCGGGTGGCCGAACTGCTGGCCCTGCGCGAGCAGGCGCGGCGCGGACCGAGCGAGCGGGCGACCGAGGCGCAGCACGCCAAGGGGAAGCTGACCGCGCGGGAGCGGATCGAGCTGCTGCTGGACCCGGGTTCGTTCAAGGAGGTCGAGCAGCTGCGCCGGCACCGGGCGACCGGTTTCGGCCTGGAGGCGAAGAAGCCGTACACCGACGGTGTCATCACCGGCTGGGGCACGGTCGAGGGCCGCACGGTCTTCGTCTACGCGCACGACTTCCGGATCTTCGGCGGGGCGCTGGGCGAGGCGCACGCCACGAAGATCCACAAGATCATGGACATGGCCATCTCGGCCGGGGCTCCGCTGGTGTCGCTGAACGACGGCGCCGGGGCGCGTATCCAGGAGGGCGTCTCGGCGCTCGCCGGCTACGGCGGGATCTTCCAGCGCAACACCCGCGCCTCCGGTGTCATCCCGCAGATCAGCGTGATGCTCGGCCCGTGCGCGGGCGGCGCGGCCTACAGCCCGGCGCTGACCGACTTCGTGTTCATGGTCCGTGAGACCTCGCAGATGTTCATCACCGGACCGGACGTCGTGAAGGCGGTCACCGGCGAGGAGATCACCCAGAACGGCCTCGGCGGCGCGGACGTGCACGCCGAGACCTCGGGCGTCGCGCACTTCGCCTACGACGACGAGGAGACCTGCATCGCCGAGGTCCGCTACCTCATCGGGATGCTGCCCTCGAACAACCGCGAGAACCCGCCGACGGTGGAGAGCGACGACCCCGCCGACCGGCGCGGCGACGTCCTGCTGGACCTGGTCCCGGCCGACGGCAACCGCCCGTACGACATGCACAAGGTGATCGAGGAGCTCGTCGACGACGGCGACTACCTGGAGATCCACGAGCGCTGGGCCCGCAACATCATCTGTGCGATGGCCCGCCTGGACGGCCAGGTCGTCGGCATCGTCGCCAACCAGCCGCAGTCGCTGGCCGGGGTGCTGGACATCGAGGCCTCCGAGAAGGCCGCGCGGTTCGTCCAGATGTGCGACGCCTTCAACATCCCGATCATCACCCTTCTGGACGTCCCCGGCTTCCTGCCGGGCGTCGACCAGGAGCACGGTGGGATCATCCGCCACGGAGCGAAGCTGCTCTACGCCTACTGCAACGCCACCGTGCCGCGGATCTCGCTGATCCTGCGGAAGGCCTACGGAGGCGCGTACATCGTCATGGACAGCCAGTCCATCGGAGCCGACCTCACCTACGCCTGGCCCACCAACGAGATCGCGGTGATGGGCGCCGAGGGAGCGGCCAACGTGATCTTCCGCCGGCAGATCGCCGACGCCGAGGACCCCGAGGCCATGCGCACCCGCATGGTCAAGGAGTACAAGGCCGAGCTGATGCACCCCTACTACGCGGCCGAGCGCGGCCTCGTCGACGACGTCATCGACCCCGCCGAGACCCGCGAGGTGCTCATCGCCTCGCTCGCCATGCTCCGCAGCAAGCACGCCGACCTGCCGTCCCGCAAGCACGGCAACCCCCCGCAGTAGTCACCTCCGCAGCGGCGCGATCCGCCGCACGGTCCACGACATCCTGCCGAGAAGACGGAGACACCCCACCATGAGCCTCACCCCCGCCGAGTCCGTCCTGCGCGTCGAGAAGGGCCACGCGGCCCCCGAGGAGCTGGCGGCCATCACCGCCGTCCTGATGGCCCGCGCCGCCGCCCAGCCCGCCGCCCCCGCCCACCGCGGCCGTGACACCGCCGGCTGGCGCCGTCTGGAGCGCACGCCGGGCTTCCGCGCCCCGCACAGCTGGCAGGGCTGACCACCCCCGCCGGACGTTACGAGAAGGGCCCCGCACTCCTCGGGAGTGCGGGGCCCTTCTCCGTACGGGACCGGCGGGCGCCCTAGCGCAGCCGCGCCATCAGGGCGTGCTCGACCAGCGTGATGAGCGCGCTCTTGGCGTCCGCGCGGTGGCGGGCGTCCGTCGTCAGGATCGGGGTGTCCGGTCCGATCTGGAGTGCTTCGCGTACCTCGTCGGGGGTGTAGGGCTGGTGTCCGTCGAAGCCGTTGAGGGCGATGACGAAGGGGAGGCCGCTGTTCTCGAAGTAGTCGACCGCGGGGAAGCAGTCGGCGAGGCGGCGGGTGTCGACGAGGACGACGGCGCCGATGGCGCCGCGGACCAGGTCGTCCCACATGAACCAGAAGCGGTCCTGACCGGGCGTACCGAAGAGGTACAGGATCAGGTCCTGGTCGAGCGTGATGCGGCCGAAGTCCATGGCCACCGTCGTGGTGGTCTTGTCCCCGGTGTGGGTCAGATCGTCGATGCCCGCCGAGGCGGACGTCATCACGGCTTCGGTGCGCAGCGGGTTGATCTCCGAAACGGCACCGACAAACGTGGTCTTACCCACGCCGAAGCCCCCTGCCACCACGATCTTCGCCGAGGTAGTGGAGCGGGCCGCTCCGCCGCTAGAGCTTGCGAAGTCCACTGAGCACCCTTTCGAGCAGTGTCACATCTGGCTGGCCGCCGGCGGCCTCGTCGCCGCCGGGCTGATGGATAGCGACGAGTCCGGCCTCGGCCAGGTCGGCGACGAGGATCCGGGCAACGCCGAGGGGGATCGAGAGAAGGGCCGAGATCTCGGCCACCGACTTGATCTCGATGCAGAGCCGGCAGATCCGCTGGTGCTCGGGCAACTGCCCTTGCAGCCGGGACAGATCGGCCGTGGTGCTGACCAGCGCCTCGATGGCGAGCTGGTAACGCGGTCGGGTCCGGCCGCCGGTCATGGCGTACGGACGGACCAGCGGGTTGTGCGCGGCGGGCTTGGCGGGCTCGGGGGCCCGCCGCTGCTGCACCGGCTGAATGCGCGACTGCTGGGGGGCGTCGTACCGCTGGGGCTGCTGCGGTTGCTGCGGCCACCCCGCGCCCGGCTGCTGCTGCGGGGGCCACTCGGACCCCTGCGCACCGTGAGGGCCCTGCTGTTGCTGGTGGTGCTGCGGCTCCTGGTATGGCTGGTAGTGGCCTGGACCCTGCCCGCCAGGTGCGGCAGGGAAGCCGAAACGGTTGTCACCGTGCTCACCCGGAACCCTCTGGTCACCGTTGTATGGGTGCCCGCCTGTGGGTGCTGCCACGTTTCCTCCTCCGACTGCCGGTCACCGATTCCCGTGGGCCGCGCCACCGCACATTATGGCGCGGTGGCGAGAAACGCACTGTCTGTCTGCTAGTTAAGAAGACTTCCCTGAAGTTCGGCGCGGAGGTCCGGTGTCAGGACACTGCCCGCGCGGTCGACCAGAAGGGCCATTTCGTACCCGACCAGACCGATATCGGCGTCCGGGTGGGCCAGGACGGCGAGAGAGGATCCGTCGGAGATGGACATGATGAAGAGGAATCCACGCTCCATCTCCACAACGGTCTGATTCACGGCGCCGCCCTCGAAGATCCGCGAGGCGCCCGCGGTCAGCGACGTCAGACCGGAGGCGACGGCCGCCAGCTGGTCGGCGCGGTCGCGCGGGAAACCCTCGGACATCGCCAGCAGGAGTCCGTCGGCGGAGACCACCACCGTGTGCGACACCCCGGGGGTGTTGTCCACGAAGTTGGTGATCAACCAGTTGAGATTCTGCGCCGCCTGGCTCATCGGGCTCACACTAACGCTCCTGGTTGTAGGTGGTACTGGTGTCCGAACCCTCGCTGCGTCCCCGCTGGATCCCCCGCCGCAGGTTGCTCAACCTGCCGCGGACGTCCTCGGGCGCGCGGGAGACCTGTGGGCCGCCCTGCTGGGTCTGCTCCGCCGTGCCCTCGACCAAGTTGGCCTTGGGCACGCGCCGGGGGAGGCCGGAGGGGGTGATTCCGCCCGCCTTCGGCTCGCGGAGCTTCTCGGCCCGCTCCCAGCGCTCGTCGTTCGTCGAGCGCCAGTCGTCGGTGCCGTCCCCGTCCGTCTGCGGCTCCTGCCGCTGTTCCTGCCGCGGCTGGGGCCCCGGAGCCGGATCGGGCTGGTCGTTGCCGCGGCCGCCGGGGCCGGGCTGCCAGTGCTGCTGAGCGCCGCGGCGCGGCAGACCGGCTTCGGTCAGCTCGTGGCCGACGTTCGGGGTGGGACCCGGACGGTCGAAGCCTACGCGCTCCGACGGCTCCGCGGGCGTGCTCGGAACAGATTCCGATTCGGCGGGAGCGATCGGCTCATAAGTGTTCTGGAAACCACTCTGAACAGGCCAATCATCCTGGTGGGACGGGTCCGGCGACGCCGCGTACGGGTCGGCGTACTGACCCTGCCGGCCCTGCTGATCGGCATATGCCGATTCCGTATAGCCGTCTCCCGGGTGCTGCTGCGGCTGCTGGTCCTGCTGCGCGTAGCCGTCCCCGGCGCCGTACCGCTGCTGCTCGTAGGTCTCCTGGTACGGCTGCTGCTGCCCGTACGGGTCCTGGCCGTAGCGATCGCCGGCGTACCCCTGCTGCGGCTGCCCGCCGTACGGGTCGCCCGCGTACGACTCCGGCGCGTAGCCCCGCTGTTCCCGGGCGTCCTCCCCGAACGGGCCGCCCGGGCCCGTCTGCGCCTCCAGGGCCGCCCTGCGCTCCTCGCGCATCAGCGAGCGGTTGACCGGGTCCAGCTGACCCGGGTCCGCCGGGGCCTCGTAGCGCGAGTCGTCGAAGCCGAGCTCCGCCGCCGTGCGCATCGGGGCCTGCTGCGGCGCCGGCTCGAAGGCCTGCTGCTGCTCGGGGATGATCGAGGAGACGGTGAAGTCGTCCTGTCCGGCGCCCGGTTCGCCACCGCCACCGTGGGTGATGGCGTCCGGCAGCATCACCAGCGAGGTGGTCCCGGCCTGCTCGCCCGAGGGGCGCAGCTGGACCCGGATCCCGTGCCGGTCGGCCAGCCGGCCGACCACGAACAGGCCCATGCGCTGGGAGACCGCTGCGTCCACGGTCGGCGGGTTGGCCAGCTTGTGGTTGATGTCGGCGAAGTCCTCGGCGGTGAGGCCGATGCCCTTGTCGTGGATCTCGACCATGACCCGGCCGTCGGGCAGCCGGGTCGCGGTGACCTTGACCTTCGTCTGCGGCGAGGAGAACGTGGTGGCGTTCTCCAGCAGCTCGGCCAGCAGGTGGACGAGGTCGGTGACGGCCTGCCCGTGGATCTCGCTCTCCGGCACGCCGGTCAGCTGGATGCGCTCGTAGGACTCCACCTCGGAGGAGGCGGCCCGCAGGACGTCCACCAGCGGCACCGGCTGGTTCCAGCGGCGGCCGGGCTCCTCGCCCGCGAGGACGAGGAGGTTCTCGCCGTTGCGGCGCATACGGGTCGCCAGGTGGTCCAGCTTGAAGAGGCTCTCCAGCTGGTCCGGGTCGGCCTCGTTGTTCTCCAGGTCGGTGATGAGGGTCAGCTGGCCCTCGATGAGCGACTGGTTGCGGCGCGAGAGGTTCGTGAAGATCGCGTTGACGTTGCCCCGCAGCATGGCCTGCTCGGCGGCGAGCCGGACGGCCTCGCGGTGCACCTGGTCGAAGGCGCGGGCGACCTCGCCGATCTCGTCCTGGGTGGTGATCGGGATCGGCTGCACCCGGGTGTCGACCCGGCCCGGGTCGGTGCGCGAGAGCTGGTCGACGAGGGAGGGCAGCCGCTGCTCGGCGATGCCGAAGGCGGCGGTACGCAGCTGGCGCATCGAGCGGCTCATCTGACGGGCCATGAGCCCGGCCAGGACGAACGCGGCCAGCAGCGCGATGACGACGACGAGGCCGTTGACGATGGCGTCGGTCTTGGCGTCGGACGAGATGCTCGCGGCCTCGTCCACCGCCTTGGTGACCAGCTCGTCCTCGACGGTGGCGTACCCCTCGAACTTCGCGGTCGCCGCCGCCATCCAGGTCGCCGGCGTGATGCCCTTCGCCGCCAGCTCCTCGGGGTCCTGCCCCTGGCCGATCTCCCGGGCCATGCCGTCGAAGACCGAGCCGTCGATGCTCGGCGGGGCCACGAAGGGCTCGCCCGCGGCCTCGGCCTGCTCCTTGGCCGCCTTGATCTGCTTGGCCCCCTCGGCGGCCTTGCCGGCCATGACCTGCTTCAGCCGGTCGACGTCGTCCTGGGTGCCCCCGGAGTTGAACTCGCCCAGCGCGATCTGCTCCAGGTAGTTGTAGGAGCCGAAGGCCTTGACCTGGTCGTTGTAGGTCCCCGGCTTCTTGCTCGGGCGCACCAGAAGGTGCATGCCGATCGAGCGCTGAAGCGATTCTGCAGCCTTGGACAGCTCGATCGCGTAGACCGTACGGCCGTAGCTGGTGATGTTGCCGGTGCCGAGGCCGAGCTCGTTGGAGAACTCCATCAGCGAGTGCTGGACCTGGACGTAGCCCTCTTCGGTCTTCACTGGGTCCAGGGCCTGCGAGTAGGCGGCCTTGCGCAGCTCGGGAAGCTTGGGCTCCTCACCCTTGAAAAGCTTCAGACGGCGCTCCAGGCCCGGCTTCGCCGGCATGTCCTTCACCGCGGCGTCGAACTTCCGCGCCGCCTCGTCGGTGGTGGCCCGGGTCTGCTCGACCACATCGGCGTCACGGTCGCCCGAGAGCAGCGGTTCGGCGGTGAGGTCCCGCTCGTTCAGGAGCGCCTGCCCGTAGTCGGACGCGGCGCGCACGACGACCGCGATCCTCTCGGCGTCCTGCGCCTCGCTCCAGGTGTCGATGGAGCCCTTCACCTGGAAGCCGCCCATGACGAGCCCGACCAGCACCGGGATCAGGAGGATCGCGTTCAGCCGGGTGGCCACCCGCCAGTTGCGCGGGGACAGCCGGCTGGTGCTGCCACCACCGGTGGGCTCCGTGCCGGGCGCCTCGGCAGGGGACGGCACGGCGCGCGTCGGCGGGGTGAAGTTGCCCCGCTCGGGCTGCGCCGCGGCGCCCTCGTTGCTTCGCCTCACTCGACCAACAACCTCTCGGCGTCGGCACCTACGCTGTGCCGGATTATTCGTTCAGGGCGGTCCTACTGGGGAGTTCGTCGAATTGCAGCACGGGGACCGGTCCCGTTCCAAACAGTCGGAATCGGCGATTCCGAGTGGCCCAGACCTCAGATAAAACGGGCATAAAGAGCGAGCCCCGTCAAAAGGCGGGGCTCATGTGAGCGCAGTGGCACCGGATGGATGCGTCGGGTGGCGGCGTGGGGTCAATTCTCTCTCGAAACGTTATGAACGCGGGGGCGGATCGTGTCAAACGACACAGGCCGCCCCCGCGTGACTACGGCAACTTCCGTATGCCGGTATCGACTTGCCCCTGATGGAAGGGCTACTTCAGGCGGGCCATCAGGGCGTGCTCGACCAGGGTGATCAGGCCGCTCTTGGCGTCCGCGCGGTGGCGGGCGTCCGTCGTGATGATGGGTGCGTCGGGCCCGATCTGGAGTGCTTCGCGTACCTCGTCGGGGGTGTAGGGCTGGTGTCCGTCGAAGCCGTTGAGGGCGATGACGAAGGGGAGGCCGCTGTTCTCGAAGTAGTCGACCGCGGGGAAGCAGTCGGCGAGGCGGCGGGTGTCGACGAGGACGACGGCGCCGATGGCGCCGCGGACCAGGTCGTCCCACATGAACCAGAAGCGGTCCTGACCGGGGGTACCGAAGAGGTACAGGATCAGGTCCTGGTCGAGCGTGATGCGGCCGAAGTCCATGGCCACCGTCGTGGTGGTCTTGTCCCCGGTGTGGGTCAGATCGTCGATGCCCGCGGACGCGGACGTCATGACGGCCTCGGTGCGCAGCGGGTTGATCTCCGAAACGGCACCGACGAACGTGGTCTTGCCCACGCCGAACCCGCCCGCCACCACGATCTTCGCCGAGGTGGTGGCGCGGCCCGTGCCGCCGCTAGAGCTTGCGAAGTCCACTGAGCACCCTTTCGAGCAGTGTCACATCCGGCGCGCCGCCGGCCTCTCCGTTGCCCGGCTGGTGGATGGCCACCATGCCGGCTTCCGCCAGGTCCGCCACCAGGATCCGGGCGACGCCGAGCGGCATCGACAGCAGCGCCGACACCTCCGCCACCGACTTGACCTCACGGCAGAGGTGGCAGATCCGCTGGTGCTCGGGGAGCAGGGTCCCCAGATGGGCGGGGTCTGCCGTCGTGCTGACCAGTGCCTCTATCGCGAGCTGGTAGCGCGGCCGGGTCCGGCCGCCGGTCATGGCGTAAGGACGAACCAGCGGCTGGTCGCCTTCCCCGTCGTACGACGCGTGGTGCAGTGCGCCGTACGGATCGGGTGAGGCGGGTGGCGGGGTCATGAATCCTCCGGGCGTGACAGCAGGTTCTCGGCTTGCCGTCTGCAAGGGGCCGGTGAGGGGACTAAAGCGGCCTGTCGGGTGAGGGTTGTGGGCATTACCTGGGGGGATCGTGTCGTGAATCCGCTGGATGGCCGCCTAGTGGAGCAGACTTCCTTGGAGTTCGGCGCGGAGGTCGGGCGTGAGGACGGTGCCCGCACGGTCGACCAGGAGGGCCATTTCGTACCCGACCAGACCGATGTCGGCGTCCGGGTGGGCCAGAACGGCCAGTGACGAACCGTCGGAGATGGACATGAGGAAGAGGAATCCCCTCTCCATCTCCACAACCGTCTGACTGACGGCGCCGCCCTCGAAGATCCGGGAGGCGCCCGCGGTCAGCGAGGTGAGGCCGGACGCGACCGCCGCGAGCTGGTCGGCACGGTCGCGCGGGAAACCTTCGGACATCGCCAGCAGCAGGCCATCCGCGGAGACCACCACCGTGTGGGACACCCCTGGGGTGTTGTCCACGAAGTTGGTGATCAGCCAGTTCAGATTCTGCGCGGCCTGACTCATGGGGCTCAACTAACGCTCCTGCTGGTGAGTGGGGCCGAGATGGATACTGCCGGTCTGCGGGCCGTTGTTGGCCTGCCGACCCTGCTGGATGCCCCGGCGGAGATTGGTCAGACGACCGCGCACGTCATCGGGCGCGCGCGAAACCTGTGGTCCGGACTGGTGATTCTGCTGCTGTGCGGTCCCCGGAACCAAATTGGCGCGGGGAACACGGCGGGGCAGCCCGGAAGTGGTGACCCCGCCGGCGGCGGGCTTCTTGACCCGTTCGGCCTGGCGTACGAGCTCGTCGTTGGGCGAGGCCCGCCACGAGCTGGTGACCGAGGGGTCGGCCGCACCACGCCGAGGCATGGGCGGGACCGGCACGTCGGAGGAGCCCGGAGCGGCCGGCGCCTGCGGTTCGGCGGGCGGCTGCTGGCCGCCCTGGCCCGGACCGTGGAACCAGTTCGTCTCCAGGGTGTCGTACAGCGGCGTACGGCCGTCCCCGGGGCCGGCCGGCGGCAGGGCCTCCGGCTGCTGGGGCTGCTGCGGCAGCGCCGGACGGTACGGAGCGGCCTCGCCCGCCGGGGAGGCGGACGGCAGCGGCGCGCCGAAGTCGTTGCCCTCGGGACCGCGGCCCCGCGGCGCGGGCAGCTGCTGCTGACCCTGGTCGTACTGCCCCTGGCCCAGCTGGTTCTGGTCGGGCTGCCGCGGGACGCCGAAGTCGGGCCGCGCGAACTGCGCGGTGCTCGCCGGGTCCTGGCCCTGCGGAACGCCCTGCTGGTACGAGCGGTCCTGGGGAGCCCCCGGCGCCGAGAAGTCGGGCCGGGCGAACTCGGAGGTCGCGCCGGGACCCTGGCGGTCGTCCGACGACGGCTGGTTCAGCGGGGAGGCGAACGGGTCCTGGCCGAGGTCCGACGGACGGGCGAACTGCCCGGTCGCGTCGTGCTCCTCGTGTCCGCGCGCCGTGTCCGCACCCCAGCTGGTGGTCGCGGGCCGCTGCGGCTGCGGGTTGCCCCCGGGCAGCTCGGCACGCGGTCCACCGGGCGGCGGCAGCTGACGGCCGGGGCCGCCGGACTGCTGGAAGCCGCCCTGCGCGGGGCCGTTCTGCTCCGGACCGCCCTGGGGCTGCTGAGCACCCGGGCCCTGCTGGTGCTGCCAGCCGGACGGGCCCTGCTGGTTCGGCGGTGCGAACGGGCCCGGGCGGCCGTTCTGCCCGGAGGAGGGCGGAGCGCCGTGCCCGAACAGGTTGGTCGCGTCACCGCGGCCCGGGGCCTCGCCCTGCGGGCCGCCCTGGGCGCCGCGGGCGCCGAGCCGGGCGTTGTTGCCGAAGGCGCCGGAGAGGCCGCCGCCCTGGCGCTGGGGCGCGGGGCCCGGACCGGGGAAGTCCTGGCCCGGTCCGCCGGTGTTCGGCTGGCCGCCGCCCTGCGGGCCCTGCGGACGGCCGGCCCCGGTGTCCCGGGCCGGCAGCGCCGCCCGGGGACCCGAGCCGACGCCGACCTGGCCGCGCTGGGCGCCCGGTCCACCGCCGAGGCTCTTGGCGCCCGGACCGGCCGGTCCGCCGCCCAGGCCCGGACGCTGGCCGTTGCCGGCGCCGTTCCCGTTGCCCGCGAGCAGACCGCCCGGGGCGCCGGGCTGCTGTCCGGGGCCCTGCTTGGACGGAGGCTGCTTGCCGCCGTGCGCGACGTCGACGGGCAGCATGACCAGCGCGGTCGTACCACCGGAGTCGGAGGGGCGCAGCTGGATCCGGATGCCGTGACGCAGCGACAGCCGGCCGACCACGAACAGACCCATGCGGCGGGAGACGGAGACGTCCACGGTGGGCGGCTGCGCGAGCCGCTCGTTGATCGCGGCGAGGTCCTCGGGGGAGAGGCCGATGCCGGTGTCGTGGATCTCGACGAGGACCCGCCCGTCGGGCAGCGCGTGACCGGTGACCTTGACCTTCGTCTGCGGCGAGGAGAACGAGGTGGCGTTCTCCAGCAGCTCGGCGAGCAGGTGCACGAGGTCGTTGACGACCCGGCCGGCGACCTCGGTGGCGGGCACCGCGGAGAGCTCGATGCGCTCGTACTGCTCCACCTCGGAGGCGGCGGCGCGGAGCACGTCGACCAGCGGGACGGGCCGGGTCCACCGGCGGCCCGGCTCCTCGCCCGCGAGGACGAGGAGGTTCTCGCCGTTACGGCGCATGCGCGTCGCGAGGTGGTCGAGCTTGAAGAGGGAGGACAGCTGGTCCGGGTCGGCCTCGCGGGACTCCAGCTCGGAGATGAGCGAGAGCTGGCGCTGGATGAGGCCCTGCGAGCGGCGCGAGAGGTTGGTGAACATCGCGTTGACGTTGCCCCGGAGGAGGGCCTGCTCGGCGGCGAGCCGGACGGCCTCGCGGTGCACGTCGTCGAAGGCCGCGGCCACCTGGCCGATCTCGTCCCGGGAGTGCACGCCGACCGACTCGACGGAGGTGTCGACGTCCTGCGGGTCGGTCTCGGAGAGCTGCTTGACGAGCTCGGGCAGCCGGTCCTGGGCGACCCGGGTGGCGGTGTCCTGGAGGCGCCGCAGCGAACGGATCATGGAGCGGGCCACCACGAAGGCGCCGACGAGCGAGACGCCGAGCACGATGAGGATGACCGCACCGTTGACGATCGCCTCGCGCTGGGAGGCCTGGCGCAGCTCGCGGGCCTTGGCCTCCATGTCGCTGAGGAGGGTGGCCTCGATCGTCTCCATGGCCTTGATCTTGATGGTCGACTGGTCGTACCAGTCCAGGTACGACCGGACCTGCTTGCCCTCGATCCCGTTCGTGGTGTCCAGGATCCGCTTGGCGTACATGTTCCCGGCGTTGATCTCCGGGTTGCCGTTGTCCAGGGGAGCCATGAGCTCCTCGGCGCTCTCCCCGGTCGTCCCGTAGATCGTCTTGAACGAGGTGAGGGCCCGGGACTCCTTGGCGAGCGCGTTGGAGCCGAACTGCCGGTCGTTCGGGTTGAGGTGCGGCTCCTTGACCGAACCGCCGGGCAGGGCCGCGGCGATGACCGCGCGCTGGACCGAGGCGTACTCCTTGGCGGAGGAGAACGCCGCCAGGGCCCGGGTCCGCTTGATCATGTCCGGGTTGCTGGTCGCCTGCGCCATGTCCTGCGAGAGGCTCAGCAGCGAGGTGATCAGCTGGTTGTACTGGTCGATGGTGTTGAGGCTGGGCGCGCCCTCTTCGTACGCCGTCTTGCGGATCGTACGGATGGTGCCGAGCTGCGAGGCGATCTGCGAGATGCTCGCGTGGATGCTCTCGAGCGCCTCGTCGCCCTCGGAGTCGCCGATCGAGTCGGTCTCGTCGAGGAAGGCGTCCTTGGCCCGGTCGGTCTTGTCCCGGGGCCCGGTGACCTTGTAGTCGGTGGGCTTGGACTTGTTGGACAGCGGACCGGCGGACTGGTCGCGCTCCACCTGGAGCGCCTGGGCGAGCGAGGTCGCCTGCTTGGTCATCTTCGTCAGCAGCTGCATGTGCTCCAGCTGCTGCATGTCGGTCATGGACTCGTTGATCCTCAGACCGCCCAGGGTGGTCGCGGCGACCACGGGGAGGGCGAGGAGCGAGACCAGTCGCGTGCTGATGCGCCAGTTACGGAGCGCGATGCGCGAACCCGTGTCGACCGGTCCGCGCGGCTGTGCGGGCGGGTTCGGCTCCGCGCCGCCGCTCGTCGTGGAGCCCGGGCGCTGCGCGCGGTCGCTGTTGTCGCCGGCGGCGGCCGGCCCGGGGTTCTGGGCGTGCTGGGGCGAGGAACCGCGGTCGGTCCCGCCGCGCGGCTCCTGTTCCGCCGGAGCGCTGCCATCCCTCTTGAAACGTCCCTGCACTAGCGTCGCAACCTCTGGACCAGGCGTCCCGCCCGCGTGTGCGGACAAGAACGGTGTCGGCGTCGTGGGGCGCTGGACGCGCCCCATGGGTGGTCGTGTGAGTGACCGGCGTACTTCCCCCTCCCGCCGCCACTCGGCGCTGCGTTGCGCCCCTGCGCGCCGGCCTGAAACCCGCGGCGGTGCGTGGAATTCCAGCACAGTGCAGGATCTCCAACAAGGGCCGCGTACCGGGCTGTGACCTGCGTGACACGTTGTGATGGCCGGGTGACAAGCAGTGGAGGGTGATCATGGGTAAAGCGGACTATTGCGGAGGACTCGTCTGGGGGTGGAGCGTGTCCCAGACGCGATGATCAGGAGCGGAATGGTGGATTCAGTGGTGCATTGTCCGTTTTCTGGACCATGGTCAACTGTCTGGATTGGGCCAATTGTCTATAAGTTCGTGAGCAAACTCACATGATGATCGTCGCCTCATCCCGGCTTCGGTGGGGAATCGGATGTTTAGCCTGACGCTTTACAGGGATGGCGTATCCGACAAGCCGGCGACGCGACGAGCGACGCCCTCACCGACAGGGTCCTGACGACAGATGAAGACGACGACGATGGTCCGCAACATTGCCAACCCCCGGCGCACCACGCTGGCGCACCTCAAGGACGCCGAAGCCCTGCAGACGCCGTTCCTGCCGGAGCACGCCGCCGAGCTGCCCAACGTCACCGCCAACCCGCGCCGCACCATCCTCATGGAAGCCCCGGTCGCGGCGGCCCGCTAGCCGCTCCGCGATCGGCGAGGCGGAGCCCCTCATCGGCGTTAGCCTGGAGCGTCAGTCTTCAGTCAGCCAGCAAGTGAGGGGCGACAGCATCCCGTGCGCATCGCCAGGTTCTCCATCGACGGCAATGTCGCCTTCGGCGCCGTCGAGGGACAGGGCACCGTGGAATCCGGTGACCTCGTCCTCGACATCATCAAGGGCATTCCGTACGCCGACTTCGAGCTCTCGGGCACCAAGGTCCCGCTGAACAAGGTCCGGCTGCTGCCCCCCGTGCTCCCGAACAAGGTCGTGGCCATCGGCCGCAACTACGCGGAGCACGCCGCCGAACTCGGCCACGAGGTCCCCGACGCGCCGATCACCTTCTTCAAGCCCACCACCTCGGTGATCGGCTCCGGCGACGCGATCGAGTACCCCTCCTTCTCCAACGAGCTGCACCACGAGGCCGAGCTGGCCGTGGTCATCGGCCGCATGTGCCGCGAGGTCCCCCGTGAGCGGGTCGGGGACGTCATCCTCGGCTACACCTGCGCCAACGACGTCACCGCCCGCGACGTGCAGCAGCGGGAGAAGCAGTGGGCCCGCGCCAAGGGCTTCGACACCTCCTGCCCGCTGGGCCCCTGGGTGGAGACCGACGTGGACCCCCACGACCTCACCATCCAGGCGACGGTCAACGGCGAGCAGCGCCAGCTCGGCCGCACGAGCGACATGGTCCGCTCCATCGAGGACCTGGTCGTCCACATCACGGAGGCCATGACGCTGCTCCCGGGCGATGTGATCCTCACGGGCACCCCCGCGGGGGTCGGCCCCCTGCACGTCGGCGACGAGGTCGCCGTCACCATCGAAGGCATCGGCACTCTCACCAACAAGGTGATCAAGCGTGGCTAACGCACCTTTCCCCAAGCTCTCGGCTTCGCTCGACCAGGGGAGGCCCCATCGCGTCCGTTTCTGTCCCTCCCCGACCGGCAACCCCCACGTGGGCCTGGTCCGCACGGCCCTGTTCAACTGGGCCTTCGCCCGGCACCACCAGGGCACCCTGGTCTTCCGGATCGAGGACACCGACGCCGCGCGCGACTCCGAGGAGTCCTACCAGCAGCTGCTCGACTCGATGCGCTGGCTCGGCCTGGACTGGGACGAGGGCCCCGAGATCGGCGGCCCGCACGCCCCCTACCGCCAGTCGCAGCGGATGGACCTGTACAAGGACGTCGCCGAGAAGCTCCTCGCCGCCGGGTACGCCTACCCCTGCTACTGCACCACCGAGGAGCTGGACACCCGCCGCGACGCCGCCCGCGCCGCCGGGAAGCCGTCCGGCTACGACGGCCACTGCCGCGACCTCACCGCCGAGCAGAAGGCCGCGTACGAGGCCGAGGGCCGCACCTCGATCGTCCGCTTCCGGATGCCCGACGAGGCCATCACCTTCACCGACCTGGTCCGCGGCGAGATCACCGTCCAGCCGGAGAACGTCCCCGACTACGGCATCGTCCGTGCCAACGGGGCCCCGCTCTACACGTTGGTCAACCCGGTCGACGACGCCCTGATGGAGATCACCCACGTCCTGCGCGGCGAGGACCTGCTCTCCTCCACCCCGCGCCAGATCGCCCTGTACCGGGCGCTCATCGAGCTGGGCATCGCCAAGGACACCCCGGCCTTCGGCCACCTGCCGTACGTCATGGGCGAGGGCAACAAGAAGCTCTCCAAGCGCGACCCGCAGGCCTCCCTCAACCTCTACCGGGAGCGCGGTTTCCTCCCCGAGGGCCTGCTGAACTACCTCTCGCTGCTCGGCTGGTCGATCGCCGAGGACCGCGACATCTTCTCGATGGACGAGCTGGTCGCCGCGTTCGACATCAAGGACGTCAACGCCAACCCGGCCCGCTTCGACCTCAAGAAGTGCGAGCACATCAACGCCGAGCACATCCGCATGCTCGACGTGAAGACCTTCACCGAGGCCTGCGGCCCCTGGCTGAAGGCCCCCTTCGCGCCCTGGGCCCCCGAGGCCTTCGACGCGGAGAAGTGGACCCGGATCGCCCCGTACGCCCAGACCCGGGTCACGGTGCTCTCCGACATCACCGACAACGTCGACTTCCTCTTCCTCGACGAGCCGGTGGAGGACGAGGCGTCCTGGACCAAGGCGATGAAGGGCGACCCGGTGGCCCTGCTCACCACCGCCCGCGCCAACCTGGAGGCGGCCGACTGGAGCGACCCGGAGTCGCTGAAGAACGCCGTCCTCACCGCCGGTGAGGCCCACGGCCTCAAGCTCGGCAAGGCGCAGGCCCCGGTCCGCGTCGCCGTCACCGGCCGCACGGTGGGCCTGCCGCTCTTCGAGTCCCTGGAGATCCTGGGCCGGGACAGGAGCCTGGCCCGCGTGGACGCGGCGCTGGCCAAGCTGACCGCGTAGACGACACGACGCCCCCCGAGGAGGGCCGCGACCGACCGGCCGCGGCCCTCCTCGGCTTTCCGCCTCCCCGGGCGCCACCGCGCGGCTACCGTGAGCTCCATGCCGATCCGCGCCGTGCTCTGGGACATCGACGACACGATCTTCGACTACGCGAACGCCGACCGCGTCGGCATGCGCCGGCACCTGGAGCGCGAGGGGCTGCCCGAGGCGTACGCCTCGGTGGACGTGGCCCTCGACGCCTGGAAGGCGCTGAGCGTCCGCCACTGGACCCGCATGATCGCCGGCGAGACCGACTTCCGCGGGCAGCGGCGGGACCGGGTGCGCGAGTTCCTCTCCCGCGATCTGGAGGACGCCGAGGCCGAGGCGTGGTTCGGGCGTCACGCCGCCCACTACGAGGCCGCCTGGGCACTCTTCCCGGACGTCCTGCCCGTACTCGACCTGCTGGCCCACGACTACCGGCACGGGATCCTGTCCAACGCCAACACCGACCACCAGCACCACAAGCTCACCGCGCTCGGCGTCCGCGACCGGTTCGAGTCGATGGTCTGCGCCGTGGAACTCGGCATCTCCAAGCCGGAGGCGGGCGCCTTCCACGCGGCCTGCGAGACGCTCGCGCTGGAGCCGCACGAGGTGGCGTACGTGGGCAACGAGCCCGACGTCGACGCCGCGGGCGCCGTCGCCGCCGGGCTGACCGGCATCTGGCTCGACCGGCGGGGCCGGGGCGGGAGGCCGGACCTCGTGACGATCACCGGGCTCGACCAGCTCCCCGGCCTGTTGGCGGGGGATACCCGTTTTGGAGCGCCGGACACCTTCGGGTAATGTTCTTTCTGCGCCGCCCGAGCGGGCCGAAAGATCCGGCCGGGAAGCGCAGACAGAGATGAAGCCCCCACCAGGGGTTGCATTTCAGTGGGCTATGGTGTAATTGGCAACACTACGGTTTCTGGTACCGTCATTCTAGGTTCGAGTCCTGGTAGCCCAGCGCAAGACCAAGCAGTACGAGCACGATCAGCAGGACAAGCCCCCGTTGTGTAGCGGCCTAGCACGCTGCCCTCTCACGGCAGTAGCGCCGGTTCGAATCCGGTCGGGGGTACAGATCCTTCCCGCGAGAACATCATGGGTCGCACCCATCGCTCTCGATGCAGGATCGCTAGGGCCCCCGTTGTGTAGCGGCCTAGCACGCTGCCCTCTCACGGCAGTAGCGCCGGTTCGAATCCGGTCGGGGGTACTTGTCACACCATGGGCTATGGTGTAATTGGCAACACTACGGTTTCTGGTACCGTCATTCTAGGTTCGAGTCCTGGTAGCCCAGCGCAAGTCAGCAGTAAACGCGCCCCCGTTGTGTAGCGGCCTAGCACGCTGCCCTCTCACGGCAGTAGCGCCGGTTCGAATCCGGTCGGGGGTACAACAGAGCAGTACGGGAAGGCCCTTCGCTTCGGCGGAGGGCCTTCGCGCTTCTCCGGGGCCGGCCGCCCCGCGCCAAGTCGCCCGTCCGGCACCGTGGTTGGCGCCCACCGGGGAAAGGAAAAGGGCCGCCACGACGCTGGGGCGGCCTTCGGGAAGTCCGGTCAGGGGGAAGAGTGGTGTGCGGCGTCAGCCCGTGCGGCGCAGGGCCTCGCTCAGCCGCGCCGCCGAGTCGATGACCGCCTGGGCGTGCATCCGGCCCGGGTGACGGGTCAGCCGCTCGATCGGCCCGGAGACCGAGACCGCGGCGACCACCCGGTTCGACGGACCGCGCACCGGCGCCGAGACCGAGGCGACCCCCGGCTCCCGCTCGCCGATCGACTGGGCCCAGCCCCGCCGCCGTACGCCGGAGAGCGCCGTCGCCGTGAACCTGGCGCCCTGGAGCCCCCGGTGCAGGCGCTCCGGCTCCTCCCAGGCCATCAGGATCTGGGCGGAGGAACCCGCCTTCATCGTGAGGGTCGAGCCGACCGGCACCGTGTCCCGGAGCCCCGACAGCCGCTCCGCCGCCGCCACGCAGATGCGCATGTCGCCCTGCCGGCGGTAGAGCTGCGCGCTCTCGCCGGTGATGTCGCGCAGGTGGGTGAGCACCGGTCCGGCCGTGGCCAGCAGGCGGTCCTCGCCCGCCGCGGCTGCCAGTTCCGACAGCCGGGGGCCGAGAATGAACCGGCCCTGCATGTCCCTCGCCACCATCCGGTGGTGTTCCAGTGCCACGGCCAGTCGGTGGGCCGTGGGCCGTGCGAGCCCGGTCGCCGCGACCAGCCCGGCGAGGGTGGCCGGACCGGACTCCAGGGCGCTCAATACCAGAGCTGCCTTGTCGAGAACGCCGACGCCGCTAGAGTTGTCCATACGACGATACTCCCGTCTCACTCTGTGAAACGCAAGTTCAATTTCCGGCGGAAGTTGCGAACCTGTGGGGGCGGCCGCACAACGGCTCGTAGCCACCGCCCCGCACGGGGGTCCGGACGGAGGCACACCGAATCTCTAGTTGGGCCGGCGAAGACGCCGGCCGGAGGGAAAGCGATGGGTAGGACACTCGCGGAGAAGGTCTGGGACGACCATGTCGTCCGGCGCGCGGAGGGCGAGCCCGACCTTCTCTTCATCGATCTGCACCTGCTGCACGAGGTGACCAGCCCGCAGGCCTTCGACGGGCTGCGCCAGGCCGGACGCCCGGTACGACGCCTCGACCTCACCATCGCCACCGAGGACCACAACACCCCGACCCTCGACATCGACAAGCCGATCGCCGACCCGGTCTCCCGCGCCCAGCTGGAGACCCTGCGCAAGAACTGCGCGGACTTCGGCGTCCGGCTGCACCCGCTGGGCGACGTCGAGCAGGGCGTGGTGCACGTGGTCGGCCCGCAGCTGGGGCTGACCCAGCCCGGCACCACCGTGGTCTGCGGCGACTCCCACACCTCCACGCACGGCGCGTTCGGCGCGCTGGCGTTCGGCATCGGCACCAGCCAGGTGGAGCACGTCCTCGCCACCCAGACGCTGCCGCTGGCCCGTCCGAAGACCATGGCCATCACGGTCGAGGGCGAACTGCCCGACGAGGTCACCGCGAAGGACCTGATCCTGGCGATCATCGCCCGGATCGGCACCGGCGGCGGCCAGGGCTACATCCTCGAATACCGCGGCTCCGCCATCGAGAAGCTCTCGATGGAGGCCCGGATGACCATCTGCAACATGTCGATCGAGGCCGGCGCCCGCGCGGGCATGATCGCCCCGGACGCCACCACCTTCGACTACCTGGAGGGCCGCGACCACGCCCCCCGGGGCGAGGACTGGGACGCCGCCGTCGCGTACTGGAAGACCTTGCGCTCCGACGACGACGCCGTGTTCGACGCCGAGGTCGTCATCGACGCCGCCGAACTGGCCCCGTTCGTCACCTGGGGCACCAACCCCGGCCAGGGCGCCCCCCTGTCGGCCAACGTCCCCGACCCGGCTTCGTACGAGGACGCCTCGGAGCGCTTCGCTGCCGAAAAGGCCCTGGAGTACATGGGGTTGACCGCCGGACAGGCGCTGCGCGACATCAACGTCGACACCGTCTTCGTAGGTTCGTGCACCAACGGCCGCATCGAGGACCTGCGCAACGCGGCCGCCGTCCTGGACGGCCGCAAAGTCGCCGACGGCGTACGGATGCTGATCGTCCCCGGCTCCGTCCGGGTGGCGCTCCAGGCCGTCGCCGAGGGCCTGGACAAGGTCTTCACCGAGGCCGGCGCCGAATGGCGGCACGCGGGTTGCTCGATGTGCCTGGGCATGAACCCCGACCAGCTGGCCCCCGGCGAGCGCTCCGCCTCCACCTCGAACCGCAACTTCGAGGGCCGGCAGGGCAAGGGCGGCCGCACCCATCTGGTCTCGCCCCAGGTCGCCGCCGCCACCGCCGTGCTGGGCCATCTGGCCTCGCCCGCCGACCTGTCCGACACCCGTACCCCCGCCGGAGTCCGATAGCCATGGAAGCCTTCACCACGCACACCGGCCGAGCCGTTCCGCTGCGCCGCAGCAACGTCGACACGGACCAGATCATCCCCGCCCACTGGCTGAAGAAGGTCACCCGCGACGGGTTCGAGGACGGCCTCTTCGAAGCCTGGCGCAAGGACGAGAACTTCGTCCTCAACCGCCCCGAGCGCCAGGGCGCCTCGGTCCTGGTCGCCGGCCCCGACTTCGGTACCGGCTCCTCCCGCGAACACGCGGTCTGGGCCCTCCAGAACTACGGCTTCAAGGCCGTGATCTCCTCCCGCTTCGCCGACATCTTCCGCGGCAACTCGCTGAAGAACGGGCTGCTCACCGTGGTCCTGGAGCAGAGCGTCGTCGACGCGCTCTGGGAGCTGTCGGAGGCCGACCCGACCGCCGAGGTGACGGTCGACCTGGAGGCGCGCCAGGTCCGGGCCGAGGGCATCACCGCCGACTTCGAGCTCGACGAGAACGCCCGCTGGCGCCTGCTCAACGGGCTCGACGACATCAGCCTCACCCTTCAGAACGAAGCGGACATCGCCGCGTACGAGGCGGCCAGGCCCGCCTTCAAGCCGCGTACCATTGCGGCCTGAGCAGCGCTTTTCCAGGACTGCGCCCCCTGCCTCCCGGCAGGGGGCGCAGTCGCTTGTTGAGACCCCGTCGGGCGACAACTCGCCCCAGATGGCACAATCGGTGCATGGAACGCGACAGCCAACTCAAGCTCTATGGCCACGTCGCCGACCGATTGAAGGAAGCGCACGCGAAGGTGCGTGCACTGCAAGTCCCGGAGAGCGTACGGATGGCGCTGACCCGGAAGCTGCTGGTCGTCACGGCCGCGGCGAAGCACGATCTCCCGGACGCGGCAAGGCGTCTGGACCGGATGATGAAGGACCTCGATGAGGGCCGATTCCCCGAAGGTGACTGACACGTGGAACTGCGCATCGGTCGACTTCGTTGCGGCACTAGGGTGATTAGCCCGTTTCGTGTTTGATTTGCGGTATATATCTGCCTAACGTGCGAAAAAGCTTGAACACTTTCGTTCTGGCAATGTCTCCGAAGGGGAAGACGTGAACAAGGCGCAGCTCGTAGAAGCGATTGCCGACAAGGTCGGCGGCCGTCAGCAGGCCGCGGACGCCGTCGACGCGGTGCTCGACGCGATCGTCCGTGCGGTTGTCGCCGGGGACCGTGTCTCGGTCACCGGCTTCGGCTCGTTCGAGAAGGTCGACCGTCCCGCCCGGTACGCCCGCAACCCGCAGACGGGTGAGCGCGTCCGGGTCAAGAAGACCTCGGTGCCCCGCTTCCGCGCGGGCCAGGGGTTCAAGGACCTGGTGAGCGGCTCGAAGAAGCTCCCCAAGAACGACGTGGCCGTCAAGAAGGCCCCCAAGGGCAGCCTCTCGGGCGGATCCTCCGCCGCCCGTACGACGGTGAAGGCCGCCGCCGCCAAGAAGTCGGCCGCCAAGAAGGCCACCGCGAAGAAGACCACCGCCAAGAAGGCGACTCCGGCGAAGAAGACCACCGCCGCGGCCAAGAAGGTCACCGCGAAGAAGACGACCGCGACGGCGAAGAAGGCGTCCGCGGCCGCGAAGAAGGCGACCCCGGCCAAGAAGACCGCGACGGCCGCCAAGAAGACCGTCGCCAGCAAGACCGCGCCCGCCAAGAAGACCACGGCGAAGAAGGCGCCCGCGAAGAAGACCACGGCGCGCAAGACCACGGCCAAGAAGGCCACCGCACGCAAGAAGTGAGACCGGGCACTCGCTCGATCGTCACAACGCGCCGGGCCGGGCTCCCCTCCGGGGGAGCCCGGCCCGCGGGCTTTCCGGGCCCCGTTCGGCCCAGCGGACCGCCACTAGAACGTCTGCAACGTCACCAGGGTGATCCGCAGGTCCGCTCCCGAACCCTCACCCTCGATCCGCACCCGCTGACCCGGACGCAGCAGCAGCAGACCGCCCGCGTCGAAGGCCGGGGCGTCGAAGTCCACGGGGGTGCCGTCGTCCAGCAGCACGCTGCCGCCGCGGGTCTCGGGGTCGTACGTGTACGAGGTCGCCTGCATGGGCGGCAGCCTATCGGTCGCAGGACAAGGCGGCCGCTGCCGCGATCCGCGCCGTGTGCGCCCCCACCCCCAGGGCCAGGGCCACCCGCAGGTCCTCTCCCGTGTCCACGTCCCGGCGCACCGAGTCCACGCCGGACAGCGCTATTTCCACCGCACCGGACGCCAGGTGCCGGGCCCCGGACGGACCACCGAAAGCCGGACGGAATTCCGCACCGCCCGCCGCGGCCAGAAATGTGGTTCCGATTCCCGCCGCGTCCCGGAGAAAAGCGCTGGGAAAAGCGGAGGCAAAATCGAGCACCCGCGCCAATTCGGCGGTGCGCAGTGCCGGCAGATCGGCGTTGAGCGCGGCCACCGCGGCGGCGGGCCGCAAGGCCCGCACGGAGCGCGCGCCGTACGCGAGCGCGGCGTTGAGCCCGGCCCCCGGAGCGTCCGGCACGACCCGCGCCCCGAGCGCGGAAAGAGCCGCCGCGGCCACGGCGTCGTCCGTGACGACCACCACATCCCGCACCGGAGGGCAGGCCAGCGCCGCGGCCACCGTGTCCTGGGCGAACGCCAGGGCCAGCCGGGGCCGAGCATCCTCGCCCGCCGCCCGCCCCAGGCGGCTCTTGGCCCGTGCGAGCGGCTTCAGCGGAACGACCAGGGACCAGGGCCCGGCCGGATCGGTGTTCGTGGCGATCTCCCCCTCCGTACGCGTCAGCGCCTATTCTCGCCTGCCGGTACGACAACCTGGAGGTCCGCTCCCGAACGTGAGGCGTACGGTGTTCTCGACAGAGCAGGGGCCTGGGGCGAGACTTGACCGTCAGTAGCCAGGCTGCAGGTCGAAATTCCTAAGGAAGGTGTCCGAGTGTCCCGCCGCAGAATCGGCTTCTGGTACCGCCTGGCGGCGGTCATCGCCAAGCCGCCATTGGTGGTTCTGTTCAAGCGCGACTGGCGGGGGATGGAACACATTCCGGCCGACGGCGGATTCATCACCGCGGTCAACCACAACTCCTATCTGGACCCGCTCTCCTACGGCCACTTCCAGTACAACACCGGGCGGGTGCCGCGGCTCCTGGCGAAGGCAGCCCTCTTCCGCACCCCGTTCGTCGGGATGATGCTGCGCGGCACCGGCCAGATCCCCGTCTACCGCGAGACCACCAACGCCCTGGACGCCTTCCGGGCCGCCGTGGACGCCATCGAGCGCGGCGAGTGCGTCGCCTTCTACCCCGAGGGCACCCTCACCCGGGACCCCGACATGTGGCCGATGGCCGGCAAGACCGGGGCCGCCCGGGTCGCCCTGATGACCAAGGCGCCCGTCATCCCCGTCGCCCAGTGGGGCGCCAACCTCGCGATGCCGCCGTACGCCAAGGAGAACAAGTTCCGGCTGTTCCCCCGCAAGACACTCCAGGTGCAGGCGGGACCGCCCGTCGACCTCAGCCGCTTCCACGCTCTGGAGCCGACCCCCGAGGTGCTCCGCGAGGTGACCGAGGTCATCATGGCGGCGGTCACCCGCGAGCTGGAGGACCTGCGCGGCGAGAAGGCGCCCGCCGAGCTCTACGATCACCGCAAAGCCCGTGCTGAGCAACGGCGCAGGGCTCAGGGAAAGGGACCCACGTGACGCACCCCGTAAAAGCGGCCGTCTTCGGAACCGGCTCATGGGGTACGGCCTTCGCCGTGATCCTCGCCGACGCCGGCTGCGAGGTCACCCTCTGGGGCCGACGCGCCGAGGTCGCCGAGGCCATCAACACCACGCACACCAACCCGGACTACCTCCCGGGCATCGCGCTCCCCGACTCCGTCCGTGCCACCACCGACGCCGCCGAGGCCCTGCGGGGCGCGGATTTCGCGTTCCTCGTCGTGCCCTCCCAGACGCTGCGGGCCAACCTCGCCGACTGGGCCCCGCACCTGGAGCCGGACACCGTCCTGGTCTCCCTGATGAAGGGCGTCGAGCTGGGCACCGCCGAGCTGATGAGCGAGGTGATCGCCGACGTCGCCAAGGTCCCCGCAGACCGCATCGCCGTCGTGTCGGGACCCAACCTCGCCAAGGAGATCGCCGAGCGACGCCCGGCCGCGGCCGTCGTCGCCTGCGCCGACGAGTCCGTCGCCCAGCGCCTCCAGGCCGCCTGCCACACCTCGTACTTCCGGCCGTACACCAACACCGACGTGGTCGGCTGCGAGCTCGGCGGCGCCGTCAAGAACGTCATCGGCCTCGCCGTCGGCATCGCGGACGGCATGGGCCTCGGCGACAACACCAAGGGCTCCCTCATCACCCGGGGCCTCGCCGAGACCACCCGACTGGGTCTGGCCATGGGCGCGGACCCGTTGACGTTCTCCGGACTCGCGGGCCTGGGCGACCTGGTGGCCACCTGCTCCTCGCCGCTCTCGCGCAACCACACCTTCGGCACCAACCTCGGCCGCGGCATGACCCTCCAGGAGACGATCGCCGTCACCAAGCAGACCGCCGAAGGCGTCAAGTCCTGCGAATCGGTCCTCGACCTGGCCCGCCGGCACGGGGTCGACATGCCCATCACCGAGACCGTCGTCTCCATCGTCCACGAGGGCAAGTCCCCGGTCGTCGCCGTCAAGGAGCTGATGTCGCGGAGCGCCAAGCCCGAGCGACGCTGACGTACCCCTTACCAGCAGGTACGCTCATCGCGATATGAGCAGCGAGAACCTCCCCCAGAGCCCTGAGCGCGCCGAGAGCCCGCAGGCGCCGCGCCGCAAGCCCCGCGTGGCTGTCGTGTTCGGCGGCCGCAGCTCCGAACACGGCATCTCGGTCGTCACGGCCGGCGCCGTCATGAGGGCCATCGACCGGACCACGTACGACGTCCTGCCGATCGGCATCACGACGGACGGCCGCTGGGCCCTCACCGCCGACGAGCCCGAACGCATGGCCATCACCGACCGCAAGGTCCCCGACGTGGACCGGCTCACCGAGTCCGCCGAGGGCAGCGTGGTGCTCTCCGTCGATCCGGGCAGCCGCGAGGTCGTCTACACCGAGCCGGGCTCGGTGCCCAAGGCGCTGGGCGAGGTCGACGTCGTCTTCCCCGTCCTGCACGGTCCGTACGGGGAGGACGGCACCCTCCAGGGGCTCCTCGAACTCTCCGGGGTGCCCTACGTCGGCGCGGGTGTCCTCGCCTCCGCCGTCGGCCAGGACAAGGAGTACATGAAGCGCGTCTTCCTCTCCTTCGGGCTGCCGGTCGGGCCCTACGAGGTCGTCCGCCCCCGCGAGTGGGACAACGACCCCGCCGCCGCCCGCGAGCGGATCGTGGACTTCGCCGGCGAGCACGGCTGGCCGCTGTTCATCAAGCCCGCCCGGGGCGGCTCCTCGATGGGCATCACCAAGGTCGACTCCGTCGAAGGACTCGACGCGGCGATCGAGGAGGCCCGCCGCCACGACCCGAAGTTCCTCGTCGAGTCGCTGCTGCGCGGCCGGGAGATCGAGTGCGGCGTGCTGGAGTTCGAGGACGGCCCGCGCGCCAGCGTGCCCGCCGAGATCCCGCCGGTCACCTCGCACGACTTCTACGACTTCGAGGCCAAGTACATCGACTCGGCCGCCGGGCTCGTGCCCGCACCGCTCACCGAGGAGCAGACCGCCGAGGTGCGGCGCCTCGCCGTCGCGGCCTTCGACGCGGTCTCCTGCGAGGGACTGGTGCGCGCCGACTTCTTCCTCACGGAGGACGGCACCTTCGTCATCAACGAGATCAACACCCTGCCGGGCTTCACCCCGATCTCCATGTACCCGCGCATGTGGCAGGAGAGCGGCGTCGACTACCCGGAGCTGGTCGACCGGCTGATCCAGGCCGCGTTGAGCCGCTCCACCGGACTGCGCTGACGAAGCCGGCGGCCGGCCCTCAGAACTTGCTCGGTACCGTCTTCGAGACCGGGCCGGCGAACGAGGCCAGCGGCGTGATGTCGTGGGCGTACGTCGAGTCCAGCGTGACCTCGACGTACGCCTTGCGGTACGTGGTGGTGAACCGCGGACCGGAGTCCTCGGGCTCCTCCAGCATCCACTGCACTCCGTCCGCCTCGACGCCCTGCGACTGGGGGTCGTCCATCTTGGCGGGCCGGGGGACCCCGCAGCGCAGTACGATCGCCCCGTCCCCCCAGCCGGCGGTCAGCTCCGAATCCGGCGAGGGGTCGCTGCGTTCCAGTTCGAGGACGGTCTCCGGCAGTGCCTCGTGCAGGGCTCCGCAGTACGCTGCGGCCTCCGAGGACGGCGTGGGAACCGTGATCGAGGGCTGCGCGTCGCTGAGGGAGCAGCCCGCCGCGGCCAGCACGAGCAGGACGGCGGACGGACCGAGGAACATCGAGCGGGGGGAACGGCGGGCGGATGACGTCACCGGCCCAGCCTAGACGGGGGTCAGAGGTGGACGACCGGGCAGGTCAGGGTCCGTGTGATGCCGTCCACCTGCTGCACCTTGGCGACCACCATGCGGCCGAGCTCGTCGACCGTGTCCGCTTGGGCCCGCACGATCACGTCGTACGGACCGGTGACGTCCTCTGCCTGGATCACTCCCGGAATCTTGGAAATGGTGTCGGCGACGATCGACGCCTTGCCCACTTCGGTCTGGATGAGGATGTACGCCTGTACCACGGAACCTCCAGGGCGGCCACGAGGATCATGTGGGGGAAAGGGACGCCACGTTATCGCGTTGCCGCGGGCCACGGGGAGACCTACGGGCCGGATGACGTCCCGAGCGTGGCGTACAGGGCGCAGAAGTTGACGTATGTCTTGACGGTACCGACAGCACAGACGGCTCGCGACCGGGGGCCCGGACGGGTGTCCGGGGCGATAAAGGAGAGGTGAGACTCGGTGAAGGGAACCGTGGGCGAGTTGGGGGAGTTCGGGCTCATCAGAGAGCTCACGTCCCGGCTCACCACCACTCCGGCGGTACGGCTGGGGCCCGGCGACGACGCCGCGGTCGTGGCCGCCCCCGACCGCAGGGTCGTGGCCAGTACGGACATCCTGCTGGAAGGCCGGCACTTCCGGCGCGACTGGTCGACGGCGTACGACGTCGGCCGCAAGGCCGCCGCCCAGAACCTCGCCGACATCGCGGCCATGGGCGCCGTGCCCACCGCGCTGCTCCTCGGCCTCGTCGTCCCCGCCGACCTCCCCGTCACCTGGGCCGCGGAGCTGATGGACGGGCTGCGCGACGAGTGCCAGGTGGCGGGCGCCGCCGTGGTCGGCGGCGATGTGGTCGGCGGCGACACGATCACCGTCGCGATCACCGCCCTCGGCGACCTGCGCAACCACGAACCGGTCACCCGGTCCGGCGCCCGCCCCGGCGACGTCGTCGCGGTCACCGGCTGGCTCGGCTGGTCCGCCGCCGGATACGCGGTGCTCTCCCGCGGCTTCCGCTCGCCCCGCGCCTTCGTCGAGGCCCACCGCCGCCCCGAACCGCCGTACCACGCGGGCCCCGCCGCCGCCGGGCTCGGCGCCACCGCCATGACCGACGTCAGCGACGGCCTCGTCGCGGACCTCGGGCACATCGCGGAGGCCAGCAAGTGCCGCATCGACCTGCGCTCCGGCCTCATCGACATCCCCTCGCAGATGTCCGACATCGGCCAGGCCGTCGGCGTCGACCCGCTCCAGTGGGTGCTGACCGGGGGAGAGGACCACGCGATCGTGGCGACCTTCCCGCCGGACGTGAAACTGCCCGCCCGCTGGAAGGTGATCGGCGAGGTCCTCAACCCCTCCGCCCTGCCCCAGGTCACCGTCGACGGAGCCCCCTGGACCAGCAAGGGCGGCTGGGACCACTTCGGCTCCATCGAGGACACCCACCCGCGCGGCTGACCACTAGATTGCTGCGTATGCCCATACGTACCGCTGTACCGCCCCGTGTGCTCACCGTCGCCGGATCAGACTCCGGCGGCGGTGCGGGGATCCAGGCCGACCTGAAGACGATGCTCGCGCTCGGCGTGCACGGCATGAGCGTGCTCACCGCCGTCACCGCACAGAACTCCCTCGGCGTCCAGGGCACGTGGGAGCTTCCGGTGGACGCCGTACGCGCCCAGTACCGCAGCGTCGTCGACGACATCGGCGTCCAGGCCGTGAAGACCGGGATGCTCGCCTCCGCCGCCCTCGTCGAGACCGTCGCCGAACTCCTCGCCGGAACCGACGCCCCGGTCGTCGTCGACCCGGTCGGCGTCTCCAAGCACGGCGACGCGCTGCTCGCCGCCGAGGCCCTCGACTCCGTACGGACGAAACTGCTGCCCGTCGCCACCGTCGCCACGCCCAACCTCGACGAGGTCGCCCAGCTCACCGGGGTCACGGTCACCGACGAGAGCGGGATGCGCCGGGCCGCCGAGGAGATCCTCGCCTTCGGGCCGCGCTGGGTCGTGATCAAGGGCGGCCACCTGCCCGGCGAGGCGGTGGACCTGCTGACCGACGGGAGCGCGGAACACCGGCTGCGCGCACCCCGGCACGACAACCGCCACACCCATGGCACCGGCTGCACCCTGGCCTCGGCCATCGCCTCCGGTCTCGCCCTCGGGAAGGACGTGCCCACGGCGGTACGGGACGCGAAGACGTACGTCACCGGCGCGATCGAGGCCGGCTTCCCGCTCGGCGGCGGCATCGGTCCGGTCGACCACGGCTGGCTGACCCGACCCTCTTCGGGGCAGACCGCCACCTGAGCACAGCAAAAAGCCGGTCCACCGAGGTGGACCGGCTTTTTGGGCAACCGGCAGGCTGCGCTACGACGGGGACGTCAGCGCGCGACCTTGCCGGCCTTGATGCACGAGGTGCAGACGTTGAGCCGCTTCGGCGTCCGACCGACCACGGCACGCACGCGCTGGATGTTGGGATTCCAGCGACGGGACGTACGGCGGTGCGAGTGCGAAATGCTGTTGCCGAAGCTCGGCCCCTTGCCGCAAACGTCGCAGTTGGCAGCCACGGGTCACTCCAAAGACTTCAGATGCACTTACAGTGAAATCCGGCGCGCCGGAATCATTTGACTGAAGTGGCGGTACCGGAGGAATGGCCCGACTTTCATCGGGCAACCGGAGCAGCATACAACGCCTGCTTCGGAGATACGAAACTACCACGGGTCGGCCCCCGCCCCGCCCGCCCCCTGTCCGGCCCGGAACCCCGGCAGGCGGGCTAACCTGCGGTGCAGTCCGCCACCACGGCCGATCGAGGAGGACCATCGGTGCCGCAGCTCCCCGACGATCTGAACGCCGTCGCGGTGCGCACGTGGTGCTCACTGGCCCTGGAGGCCCTGGGCCGGGAGCGCGCGGAGATCGACGCGATCAACGTCTATCCCATCGCCGACGGGGACACCGGCACCAACCTCTACCTGACCGTCGAGTCCGCCGCCGCGGCCGTCGAAGCCGTCTTCGCCGCGCACGAGACCGGCGCCACCGCGCCCGGCACCGCCGACGCCGTACGCGCCATGGCGCACGGCGCCCTGATCGGCGCCCGCGGGAACTCCGGCACCATCCTGGCCCAGCTGCTGCGCGGCATGGCCGGGGTGCTGGTCGACGGCGGTGACGCGGCTCACCTGAGCCTCGCCCTCGCCCGCGCCGCCGACGCCGCCCGCCGGGCCGTCGCCCACCCCGTCGAGGGCACCGTGCTCACCGTCGCCACCGCCGCCGCCGAGTCCGCCGCCGAGGTCGAGGCCTCGGCGGACGGCAGCGCAGACCTGTGCGCCGTCGTGCACGCCGCCCACACCGGCGCACTCGCGGCCCTCGCGAAGACGCCCGAGCAGCTCGCCGTCCTCGGCCGGGCGGGCGTGGTCGACGCGGGGGGACGGGGGCTGGTCGCGGTCCTGGGCGCCCTGGTGGAGACCGTGACCGGGCAGGCTCCGGCGCGGAGCCCCCGCACCGGGCCCGGGAAGACGCCTGCGCCGGTGGACGGCGGCTCCGTGGTGGGCCTGCCGGTCGGCGGCACCCCGGTGGAGGGGGACGTCACCTTGGGACCCGCGGGGGCGGGGCCGCCGGACTGCCCCGAGGACGGGGGCACCGGCCCCGCGTTCGAGGTGATCTACCTCCTGGAGGCCGGTGACGAGCAGGTGGCCCTGCTGCGCACCCGGCTCGACGCCCTCGGCGACTCCCTGGTCGTGGTGGGCGGCGACGGGCTCTGGCACGTCCACGTCCACGTCGACGACGCCGGGGCGGCCGTGGAGGCGGGCGTCGAGGCAGGCCGGCCGTACCGGATCCGGATCACCCACTTCGCCACCGAGAGCGGCCACGACCTCCGCGTCCAGGCCGAACCCGCCCAACGCGCCGTCGTCGTCGTGGTCCCCGGCGACGGCCTCGCCGGGCTCTGCACCGAGGCCGGCGCCACCACCGTGATCGCCCGCCCCGGCGAACCCCCCGCCAGCGGCGAACTGGTCGACGCCATCCGCCGCGCCCACGCCCGCGAGGTGGTCCTGCTCCCCAACGACGCGGCCCTGCGCCACACCGCCGCCGCAGCCGCCGAACAGGCCAGGAGCGAGGGGGTCCGGGTCGCCCTCGTCCCCACCCGCGCCGCCGTCCAGGGCATCGCCGCCCTCGCCGTCCACGAGCCCGACCGGGGCTTCGACGAGGACGTGGTCGCCATGACCGCCGCCGCCGGAGCCACCCGCTACGCGGAACTGGCCGTCGCGGAGCGCCAGTCGTGGACCATGGCCGGCATCTGCCAGGCCGGGGACATCCTCGGCCTGATCGACGGCGACGTGGCCGTGATCGGCGCCGACGTCCCCGCCACCGCCCGCACCGTCCTCGACCGGATGCTGGCGGCGGGCGGCGAGCTGGTCACCCTCGTCCTCGGCGAGGATGTCCCCGACGCGCTGGCCGACGCGCTGGAGGAGCACGTGCGCGAGGGCCACCTCGCCGTGGACACCGTCGTCTACCGGGGCGGCCACCAGCGCGCACCGCTGCTGATCGGCGTCGAGTAGCGGACCCGCCGCCGCGCCCGCCGGACAGCTGTCAGTGCCGTGGTGTGCAATGGATCGCGTGTCCTCGTTCGATGAACCCCTCAAGAAGCTGCTCGGCGGAGCCACCGCGAAGGTGATGGCCGAACACCTCGACCTGCACACGGTCGGTGATCTGCTCCACCACTACCCGCGGCGGTACGAGGAGCGCGGCAGGCTGACCGCGCTGGCCGACCTCCCGCTGGACGAGCACGTCACGGTCGTCGCCCAGGTCGCCGACGCCCGGATCCTGATGTTCAACAACGGCCGGGGCAAACGCCTGGAGGTCACCCTCACCGACGGCAGCGGCCGCCTCCAGCTGGTCTTCTTCGGCCACGGCGTCCACAAGCCGCACAAGGAGCTGCTCCCGGGCCGGCAGGCGATGTTCGCGGGCAAGGTCTCCGTCTTCAACCGCAAGATGCAGCTGGCCCACCCCACGTACCAACTGCTCGACGCCTCCGACGCCGACGAGGCCACCGAGGCCGTGGACGCCTTCGCCGGACGGCTGCTGCCGATCTACCCCGCGTGCAAGCAGCTCGACTCCTGGCGGATCGCCAAGGCCGTGGACGCCGTCCTGCCGAGCGCCCGGGACGCGGTGGACCCGCTGCCCGCCTCCCTGCGCGAGGGCCGGGGGTTCACCTCGCTGCCCGAGGCGCTGCTGAAGGCGCACCGCCCGCAGACGAAGGCGGACATCGAGGACGCCAGGGCCCGCCTCAAGTGGGACGAGGCGTTCGTCCTCCAGGTCGCCCTGGCCCGCCGCCGGTACGCCGACACGCAACTTCCCGCCGCCGCCCGCCGCCCCGTCGCCGACGGCCTCCTCGACGCCTTCGACGCCAAGCTGCCCTTCACCCTCACCGAGGGCCAGCAGAAGGTCAGCAAGGAGATCTTCGACGACCTGGCCACCGAGCACCCGATGCACCGGCTCCTCCAGGGAGAGGTGGGCTCGGGCAAGACGATGGTGGCCCTGCGCGCCATGCTCGCCGTGGTCGACGCCGGCGGCCAGGCCGCGATGCTCGCCCCCACCGAGGTCCTCGCCCAGCAGCACCACCGCTCGATCACCGAGATGATGGGCGAGCTGGCCGAGGGCGGCATGCTGGGCGGATCGGACCATGGCACCAAGGTCGTGCTGCTCACCGGCTCCATGGGCACGGCGGCCCGGCGACAGGCCCTGCTCGACCTGGTCACCGGCGAGGCCGGGATCGTCATCGGCACCCACGCCCTCATCGAGGACAAGGTGCAGTTCCACGACCTGGGGCTGGTCGTCGTCGACGAACAGCACCGCTTCGGGGTGGAACAGCGCGACGCCCTCCGGTCGAAGGGCAAGCAGCCGCCCCACCTCCTCGTCATGACCGCCACCCCCATCCCCCGTACGGTCGCGATGACGGTCTTCGGCGACCTGGAGACCTCCGTCCTGGACCAGCTCCCGGCCGGCCGCTCCCCGATCGCCAGCCACGTCGTCCCCGCCAAGGACAAGCCCCACTTCCTCGCCCGCGCCTGGGAACGCGTCCGCGAGGAGGTCGAGAACGGCCACCAGGCGTACGTGGTCTGCCCCCGCATCGGCGACGACGCGGAGGAGGAGAAGGGCAGGGCCAAGAAGAAGGCCGCCGAGGAGGATCCGGACAAGCGCCCGCCGCTCGCCGTCCTGGAGATCGCCGACGAGCTGCGCAAGGGCGCGCTGGCCGGGCTGGGCGTCGAGGTGCTGCACGGCCGCATGCACCCCGACGAGAAGGACGACGTCATGCGCCGGTTCGCCGCCGGGGACGTCCACGTCCTCGTCGCCACCACCGTCATCGAGGTCGGCGTCAACGTCCCCAACGCCACCGCCATGGTGATCATGGACGCCGACCGGTTCGGCGTCTCCCAGCTCCACCAGCTGCGCGGCCGCGTCGGCCGCGGCTCCGCCCCGGGGCTCTGCCTGCTCGTCAGCGAGGCCCACGAGGCGAGCCCCGCCCGCGCCCGGCTCTCCGCCGTCGCCGCGACCCTCGACGGCTTCGAGCTCTCCCGGATCGACCTGGAGCAGCGCCGCGAGGGCGATGTGCTCGGCCAGGCCCAGTCCGGGGTGCGCTCCTCGCTGCGGATGCTCACCGTCATCGACGACGAGGAGGTGATCGCCGCCGCCCGCGAGGAGGCCGTCGCGATCGTCGCCGCCGACCCGGAGCTGGAGCACCTGCCGGAGCTGCGCACGGTGCTGGCCGCCCTGCTGGACAAGGACCGCGAGGAGTACCTCGACAAGGGGTGAGGACGCGGGGGAGCGTCGGACGGGCCGGGCGGGCAGGGGGGAGACCCGGACGGGCCGGTGCGGGCACGGTAGAGAGCCGGACGGGCCGGGCGGGCAGAGGAGAGCCGGACGGGCCGGTGCGGTCCGCACGCCATATCGTGGGCGTACGGCACGCGCACAGCGCGCGTACCGACCGCCGACGGCCGCGCGCGCCGTACGCCCCCGACCCCGAGGACCCGACACCCATGACCCGCGTGATCGCCGGCTCGGCCGGCGGACGCCGCCTGGCCGTCCCGCCCGGCACCGGCACCCGCCCCACCTCCGACCGTGCGCGCGAGGGCCTCTTCTCCACCTGGGAAGCGCTGCTCGGCACCCTGGACGGGGCCAGGGTCGCCGATCTCTACGCCGGATCCGGCGCCGTCGGCCTCGAAGCGCTCTCCCGCGGCGCGGTCCACGCCCTGCTCGTCGAGGCCGACCCGAAGGCGGTCCGCACCGTCCGCGACAACGTCCGCACCCTCGGTCTCCCCGGCGCCGAGGTCCGTACCGGCAAAGCCGAGCAGATCGTGACAGGACCGGCGCCCGCCGACCCGTACGACATCCTCTTCCTGGACCCGCCGTACGCCGTCACCGACGACGATCTTCGCGAGATCCTGCTCACACTCCGTGCCCAGGGGTGGCTCGCCGACGATGTGCTCGTCACCGTGGAACGCAGCACCCGGGGCGGAGAATTCGGCTGGCCCGCCGGATTCGAGCCACTGCGGTCCCGTCGCTACGGCGAGGGGACGCTTTGGTACGGTCGCGCCGCCGCTACGTGCGAAGACGCACGATGACCGGACCGGAGAGCGAGGGAATCACAGTGCGCCGCGCCGTCTGTCCGGGGTCCTTCGACCCCATCACCAACGGACATCTCGACATCATTGGCCGAGCCTCGAAGCTGTACGACGTGGTGCACGTGGCGGTGATGATCAACCAGTCCAAGAAGGGGCTGTTCACCGTGGACGAGCGGATCGAGCTGATCCGCGAGGTCACCGCCGACTTCGGCAACGTCGAGGTGGAGTCCTTCCACGGCCTGCTGGTCGACTTCTGCAAGCAGCGGGAGATCCCGGCGATCGTGAAGGGCCTGCGGGCCGTCAGCGACTTCGACTACGAGCTGCAGATGGCCCAGATGAACAACGGCCTCTCCGGCGTCGAGACGCTTTTCGTGCCGACCAACCCGACGTACAGCTTCCTGTCGTCCTCGCTGGTCAAGGAGGTGGCGACCTGGGGCGGCGACGTCTCCCACCTGCTGCCGCCGACCGTCCACGAGGCACTGGTGAAGCGGCTGGGCGAGCGCTGAGCCGCTGACGGCCCGTCACCAGGTGTCGGGCGGCGGCCGACTGGCCTTACAGTCGTCCCGTCCGTCTCCAACGGAGCAGCAGCTTCAACAGAGCAGCAGAGAGTGGCGAGCACACGGTGGACGTGCAGAAGAAGCTCGACGAGATCGTCGAAGCGGTCGGGAGCGCCCGATCCATGCCCATGTCGGCCTCGTGCGTGGTCAACCGCGCCGAGCTGCTCGCCATGCTCGAAGAGGTGCGCCAGGCCCTGCCCGGCTCCCTCGCCCAGGCGCAGGAGCTGCTCGGCGGCCATGAGCAGCTCGCCGTGCAGGCCCGGCAGGAGGCCGAGCGGATCATCGAGTCCGCCCGCACCGAGCGCGCTTCGCTGATCTCCGGGACCGAGGTCGCCCGGCAGTCGCAGAGCGAGGCCGACCGGATCCTGTCCGAGGCCCGCCGCGAGGCCGAGGAGGTCCGGGCCGAGGCCGACGACTACGTCGACAGCAAGCTCGCCAACTTCGAGGTCGTCCTCACCAAGACCATCGGTTCCGTGGACCGGGGCCGCGAGAAGCTCCTCGGCCGGGGCCACGGCCTGGACGAGCGGGGCTACGAGGACCCCGACTTCACCGAGGCCCCCGAACGCAGCGCCGACCCGGAGACCCTGAAGCAGCGGGCCGACGCGTACGTGGACGCCAAGTTCGGCGCCTTCGAGGCCGTCCTCGCGAAGACCCTGGAGGCGGTCGGCCGGGGCCGCCAGAAGCTGCACGGCCGGGTCGCCACCGACGACCTCGGCGCGCACATCGCCGCCCAGGACGCCGCGGGCGGCCAGGGGCACACCAGCGACGCCGACTACCTGGCCGGCCTCGCCGAGCTCGCCACCCCCGAACCGCGGCAGGCGCCCCAGCCGGTGCAGCAGCCGCCGCAGTACCCCGCGCAGCCGCAGGGCGAGCCGAGCTACGCGCAGGTGGCGTACGGCTACCAGGAGCAGCCGCAGCAGCCGCTCCAGCACGGCGTCCAGGACGCCTACGGCTACCAGCAGCAGCCCGATCCCTACGCCGCGTACCAGCAGCAGGGGGGCTACGACCCGAGCGGCTACCCGCCCCAGCCGACGGCCCAGCCGGACTACGGCTGGCAGCAGCCCCAGCAGCCCCAGCCCCGGGCGGACGGTCAGCAGGACGGGGGAGCGCTGGACGAGACCAGCCTCTTCGACACCAGCATGATCGACCTGGAACAGCTGCGCCGGTACGAGCAGGGCCGCTGAGCCCGGGCGGGCCGACCCGATTGGGTGCTGAGCGGTCCGTCCAGTATCCTGAATCCTCGGTCGCACACAGGTCCGCGATCTCGGCTGCCCGTTTCGTCCACGGAACGGAGACGGTTCGTCCCCGGACCGTAGACGGCCCTCCCTTCGCAGGACGACACCCATGATCTCGAAAGCAGGAAAAGCCCTGAACGGCCACCTCGACCACCGCAACCCCCTCGTGTTCGATACGCACGAGCTGGGCCGGCGTCCCGGTGCCATGAAGCGGCTGTCCCGCTCGGTGGAAGCACCCGGTTCACCGGTCCTGGGCATCGACGGCGTCATCGGCGTGCCGGAAGGCGCACCCGTGGAGCTGGACCTCCGCCTCGAATCGGTCATGGAAGGGGTGCTTGTCACAGGCACCGCCCGTGCAACCGCCGAGGGGGAGTGCGTAAGGTGTCTGGAGCCGCTGACCGTAGAGGTCGACGCGGACTTCCAGGAAATGTTCTCGTACCCTGACGCCGATGACCGGGGCCGCAGCACTGCGGCGGAACCGGCCGACGACGCCGAGGACGACGAGGACAGGTTCTTCCTCGAGGACGGCTTGTTCGACCTCGAACCCATGCTGCGTGACGCGGTAGTGCTCGCACTGCCCATGCAGCCGGTGTGCTCGGAGGACTGCGCCGGTCTGTGTTCCGAATGCGGAATCAGGCTGGACGAGAATCCGGGCCACCACCACGACGCCGTCGACATCCGTTGGGCGGCACTGCAAGGACTCGCCGAGACCGTTCAGGACGGCGAGAAGGACAACATGGGCGGCGCCGAACCGGGCGTCGACGAGAAGCAGGAGAAGTAGCCGTGGCTGTTCCGAAGCGGAAGATGTCGCGCAGCAACACGCGCCACCGCCGGTCGCAGTGGAAGGCTGCGGTCCCCACCCTGGTTTCGTGTGAGCGTTGCCAGGAGCCCAAGCTCCAGCACATCGCGTGCCCGAGCTGCGGCACCTACAACAAGCGCCAGGTCCTCGAGGTCTGAGCGGCTGGTGAGAGGCCCGATGTCTGAGTTGTCCAGCGCCAAGAAGCAGGCAGACAACGTCAACACAGCCTCGTCCCACACGCTTCTGGAAGGGCGGCTCGGGTATCACCTCGAGTCCGCCCTTCTGGTGCGTGCGCTGACCCACCGTTCGTACGCATACGAGAACGGCGGTCTGCCCACCAACGAGCGGCTCGAATTCCTCGGGGATTCGGTGCTCGGCCTGGTGGTCACGGACACGCTGTACCGCACCCACCCCGACCTGCCCGAAGGCCAGCTGGCCAAGTTGCGGGCCGCGGTGGTCAACTCGCGTGCGCTTGCGGAAGTGGGCCGCGGCCTCGAACTCGGCTCCTTCATCCGGCTCGGCCGCGGTGAAGAGGGCACGGGGGGCCGGGACAAGGCTTCCATCCTCGCCGACACACTGGAAGCAGTGATCGGCGCGGTCTATCTCGACCAGGGCCTCAGCGCGGCCTCGGAGCTGGTCCACCGGCTCTTCGACCCGCTGATCGACAGGTCCTCGAACCTCGGTGCCGGCCTGGACTGGAAGACCAGCCTCCAGGAGCTCACCGCGAGCGAGAGCCTCGGAGTCCCCGAGTACCTCGTCACGGAGACCGGTCCGGATCACGAGAAGACCTTCACTGCTGCCGCTCGCGTCGGTGGTGTCTCGTACGGCACCGGCACCGGCCGTAGCAAGAAGGAAGCGGAGCAGCAGGCGGCCGAGTCCGCCTGGCGCGAGATCAGCGCCGCCGCGGAGGCACGGCAGGCCGCGGAGAAGTCCGCTGCCGACGGAGGGGCCGCCGACACCCCTGCCGATCCGTCGCCGCACACGGACGCCGCTCCGGCCTGAAGCGAAACGGGAACCCCTCGGTGCCGAGCGCACCGGGGGGTTTTCCCCGTCCCGGGGAGTGGGCCGGGTGGCGGACCCGCTCCCGTACCCCCGCCCGTCGTCGTGTCTGGAGTAGTGCACCGTGCCTGAGCTGCCCGAGGTCGAAGTGGTCCGCCGGGGCCTGGAGCGCTGGGTGAGCGGCCGCACCGTCAGCGAGGTCGAGGTCCTGCACCCGCGTGCGGTCCGCCGGCACCTCGCGGGGGGCGTCGACTTCGCCGCCCGGCTGGCCGGAGCCCGCTTCGGGGCGGCGATGCGCCGCGGCAAGTACCTCTGGGTGCCGATCGACGAGGCGTCCGCCTCGCTGCTGGGGCACCTCGGCATGAGCGGGCAACTGCTGGTGCGGCCGGCGGACGCGCCGGACGAGAAGCACCTGCGGATCCGGATGCGGTTCGACGACGCGCTCGGCACCGAACTGCGCTTCGTCGACCAGCGCACCTTCGGCGGCCTCTCGCTGCACGCCAACACCCCTGACGGCCTGCCGGAGACCATCGCGCACATCGCCCGGGACCCCCTCGACCCCCTCTTCGACGACGCCGCGTTCCACACCGCGCTGCGGTTGCGCCGTACGACGGTCAAGCGCGCCCTGCTCGACCAGTCGCTGATCAGCGGGGTCGGCAACATCTACGCGGACGAGGCGCTCTGGCGCGCCAGGCTGCACTACGACCGGCCGACCGCGACCCTGACCCGCCCCAGGTCCGCCGAACTGCTCGGACACGCCCGCGACGTCATGAACGCGGCACTCGCCCAGGGCGGCACCAGCTTCGACAGCCTGTACGTCAACGTGAACGGCGAGTCCGGCTACTTCGACCGGTCGCTCGACGCGTACGGCCGGGAGGGCGAGCCCTGCCACCGGTGCGGCACCCCGATGCGCCGCCGCGCCTGGATGAACCGCTCCAGCTACTACTGCCCGCGCTGTCAGCGCCCGCCGCGCGCCTCGTCGTAGCGCGTCCGGGCGGCCAGCACGTCGTCCATCCGACCCTCGACGAACCGGATCAGCCCGAGCAGCTTCTCCGTGACCTCGCGCCCGAACGCGGTGAGCTCGTAGTCCACCCGGGGCGGGTTGACCGGCTGGGCCTCCCGCAGGACGAGCCCGTCCCGCTCCAGCGCGTGGAGGGTCTGGGAGAGCATCTTCTCGCTGACCCCGTCGACCCTGCGGCGCAGCTCGTTGAACCGGAGGCTCCCCTCGTACAGGGCGCCGAGCGTCAGGCTGCCCCAGCGCCCGGTGGCGTGCTCCAGCGTGGAGCGCGAGGGGCACTCCCGGGAGAAGACGTCGAACGCGAGGCGGTCCGTATCGCTGGCCATGACGACACCTTACTCTCGCGCAGTGCTCACTGCGGGAGAGCGCTGTTCGGACGAAAGCGCCCACGCCGCCCGTAGCCGCGTAGAGGTTTTCGATGTGGCCTTCTCCGGCAGGGTGCCGCGCCGTTGACTGGTGCCTCCCGACGAGGAGGTATGGACATGGTGCTGGCGAAGATCAGGCGAAAGGTCGCCGTGGCCACGGCGGTTGCCGTGAGCGGCATGACCCTGGCCGCCGTCTCCCCCGCCTCGGCGTCCGCCGCGGGGGCGGCGGTGCCGAACTGCGTCACCGCAGTGGTGATACCCGAGGTGTTCGGCCACATGGGCGTCGAGATCACCCATGCCTGTGGGACACCGCAGCGGGTGAGGGCGACCTTCCAGGTGACGTCCCCGTCGGGGCCGCAGCCCGCGTGTCACGTTCTGCAGCCGGGCCAGGAAGTGACCCAGTGGGTCAAGCCGGCCGCCCCGTTCAACACGTTCCTGGGCCTGGTCGACTGCTGACCGGCTTCGGACGCGGACAGCCCCCACGCTCCGAGCGTGGGGGCGAAGCGCGTTCCGGGGTCAGAAGCCGAAGTTCTGGACCCACCACGGGCCGCCGGAGCCCTCGTGGACGCCGATGCCGATGGTCTTGTAGTCGCAGTTGAGAATGTTCGCCCGGTGGCCTTCGCTGTTCATCCAGCCCTCCATCACGGCCCGGGCGTCCGCCTGGCCGCGGGCGATGTTCTCCGCGCCGAGTCCCTGCACGCCGGCCTGCGCGGCCCGGTCCCAGGGAGTGTCGCCGTCCGGGTCCGTGTGGTCGAAGAAGCCGCGGGCCGCCATGTCCTCGCTGAAGTTCTGGGCGAGCGAGGTCAGCGGGGCGCTGGTGGAGAGCGGGGAGCAGCCGACCTTCGCGCGCTCCTCGTTCACCAGCGCCAGCACCTCGCTGCGTGCGGAGGCGTCGGTCGGGGAGGGGCTCGGCTTCTTGCTGGGCGGCGGGGCGGCGGAGGTCTTCGGCGGTGCCGGGGTCCTGCTCGCCGGGGCGCTGCTCTGCTCCGGGGCCTTCGGGGCGGCGGGCGTCTTCGCCTTCTGGGACGGGGTGGCCGCCGGCTTCTTCGACGTGGCGGGGGCGGACGACTTCGACGGGGTCTTCGAGGGCGAGGCCGAGGGCGTCTTGGACGGTGTCTTCGACGGAGACCCGCTCGGCGCCTCCGGGCGTTCGGATCCCCGGCTGGTCGGCGAGGCGGACCGGTCGGCGGGCGCGGTGGAGCTGCCGCCCTGGGTCAGCAGGTCCGGTGCGCCCCCGGTGCGGACCTGGTCGGCGGCGGTGGTGTTGCCGGAGGTGTAGGTGTCGCCGCCGGGGAGCAGGCCCGAGGCGACGGCGACCGCGCCGACGGCCACGGCCGCGGAGACGCCGAGGAGGCCGGTGCGGATCGGCACGGCGGACTTCTTGCGCCGAGTGCCCCGGCGCCGCGAAGCGCCTCCGGCCGCGGGTTCTTCAGCGGCGGGGCCTGCGGCGGATCGTCGGTGGCGTCCCATGCGCTGTGCCTTCCTGGTGCTCCGGACGTCCTGGCGACGTCGCTCGACTGCCTCGTCGATCGAATTCGATGGCACGCCGGGTGAATGCCGTTGCTTGATCGACTTTCCGTCGACATCCATCCGATGCTCACCCGATCGAGTGAGGCTGTTCCGACGGGACTGTAGCCCATGGCCGAAAGGGGGCGACGTGCTTCACGGGCAATTGGCCGGTTAGCGTTCGGGCATGAACGAAGAAGCGCGCCTCGTCGTCTGGGTACGCGGCCGAGTACAGCAAGTAGGCTTCCGCTGGTTCACCAGGGCAAATGCTTTGGAGATCGGCGGCCTCATCGGGTTCGCCCTCAATCTGGACGACGGCAGGGTGCAGATCGTGGCCGAGGGGCCGCGTGACAATTGCCACCGTCTGCTGGACTGGCTGCGGTCCGACGACACACCCGGGCGCGTGGACGGAGTGACTGAGATCTGGGACACCCCGCGCGGCGGATACGACGGATTCGCCATCCGCTGACCGCGCCTCGCGCCGGCCGCCCGAGCCGCTCGGCCGGCGCCGTGTGCCGAACGGTCACCGGAACGCCCGTGCGGTCCCCGCACCCGAAATGACCTGCGGCGGGACCCGGTGGCGACCGATGGTTGCCAGATACCCGATGTCGTGCCAAGCTGCGGCATTGACGAAGATCCGCGCACCCCTCGGGGTCCCGCAGGAGAGCCGCGCCGCATGATCGTCCGGCAGCGCGCCCCCGGGACACCCGGGTACACAGGGTGTGATCGTGTTGACCGTCAAACTTTTTGGTGAGACGCTGAAAACCCCGCGCACCTTAGCTGTTCGGTAGAGCTGATTAGCAGCAGAACCGCAGTGGTGACAGAGCCCTGCCGAGCACCGCGGGTGCGATCCCCAGACGACCCACACCGCATCGGTCGGTCACTCATTGTGGAGGACCATCCATCATGGCAAAGGCGCTTCTCGGTTACGTCGGCGGTTCCGACCCGCGACTCCTCGCCGAGATGCGACGGCTCCAGCAGCGCGTCCAGGACCTGGAATCCGAGCTCAACCGGATCCAGGACGAGAACGACGCGCTCAACGCCGCCGCCCAGCACCAGGAGTCGCTGCTCGACAGCATCGACATCGACGTACCCCAGGGCGAGCCTGCGCTGACCTGACCGTCCTGGCCCCTCGGGCCGGTCGGGCCGGGCACGCTCAGTAGCCTCGGAACCTCTCTGATTCGTTCTGCGTCACGGATCGCCGTCCCCGAACACCGGGGTCCCCGCACTGCCGGGGATGCCGTTGTCCGGTCGTCGTGCGATGCGCCGACGCAGGACCGGCAGCTGGATTCACGCAGACACCAGCAAGATTCACAGGGACGCCTCGGCGTCCCTTTTTCTTTGCCCGCCCCCCGTCCCGGACGTACCGGCGTTCGCTTACCGTCTGATGTGCCCTGCACCTTCATCAGCGAAACCGAGTGCGAAAGGTAGAGTCCGGCGGCGTGCACCTCAAGGCCCTGACCCTGCGTGGTTTCAAATCGTTCGCGTCCGCCACCACCCTGCGGTTCGAACCGGGGATCACCTGCGTCGTCGGTCCCAATGGATCCGGCAAATCCAATGTGGTGGACGCGCTCTCCTGGGTCATGGGGGAACAGGGCGCCAAATCCCTGCGTGGCGGCAAGATGGAAGACGTGATCTTCGCCGGGACGACCGGGCGGCCCCCGCTCGGCCGCGCCGAAGTGTCGCTGACCATCGACAATTCCGACGGCGCATTGCCCATCGAGTACGCCGAAGTGACGATCACTCGGATCATGTTCCGCAATGGCGGCAGCGAATACCAGATCAATGGCGACACCTGCCGGCTGCTCGACATCCAGGAACTGCTCTCCGACTCCGGTATCGGGCGCGAGATGCACGTCATCGTCGGCCAGGGCCAGTTGGACTCCGTGCTGCACGCCGACCCGATGGGCCGCCGGGCCTTCATCGAGGAGGCCGCGGGCGTCCTGAAGCACCGCAAGCGGAAAGAGAAGGCGCTGCGGAAGCTGGACGCGATGGGCGCCAACCTGGCCCGGGTCCAGGACCTCACCGACGAACTGCGCCGCCAGCTCAAGCCGCTCGGCCGGCAGGCCGCCGTCGCCCGCCGGGCCGCCGTCATCCAGGCCGACCTGCGCGACGCCCGGCTCAGGCTCCTCGCGGACGACCTGGTGACCCTGCGGGTCGCGCTGCGCGACGAGATCGCCGACGAGGCGGAGCTGAAGAAGCGCAAGGACGCGGCCGAGGCCGAGCTGAGGACGGCGCTCGCCCGCGAGGCCGAGCTGGAGGGCGAGGTGCGCCGGCTCGCGCCCCGGCTCCAGCTCGCCCAGCAGACCTGGTACGAGCTGTCCCAGCTGGCCGAGCGGGTCCGCGGCACGGTCTCGCTGGCCGACGCCCGGGTCCGCAGCGCCTCCGAGGCGCCCGCCGAGGAGCGTCGGGGCCGCGACCCCGAGGACCTGGAGCGCGAGGCCGCCCGGATCCGGGAGCAGGAGGCGGAGCTGACGGCGGCCCTGGAGGCGGCCGAGCACGCGCTGGAGGACACCGTCGCCCACCGCGCCGATCTGGAGCGCGAGCTGGCCGCCGAGGAACGCCGGCTCAAGGACGCGGCCCGCGCCATCGCGGACCGGCGCGAGGGGCTCGCCCGGCTGAACGGCCAGGTCAACGCGGCCCGCGGCCGGGCGGCTTCGGCTCAGGCCGAGATCGACCGGCTGGCCGCCTCCCGCGACGAGGCGCAGGAGCGCGCGGCGAGCGCCCAGGAGGAGTACGAGCAGCTCAAGGCCGAGGTCGAGGGACTGGACGGCGCCGACGAGGAGCTGACCGCCCGCCACGAGGAGGCCGAGCGGGCCCTCGCCGCGGACCGGGCGGCCCACAGCGCGGCGCGCGAGGAGGCGACCGCCGCCGAGCGCAGAAGGGCGGCGGTCGCGGCCCGGCACGAGGCGCTGGCCCTGGGGCTGCGCCGCAAGGACGGCACGGGCGCGCTGCTCGGGGACCGGGACCGGCCGGCCGGACTCCTCGGCCCGGCCGCCGAACTGCTCACCATCGAGCCCGGTTACGAGATCGCGGTCGCCGCCGCCCTCGGCGCGGCGGCGGACGCCGTGGCCGTCACGGACCCGGCCACGGCCGCCGACGCGATCCGGCTGCTGCGCGAACGGGACGCGGGGCGCGCGGCGATGCTGCTCGGCGCGGAGCTCGCGGACGGCGCCGCCGCCGCGCCCCGGCACGTGCCGGAGCAGACCTTTGCACGGGAGACGGCGGAGAGCCCGGCGCCCGCCGTGCTGCCCGCACAGGGGGGCGCGGGCGCCGGCTCGGGGGCGCGGAGCGGCCCGGACGCCGAGGCGCATCCTGCGGACCGTGCCGGGACGACCACCGCCCTCGCCGCGCCCGCCGTCGCCGATCTGGTGCGCGGGCCCGCCGCGCTGCTCGGGGCCGTACGCGGCCTCGTACCGGACACGGTGGTCGTCGGGACGCTGGAGGAGGCCGAGGAACTGGTGGCCGCGCACCCCGGGATCACCGCCGTGACCGCTGAGGGCGACGTGCTCTCCGCCCACTTCGCGCACGGCGGGTCGGCCGGGGCGCCCAGCCTTCTGGAGGTGCAGGCCTCCGTCGACGAGGCCGCCGCCGAGCTGGCCGAGCTCGCGGTGCGGTGCGAGGAGCTCGCGGAGGCCCAGCGACTGGCGGGGGAGCGGCGCACGGAGCGGACGGCGCTCGTCGAGGAGCTGGCCGAGCGCCGGCGGACGGCCGAGCGGGAGAAGTCCGGTGTCGCCCAGCAGCTGGGGCGGCTCGCCGGGCAGGCGCGGGGCGCGGCCGGCGAGGCCGAGCGCATGACCGCGTCCGCCGCCCGCGCCCAGGATGCCCTGGAGCGGGCGACGGAGGAGGCCGAGGAGCTGGCGGAGCGGCTGCTGGTCGCCGAGGAGGCCCCGACGGAGGAGGAGCCCGACACGTCCCGGCGGGACCGGCTCGCCGCCGACGGGGCCAACGCCCGCCAGACCGAGATGGAGGCCCGGCTCCAGGCCCGTACCCACGAGGAGCGGGTCAAAGCGCTGGCCGGCCGCGCCGACTCGCTGGACCGGGCCGCCCGCGCGGAACGGGAGGCGCGCACCCGTGCCGAGCGGCGCCGGGCCCGGCTGCGGTACGAGGCCGAGGTCGCCTCCGCCGTGGCCTCGGGCGCCCGTCAGCTGCTGGCGCACGTGGAGGTGTCCCTCGTACGGGCCGACCGGGAGCGCACGGCGGCCGAGGCGGCGAAGGGCGAGCGGGAGCGGGAGCTGGCCGTCGAGCGCGACCGGGGCCGGGGGCTGAAGGGCGAGCTGGACAAGCTCACCGACTCGGTCCACCGGGGCGAGGTGCTGGGCGCGGAGAAGCGGCTGCGGATCGAACAGCTGGAGACCAAGGCCCTGGAGGAGCTGGGCGTGGAGCCTGCCGGGCTGGTCTCCGAGTACGGGCCGGACCAGCTCGTGCCGCCGTCGCCCGCCGCCGAGGGCGAGGAGCTGCCGGAGGACCCGGACCACCCCCGCAACCGGCCGAAGGCGTATCTGCGGGCCGAGCAGGAGAAGCGGCTGCGGTCGGCCGAACGGGCGTACCAGCAACTCGGGAAGGTGAATCCGCTCGCCCTGGAGGAGTTCTCGGCGCTGGAGGAACGGCACAAGTTCCTCTCCGAGCAGCTTGAAGACCTGAAGAAGACCCGGGCCGATCTGCTCCAGGTGATCAAGGAGGTCGACGAGCGGGTCGAGCAGGTCTTCACGGAGGCCTACCGGGACACCGCCCGTGAGTTCGAGGGGGTCTTCTCGCGGCTCTTTCCCGGCGGCGAGGGGCGGCTCGTCCTGACCGATCCGGGCAACATGCTCGCCACCGGGGTGGACGTGGAGGCGCGTCCGCCGGGCAAGAAGGTCAAGCGGCTCTCCCTGCTGTCGGGCGGCGAGCGGTCCCTGACGGCGGTGGCGTTGCTGGTGGCGATCTTCAAGGCCCGGCCCAGCCCGTTCTATGTGATGGACGAGGTCGAGGCCGCGCTCGACGACACCAACCTGCAACGGCTGATCCGGATCATGGCGGAGCTCCAGGAGAGCTCCCAGCTGATCGTGATCACCCACCAGAAGCGGACGATGGAGGTCGCCGACGCGCTGTACGGCGTGTCCATGCAGGGTGACGGGGTCTCGAAGGTCATCAGCCAGCGGCTGCGCTGACTTTTTACCGAATCATCAGAAGTTCAACGCACCTTCTGTGCACTCCTGGGTACACGGGGATCGACCCCCTGTTTGACTTCGTTTCTTGAATAAATAGCCTCTCCAAAGTCGATTTCGTCTTCAAGTGGTGGCGGGCCGGATGTTGTGCCCCACTGGGAAGGCTCACCCCCCACGTCTGACTTGCGGCCAGGCATCAGGAGTTCACGTGACCAGCACTGCGAACGGACCCGAGTCCGGGGCCCGGGCGGCCCATCCGGACCACCTGGGCCATGTCATCTTCATCACCGCCGCCGCCGCGATGGGCGGCTTCCTCTTCGGTTACGACAGCTCCGTCATCAACGGGGCCGTCGAGGCGATCCGCGACCGGTACGACATCGGCTCCGGCACGCTCGCCCAGGTCATCGCCATCGCGCTGATCGGCTGTGCGATCGGCGCCGCCACCGCCGGGCGGATCGCGGACCGGATCGGCCGCATCCGCTGCATGCAGATCGCCTCGGTGCTCTTCACCGCCAGCGCGATCGGCTCCGCGCTGCCGTTCGCGCTCTGGGACCTGGCGATCTGGCGCATCATCGGCGGCTTCGCCATCGGCATGGCCTCCGTGATCGGCCCGGCCTACATCGCCGAGGTCTCCCCGCCCGCCTACCGCGGCCGGCTCGGCTCCTTCCAGCAGGCCGCGATCGTCATCGGCATCGCCATCTCCCAGCTGGTGAACTACGCCGTCCTCCAGATCGCCGACGGCGACCAGCGCGGCAAGATCCTCGGCCTGGAGGCCTGGCAGTGGATGCTCGGCGTGATGGTCGTCCCCGCCGTCCTGTACGGGCTGCTCTCCTTCGCCATCCCCGAGTCCCCCCGCTTCCTCATCTCCGTCGGCAAGAAGGCCGAGGCCCGCAAGATCCTCGAAGAGGTCGAGGGCGACAAGATCGATCTCGACGCGCGGGTGAACGAGATCGAGACGGCCATGCACCGCGAGCACAAGTCCTCCTTCAAGGACCTGCTCGGCAACCGCTTCTTCTTCCTGCCGATCGTCTGGGTCGGTATCGGCCTCTCGATGTTCCAGCAACTCGTCGGCATCAACGTGGCGTTCTACTACTCGGCGACGCTGTGGCAGTCCGTCGGCATCGACCCGACCGACTCGTTCTTCTACTCGTTCACCACCTCGATCATCAACATCATCGGCACGGTGATCGCGATGGTGCTGGTCGACCGGGTGGGCCGCAGGCCGCTCGCCCTCGTCGGCTCCATCGGTATGGCGGTCGCGCTCGCCGTCGAGGCCTGGGCCTTCTCCGCCGACCTGGTCGACGGCAAGCTCCCCACCGCCCAGGGCGCCACGGCCCTGGTCGCCGCCCACGTCTTCGTGCTCTTCTTCGCCCTGTCGTGGGGTGTCGTCGTCTGGGTCTTCCTGGGGGAGATGTTCCCGAACCGCCTGCGCGCCGCCGCCCTCGGCGTCGCCGTGTTCGCGCAGTGGATCGCCAACTGGGCGATCACCGCCAGCTTCCCGAGCCTGGCCGACTGGAACCTCTCGGGGACGTACATCATCTACGCCTGCTTCGCCGTGCTCTCGATCCCCTTCGTGCTCAAGTTCGTGAAGGAGACCAAGGGCAAGGCGTTGGAGGAGATGGGGTAGGGGGCGTCCGGCCCCCCGCCGCCCCTCTCCTTCTCATGCGGACGCCCCGGCCCGCCCCCGGGCCGGGGCGTCCGGCTTCTTCGGGGCCACCGCCTCGCAGAACAGCCGCAGGCTGCGCCATCCCTCCGCCACCGGCATCCCGCCGCACAGCGGATGCAGCACCAGCGAGTCCGCCTCCAGCCCGGCCAGCTCGTCCGGCGTGAGAATCCGGTACACCCCCTCCTCGCGCAGCTCCGCCACCGTCGTCGCCGCCGACCGCACCGCCGAGCGGATGTCCTCGGACTGCCACGAGGCGTACGTCCGCGCCTCGTGCAGGAAGTGCTCGCCGTACTCCGCCCACGTGCGGTCCGGATCCTCCGACACGTGCAGCAGCGGCGTCTCGGCCGCGGGCATCATGCAGAAGCCCTCGGTCCCGTGGGCCGCCCGCTGCTCCTGGTAGTACGCCTCCAGCTCCGGCAGGTGCGCGCTCGGGAACAGCGGCAGCCCCAGCCGGGCCGCACGCCGCGCCGCCGCCCGCGAGCTGCCGCCGACCAGCAGCATCGGGTGGGGGCGCGTGTAGGGGCGTGGGGTGACGCGAACCGTACGCCCCCGGTACGGGAACGGCTCCCCGGTCCACGCCGACAGCAGCGTCTCCAGCAGCTCGTCCTGGAGCCTGCCGCGCCGCCGCCACTCGACCCCGGCCCGCTCGTACTCCTCGGGGCGGTAGCCGATCCCCGCGACGGTCACCAGCCGCCCCGCGCTCAGCAGGTCCAGCACCGCGATGTCCTCCGCGAGACGCAGCGGATCGTGCAGCGGGCCGATGATCGCCGAGACGGTCACCGCGATCCGGCGGGTGGCGCCGAAGACCGCTCCGGCGAAGGCGAACGGGGAGGGCAGCCAGGAGTTCGCCACGCCGTGGTGCTCCTCGGTCTGCACCGTGTCGACGCCGTGCTCGTCCGCGTACGCAGCCATCTCCAGGGCGGCGCGATAGCGGGCCGAGAGCGATACGGGCGTGGCTGCTGGATCGACGAGATTGAACCGGACCACTGTGAAGGCCATCCGAGGCGTCCCTTCGCCGAGGCGGGCAGGCGGCGGCACCATAGCTGACGAGGCGTCAGAAGTGTAGGGGTAGGCGTTCGCATTACCGCCAAAAGGTGCATATGGCCCTGATGGATCGCCGGGGGTCAGCAGGGGCCGCGCCCGCGGCACGGCCGTGGCCGATACTGGACGGGTTATGGAACTCGTCGAAATCGTCATCCTCGCTGTAGTCATCGCCCTGGTCGCTGTCGGCCTGGTCGGCGGGCTCGTGGTCGGCAGCCGCAAGAAGAAGCTGCCGCCCCCGCCGCCGAGCGCGCCGACCATCACCCCTCCCGCCGAACCGCAGGTCGGCGAGGAGGCCGAGACGCCGCGCGACGAAGCGCGGCGCACCATCGACGAAGTCGGCCTGCCGGACGCCACCGCGCCCGCGGAGGAGGCCCCGGTCGCCGAGGCCCCCGAGGCCCCCGCGCTGGAGGTCCCCGAACCCACGGCCGGCCGGCTCGTCCGCCTGCGGGCCCGGCTCGCCCGCTCGCAGAACTCACTGGGCAAGGGGCTGCTCACCCTGCTCTCCCGGGACAACCTCGACGAGGACACCTGGGAGGAGATCGAGGACACCCTCCTCACCGCCGACGTCGGCGTCGCCCCCACCCAGGAACTGGTCGAGCGGCTCCGTGAGCGCGTCCGGGTGCTCGGCACCCGCACCCCCGAGGAACTGCGCACCCTGCTCCGCGAGGAGCTGATCACCCTGCTCGGCCCGGACTTCGACCGCGAGGTCAAGACCGAGGGCGGCGCCGAGACCCCCGGCGTCGTCATGGTCGTCGGCGTCAACGGCACCGGCAAGACCACCACCACCGGCAAGCTGGCCCGGGTGCTCGTCGCGGACGGCCGCAGTGTGGTGCTCGGCGCGGCCGACACCTTCCGCGCCGCCGCCGCCGACCAGCTCCAGACCTGGGGCGAGCGGGTCGGCGCCCGTACGGTCCGGGGACCCGAGGGCGGCGACCCGGCGTCGATCGCCTACGACGCGGTCAAGGAGGGCATCGCCGAGGGCGCGGACGTCGTGCTCATCGACACCGCCGGCCGGCTGCACACCAAGACCGGCCTCATGGACGAGCTCGGCAAGGTCAAGCGCGTCGTGGAGAAGCACGGCCCGCTGGACGAGATCCTGCTCGTCCTCGACGCCACCACCGGACAGAACGGCCTCGTCCAGGCCCGGGTGTTCGCGGAGGTCGTGGACATCACCGGCATCGTCCTGACCAAGCTGGACGGCACCGCCAAGGGCGGCATCGTCATCGCGGTCCAGCGCGAGCTGGGCGTGCCGGTGAAGCTGATCGGCCTCGGCGAGGGAGCGGACGACCTGGCCCCGTTCGAGCCGGGCGCCTTCGTGGACGCGCTGATCGGCGACTGACCCACCTCGCATCCGGTACGGCGGACGGGCGGCGGCTCCAACGGGGAGCCTGCCGCCCGTCCGCCGTTCCCGCCCGTCCGCCGTTCCCGTGCCCGCCCGGGGGGCGTGCCGCCCGGGTCCGTGAGCGGCCCGCCGCCCGGGTGTTACGAGCGGTGGCAGACGTACGCCAGTGTCCCCAGCAGCAGCCGCGCCCGCGGGGGAGCGGCCGCCGTGTCCAGCAGCGGGGGCCGCAGCCAGCGGACCGGGCCCAGGCCGCCGAGGTCGGAGGGCGGGGCGGTGATGTGGGTCCCCGGGCCGTAGGCGCGCAGATCGAGGCCCGCGTCGTCCCAGCCCATCCGGTAGAGCAGCGCGGGCAGCTCGGCGGCGGCCCCGGGGGCGACCAGGAACTGGGCCCGGCCGGTCGGCGTCACCGCGACCGGCCCCGACGGCAGCCCCATCCGCTCCATCCGGACCAGGGCGCGCCGGCCCACCTGCTCCGCGACCTCCAGGACGTCGAAGGCGCGGCCCACGGGCAGCAGCATCGCCGCTCCCGGAGTCTCGGCCCAGGCGTCCGACGCTCGGTCCAGGCCGGTGCCCGCCGGGACCTCCCGGGCGAAGTCCAGTGGATGGGCCCCCGGGGCCGGGCAGGCCGGCTCGCCGCACGAGCAGGAGCCGGCCTCGGCCCGTGCTCCGGGCGTCACCGCCCAGCCCCACAGACCCGTGTACTCGCCCACCGCCGTACCCGCGGCGCCGCGGTGGCGTCGCCGCGCCCCGGATCGCATCTCCCGGATGCCGCCGATCGTGAAGCCCATGCCCCCTCCAACGGGTCCGGCTCGTCGGTGGTTACGACCCGCGTCGCTCGGGTAACCCTCCGTCGCTGAAACTCGATCGAGTGGCGTGCGCGGTAGTGCGAAAGGGAGCGCGCCACGGAGTGCGCGCCCCCGAGTGCGTCCATCCGCTCGCTCTCGGTCCTGGTGGCTCAAGTCAAGCGCGCTCAGCGGCAGTCGGGTTCATTCGAAGGGGTGGCGAATGGTGGCGTTTCCTCAATCCCCCTCGCGGGAGGGGTGATCGTAGGATTACCGTCGGTACACGAACCCTGGAAGTATGTGCACCCTCGGGTATGCCGCGGGCAACCCGATTTCCTGTTCGGTGATGTTCGGTGAAGTTCCCGTGAGGTTGATGAGGTCTCAACTCCCTTACGGGCAGCACTGATGCACGGCATTCTGATAATGGTTCGCGCGGAGAGGTATCGGCGGGATGGGGGCGTTCCAGTGAGTGGCAGCGGCGCAGGCGACACGGATGCCGGGAAGCGGCCCAACGGGCAGTTGGGGTCGTGGTTCGTGCGCAGTGGCTGGTCCAAGGGCGAGCTGGCGCGTCAGGTGAACCGGCGGGCACGGCAGATGGGCGCCCTCCACATCAGCACCGACACCTCCCGGGTGCGCCGCTGGCTCGACGGGGAACAGCCGCGCGAGCCGATCCCGCGCATCCTCTCCGAGCTGTTCTCGGAGCGCTTCGGCACCGTCGTCGCCATCGAACAGCTCGGACTGCGCACCGCCCACCAGTCACCCTCGGTGGCCGGGGTCGACCTGCCCTGGGCCGGACCCCAGACCGTCGCCCTGCTCAGCGAGTTCTCCCGCAGCGACCTGATGCTCGCCCGGCGCGGCTTCCTCGGCAGCTCGCTGGCGCTGGCCGCGGGGCCCGCCCTCATCGAGCCGATGCAGCGCTGGCTGGTGCCCGTGCCCGCCCGGAGCCCCGGCGAGCCGGAGCCCCAGGCCGCCGCCCACCGCCCCTCCCGGCTCTCCCGGCCCGAGCTGGACCTGCTGGAGTCCACCACCGCGATGTTCCGGCAGTGGGACGCCCAGTGCGGCGGCGGACTGCGCCGCAAGGCCGTCGTCGGGCAGCTGCACGAGGTCACCGACCTGCTCCAGGAGCCCCAGCCGGGGCCCACCGCCCAGCGCCTCTTCCGCTGCGCCGCCGAACTGGCCGAGCTGGCGGGCTGGATGAGCTACGACGTCGGCCTCCAGCCCACCGCCCAGAAGTACTTCGTGCTCGCCCTGCACGCCGCCAAGGAGGCGGGGGACAAGCCGCTCGGCAGCTACATCCTGTCCAGCATGAGCCGCCAGATGATCCACCTGGGCCGCCCCGACGACGCCCTGGAGCTGATCCACCTCGCGCAGTACGGCAGCCGCGACTGCGCCACCTCCCGCACGCAGGCGATGCTGTATGCGATGGAGGCGCGCGCCTACGCCAACATGGGCCAGCCCAGCAAGTGCAAGCGGGCCGTCCGGATGGCCGAGGACACCTTCCTGGACGCGGGTCTGGACGGCGAGCCGGAGCCCGACTGGATCCGCTTCTTCTCCGAGGCCGAGCTGAACGGGGAGAACGCCCACTCCTACCGGGACCTGGCCTACGTCGCCGGCCGCAGCCCCACGTACGCCTCGCTCGCCCAGCCCGTCATGGACAAGGCCGTCGAGCTGTTCGGCGAGGACGACGAGCACCAGCGCTCCTACGCGCTCAACCTCATCGGCATGGCCACCGTCCACCTGCTCCAGCGCGAGCCCGAACAGTCCACCGTGCTCGCCGCCCGCGCGCTGAAGATCGCCAAGAAGGTCCGCTCCGAGCGGGTGAACACCCGCCTGCGCAAGACCGTCGACACCGCTGCCCGGGACTTCGGCGACGTCGCCGACGTGGCCCGGCTCACCGAGCTGCTCCACGAGCAGCTGCCGGAGACCGCCGAAGCGGTCTGACCGGCACCCCGGCCCCGGCCGCGGCGCCCTCCGTACAGCCCGACTCGGCTCCCCCATCGCCTGGTCACCCGGAGGGCCGCCGTGGCCGGTTTCGTGTTTCCCCGGCCTCCCGGGCGGTTCCACCGCACCGTATGCGGCCCCCGCCGCGGCCCAGGGGCCCCCGTCCGGATCGGGCCGGGCGAAAGACCCGGGCAGGGCACCGGACGTGCCACCGCGCATTCATGTCGCCGTAACACGCCGTCCCGCTTCGTCACGCTCGCGAAACATCGTGCGGCATCCCCGGAAACGGCGCTCGGTCAGTCTCATGGCTCATAACCGGCCGCACCGACCCACCCGGCCGTCCCGCACCTTCCCCGTGGTTCCGCAGCATTCCCCCGCACGCCGCGGCCGCACCGACGACGAGGAGACGCCGATGCCCCCAGGCATCACGACGCTTGCCGCAGACGCCCCCGAGCTGTCTGCCGCCAACACCGGGTTCATGCTCATCTGCTCGGCCCTGGTGATGCTGATGACCCCCGGCCTGGCCTTCTTCTACGGAGGCATGGTCCGCGTCAAGAGCACCCTCAACATGCTGATGATGAGCTTCATCAGCCTCGGGATCGTCACGGTCCTGTGGGTGCTCTACGGATTCAGCCTCGCCTTCGGCACCGACGTCGGCTCGGTCATCGGCTGGAGCTCCGACTACGTCGGCCTCGGCGACATCGGCGTCACCGAACTCTGGGACGGCTACACCATCCCGGTCTACGTCTTCGCCGTCTTCCAGCTGATGTTCGCCGTCCTCACCCCGGCCCTGATCAGCGGCGCCCTCGCCGACCGGGTGAAGTTCACCGCCTGGGCGGTGTTCATCGTCCTGTGGGTCACCGTCGTCTACTTCCCCGTCGCCCACTGGGTCTGGGGCGCCGGCGGCTGGCTCTTCGAGATGGGCGTCATCGACTTCGCCGGCGGTACGGCCGTCCACATCAACGCCGGTGCCGCCGCCCTCGGCGTCATCCTGGTCATCGGCAAGCGCGTCGGCTTCAAGAAGGACCCGATGCGGCCGCACAGCCTGCCGCTCGTCATGCTCGGCGCGGCCCTCCTGTGGTTCGGCTGGTTCGGCTTCAACGCCGGGTCCTGGCTCGGCAACGACGACGGCGTCGGCGCGGTCATGTTCCTGAACACCCAGGTCGCCACCGCCGCGGCCGTCCTCGGCTGGCTCGCCTACGAGAAGCTGCGCCACGGCTCCTTCACCACGCTCGGCGCCGCCTCCGGCGCGGTCGCCGGACTCGTCGCCATCACCCCGGCGGGCGGCTCCGTCTCCCCGCTCGGCGCGATCGCGATCGGCGTCATCGCGGGTGTCCTGTGCGCCATGGCGGTCGGCCTGAAGTACAGGTTCGGCTACGACGACTCCCTCGACGTCGTCGGCGTCCACCTCGTCGGCGGCATCATCGGCTCCATCCTGGTCGGCTTCTTCGCCACCGGCGGCGTCCAGTCCGACGCCAAGGGCCTCTTCTACGGCGGCGGCCTCGAACAGCTCGGCAAGCAGGCCATCGGCGTCGTCGCCGTCCTCGCGTACTCTCTGGTCGTCTCCGCCCTCATCGCCCTCCTGCTCGACCGGACCATCGGGATGCGGGTCTCCGAGGACGACGAGATCTCCGGCATCGACCAGGTCGAGCACGCCGAGACGGCGTACGACTTCAGCGGCGCCGGCGGCGGCACGGTCTCCCGCACCACCGCCCCCGCGACGGCCCCGACGGCAGCACCGAAGGCAAAGAAGGTGGACGCATGAAGCTCATCACCGCGGTCGTGAAGCCCCACCGGCTGGACGAGATCAAGGAGGCCCTCCAGGCCTTCGGCGTCCAGGGGCTCACCGTCACGGAAGCCAGCGGTTACGGGCGTCAGCGCGGCCACACCGAGGTCTACCGGGGCGCCGAGTACACCGTCGACCTGGTCCCCAAGATCCGCATCGAGGTCCTCGTCGAGGACGAGGACGCCGAACAGCTCATCGAGGTCGTCGTCAAGGCCGCCCGTACCGGCAAGATCGGTGACGGGAAGGTCTGGAGCGTCCCGGTCGAGACCGCCGTCCGCGTCCGGACCGGCGAGCGCGGCCCGGACGCCCTCTGACCGACGGCCCACGAACGGAAGGCAGCCGGGTGACGCGTACCGAAGTGACCACCAAAACCGAAGGCTCGGGACCCAGCGGCTACGCGGCGGCCCGGCTGCGCCTCCTCCAGCAGGAGGCGCGGTCCGGGCCGCCGCGCCGTGCGGCCCTCGCCGGCCTCACCGACGACTGGCTCACCGGCCTGTTCACCGCCGCCGCGACCCGCGCCGGGGTGCGCGGCGCCGCCCTCGTCGCCGTCGGCGGCTACGGCCGCGGCGAGCTCTCCCCGCGCAGCGACCTCGACCTGCTCCTCCTGCACGACGGCAGCGCCGACGCGGCGGCCCTCGGAGCCCTCGCCGACGCCCTCTGGTACCCGGTCTGGGACCTGGGCCTGGCCCTCGACCACTCCGTACGCACCCCCGGCGAGGCCCGGAAGACCGCGGGCGAGGACCTCAAGGTCCAGCTCGGCCTGCTGGACGCCCGCCCGGTCGCGGGGGACCTCGGGCTCGTCGCCTCCCTGCGCACCGCGGTCCTCGCCGACTGGCGCAACCAGGCCCCCAAACGCCTCCCCGCCCTCCACGAGCTCTGCCAGGAGCGCGCGGAGCGGACGGGCGAGCTCCAGTTCCTCCTGGAACCCGACCTCAAGGAGGCCCGCGGCGGCCTCCGCGACGCCACCGCCCTGCGCGCGGTCGCCGCCTCCTGGGTCGCCGACGCCCCCCGCGAAGGCCTCGACCGGGCCCGCCGCACCCTCCTGGACGCCCGCGACGCCCTGCACCTCACCACCGGGCGCGCCACCGACCGCCTCGCCCTCCAGGAACAGGACCAGGTCGCCCGGGCCCTCGGCCTCCTCGACGCCGACGTACTGCTGCGCCAGGTCTACGAGGCCGCCCGCACCGTCTCCTACGCCACCGACGTCACCTGGCGCGAGGTCAACCGGGTGCTGCGCGCCCGCTCCGCCCGCCCGAGGCTGCGCGCCCTGCTCAGCGGCGGGCTCGGCGCCAGGACCGCCCCCGAGCGCACCCCGCTCGCGGACGGCGTGGTGGACGCGGACGGCGAAGTGGTCCTCGCCCGCGCCGCCCGCCCCGAACGCGACCCGGTCCTCACCCTGCGCGCCGCCGCTGCCGCCGCCGAGGCCGGACTCCCGCTCTCCCGCCACCTCGTCCGCCACCTGGCGGCCACCGCCCGGCCGCTGCCCGTCCCGTGGCCCCCCGAGGCACGCGAGGAACTCGTCACCCTCCTCGGCGCGGGAGAGGCCACCGTCGGGGTCTGGGAGGCACTAGAAGCGGAAGGGATCATCACCCGGCTGCTGCCCGACTGGGAACGCGTCCACTGCCGCCCCCAGCGCAACGCCGTCCACACCTGGACCGTCGACCGGCACCTCGTGGAGACCGCCGTCCGAGCCTCCCTCCTCACCCGGCGCGTCCAGCGCCCCGACCTCCTCCTGGTCGCGGCCCTCCTGCACGACATCGGCAAGGGCTGGCCCGGCGACCACTCCGTGGCCGGCGAGGTCATCGCCCGGGACATGGCCACCCGGATCGGCTTCGACAAGCACGACGTCGGCGTCATCGCCACCCTCGTACGCCACCATCTGCTGCTCGTCGAGACCGCCACCCGGCGCGACCTCGACGACCCCGCCACCGTGCGGTCGGTGGCCGAAGCCGTCTCCACCACCTCCACCCTGGAACTGCTGCACGCCCTGACCGAGGCCGACGCGCTCGCCACCGGCCCCGCCGCCTGGTCCGCCTGGCGGGCCTCCCTCGTCACCGACCTGGTCAAACGGGTCGGAGCCGTGCTCGCCGGGGAGTTCCCCGACGAGCCCGACGACGAGGCCCCCAGCGCCGAGCACGAACGCCTCGCCATCGAGGCCCTGCGCACCGGCGAACCCGTCCTCGCCCTGCACACCCAGCCCGAGGAGCCCGCCGGCGACGGCGAAGTGGAACCCGTCGGCGTCGAACTCCTCATCGCCCTGCCCGACCGCCCCGGCGTCCTGCCCGCCGCAGCCGGAGTCCTCGCCCTGCACCGCCTCACCGTGCGCGCCGCCGACCTGCGCGCGGTGGAGCTGCCCAACGAGGTGGGGGAGAAGGCGGACCTGCTGCTGCTCAGCTGGCGGGTCGCCGCCGAGTACGGATCGCTCCCGGAGGCCGCCCGCCTCCGCGCCGACCTCGTACGCGCCCTGGAGGGCTCCCTGGACATCCGGGCCCGCCTCGCCGAGCGCGAGGCCGCCTATCCGCGCAGGCGGGGCGTCAAGGCCCCGCCGCCCCGGGTCACCGTGGCCGCCGCGGGCTCCCGGCGGGCCACGGTCATCGAGGTCCGCGCCCAGGACGCCCCGGGCCTGCTGCACCGGATCGGCAACGCCCTGGAAGGAAGTGCCGTACGGGTGCGGAGCGCCCATGTCTCCACCCTCGGCGCCAACGCCGTGGACGCCTTCTACGTCACCGGGGCCGACGGCGAGCCGCTGTCCCCGGGCCGGGCCGCGGAGGTCGCCGGGGAGGTCGAGAAGGCGCTCGGCTGACCCGCGGAACAGTCCACCGAAGCCCTCGCCCGGCTCCGTATCCGGGCGAGGGCTTGGCGTTCCCCGGGGGACCGATACCCTGGAGGGCGATTGACCAGCCCCTGACCCCGACCCTGAGGACCGACGAGCGCCGTGTTCGATACTCTCTCCGACCGCCTTAGCGCGACCTTCAAGAACCTCAGGGGCAAGGGCCGCTTGTCCGAGGCGGACATCGACGCCACGGCACGCGAGATCCGTATCGCTCTGCTCGAAGCCGACGTCGCCCTGCCCGTGGTCCGGGCCTTCATCGCCAACGTCAAGGAGCGGGCGCGCGGCGTCGAGGTCTCCCAGGCGCTGAACCCCGCCCAGCAGGTCGTCAAGATCGTCAACGAGGAGCTCGTCGCCATCCTCGGCGGCGAGACCCGGCGGCTGCGGTTCGCCAAGACCGCGCCCACCGTGATCATGCTCGCCGGCCTCCAGGGCGCCGGTAAGACGACGCTCGCCGGAAAGCTCGGCCTCTGGCTCAAGGGCCAGGGCCACTCGCCGCTGCTCGTCGCCTGTGACCTCCAGCGCCCCAACGCCGTCAACCAGCTGAGCGTCGTCGCCGAGCGCGCCGGCGTCGCGGTGTACGCCCCCGAGCCGGGCAACGGCGTCGGCGACCCGGTCCAGGTCGCCAAGGACTCCATCGAGTTCGCCAAGGCCAAGGTCCACGACATCGTGATCGTCGACACCGCCGGCCGCCTCGGCATCGACCAGGAGCTGATGCGGCAGGCCGCGGACATCCGCGACGCCGTCAGCCCCGACGAGATCCTCTTCGTCGTCGACGCGATGATCGGCCAGGACGCGGTCAACACCGCCGAGGCCTTCCGCGACGGCGTCGGCTTCGACGGCGTGGTGCTCTCCAAGCTCGACGGCGACGCCCGCGGTGGCGCGGCCCTGTCGATCGCCCACGTCACGGGCAAGCAGATCATGTTCGCGTCGAACGGCGAGAAGCTGGAGGACTTCGACGCGTTCCACCCGGACCGGATGGCCTCCCGCATCCTCGACATGGGTGACCTGCTCACCCTGATCGAGCAGGCGGAGAAGACGTTCAGCCAGGAAGAGGCCGCCAAAATGGCCTCGAAGCTCCAGTCGAGCAAGGGTGGGAAGGACTTCACCCTCGACGACTTCCTGGCCCAGATGGAGCAGGTCCGCAAGATGGGCTCCATCTCCAAGCTGCTCGGGATGCTGCCCGGCATGGGGCAGATCAAGGACCAGATCAACAACATCGACGAGCGCGACATCGACCGCACCGCCGCGATCATCAAGTCGATGACGCCCAAGGAGCGCGCCGAGCCGACGATCATCAACGGCTCCCGCCGGGCCCGTATCGCCAAGGGTTCGGGCGTCGAGGTCTCCGCGGTCAAGAGCCTGGTGGAGCGCTTCTTCGAGGCCCGCAAGATGATGTCGAAGATGGCCCAGGGCGGCGGCATGCCCGGGATGCCGGGGATGCCCGGCATGGGCGGTGGCCCCGGTCGGCAGAAGAAGCAGGTCAAGCAGGCCAAGGGCAAGCGCAAGAGCGGCAACCCCATGAAGCGCAAGGCCGAGGAGGCCGCCGCCGCGGAGCGCCGCGAGCAGGCCGCCCAGGGCGGCGGCGCGCTCGGCCTGCCCGCACAGGACGGCAAGAACTTCGAGCTCCCGGACGAGTTCAAGAAGTTCATGTAGCGCGAACCGAGCACCACGCGTAAGGGGCGCCCTCTCTCAAGGGCGCCCCTTACGCGTGTCCGGAAGCGCGCCCGCTCAGGTCACACAGACCAGATAGCGGAAGACGTTCGGCATCCACACCGTGCCGTCCTGCCGCCGGTACGGATGCAGGGCCTCCGCGACCTCCTTCTCCACCTGGGAGCGGTCCGTGGCCCGGACGGCGGCGTCGAAGAGACCCGTGGACAGCAGACCGCGCACCGCGCTGTTCACGTCCGCGTAGCCGAACGGGCAGGACACCCGCCCCGAACCGTCCGGCTTCAGCCCGGCCCGCGCCGCCACGTCCTCCAGATCGTCCCGCAGCGTCGGCCGCCACCTGCCCGGGTCGGTACGCGGCGGACGCGCGGACTCCGCCAGCCGGGCGGCCACCCGCAGCACCGCTGCCGTGGCGCAGCGCTCCGGCGGACCCCATCCCGTCAGCACCACCGAGGCGCCCCTGACCGCCAGCGGCACGGCCGACCGCAGCGCCGGCACCAGCCCCTCGGAGTCCCCGGCCGCGCAGCCGATCGGCTCGAAGACTGTGATCAGGTCGTACGGGGCGCCGTCCGCCCCGGCCGGCGCGGGCTGCCCGTCCTCCAGCAGCCGGGCCCGAGGGCGCGCCGGACGCGGGGAGTGCGCGGGCGTTCCGTCCCAGTCGGCGTCGGACAGCAGCCGGGCCCGGGCCAGCGCCAGGCGCTCACGATCGGAGTCCACACCCGTGACGTGCGCTCCCCGGGCCGCCGCGCCGAGCATCGCCAGGCCGGAGCCACAGCCGAGGGACAGCATCCGGGTGGCGGCCCCGACCTCCATCCGGTCGTACACCGCCTCGTACAGCGGCGCGAGCATGCGTTCCTGGATCTCGGCCCAGTCGCGTGCGCGGGTACCGGCGTCCGCCGGCGCGGAGGCATCGGAGGCCGGCTGGTTCCGGACGAGCGTGGGTGTCATGGAAAGTGCCCCAATCCGCCAAGAGGTCGGTCATGCCGAGTGGACGTCCCCCGTGTGCGTGTGTTCCGCACCCCGTAGCCAGAGAACTGCGCATCCGCCGTTCCGTCCAGAGGGTGTGGAGCAGTGCTTGCGTGCCCCGTTCGTGCGCCCCGTCCCACGTCTGCTCTCCGACCAGTCTTACCCGACACCCCGCGCCGGGCACGTCGAACGGTGGGACGGGTAGTCTCGCGGGCGGATTCGTCAGGAGCCCCGGCCGCCCGCGCACCTCGCGTCCGCGCCGCCGTGCGCCCCGCGCCCTGTGCACCACCTTGGTGTGAGCTGTGCGTCTTCTCCGCAGTTCTGCGCACCCGCCCGCGTCCGGACGCATCAAGGGCAACTGACTGGTACGTGCAAATTATTTGGGATGCCCCGGAATAGGAACACCGGGGCCCTCGGGCTCGTTGTCACGACGTGAGCACGACACCACCTGTACTTGCCGCAGAGCTGGCACAGGCGTGGGCCGACATTCAGCGGTACCACCCCGAGCTGCCCGATCTTGCCGCGCCCGAGTCCCTGATCGGAGAGTCCTCGTCCGCCTGTGGCGCCGAGCTCTCCTTCGAGCGACTGCTCCATGAGGCAGTCCACGGCATCGCCGCCGCGAGAGGAGTCCGAGACACCTCCCGCGCCGGCCGCTACCACAACCGACGCTTCCTCGCGATCGCCGAGGAGCTGGGCCTCGACCATGCCGAGGAACCCCACCCCAGCAGCGGATTCTCGCTGGTCACGCTGAATCCGGAAGCCAAGCGCCGGTACCGTCCGACCACCGAACGGCTGCAGCGCGCCCTCAAGGCGCACACCGTCGCCACCGCCGCCGACACCAAGCGCTCCTTCCGCGGACCTGCCGCCCGGCACGGTTCCTCCGGGGGCGGCGTGCGGGTCAAGGCCGTCTGCGACTGCGGACGCAACGTCCGCGTCGTCCCGTCGGTCCTGGCGCAGGCGCCGATCGTCTGCGGCGGCTGCGGCAAGCCGTTCCGGATTCCGGAAGCGGCGGTCGCGGTGGGGTGAGCCGATGTGGTGTGGCACAATGGCTAGCTGTACTCGACAGTCGCACAGGACCCCTCTCTCCTCCGGCTGACGCGTCCATCGGGCACTCCGAGTACCGCAACCCCACGTGGCATCACGTTGTGCCCAACCACGTCTGAGACCAGGAGACACCACTTCCGTGGCAGTCAAGATCAAGCTGAAGCGTCTGGGCAAGATCCGTTCGCCTCACTACCGCATCGTCGTCGCCGACTCCCGTACCCGCCGTGACGGCCGGGCCATCGAGGAGATCGGCCTGTACCACCCGGTGCAGAACCCCTCGCGCATCGAGGTCAACTCGGAGCGTGCGCAGTACTGGCTGTCCGTCGGCGCCCAGCCGACCGAGCCGGTCCTCGCGATCCTGAAGCTCACCGGTGACTGGCAGGCCCACAAGGGCCTCCCGGCCCCCGCGCCGCTGCTGCAGCCGGAGCCCAAGGCTGACAAGCGCGCGCTGTTCGAGGCGCTGTCCTCGGACGGTGACGAGGCCAAGGGCGAGGCCATCACGCCCAAGGCCAAGAAGTCCGACAAGAAGGCGGACGAGGCGGCCGAGGCCTCCGCGTCCACCGAGTCGACCGAGGCCTGAGCATGCTCGAGGAGGCTCTCGAGCACCTCGTGAAGGGCATCGTCGACAACCCCGACGACGTACAGGTTGCCGAGCGCACCCTGCGTCGCGGGCGCGTGCTGGAGGTCCGGGTCCACCCCGACGACCTCGGCAAGGTGATCGGCCGCAACGGCCGCACCGCTCGCGCCCTGCGCACGGTCGTGGGTGCCATCGGCGGCCGTGGGATCCGCGTCGACCTCGTCGATGTGGACCAGGTTCGCTGATCAGCGAGTTGAACACCGGCCAGGGCCGGGGAGGGCCTTCGGGCCGTCCCCGGCCTTTGTCGTCGGCCACCCGGGCCTTCCGGACGTTTCCGTGACCGGCCGACGTCCCCCACCCACCAATCGGAGAACAGCGTGCAGTTGGTAGTCGCGCGGATCGGCCGCGCCCACGGCATCAAGGGCGAGGTCACCGTCGAGGTACGAACGGACGAGCCGGAGCTGCGGCTCGGCCCCGGCGCCGTCCTGGCCACCGAACCGGCGGCGACGGGCCCGCTGACGGTCGAGGCGGGCCGGGTCCACAGCGGCAGGCTCCTGCTGCGCTTCGAGGGCGTACGCGACCGCACCGGCGCCGAGGCCCTCCGTAACACCCTCCTGATCGCCGAGGTGGACCCGGACGAACTGCCCGAGGAGGAGGACGAGTTCTACGACCACCAGCTGATCGACCTCGACGTGGTGCTCGCCGACGGCACCGGGATCGGCCGGATCACCGAGATCTCGCACCTGCCCTCGCAGGACCTGTTCATCGTGGAGCGCCCCGACGGCAGCGAGGTGATGATCCCCTTCGTGGAGGAGATCGTCACCGAGATCGACCTGGAGGAGCAGCGCGCGGTGATCACCCCGCCGCCCGGCCTGATCGACGAGAGCGAGGCCGTGGTCGCCTCCTCCCGCGACGAGGAGACCGGCGAAGCGGCCTCGGGTGACGAGGCCGAGGCGCCGAAGGGCGACGCCTGATGCGGCTCGACGTCGTCACGATCTTCCCGGAGTACCTGGAACCGCTGAACGTCTCCCTCGTCGGCAAGGCCCGCGCCCGCGGCGTGCTGGACGTCCACGTCCACGACCTGCGGGAGTGGACGTACGACCGGCACAACACGGTCGACGACACCCCTTACGGCGGCGGGCCGGGCATGGTCATGAAGACCGAGCCGTGGGGCGAGGCGCTCGACACGTCCCTGGCCGACGGCTACGAGGCCGGGGCGCACTCCCCGGTGCTCGTCGTGCCCACGCCCAGCGGCCGGCCGTTCACCCAGGAACTGGCCGTCGAACTCTCCACCGAGCCGTGGCTCCTCTTCACCCCGGCACGGTACGAGGGCATCGACCGCCGGGTGATCGACGAGTACGCCACCCGGCTGCGGGTCGTCGAGGTCTCCATCGGGGACTACGTGCTGGCCGGCGGGGAAGCGGCCGTCCTGGTGATCACCGAGGCCGTGGCCCGGCTGCTGCCGGGCGTCCTCGGCAACGCCGAGTCCCACCGGGACGACTCCTTCGCCCCCGGCGCCATGGCCAACCTCCTGGAGGGCCCGGTCTTCACCAAGCCGCCCGAGTGGCGCGGCCGCGCCATCCCGGACGTCCTGCTCAGCGGTCACCACGGGAAGATCGCCCGCTGGCGGCGCGACCAGGCCTTCGCCCGGACCGCCCTCAACCGGCCCGATCTGATCGAGCGGTGCGAGGCGAGCGCCTTCGACAAGAAGGACCGCGAGATCCTCTCCATCCTCGGCTTCGCACCGGAGCCCGGCGGCCGATTTTGGCGCAGGCCCACCGCCGTGGAAGAATAGGCCGCTGCTGTACGTCCGGTGTGCGCCCCTGCCACAGGGGGAAAGACGCCCGCCCGACGCGATCAGCACTCCGAACTCCTCTCGATATCCCGTCGATGACCTGTGGCATCGGCGAAGAAAGCAGAAACCATGGCTTCCCTGCTCGATGGCGTCAACGCCGCCACCCTCCGTTCGGACGTCCCGGCGTTCCGCCCCGGTGACACCGTCAACGTCCACGTGCGCGTGATCGAGGGCAACCGCTCCCGTATCCAGCAGTTCAAGGGTGTTGTCATCCGCCGCCAGGGCTCGGGCGTCAGCGAGACCTTCACGGTCCGCAAGGTCTCCTTCAGCGTCGGCGTCGAGCGCACCTTCCCGGTGCACAGCCCGATCTTCGAGAAGATCGAGCTCGTCACCCGCGGTGACGTCCGCCGCGCCAAGCTGTACTTCCTCCGTGAGCTGCGCGGCAAGGCCGCGAAGATCAAGGAGAAGCGCGACAACTGAGCTGTCGCCCGGTCATCCCCCTGGGGGTGACCCGTCCACAGCATGGCCGGATAAGCTTCGGCCGCGATGGACACGCAAGCACAGCACTCGGAGCGCGACCGCTCCCCGGACCCCGACGCGGGGTCCGGGGAGCGGTCGCGCTTTTCGCGTGTTCGGGACCGTGTCGTCTCCGTCCTGTCCTGGCGGCGGGTGCTCACCGGGGTGGTCGTGGCCGCCGTCCTCCTGCTGCTGTTCAGCTCCTACGTGGTCCAGCCGTTCCTGATCCCCAGCCGCTCCATGGAGCCCACGCTGAAGGTCGGTGACCGGGTTCTCGTCAACAAGCTGGCCTACCGTTCCGGCGACGGGCCCGAGCGCGGCGACGTGGTCGTCTTCGACGGCACCGGCTCGTTCGTGCGGGAGGACCCCGACGCGAACCCGCTGACCGGGCTGGTCCGCGGGGCGGCCTCCTCCCTGGGGCTCACGGAGCCCGCCGACACCGACTTCGTGAAGCGGGTGGTGGGCGTGGGCGGCGACCGCGTCGTCTGCTGCGACGCGCGGGGCAGGCTCGCGGTCAACGGCGTGACGGTGGACGAGCCGTACCTGTACCCCGGTGACACCGCCTCCCGGGTGCCCTTCGACATCCTGGTGCCCGCCGGCGCCCTGTGGATGATGGGCGACCACCGCAGCCGCTCCAGCGACTCCCGGGACCACCTGGGATCGCCGGGCGGCGGGATGGTCCCCGTCGAGCGGGTGACGGGCCGGGTGGACTGGCTGGGCTGGCCGCCCGCCCGGGCGGGTTCGCTGGAGGGGACCGGCGCCTTCGACCGCGTACGGGCGCCCGGCGCGGCGCATGGGTAACCGCGGGCGTCCGCGCGGCGCAACCGACCCCGGCGCGGCCCCGCCGACCGGCAGCGGGCCCACCGGGCCGCGCTCCCTGCCCACCCGGGCGGAACGCCGCCGGCTGGCCAAGAAGGTCCGGCGCAGGCGTCGCGGGTCCGCGGTGCGGGAGATACCGGTCCTCGTCGTCGTGGCGCTGCTGATCGCGCTCGTCCTGAAGACGTTCCTGGTGCAGGCGTTCGTCATCCCGTCCGGGTCGATGGAACAGACCATCCGGATCGGCGACCGGGTCCTCGTGGACAAGCTGACGCCGTGGTTCGGTTCGAAGCCGCAGCGCGGCGACGTCGTCGTGTTCAAGGACCCCGGAGGCTGGCTCCAGCAGGAGAACCCCGGGGAGCAGGAGGACCCGCCGATCGGCGTCAAGCAGGTCACCGAACTGCTGACGTTCATCGGACTGCTGCCGTCCGACGACGAGCAGGACCTGATCAAGCGGGTCATCGCGGTCGGCGGCGACACCGTGAAGTGCTGCGGCGAGGACGGCCGGGTCACCGTCAACGGCGTACCGCTGGCCGAGACGTACCTCCACCCCGACGACCGGCCCTCGACCATCTCGTTCGAGGTGAAGGTCCCCCCGGGCCGGCTGTTCATGATGGGGGACCACCGGTCCGACTCGGCCGACTCCCGCTTCCACCTCGACGGACCCGACCGGGGCACCGTCTCGGAGGAGGAGGTCGTGGGGCGGGCCGTCGTGATCGCCTGGCCGTTCGGCCACTGGAGCACCCTGGAACAACGCGATGCCTTCGGCGGGGTCCCGGACGCGCGCGCATCGCGGGCGGCGGCTGCGGCCCCGTCGAATAGTGTGGCACCTCCGGATCCCGATGGAATGGTCCGGCTCCCGACCCCTGCGGAACTCCCGCTCGTTATGGGAGTGGTGGGCCTGCACCGGATCCGGCGCGGGCAGTGGCACGTACTGAGGAGTGGATGTGGGGGATTTGGCGGTCGGCGCACGATCCGGACGCGACGAACCCGAGGACCGGCCGGAGCGCGACGAGTCTCCCGCGGGCGGGGCGGCGGTCCCGCCGGAGGGTGAGGGCGACCCCCCGGGCGACGGCGACAGGCCGGCCAGGAGGCAACGTTCCTTCTGGCTGGAGCTTCCGCTGCTCGTCGGCATCGCGCTGGTTCTGGCGCTGCTGATCAAGACGTTCCTGGTCCAGGCGTTCTCGATCCCCTCGGACTCCATGCAGAACACGCTGCAGCGGGGTGACCGGGTGCTGGTCGACAAGCTGACCCCGTGGTTCGGCTCGGAGCCGGAGCGCGGCGAGGTCGTGGTCTTCCACGACCCGGGCGGCTGGCTGGAGGACACCGTGACCCCGGAGCCCAACGCGGTGCAGAAGTTCCTGAGCTTCATCGGTCTGATGCCGTCCTCCGAGGAGAAGGACCTGATCAAGCGGGTCATCGCGGTCGGCGGCGACACCGTGGAGTGCAAGGAGAACGGACCGGTCACGGTCAACGGGAAGAGCCTGGACGAGAAGTCGTTCATCTTCCCGGGGAACACCCCGTGCAACGACAAGCCCTTCGGCCCGATCAAGGTGCCGGACGGCCGGATCTTCGTCATGGGCGACCACCGGCAGAACTCCCTGGACTCGCGCTACCACCAGGAGCTCCCGGGGCAGGGCACGGTCTCCACCGACGAGGTCGTCGGCCGTGCCGTCGTCGTCGCCTGGCCGCTGGGCCGCTGGGCGACCCTCCCGGTCCCGGACACCTTCGACCAGCCCGGTCTGAACGCGGCCGCCGCGATGGCGCCGGCGGCACTGGGCGTAGCCGGAGCGGTGCCCCTCGTGTTGTGGCGCCGCCGGAGGCTGACCGCCGGGCGTACCGCCGGGTAGGGTGCCGACTCGGATCAGCGATTGTCGATCTCCGACGGGGGAGCGCTGGGATGAGCGGTACAGGAAGCAAGGACGACGGCCGCGGCCGGCTCGGCGCCATGGTGTCGGGCCTGGCCGTGGCCGTCGGCTGTGTGCTTTTCCTCGGCGGTTTCGTCTGGGCGGCGGTGGTCTACCAGCCGTACACGGTCCCGACCGATTCGATGTCCCCCACGGTGAAGCCCGGTGACCGGGTGCTCGCCGAGCGGATAGACGGCGCCGACGTCCGGCGCGGTGACGTGGTGGTCTTCACCGACCAGGTCTGGGGCGCCACACCGATGGTCAAGCGCGTCGTCGGGATCGGCGGCGACAAGGTGGCCTGCTGCGACGGTGACGGACGGCTCACCGTCAACGGAACCCCCGTCGACGAGCCCTACCTCGCCCGGGGCACGGCCGCCCCCGGCGAGAAGGCCCCGGCCTCGCCGCAGGACTTCTCGGCCACCGTGCCCGAGGGCCAGATCTTCCTTCTCGGCGACGAACGGGCCACCTCGCTGGACTCCCGCGTCCACCTCCAGGACGGCGGCCAGGGCTCCGTGCCGCTGAGCGCGGTGCGGGCCAGAGTGGACGCGGTGGCCTGGCCGATGAACGGCATGATCGACCGGCCCTCCTCGTTCGCCGAGCTGCCCGGCGGGGTGTCCGCGGCCGGGCCGCTGCGCTTCCAGCTGGGTGCGATCGTGGCGGGGGTCGTGCTGATCCTCGCCGGTGCGGTGTACGGGCCCGTGGCGGCGCGCCTCGCCCGCCGGAGGGCGCCGGCCGGGGTGGCCCGATGACCTCCGGGGCCCGCAGGGTCGCCCGGGTGGTCCTCCTGGACCCCGACGACCGCGTCCTGCTGCTCCACGGCCATGAGCCGGACGACCCGGCCGACACCTGGTGGTTCACCCCGGGCGGGGGCCTGGAGGGCGAGGAGACCCGGGAGGAGGCGGCCCGCCGCGAACTGGCGGAGGAGACCGGGATCACGGACATCGCACTGGGCCCGCTGCTCTGGACCCGGATCTGTTCCTTCCCGTTCGACGGGCGGCGCTGGGACCAGGACGAGTGGTACTACCTGGCCCGTACGACACGGACCGCGACGGCCCCGCAGGGCCTCACCGACCTGGAGCTGCGCAGCGTCGCCGGTCTGAGGTGGTGGACTTCCGCCGAACTGCTCGCGACGCGTGAGACGGTGTACCCGACCAGACTCGCCGAGCTGCTCCGCACGCTCCTCGACGAGGGTCCCCCGTGCGATCCGCTGGTTCTGGCCCCCGAAATCGTCTAATCGTCCAAGGGCGCCGGAGGCTGACGCACAATGGGGGGCACGCACGGCTGAAGGGGAAACATGCCATGAGCGCCGAGGACCTCGAGAAGTACGAGACCGAGATGGAGCTGAAGCTCTACCGGGAGTACCGCGATGTCGTCGGTCTGTTCAAATATGTGATCGAGACCGAACGGCGCTTCTACCTCACGAACGACTACGAGATGCAGGTGCACTCCGTCCAGGGTGAGGTTTTCTTCGAGGTGTCCATGGCGGACGCCTGGGTCTGGGACATGTACCGGCCCGCGAGGTTCGTCAAGCAGGTCCGCGTGCTGACCTTCAAGGACGTCAACATCGAAGAGCTCAACAAGAGCGATCTGGAACTTCCGGGAGGCTGATCCCGCGCTGCCCGGTGCCGGGCCCCCGATACGCGCGTCGCAGGAACGACCCGGTCACCCGTGTGGGTGGCCGGGTTTTCCACATGCGCGGAGTTTTCCACCAAGATCCACATCTTCCGGCGGGCCGGGTCACAGTCGGTACCGGAGGTGGTGCCGATATGAACGCACGGGGGGCACTCGGGCGGTACGGCGAGGATCTGGCGGCGCGGCTGCTGGCCGAAGCCGGTATGGCGGTGATCGAGCGCAACTGGCGCTGTCGCGCCGGAGAGATCGACATCGTGGCCAGGGACGGCGACGCCCTGGTCTTCTGCGAGGTGAAGACGCGCAGGTCACCGGGGTTCGAACACCCCATGGCGGCCGTCGGTCCGGTCAAGGCCGACCGGCTGAGACGGCTCGCCGAGATCTGGCTCGACCGGCACGGCGGGCCACCGCCCGGCGGGGTCCGCATCGACCTGGTCGGTGTGCTCGTGCCCCGGCGCGGAGCCCCGGTCACGGAGCACGCCCGGGGGGTGTCCTGATGGGTTTCGCCCGAGCGTGTTCCGTGGCGCTGGTCGGCGTCGAGGGCGTGGTGGTGGAGGTCCAGGCGGACCTGGAACCGGGCGTGGCGGCCTTCACCCTGGTCGGCCTGCCGGACAAGAGCCTGGTCGAGAGCCGGGACCGGGTGCGGGCCGCCGTGGTCTTCCCTGTCAAGTTGATGTGTTCAGATCTCCGATGTCTCGATGGCCGTCTTGTCAGACGCTCGCGGGAACCGTCTGACAGGACTACTGTGGATGCGTGGCTGAGGACGAGCGTGTCCCGGGATCGATCGCCCGCCTGGAGGGCAGGGCGGACGAGTCTGAAGCCGCGCGCGCAATTCGGAATGCTTTTCTCTCGAGAGTGCGAGACGCGCTCGACCAAATTCCTGCGGGTATCGTAGAGAGCTTGGCTGTCGACCTCCATCCCGAGACGATGGAGGCCCTAGGCTTCGATCGCGAGCTCCCCGATGACTTCGTGGTTGGCGGGCATAACTTGGTGCTTGCGCTCGGATTGCGTGCTCAGGGCGAGGATGGTGATGCCACCCCCTCGGACGCACGGTTGCTGCTTGTTCAGGCGAAGCATGTGCGTGAGCGAGGCTGGAGCTTGGATTTTCCGAGTAGCCTCCGCGACGCTGTCGCTGCGGCGCAGGTGTCCCAGCCGGTTCTGCCTGGCCTTGACAAGCTTGCTGGGCGCAGCTTCGGACCACCTGACAGAGACCTCTTGGTCAGTGCGGCGATGCTCGAAGGGCTAGGGACTGAGACGTTCAGACCCCTACGCGCTCGGATCACAGAGATCATGTCTGCCATCGAAGTTCCGGTCAGGGCTTTGAGGAACCCTGGGAAGGTCCTGGGTGAGTTGGCGGCGAGGGGGGAAGTCGCCCGAGTTACTAGTCACGGCAAGGTCGTGGGGTGGCTGATGCCGGCGACCGAGGCTGAGCAACACCTTGATGTTTTGCTGAGGGAAGGGCGCCTGCGACGTGGGACGCCTGCTCCGATTGAGCCGATCGATGTTGACGGCATGGAGAGGCCGCTGAGCGAGTTGTTGAGTGAGGCGCGCGACGGGGAACGCACTTGATCTATCTGGACTCCTGCGCGTTGGTCAAGCTGATCAAGCGGGAGAAGGACACCGATGCTCTGGTTGCCTTCCTCGAAGAGCGTCCCCAGCAGCGACAGGTCACCTCGGATCTCGCTGTGACCGAGATTATGCGAGTCATTCGGCGAGCACGCTGCGGACCTCAAGGGCAGCTTCTTATCGATGACTTGACGTTCACCAGACTGCTTGAGGCTGCTGAGAAGCGCCTCAACGCGACTGATCTGGTGACTCTCGACCTTGCCCTCCTCGAAGAGGCCGGGGCGCTTGAGGAGTTCAACATCAAGTCGTTGGACGCGATTCACCTCGCGAGTGCACTGATGCTGGGACCGTCTCTGACGAGCTTCGTGACCTACGACGGGGGGCTTCGCGGGCATGCAGAGAACCGCGGTCTCCCGGTGTTCTCTCCCTCTTGACCAGGTGGGCCAGGTCCTCGACGTGACCTCGCAGCCCCCGAGCCGCGTGTGATCTCCACCTCGTAAGGGTCCCGAGGGGGAGCCTGAGGTGCTGATTACCTCGCAATACTGACGTTCCTATTTCTGGCGCTGAGCCCCCTAGGTAGGGTGATCGCCTGGGGCAGGGAACATCGGCGCGAGCCGACGTGAGGGGGGACTGTGATACCAGCGCTCACAGACGGTGGTTTGCTGCCGCCTGGTCGTCACGCTGCGACGTTGGCCGAGATCAAAGAGATCTTCGTGGAGCAGGCTCCGCACGCCGAGCATCGCGGTCGTATTTTCCGAGCTTTTGAGCTGTATGCAGACTTGGTCCAGGATGTTCTTGAGCGGGGAACGTTTTGGGTGGATGGTGGATTTTGCACCCACAAGCAAGCCCCGCCGGCGGACCTGGACCTTGCGGTTTTCATTGACCGAAGCCTGAATCTGACCGAGAAGGACGTTGAGAGGCTTGTTCCTCTGCTCACTCTGAAGCAGGTGGAGGTTCATGGTGGGCCCGTGGAGTGGGCTGAGCGCGTTCAGCCCATGGGCGGCCTCATAGATGGCTTCCCTGTCGTTGCTGGTGTCCCTGAGCAGGAGCAGTATTGGGACACCCTGTGGTCCAGCGTGAAAGGACCCGACGGGCAACCCGTCCCTGGGGTGGTTAAGGGATATCTGGAGGTGAGCTGGTGAGTAACGATCTTCGAGACAAGTACGTCCGTGCCTTTCAGACGACCGAGGGCAGCGATCCGCTCTCCCGGCTCACCAGGGCGGGCCTTCAGGCTTCGGCAGAGAAGTTCAGCGGCCTTGGTCTGCTGCAGACAGATGCTGGATCACCGGGTTTCAACTTCCGGCTCGCCAACCCCGACAGTGGGGGGCTCATCGCCGCTCATGAGGTGGGCGATTTCCTCCAGCGTGTGCAGAAGGCTGTGGCTCGTTTGGCCAAGGCCCGACGTGTCCGTCGCGCCGATGTCGTGAGGTTGCAGCCGTTGGATCTTGCCTTCGCCCGGCTCGATGTCGCTGCTTCCGCAGCCGGTTCGATCATTGTGGATCTGCAGCCTCATATTGCGGTGCCTGAGGAGGGCGAGGACGATTTGGCTCCGGCTGGCGTGTCCTGGGCTGAGATCGGTGCGGTTGAGCTGGTTCGGGCCCTGCCCGAGAGTCACGACGATGAAGCGTCGATGGACTCGTTGCTGAGTGCGTCCCCGGTGATGCGTCGGGCGGTGGCGGATCTGATTCAGGATCTCCCGAACCCGAAGCTCGATATCAGTCTTACTGTCCAGCGAGGGACCGGCGAACGGATTTCCTCCGTGCTCTCCGCCGGCCAGGCGGTAACGCTTCGCGAGCGCCTTGGCGTCATTCGTGAAGAGCGGGAGGTCATCCGGCTGCAGGGGCGCCTCGATGGGTTGCGGACCCGGCGGCAGATCTTCTATTTCGAGCCTCCGACCGGCAGTGAGATCCACGGATTCGTGGACGATTCCCTGGTCAGCGTCGTGAGAGATCACTTGGACCAGGAGGTCGAGGTGGCACTCGAGAGCTTTGTCCTACGCTCGCTCGCGGGCAAGCGGAGCCAGCGCCGCTACCGGCTGATCGAAGTGGCTGGCCAGCAGTCCCAGCTTCCGCCTGGCAGCGAACTTGACGAGGACGAGTAGTCGGCCCGTGGTAATGGTGCTGGGGCCTTGGAAGAATCAGCGTGAAGCTGATTCTTCCAAGGCCCGGCAGGCTGTTCGGCCCGAGGGCTTCGATGTCTGACTGCAACTGCATCAGTACCAGCGCAGGCAAGAGTGGGCGGGGCGCTAGGGAAGCTTCCGGTCACTCGTAGTGATGGAGCTCTGCTTTCCTTGCATGTCTCAGAGAGCTCATTCAAGGAAAAGCAGTGTGGATTTTTCCGGGCTGTTTCTCTTTGCGGAGACTTCGGCCCCTTCAGCCCCTGCCAGGGAGCAACGGCCTGCCGATGTCATGTGCTGGGTGGCCGGAAGGGGACGACGTTGTCTCCGGTCGGATTCGGGACTGCCGTGGGTCGAGTGGTCGATCCGGTGCGCTGGGTGAGGACGGCCTGGGCGAGCGTCAGCCGGGTCACCAACTCGCGGAGGTGTTTGAGCTCGTCGTTCTGGTTGGTGATGGTCTTCTCCAGCTGGGTGACCTTCTCCCGCAGTCGTCTCTCCGGCTCAGGCATTTGCTTGGTTTCGGTGCGGACGCGCGCTTCGAACTCGTTCTTCAGGTCCGAGTGCCGCTTGTAGAGGGCCATGCGGTGGACACCGGCCTCGGCGGCGAGCGCGGCGACGGTGAAGCTGCCGTTGGAGGCGGTGGCCTTTTCGGCCAGCAGTCGGTCCATCGCCTCGCGGATGCGGGTGCGTTCGTCCAGGTGCTGGTTCATATCATGGCCTCGGCGGTCTGGGCGGTGGCGTCATGGGCGTCGGCCATCTTGCGGAAGTTGTCGGCATTGCGACGCAGTCTCTTGGCGAGCTTTTCCGGGACGAAGGTGGCCTTGAGGTCGATCTCGTCGGCCTTCTCCCGCATCTGCTGTGCGTGGGTGTCGGTGCGGACGGTGTTGCCGCAGCCTTGCTGGCAGGCGTACTGCCTTGGTGCGGTCGCACTCGGCTCGGGTTCGCAGAGTGCGTTGTCGTGCTTGAACGCGCAGATCAGAAACGAGTCCGGGTTGTCGTAGAGCACAATGCCGTCGCGGGCGAGGAACTTGGCGGCCTTCGTCGCGAACTTCGTGGTAACGATCCGGCCCTCGAACCGCGGCGTCGTCGCGGCGGCGGTGACCGCCCGCCGGGCGGCGGGGCCGGAGATCTTCTCCCCGGCCGCCATGCGGTCACGCAGCTGGGCGGCGGTGTCTGCCGCTGCGAGCGCGGTCTCGACATCGAGCACACTGTGGATACCCCCGCGGCTTCGGGATCCGTAGCCGCTGGAGGTCCGGGCATCCAGGACCGTCCGCATGTGCCCGTACTGGATCGCGAGCGCGACCAGTCCGCCGGGGCGCCGGGCGATGTGCCAGGCCAGCGTGCGCCGGAAACGGGCCAGCCCGATCGCCCCGTGAGGGTCCGAGGGGATGATCTGGTCAGTCAGTCCTTGGGCCTTCGCTTCGCGGTTCATCCAGCTCACGAAGTCCTCAACCCGGGTGCTCAAACCCTGGTGCTTCAGTGCCCCGTGGTGGCCGCGTTGCTGAACGAAATCGTGGTGGGCGGCGCTCAGGAGAAGCTCTCCCGGCGGCACCATCCGTTCGAGGACACGGATGGCGTGGACGACCGGGCTGATAGCCACCCAGGGGACCTCGCGTTCCTCGCCTGCTGAGACCAGGTTGCCGTCGGAATCGGTGACGTTCTTGTAGTGCCAGCTGCGGATCAGGTGCCGGCCGTGTGTGCCATCGGCGCCAGGTTCAGGCTCGGGGCAGCAGCCCGAACGTAGGCCCTGTACTTCCTGCGGACGCATACCGGTCAAGTACAGACAGATGATCATTGCGGCGGTGCCCAGGTGCCGCATTAGTTCGGGGGCCTCATCGAAGTCCATGTGCGTGCGCCAGGGCATCCCATCGATCCGCCCGGTAACCGGCACCTGCAAAGGACACGGGCCGGGCTGCTCGTCGGCCAAGTCCGCGAGCCGGTGCCGCTCGGAGAAGCGGCCGACCTGGCCCAGGCTCGCACCGGTGAGCGCGGAGATGTAGGTGCGGGCCAGGCACATCTTGCCGTGCATCCGGATCGCCGGGAGGGCTTCACCCTGCTCGACGAGAGGCAGCAGGCGATCCGCAAGGGCGGTCAAGCCCTCGGGGACAGCCACGTTCGCGGCGGCCACGGCGACCAGACGTCGCCTCTCGGCCCAGGCGGCGAGGATGTCGTCGGCGAAGTCATCGACGAAGCGGATCGCCCAGATCAGCAACGGCCCTAGGGTCTGCGGATCGAGCGGCTCCCTGCTGTTCTCCCCGGATGCCGAGCCGTCGGCCGCGGGAAGGAAGTCATCGACACCCTCGACCTCCCACGGAGGTCGGGTGACATTGCCAGGGCAGGCGCTGAGCTGGTCAAAAGCCCACAGGTCCGACAGGGCAATGCATATCTTCTCTGCGTAGTCGCGGGAGACGCCGTCCTTCCAACGCTCGGGCAGGTAGGCACGCCACACCTCTTCGGTGCAGTCAGCGAGGCTGGTGAAGCGACGCTCATGCAGCCAACGTGCCAGCCGCATCCACTCATTGCAGGTGTCCCGCATGTCGGAGGCGGACGTCCTGCCCCGCGCCTGGACCCCACGGCCCTTGAGGTAGGTGGGCCGAAGTCGTCCGTTGAGCATCGTCCAGGTCACGAGTTTCAACTCGCCCAGCAGAGGTGCCGGGCAATTCCTCCACAAGATCGAGCACAGGATGGTGCCGGGATTGTCGATGAGTGGCGCCAGAGGCCAGACGGGGTCCTCATAGCGGGCGTTGTCGTGCGTATTGCCGGGGCTGATCCACTCGGCCAGCACCACCGGGCTGTCCGGGACGGGCATGGGCAGGATGTACGGGTCGTATTCGGCAGCGAGGCTGGTCACGGAGCGAGGTCTCCCTTCAGCAGGAGCTGGACAACATCGCGGTCGGCATCACTGACGCGGCCCAGGGCGGCATCCCAGGCGGCCGGGCCCACCTTTTTGTCGTCGTCGCGGAGGTCCTCCAGCCGCAGCAGAGGATCTTTCCAGCGTTCACGGAACACGCGGTTATCCGTGGCGGAGCGCAGGCTCACGATCTGTTGGTGCAAGTGCGCGAGCCGGGGATGGTGGCCGGGATGGACATGCGCGTTGGAACAGGCCAGACAGAGCAGGAAATCCGCCCCGCAGCCTCCCTCGGGAGCTGGCCATGGGCTGGTCTCCTCGTCTTCGCAGTCCGCCGTCGCGGTCTCCTGATGCTGCGGATCTGGCTTGTCCGCGATCTTCCCGCCGAAGACGACAGCACGGGCTTGCTCCCATGCTTCGACAGCACCGTCCGCGAACACGTCCCGGGAAGCACGCTGGACCCGCTTGTCCGGCAGTACATAGACGCTCTCGTGTGTGCCCTGGGTGTGCTGCAGGGGGCGGCCCTCATCAGTCACCGTGGTCCGGCGGACCCGCCCGAACGGCGACCCGCCCAGTCCATGCTTCTCGGCCCAGTACTGAGCCATCCCGATGGAAATGCCGAAGGATATGGGGCCCACCGGGGCGGGACGGTCCAGATCCGTGTGCTCCGGCTCCAGGTGATAGTCGCGAGCCGCCATGAAGAGGTTGGTCCCCGGCTTCAGCTCGTTGGCGAGCATGCGTGCGTGAGCGGTGGCTTCCATGGCCTGAGATATCAGCCGCCCCGGAGAGTCGGCCCCGGAGTCCGTGACGTTCTCCGTGGAGAACCACCGTCCCCAGCCGGTTCTGCGCTTCTCGACCTGGACTTGATAGGTCACCGAGGCTGTCTCGCCGACCGACGGGCTCGTCGTCGGCGTCGGAATCCGGTCGTAGACCGACAGGTTCCATGCGAACCGGTCAGTCAGCAGCACGGCCAGTGCGGTGAGCTCGGAATGGGTCAGAAACAACCGCCCCCAGGTCTTCTCCAGACTCGAGCCGCCCAGCAACTTGCGATGTGTCACGTGCCGCAGACCGCCCGGCAGGACTGTGCGGGGAACATCTCCGGTACGGGCGATGTGGTCGAGGACCTGCCCGATCCTCCACTCCCGGCTGTCCTCGGCGAGGTCGCCCGCACGCCATCTGTTCAGCAGCCGCGAATTCTCGGTGATCCGCAGCCAAGCCGACCGGAACTGACGCTGAGCCGTCAGTACCACCCGGTCCCGCTCGCTGTCCCCGTAGGACTGTTTGCTCGGCACCGGCTTCGGAATCCGTCGCGCCAGTTCGTCTGCCACAGGCCCGCCATCCAGCCGAGCGTCCCCCTGCAGAATGCCTCGGACGACACGCAGTGTGGTCTTACCGCTGTTGGTGTTGATATGTAGATCCCGCCAACTCTGCAGGGCGGTCACGGTGAGCCCGTCGAGATCATCCGGTGGACTGTCCAGACCGGCGACGAACTTCGCGAACATTTCAAGGCCGGTGAAGCAGGTCCTAGCCGTGCTGTGGCTGGTCCAGCCGAGGGACCGGACGGCGAACGACGCAGCGAGCGACCGCTGCATCGGCTCGGCCAACGGCAGTTCGGCGAAGTCCCAGTCCTTCATATAGCCGGCCTTGTTCGTGACCGTAACCACGAGGCCGTCCGGGACCACCGGCAGATCGACGTGGTGATTGGGTGGCGGCAGGACGGCCTTGCGTCCCCGCCCGCTCACGATGTCTTCCCGAGGATTACGTCGATGTCCTGGATGCCGGCCGTCTCCCGGGCCAGCCGGGCGAACACCCCATTCAAGTCCTCAATGTCCTCGCCTTCATCGGTGGTGTCCGCAGCGGCGAGGATCGACTCCAGCTGCAGGTGAGCCACAGGAGCCAAATAGTGCCGTTTTGTCGTCTCCACGTCTGCGTGCCCTAGCAGCGTCTTCACCAGCCACCAAGGATCGCCGAACAGAAGGGCGAAGTCCCGTCGGTCCTTGGCGGTGAGCCCGTATCGCTTCTCATACAGGTCGTTCAGCAGAACCAGCATGAAGAGCGCGAACGAGTGCCGGGCCGAGTGCGGGGTGGCATACGGACTCTTGCTCTGCACTTCCCCCAACCGCAGGTCCCGGGTGGCCTTCCGAGCTTCCTCGCCGAGTAGCACCTGCTCACACCGCAGGTTCGCCGTCCTGAACACGCCGTTCCACCGGTCCGGGAGCATCGGAAGGCCCTCCTCGGTCAGCCACAACCATGCCGGCTCCGGTCCGTCGGGGCCCTCCAGGAACAGCCACTGCCGAATACGCCACTTCAGACTGCTCAGCTCCTGTGAGCTGACCACGCCGTTGCGGTCGACCCACTCCACCTCCGGCTTCAAACCGTGAGTCACCTTGGTGATCAGCAGCATCTGCTGCATCACCGCGGGTCGCTCGTAGCGGCCCGTCTCCTGGGCCCGCTGGACCGCCCAGGCCCGCTCGGACTGGACGTAAGCCTCGGTCTGGCCCACCGCGTCCACCGAGGTGTAGTACGTTCGGCTGTTCTTTGACCTCGTCAGCGCACCCGCGAGACGACCGTGCATGTACCGCCCGCGGCGCAACCGCTGAGTCGGCAACTCGAACAGCAGCAGGCCTCCGCCTTCCTGGCGACGCAACCCTGAACTGAGCAGCAACTGCACGAAGGCGGTGTTCCGCAGCTCCGTACGCGACTCCCAGCTCGGAGACGCGACCCGGGCGAGGGTGTGGCCACGCAGTCCGACGTCCGACCACAGACCCCAGGTTCGTGGCGTCAACCACGACACCCGTGCACTGACCGAATCCGCAGCTCGGTCCTCCCGTTGGGAGACGTCCACCGGCAGCGGGTAGACCTTCCCCCACTTGAACAGCTTCGTGAACGCCGCCGCCTCGCGGTTCCACTTCGTCCCGCTGATCCGCTCAGGGTTCCCCGGAGCGTCACATCGCCAGTTCCGGTAATCCGCCAGGTCCTGACGCGTCGCCTGTTGCCACGACAGCCCGCGCAAGAAGAGAGAGTTCAGTAGCGTTCGATAATCCGTTCCGTAATTCCTCTTCGTTTCCCTTTCCAGTTTCCGGAATGCGTCGGACCGTACGAAATCCAGGAGACCCCTGTCCACCGTTCCGTCCGGCCTGATGTACACCGGGTCGCCCGGCAGCAGACCTATTCGGGCCACTGCCTCCGGCAGGCCCTGTCCCCCCAGGACGTCCTCAGCCGGCAGCGTTCCCCACCGCTCCTGATCCGGTACCCACACCACATGCCACTCGTTCAACGGGATCCCCTTCTGATGCGCTTGAACACATCAGATCATCAGGGAATGGGTGAATTCCGGTGCCGAGTGGCCGCAGAAGAAGCTCACCGTCGGCCTCTCCCCGGCCTCCGTGCCGAAGGGCGGTTCGGGTTTCGACCTGGCTGTCGCGTGTGCGGTCCTCGGGGCGGCGGAGCGGATCGACCCGGCCACGATCGCCGACGTGGTGATGATCGGCGAGCTGGGTCTGGACGGCCGGGTCCGTCCGGTACGGGGCGTGCTGCCCGCCGTCCTCGCGGCTGCCGAAGCCGGGTACGAGCAGGTGGTCGTCCCCGAACAGACGGCCGGGGAGGCGGCCCTGGTGCCGGGGGTCTCGGTCCTCGGCGTCCGGAGCCTGCGCCAGCTCATCGCCGTCCTGTGCGACGAACCCGTGCCCGAGGAGCCGGACGACGGGCGGGGACGCCCCGACGCCCTGCCGGCCGGGCTGATGATCCCGGGCACGGGACTCGGCACGGGGCTCGCCCCGGCTGCCGGGCGGGGGGACGGGCCCCGGCCCGACCTGGCGGACGTCGCGGGCCAGCCCCGCCCGCGCCAGGCCCTGGAGGTCGCCGCGGCCGGGGGACACCACCTGCTGCTCTCCGGCCCGCCGGGGGCCGGCAAGACCATGCTGGCCGAGCGGCTGTCGGCGGTCCTGCCGCCGCTGACCCGGCAGGAATCCCTCGAAGTGACGGCGGTCCACTCCGTGGCCGGCCTCCTCCCCCCGGGTGAACCGCTCGTCTCCCGGGCGCCCTACTGCGCGCCGCACCACTCGGCGACCATGCAGTCCCTGGTCGGCGGGGGCAACGGGATGCCGAGGCCCGGGGCGGTGTCCCTCGCCCATCGCGGGGTGCTCTTCCTGGACGAGGCCCCCGAGTTCTCGGGCAAGGCCCTCGATGCGCTGCGGCAGCCGCTGGAGTCGGGTCATGTGGTGGTCGCGCGGGCCGCGGGGGTGGTGCGGCTGCCGGCCCGCTTCCTGATGGTGCTGGCCGCCAACCCGTGCCCCTGCGGCCGGCACTCGCTCATCGGCGCGGGGTGCGAGTGCCCGCCCTCGGTCGTCCGCCGCTATCAGGCGAGGCTGTCCGGGCCGCTCCTCGACCGGGTGGATCTGCGGGTCGAGGTGGAGCCGGTCGACCGTGCGGACCTCCTGGGGCGGGGTGGCCGGGGCGAGTCGACGGAGGTCGTCGCCGCACGGGTGCGGGACGCCAGGGCGCGCGCGGCCGAGCGGCTGGCCGGGACCCCGTGGACCACCAACAGCGAGGTGCCCGGCCACGAGCTGCGGACCCGGCTGCTCGTGGCCCCGGGAGCCCTGGCCGCCGCGGAACGGGATCTGGAGCGCGGGACCCTCACGGCCCGGGGGCTGGACCGGGTGCTGAGAGTGGCGTGGACGGTGGCGGACCTGCGGGGCGCCGACCGCCCGGACGCCTCCGACGTGGCGGTCGCCCTGGAACTGCGTACGGGCATCCAGCGCGGGGTGCCGATGGGGGTGGGGCAGCGGTGACCGGGCGGACGGGGGAGGCGGCCCCGGGCCGGGACGGTGGCCGGGAGGCGGACCCGGATCTGGGGAATGGCCAGGCCCCGGACCGGAACGCTGACCGGGAGCCGGACCCGGACCTGGGCGGCGGCCGGGACCCGGACCGGAGCCGGGGCTCGGACCGGGGCCGGGAGGCGGAGCGGCTGGCCAGGGCCGCGCTGACCAGGGTGCTGGAGCCGGGGGACGAGCGCGCGGGGCGCTGGCTCCGGCGGACCGGCCCGGTCGAGCTGATGCGGAGGCTCACCGTCGATGACGGCTCCGCCGAGAGGCTGCCGGGGATGACCGCCGCCCGGCTCGGGGGCTACCGGCTGCGGGCCGCCGGGGCGGAGCCGGGCCGGGACCTGGCCGCGGTCGCCGCGGTGGGCGGGCGCTTCGTCTGCCCGGGGGACCGGGAGTGGCCGAGCCAACTGGACGACCTGGGCGACGCCCGCCCCGTCGGGCTCTGGGTGCGGGGGCGGCCCGACCTGAGGCTGTGGTCCCTGCGCTCGGTCGCGGTGGTCGGCGCGCGGGCCTGCACCCCGTACGGGGCGCACATGGCGGCGGCCCTCGGTTCCGGGCTCGCCGAGCGGGGCTGGGTGGTGGTGTCGGGCGCGGCGTTCGGGGTGGACGGGGCCGCGCACCGCGGCGCACTGGCCGCGGGCGGGGCGACGACGGCGGTGCTGGCCTGCGGAGTCGACGTCGCCTATCCGCGCGGGCACGCCGAGTTGCTCGGACGGCTGGCGCAACAGGGCCTCATCGTGGCCGAGTTGCCCCCGTCCTCACACCCCACCCGCAGCCGATTCGTCCTGCGCAACCGGGTGATCGCCGCGCTGACCAGGGGGACGGTCGTGGTGGAAGCCGAGTACCGCAGCGGTTCGCTGGTCACCGCCCGCCGGGCCCAGCGGCTCGGCCGCTTCGCGATGGGGGTGCCCGGCCCCGCCACCAGCGGACTCTCGGCCGGGGTCCACGAGCTGTTGCGCGGCGAGGGCTTGCTCGTCACCGACGCGGACGAAGTCGTCGAGCTGGTCGGGGACATCGGTGACCTCCCGCCGGTCCGCCGCGGCCCGGTGCTGCCCAGGGACCACCTGGACGCGGTCACCGCACGGGTCCTCGACGCGCTCCCTTACCACGGTGTCGCCCACCCCCGTGACCTCGCCCGCACCGCGGGGACGTCCGCCGACGAAACACTCGGTCGTCTGTACGAACTGCACTCACTGGGGTTCGTCGAACGCGAGGGCGACGACTGGCGATTGACGCCTCCGCCGGCACGCAACGACGACGCGCGGCGAGGCGGTACTTGACCTGGAGCATTCGGGTGAAAAGGTAAGGCCGGTGACCTCGCACGATCGATCGGTGACCTGTTCACGGCCCGCGTCCACGGCGGCGGTCCCGGCCTCCGACGGGCGCGGGCGGCGTGAACGGCGGAACGCGATCCGGCGGCAGGGATGTCCTTTCCTGCGCGGACCGCGACGTCACAGTCACGCTACGCTCACAAGGATTCCGCCCCAGACACAAGTCCCCCAGCACTTCACGGCAGAACGGCTCAAGGCACCACATGCCCCAGCACACCTCCGGGTCTGACCGCGCGGCAGTACCACCGGTTGCGCGTGGCACCGTGCGCCCTCCCGCCCCCTCCTCCCTCGACGAGTTGTGGCGCTCCTACAAGACCACGGGCGACGAGCGACTGCGGGAGCAGCTGATCCTGCACTACTCGCCGCTCGTGAAGTACGTCGCGGGCCGGGTGAGCGTGGGGCTGCCGTCCAACGTCGAGCAGGCCGACTTCGTCTCCTCCGGAGTCTTCGGGCTGATCGACGCCATCGAGAAGTTCGACATCGAACGGGCCATCAAGTTCGAGACGTACGCGATCACCAGGATCCGCGGCGCGATGATCGACGAACTCCGAGCCCTGGACTGGATCCCGCGGTCCGTGCGGCAGAAGGCGCGGAACGTGGAGCGCGCGTACGCCACGCTGGAGGCGCAGTTCCGGCGTACCCCGTCGGAGGCCGAGGTCGCCTCGGAGATGGGCATCGCGCTGGAGGAACTGCACGCTGTTTTCAGCCAGTTGTCGCTGGCGAACGTGGTCGCCCTGGAGGAGTTGCTGCACGTCGGCGGCGAGGGCGGCGACCGGCTGAGCCTGATGGACACCCTGGAGGACACCGCCGCCGACAATCCGGTGGAGGTCGCCGAGGACCGTGAGCTGCGAAGACTCCTCGCGCGGGCCATCAACACGCTCCCCGACCGCGAGAAGACCGTGGTGACCCTCTACTACTACGAGGGCCTCACCCTCGCGGAGATCGGCAACGTCCTCGGGGTGACCGAGAGCCGCGTGAGCCAGATCCACACCAAGTCCGTGCTCCAGCTCCGGGCGAAACTGGCCGACGCGGGCCGCTGACGCCCTCTTCCCGGCACTCTCCGGCCATCCGATCGGCGGCCGTGCCCTTCCCCCGCACGCCCGCCGCCGTAGAGTGGAGGCGTGCCCAGGATTCGAGCGGCCTCCGTGGCCGAGCACCGGACCATGCAGCGCGGCGCCCTCCTGGACGCCGCGCGCTCCCTGCTGTCCGAGGGTGGTACGGAGGCGCTGACCTTCCCCGCGCTCGCCGAGCGCACGGGCCTCGCGCGCTCCTCCGTGTACGAGTACTTCCGCTCCCGGGCCGCCGTCGTCGAGGAGCTGTGCGCCGTCGACTTCCCCGTCTGGGCGGCCGAGGTCGAGAACGCCATGCAGGGCGCCGAGACGCCCGAGGCGAAGATCGAGGCGTATGTGCGCCGGCAGCTCGACCTCGTCGGGGACCGTCGCCACCGCGCGGTCGTCGCGATCTCGGCGAGCGAGCTGGACGCGGGGGCCCGGGAGAAGATCCGGGCCGCGCACGGCGGGCTGATCGCCATGATCGTCGAAGCGCTGGGCGACCTCGGCCACGCCCAGCCGAGGCTGGCCGCCATGCTCATGCAGGGTTCGGTCGACGCCGCGGTGCGCCGTATCGAACTGGGTGTCGCGGAGGAGCCGGGCGTCATCGCGGACACCGTCGTCGCGATGGTCCTGCGCGGTGTGCGCGGCTGACCCGGACGGCGACCGGCTCCGGCACCCCGAACACCGGCAGCAGCCGCGAGGGGCCCTTCCGCAGCAGGGCGGGCGGCAGCAGCGAGAGCGGGTCCAGATAGGCGTCCCCGCGTCGGAGCCCCCAGTGCAGACAGCCCTCGTCGCAGTGGAACGGCCCATCTTCCAGCACCCCGACCGGCTGCCCGGCCCGCACGCTCACGCCCTCCTCGACCAGCGCCCGCACCGGCTCGTACGTGGTGCGCAGCGGTGGCGAACCGCTGCCGGCCACCTCGACGGCGACCACCCCGCGTCCCGCCACCCGCCCCGCGAACGACACCCGGCCGTCGGCGGCCGCCAGCACCCGGGCGCCCGGCCCCGCCGCGAGGTCCACGCCGCGATGGCCGGGCCCGTACGGACCGGCGGGCGGCTCCCACCCCCGTAACACCGCGGGCCTCCCCGCCAACGGCCAGCTCCGGGCGCCGCTGTCGATGCCGGTGCCCGTGTCGGCACCGGTGTGGCCCGCCGTGCCGCCGTCCCCGTCCCCGGCCCCGGTCGTGCCGCCGTCCCCGTCCCCGGTCGTGACCCCGTCCCTGTCGTCGGCCGTGCCGCCGTCCCCGGCGGCGCCCGCACGGGGGGTCGGCTCGGCGTCCGCTGCCGGTGCGGACGCCAGGGCGCCGGCCGGTGCGAGGGAGGACCCACCCGGGGCGCTGGGGCCCACCGGGATCAGCACGTACACCACGAGCACCAGGAGTACCGGGAACACCAGGGGCAGCTGAGGTGGGCGGCGGCGGGCGGAGGGGCGGCGTGGGCCGGGCTGGAGGCGCATGACGCCACGATGGCCCGGAGGCCGGGGTTCCGGGGATCAGGGGACCGTTCCTGTGGACTACCCGCCGGTTGTGGATATCGCCGCCACCCGGCCGTGGACGTCGCCGCCACCCGGCTCGGGCACCACCGTCACCCGGTTGTGGACAGCGCCGTCACCAGGCACCCGACCGGTCCCGTACACTTCTTACGGCGATCCGGGTCACCGGGTCGACTTCGCACGCCCCGCCACCTCCCTCTTCGTGGAGATGGCCGCGCTCCTCGGTCCCTCGTGGCACGGCGCGTCGGGGCGTCAGGCGCGAACGCAAACCTGCGGTCGCGATAACCGAGTACCTCAAGGAGTACGGCCATGGCCGTCGTCACGATGCGGGAGCTGCTGGAAAGCGGCGTCCACTTCGGTCACCAGACCCGTCGCTGGAACCCGAAGATGAAGCGCTTCATCTTCACCGAGCGCAACGGCATCTACATCATCGACCTGCTCCAGTCGCTGTCGTACATCGACCGCGCCTACGAGTTCGTCAAGGAGACCGTCGCCCACGGCGGCTCCATCATGTTCGTGGGTACGAAGAAGCAGGCCCAGGAGGCCATCGCCGAGCAGGCGACGCGCGTCGGCATGCCGTACGTCAACCAGCGTTGGCTCGGCGGCATGCTCACCAACTTCTCCACCGTCTACAAGCGCCTCCAGCGCCTGAAGGAGCTGGAGCTCATCGACTTCGAGGACGTGGCCGCCTCCGGCCTCACCAAGAAGGAGCTCCTGGTCCTCTCGCGCGAGAAGGCCAAGCTGGAGAAGACCCTCGGTGGTATCCGCGAGATGCAGAAGGTGCCCAGCGCCGTCTGGATCGTCGACACCAAGAAGGAGCACATCGCCGTCGGTGAGGCGCGCAAGCTCCACATCCCGGTCGTCGCGATCCTCGACACCAACTGCGACCCCGACGAGGTCGACTACAAGATTCCGGGCAACGACGACGCGATCCGCTCCGTCACCCTGCTCACCCGCGTGATCGCCGACGCCGTCGCCGAGGGCCTCATCGCCCGCTCCGGTGCCGCCACCGGTGACTCGAAGCCGGGCGAGAAGGCCGCCGGCGAGCCCCTCGCCGAGTGGGAGCGCGACCTGCTCGAGGGCGACAAGAAGGACGAGACCGCGGCCGCCGCCGAGGTCCAGACCTCCGCCGAGACCGAGAAGGTCGCCGACGCCGAGAAGCCGGCCGAGGCCGTCGCCGAGGCCGAGGCCGAGGCTCCGGCCGCCGACGCGGACGCCGAGCAGGCCTGACACCCGTCACGGCTGCTGACGGCGGGGGCCGACGCCACAAGCGTCGCCCCCGCCGTTCACCCGTAGATCTTTCAGACTTCGAGAGAGACATACAGACTCATGGCGAACTACACCGCCGCTGACGTCAAGAAGCTCCGCGAGCTCACCGGCGCCGGCATGATGGACTGCAAGAAGGCGCTCGACGAGGCCGACGGCAACGTCGACAAGGCCGTCGAGGCGCTCCGTATCAAGGGCCAGAAGGGCGTCGCCAAGCGCGAGGGCCGTTCTGCCGAGAACGGTGCCGTCGTCTCCCTCATCTCCGAGGACCAGACGTCCGGCGTCCTCCTCGAGCTGAAGTGCGAGACGGACTTCGTCGCCAAGGGCGACAAGTTCCAGGCCGTCGCCAACACCCTCGCCGCTCACGTCGCCGCCACCTCCCCGGCCGACATCGAGGCGCTCCTCGCCTCCGAGATCGAGGCCGGCAAGACCGTCCAGGCGTACGTCGACGAGGCCAACGCCAACCTCGGCGAGAAGATCGTCCTGGACCGCTTCGCCCAGTTCACCGGCGCCTACGTCGGTGTGTACATGCACCGCACCATGCCCGACCTGCCCCCGCAGATCGGTGTTCTGGTCGAGCTGGACAAGGCCGACGCCGAGCTGGCCAAGGGCATCGCGCAGCACATCGCCGCCTTCGCCCCGAAGTACCTGTCCCGCGAGGACGTCCCGGCCGAGGTCGTCGAGGCCGAGCGCCGCGTCGCCGAGGAGACCACGCGCGCCGAGGGCAAGCCCGAGGCCGCGCTCCCGAAGATCGTCGAGGGTCGGGTCAACGGCTTCTTCAAGGAGGCCACCCTCCTCGGCCAGCCGTACGCGCTGGACGCCAAGAAGTCGGTCCAGAAGGTCCTGGACGAGGCCGGTGTCACCCTGAAGCGCTTCTCGCGCATCAAGGTCGGCATCTGAGTCCGTCCGGGCGAACAGCGTCGGACCCGATAGGGTCTGACGCAGTCGACGGCCGCACCCACGCCGGACGACCGCAGATCTGACGAGGAGGCCATTGCCGCTGTAGGGACACCAGACCCACCGGCAATGGCCTTCTTCGTATGTGCACGAGGAGAATTTCCATGGACAAGGGCGCGGACGCCATTCAGGCCGACGACAAGCGCGACGACGACAAGGGTTCCGGACGCTTCATGCTGAAGCTCTCCGGTGAGGCATTCGCCGGCGGCGGCGGTCTCGGCGTCGACCCCGACGTCGTGCACACCATCGCCCGCGAGATCGCCGCCGTCGTCCGCGACGGCGCCCAGATCGCGGTGGTCATCGGAGGGGGCAACTTCTTCCGCGGCGCCGAGCTCCAGCAGCGCGGCATGGACCGGGCCCGGTCCGACTACATGGGCATGCTCGGCACCGTCATGAACTGCCTGGCGCTCCAGGACTTCCTGGAGAAGGAGGGCATCGACTCGCGCGTCCAGACCGCCATCACCATGGGCCAGGTCGCCGAGCCGTACATCCCGCTCCGCGCCGTACGGCACCTGGAGAAGGGGCGCGTGGTGATCTTCGGCGCCGGTATGGGCATGCCGTACTTCTCCACCGACACCACCGCCGCGCAGCGCGCCCTGGAGATCGACGCCGAGGCGCTGCTCATGGGGAAGAACGGCGTGGACGGGGTCTACGACTCCGACCCGAAGGCCAACCCCGACGCGGTGAAGTTCGACGCGCTGGAGTACGGCGAGGTGATCACCCGCAATCTGAAGATCGCCGACGCCACCGCCATCACGCTCTGCCGTGACAACCAGCTCCCGATCCTCGTCTTCGAGCTGACCACCGAGGGCAATATCGCTCGCGCGGTCAAGGGTGAGAAGATCGGCACGCTCGTGAGCGACGTGAGCACCCGGGCCTGACGGCCCCCCAGGATGGACAACGGCCTGCCGGTCGGACACCGTGCAGGTGAGGACGCGACGCAGGACCCGCAGGGCCTGGCGATGACGACGCCTGGCCCGCCCAAGACACGCAGGAGCACGTGGTGATCGAAGAAATCCTCCTCGAGGCCGAGGAGAAGATGGAGAAGGCCGTTGTCGTCGCGAAAGAGGACTTCGCCGCGATCCGTACCGGCCGCGCGCACCCGGCGATGTTCAACAAGATCGTCGCCGACTACTACGGCGCGCTGACCCCGATCAACCAGCTGGCCTCGTTCTCGGTCCCCGAGGCGCGGATGGCCGTCGTGACGCCGTTCGACAAGAGCGCGCTGCGCAACATCGAGCAGGCGATCCGCGACTCCGACCTCGGCGTCAACCCGAGCAACGACGGCAACATCATCCGGGTGACCTTCCCCGAGCTCACCCAGGACCGCCGCAAGGAGTACATCAAGGTCGCGAAGACCAAGGCCGAGGACTCCAAGATCTCGATCCGCTCCATCCGCCGCAAGGCCAAGGAGACCCTCGACAAGCTCGTCAAGGACAAGGAGTCCGGCGAGGACGAGGTGCGCCGCGCCGAGAAGGAGCTCGACGACACCACCGCGAAGTACGTCGCGCAGGTGGACGAGCTGCTCAAGCACAAGGAAGCCGAGCTGCTCGAAGTCTGATGAACGACTCTTCCTGGGGTGCCCCGCAAGGAGCCGGTTACTGGGGCACGCCCGAGATGAGGGCCGCCCCGGCGGGTCCTGCCCACGATGTGCATGACGCCCAGCAGACTCGGCCCATGCCCATCGTGCCGGACGTTCCCGACGCAGGTAGAGACGCACAGAGCCGCGACGACCGGGACAGAGAAGCCGCTCACGTCAGCGGCCCCCTGTTCCGTGACGAGAAGCCGCAGGAGCCCATGTCCACCCCGCTGCCGCCCCCGCCGCAGAAGAAGCGCGCGGGGCGTGATCTGCGCGCCGCCATAGGGGTGGGCGTGGGTCTCGGCGCCGTCATCGGCGTCTCGCTGTTCATCGTGAAGGCCGCTTTCATCGGCGTGATAGTGGCCGCCGTCGTCGTCGGCCTCTGGGAGCTGACCTCCCGGCTCCAGGAGCGCAAGGGCATCAAGGCGCCCCTGGTGCCGTTGGCGGTCGGCGGAGCCGCGATGGTCGTCGCGGGTTACGCGCGCGGCCCCGAGGGCGCCTGGATCGCGATGGCCCTGACCGCCCTCGCGGTGCTGGTCTGGCGGATGACCGAGCCGCCGGACGGCTATCTCAAGGACGTCACGGCCGGGGTCTTCGCGGCGTTCTACGTACCCTTCCTGGCCACCTTCGTCGCCCTGATGCTGACGGCGGACGACGGGTCGTGGCGGGTCCTGACCTTCCTGATCCTCACCGTGGTCAGCGACACGGGGGCGTACGCGGTCGGCTGGCGCTTCGGCACGCACAAGCTCGCTCCGCGCATCAGCCCCGGCAAGACCCGCGAGGGCCTGCTCGGAGCGGTCGCGTTCGCGATGGTCGCCGGCGCGCTCTGCATGGAGTTCCTGATCGACGGCGGCGCCTGGTGGCAGGGCCTGCTGCTCGGCCTCGCGGTCGCGGCCAGCGCCACCCTCGGCGACCTGGGCGAGTCCATGATCAAGCGGGACCTCGGGATCAAGGACATGGGCACCTTGCTCCCGGGTCACGGCGGCATCATGGACCGGCTGGACTCGCTCCTGCCGACCGCTCCGGTCGTCTGGCTGCTGCTGGTGCTGTTCGTCGGCTCCGGCTGACCGCCTCGTCACCCCGGCACCCTGTCCCACCTGCACGTTTCGCGAGCAAGGGTCCGTCGTCCACAGGGCGGCGGGCCCTTGCTCGTCTGTCTGCGACACTGGATGAACCATGCCTAAGCCCGGAGAACTCACTTTCGTCGCGCCCCGCGGAGCCAAGAAGCCGCCGCGGCACATCGCCGACCTCACGCCCGCCGAGCGCAAGGAAGCGGTCGCCGCGACCGGTGAGAAGCCGTTCCGCGCGCAGCAGCTCTCGCAGCACTACTTCGCGCGGTACGCGCACGACCCGGCCGAGTGGACGAACATCCCGGCCGGATCGCGGGAGAAGCTCGCCGAGGCGCTGTTCCCCGATCTGATGTCCGTGATGCGTCACATCAGCTGCGACGACGACACCACGCGCAAGACGCTGTGGAAGCTGCACGACGGGACGCTCGTCGAGTCCGTCCTGATGCGCTACCCGGACCGCGTCACGATGTGCATCTCCTCGCAGGCGGGCTGCGGCATGAACTGCCCCTTCTGCGCCACCGGGCAGGCCGGCCTCGACCGCAATCTGTCGACCGCCGAGATCGTGCACCAGATCGTCGACGGGATGCGCGCCCTGCGCGACGGCGAGGTGCCCGGCGGGCCCGCGCGGCTGTCGAACATCGTCTTCATGGGCATGGGCGAGCCGCTCGCCAACTACAACCGCGTGGTCGGTGCGATCCGCCGCCTCACCGACCCGGAGCCGGACGGCCTCGGCCTCTCGCAGCGCGGGATCACCGTCTCCACCGTGGGCCTCGTCCCGGCCATGCTGCGCTTCGCCGACGAGGGCTTCAAGTGCCGCCTCGCCGTCTCGCTGCACGCCCCGGACGACGAGCTGCGCGACACCCTGGTCCCCGTCAACACCCGGTGGAACGTCCGCGAGGTGCTGGACGCCGCGTGGGAGTACGCCGACAAGTCCGGCCGCCGGATCTCCATCGAGTACGCCCTGATCCGCGACATCAACGACCAGGCCTGGCGCGGCGACCGGCTCGGCCGGCTGCTCAAGGGCAAGCGGGTGCACGTCAACCTGATCCCGCTGAACCCCACGCCGGGCTCGAAGTGGACCGCCTCGCGGCCCGAGGACGAGAAGGCGTTCGTCGAGGCCGTCGCTGCCCACGGGGTGCCCGTCACCGTCCGGGACACCCGTGGCCAGGAGATCGACGGGGCCTGCGGGCAGCTGGCGGCGGCCGAGCGCTAGGGCCTGTCGTCACACTGCCGTCGTCGCCCGAAGGGCGGCCGGGCGGCGCCTGGTGCGTGCGATCGCAAGGCGCCGGAGTGGCTGCGGACACTCCCCGGCCTATTTCCCCGGAGCGGTGGCCTCCGTGGGGCCGCCGCTCCGGGGACCGCACCCGGCCTCCCCCGGGCGGCCGGAATCCACCGGTGTAGCCTGGGCTCGAAATCAACTTCATATTCCGACAGGGGAGCGCCACAGCGCTGAGAGTGCGGCACCGAGGACAGGTTGGCCGCAGACCCTCTGAACCTCGCCCGGGTCATTCCGGGTAGGAAGTTCGGACCTTACTCAAGCTGTTGCGCCCTGCCCGCTTCCGGTTCGCCGGACCGCGGTCGGGGCCGCGTCTCTTCCTGGTCATCTCCAGGAGGAATCACATGAACACCACCACGAAGTACGCGACGACCGTGCTCGCCGCCGCGCTCGGCGTCACCGTGCTCGCGGGCTGCGGCAGCGACGACGGCTCCGCGGGCTCCGGGGCGTCCAAGGGCTCCGGCTCCAAGACCGTGACCCTGGTCAGCCACGACTCCTTCAACGTCTCGGACAAGGTGCTGAAGGCGTTCACGGAGGAGACCGGCTACACGGTCGAGATCCTCAAGAGCGGCGACGCCGGGGCCGCGCTCAACCAGGAGATCCTGACCAAGGGATCGCCGCGCGGCGACGTCTTCTTCGGCGTCGACAACACCCTCCTCTCCCGGGCCCTCGACAACGGTCTGTTCACCGCGTACGAGGCCAAGGGCCTGGACGGCGTCGCGCCGGACACACAGACGGACGAGAAGCACCGCGTCACCCCCGTCGACACCGGTGACATCTGCGTCAACTACGACAAGAAGTACTTCGCCGACAAGAAGCTCGCCCCGCCGAAGACCTTCGCGGACCTGCTGAAGCCCGCGTACAAGAACCTCCTCGTCACCGAGAACGCGGCCAGTTCCTCGCCCGGCCTCGGATTCCTCCTCGGCACCATCGCCGCCGAGGGCGAGGACGGCTACGAGGCGTACTGGAAGAAGCTGAAGGCCAACGGCGTCAAGGTCGTCGACGGCTGGGAGCAGGCGTACAACGAGGAGTTCTCCGGCTCGGCCGGCGGCAAGAAGGCCAAGGCGGACCGCCCGCTCGTCGTCTCCTACGCCTCCAGCCCGCCCGTCGAGGTCCTCTACGCCGACCCGCAGCCCAAGGAGGCCCCCACCGGGGTCGCCACCGGCACCTGCTTCCGGCAGACCGAGTACGCGGGGCTGCTGACCGGCGCGAAGAACGAGGCGGGCGGCAAGGCGCTGCTGGACTTCATGATCGGCAAGACGTTCCAGGAGGACATGCCGCTGAACATGTTCGTGAACCCGGTCGTGAAGGACGCGACCCTGCCCGAGCTGTTCACGAAGTTCGGCGAGAAGATCGACACGCCTCCCACCGTCGCGCCCGAGAAGATCACCGCCAACCGTGAGCAGTGGATCCAGTCGTGGCAGTCGCTGGTCCTGAAGTAGAGCCCGCGGCGAAGACCGCCGAGGCCGCCCGGGACCGACGCGGGTCCGGGCGGCGCGGGGCCGCGCTGCGGCTCGGCCTGATGGCCGTGCCCGTCGCGTTCTTCGCGCTGTTCTTCGCCTATCCCGTGACCGCGATCGTCGGCCGCGGCCTCAGGACGGGCGGCGACTGGCAGTTCGGGCGGATCGGCGAGGTGCTCGGCCGCCCGGACATCCTCGACGTCCTCTGGTTCACCACCTGGCAGGCCCTCGCCTCGACCGCGCTCACCCTGCTGATCGCCCTGCCCGGAGCCTTTGTCTTCGCCCGCTTCGACTTCCCCGGCAAGCAGGTGCTGCGGGCCGTCGTCACCGTGCCGTTCGTGCTGCCCACGGTCGTCGTCGGCACCGCGTTCCTGGCCCTGCTCGGGCGCGGTGGGCTCCTCGACGAACTGTGGGGCGTCCGCCTCGACACCACCGTGTGGGCGATCCTCCTGGCCCACGTCTTCTTCAACTACGCCGTGGTCGTACGGACGGTGGGCGGGCTCTGGGCCCAGCTGGACCCGCGCCAGGAGGAGGCCGCCCGGGTGCTCGGCGCCGGACGGTTCGCCGCCTTCCGCCGGGTGACGCTGCCCGCGCTCGCCCCGGCCGTCGCCGCCGCCGCGCTGATGGTCTTCCTCTTCACCTTCACCTCCTTCGGCGTCGTGCAGATCCTCGGCGGACCGGCGTACTCCACCCTGGAGGTGGAGGTCTACCGGCAGACCGCGCAGCTCCTGGACCTGCCGACGGCCGCCGTGCTGACCCTGGTGCAGTTCGCCGCGGTCGGCGCGATCCTCGCCGTCCACGCCGCGACCGTACGCCGCCGGGAGCGGGCGCTGAAGCTGGTCGACCCCGCCGGGACCTCCCGCCGGCCGCGCGGCCCCGGGCAGTGGGCGCTGCTCGGCGGGGTCCTGCTCACCGCGCTCCTGCTGATCCTGGTGCCGCTCGGCGTGCTGGTGGAGCGCTCCTTCGACGGTCCCGGGGGTTACGGATTCGGCTACTACCGGGCCCTCCAGTCGGCCGGTTCCGGCGGCTCGTCCACCTTCCTGGTCCCGCCGCTGGAGGCCGTCGGCAACTCCCTGCGGTACGCGCTCGTCGCGACGCTCATCGCGCTCGTCGTCGGCGGGCTCGCGGCGGCGGCCCTGACCCGGCGGGCCGGGCCGCTGGTCCGGGGCTTCGACGCGTTGCTGATGCTGCCGCTCGGGGTGTCCGCCGTCACCGTGGGCTTCGGCTTCCTGATCACCCTGGACGAGCCGCCGCTCGACCTGCGGACCTCCTGGATCCTGGTCCCGCTGGCCCAGGCGCTCGTCGGCGTCCCCTTCGTCGTGCGGACCATGCTGCCCGTGCTGCGGGCCGTCGACGACCGGCTGAGGGAGGCCGCCGCCGTGCTGGGAGCCTCTCCGCTGCGGGCCTGGCGGGAGGTCGACCTGCCGCTGGTGCGGCGGGCCGTGCTGGTCGCGGCCGGCTTCGCCTTCGCCGTCTCCCTCGGGGAGTTCGGCGCGACGGTCTTCATCGCGCGGCCCGACAACCCGACCCTGCCGGTCGCCGTCGCCCGGCTGCTGGGCCGCTCGGGAGAGCTCAACTACGGGCAGGCGATGGCCCTCAGCACCCTTCTCATGCTGGTGTGCGCGGTCTCGCTGCTGCTCCTCGAACGTATCCGCACCGACCGATCCGGGGAGTTCTGAACGACATGCTGAGCTTGCGGGAAGCCACCGTGCGGTTCGGGAAGCGTACGGCCCTGGACGCGGTCGACCTGGAGGTCGCCGACCACCGGATCGTCTGCCTGCTCGGTCCCAGCGGCAGCGGGAAGTCCACGCTGCTCCGGGCCGTCGCCGGGCTCCAGCCCATGGACGGCGGCCGGGTCCTGCTGGCCGGGCAGGACCAGAGCGGCGTCCCGGTGCACCGGCGCGGCCTCGGCCTGATGTTCCAGGACCACCAGCTCTTTCCGCACCGGGACGTCGGCGCCAACGTCGCCTTCGGGCTCCGGATGCACGGTGTCGGACGGGCCGAGGCCGGGCGCCGGGTGCGCGAGCTGCTGGAGCTGGTCGGACTCCCCGGGGCCGAACGCCGCGCGGTCTCCGCGCTGTCCGGCGGTGAGCAGCAGCGCGTCGCCCTGGCCCGCGCCCTGGCCCCGCGGCCCAGGCTCCTGATGCTGGACGAGCCGCTCGGTCAGCTCGACCGCAGCCTGCGCGAACGGCTCGTCGTCGAGCTGCGCACCCTCTTCCAGGAGTTGGGCACCACCGTGCTGGCCGTCACGCACGACCAGGGCGAGGCGTTCGCGCTCGCCGACCGGGTCGTCGTGATGCGGGACGGCCGGATCGCGCAGGAGGGCGGCCCGCTGGACGTCTGGCAGCGCCCCGCCTCCGCGTTCGTCGCCCGGTTCCTCGGCTTCGACAACGTGACCGGGGCGACCGTCACCGGAGAGGCCGCCGCCACCGCCTGGGGCAAGGTCCCGGTTCCCGGGGGCTCCCCGCAGGGCGAGGTGGATCTGCTGGTCCGGCCCGCCGGCGTCCTGATCGGGGCTCCCGAGGACGGCCTGCGCTGCACGGTCGGCGTCCGCACCTTCCGGGGCAACCATGTGACCGTGCGGCTGGTGCCGGAGAACGCGCCGGTGCTGGAGGCGGAGTGCGCCCTGCGAGACACCCCGGAGGAGGGCGCGGTCGTGGGCGTCCGCTTCGACGCGGCGGAGACGGTGGTGCTGGCGGCCGGGACCCACGCCTCCTGAGGGCTCAGGGAGGCCGCGTCCCCGCCGCCACCAGCCCGCGTTCGTACGCCAGGATCACCGCCTGCGCCCGGTCCCGCAGTCCCATCTTCGCGAACAGCCGGTTGATGTGGGTCTTCACCGTGTGGTCGGTGATGGTCAGCCGGTCGGCGATGTCCGCGTTGGACAGGCCCCGCGCGATCAGAACGAGCACCTCCACCTCGCGCGCGGTCAGCCCGTCGACCGAGCGCGGCGGGGGAGCGCTGACCCGCTGCCGGGTGAACTCCGCGATGAGCCGCCCGGTGATCTCGGGGGCCAGCAGGGCGTGGCCGCCCGCCACCACCCGTACCGCGTGCAGCAGTTCGGGGAAGGTGGCGTCCTTGAGGAGGAATCCGCTGGCCCCGGCGGTCAGGGCGTCGTACACGTACTCGTCCAGCCCGAACGTCGTCAGCATCAGCGCCCTCGTCGCCCCGCCCGACTCCGCGACGATGCCACGCGCCGCGTCGATGCCGCTGAGCCTGGGCATGCGGATGTCCAGCAACGCCACATCGGGCCGCAGTTCGGCCGCTCGGAGCACGGCCTGCTCGCCGTCCTCCGCCTCCCCGACCACCTCGATGTCGTCCTGGGTGTTCAGCAGACCGGAGAACGCCGTCCGCACGACCGCCTGGTCGTCGGCCACCAGCACCCGGATCACCACGGCAGTTCCGCCTCCACGAGGAAGCCGCCGGCCGGGCCCCGGCCGGCGGTGAGCCGCCCGCCTAGCAGGGCGGCCCGTTCGGCCATGCCCACCAGACCGTGCCCCCGCCGCCCGGAGCCGTCGGAGCCGTCGACGGTGCCGGAGGGGCCGGGGCCCGGCCCGTCGTCCGTCGCGCGGACCGTCAACAGGCCCGGTCGGTGGTGGAGTTCCACGACCGTGTGCGCGCCCGGGGCGTGCCGGCGGGCGTTCGTCAGGGCCTCCTGGACGATCCGGTACGCCGACAGCTCCCAGGACGCGGGCAGCGGCGCCCGGTCACCGGTGACCCGGAGTTCCGCCGAGCCGCCCACCGCCCGGTGCTGATCGAGGAGGTCGCCGAGACCGGCCAGCGAGGGCTGCGGGGCGGTGAGCGGGGCCGTCGCGGGGCCGTCGCCCGTCCGCAGCACCCCGAGCAGCCGCCGCAGCTCCGCCATCGAGGCCCGGGCCGTGCCCGCGATCTCCTGGAAGGCGTCCCGTGCCGGGGGCGAGAGGTCCGGGGTGGTGTACGTGGCGCTCTCGGCGCGCACCGCGATCACCGACACCGAGTGCGCGATCATGTCGTGCAACTCCCGTGCGATCGCCGCACGCTCCGCCTCGGCGGCCTGCCGCCGCTCCATCGCCAGCAGCCGGGACTGCGCGGCGGCCCGGGTGTGCCGGGTCTCCTCGCGCGCCCGCACCGCGTCGCCCGTGCTCACCGCGCCCAGGATCATCACCGTCAGCACCAGTGTCTCGGCGTACAGGCCCAGACTGAACCGGTCGGTCCCCTGGAGCGCCGGCAGCCCGGGGGAGCCGTCCCGGGCCCACCGGTCGATGTGCACCAGATTGACCGTCAGCGCCGCCAGCGAACCGGCCAGTACGAGGATCGCCGGATGCTGGACCCGGTGCCGCCCCAGGGTGTAGCAGCCGATCAGGGACCCGGCGATGGTCGCGTACGCCATGTTGCCGTCGGTCGCGAAGCTCAGCAGAGCCGCGCCCACGGTCACGAACCCCACGGCGGGACGCGTCGCCCGCAGGGCCAGCGAGGCCGTGCAGACCAGCACCCCGAACGCCGTGACCCCCGAACCCGGTACGACGGCCAGCTCCACGACCGCGAACAGCGTCAGCCCCGCCGCGGTCAGCCAGGCGTAGGAGGGGGACGCCGCCCAGTGCCGCAGCCGTCGCCGCACCCCGCGGGCCGGCGGCGGGGCTTCGGGAGCGGCGGCCGGGCGGTCCGGCGTGATGGTGCGCGTCATACGGAGATTCTTCGTCACCGCCGGGTCCGGGCGCATCGGAGCAGGGGTTGAATTCCCGGCGCCGGCTCATGCCACGGGTTGACCCCGAGGACCGGACGGTGGTGTGACGATCCGTGAACGGCCCGTTCCTAGCCTCGGATCCATGGCAACGACCACGCCCCTCACCCCTCCTGACCAGCACCGCGAGCCGCCACCGCGGCTCGGTGGCGCCCTCTGGTGGGCGCTGTGCGCGACCGCCGCGCTGGGGCTCGCGGTCTTCTCCGCGCTCGGCCCGCACCGCGTCTGGGGAGCCGCCGCCGCGCTCGGCTACCTGGCCGCCGCGCTGCTCACCGCACGCGGCCGGAGTCCCCGTATCGCGGGCGCGGTCGCCCTCGCCGGGGCGGTGCCGCTGCCCCTGCTGTGGCTTCTCGCCGTGGACCTGGCGCAGCTGGAGGCGCGGGTGGTCGCGCGGTCGGCCGGGCTGCTGCTCGCCGAGGGGACGCCGTACCTCCAACACCCCGTGGCGCCCGAGGACTTCAACCCGTACCTCCCGGGCATGGCCGTCTTCGGTCTGCCGGAGGCCCTGGCCGGGCCGGGGCCGTTCACCGACCCACGGCTGTGGATGGGCGCGGCGTTCCTCGGCGCGCTCGCGTTCGCCCTCCCGGCGGGGGACCGGAGCGCGCCGCTGCGGTGGATCGCCGCCTGCCCGCTGGTCGCGCTGCCGCTCGCGGTGGGGGGCGTCGATCTGCCGGTGGCCGGGCTGATGTGCCTCGGGCTCGCGCTGGCCGGCCGGGGGAGAGCGGGCGCCGCCGGACTGGCGCTCGGCGCGGCAGCCGCCCTCAAGTGGACGGCCTGGCCCGCGATTCCGGTGGCCCTGGCGCTGCTGGCGGCGGCCTCCCGGTCCACGTCCGCGGGCCGCCCGGCGGACGGGGGAGAGGGCCGCGGGGACAGCCGCCGCCCGGCGGTCCGCCGGGAGGGCCGCGGGGACAGCCGCCGCCCGGCGGTCCGCCGGGAGGGCCTCGGGGGGAGCCGCCGGCCGGCGGACCGCGCCGCCGCACGCTGCGGGCTCGTCGCGCTGCTCACCGCCGCCGCCCTCGTCCTGCCCGCCGCGCTGCGCGACCCGGGAGCCTTCCGGGCCCATGTCGTCGACTTCCCGCTCGGGCTGACCGACGCGGTCTCGTCCGCCGCGAGCCCGCTCCCCGGCCATCTGCTGGCCACCCACGTCCCCGGCGGCCGCACGCTCGCGCTCCTGCTGCTCGGGGTGAGCGCGCTCCTCGTCGCCCTCTCCCTTCTCCTCAGGCCCCCGGCGACGGCGTCGGACGCGGCGGCGCGGCTCGCGCTCGGGCTGCTTTTGGCCATCGCGTTCATGCCCGCGAGCCGGTTCGGCTATCTGGTGCACCCGCTGGTCCTCGCGGTGTGGGCGGCGGCCCGGCAGACCCCCGGCCACCCCTTGCTCGTCCGCGTGGGGAAGCAGGTGTCCCGATGACCGGCCGCCGCACCCTCGTGGTGACCAACGACTTCCCGCCGCGCCAGGGCGGCATCGAGACCTTCGTCCGGGCGATGACCGACCGGTTCCCCGCGGACTCCGTCGTCGTGTACACTTCCGCCGAACCCGGGGCAGCCGCCCATGACGCGGCCCTGCCCTACCCCGTGGTCCGCGACCCGGCCCGGACGCTGCTCCCCGTCCCCCGCGTCACCGCCCGCGCCGCCGGACTCGCCCGCCGCCACGGCTGCGACAGCGTCTGGTTCGGGGCCGCCGCCCCGCTCGGGCTGATGGCGGGCCGGCTGCGCCGGGAGAGCGGGGTGCGGCGGGCCGTCGCCACGACGCACGGGCACGAGGTGTGGTGGGCCCGCACCCCGGGCGCCCGGGCCCTGCTGCGGAGGATCGGGGAGCGTACGGACGCGGTGACCTACCTGGGCGCGGCCACCCGCGCCCCCATCGCCGCCGCGCTGGGCCCGGCCGCCGCCCGCCGCATGGTGCGGCTGGCACCGGGCGTGGACCCGGAGGCCTTCGCCGTACGGCCGGGAGCGCGCGAAGCCGTACGGGAACGGGCGTGCGACGGGGCACAGCCCGGGACGCGCAACCGTGTCCGCGAGCGGTACGGGCTCGGTGCGCGGCCGGTGATCCTGTGCGCGGCGCGGCTCGTCCCGCGCAAGGGGCAGGACACCCTGATCCGCGCCCTCCCCGCCGTCCTGCGCTCGGTGCCCGACGCCGTACTCCTGCTGACCGGCGACGGACCGTACGCCCGGACCCTGCGCCGGCTCGCCGCCGACACCGGGGTCGCGGACGCCGTGGTCCTCGCCGGCGGACGCCCGCACCCGGAGATGCCGGAGCACTACGCGGCGGCCGACGTCTTCGCCATGCCCTGCCGCACCCGCAGAGGCGGCCTGGAGGTGGAGGGGCTCGGGATCGTCTTCCTGGAGGCGGCGGCCGCCGGGCTGCCGGTCCTCGTCGGCGACTCGGGCGGCGCGCCGGACACCGTACGGGACGGGGAGACCGGCCACCTGGTCGACGGGCGGGACACGGCCGCCGTCGCGGAGCGGCTCGTCGCGCTGCTGCGGGACCGGGCGGCGGCCGCGGCCATGGGGGAGAAGGGCCGGGCGTGGGTCCGCGAGGCGTGGGGGTGGGAGAGCGCGTACGCCACCCTCGCCGGACTGCTGCGGCCCTGACCGGGGAGCCGGGGCGCGTGCCGTACGCCGCGACAGCGCGCCCCGGGCCCGGCAAGCTGGAGGTCCGGACCCCGTACCCGTACGCCGCAGGGCACCGACAGCGACAAGGACCGTGAACCATGACCGGCACCCGCGAGGGCATCGACCTCACCCGCGTCCTCGACGCCCCGCAGCAGCGGGTCTTCGCCGCCTGGACGTCGCCGGAGGACTTCGCCGCCTGGTACGGGGGCGAGGCGGACGTCCCCCTGGACCGGGTCGCGATGGACGTCCGGCCCGGGGGCTCGTGGCGCCTGGTCATCGTGATGCCGGGCGTCGAGATGCCCTTCCACGGGGTCTACCGCGAGGTCAGCGAACCCGACGGGCTCGTCTTCACGCTGAAGGACGGCTCCGCCCCCGAGGACGCCGAGGGCGAGACCGTCACCGTCACCTTCAGCGACCTCGGCGACGGGACCACCGAGCTGGCCTTCCAGCAGCGCGGCGGCCACCTCACCCCCGAGCAGTACGCGGCGGCGGAGGACGGCTGGGAGGCCTTCTTCGACGCGCTGGCCGCCCGGCTCGCCACCCACCCCTGACACCGCCGGGGCTCCCGGGCACCCGCACCCCGGGCACCCCGCCAGTTCACTTCGTCAGGGGAAGCGCCGCCAACTGCGCGATCACCCAGGTCAGCGGGGCGAACAGGGCCAGCAGCGCGCCCGCCCGCAGCGCCGTCGCCCGGCGCAGCGTGGCGGCCGGAGCGCCCATCCTCAACAAGGCCTCGACCGTGTGGGCGCGGGCGTGCCTGGCCTCCAGCGCCGAGGTCAGCAGCGTGGCCGCCGTGCAGCCGAGGACCAGCACCGCGCCGAGTGCGGTGAGCGGGCCGTAGGGGCGCTCGTCGCCCCCGTACAGCGCCGAGGCGGCGATCGCGGCGGACAGCACCGCGCAGACCACCCCGAGCGGGCGGCCGATCCGGCGCGCCTCGTTCATCAGGACCCGCCCCGCCAGCAGCCGTACGGCTCCGGGGCGCACGGCCTGCAGTACCCGCCCGCACAGATGGGTCAGGCTCGGCCCCGCCGTCGCCAGGCCGACCGCGGTGAGCGTCCATCCGATCAGGACCGCTACCGGCGTGGAGTCGTACCGTCCGGGCAGCGGGAACGCGCTCCCCGACGCGCCGCGGGAGGCGATCGCCTCGACGGCGAGTCCGGCCGCGACCAGCGCCACGCCCCAGGGGAGTCCGGCCGGGGCCGGCGCGGGCTCCGGCAGCTCCTCGGAGCCGGAGGCGTCCGGGACGGGGTCGGGCCGCGACCGCAGCGCCAGCGCGCTCGCCGCCGAAGCGGCCACCGGCACGAGCGCCAGCAGCATCAGGGCGGCGGCCAACGGCAGCGGAGTGTCCGCGCCGAGGAACTCCGCCGCGCCGCCGTCGAACGGCATCCCGGTCAGATCGCCGCGCAGGTGCAGGAAGAAGAGCAGGGCCACCATGGAGCCGAGCGTGGTGGAGACGGCGGTGGAGACCGCGGCCAGCGCGGACAGCCGGACCGGGCCCAGGCCGACGGAGGAGAGGCCCGGCCGGGGCCGGGTGCTCGGGTCGGTCCGGGCCACCGCCACGGCGAACTGCACGGTGGCGGCCAGCGGGACGAAGCACCACAGCAGCCGCAGCACCGAACCGGCGGAGGCCGGGTGCGCGGCGGCGTACCCGAGGGCGCACAGGAGGAGGAACCCGACGCCCGCCGAAGCGGCGGCCACCAGCAGCCGCCGGACCAGGACGAGGGGATGGGAACCGCGGGCTAGACGGAGAGCGAGCACGCCGCGCGGCCCTCCGCTTCCGGTTTCGCGGGCAGGGTGACGGTGGCGACGCAGCGGCCGTCCAGCAGGGGGACGGTCCGGTCGGCCAGGGCCGCGACCTCGGCGTCGTGCGTGGCCAGCACGACGGTGATGCCGTGCGAGCGGGCCGCCGTGGTGAGGGTGCGCAGCACCTGGGTGCCGTCGGCGCGGTGCAGGGTCGCGGTGGGCTCGTCGGCGAAGATCACGGTCGGCTGCGCGGCCAGGGCCCGCGCCACGGAGATCCGCTGGCGCTGCGCCTGGAGCAGGGCGTGCGGCCGTTTCCGCGCGAAGGCGGCGATGTCCAGGCGCTCCAGCCACTCGACGGCGGTCTTCCGGGCGGCCCGGTGCGAGACGCCGCGCAGCAGCAGGGGCAGCGCGGCGTTCTCCCAGACGGTGAGCTCCGGGACCAGCTCCGGGTCGGAGGCGATCCAGCCGAAGCGTTCCCGGCGCAGCCGTTCGCGGACCCGGGGGGCCATGGTGTGGACGGGGACGCTGTTGAACCAGACCTCGCCCTCCTGGGGCGTCAGCCGGCCGGAGAGGCAGTGCAGCAGCGTGGTCTTCCCGCTGCCGCGCGGTCCGGTGACAGCGAGGATCTCGGCGTCCCGGACACCGAGGGAGACACCGCCGAGACCGGGCGATCCGTTGTGGGAGTGGTGCAGGGAACGCGCCCAGATCACGTCGTTGTCCGGCGGGGCCACCATGGCGTACACCTCGGTTCAGGTCAGATTTCCCGTTCCCCCGTACGGGGGAACGAAGACGCGGCCGATCGGTCACTCGGCACCGTAGATAGTCGGACCGGTGCGGGCGCACGGCACGCGGCCCGGACACCCCCTTCTCACTCGAAGGGGCGTATCCGGGCCGTGTGGACCGATGAAATGACCGCCGGGCGGTCATCGGCCGGGGGACCTGGTGGCGGTCAGAGCTTCGACCACGCCTCCGTGAGGACGGTCCGCAGGATGCCCTCGATCTCGTCGAACGTGGACTGGTCGGAGATCAGCGGCGGGGCGAGCTGGATGACCGGGTCGCCCCGGTCGTCGGCCCGGCAGTACAGACCGTTCTCGAACAGCGCCTTGGAGAGGAAGCCGTACAGGACGCGCTCGGTCTCCTCGTCGGTGAACGTCTCCTTGGTGGCCTTGTCCTTCACCAGCTCGATGCCGTAGAAGTAGCCGTTGCCGCGGACGTCGCCGACGATCGGCAGGTCGTGCAGCTTCTGGAGCGTGGTGAGGAAGGCGTTCTCGTTGTCGAGGACGTGCTGGGTGAGGTTCTCGCGCTCGAAGATGTCGAGGTTGGCGAGGCCCACGGCCGCGGAGACCGGGTGGCCGCCGAAGGTGTAGCCGTGCAGGAAGGTGTTGCCGCCCTGGTAGAACGGCTCCGCGATCCGGTCCGAGACGATGCAGGCGCCGATCGGGGAGTAGCCCGAGGTCATGCCCTTGGCGCAGGTGATCATGTCCGGGACGTAGCCGAACTTGTCGCACGCGAAGATCGTGCCGAGCCGGCCGAAGGCGCAGATGACCTCGTCGGAGACGAGCAGCACGTCGTACTGGTCGCAGATCTCGCGGACCCGCTGGAAGTAGCCGGGCGGCGGCGGGAAGCAGCCGCCCGCGTTCTGCACGGGCTCCAGGAAGACGGCCGCGACGGTCTCGGGGCCCTCGAAGAGGATCTCCTGCTCGATCTGGTCGGCGGCCCAGCGGCCGAAGGCCTCCGGGTCGTCGCCGAACAGCGGGGCGCGGTAGATGTTGGTGTTCGGCACCTTGTGCGCGCCGGGGACCAGCGGCTCGAAGGGGGCCTTCAGGGCCGGGAGGCCGGTGATGGAGAGCGCGCCCTGCGGGGTGCCGTGGTAGGCGACGGCACGCGAGATGACCTTGTACTTGGTCGGCTGGCCCTTGAGCTTGAAGTACTGCTTGGCCAGCTTCCAGGCGGTCTCGACGGCCTCGCCGCCGCCGGTGGTGAAGAAGACCTTGTTGAGGTCGCCCGGGGCGTGGTCGGCGAGCCGCTCGGCCAGCTCGACGGCCTTCGGGTGGGCGTAGGACCACACCGGGAAGAAGGCGAGCTCCTGGCCCTGCTTGTAGGCCGTCTCGGCGAGCTCGTGACGACCGTGACCGGCGTTGACCACGAACAGGCCGGAGAGACCGTCCAGGTAGCGCTTGCCCTTGTCGTCGAAGATGTACGTTCCCTCGCCACGCACGATGGTGGGAACGGGCGCGTTCTCGTAGTCCGACATGCGGGTGAAGTGCATCCACAGGTGGTCGTACGCGGTTCGGCTGAGGTCCTTGCTCACGGCTATCGGGTTCCCCACATATAGGTCTGCTTCTTGAGCTTGAGGTAAACAAAGCTCTCGGTGGAGCGCACTCCGGGAAGGGTCCGGATGCGTTTGTTGATCGTCTCCAGCAGGTGGTCGTCGTCCTCGCAGACGATCTCCACCATCAGGTCGAAGGAGCCCGCGGTCATGACCACGTACTCGCACTCGGCCATGGCCGACAGGGCTTCGGCCACCGGATCGAGGTCGCCCTCGACATTGATGCCGACCATCGCCTGGCGCCGGAACCCCACGGTGAGCGGGTCCGTGACGGCGACGATCTGCATCACGCCCTGGTCGAGCAGCTTCTGGACGCGCTGGCGCACAGCCGCCTCGGAGAGGCCCACGGCCTTGCCGATCGCGGCGTACGGACGCCGTCCGTCCTCCTGGAGCTGCTCGATGATTGCGAGGGAGACGGCATCGACCGCGGGCGGCGATCCGTTCCCGGTCCTGGAGTCTGCGCTGCGACTGGCCACATCCCCACCATGCACCGCTCCTCGTCTGTCTCGCAACCCCGGATCGATGAAATTCGTTGTCTGAGTGCCCGGATCTGACTGAATCCGAAGTTGGGGGCGGGTGGGTATGTCGAAAGCGTCACCGGACCGATTAGGGTGGACATCTCACCCATCGGACAGCCGACAGGAGGGGTGGTTGTGACCACCGAGGTGCGCCGTCTGCGCAACTACATCAACGGAGAGTTCCGGGACGCCGCGGACGGGCGGACCATCGATGTGGTCAGCCCGGTGACGGAAGAGGTCTACGCGACCTCGCCGCTCTCCGGTCAGGCCGACGTCGATGCCGCCATGGAGGCCGCCGCCGCGGCCTTCCCCGCCTGGCGCGACACCACGCCCGCCGAGCGGCAGAAGGCCCTGCTGAAGATCGCGGACGCCTTCGAGGAGCGGGCCGAGGACCTGATCGCCGCCGAGTCGGAGAACACCGGCAAGCCGCTGGGCCTCACCCGCAGCGAAGAGATCCCGCCGATGGTGGACCAGATCCGCTTCTTCGCGGGGGCCGCCCGGCTGCTGGAGGGCCGCTCGGCCGGCGAGTACATGGAGGGGCTGACCTCCATCATCCGCCGTGAGCCGGTCGGCGTCTGCGCCCAGGTCGCGCCGTGGAACTACCCGATGATGATGGCCGTCTGGAAGTTCGCCCCGGCGCTCGCCGCGGGCAACACGGTCGTCATCAAGCCGTCCGACACCACCCCGGCGTCGACGGTCCTCATGGCCGAGATCATCGGGCAGATCCTCCCCAAGGGCGTCTTCAACGTCCTGTGCGGCGACCGGGACACCGGCCGCGCCATGGTCGAGCACCCGACCCCGGCGATGGCCTCCATCACCGGTTCGGTACGGGCCGGCATGCAGGTCGCCGAGTCCGCGGCCAAGGACGTCAAGCGGGTCCACCTGGAGCTCGGCGGCAAGGCGCCCGTCGTGGTCTTCGAGGACGCCGACATCGCCAAGACCGTCGCCGGCGTCTCCGAGGCGGGCTTCTTCAACGCGGGCCAGGACTGTACGGCCGCCACCCGCGTCCTGGTCCACGAGTCGATCCACGACGCCTTCGTCACCGAGCTCGCCAAGGCCGCCGCCGACACGAAGACCGGGCAGCCGGACGACGAGGACGTGGCGTACGGCCCGCTCAACAACGCCAACCAGCTGAAGCAGGTCAGCGGCTTCATCGAGCGGCTTCCCGCCCACGCCAAGGTCGAGGCGGGCGGCCACCGGGTCGGCGACAAGGGCTACTTCTACGCCCCGACCGTCGTCTCCGGCCTGAAGCAGGACGACGAGATCATCCAGAACGAGGTCTTCGGACCCGTCATCACCGTCCAGTCCTTCACCGACGAGGACCAGGCCGTCGCCTACGCCAACGGCGTCGAGTACGCGCTCGCCTCCTCGGTCTGGACGCAGAACCACTCCCGCGCCATGCGCATGTCCAAGAACCTCGACTTCGGCTGCGTGTGGATCAACACCCACATCCCGCTGGTCGCCGAGATGCCGCACGGCGGGTTCAAGAAGTCCGGCTACGGCAAGGACCTCTCCGCGTACGGCTTCGAGGACTACACCCGCATCAAGCACGTCATGACGTCCATCGAGGACTGATCCACGGATCGTCGCCGTGCCGTACGGCCCCGGGCTCCGGCCCGGGGCCGTTTCCGTGCCCGTGGCCGCTGGACAAGGTGTGCGGGGCGGACCCGCCCCGCTGGACGCTTGGTCCATTGTCCGCGCGAGCGCCGACCGGCATTCTGCGCGGGTGCGAGCGATCAGGAAGAACCCCATGTCCCGCCGTTCCCTGCTGCGCGCCCTCGGGGCGGGAGCGGCCGGCGCCACTCTGGCGGGCTGCGGGGTGCCCGCCGCCTTCGTCGAGCCGGGGGACCGCGCCGGACACGACAGTTCGGCCACCGACCACACCCTGCACTTCGCCAACTGGCCGCTCTACATCGACACCGACGACGAGAACGAGTCGAAGCGCCCCACCCTGGACGCCTTCTCGAAACGGACCGGGATCTCCGTCACGTACACCGAGGAGATCAACGACAACGACGAGTTCTTCGGGAAGATCAGCCCCGCGCTGATGAACCACCAGCAGACCGGCCGGGACCTCATCGTCATCAGCGACTGGATGGCCGCCCGCTTCGTCCGGCTCGGCTGGGTCCAGGAGATGGACCGGGCGAAACAGCCCAACGTCGCCACGTACCTCGACCCCCAACTGCGCACCCCCGCCTTCGACGAGGGGCGCCGCCACAGCGTCCCCTGGCAGTCCGGCATCACCGGCATCGCGTACAACCGCAAGAAGCTCGGCCGCGAGATCCGGTCCACGGGCGACCTGTGGGCCGACGACCTGCGCGGCCGGGTCACCCTGCTCTCCGGGCTCGACGAGTCGTTCGCGCTGCTGATGCAGGGCAACGGAGTCGACATCACCCGCTGGACGGCCGACGACTTCCACACGATGTGCGAACAGGTCGAGAAGCGGGTCCGCTCGAAGCACATCCGCCGCTTCACCGGCAACGACTACATCAAGGACCTCGCCACCGGCGACGTGCTCGCCTGCCAGGCGTACTCCGGCGACGTCATCCAACTCCAGGCCGACAACCCCGACATCGAGTTCGTCGTCCCCGAGGAGGGCGCCGAGCTGTGGGCGGAGTCCCTGATGATCCCCAACCTCGCCCGCCACAAGCGCAACGCCGAGAAGCTGATCGACCACTACTACGAACCCGAGGTCGCCGCCGAACTGGCCGCCTGGGTCAACTACGTCTGCCCCGTGCCCGCCGCCCGGGACGTCCTGGCCTCCGCCAAGGACGAGGAGACGGCCGCGCTCGCCGAGGACCCGCTGATCTTCCCCGACGACGCGATGCGGGAACGGCTCGCCATCGCACGCGACATCACCTCCGAGGAGCGCATGGGGTTCGCCAAGAAGTGGAACGCCATCGTCGGCCTGTGAAGCCCGCGAAGGGAAACCCCGGCGCCGCCGCCCGGCCGGTCGCCCGCCGCCCGGTCCAGCGCCGAACGGCACCGGAGCGGGCGCACGCCGAGGCCCGAGGCGCCCGTACCCCGGGCGCCCGAGCCGGCAGCGGCACGGATCAGGGCTTCCGGGCCACCACCCCGAACTGGGCGACCTCCGGCTCCCGCGGGCTCGTCCGCCAGCGGGAGCAGGAGACGATCCCCGGCTCCAGGATCTCCAGACCCTCCAGGAACGAGGCGAACTCCTCGCGGCTGCGGGCCGTGATCGGCGGGGTGGCGTTCTCGTTCCAGAAACGCATCGCCGCCTCGTTGCCCTCGCCGCCCAGCTCCAGCGTCGGGTGCGTCAGCACCAGGTGACTGCCCGACGGCACGGCCGCCATCAGCGTCCGCACGATGGACCGCGCCTCGTCCCCGTCCAGCACGAAGTTCAGGATGCCGAGCATCATCACCGCGACCGGCCGCCCCAGGTCCAGGGTGGGCTCGGCGGCCCGCAGGATCTGCTCCGGGCGGTGCGCGTCCGCGTCGACGTACTCGGTCGCGCCCTCCAGCGAACTGGTGAGCAGGGCACGGGCGTGGGCCAGCACGATCGGATCGTTGTCCACGTACACGATGCGGGCGTGCGGCGCGGTGTGCTGGGCGATCTCATGGGTGTTGTTCACGGTCGGCAGCCCGGTGCCGATGTCGAGGAACTGGTCGACGCCCACATCGCCCGCCAGATGGCGCACCGCCCGGCCCAGGAACGCCCGGTCCGCGCGCGCCACCTCACCGATGCTCGGGTACATCCCGGTCACCCGGTCGCCCACCGCCCGGTCCACCGGGTAGTTGTCCTTGCCGCCCAGCCAGTAGTTCCACACCCGGGCGTTGTGCGCGACGTCGGAACGTATCCGGGCGGTGGCCGCCTGCGGTCGGGGGTCCATCACAGCTGCTCCTCGATGCCCAAGGGCCCGGCGCCCCGGAGCGGCGGCGGGCGGTGCGGGACCTCCCATCATGCCGGACCGATCAAGAACCGCCGCGGCCGGGCGAGTTGGCCAGCAGACCGTGCAGCGTGTCGATCCGGTTGGTGGTGATCGAGTCGACGCCCCGCTCGATCAGCCGGCGCATCGTGCGCCTGGTGTCGGCGGTCCACGCGGAGACGAGCAGCCCGTCCCGGTGGGCCCGGTCCGCCAGCTCCCGGCTCACCAGGCCGAAGCGGTAGTTCAGCCAGCGCGGCTTCACCGCGGCCAGCAGCTCCGGACGCGGCGGGGCGAGCGTGGTCCAGGTCAGGGCGATCTCCGCGGCCGGATCGGCGGCACGCACCCGCAGCATCGCGTCCGCGCTCGCGCAGTAGTACGCCCGGTCGCCCGCCCCGCACTCCCGGACCGTGCCCACGATCCTCTTCACCGAGGCGTCCGTGGAGCCGGGCAGGTCCAGCATCACCCGGTGCGCCCCGACGGCGAGCAGCGCCTCGCGGAGCGTGGGCACCCCGCCGCCCGTCAGCTCCTCCAGCTCCGCGTGGTCCAGCCGGTCCAACCGCCGGTCATGGCCCCACAGCCGCTCCAGCGTCGCGTCGTGCAGCAGGACGGGCACCCCGTCGCGGGTCACGCGGACGTCGATCTCGACCGCGTCCGCCCCCCGTTCGAGGGCGGAGCGGATCGAGGGCAGAGTGTTCTCACGGGCGACGTAGGGGTCGCCGCGGTGTCCTACCGCGGTGACGCCGGTGACGGTGGTGGCCATGGGGCCATTGTCGACGACCGGGTCAGCGGCCCGGCGTCCGGAGCCAGTTCGCCGTGTACGTGTCGATCTCCTCGGCCAGCCTCCGCTTGCCCGCCGGGTCGAGGAACGAGGCCTCCACGGCGTTCTTCGCGAGCCCCGCGATGCCCCGCTCGTCGAGCTCCAGCAGCCGTGCGGCCACCGCGTACTCGTTGTTGAGGTCGGTGCCGAACATCGGCGGGTCGTCGCTGTTGACGGTCACCAGAACCCCCGCCGCCACCATCTCCCGGATCGGGTGCAGCTCGATGTCGGTGACCGCGCGGGTGGCGATGTTCGACGTCGGGCAGACCTCCAGCGCGATGCGGTGCTCGGCGAGGTGCTCCAGCAGCCGGGGGTCCTGGACGGAGCTGGTGCCGTGCCCGATGCGCTCGGCGCGCAGCGCGGTCAGGGCGTCCCAGATCGTCTGCGGTCCCGTGGTCTCCCCGGCGTGCGGCACCGAGTGCAGGCCGGCGGCGATGGCCCGGTCGAAGTACGGCTTGAACTGGGGGCGGTCCACTCCGATCTCCGGTCCGCCGAGGCCGAAGGAGACGAGTCCCTCGGGCCGGTGCTCCACCGCGAGCCGGACGGTCTCCTCCGCCGACTGGAGACCGGCCTCGCCCGGAATGTCGAAGCACCAGCGCAGGACGACGCCCAGCTCGGCCTCCGCGGCCTTGCGGGCGTCCTCGATGGCCTCCATGAACCCGACCTCGGGGATGCCCCGGTTGGTCGAGCTGAACGGGGTCACGGTCAGCTCCGCGTACCGGATGTTCTGCCGGGCCATGTCCCGCGCCACCTCGAAGGTGAGCAGCCGGACGTCCTCGGGGGTGCGGACCAGGTCCACCACCGACAGGTAGACCTCGATGAAGTGCGCGAAATCGGTGAAGGTGAAGTAGTCGACCAGCGCCTCCGGGTCCGTGGGGACCTTGGAGTCCGGGTGCCGGGCGGCCAGCTCGGCGACGATCCGGGGCGAGGCCGACCCGACATGGTGGACATGGAGCTCGGCCTTGGGCAGCCCGGCGATGAAGGGATGCGGATCGGTCATCGGAAATCTCCCGTTCGGCGTGACGTCGGCCGGGCGTACCGGCCCCACCGATCATCGCAGGCGGGGTCCGGGGCGCCGAGGCCTGGCCGTAGCATGACGGGACCACGATGGGGGAGGCCCATGTCAGACAACACAGAGCAGCCCGGGGGCGGGGCCGCGCCACGCGATCCGTGGGCACCGCCGGACAGCAAGGTGGAACTGGGCAAGCCGGGGGCGCACACCCCGCCGCCCGCGGTCCACGACCAGCAGACCGTGACGTCCATGCCGAGCGCGGGACCCGCCGCGGGGGGCGGCACCGGGCCGATACCCCAGGCCGGAGGCTTCGGGCCCGCGCCGTCGGACGTGCCGCCGCCGCCGATCGGCCCGAACGGCCCCGGCCACGCGGCCCCGCCGCCCGCCGCGCACTACGGCTACCCGGCTCCGCCCCCGCAGCCGTACGGCGGCTACCCGGGCTACGGCGCCTACGGAGCGGGGCCGGTCGGCTGGGCTCCCGCGCCCAACAACGGACTGGGCACGGCCGCGATGGTGATCGGCATCATCTCGGTGGTCGGCTTCTGTCTCTACGGCCTCAACATCATCCTCGGCATCCTCGCGCTGATCTTCGGCATCATCGGCCTCGGCCGGGCCAAGCGCGGCGAGGCCACCAACCGGGGGATGGCGCTCGCCGGAGTCATCCTCGGCTCCGTCGGCATCGTCGTCGGCGCCGCGATCCTCGGTCTGATCATCTGGGCCGCGACGACCGCCGACAGCGACAGTGACAGCGACTACGACAGCACCTAC
>NZ_UAVD01000022.1 GCF_900460065.1 Streptomyces griseus | reverse complement strand
GGACGCGTCCTGCGCACGGTCAAGGAACAGCTCAGGGACGTACCCGACGAAGGCATCGGCTACGGCCTGCTGCGCCACCTCGACCCGGAGGCCGGGCCCCGGCTCGCCGGACTCGCCCAGGCACCCGTGCTCCTCAACTACCTGGGGAGGGCGGAGGAGTCCGGGGGCGACTGGTCGCCCGCGCCGGAGACCGACGTGGTCCGGGCCGAGGGCGCGGACCTGCCGCTGTCCCACCTGCTGGAGATCAACGCGGTCGTCCGCCGGGAAGCGGACGGGCCCCGTCTGACGACGGTCTGGACCTGGCCGGGCCGGCTGCTGTCGGAGGCCGACGTCCGCTCCTGCGCGGACACCTGGTTCCGCGCGGTGCGCGCACTGACCGAACACGCCGGGCGTCCCGACGCCGGCGGCCACACCCCATCGGACCTGGCGCTGGTGGACCTGTCCCAAGACGAGATCGACGGGCTCGAAGACGAGTGGAGGACGCTGTAATGAAGAAGTCGGGTCCCGAGGACATCCTTCCGCTGTCACCGCTGCAGGAGGGGCTTCTCTTCCACGCGTTGTACGACGAGTCGGGCGACGACGTCTACACCGTGCAGGTGGTGCTGGACCTGGGCGGCGGCCTCGACGCCGCGGTGCTCCGGGCCACCGCCCGGGCGCTGCTGGACCGGCACGCCAACCTGCGTGCCGGATTCCTCCACCCCAAGCAGAGCCGCCCGGTCCAGGTGATCTCGCGCGCCGTCGACGTGCCGTGGCGGGAGGACGACCTGAGGCCGCTCGGGGAGGACGTGCGGGCCGCGGAGCTGGAGCGGATACAGGCGGAGGAGAAGGCCCACGCCTTCGACCTCGCCCGGCCGCCGCTGATGCGCTACCGGCTCGTGCGCCTCGCCGACGACGCGCACCGCCTGCTCTGCACCTTCCACCACATCCTGCTCGACGGCTGGTCGACGTCGGTGCTCCTGGGCGAGCTGCTGGAGGTGTACGGGAACGGCGGCGACGCCTCCGTGCTGCCGCCGGTCACCCCGTTCCGCGAACACCTCGCGTTCCTGGCCCGGCAGGACCGGCGGGCCTCCGATGAGGCCTGGCGCCGGGCGCTGAGGGGCATCGACGCGCCGACCCGCCTGGTCCCCTCGGACCCGGCCCGCGAGGTCGTCCATCCCGAGCAGCTCGCCCTCGAACTGTCCGCGGCGGCGACCGAGGCGCTCTCCGCCCGGCTGCGCGCGGCCGGCCTCACCTTCTCCAGCGCCGTACACGGTTCCTGGGCGCTCCTGCTGTCGGTGCTCACCGGCCGGCAGGACGTGGTGTTCGGCACCGTCGTCTCCGGCCGCCCGCCGGAGGTGCCGGGCGTCGAGCGGATGGTCGGCATGCTCATCAACTCCCTGCCGGTGCGGGTACGTCTCAACGGCGGCGACTCCCTCGGCGACGTGCTGGCCGGACTCCAGGGCGAGCACCTGGAGATGATGAACCACCAGTACACCGGGATGCGGGACATCCACCGGCTCTCCGGCCACCCCGAACTCTTCGACACCTACGTGGCGTTCGAGAACTTCCCGTTCGACCTCCAGGACCTGCGCGACCTCGCGGGCGACCTGGCCATCGACGGGTTCGACGTCCTGGACGCCAACCACTACCCGCTCTGCCTCGTCTCCCACGTGTACGAGGGCAGGCTGCGGCTGCTCCTCAACTACCGCCCCGACCTCTTCCGCCCGGAGCAGGTCGGCGTCATCGGCGACCGGCTCGTGCGGATCCTGGAGACCCTCACCCAGGACCTCACGCGGACCGTGGCCGGACTCGACGTCCTGGCCGACGGCGAGCGCGAGCGGCTGGTCGTCGCCGACGGCGCGGCCGGGCCCGCGGTCGAACAGGCCGCCTTCCCCGAGCTGTTCGCGGCCCAGGCCGAGCGCACGCCGGACGCGGTGGCCGTGGAATCCGGCGGGCTCTCCCTGACCTACGCCGAACTCGACGCCCGCACCGGTGAACTCGCCGCCCGCCTCACGGCCGAGGGCGTCGGCCCCGAGACGATCGTGGCGCTCGTCCTCGGCCGCTCGGTGGAGTCCGTCATCGGCTCGCTCGCCGTGATGCGGGCGGGCGCGGCCTTCCTGCCGGTGGACCCCGACTACCCGGCCGAACGCGTGGCGTTCATGTTCGACGACGCCCGGCCGGCGGCGGTGCTCACCACCGAGGCGTACGAGAAGGCGGTCCCCCGTTCCGGGGGCGCCGCCGTGCTCGTCCTGGACCCGGCGGACGGGGCCGCCGCCCGGTCCGCGCCCCGTTCGGAGCCCCGTTCCGCGCCCCGGGCGCCGCTTCCGGTCGCCTCACCCGCGTACGTGATCTACACCTCGGGCTCGACGGGCGTGCCCAAGGGCGTCGTCGTCACCCACGCGGGACTCGCCGCCTTCGCGGCGACCGAGCGGGAGCGCTTCGCCGTGACCGGCGACAGCCGTGTCCTGCAGTTCTCCTCGCCCAGCTTCGACGCCTCCGTGCTGGAGCTGTGCATGGCGCTGACCTCCGGCGCCGCCCTCGTCGTGCCCGATCCGGGCCCCCTCGCGGGCGAGCCGCTCGCCGAGGTGATCGCCGGCCGGCGGGTCACCCACGCGCTGATCCCGCCGGCCGCCCTGGCCAGCGTCCCGGCCGCGGACCTCCCCGGCTTCTCCTGCCTGATCGTCGGCGGTGACGCCTGCTCGCCCGAGCTGGTGGCGCGCTGGGCCCCCGGCCGGCGCATGGTGAACGCCTACGGGCCCACCGAGTCGACCGTCGCCGTCTCCATGAGCATCCCGCTGGAAGCCTCCGGCGGCGTACCGCCGATCGGCGCTCCCGTGCACGACACCCGCGCCTACGTCCTGGACGGTTCCCTCCGGCCGGCGCCCCTGGGCGCCGAGGGGGAGCTGTACGTGGCGGGCGCGGGCCTGGCCCGCGGCTATCTGCGCCGTCCCGGGCTGACCGCCGAGCGGTTCGTCGCCGACCCCTTCGGCGCCCCGGGGGAGCGCATGTACCGCACCGGCGACCTCGTACGGCTGCGCGAGGACGGGCAGCTGGAGTTCGCGGGCCGGGTCGACGACCAGGTCAAGGTGCGGGGCTTCCGCATCGAGCTGGGCGAGGTCGAGAGCGTCCTGGCCCGCCACGACCGTGTGGACCGCGCCGCCGTGGTGGCCCACGGCACCGGGGCGGGAGGCAAGCAGCTCGTCGCCTACGTGGTCCCGGCCGGGCCGGAACCGCTCGACGCCGAAACCCTGCGCGCGCACGTCGCGGAGCTGCTGCCCGAGTACATGACGCCCTCGCTGGTCATTCCCCTCGACGCCCTGCCGCTGATGATCAACGGCAAGCTGGACCGCAAGGCCCTGCCCGCACCGGAGATCACCGTCACCGAGGGACGCGCACCGGCCGACGCCCGCGAGGAACTGCTCTGCACGCTGTACGCCGAGGTGCTCGGCGTGGAGCGGGTGGGCGTGGAGCAGAGCTTCTTCGAGCTGGGCGGCGACAGCATCGGCTCCATCCAGCTGATCAGCCGGGCCCGCAAGGCCGGGCTCCGCTTCACCCCGCGCGACGTGTTCACCCACAAGACCGTCGAGGCGCTCGCCGCCGTCGCCACGGAGGTGGCCGCCCCCACCCGCCGGCCCGCCGTGCCGGACGGCGTGGGCGGTGTGCCGCTGACCCCGATCATCCACTGGTTCAGCGAACACAGCGGCCCCGTCGCCCCGTTCAACCAGGCGATGGCGCTCCCGGTGCCCGCGGGCCTGGACAGCGCCCGGATCGCCGGGGTGCTCCAGACCTTCCTGGACCACCACGACGCCCTGCGCCTGCGGCTCACCCGCATCGAGGACATCGGCGAGTGGACGCTGGAGATCACCCCGACCGGCACCGTGGCCGCCGCCGAGTCGCTGTACCGGGTGGACGCCTCCGGTCTCGACGCGGACGCGCTGCGCGCGCTGACCGAGAAGGAGTTCACCGCGGCCCAGAACCGCCTCGCCCCCGAACGGGGCCGCATGGTCGAGGCCGTCTGGTTCGACCAGGGACCCGACCTGCCCGGGCGGCTGCTGCTCGTCATCCACCACCTCTCGGTGGACGGGGTCTCCTGGCGCATCCTCCTGCCGGAGTTCACCGCCGCCCTCGAAGCCGCCGCCCGGGGCGGCTCCTTCACCCCCGAACCGGTCGGCACCTCCTTCCGCAGCTGGGCCCGGCAGCTGACCGCCGCCGCCGGCGAGCCGGACCGGATCCGCGAGCTCCCGCTGTGGCGCTCGATGCTCTCCGAGCCCGACCCCCTGCTCACCGACCGCCTCCCCGACCCGGAGACGGACACCCTCGCCACCGCGGGCCACCTCACCCTGCGGCTGCCCGCCGACCTCACCGAACCCCTGCTCGGCCGGGTGCCGACGGCCTTCAGCACCGGGATCAACGAGGTCCTGCTCACCGCGCTCGCCGTGGCGGTCGCCGACTGGCGACGCCTCCGGGGGCGCGGGGACAGCTCCTCCGTCCTGGTGGGCCTGGAGGGACACGGCCGCGAGGAGATCGTCGAGGGGGCCGACCTCTCGCGCACCGTCGGCTGGTTCACCAGCCTCTACCCCGTGCGGCTCGACCCGGGCGAGGCGGGCGGCGACGACCTCGTCACCGCGCTCAAGGCGGTCAAGGAACAACTGCGGGCCATCCCCGACAACGGGATCGGCTTCGGCCTGCTGCGCTATCTGAACCCGCGGACCGCGGCGGCCCTGGCCCGCTTCGCCGAGCCGCAGATCGGCTTCAACTACCTGGGCCGCATCGGCGGCGGGGACGAGGGCGCCGGTGCGGACGGCCTCGGCGGCGGCGCCGATCCCGCCACCCCTCTCCCGTACACCCTCACCGCCAACGCGGTGACCGAGACCCACGGCGACGGGCCGCGCCTCGCCGTCACCTGGACCTGGCCGGGCGGACTGCTCACCGAGGACGACGTACGCCCGCTCGCCGAGGCGTGGTTCGCGGCCCTGCGCTCGCTGGTGGGCCTGGCCGGCCGGCCCGGCGCCGGGGGCGGGCTCGTCCCGTCCGACCTGCCGCTCGTCGACCTCACCCGGCACGAGATCGCCCGGCTGGAGGAGGCCGAGCCCCGGCTCACCGACGTCCTGCCGCTCTCCCCGCTCCAGGAAGGCCTGCTGTTCCACACCGCCTACGACCAGGACGCCGAGGACGTCTACATCACCCGGCTCGCCCTGGACGTACGGGGAGACCTGGACACCGGTGCCCTGCGCGCCGCCGTCACGGGGCTGCTCACCCGGCACGCCAGTCTGCGCGCCTCCTTCCACCGCACCGCCGCGGGCGTCCCCGTCCAGCTGATCGCGGCCGAGGCCGAACTCCCCTGGACCGAGACCGACCTCAGCGCGCTGGACGAGCCCGCCCAGCGCGCCGAACTGGACCGGCTGCTGGTCCGGGAACGGTCCCTGCGCTTCGACCCGGAGCGCCCGCCGCTGCTCCGCTTCACCCTGATCAAGCTCGGGGACGGCCACCACCGGCTGCTGTTCGCCGCGCACCACCTGCTGCTCGACGGCTGGTCGGCGCCGGTCCTCGCCGGCGAGCTGTTCGAGCTGTACGCGCGGCGGGGGGACACCTCCGCCCTGCCGCCGGTCGTGCCGTACAAGGACTACCTCACCTGGCTGTCCCAGCAGGACCGCACCGCCTCCGAGGACGCCTGGCGGACCGCGCTGGCCGGGATCGACGAGCCGACGCTCGTCGCCCCCGCCGCGGCCGGCCACGCCGCCGCCCTCCCGGGGCGGATCGTGGACGAGCTGCCGCCGGGCCTGACCGCCGCGCTCACCGAGGCGGCCCGCGCCCGCGGCCTGACCATGAACGCGGTGGTCCAGGGCGCCTGGGGCCTCGTCCTCGCGGGGCTCACCGGACGCGACGACGTGCTGTTCGGCGAGACGGTCTCCGGCCGGCCGCCGGAGCTGCCCGGCATCGAGTCGATGGTCGGCCTGTTCAGCAACACCGTTCCGGTACGGGTCCGCATCGACCCGGCCCTCTCGCTGGCCGACACCCTCACCGGGGTGCAGGCGCGGCGCGTCGAGCTGCTGGCCCACCACTACCTGGGTCTCGCGGACCTCCAGCGGCTGGCCGGTCTGCGCACGCTGTTCGACACCGCCGTGGTCTTCGAGAACTTCCCCGCCGACCCCGGATCCCAGGAGACCGTGCACGGCCTGGCGCTGAGCGAGGTCGACACCAAGGGCGACAACCACTATCCGCTCGGCATGGTCGTGATGCAGGACGACCGCCGGATGGTCCTCAACTGGTACTACCGTGCCGATCTGCTCGACGAGGAGCTCGTCGCCTCGGCGACCCGGCAGCTGCGCAGGGTCCTCGACGCCTTCACCACCGCACCGGACACCCCGGTGGGCCGGCTCGGCCTCCTCGGCGACGAGGAGACCGCGGAACTGACGACGGGCTCCGCCGGAGTTTCCGCACCGCCGTCGGACGCCGTGGTCGGCGAGCTGATCGAGGCACAGGCGGCCCGCACCCCGCAGGCCGTCGCGCTGATCGACGGCGTCACCGAACTCCGGTACGCCGAGCTCAACGAACGGGCCAACCGCCTGGCGCACGAGCTGATCCACCGGGGCGCGGGACCCGAGCGGCTCGTCGCGGTCGCCATGGAGCGCTCCGCGGAGCTCGTCGTGGCACTGCTCGCCGTCCTCAAGTCCGGCGCCGCCTACCTCCCGGTCGACCCGTCCCATCCGGCCGCGCGCATCGGCGGGCTGCTCGACGACGCGCGGCCGGGGATCGTCCTCACCACCCGGTCCGCCGCGGCCACGCTGCCCCGCCACGACGCCGACACCGTGACCGTGGACGACGCGGCGACGGCGGCCGGGATCGCCGCCCGCCCCGCCGCCGACCCGACGGACGCCGACCGGCGGTCCCCGCTGACCGCCGGGAACCCGGCGTACGTCATCTACACCTCCGGCTCCACCGGGGTTCCCAAGGGGGTGGTGGTGGAACACCGCTCCGTCGTCGACTACCTCGGCTGGACCTCCCTCTCCTACCCCGGGGCCGCGGGACGGGCCCTGCTGCACTCGCCGGTCTCCTTCGACCTGACGGTCACCGCGCTGTTCACCCCGCTCACCGTGGGCGGCGCCGTGCTGATCGCCGCCCTGGAGGAGGAGCCGGAGCTCTCCGCCCGGCTGGCCGGCGCCCCGGTGACCTTCATGAAGGCGACGCCCAGCCACCTTCCGCTGCTCGGCGCCCTGCCCGCCGCGTACTCGCCCACCGCCGAACTCCTGCTGGGCGGCGAGGCCCTGCTCGGCGAGGCGCTGGCCGGCTGGCGCGAGCGCCACCCGGACGCCACCGTCCGGAACGTCTACGGGCCCACCGAAGCGACCGTGAACGTCACGGAGTTCACCATCGACCCCGGTACCCCCCTCGCCCCCGGGCCGGTCCCGATGGGCCGCCCGCAGGCCAACGTCCGCGCCTACGTCCTGGACTCGGCGCTGCGCCCGGTGGCGTCCGGCGTCGCCGGCGAGCTGTACCTCGCGGGCCCCTGCCTCGCGCGCGGCTACCTGGGCCGGGCCGGGCTGACCTCCGAGCGGTTCACCGCCGACCCCTACGGCCCGGCCGGCTCCCGGATGTACCGCACCGGGGACGTCGCCCGCCGGCTCGCCGACGGCGACCTGGTGTTCGTCGGCCGCGCCGACGACCAGGTGAAGCTGCGCGGCCACCGCGTCGAGCTGGGCGAGGTCTCCGCCGCCGTCGCCGCGCTGCCGGGCGTCGCCGCCCAGGCCGTCGTGGTCAGGGACGGCGCCGACGGCGGCCGGCTGGTGGCCTACGCCGTGCCCGCCGACGGGGCCGCCCCCGACGGCCAGGACCTCCGCCGGCTGCTGGCGGACACCCTGCCCGACTACATGGTTCCGGACGCCGTCGTCGTCCTCGACGCGCTGCCGGTGACCTCCCACGGCAAGCTGGACCGCAGGGCGCTGCCCGAGCCCGAGTTCACGGCGACCGCGGCCGTCCGCGCCCCGCGCACCCCGCAGGAGGAGATCCTGTGCGGTCTCTTCGGCCAGGTCCTCGACCTGCCCGAGGCCGGGGTGGACGACGACTTCTTCGAGCTGGGCGGCAACTCGCTGAGCGCGGTTCGGCTGCTGAGCCGGGTCCGCTCCGCCTTCGGCTCCGAGGTGGACGTCCGCGCCGTCTTCGAGGCACGGACCCCCGCGCGCCTCGCCGCGCTGGTCGGGCCCGGCGGCGACGCCACCCGCCCCGCGCCGGCGGCGGGCCGACGGCCGGACGAGATCCCGCTGTCGTTCTCCCAGCGCCGGCTCTGGTTCCTCGACCGGCTGGACGGGGCGTCCGGGGCGTACAACATCCCGATCGGGATCCGGCTCCGGGGCACGCTCGACCTGGACGCGCTGCGCGCGGCCGTGGCCGACGTGGTGGATCGGCACGAGAGCCTGCGGACCGTGTTCCCCGCCGCCGGCGGCAAGCCGCGGCAGTCCGTCCAGGACCCCGGAACCCCGCTGGCGCCGGTGGAGATCGTCGAGGTCGCCCCCGAGCGGTCCGCACAGGCCCTGCGCCGCGCGGCGGCCCGCGGCTTCGACCTCGCGGTCGAACCCCCGCTGCGCGTCACCCTGTTCGTGCTCGGGGCGACCGACCACGTACTGCTGCTGAACGTCCATCACATCGCGTCCGACGGCTGGTCCAACGCCCCGCTCGCCCGCGACCTGTCCACCGCCTACACCGCCCGCCACGGCGGCCGGGCCCCCCGCTTCGCGCCGCTGCCCGTGCAGTACGCCGACTACACCCTCTGGCAGCGGGAACTGCTCGGCGACGAGAGCGACCCGCGGTCCCTGGCCGCGCGGCAGCTGGCCTTCTGGAAGGAGTCCCTGGCCGGCGCCCCCGCGGAGCTGGCGCTGCCCACCGACCGGCCCCGCCCGGCGGAGATGACCACCGAGGGCGCCACCGTCGAGTTCACCCTCGACGCGGGCCTGCACGCCCGGCTCGCCACGCTCGCCCGCACCCACCAGGTCAGCCTCTTCATGGTGGCCCAGGCCGGGCTCGCGGCGCTGCTCACCCGGCTCGGCTCCGGCACCGACATCCCCCTCGGCACGGCCGTGGCGGGCCGCCCGCACGAGAGCCTGGAGGACCTCGTCGGGTTCTTCGTCAACACCCTGGTGCTGCGCACCGACACCTCGGGCGACCCGACGTTCGGCGAACTCCTGCACCGGGTGCGGGCCGCCGACCTGGCGGCCTACGCCCACCAGGACCTGCCCTTCGAGCGGCTGGTGGACCGGCTGGGCCCGGACGCGCGGTCGCTGGCGCACACCCCGCTGTTCCAGGTGTTCCTCGCCTTCCAGAACAACACGGCGGCCCGGCTGGAGCTGCCCGGACTCGACGTCGAGCCGGCCGGCATCGAACTGACCTCGGCCAAGACCGACCTCGGGGTGGAGCTCCGGGAGGACGTCGCCGACGACGGCAGCCCGGCCGGCCTGCGGGGGCTGATCAGCTACCGGACCGACCTGTTCGACCGCGCCACCGTCGAGTCGGTCGCGGCCCGCTTCACGGCACTCCTCGACGCGGTGGCCGACGATCCGCGGCTGCCGGTCAGCGGGATCGGCCTGCTCCCCGCCGCCGAGCGCGAGCAGACGCTCTCCGACTGGAACGACACCTCCCGCGCCGTCCCGGCGCAGACCTTCCCCGCGCTGTTCGAGCAGCGGGCGGCGACCGCCCCCGAGAGCCCCGCGCTGATCGCCGGGGACCGGCGGATGACCTACGGCGAGCTGAACGCCCGGGCCAACCAGTGGGCGCACTACCTCATCTCCAAGGGCGCCGGACCCGAGCGGTACGTGGCGGTCGCCGTGCCCCGCTCGGCGGACTGGCCGGCGATCACCCTCGGCGTCCTCAAGACCGGCGCCGCCCACCTGCCCGTCGACCCCGGCTACCCCGCCGACCGCATCGCCCACATCGTCCGGGACGCACGCCCCGCGCTGGTCGTCGCCACCGGGGAGACCGCCACGGGCCCGGCCCTGGCCGGCACGGTCGTGCACGCCGTCGACGACGCGGACGTGACGGCCCGGGTCGACGCCGCCCCGGTCACCGACCCCACCGACCGGGACCGCGACACTCCGCTCGGCGTGGACCACCCCGCGTACGTCATCTACACCTCCGGTTCGACCGGTCTGCCCAAGGGCGTGCTGGTCACGCACCGGGGCATCGCGGGGATGGCCGGAGCGCACGCGGAGAACTTCGCCATCGACACGGACAGCCGGGTCCTCCAGGCCGTCTCGCCCAGCTTCGACGTCTCGATGGCCGACCTGGCGATGACCCTGCTCAACGGGGCCACGCTGGTGCTGCCGGACACCCACCACGCGCCGGCGGGCGAGGAACTGGCCGCCCTCGTCGACCGCCACGGCGTCACCCACCTCCAGATCACCGCCGGCGTCCTCGCCACGGTCCCGCGCACCGCGCTGGGCTCCCTGCGCACCCTCGCGGTCGGCGGGGAGGCCTGCCCGCCCGACCAGGTGGACCACTGGTCCCGGGGGCGGCGGCTGCTGAACGTGTACGGCCCCAGCGAGGCGACGGTCTGCGCCACGATGAGCCGCCCGCTCTCCGGGGCGGTGCACCCGCCGATCGGCGCCCCGCTGTGGAACACCCGGGTCTACGTGCTGGACTCCGTCCTGATGCCGGTTCCGGTCGGCGTCGCCGGAGAGCTCCACATCGCCGGTGACGGCCTGGCCCGCGGCTACCTGGGCCGGCCCGGGCTGACCGCCGAACGCTTCGTCGCCCATCCCTTCGGGGCGCCGGGCGAGCGGCTCTACCGCACGGGCGACCTGGTGCGCTGGAACACCGACGGGCAACTGGAGTTCGTGGGCCGGGCCGACGACCAGGTGAAGATCCGGGGCTTCAGGGTCGAGCTCGGCGAGATCGAGGCCGCGCTCGTCACCCACCCCGGTGTCACGGCCGCCGCCGCGGCCCTCCACCGGGGGGCCGACGGGCGCGACCGGCTGGTGGCCTGCACGGTCCCGTCCGGCGCGGCCCCGGCCGACGCCGGAGAACTGGGCGACCACCTCGGCCGGCTGCTGCCGGAGTACATGGTTCCGGCCGCGTTCACCGTGGTCGGCGCCCTGCCGCTCAACGCCAACGGAAAGGTCGACCGCACGGCCCTGCCGGAGCCCGACTTCGGCTCCCGGGGAGAGGGCAGGGAGCCCCGCGACGCCAAGGAGACGCTCCTGTGCGAGCTGATCCGCGACCTGCTCGACATCGAACGGGTCAGTGTCGACGACAACTTCTTCGCCCTCGGCGGCGACAGCATCGTGTCGATCCAGCTGGTCAGCCGGGCCCTCGAAGCGGGCCTGGAGTTCACCGCCACGGACGTGCTGCGCCACCGCACGGTCGGGGAGCTCGCCGCCGCCGCGACCGGACCCGAGGACGCGGACGGCGCGTCCACCGCGCCCGCCGCCGACGACGACCGGGGCGTGGGCGAGGTCGGACTGACTCCCTACGTCCACGCGCTGCGCCGGCGCGGGGGGCCGGTCGACAGCTCGGCGGCCACCGCCGTCCTGGCCCTGCCGGGGGACACCGACGAGGCCCGGCTGCACACTGTGCTCCGGACCGTGCTGGACCGGCACGACACCCTGCGGCTGCGGCTGACCCGCAGGGCCGGGAACCTGGTGTGGGGCCTGGAGGTCCGCCCGCGCGGCGAGACCGACGCGCGCGACCTGCTCACCCGGGTCGACGTCACGGGCCTCACCCCGGGGGAGCTGTCCGACGAGACGGCCCGGGCGACCGGGACCGCGCTCGCCGCGCTGGCGCCGGAGGACGGCGTCGTGCTCCGGGCCGTCTGGCTCGACGGCGGACCGGGCGGCGAACACCGCCTGCTGCTCGCCGTGCACCGGCTCGCCGCCGACCCGCAGGCCTGGCGCGTCCTCGTCGCCGACCTGCGTACCGCCTGGGAGGCGGCGGCCGGGACCGGGGCACAACTTCCCCCCGCGGGCGCCGACTACCGGTCCTGGACCGAGCGGAACGCCGAGGCCGCCGCCGCCCCGGAACTCCTCGACGAACTCCAGACGTGGACCGACCTGCTCGGCGCCGACGCCGCGCTGTCGCTCACGGGCCCGCTGGACCCCGCCCGTGACACCCGCGGCACCGTCCGGAACGTGGAGGTCACCCTCTCGGCGGCCGAGTCGGCCGCCCTGCTGAACGAGGTGCCGGAGAGGTTCGCCACCGGCGCCCAGGAGGTGCTGCTCGGCGCCCTCGCCGCGGCGCTGGAGGAGTGGCAGGTCCGACGCGGCCTGCGCACGGCTGCCGGAACCCTGATCGACGTGGAACGGGACGGCCGCGGCGGCGACTCCGGACTCGACCGCACGCTCGGTCAGTTCGCCCTCGTCCACCCGGTGCGGCTCGGTGCGGGCGAAGCGGCCGGCGGCAGCGCCGCCGACCAGGTGAAGCGGGTCAAGGAGCTGCTGGCGGCGGTTCCGGGCGACGGCGCCGGCTACGGGATGCTGCGCTACCTCAACCCGCAGACCGTTTCCCTGCTCGCCCCGTCGCCCTTCCCGCAGCTGCGGTTCGCCCACCGGGGCACGTTCCCCGCCCCGCTCGGCGACGGCTCGACGCCCCTCGTCGTGGCGGGCGGGGTGCGGCCGGCCGGGGCGGAGGCCCCCGAGACGCCGGCCGAGTATCCGCTGGAGGTGGAGACCTGGGCGGACGAGGGCCCCGAAGGCGTGCGGCTGACGGCCCGCTGGTCCTGGCCCGACGCGCTGCTGAGCGAGGCCGACGTGACCGAGCTCGCCGACTCCTGGCGGGACGCGGCGCGGCGACTGCTCGCGGACTCTTCCCGCTCCGGCGGGCGCACCCCGTCGGACTTCCGGCTGGTCGGCCTGGAGCAGCGGGAGATCGACCTGCTGGAGGAGGGCGGCCGGCGGCTGGACGACGTGCTGCCGCTGGCTCCGCTCCAGGAGGGCCTGCTCTTCCACTCGCTCTACGACCGCGGCGAGATCGACGTGTACACGGTCCAGTTCGGCCTCGACCTGGAGGGCGACCCCCGCACCGAGGTGCTGCGCGCCTCCGTACGGGCGCTGCTGGACCGGCACGAGAACCTGCGCGCGGGCTTCGCCCACGAACACCTCTCCAGGCCCGTGCAGTTCATCCCGGCGGAGACCGGACTGCCGTGGCACGAGGAGGACCTGTCGGGCCTCGACGCCACCGCGCGGGGCGCGGAGGTCGACCGGGTGATGTGCCGGGAGAGGGCCGAGCGCTTCGACCTCGACCGGCCCCCGCTGCTGCGCTGCACCCTGCTCCGGCTGGGCGGCGGCCGGGCCCGGCTGGTACTGACCTTCCACCACCTCCTGCTGGACGGGTGGTCCACGCCGATCCTCCTCGACGAGCTGATGCGTCTGTACGCGGCGGGCGGCGACCCGTCCGGGCTGCCTCCGGCCCATCCGTACCGCGGCTATCTGTCCTGGCTGGACGGCCAGGACCGGACCGTCTCGGAGCAGGCCTGGCGGCAGGTGCTCGACCCGTCGGTGGAGCCCACGCTGCTGGCGCCGGCCGACCCGGAGCGTCGCGCCGTCGCCACCGACAAGGTCTCCGTCACCTTCGGGGCGGACGTGGTCGCCGGACTCACCGCGCTGGCGGGCCGGCACGGCACCACGGCGAACACCGTCGTCCAGGCCGCCTGGGGGCTGCTCCTCGCCCGGCTCGCCGGCCGCGAGGACGTCGTGTTCGGGGCGACCGTCTCCGGGCGCCCCCCGAAGGTTCCGGGCGTCGAGCGGATGGTCGGCCTGTTCATCAACACCGTTCCCGTACGGGTGGCGTTCCGGCCCGGCGAGCCGATCGGTGACGCGCTCGCCCGGCTCTGGCAGCAGCAGGTGGAGCTGACGGCGCACCAGCACGCCCGGCTGGTGGACCTGCAACGTGAGGTCGGCAAGGGGGAGTTGTTCGACACGCTCCTGGTGTTCCAGAACATACCCGCCGACGGGGCCGGCTTCGGCGGGGACGCCGACCGGGTCCGCGCGGTGGACCTGGAGATGAACGACGCCACCCACTACCCGCTCACCCTGGACGCCGGGCTCTCCGGCGACCTGCTGCACTGCCGCCTCGGCTACCGGCCCGACCTGTTCACCGAGGCCGAGGCCGCTGCCGTCGCCGACGGACTGCGCGAGGTGCTGGAGGCCTTCGCCCACGACCCGGAGCAGGCGTTCGCCCCGTCGGGCGACGATCCGCTGACCCGGCGCTGGGCCGGGGTGCGTTCCCGGCTGCGCGAGCGGTCGGCGGCCCCGGACGGCGCGGTGCGCGAGGACGCCCCGGCCGGTTCGCCGGCCGACCCGTCCCGGGAGTCCGTGCTCGCGGGACTGTTCGCCGAACTGCTCGACGCGCCCGAGGTCGGTCTCGACGACGACTTCTTCGAACTCGGCGGCGACAGCATCGTCTCCATCCAACTGGCGGGCCGGGCCCGCAAGGCCGGACTGCGCATCAGCCTGCGCGACGTCTTCAAACACCGGACGGTCCGCTCGCTGGCCAGGATCGCCACGGAGGACGAGGACCCGGCCGCGGGCCGGTCCGCCGCCGAAGCCGTCGGGGAGATGCCGCTGACCCCGGTCATGCTCGACCTGTACGAGCGGGGCGGACCGACGGACAGCGTCCACCAGGCGGCGCTGCTCCAGGTCCCGGCGGACGCGGACGAGAAGAGGCTCGCGGCCACCCTGCAGGCCGTCCTCGACCACCACGACATCCTGCGTTCGCGGATCGTGCGGGGCGCGGACGGACTGCGGCTGGAGGTCACCCCGACCGGTTCCGTCGACGCCTCCGCGCTGCTCCGCCGCAGGGACATCACGTCCGTCCCGCGGGACGGACTGATCGGCCTCGTCACCGAGGAGCAGGTCCGGGCGCAGTCCGAACTCTCCTGCGAGGACGGCGAGATGGTGCGGGCCGTCTGGTTCGACGCCGGACCCGCCGACCCGGGGCGGCTGCTGATCCTGGTCCACCACCTCGCCGTGGACGGGGTCTCCTGGCGGGTCCTCCAGGAGGACCTCCGGCAGGTCTGGGAGGCGGTCTCCCAGGACCGCGAACCCGGGCTCGAACCCGTCGGCACGTCGTTCCGCCACTGGGCCACGGTCCTGGCGGAACAGGCGGCCGGGCCGGAGCGGAGCAAGGAGCTGGACCTGTGGCGTTCGGTCCTGGAGACAGCGGACCCGCTGCTCTCGGAGCGGCCCCTCGACCCCGCCGTCGACGTGGTCCGCACCGCGCGGCGGCTGACGGTGACCCTCCCCCCGGAGTTCAGCGAACCTCTGCTGGGCACGGTGCCGGCCGCGTTCAACGCCGCAGTCGACGAGGTGCTCCTCACGGCCCTCGCGCTGGCGGTCGCCCGCTGGCGGAGCGGTCGCGGCCGGGGGGACGGGAGCGAGCTCCTGGTGGGGCTGGAGGGCCACGGCCGCGAGGAGATCGTTCCGGGGGCCGACCTGTCCCGGACGGTCGGCTGGTTCACCAGCGTCTACCCGGTGGCCATCGACCCCGGGGCGGCGGCCCGGCCCGGGTCCGAAGCGGACGCCGAGGTGCTCGGCACCGCGCTGAAGCGGGTCAAGGAGCAGTTGCGGGCCATCCCCGACAAGGGCATGGGCTACGGGCTGCTGCGCCACCTCAACCCGGACACCGGCCCCGAGCTGGCCGGCTTCGCCGAACCGCAGATCGGCTTCAACTACCTGGGCCGCTTCAAGGCGGTCGACGCGCGGGCCCGACGCGCCGACGACTGGGCGGCCCCGCCCGAGGCGACCGAGACGCTGGGCGGAGGCGGGGCGGACAGCGCCCCGCTGGCCCACTCCATCGGGCTCAGCGCGGTGGCCCAGGACCGGCCCGACGGAGTGCGGCTGGTGGCCATCTGGTCGTGGCCCGGCGCCCTCTTCGACGAGGACGAGGTACGGGCCCTGGCGGACCTCTGGTTCGGGGCGCTCGAAGCCCTGGCCGGATGCGCCGGCCGGCCCGGGTCCGGGGGACTCACCCCGTCCGACATGTCGCTGCTGGAGCTCTCGCAGGACGAGATCGAAGAATTCGAGAGGGATCTGAGCTGATGGAGAAGAACCGGAACATGTCGAAGCCTGGATTCGTCGACATCTGGCCGCTGTCCCCGCTCCAGAAGGGCATGCTGTTCCACGCCTTGTACGAGGAGCGGGGCGCGGACGTCTACGTCATCCAACTGGCGATCGACCTCAGGCGCGCGGTGGACGCGGGCGTCCTGCGCGGTGCCGTGGCCACGGTCCTGGACCGCCACGAGAACCTGCGGGCCTCCTTCCGCAACCGCAAGAGCGGCGAGCCGGTGCAGGCGATCCTGCGCGAGGCCGAGCCCGACTGGTCCGAGACCGACATCAGCGAGGTGCCGGAGCCGGAGCGCGAGGCCCGGCTGCGGGAACTGCTCGACGAGGACCGGACCCGCCGGTTCGACCTGAAGCGGCCGCCGCTGCGGTTCTCGCTGGTCAAACTGGCCGAAGAGGAGTACCGGTTCGTCTTCACCGCCCACCACATCCTGCTCGACGGCTGGTCCATGCCGCTGGTGCTCGGCGAGCTGATGGCCCTCTACGCGGCCGGCGGCGACGCCGCGGAACTGCCGCCGGTCATCCCGTACAAGGAGTACCTGGCCTGGCTCTCCCGCCAGGACCGGCCCGCGGCCGAGGCCGCCTGGAAGGCCGCGCTCGACGGGGCCGCGCCCACGCTGGTGGCGGGCTCCGGGACGGGCGCGTCGCTGCCCGACAGCCTGATCGAGGAGGTCGACCCGAAGGTGTCGGCCGCGCTGATCGAGCGGGCGCGTTCGCTCGGCGTGACCCTCAACAGCGTCGTCCAGACCGCCTGGGGCCTGGTCCTCGGCTCGCTGACCGGGCGGGACGACGTCGTCTTCGGCGAGACGGTCTCGGGCCGCCCGCCCGAGCTGCCCGGGGTCGAGCGCATGGTCGGCCTGTTCATCAACACGCTGCCCGTGCGGCTGCGCCTGGACTCCGCGCTCTCCCTCAAGGACCACGTCCACCACCTCCAGGACGCCCAGGCCGACCTGCTGGCCCACAAGCACCTCGGGCTCGCCGAGATCCAGCAGCTCCACGGCGCCGGACCCCTCTTCGACGCCATCACGATCTTCGCCAACTACCCGATCGACACCGACACCCTGCGGAACTCCGCCGACGACATCGGCGCGGTCGGCGCGGCCACCGTGGACGCCACGCACTACGCCCTCAACCTGGAGGGGACCGTACGGGGCGATCGGATGACGGTCCGCCTCGACCACCGGCCCGACCTGTTCACCGAGGGCGCCGGGCGCGAGGTGCTGGACCGGCTGCTCGCGGTGCTGGCGGAGTTCGCCGACCGGCCCGAGCTTCGGGTCGGGGAGCTGGAGCTGTTCGACGCCGCCGACCGCGCGCGGCTGGTGCTCCCCCCGTCCGGCCCGGCGGACCGCGCCGCGCGGCCGGCCGGGACGGACCGTCCGGCCGCGGCGGACGGGGAACCGGCGAACGAGCGCGAGGCGCTGCTGTGCCGGCTCGTCGCCGAGGTGCTCGGGGTCGAGTCGGTCTCCGTCCACGACAACTTCTTCGAACGCGGCGGGGACTCGATCAGCTCGATCCAGCTGGCCCACCGCGCCCGCAAGGAGAACATCGCGCTGACCCTGCGGGAGATCTTCGAGCACCGGACGGTCTCCCGGCTGGCGGCCCTCGCCGGCGCCGCACCGCGGCCGGCCCCGGCCGCCGCCGACGACGGCGTCGGCCCGGTGCCGCTGACCCCGGTCATGCACTGGCAGCAGAGCCAGGGCGGCCGGATCGACGCCTTCAACCAGACGCTGACCGTGCCCGTCCCGGCCGGCCTGACCCAGGACCGGCTGCACACCGCGCTCCAGGCGCTGCTCGACCACCACGACGCGCTGCGGATGCGGCTCGGCCGCGCCCCGGGGCAGGAGTGGACGCTGGAGGTCATGGCCCGCGGCGCCGTCCGCGCCGAGGACTGCGTACGGCGCTACGCGACCGGGTCCGGCGATCCGGCGGCGGAGCGGACCCACGAGGAGCAGGTGCTCGCGGCCGTGGAGCGGCTCGCCCCCGCCGAGGGCCGGATGGTCCAGGCCGTCTGGCACGACGCGGGTCCGGACGCCGAAGGCCTGCTGGCCCTGGTGATCCACCACCTCGCCGTCGACGGCGTCTCCTGGCGGATCCTGCTGCCCGACCTGGAAGCCGCCCTCGCCGCGCTCGGGTCCGGCGACCCGATCGTCCTCGACCCGGTCGGCACCTCGCTGCGCCGCTGGTCGCGGGGGCTGGCCGAGGAGGCCCTGACCGAACGCCGGGTCGCCGAACTGGACCTCTGGCGCACCGTGCTGGCCACCCCCGATCCGCACCTGGCGGACCGCCGCACGGACCCGGCGCGCGACGTCGTCGGCGCGGCCCGCCAGCTGACCGTGACCCTGCCCGCCACCACCACGGCGGCGGTCCTGGGCGCCGTGCCCGCCCTCTTCCACGCCGGAGCCGACGAGGCGATGCTCACCGCGCTCGCCCTGGCCGTGGCCCGCTGGCGGCGCGAGCGCGGTCGCGGCGAGGGCAGCGCGGTCCTGGTCGGGCTGGAGGGCCACGGACGCGAGGAGATCCTCGACGGGGTCGACCTCTCCCGCACCGTGGGCTGGTTCACCAGCCTCTACCCGGTCGCCGTCGACCCGGGCGCCGGGGCCGACGCGGACGAGGAGACCTGGTCCGGCGGGCCCGCCATCGGCACCGCGTTCAAGGCGGTCAAGGAGCAGTTGCGGGCCATCCCCGACAAGGGCATGGGCTACGGGCTGCTGCGCCACCTCAACCCGGACACCGGCCCCGAGCTGGCCGGCTTCGCCGAACCGCAGATCGGCTTCAACTACCTGGGCAGGCTCGGCACCGCCGACGCGGACGCCGACCCCGACGCCGTACGGGTACGCGACCTCACCGGAGCCGGCGACGCGTCCATGCCGCTCCCGTACACCCTGGAACTCAACGCCGCCGCCGTCGACCACACCGACGGGCAGCGTCTGACGGCCTCCTGGACCTGGTCGGGCGAACTGCTCGGCGAGGCGGAGGTGACCCGGATCGCCCGGCTCTGGTTCGACGCGCTGACCGCCCT
>NZ_UAVD01000049.1 GCF_900460065.1 Streptomyces griseus | reverse complement strand
CGGAGCCGGTGGGGCCGGTCACGGCGACGAGCTGGCCGGGGCGCACGGTGAGGTCGACCGGGGCCAGGATCAGGTGTCCGTCGGCGCTGTGGCCGACGCCCTCGGCGGTCAGGTCGCCGGTCGCGGGCAGCGGCGCCGTTCCCGGGGCCCGGTCCGTGGGGTGCGGCAGCAGGACGTCCTGGAGGCGGCGGGCCGCGGTGGTGGCCTGGCTGAGCTGGCTGATCCGCAGGGTGATGACGCCGACCCACAGGACGAGCATGCTCATCCAGCTGGTGAAGGCGACGATGCCGCCGACGGACATGGTGCCGCGCAGCACGGCGACACCGCCGAGGCCGAGGCCCGCTCCGATGGCAAGGGCGGGCACGAAGGGTGAGAGGGCGGCCCAGTCGGCGGAGACGCGGCCGGTGATCAGGGTGTGCTCGGTGACCGCGGCGCTGCGCTCGTGGTGGCGTCGTACCAGCGCGGGTTCACCGCCGAGTCCGCGTACGGCGGCGCTGGCGGAGAGCAGTTCCTCGACGGCGTCGGCACGGCTGCCGTGGGCGGCGGAGAGTGCGGTGTTGGCCGCGCCGAACCGCCGGGGGAACCAGTAGGTGTTGATCCACACCAGGGGCGGCACGCACAGGAGGCAGATCAGGGCGAGAAGCGGGTCGAGCCGCATGATCGCGACGATCATGACGGCGAAGCCGGTGACGCCGGTGACGAACGAGGCGACGCCGGAGAGCCAGCTGCGGACCAGGTCGACGTCGCGGGTGCCGCGCATGCCGAGGTCGCCCTCCCCGTAGCGGGCGAGGGCCCGGGCGTCGAGGTGGGCGACCCGGTCCGCCAGGGCGATGTAGAGACGGTTGCCCTGGGTGGTGGCGAGGAGGGTGGAATACCAGCCGAGGACCATTTCCGCGAGGGCGGCGAGGATGCCGGCGCCCACGATGGCCAGGGCCCAGCGGAGCAGGGCTGAGCTGTCCTCGTGGACGATTCCCTGGTCGACGGCGCGTTCGATGAACCAGGGCAGGGCGATCAGGGCGAGCTGGTAGACGAGTCCGCCGAGGACGGCGAGGGCGGCGAGGGCGGGGCGGTCCCGGAGGCAGCCCGCGAGGAGTCTCAGTCCGTCGCGGGCGGTGGGCTCGTACGGGCCCGGTCGTTCGGCCGTGGCGTTCACGCTCCACCCCGTGCGGATGCGGTGACGGGTGCGGGCCGGCCGGGGGTGGCGGGGCGCGCTGCCCGGGGGTGGCGGGCGAAGAAGTCGAGCATGAGGGCGTTGACCTCCGCGGGGCGTTCGAGATGGCCGTAGTGGCCGCAGCGTTCGAGCTCGGCGTAGCGGGCTCCGGGTACGGTGTCGGCGATCTCCCGCGTGGCCGCCGCCGGAATCATGACGTCGTCGGCGAAGCCGACGCACAGGAGCGGCACGTCGAGCTTCGCGTACCGGGGCAGTTGGTCGACGTCTCCCATGGCCTCGTACTGGGCGCGGACGCCGGGGCCCGTCACTCCCCCGGCGTAGGTGAAGACTTCGAGCCAGTCCCGTACGGCGGCGCCGTCGCGCAGGGTGTGGGGCGACAGGTAGCACAGGGCCTGGAAGACGGCCCGGTGCGATGCGGGGACGGCGGCCCCGCTGTCGTGCAGGTCCGCGGCCGCGCGGGCGACGGCGCCGCCGAAGGTGTCGAGGCGGGCCCGGCCGGCCATCAGCACGGCCTGGCTGACGAGTTCGGGCCGGCTGAGGAGGAGTTCGCCGACGACGGACGCGCCGAGGGAGAAGCCGACGACGCGGCAGGGCGGGAGCGCGAGGTGCTCGATCAGCGCGGCGAGGTCCGCGGCCATGGCCTCCAGGGTGATGCCGCCGGGCGGCAGGGCGTTCGGCGGGATGCCCCGGTTGTCCGGGGCGATGACCCGGTAGCCCGCGGCGACCAGGGCCGGGGTCTGGTGGGCGCGCCAGGCGGTGCGGGTGGCCCCGGAGCCGTTGACGAGCACCACGGGCTCTCCGTGTCCGCCCGAGTCGTCGTAGACGAGGTCGAGTCCGTTGAGGGGTGCGGAAGGCATGGTGGGGGTCAGACCTCGCTGTCCTGGGTTTCGCCCTGCGTCCAGTAGGCGGTCAGATGGGTGTCCGCGCGGCCGAGTCCGCGGACGTGGACGAAGTGGTGGCGCAGGTCCCGCATGACACCGCGTTCCGCGCCGCCCCACACGCGCCCCCGGCCTTCCGGGAGGTGGAGTGCGGTGGCGTGTCGGCGCAGGAGTTCGCCGTGGTCGCGCCCGTCGCGGTGGAGCCAGGTGACGGTGGCGTCGGCCGGGGTGGGGAGGGGCTGTTCCTCGGCCGGGTCGGCGACCTCGACGGCGGCCAGGACGCGGTGGCCCGGGGGGAGTTCTTCGAGGATCGCGCCGATGGCGGGCAGGGCCGTCTCGTCGCCCAGGAGGAGGGTCCAGTCGGTGACGGGGGCCACCGGGTAGGCGGGGCTCGGGCCGAACCAGATCACCTCGTCGCCCGGCCGGACGCGCTCGGCCCAGCCGGAGGCGAGCTGTCCGGGTCCGTGGAGCACGAAGTCCATTTCGACTTCGTGGAGTTCGGGACGGTGGTCACGGATGGTGTAGCGGCGCAGGCGTGGTTTGGCGGTGGGCAGCAGGGCCCGGGCGGCCTCGGTGGTGAAGGGGCGCGGCAGTTCGACGTGGGGCTCGTAGAAGTAGAGGGCGACATGCTGATCGCTCCCATTGCTGACGAACTCTGACAGGTCGTCACCTCCCAGAGTGAGCCGCACCATGCCCGGGGTGATGCGTCGCGCTCTGCGCACGGTGGTCACATGCATGCGCCCTGGCCTGCGGTTTCGGTGAGTTTCGGTCGCGACCGTGCTCATGGCGTGCGGACTCCTCGTTGCTGTTCGGGATGGTCGGCTCCCTGAATCCTGCCCGGAAGCGATAGGTTAGGCATACCTTACTTCTGGCAGCGTCCTGATGCGGCCGGAAGATCTCTCTGTTTCTCAACGAAGGAGTGAACATGGCACGTTCACGTATCCTGTCCGGTCCGGTGGAGCGCAGGCGCGTCCTCGGCGGACTCACGGGTGCCGCGGCGGCGTTGGGGCTGACGGCCTGTGGCGTGAGCGAGTCCGACGACAAGGCTTCTAACGGCGGCTCCAAGGAGTCCTCCGGCGCGGGGACGCGCAGCCTGGAGACGGACAACGGGACCGTGAAGGTCCCGCAAAAGCCCGAGCGGGTGGTGGTTCTGGAGAACTACGACGCCCTGATGCTCCTGGATCTCGGACTGGTCCCGGTCGGCGTCCCCGACGGCGCGGCCAACCCTCAGCTGCTGCCCGAGGATGTGTACGAGCAGCTCAAGGACGTCGACACGATCGGCGCCTCGGGCACGCCCAACTCCCAGGCCATCGCGGCCCTCAAGCCGGATCTGATCATCGATCAGTTCTACAAGGAGAAGTCCGCCCCGCTCAGGACCATCGCGCCGGTGGCCTTCTACGACTGGCACACCAGCGGGGCGTTCTGGAACGAGCAGATCGCCAAACTGGCGAAGGCGGTCAACCGCGAGAGCCGGCTGGCCGAGAAGAAGCAGGAGTACGAGCGCCGGCTCACGGAGGTGCGGACCGCCTACCGCAAGCAGATCGAGACGACCACGTGGGCCCCGCTGAGCGGCGGCCCCAACGGCAAGTTCTTCCTGGGGACGCCGCTGGTCACCGTGATGCGCGATGTCGGACTGCGGATCGGGGCCGGGCTGCCCGAGAAGGAGGCCGGGTTCGTGCCCAAGAGCTACGAGGAGATGGACGTCCTCAAGGACTGCGACGCCCTGATCTACTCGGTGCAGGCAGACGGCAGGCCCACGCCCACGACCCAGCAGTTGCTGGACCACAAACTGTGGAAGGGCGTTCCCGCCGTCAAGGCCGGGCGGGCGTTCCCCTCGCGGCACTTCGTGATGGCCAACTACAGCTTCGCGATCGCCACCGTCGACGAGATCGAGGGCATGCTCAAGAAGATGTAGCGGTCCGCGGGACCTCGCGGCCCGTCGGCGGCGTGCGCCGCCGACGGGCCGCTGTGCGCGGTGGGACGGCTCAGCCACCGGAGTGCGCGTCCTGCCGCCGCAGTCCGGCGGCGAGGCCGGCGGCCGTGCGGTGCCGGAAGACGTCCCGGGGAGCCGCTTCCCAGCCCCCGGACCGCAGGAGACCGGCCAGCCGCACCGTGACGACGCTGTCGCCGCCGAGGGCGAAGAAGTCGTCGTCGGCGCCGATCCGGGGCAGCGCGAGCACCTGGGCCATGGCGGCGCAGACCGCGCGCTCCCGCTCCCCCACCGGCTCCCGGCCGCCGGCCGCCGCGCCGAAATCGGGGGCGGGCAGCCGGTCGCGGTCCAGCTTGGCGTTGGCGGTCACCGGCAGCGCGTCCAGCAGCACGACCGCCGCCGGGACGAGGTGGCCGGGCAGCCGCTCGGCGAGCCAGGCCCGCAGGGCGAGCGGGTCGGGGGCCCCACCGGGACGGGGCACCCCGTACGCGACCAGGCGGCGCACCCCGGCGTCCTCCCGGGCGACGACGGCCACCCGGGAGAGCTCCGGATGGGCGGCGGCGACCGTCTCGATCTCGCCCGGCTCGATCCTGAAGCCCCGGATCTTCACCTGGTCGTCGACGCGGCCGAGGAACTCCACCGCCCCGTCCACCGTCCAGCGCCCCAGGTCGCCCGTCCGGTACAGCCGGCCGCCGTCGGCGCCGAACGGGTCCGCGACGAAGCGTTCCGAGGTGAGCGCGGCCCGGCCGCGGTAGCCCCGGGCCAGTCCGGCCCCGGCCAGATACATCTCCCCCGGCACTCCGGGCGGTACGGGCCGCAGTCCCGCGTCCAGCAGGTGGACCCGGGCGTTGTCCACCGCCCGGCCGATCAACTGGCGCTCGCTGTCCCGGACATGGGCGATCATCGCGTCCACGGTGCCCTCGGTGGGGCCGTACAGATTGACGACGTCGGTACCGGGCAGCTCCCGCAGCCGGGCCCACTGGCCGTCGGGGACGGCCTCGCCGCCGACGCCGAGCAGCGGCAGCGGGCAGCTGCCGCCCTCGGTCAGCCCGGCCTCCTCCAACTGGGCGAGGACGGTGGGGGCGACCTCGATGAAGTCGATGGCGTGGTCGCGCAGATAGCGGTGCAGCCGGTCCGGGTCGCGCTGGACGTCCTCGGTCAGGACGTGGACGCAGTGGCCGTGGAACATCCACAACTGGGGCTGCCAGGAGGCGTCGAAGGAGAACGACCAGGCGTGCCCCACGTGCAGGCGGGAGCGGCCGGTGCGTTCGACGACCGGTTCGTACAGGGCCCGGCGGTGGCTGTGGAAGAGGTTGACGACACTCCGGTGGGTGACGACGACGCCCTTGGGGGTGCCGGTGGAACCGGAGGTGTAGATGAGGTAGGCCGGGTTCTCCGGCCGCAGCGGGTGCGCCCGCTCGGCGTCGGTCGGCGGCCGGACGGAGCGGGTGGCGAGCGCCGCCCGCGTCCCGGGGTCGTCGAGGAGCACGGTGGCCGGATGCCCGGCGCGGCCCGCGAGGGCGGTGGTGGTGAGCAGGACGGCCGGTGAGGCGTCGGCCAGCATGAACACCACGCGTTCGGCCGGGTAGTCGGGGTCGAGCGGCAGGTAGGCGGCCCCGGCCTGGTGCACGGCCAGGATGCTGATGAGCATCTCCTCGGTGCGCGGCAGCATCAGCGCCACGAGGTCCTCGGGCCCGACTCCCCGGGCGATCAGCTCGTGGGCGAGCCGGGCGGCGCGCTCGGTGACGTCCCGGAAGCTCAGGACCGTGTCGCCGCGGACCAGCGCCGGGGCCCCGGGGTCGACGGCGGCCGCCTCGGCGAAGAGGCCGGGCAGGGTCTGCTCCGGGTGGGGCCGGGGGGCGGGGTTCCAGTCGTCCAGGATGCGGCGGCGTTCGTCCGGGGCGAGGGCCTGGAGGCCGTGGACGCGGGTGTCGGGGCGGCTTCCGATGTCGGCGAGCAGGTGGGCGAACCTCTCCATCAGGGCGGCGGCCCGCTCCGGCCCGAAGAGGTCGGGCCGGTATTCGAGGGTGAGGTGCCCGCCGGGGACGACGGCGAGGGTCAGCGGGTAGTGGGTGGCGTCGGTGTGCTCGCTGCCGGTGACGGTCAGTTCCCCGGACCGCTCGGCGCGGCGCAGTCCTTCGCCGTCGACGAAGTAGTTCTCGAACACCAGCAGGGTGTCGAAGAGTTCGCCCGCTCCGGTGCTCCGCTGGATGTCGGCCAGGCCCAGGTGCTGGTGGCCGGAGAGCTTCGCCTGCTCCGCCTGGAGCCGGGCCAGGGCCTGGCGCACGGTGCCGCCCGCGCGCAGGTCGACGCGGACGGGGAGGGTGTTGATGAAGAGGCCGGTCATGGTCTCGACGTCATCGATCTCCGGCGGCCGTCCGGAGACGGTGGCGCCGAAGACGACGTCATCGCGCCCGGTGTGCCGGGCGAGCAGCAGGCCCCAGGCGAACTGGATCACCGTGTTGAGGGTGACGTCGGCGCTCCTGGCGAGCGTCTGGAGGCGTTCGCGCAGTGTCGCGTCGAGCCGGTGCTGGATCCGGTCGGGGAGGGCGGGGCGCCTGCCGGGGTCGGCGGGTGCGATGAGGGTGGGCTCCGTGACCCCGTCCAGGGCCGACCGCCAGGCGTCCTGGGCGGCCCGCTCGTCCTGGGCGGTGCGCCAGGCCAGGAAGTCCCTGAACGACCTCCGGCGCAGCGGGGGTTCGGCGGGACCGGTGAGAGAGGCGTACAGCGACAGCAGTTCCTGGATCAGGACGGGCACCGACCAGCCGTCGAGGATCGCGTGGTGGTTGGTGACCAGCAGGGCGTGTTCCCCCTCCCCCGTGCGCACCAGCCGCAGGCGCAGCAGGGGCGGTGCGGTGAGGTCGAAGGGCCGGGTGCGGTCGTCCTCCGCGAGGGCCCGCAGGGCCTCCTCGCGGGCGTGGGCGGGCTCGGGGCGCAGATCGTTCTCGGACCAGTCGGGCGCCACGCCGTCGAGCACGGTCTGCACGGGACGGCCGCCCGCGGCGACGAAGGCGGTGCGCAGTCCGGGGTTGCGGTCGAGCAGGTCGGCGGCGGCGCGGCGCAGGGCGGCCGGGTCGAGCCGGCCGGCCAGGCGCAGGACGAGCTGCATGGTGTAGACGTCGATGTCGTCGCCGGCGAGGTGGGTGAGGGCGTAGAGCCCTTCCTGGAGCGGGGTGAGCGGCCAGACGTCCCGGAGCCCGGGCGACCGTGCCTGGAGGGCGTCGACCTGCCCCTGGTCCAGGCGTACGAGGGGGAAGTCGGACGGGGTGTGGACCGGGTCGGACGGGGTGTCGGCGAGGGTGTGCAGCGCCTCGCACCACAGGTCCAGCAGGCGTTCGGTGTCCTCGGCGTCGAGGATGCCGGTGGCGTACGTCCACCGGGTGGCGAGCCGGGGGCCGTCCGGGCCGTCGACGGTGGAGGCGATGATCTCCAGCGGGAAGAGTACGGGGACGGTGTTGCGGACCGGTCGCAGGGCGGGGAGCGCCTCCGGGGCGGGCGACCAGGCGGCGGGCTCGGCGCCCTCGGCCCTGCCGGCGGGTCCGGGGAAGCGGCCGAGGTAGTTGAGCACGACCTCCGGCGTGCGGGAGGGGCCGGCCGGATCGTCCAGGTGGTGGAGCAGCCCGTGGCCGATCCCCCGGTCGGGGGTCTCCCTCAGATGCTCCTTGACGGCCATCAGGGCACGGAGGGCCTCGTCACCGGCCGTCCCGGCCGACGGCGAACGTCCCGGGGCGCCGAGGTCGGGCGCGACGGGGTACCAGCTGGTGAACCACCCTACGGTGGTGGACAGTTCGGCTCCCGGCATGGCGTTCTCCTCGCGCCCGTGCCCCTCGACGGCGATCACGTCGCGCCCGGCCCGCCGGCCGCGCTCCCGGCGCCGGCGGTCGAGGGCGAGGGCGGTGGCGGCCACGAGGACGTCGTGGACGGAGCCGTGGACGGCGGCGGGGACCCGGGTGAGCAGCGCGCGGGTGAGGTCGGGGTCCAGGGTGCGTTCGAGGTGGGCGACGGTCTCCTGGGTGTCGAGGGCCGGGTCGAGGGGGCGGGCTCCGAGGGCGGGTACGTCGCGTTCCTCGCGGGCCCGCCAGACGGGGGCCTCGGCGCGGCGGGCCGGGGCGGTCGCGGCGTCGGCGAGGCCCAGGGCCCACTGCCGGAAGGAGGTGGAGCCGCCGGGCGGGGCGGCCGGGTTTCCGGCGAGGACGTCGTCGTGGGCGGCGGCGAGGTCGGCGGTGAGGATCCGCCAGGAGACCCCGTCGACGGCGAGGTGGTGGACGACCAGGACCAGCCGCCCGCCGCGGCCCGGGCCCCGGTCGCACCAGACGGTCCGGACCAGCTCGCCCGCGGCCGGGTCCAGTTGGTCGACCGCCTCGGCGGCCAGGGCGGCGGTCAGCTCCGCCGCGCGCTGCGCGCTCTCCGCACCCGCGTCCACGTGGAGCAGCACCGGTTCCGGGGCCGGGTCGGCGGGGCCGGGGATGTGCAGGGCCCGGTCTCCCTCCTCCCCCACCAGGGCGGCCCGCAGCATGGGGTGACGTTCCATCAGCCTGGTGAGGGCTTCGGTCAGGGTGGCGCGGGTGGCCTCCGGCGGGGTGACGAGGTGGGCGTACTGGTGGAGCCCGTCGATCGGTCCGTGCTGGAGCGCCCACCGCATGATCGGGGTGAGCGGCGCCCGCCCGGCCGGGTCCAGCCGGGGTACGGAGGTGGTCCCGGCGGTGGCGGCGGCGCGCGCGAGCGCCGCGGGGGTCTTGTGCTCGAAGACGTCCCGGGGGGTGAGGGCCATTCCGGCCCTGCGAGCGCGGGCGACCAGTTGGATGGAGAGGATGCTGTCGCCGCCGAGGGCGAAGAAGCTGTCCTCGGCTCCGGCGGCCGGAATGCCGAGCAGTTCGGCGAAGACGGCGGTGAGCACCGCCTCCCGGATGCCGCGCGGGGCGACGGCGGAGGCCGTGGCGGCGAGGTCGGGGGCGGGCAGCGCTGTGCGGTCGAGCTTGCCGCTGGGGGTGAGCGGCAGGGCGTCCAGGGTGATCAGGGCGGTGGGCACCATGTGGTCGGGGAGCCGTCGGGCGATGCGCTCGGTGATCTCCCGGGGGTCGGGCGCGGTGCCGGTGGCGGGGACGAGGTAGCCGGTGAGCACGGGCCGGCCGGGGGTGTCCTCGCGCAGGACGACGGCGGAGGCGGCCACCCGCGGCTCCTCGGCGATGACGGCCTCGATCTCGCCGAGTTCGACGCGCAGGCCGCGCAGCTTGATCTGGCCGTCGGTCCGGCCGACGTAGACCAGCGCGCCGTCCGCCCGGCGGCGTACGAGGTCGCCGGTGCGGTAGAGGCGTTCACCGGGGGCGCCGAAGGGGTGGGCGACGAAGCGGTCGGCGGTGAGGCCGGGCCGGCCGAGGTAGCCGCGGGCCAGCTGCGGCCCGCTCAGGTACAGCTCGCCGGTGACGCCGTCCGGGACGGGGCGGAGTCCGGCGTCCAGGACGTACGCACCGGTGTTGTGGACGGGGGTGCCGATGGGGACGCTCCCGCCCGGCTCCCCGGTGGCCTCCCAGGCGGTGACGTCGATGGCCGCCTCGGTGGGGCCGTACAGGTTGTGCAGGCTCGCGCCGGGCAGGACGGCGCGCACCGTCCGGGCCAGGGCCGCGGACAGTGCCTCGCCGCTCGCGATGATCCGGCGCAGTCCGGTGCAGTGGGCGGCGCGGGGCTCGGCGGCGAACGCGGCGAGCATCGAGGGGACGAAGTGCACGGTGGTGACGCCGTGCCGGATCACGGCCTCGGCGACCTCCGCCGGGTCGCGGTGGAGCCCGTCGGGCAGGACCACGAGGGTCGACCCGGTGAGCATCGGCAGGAAGAACTCCCAAACGGAGACGTCGAATCCGGCCGGCGTCTTCTGCAGGACGCGGTCCTCGGGGCCGAACGGGAAGTGGCCGGCCATCCAGCGGAGCCGGTTGACGAGGGCGGTGTGGGTGACGACGACGGCCTTGGGGCGGCCGGTGGAGCCGGAGGTGTAGAGGACGTACGCGGCGTGCTCGCCGCGCAGTCCGGGGTGGACGCCGACGGGCGCGGCGGCCGCGCACGCGGCCCTGGCGTCCGGGGCGTCCAGCTCCAGGACGGGGACATCGCCGGGGACGGGCAGCCGCTCCCGCAGGGCGGTCAGGGTGATCAGGAGGCGCGGTCCGGCGTCGGCGAGCATGTGGGCGACGCGGTCGGCCGGGTGGTCGGGGTCGACGGGCACGTAGGCGCCGCCCGCGCGCTGCACGGCGTGCAGGGCCACGACGAGGTCGGCGCTCCGGGGCAGGGCCACGGCGACGCGTGTCTCGGGGCCGACGCCCCGGTCCCGCAGGAGGGCGGCGAGGCGACCCACACGCCCGTCGAACTCCTCGTAACCGAGGCTGATCCCGTCGTCGATCAGGGCGGGGGCGGTGGCCCCGGCGGCGTACCGCTCGGCGAGGAGCCGCGGCAGGGGCGCGTGCGGCAGGGGCCGCTCGTCGCCGGTGGACGCCGCGAGCACCCCGGCCCGCTGCGGGGGGCTGAGCACGGCGGCCCGGTGCACGGGGAGTTCGGGGCGGGCGACCAGGGCGGCGAGGAGGGTGACGTAGCGGTCGGCCAGCGCCTGGGCGGTGGTGTGGTCGAAGAGGCTGGTCTGGTAGATCAGCATGCCGGTGATCCCGGCTCCGTCGGGTCGCTCGGCGAGGGTGAACTGGAGGTCCAGCTTGGCGACCCCGGGGTCCGCGCTGACCGGGGTGGCGTCGAGGCCCGGCAGGGTGAAGGTGTCGTCGCCGGAGACGTTCTGGAAGACCAGCATGACCTGGAAGAGGGGGTTGCGGGCGAGGGTTCGTTCGGGTGCGACGATGTCGACGAGCTGTTCGAAGGGCAGGTCCGCGTGGTCGAAGGCGGCCAGGTCGGTGTCCCGGACCCGGGCGAGCAGTTCGTGGAAGGTGGGGCGGCCGCTCAGGTCGGTGCGCAGGACGAGGGTGTTGACGAAGAAGCCGATGAGGTCGTCGAACTTCTCGTCGGTGCGGCCGGCGACCGGCGTGCCGAGGGGGATGTCGGTGCCCGCCCCGTGCGCGGAGAGGAGCACGGCCAGGGCCGCCTGGACCGCCATGAAGACGCTGGTGCCGTTGCGGGCGGCGAGGCTCCGCAGATCGGCGTGGACCGCCGGGTCGACGGCGAAGGTGACGGTGGCCCCCTCGTGGGTCTCCTCGGCGGGGCGCGGCCGGTCGTAGGGCAGGGCGAGTTCGTCGGGGGATCCGGCGAGCGTCCGCTCCCAGAAGGCGGCCTGGCGGGCGACCTGGCTGGTGGGGTCGGTCAGTTCGCCGAGCGCCTCGCGCTGCCAGAGCGCGTAGTCGGCGTAGTCGACCGGGAGCGGCTCCCAGGCGTGGTCGGCGCCGGTGACGCGTGCGGTGTAGGCGGTGCGGAGGTCGTCGACGAGGGGGCGCATCGACCATTCGTCCCCCGCGATGTGGTGCAGGGTCAGGGCGAGGACGTGGTCGTTCCCGGTGCGCAGGAGCTGGGCCCTGAGCGGGATCTCCTCGATGATGTCGACGGGTCGCGTCACCCGGGCCCGCAGGGCCGCCGCGAGATCGGCCTCGGCGACCTCGGCGACCTCGGCGAAGGACCGGTCGCAGGCGGCGCGGGCGCTCTCCTCGTCGAGGATGTGCTGGTGGGGCAGGCCGTCGGCGTCCGGATAGACCGTGCGCAGGCTCTCGTGGCGGGTGACGACGTCGCCGACCGCGAGTCGCAGCGCCTCCCGGTCCAGCTCGCCGCCCAGGCGGACCACGATGAAGAGGTTGTACGTGGCGCTGGGGCCGTCCAGGCGGTGCAGGAACCACAGCCTGCTCTGCGCGAACGACAGCGGGATGCGCTCGCCGGGGCGTCGTTCGCGGCGCACGGGGGCGGTGCGGGCGGCCGGGCGCGGCAGCACGGTCCCGGCGAGTGCGGCCGGGGTGGGGTGCTCGAAGATGTCGCGCAGCGCGACGTCGACGCCGAGGGTGGAGCGGAGCCGGTTGGCGAGCTGCATGGCGAGCAGCGAGTGTCCGCCGAGGTGGAAGAAGTCGTCGTCGGGCCCGGCGCGGTCGAGGCCCAGGACGTCGGCGAACAGCTCCCCGAGGACGGCCTCGCGGGCGTCCCTGGGCGCACGGGTCCGCTCCCCGCCGGAGGCCTGGGGCGCGGGCAGGGCCGCCCGGTCGACCTTGCCGTTGGGGGTGAGGGGCAGGGCGGGCAGCCGCACGACCACCGAGGGGACGAGGTGCTCGGGCAGCCGTTGTGCCAGATAGGGGCGCAGCTCGGTGGCGGCGCCGGTGACGTAGGCGACGAGCCGCACGGAGCCACTGGGGTCGGGCAGGCCGACGACGACGGTGTCGGTGACCTCGGGGTGGCTGCGCAGGGCGGTCTCGATCTCGCCGGGCTCGACGCGGTGGCCGCGCACCTTCAGCTGGTGGTCGGTGCGGCCGAGGACGCGCAAAGTGCCGTCGTCCTGGATGCGGGCCAGGTCGCCGGTGCGGTACATCCGGTCGCCGGGCGCGCCGAAGGGGTCGGCGGTGAACCGGGAGGCGGTCAGCGCGCCCCGGCCGAGGTAGCCGCGGGCGAGGCCGGCGCCGCCGATGTACAGCTCGCCGGGCACGCCGGGCGGCACGGGCCGCAGCCAGGTGTCGAGGACGCGCAGGGCGGTGTTGCGCAGGGCGTGGCCGACGTGCGGGGTTCCGCTGTCGGGGGCGAGGTCGGCGGCGGTGGACCAGATGGTGGTCTCGGTCGGCCCGTAGAGGTTGAGCAGCCGCGCTCCCCCGCGCGCGAGCCGGTCGGCGAGGTCGGCGGGGAGCGGTTCGCCGCCGCTGAGCACGCAGAGGCCGTCGAGCAGCCCCGGGGCGGCGTCGATGATGCCGCGCCACAGGGACGGGGTGGCCTGGAGGTGGGTGGCCCGGGTGCGTTCGGCGAGGCCGGACAGCAGCAGCGGGTCGAGGACCTCCTCCCGCTGGGCGAGGACGACGGCGGCGCCGGTGACGAGCGGCACGAAGAGTTCCAGGGCCGCGATGTCGAAGCTGACGGTGGTCACGGCCAGGAGCCGGTGTCCGGGACCCGATCCGAGGGTCTTGGCGATGGCGTCGAGGAGGTTGGCGAGGGCCCCGTGGGTGACGACGACGCCCTTGGGGTTCCCGGTGGAGCCGGAGGTGTGGATGACGTAGGCGGTCGACTCCGGGTCGGGGGCCGCGCCGGGCAGTTCGGCGCGGGTTCCCCCGTGCGGTCCGGGGGCGAGGACGGGGTGGCCGGGGCGGATCACCAGCAGGGGGTCGGAGTCCGCCAGGAGGTGGGCGACGCGGTCGGCCGGGAAGTCCGGGTCGACGGGGACGTACGCCGCTCCGGTGGCGGAGACCGCGAGCAGGACGGCGACCAGGTCGGCGCTCCGGGGCAGCGCGACGGCGATCAGCCGCTCGGGGCGGGCTCCCAGCTCCCGCAGCCGTCCGGCGACGGCGGTCACCCGGGCGGCGAGGTCGGCGTAGCTCCATTCCTCGTCGCCCGCGATCAGCGCGGTCGCCGCGGGGGTCTCGGCGGCGCGGCGCAGGAAGCGTCCGGCGAGGCCGAGCGGGGTGACGGCCCGGGCGGGCCCGTCGAGCCGGGTCGGTTCCGCGAGGGCGGGCAGGACGGTGGCCGCGGTGCTCTCGGGGTGGTCGACGAGCTGTTCGAGGACGGAGACCAGCTGCGCTCCGATGGTCGCGACCCGGTCGGCGGTGAGGAGTTCGGGGCGGTGGTCCAGGGCGAGCGCGAGGCGGTCGCGGCCGGGCAGGGCGACCAGGACCAGCGGGTAGTGGGTGGCGTCGTGTCCGCGGGCCCCGGTGACCTGCAGCCCGGCGGCCTCCTCGGTGCGGCGCAACTGCTCGGCGTCGACCGGGAAGTTCTCGAAGAGGACGAGGGTGTCGAAGAGTTCGCGGTGTCCGGCGAGGCGCTGGAGTTCGGCCAGCGGCTCGTACTGGTGGTCCATCAGCAGGGCCTGCCGTTGCCCCAGTTGCCGTACCAGGGCGGCGAGGGTCTGGTCGGGGCGCGGGGTGACCCTGGTGGGGACGGTGTTGATGAACAGGCCGATCATGTCGTGCGAGCCGTCGAGGTCGGCGGGGCGTCCGGAGACGGTGACGCCGAACGTGACGTCGGTGCGGCCGGTGAGCCGGCCCAGCAGCAGGCCCCAGGCGCCCTGGAGCACGGTG
>NZ_UAVD01000040.1 GCF_900460065.1 Streptomyces griseus | reverse complement strand
GCGAGAGGTCGACCGTGAAGTGCCGGTAGTCGTCGTTGGTGACGTCCCAGTCGGGGGCGTACGCGAGCATCTCGCGGTCCCGGTAGCGCCAGGGGTACATGTTCTCGACGGCGAACCGGACGTCGGTCTCCTCCGCCATCCGCCAGATCCCGGTCACGAAGTCCTTGGCGTAGTTGCGCTGCCACCGGAACGGCGGGTGCACCACGACGGTGGAGGCCCCGAGCTTCTCGGCGGCGGCCCTGGCCCGCTGGAGCTTGACCCACGGGTCGGTGGACCAGACGCGCTGGGTGATCAGGAGGCAGGGGGCGTGCACCGCGAGGATCGGGACCCGGTGGTAGTCGGAGAGCCGGCGCAGGGCCTCGATGTCCTGGCTGACGGGGTCGGTCCAGACCATGACCTCGACGCCGTCGTACCCCAGGCGCGCGGCGATCTCGAAGGCCGTCGCGGTGGACTCGGGGTAGACCGAGGCCGTTGACAGGGCGACCTTCGCATCGGGGATGCGCACCACTGGTTCTGCCACCTGGACAGCGTACGGGCACGGGTGCGCCGCGCCGAGGGCTCCTGGCGGAAAGTGACCAGGGCCATGGGGTCGTCACCGTACGTCACCGAGCGGTGCGGTTCGTTCCGTCGTACGTCCTCCCGGCGGTACGGTCCGGGGCCCGCCGGCGTACGCCGTCACCCCAGCAGTGCGGCGCGTTCCGCGGGGAGGTGGTCCAGGCGGCGCAGGATGACGCCCTCGCGCAGGGCCCAGGGGCAGATCTCCAGCTCCTCGACGCCGAACAGGTCCATCGCGCCCTCGGCGACCAGGGCCCCGGCGAGCAGTTGGGCGGACCGGCCCTCGGAGACCCCGGGGAGCCGGCCGCGCTCCTCGACCGTCATGGCCGCCAGCCTGGGCACCCAGTCCTCCAGCGCCTTGCGGCTCAGGGAGCGCTGGACGTACAGGCCCTCGGTGGAACGGGCGGCGCCGGCGATCCGGGCGAGCTGCTTGAAGGTCTTGGAGGTGGCGACGACGTGGTCGGGGCGGCCGGCCCGGCTGAACTCGCCGACCGTCCGCGCGATGCTGGTTCTCACGTGCCGGCGCAACGCCCTGACCTGCTCGGGGTCGGCCGGGTCGTCCGGCAGCCAGGCGGCGGTGAGGCGGCCCGCTCCGAGCGGCAGGGAGACGGCGGTGTCCGGCTCCTCGTCGATGCCGAAGGCGATCTCCAGGGAGCCGCCGCCGATGTCGAGGACGAGCAGCTTCCCCGCCGACCAGCCGAACCAGCGGCGGGCGGCGAGGAAGGTCAGCCGGGCCTCCTCCTCACCGCTGAGGACCGCGAGGTCGACGCCGGTCTCGACCCGTACGCGCTCCAGGACCAGGTCGGCGTTGGTCGCCTCGCGGACGGCGGAGGTGGCGAAGGCGAGCACGTCCTCGCACCCCTTGTCCTCGGCGGCCTGGACCGCCCCGGCGATCGTCGCCACGAGCCGGTCCACGCCGAGGGGGCCGATCGCGCCGTCCTCGTCGAGGAGTTCGGCGAGCCGGAGCTCGGCCTTGTGCGAGTGCGCGGGCAGCGGGCGGGCGCCGGGGTGGGCGTCGACCACCAGCAGATGAACCGTGTTCGATCCCACGTCGAGGACTCCGAGTCTCATGGGGGAACGCTACTGCGCCACGGGACTTACGCTGTCCGCGTGCCAAAGACGAAAAAGGCTAAGCAGGACAAAGCCACGAAGAAGCAGAAGTCGAACAAGCAGGCAGCACAGCCGGAGGCGAGCGGACCGGACCCGTCCGACGAGAAGGGCGTCGACTTCGCGCGGGCCTGGGTGGAGTTCCCCGACCCCGCCGACGACGAGCAGGTCTTCCGCTGCGATCTGACCTGGCTGACCTCCCGGTGGACCTGCATCTTCGGCAGCGGCTGCCAGGGCATCCAGGCGGGCCGCGCGGACGACGGCTGCTGCACCCTGGGGGCGCACTTCTCCGACGAGGACGACGAGAAGCGGGTCGCGGGGCACGTGGCACGGCTCACTCCCGAGCTGTGGCAGTTCCACGACGTCGGTACGGAGACGGGGTGGGTCGGCGTCGACGAGGACGGCGAACGCCAGACGCGCCGCTGGGAGGGCTCCTGCATCTTCCAGAACCGGCCCGGCTTCCCCGCCGGGGCGGGCTGCTCCCTGCACATCCTGGCGCTGCGGGAGGGCAAGGAGCCGCTGGAGACCAAGCCGGACGTCTGCTGGCAGCTGCCGGTGCGGCGGACGTACGACTGGATCGACCGGCCCGACGACACCCGCGTGCTCCAGGTGACGATCGGGGAGTACGACCGCCGGGGCTGGGGCCCGGGCGGGCACGATCTGCACTGGTGGTGCACGTCGGCGACCTCGGCGCACGGGGCGGGTGACCCGGTGTACGTCTCCTACCGCCCGGAGCTGATCGAGCTGATGGGCAAGGAGGGGTACGACCGGCTCGTCGAGCTCTGCGAGGAGCGGCTGTCGTCGCTGCTGCCCATGGCCCCGCATCCGGCGGACCCGCCGCTGCCGGCGCCTTCGAAGAAGGGCTGAGGCTCGGGAGGCCGGGGCTGGGCCGGGGGCCTGGCCTCCCCAGCCTCTTGGGCCGTCAGCCCGTCAGCCTCCAGCCCGTCGGGCACCGGACGGTGAGCCCCTCAGTCCGTCGGCCCGTGAGCCCGTCAGCCTGTGAGCCTGTGAGCCTGTGAGCCCGTGAGCCCGTGAGCCCGTGAGCCCGGCATGGGCCCCTCAGTCCGTCGGCCCGTCAGCCCGTCGGGTCGGGTGCGGAGGGGCCGGGGTCGGTCGGGGGCGGGTCCGTGGGGCCCGGGTCGGTCGGGTCCGGTGTCGGTTCGGGTGGGCCGGTCGGGTCCGGCGGGTCCGTGGGATCCGGCGGACCGGTGGGATCGGTCGGGCCCGGTCCGGGATCGGTGGGGCCGGGGTCCGTGGGACCCGGATCGGTCGGGCCCGGGTCGGTCGGGGCGGGACGGGTCGGGCCGGGGCCCGTGGGGTCCGGGTCCGTGGGCCGGGGAGAGCCCGGCCGGGTGGGGCGCGGGCCGCCCGTCGTCGGGGGCGTGCCCCCGCGGCCGTCGACGAGCACGGCGGAGCCCGAGGGCGTCAGCGAGATCCGGGCCCGCCACGGCCCGCCCGGCTGCGCGTCCCTGATCACCGTGACCGCGATCGTGGTGCTCCCCCCGGCCGCGAGCGTGCCGGACGTGCGGCTGAAACGCAGCCACGGGGCGTCCGTCGCCGCCGACCAGCTGACCGGACCCCGGCCGGAGGCGGTCAGGGTGAGCGTCGTGACGGCACCGGAGCTCCGGGCCGTCACCGTGAGCCGGGCGTCGCCGCTCGGCACGCCGCCGGTGCTGACCACCTCGGCGGTGATGTCCGGGACGCGGGCGCCGAAGCGGTTGCCCGGGCTCCCGTCGCCGGTGTCGTCGGAGGGAGCGCCGCTCATACCCCCGGCGCCGTCGACCTCCGTGGCGGTGACCGAGGTCCCGTCGTGGCCCTCGCCGGTCTGGGGCGCTCCCCGGTAGGCGGCCCACAGGGCGATGACGGGGGCGGCGACCACCGTCGCGACGACCGTGGTCGTCACGACCCGGGCGCGCAGCCGGTCCCGGCGGGCGGCCTGGTCCTTGGGGTCGAGCGGATACCCGGCCCGGTCGAAGCGCGGGCTCGCGGCACGGGAGCGCTGGGCCTGGGCCATCGCGACGTACACGGAGGGGCGGGGGGCCTCGACGACGGGCAGGGCGCCGGCCGGGGCCGGGGCCGCCCCGGGCCAGGGCCCCGCGGCGTCGGCCCGCTCGGCGGCACGGCGGCAGCGGGGGCAGTCGTCGACGTGCCGGACGAGCTCGCGGCGCAGGGCCGCGGAGAGCAGCACCCGGTGGTCGCCGGTGATCCGGGCGACGGTGGGGCAGCCGCCGCCCTCGACGACGGCGAGGGCGGCGCGGGTGCGCTCCACCTCGCAGGCCGCGCCGGCCAGCAGCTCCCGGGCGGTGGACGGCTCCAGACCGAGGACGGCGGCGACGGCGCGCGGGGCGAGCCCGTGGCGTACGGCCAGTTCGAGGGCCTCGCGCTGCTCCGGGGTGGTGCCCGCGGCCTCGGGCCAGGCGAGCGTGGCGAGCTCCCGGCGGCGGGCCTCGGCGGCCGGTGACTCGGAGGGGGCGGGCGCGGCGGCGTCCTCGGGGGTGGCGGGCGAGCTCCGCGCGGGGGTGGCGGGCGAAGTGTGCTCCGGCGTGCGCCGGGCGGTGTGCGCCCCGTGGGGCCAGGGCGGCGCGGAGTTCGTGGAGCCCGTCCGCGTATCGGAGCCCCTGCGCGACTCGGAGCCCTGCCGCGCCTCGGAGGCCCTGGCGGTGGCGGAGGCCTTGGCCGTGCGGGGCGGTTTGACCGTCCCGGAGGGGCGGCGGTGGGCCTGGCGGCCGCGCCTGCGCTCGGCGAGGGCGCGCAGGCAGGTCCAGCGGGCCAGCGCGTACAGCCAGGATTTACGTTCCTCCTCGGCCGTGGGACCCCGGGCGTCCTGCCGGTCCGCGACCGACAGGGCGGCGCCGAGCGCGTCGGCGGCCGCGTCGTGGTCGCAGAGCACGGAGAGGCAGTAGGTGAAGAGTCCGTCGAGATACGGCTCGTAGCGTGCGGGCGGTCGCTGAGCCGGGGCGTGGGGTGCTCGGCGGTGCGCCCGGTGTGCGCCGGTGGTGTGCGTCGGGGTCTCCAGCCTGCTGCTCATCACCCGGCGACCGTAGGCAAAGGAGCGTATGTCCCATGTGCCCCTTGAGCACATTTAATCCTTACGGGTGAATGTATCCCTCGAAAGAGGACACAGATCATGGATTCCACCCGAAGTGCTCCGATGTGCTTCCGTGCGCCCTGCGCGCGGAGGGGCCGCGCACGCCGCCGCCCGCGGGGCGTTGTCGTACCCCACCTATACGGTGGCGCCATGGCTGCCCGTACGAAATCCACGAAGGACCGGCCGTCCTACCGCTGTACCGAATGCGGCTGGACCACCGCCAAGTGGCTCGGCCGTTGCCCCGAGTGCCAGGCGTGGGGGACGGTCGAGGAGTTCGGCGGCGCCCCCGCCGTGCGCACCACCGCGGCCGGCCGGGTCTCCACCGCCGCACTGCCGATCGGCCAGGTCGACAGCCGCACGGCCACCGCCCGTTCGACCGGCGTCGGTGAGCTGGACCGGGTGCTCGGCGGCGGGCTCGTGCCGGGGGCGGTCGTCCTGCTGGCGGGCGAGCCGGGGGTCGGCAAGTCGACGCTGCTGCTGGACGTGGCGGCCAAGGCGGCGAGCGACGACCACCGCACGCTCTATGTGACCGCCGAGGAGTCCGCGAGCCAGGTCCGGCTGCGGGCCGACCGGATCAGGGCGATCAACGACCATCTGTACCTCGCCGCGGAGACGGACCTGTCGGCGGTGCTCGGCCATCTGGACGCGGTGAAGCCGTCGCTGCTGATCCTGGACTCGGTGCAGACGGTCGCCTCGCCCGAGATCGACGGCGCGCCCGGCGGGATGGCCCAGGTGAGGGAGGTCGCCGGGGCGCTGATCCGGGCCTCCAAGGAGCGCGGCATGGCCACGCTGCTGGTCGGCCACGTCACCAAGGACGGCGCGATCGCCGGGCCCCGGCTGCTGGAGCACCTGGTGGACGTGGTGCTGTCCTTCGAGGGCGACCGGCACGCCCGGCTGCGGCTGGTGCGCGGTGTCAAGAACCGCTACGGGGCGACCGACGAGGTCGGCTGCTTCGAACTGCACGACGAGGGCATCACCGGCCTCGCCGACCCGTCGGGCCTCTTCCTGACCCGCCGCGACGTGGCGGTGCCGGGCACCTGCCTCACGGTGACGCTGGAGGGCAAGCGGCCCCTGGTCGCCGAGGTGCAGGCGCTCACCGTCGACTCGCAGATCCCCTCGCCCCGGCGCACCACCTCGGGCCTGGAGACCTCCCGGGTCTCGATGATGCTCGCCGTGCTGGAGCAGCGCGGCCGGATCAGCGCGCTCGGCAAGCGGGACATCTACAGCGCCACGGTGGGCGGCGTGAAGCTCACCGAGCCCGCGGCCGACCTGGCGATCGCGCTCGCGCTGGCCAGCGCGGCCAGCGACACCCCGCTCCCGAAGAACCTGGTCGCGATCGGTGAGGTGGGGCTCGCGGGCGAGGTCAGGAGGGTCACCGGGGTGCAGCGGAGGCTGTCCGAGGCCCACCGGCTGGGCTTCACCCACGCGCTCGTCCCGACGGACCCGGGGAAGGTACCGGCCGGCATGAAGGTCACGGAAGTCGCCGACATGGGCGACGCCCTGCGGGTCCTCCCGCGCCGGTCTCGTCAAGAGGCGCCGCAGCCTCGTCAGGAAGACAACGCGCGCCGGTAGACTTTGCCCTGGTCTCGCCCGCCCGTGGACACGGCACGGGGGACGCAAGGGCACCGCAACCTGTGACCGGAGGAGTGCAGTGGCAGCCAACGACCGGGCGACGACGCCCGGAAAGTCCGGCCAAGGCACCGGTAACGAGGCGCTGATGCGCGCCTCGTTGAGCGCGGTCGCGCCCGGAATGGCCCTGCGGGACGGCCTGGAGCGGATTCTCCGCGGCAATACCGGTGGCCTGATCGTGCTGGGCATGGACAAGACCGTCGAGTCGATGTGCACCGGCGGATTCGTGCTGGACGTGGAGTTCACGGCGACGCGCCTGCGCGAGCTGTGCAAGCTCGACGGGGCGCTGATCCTCGACAAGGACATGACCAAGATCCTGAGGGCCGGCGTGCAGCTGGTCCCGGACGCCTCGATCCACACGGAGGAGACGGGCACCCGGCACCGCACGGCGGACCGGGTCTCCAAGGCGTGCGGCTTCCCCGTCGTCTCGGTCTCCCAGTCGATGCGTCTGATCGCGCTGTACGTGGACGGGGAACGGCGGGTCCTGGAGGAGTCGTCCGCGATCCTGTCCCGGGCCAATCAGGCACTCGCCACGCTGGAGCGGTACAAACTGCGCCTCGACGAGGTGGCGGGCACGCTGTCCGCGCTGGAGATCGAGGACCTGGTCACCGTCCGGGACGTAACGGCGGTGGCGCAGCGGCTGGAGATGGTGCGGCGGATCGCCACCGAGATCGCGGAGTACGTGGTCGAGCTCGGCACCGACGGACGGCTCCTCTCGCTCCAGCTGGACGAGCTGATCGCGGGGGTGGAGCCGGAGCGGGAGCTGGTCGTCCGGGACTACGTCCCCGAGCCGACGGCGAAGCGGTCGCGCACGGTGGCCGAGGCGCTGACCGAGCTGGACGCGCTGAGCCACACGGAGCTGCTGGAGCTGCCGGTGGTGGCGCGGGCGCTGGGATACAGCGGCTCGCCCGAGACGCTGGACTCGGCGGTCTCCCCGCGGGGCTTCCGCCTGCTGGCGAAGGTGCCGCGGCTGCCGGGGGCGATCATCGAGCGGCTGGTGGAGCACTTCGGCGGTCTGCAGAAGCTGCTGGCGGCGAGCGTGGACGACCTCCAGACGGTGGACGGCGTCGGCGAGGCTCGGGCGCGCAGCGTGCGGGAGGGGCTGTCGCGGCTGGCGGAGTCGTCGATCCTGGAGCGGTACGTCTGAGATCGGCCGCGCCCGTGGAGCCCTGCCGCGCCCGGGGACGCCCCTCGGCCTACGGCCCGCATGGCTGAGCCCGGGTGCCCCGGCCCGTCCGGCGCCCGAGCGCCGGCCGGGACCACGACCAGCCCGCCGGGCACCTGAGGGCTGGGCCCGGACCACCACCAGCCGGTCCGGCGTCTGAGGGCGGAACCCTGCTGCCCGGTGGGCGGGCCTGTACGGGCCGGCCCGGACCCTTGGGCGCATCGCTCGTCCATGGGGACGGTTCCGTCCTCAAACGCCGGACGGGCTGCGAACACAGGCCCGCCCCGACCCCGAGCCCCACGCCCGCCCACCTCGACGGTTCCGTCCTCGAACGCCGGACCGGCTGGGAACACGGACTCACCCCCACCCCGAGCGCAACGTCCCTCCACCTCGACGGTTCCGTCCTCGAACGCCGGACCGGCTGGGGTCAGGGGCCCGTCGGGGTCGGGATCAGTCCTTCGCGAGGACGAATGACGCTCGCTGGACCGGTCCGCCCGGAGCCTTCGCCTCCAGGAGGTACGTCCCCGGGCCGGCCTTGCCGGCCGGCGGGGTCGCGCAGCCGGGCGTGGACAGCGTGCGGTTCCAGTCGACCGTGTGGATCACCGTCGCACCCGCCGGAACCTTCAGGAACAGCGGACCGGCCGCGGCGGGGCAGTCCTTCGAGGACCAGATCGGATCGTCGTCCTCCCCACCCGCCTCGGTGACCGTGAGGACCGCGCTCTTGGGTCCGAGGTCGGCCTTGCACGCGGCCGACGAGGTGTTCTTCGCGATCAGTTCGAACGTGGGCTTGTCGTCGGGGCCGTAACTGACCTTCGTCCGCAGGCTCAACCGCACCGCGTCGGGCCTGCACTCGGGGAGCGGGGAGCCGGCCGGGACCTGCTGGCCCGCCGTGCCGCCGCCGCCCGCACCCGAACCGGCCGTGCCCGCACCGCCCGTTGACGCCCCGTCGGACGATGACCCGTCACCCGCGCCGCCGGAGGACGCGCCCGCGCCGCCGTCGGCACCGCCCGTCCCACCGGAGCCGCCGGAGCCGCCGTTCTCGCCCGACTCGTCCCGGCCGCCCGGCTGTTGACTGATCGCGGGGCCCGAGCCGGACGGCCCGGGAGTGATCGACTCGACCGGGTCGGAGCCGCCGGGCTTGCCGTCGTTCCGGCTCTCCCCACCGCCTCCGGACGTCACGCCCCAGGCGATCAACACGGCGAGCAGCGCAACCAGAAGTCCCGCTACCGCCCTTCGTCGCCAGTAGATGCTGGAGGGAAGCGGACCGACCGGATTGCGCATAGATCCCACGCTCCGAACTCTACGAGAGATCCGGGCCGACTCAGGCCCCACCCGCCGCTCCGGCGGCAAGTTTTGCCGATCATCATCACGGGGATCCGGTCACAGGGGACAGAACGGGTGGCGTTGTCACCCCCTGGGCCGCCGCGTGGGCCGACACTCCCGTCCCCGTGACCGCCGCTCCCTCTTCCGTGCCAGGATCGTCCGTGCGATGACTGCCATGACTTCGACACAGACGCCCCCCGCCGCCTCCCTCCACGCCCCCGTCATCGGGTGGTTCGAGCAGCATGCCCGCGATCTGCCCTGGCGCCGCCCCGAAGCGGGCGCCTGGTCCGTGATGGTCAGCGAGTTCATGCTGCAGCAGACCCCGGTGAGCCGGGTCCTCCCGGTGTACGAACAGTGGATCGCCCGCTGGCCCCGCCCCGCCGACCTGGCCGCCGAGGCGCCCGGAGAGGCCGTCCGGGCCTGGGGCCGGCTCGGCTACCCGCGCCGTGCGCTGCGCCTGCACGGGGCCGCGCAGGCGATAACGGAACGGCACGGCGGCGACGTGCCGAGCGAGCACGCCCAGCTGCTGGCGCTGCCCGGGATCGGCGAGTACACGGCGGCGGCCGTGGCCTCGTTCGCGTACGGACAGCGGCACGCGGTGCTCGACACGAACGTCCGCCGGGTGTTCGCCCGCGCCGCGTCCGGGGTCCAGTACCCGCCGAACGCGACCACGGCCGCCGAGCGCAAGCTCGCGCGGGCGCTGCTGCCCGAGGAGGACGAGCGGGCGGCGAAGTGGGCGGCGGCCACGATGGAGCTGGGCGCCCTCGTGTGCACCGCGCGCAACGAGGACTGCGACCGGTGCCCGATCGCCTCGCGGTGCGCCTGGCGGCTGGCCGGGAAGCCCGCGCACCAGGGTCCGCCGCGCAAGGGCCAGACGTACGCCGGCACCGACCGCCAGGTCCGCGGCCGACTGCTGGCGGTGTTGCGGGACTCGGTGGGCCCCGTGGCCCAGGCCGCGCTGGACGCGGTGTGGGAGGAGCCGGTGCAGCGGGCCCGTGCGCTGGACGGGCTGGTGGCCGACGGGCTGGTCGAGCCGCTGGCCGACGGCCGGTACCGGCTGCCGCTGACCTGACCCCCGGTCCCGGACTCCGGGGCCGGGACTCCGGGGCCGGGACTCCGGGGCCGCAGGCCCGGGTCCCCTGGCCGCGGGGTGCCGTCCTCCTGCGCTGTTACACAACCGATGGGCAGCCGTGCAACGGCCTACGGCTGCTCCGCACATCGCCGTGACAACGCCTCCGTAGCGTCTCCGACAACAGGACGGCCGGACCGCGCAACATCCGCGGCCCGGTGCCGACACGGGGATGTTCGGGGACGGAGGCGGTTGTCATGGCGCAGGGCGAGGTGCTCGCGTTCGAGGACTACGTACGCACACGGCAGGAGGCGCTGCTGCGCAGCGCACGCCGTCTGGTCCCCGACCCCGTCGACGCCCAGGACCTGCTCCAGACCGCCCTGGTGCGCACCTACGGCCGCTGGGACGGCATCGCCGACAAGTCCCTGGCCGACGCCTACCTGCGCCGCGTCATGATCAACACCCGTACGGAGTGGTGGCGGGCGCGCAAGCTCGAAGAGGTCCCGACCGAGCAGCTGCCCGACGCGAGCGTCGACGACGGCAGCGAGCAGCGCGCCGACCGCGCCCTGCTGATGGACGTCCTGGGCATTCTGGCTCCCAAGCAGCGCAGCGTCGTCGTGCTGCGACACTGGGAGCAGATGAGCACGGAGGAGACGGCCGCGGCGCTCGGCATGTCGGCCGGTACGGTCAAGAGCACGCTGCACCGGGCCCTGGCACGACTGCGCCAGGAGCTGGAGAGCCGCGATCTGGTCAGCCGCGAGGAGGTCGCCCGGGAGACCGGGGGCCACCGGCGCGCGGCGCCGGTCTCCTCCGCCCGTGTACCCGCCCAGCGGTCGCCCGTGAAGACGGTGCCGGGGGCGAGGGCACACACGACGGCGCACCGCAACGGGCGTCACGACGAGCGGGGGATGGAGCGGTGCGCGGCCTGAGAGGCAGCAGCGGCGGCGGGGGCGGCTTCGGGGACGATTCCCCGGGCAGCGTTTCCAGGAGTGGCTCCGCGTCGAGCGGTTCCTCCCTGGGCGGTTCCCCCTTGAGGGGTTCTCCCCTGAGCGGTTCCTCCCTGGGCGGTTCCGGGGGCTCGGACGACGGCGACGATCCGGGGAGATCGGGCCGGAGCCGGGGGTTCCGGAGCGGTATGGCGGCGAGTGGCACGGCCTTGGCCGGACTCGTCGCCTTCGGGCTGTTCGGCGTCGGCTGCTCCACGGGCGGCACCGGCACCCGGGACGAGGGCCCCGCCGGCAGTCAGCCGGTCGCCCAGATCACCCCCCAGGCCAGCCCCTCCGGCACGACCCCGCCCGTCCGGCGGGTCGACGCCGTGCGGCTGCTCAAGGGCGACCCCAAGGTGGGCGAGCAGGTCCGGGACGGACTCAAGCCCTGCGCGGGCAAGGCCTACCCGATCGACACCTCCTACGGGTCGATGACGGGGGGCCGGACCGCAGACGTGGTGGTCAACGTGATGAGCTGCGCCGACTCGGTGGGCGTCGGAACGTATGTGTACCGGGCCGACGACGACGGCTCGTACGAGAACGTCTTCACGGCCGAGGTCCCCGCCGTCTACGGAACGATCGACCGGGGCGACCTGGTGGTGACGACCCAGGTCTACGGGTCGAAGGACCCGCTGGCCTACCCGTCCGGCTCGGAGGTGGTCACCTACCGTTGGGCGAGCGACCGCTTCACCGAGCACGACCGGGTGCACAACGACTTCAGCCGTGCCGTCGAGGGCACGGACGGCGACCTGCCGGTGCAGTCGGAGCCGGTGGAGCCGATGGAGCCGGTTCCGTCGGAGGCTCCGGTGGATCAGGGCAGGAATTGATACCGGGCAGGCACGGAGCCGTGCCGGTGGAACCGGGCGGGAACGGAAAGCGAGAAGCAGCCCCATGGCCGAGACCCACGTCCTCTTCGTCGAGGACGACGACGTCATCCGCGAGGCCACCCAGCTCGCCCTGGAGCGGGTCGGCTTCACGGTCACCGCGATGCCCGACGGGCTCTCCGGTCTGGAGGCGTTCCGCGCCGACCGACCGGACATCGCCCTGCTCGACGTGATGGTGCCGGGCCTCGACGGGGTGAGCCTGTGCCGCCGTATCCGCGACGAGTCGACCGTCCCGGTGATCATGCTCTCCGCGCGGGCCGACTCGATCGACGTGGTGCTGGGCCTGGAGGCCGGGGCGGACGACTACGTCACCAAGCCCTTCGACGGGGCGGTCCTGGTCGCCCGCATCCGGGCGGTGCTGCGCCGCTTCGGCCACGCGGCCGGGCCGGACGGGCTGGGTCAGGGCGGTGCGGAGGGGGACGCCGAGACGTTCGGCGGGGTGCTGGTCTTCGGTGATCTGGAGGTCGACACGGACGGGATGGAGGTGCGCCGCGCCGGTGAGCAGGTGGCGCTGACGCCCACCGAGATGCGGCTGCTGCTGGAGTTCTCGTCCGCGCCCGGCACCGTCCTGTCCCGCGACAGGCTCCTGGAGCGGGTCTGGGACTACGGCTGGGGCGGCGACACCCGGGTCGTGGACGTCCACGTCCAGCGGTTGCGTACCAAGATCGGCCAGGACCGGATCGACACGGTCCGCGGCTTCGGCTACAAGCTGCGCGGATGAGGCGGCCCCCGAGGATGAAGCGGCCGGTGGGAGCGGAGCGGCCCGGGAGGACGGAGCGGCCGGTGGGGTGTGAGCGACCGGTGGAGCGCGAGCGGCCGGTGGGGCGCGCATGAAGCGGCTGGCCCTGCGGACCGGAGTCCGCTGGAAGATCAGCATCGCCATCGCGGCGGTCGGCGCGCTCGTCGCGGTGGCGCTGAGCCTCGTGGTGCACAACGCGGCCCGCGTCTCGATGATCGAGAACGCCCGCGAGGTGCAGTTGGAGCGGCTGCTGGGCGCCCAGCGCTTCTACGAGGCGACGAGCATGCAGAAGGGCGGGCCGAAGTTCGGGGCGAAGCTCAACGACCCGACGATCCCGCCGAGCCTGCGCGACGAGGTCCGCAAGAACCGCCGGGCCACCCACGTCGAGCAGGGCTCCGACGGGGTGCCCGAGGTGTGGGCGGCGGTGCCGCTGGCGGGCGGGGACGTGCTCTCGCTGCACTCCCGGTTCGCGGACCGCTCCGCCACGATCATGGACGACCTGGACCGGGCCCTGATCATCGGCTCGGTCTCGGTGGTCTTCGGCGGCTGCGCGCTCGGGGTCCTCATCGGCGGGCAGCTCTCGCGCCGGCTGCGCAAGGCGGCGGCAGCGGCGGGCCGGGTCGCCCAGGGGCAGACGGACGTACGGGTCAGGGAGGCCGTCGGCGGGGTCGTCCGCGACGAGACCGACGAGCTGGCGCGGGCCGTCGACGCCCTGACCGACGCGTTGAACGAGCGGATCGAGGCGGAGCGCCGGGTCACCGCGGACATCGCCCACGAGCTGCGCACCCCGGTGACCGGGCTGCTCACGGCCGCCGAGCTGCTGCCGCCGGGCCGCCCCACCGAGCTGGTACGGGACCGGGCACAGGCCATGCGGACGCTGGTCGAGGACGTGCTGGAGGTAGCCCGCCTGGACAGCGCCTCGGAACGGGCCGAGCTCCAGGAGCTGCCGCTCGGCGAGTTCGTCAGCCGCCGGATCGGGCTGCTGAACCCGGAGGTGACCGTGCGGGTGGTGCACGAGTCCTGGGTCTCCACCGATCCGCGCCGGCTGGAGCGCATCCTCGGCAATCTGCTGGGGAACGCGGCCAAGCACGGCTCGACCCCGGTGGAGGTCACGGTCGAGGGCCGGGTGGTGCGGGTCCGCGACCACGGTCCGGGCTTCCCGGAGGAGCTGCTGCGGGACGGGCCGAGCCGGTTCCGTACCGGAAGCATGGACCGGGCCGGGCACGGGCACGGTCTCGGCCTGACCATCGCGGCGGGCCAGGCGAGGGTGCTGGGGGCCCGGCTGACCTTCCGCAACGCCGCTCCCTCGGGCGCGGCACAGGGTACGGGCGGGGCGATCGCGGTGCTGTGGCTGCCGGAGCACGCGCCGACGGTCACCGGGAGCTTCCCGGTGCTGCGGATGGCGGACCAGCGGCAGCCGTCGGACTGAGCCGCACGCGCGGAGGGCGGCCGGACTCGGCCCCCCGCACGGGGAAACGGTGCGGTGGAACGCCGACGGCGACCCCGAGGAGTGAGCCGTGAGGCTGTCCTCGACGTCGCCGTCGGACGGGTGACCCGGGCGCACGCCCCGGGTACCGGGGTGTAACGGGTCCACTGACTCTTTTCGGTTGTGCTGCTCGCCCGCCGGGGCCCGGCGGGTGGGCGGTTACGCCGGCCGGATCAGATGGAGACGTGCACCGAGCGGAGGAACGCGGCCGGGTTCAGCGCCGAGCCGTAGTTCGGGGTGGTGCGGATCTCGAAGTGCAGGTGCGGGCCGCTGGAGTTACCGGTGTTGCCGGACAGGGCGATCTTCTCGCCCGTCTTCACGGTCTGGCCGATCTTCACGTTGACCTTGGACAGGTGCGCGTACTGCGAGTACTTGCCGTTGGAGTGCTTGATCACGACGGCGTTGCCGTACGCGGGGCCGTCGCCGGCGCCGTTCGGGCCGGCCTTCACGACGGTGCCCTTGTGGACGGCCGTGACCGTGGTGCCGATCGGCACGGCGAAGTCCTGGCCGGAGTGCTTGGCGGCCCAGCGGGCGCCGCCGGTGCCGTAGCTGGCGGTCAGCGTGTACTTCTTGACCGGGGTCTTCCAGGAGGCGGCGTTCTTCTTCGCGGCCTTCTTCTTGTCCTCGGCCTTCTTCTTCGCGTCGGAGGCCTTCTTCGCCGTCGCCTTCTTGGCGGCGTCGGCGGCCTTGCCCTGCGCGGTCGCCTGGGCGGCGACGGAGTTGGCGGTCGTTCCCGCGGCCAGGGGCGCGGCAGCGGCTTCACCGCCGCTGGACGCGAACGCCGATCCGGCACCCAGCACCACGGACGCTCCCAGGCCGGCGGCCAGGACGGCGCCACGGACGCGGAAGGCGGACGGGCGGATGGTGTGCTGGTTCGTTGCGCGCTTCATACGAGGAAGTCCTCCGAAGGTGAGTGGACCCGGCGTGCTGTCCGGGCTTGCTCCACCTTGGTAACCCGCACCCCCGCCAGTGCTCAAACACCCCATCTACGAAGAAAAGCCGTAGAGAGGGCAGGGGGAATTGACCGAAGTTGTCCCCCTGTGAGGGATCCTCCCGGGCGACGAAATCCCTCGCGCCGAACACGTTTAGCGCCTGTTCCGCAGCGCCCTTTCCGGACATGGCACCGCGAAACGGCCGTATCGCCCAGGATCGCGCCACGGCCTCCCGACGCCGGGCCGAAGGTCCCGCGGCGGGCCGCGGCACCTTCTCCTAGCCCGGGTAGTACCCCTGTTTCGGCCTGTGCGCCTTGTCACCGCCGGTGGGACCTCGGTCCGTCCGTTTCAGGACCTTCGACCCGCTACTTCACTACGCTGACGGGAAAGCGAACCGGACCCGGGGGGACCCATGACGGCCGAGAACACCCACGCACTGGACGGCGTCGAGCTCGCCGACGCCGTCGCGTCCATCCGCGACCAGCTCATCGAAGCGGCGACCCGGGCCACGGACCACCCGGTGTCCTTCGCGGTCGGCGACATCCAGATGGAGTTCACCCTCGAACTGCGCCGGGAGGCCAGGGCGGGCGGCAAGGTGAGGGCGTGGGTGGTCGAGGCGGGCGCGGACGCCGCGCACAGCACGGGCCGCACGCACAAGGTGGCCTTCACCCTGACCCCGCGCAACGCCGCAACGGGCGAGGCCTGGGAGATCGGGACGGAGGACGACGGGTCCACCGCGGGGTTCGGTGACGGGGCGGCGAGGCCGTGAGCGGGCCGCACCCCGCCGTCGCCCACCTCGCCGACCGCACGGTGGTCGTCTCCGGCGATCTCCAGGGCAGCGGGGTCCTGCTCACCGACCGGCAGGTCCTGACCTGCGCCCATGTGGTCAAGTCCGGCTCCGTCCTCATCGCCCACCCCGCGCTCCCGGACCGGATCAGGGCCACCGTCACCTGGATCGACTACCGGCTGGACGTGGCCCTGCTGGAGGCCACCGAGACGGTGCGGCCGGTCCCCCCGGCGCGGCTCGGCGTGCTGGACACCCGCGAGGCGATCCCCGGCTGCGAGATCACCGGCTTCCCGCGCGTGCAGCGCTACGGCGGCGTCCGCCGCAAGAGCCTGGAGGTGGACCAGTACACGGTGACCGTCCTGCCCATGGCCGGCCGGGTGCGCGACCTGCTGGTCTGCGACCTGGACAGCCCGCCCGCCGCCCGCCCGGACGACGAGCCCCCGCCCCTGTCCGGACTCTCCGGCGGTCCGGTCTTCGCCGGGGACATCCTCCTGGGCCTCGCCCGCCGGATTCCCCGGGAGCGCGGAGGCCGCCGCGTCGAGTGCGTACCGCTCGGCCCGGTCCTCGCGGCGGAGCGCTTCGTCCGGGCCTACCGCAGGACCGGCGCCCTGCTGCGGGAGGAGCGCGTCCACGGCAACTTCCCCCGGGACCTGCGGTACGAGGCGGAGTACGCGCAGGCCCTGGGCGTCGCCTACCGCCGTACGAAGATCTTCGGCCTCGACGAGCTGAGCCGGCACGACTCCGAGTGGGACCTGGACACCGCCTACCTCGGCCTGGAGGCGCAGGCCGAGGACCGGGCCGCCCCGGGCCAGCCCCTCCCCCAGCGCATCGACACCCTGCTGACCGACCGCCCCCGCGTCCTGCTGCGCGGCGAGGCGGGCGCGGGCAAGACGACGCTGCTGTGGTGGCTGGCTGCCCACGCCTCGGCCCGCACCCTGGACGAGGATTTGGCCCCACTGAACGGGCTGGTCCCCTTCGTGGTGCCGCTGCGCACCCTGCGGGCCCGCGGCGGCACGTTTCCCGGCCCCGCGGAGCTGACCGGCGCGGCGGGCCTGGTGGTCGACGCGGCCCCCCGGGGGTGGGCGGGCCGCGTCCTGGAGTCCGGCCGGGCGCTCCTGCTGGTGGATGGCCTCGACGAGGTGCCGCCGGAGGACCGCGAACAGGCGCACGACTGGCTGTCGCAGCTCCTGACCCGCTTCCCCGAGACCCGGTGCGTCACGACCGTGCGGCCGCTCGCCGTCGAGCAGGACTGGCTGCGCTCGGAAGGCTTCGCGGAGTTACGCCTGCTGCCGATGCGGAACGAGGACATCCAGGCGTTCGTCTCCTCCTGGCACCGGGCGGCCCGGCTGTCGGAGGAGGACGACGCCGAACGGCTGGACGGACTGGAGCGCGACCTCTCCCGCCAGTTCGAGCAGAACCCCACGCTCCGTGACCTGGCCCGTACGCCGCTGCTCTGCGCGGTGATCTGCGCCCTGCACCGCCGCCGCGACGGCTTCCTCCCGGAGACCCGCTGGCGGCTGTACCGCTCGGCCCTGGAGATGCTGCTGGGCAACCGCGACCACCGCCGGCGGATCGGCGACCCCGAGGGCGTCGAGCTGGACGTGGAGGAGCACACACAGCTGCTCCAGCGCATCGCGGTGTGGCTCGTCCGGGAGGGCCAGTCGGAGTTCACCCGCGACCAGGCCCTGCGCCAACTCGGCCGTGCGCTGGCGGGGATGGAACGGGTCAGGACCCAGGGGCCGCCCGAGAGGATCCTCACCCACCTGCTCAACCGCAGCGGACTGCTCCAGGAACGCGCCGAGGACACCTACCAGTTCATCCACCGCACCTTCCAGGACTACCTGGCCGCGAAGGAGCTGATCGAGGACGACCACCTCCACGAGCTGCTGCGGCACGCGGACGAGGAACCCTGGCAGGACGTGGTCCTGCTGGCGGCCGGCCACTGCGGCCGGCGCGAACTCGCGGTGCTGGTCGGCGGGTTGATGGATGTGGGCGAGGCGCACGCGAAGGGTTCCGCCCAGCGCACCACCCTGCACGTCCTCGCCGCCCTGTGCGCGCAGCACGCGGCCTGGCTGGACGGGCCGGTACGGGAGAGGGTCCGGGACACCGTGCAGGCGCTGTTCCCGCCCGCCGACGACGACCAGGTGCACGCGCTCGCCCGGCTCGGCGAATCGGCGCTGGCCTTCCTGCCCGCGCCCGGCAGCCTGGAGGCGGACGGCCCGCACGCCCGGCACGTGGTGCAGTTGCTCGGCAGGATCGGCGGCAGCGCGGCCATCCCGCACGCCCGGGAGTGGTCGGCGGCGCATCCGTCCGTGATCAGCCGCCTCGCGACGAACTGGTCCGCCTTCCCACCGGAGGAGTTCGCCGCCGGTGTGCTGGCCCACTACGACCTGACCGCGCACTTCGTACTGGCCCAGCGCGGCCAACTGGGCGCCCTGCGCCGCCTTCCGACCCTGAGACACCTCATCGTCTCCGGCGAACTGCCGCAGGACGAGCTCCGCGCGGCGCTCGCGGAACTCCGGCTGGAGGTTCTCTACCTCCATATGAACCCGCACATCACCGACCTCTCCGCGCTCGCCGCGCAGGCGGACACGCTCCAGCAGCTGGGGCTGGACACCTGCCCCGCGGTGCGGAGCCTCGCGCCCCTGGCCGCACTGCCCTCGCTCCTCGCGCTGAGCGTGGACGTGATGAGCCGGCCCGCCGATTTCCTGGCGCCGGTCACCGGTGTTCCGGCGCTGAACTATCTGGAGATCAGCCGCCTCGCGTCGGGCCAGGTGAGCCGGATCCCCGTCCATCCCGGGGTGCGGCACCTGAAGGTGAGCAGCGACCGCCCGGTGGCCCTGGACGGTCTCGCCGCCTGGGAGTCCCTCCGGGACCTCCAGGTCTCCCGGGCGATCTCGCTCGACGACGCGGTGGACGCGGTGCGGCGGCACGGCCGCATCACGCGGCTCAGGCTCGGCTCCACCTCCTGGAAGGGGCTGGTCTCCGACGACCGGCCGGTGCCCTCGCTCAGGGAGCTGACCATCACGGCCCCGCAGACCAGCGCGCACCTGGCGCTGCCCGGTCGGATCTTCCCCGGGCTCACCCATCTCACCCTGACCGCGCGCCGCGCTGACCCCGAGCTCGATCTGACGCCCCTGCTCGCGTCGCCCGATCTCCGGGTGACCGTCCGCAGGGGCCACACCCCGCTGCTCCTCGGCTGGGAGCAGCTGGGCGACCGGCTCAGGGTCCTCACCTACTGACCCGGGCCCCGGGGCCGGGACCTCCTGACCGCGCCTCGCCACCGAGAAGGAAAAGGGGCTGCCCCGGACCGGTACGGATACCGGTTCCGGGGCAGCCCCTCAGGTCGCGCCCTGCGTGCGCGTCACGCGTCCTTGGTGAGGTTCGGGCCGGCGCCGCCCGCCGCCTGCTCGATCGGCGGGACGTCGGGCAGAGCCGACTTCTCCTCGCCGCGGAAGGTGAACGTCTTGTCGTCACCCTCGCCCTCGGTGCCCACGACCACGATGTGACCGGGACGCAGCTCACCGAAGAGGATCTTCTCGGAGAGGACGTCCTCGATCTGCCGCTGGATCGTCCGGCGCAGCGGCCGGGCGCCCATCACGGGGTCGTAGCCCTTCTTCGCGAGCAGCGTCTTGGCCTCGCCACTGAGCTCGATGCCCATGTCGCGGTCCTTGAGACGCTCGTCGACCTTGGCGAGCATGAGGTCGACGATCTGGATGATGTCTTCCTCGGTCAGCTGGTGGAAGACGACCGTGTCGTCGACACGGTTGAGGAATTCCGGCCGGAAGTGCTGCTTGAGCTCCTCGTTGACCTTGGTCTTCATCCGCTCGTAGTTCGTCTTGACGTCGCCCTGGGCGGCGAATCCCAGGTTGAAGCCCTTCGAGATGTCCCGGGTCCCGAGGTTGGTCGTCATGATGATGACCGTGTTCTTGAAGTCCACGACCCGACCCTGGGAGTCGGTCAGGCGACCGTCCTCCAGAATCTGGAGCAGGGAATTGAAGATATCGGGGTGGGCCTTCTCGACCTCGTCGAAGAGGACGACGGAGAACGGCTTGCGGCGCACCTTCTCGGTGAGCTGCCCGCCCTCCTCGTAGCCCACGTAGCCGGGGGGCGAACCGAAGAGACGGGAAACCGTGTGCTTCTCGCTGAACTCCGACATGTCGAGGGAGATCAGGGCGTCCTCGTCGCCGAAGAGGAATTCGGCGAGCGTCTTGGAGAGCTCGGTCTTACCGACACCGGAGGGGCCGGCGAAGATGAACGAGCCGCCGGGGCGCTTCGGGTCCTTCAGGCCGGCCCGCGTACGGCGGATCGCCTGCGAAAGGGCCTTGATGGCGTCCTTCTGCCCGATGACGCGCTTGTGGAGTTCGTCCTCCATGCGCAGCAGACGGGAGGACTCCTCCTCCGTCAGCTTGAAGACCGGGATTCCGGTGGCCGTGGCCAGGACTTCGGCGATGAGCTCGCCGTCGACCTCGGCGACGACGTCCATGTCGCCGGCCTTCCACTCCTTCTCCCGCTTGGCCTTCGCCGCCAGCAGCTGCTTCTCCTTGTCGCGGAGGGAAGCCGCCTTCTCGAAGTCCTGGGAGTCGATGGCCGACTCCTTGTCGCGGCGGACGCCCGCGATCTTCTCGTCGAACTCGCGGAGGTCCGGCGGCGCGGTCATCCGGCGGATGCGCATGCGGGATCCGGCTTCGTCGATCAGGTCGATCGCCTTGTCCGGCAGGAAGCGGTCCGAGATGTACCGGTCCGCCAGCGTCGCGGCCTGGACGAGGGCCTCGTCCGTGATGGAGACCCGGTGGTGGGCCTCGTAGCGGTCGCGCAGCCCCTTGAGGATCTCGATGGTGTGCGGCAGCGACGGCTCCGCGACCTGGATGGGCTGGAAGCGGCGCTCGAGAGCGGCGTCCTTCTCCAGGTGCTTGCGGTACTCGTCGAGCGTGGTGGCACCGATGGTCTGGAGCTCACCGCGCGCCAGCATGGGCTTCAGGATCGAGGCCGCGTCGATGGCGCCTTCCGCGGCACCCGCGCCGACGAGCGTGTGGAGCTCGTCGATGAACAGGATGATGTCGCCGCGGGTGCGGATCTCCTTGAGGACCTTCTTCAGGCGCTCCTCGAAGTCACCCCGGTACCGGGAGCCGGCGACCAGGGCGCCGAGGTCCAGGGTGTAGAGGTGCTTGTCCTTGAGGGTCTCGGGCACCTCGCCCTTGACGATCGCCTGGGCCAGGCCCTCGACGACCGCCGTCTTGCCGACGCCGGGCTCGCCGATGAGGACCGGGTTGTTCTTGGTCCGGCGGGACAGCACCTGCATGACCCGCTCGATCTCCTTCTCGCGCCCGATGACCGGGTCGAGCTTGGACTCACGAGCGGCCTGGGTGAGATTCCGGCCGAACTGGTCGAGCACCAGGGACGTGGAGGGCGTGCCCTCGGCGGGACCGCCTGCGGTGGCCGCCTCCTTGCCGCCCGAGTACCCGGAAAGCAGCTGGATGACCTGCTGCCGGACCCGGTTCAGGTCGGCGCCCAGCTTCACGAGGACCTGGGCGGCGACGCCCTCGCCCTCGCGGATCAGGCCGAGCAGGATGTGCTCGGTGCCGATGTAGTTGTGGCCCAGCTGAAGGGCCTCGCGGAGCGACAGCTCCAGGACCTTCTTGGCTCGCGGGGTGAAGGGGATGTGCCCGGACGGAGCCTGCTGGCCCTGCCCGATGATCTCCTCCACCTGCTGGCGGACCGCCTCGAGCGAAATCCCGAGGCTCTCCAGGGCCTTAGCGGCGACACCCTCACCCTCATGGATCAGGCCCAGGAGAATGTGCTCGGTGCCGATGTAGTTGTGGTTGAGCATCCGGGCTTCTTCCTGAGCCAGGACGACAACCCGCCGCGCGCGGTCGGTGAACCTCTCGAACATCGTTAATCGCTCCTCAGAGCGGTCGGTCAGTGAGGGGTCGGTCCCCTCCCAGTCCTTCCGCATGCTAGTCCCGCAGGACGGGACAGCTCATTCCAACTGCCGACATCCGTCCGGATCACCCCGCGCCGGGCGGGGATTCTTACTGCCGAACAGCTGACAACTGCTCCAACCCGATGGTGCGAGACGATGTTCCCGCAGGCCAGGCAGATACCCCTTTCGCCAGTACGCCGATGGCGAACGTGAGACGTCTCGGCCGGCGTGTCGCCCCTTCCCACTAGGAAAGTCTTACCCGCAATCACCGACAGTCCATGCGGCGCGCCCCGGTTCCCTCCGCTACGGGCGAACAACCTTGCGCTGCCGAACGCTCTCGCGCGCCCCCACGGCCGGGACTGAACGTGACACCCCGGGAACCCTCCGTAACCCCGGCGGGGGTCGGGCGGTTCACCGGACATGTCTCCCACCGTCCCCCCGCCCCGATCGTCCCCCGACGCCGTGCCGGGTTCGGCCGATGCCGCACTCGCTCAGCGGTACGCGAGGGAGCTGGGCTGGACCACCGCGGGGCGGGCTCCGCTGCGACTGCTCACGGGGGCGGTCTTCGATGTGCTGGAGCTGCCGGCCGAGGCCGGCCGCGCCGTGCTGCGGCGCGGGGTGCGCACCGGCCCCGTGCTGCTGTCCGGTACGCGGATGGGGCTGCTGGTCGCCGCGGGCGGGGCCGATGAGCTGCCGGGGCTGCTCGACTGGCTGGAGTGGGGCCCGGTCGCGCTGGACCTGACCGCCGTGGGCGCGGGGGGCCGTGTCACGGCCCCGCCTCTCCCCGGCGCCCCGGGGGACTCGCCGGGGGCCGCTGTCTGGTTGCGGCCCCCAGAGCCGAGGCGTGCGCCCGAGAGCGTGCTGCCGGCCCTCTCGGGCCTCGGGAGCAGCGGTGGGGATGCCCCCGATCTCGTACGCCTGGTGGACGCCGCGGCAACCGAATGCCATCGGGTCCGACTGTCACGCCCCCGTTCCGGGGCGCGGACAAGGGGTGGAACGGATCAGCCGTTGGCCTTCTCGTAAGCCTCGCGGATCTCGGCGGGAACGCGGCCGCGGTCATTCACATTGTGGCCGTTCTCCCGGGCCCACCGGCGGATTTCCGCGGTGTCCTTGTTACCCCCGGCCACGGCGCGGCCCTTGCCACGGCCCGTGGCGGCGCGGCCACCGGTGCGACGTCCACCCTTGGTGTAGGGCTCGAGAAGGCCGCGAAGCTTGTCCGCGTTGGCCGTGGTGAGGTCGATCTCGTACGTCTTGCCGTCAAGGGCGAACGTGACGGTCTCATCGGCCTCGACGCCGTCGAGGTCATCGACAAGAAGGACCTGAACCTTCTGTGCCACGGGATTTCCTTTCATCGAAAATGGAGTACGCGGAAAGGAAACCGCTTTTCCCTCGAAAACACAAACCCCCTGCAGAGGTTCAGCAGCCCGAGAAGACGGGAAACGTGCGCGATTCGGACATAGGGTTGCAGGTCCTTCTGCAGATCACAGGTGCAGAAGCATCCGGCTGTTGCCCAAGGTGTTCGGCTTCACTCGTTCGAGACCGAGGAACTCTGCGACACCCTCGTCGTACGAACGCAGGAGCTCACTGTAGACATCGGTGTCAACAGGCGTCTCCCCGATCTCGACGAAGCCGTGCTTCGCGAAGAAGTCCACTTCGAAGGTGAGACAGAAAACCCTGCGGACACCGAGCCATCGCGCGGTCTGCAAGAGCTTGTCCAGTACGTGATGCCCGACTCCCGCACCCCTGATCCGGGGGTCGACGGCGAGGGTTCGCACTTCCGCCAGGTCTTCCCACATGACATGAAGTGCGCCGCAGCCGATGACCGCGGCGTCCTCGTCGCGTTCCGCGACCCAGAACTCCTGGATGTCCTCGTAAAGGGTGACGGTCGCTTTGTCGAGCAGGATGCCCCCGGACACGTAGCCGTCGAGGAGTCGTCGTACGGACGCGACATCACTCGTCCTCGCCCGGCGGACAGTGATGGCGGGCTTATTTACCGACGGGTCGGTATGGAGTTCGGTATCCGGATCGTTTTGCGGCTGCTCTGAGGACATGCCCCGACGCTATCTCCCGCTCTCCGGCGGCACGTCATCGGCCGGGGCCTCATCTCTGGTGGCGCCGGCGGTCGGTTCCGCGGGGTTGCCGGGGGTTTCGGTGAGGTTGGGGGAAACCATGCGAACAGCGTCCTGGAGCGCCTCGCGCTGTTCGGCGGACATCATGCCGAAGAACGCGACAAGCGCGGCGGCGGGGTTGTCACTGCGCGACCACGCTTCGTTCATCAGTGCGGCCGAGTAGGCGGCCCGGGTGGAGACGGCCGTATATCGATAGGCCCGGCCGTCGACTTCCCTGCGGACCCAGCCCTTCTGATGGAGATTGTCCATTACCGTCATCACGGTCGTGTAGGCGATGGACCGATCCTGCTGAAGGTCCTCAAGGACTTCCCGCACGGTGACCGGTCGGTTCCATTGCCAGACGCGTGTCATCACGGCGTCTTCGAGGTCTCCCAATGGGCGGGGCACGGGATCACCTTAGTGCCAGATGTCCCGAATGTTCTCGTATTTACGCAGCGAAAGAGCGCACGGCTCCGACGAGCCGTGCGCTCCGGGACGCGCTTCGGGGGGATCGTGGGGCGGGCGGACCGCTCGCGCGATCAGACATTCTCCGGACGAGCGGTCTGCTTCACCGTTTCCGCGCGGGCGAGCGCCGCGTCCACCACGGCGTCCTCCTTGGTCTTGTTCGGACCGCCCTGGCTCTTGACGATGATCACGATCAGGGCGATGAAGAAGACGGCCATCACCACGGGGGGCACGAGCGCGGATACGTAGTCCATGCCGTCCAGGGTAGCGAGCCCGGAACGGCCCGACGCGGCGACCTCCCGGTGGGAGTCCGCCGCGTCGGACGCCGTACGGAGGTCAGCCGGCCGCCCGCTCCTCGGACGGCGGGGGCGCGGGACGGCGGCGCGGCGGGAAGACCTCGGAGGGCTTGGGCATCGGACGGTCGCCGGGCTTGCGCGGCCGGTCCGGGGCGGCGGGGGCCCCGGGCCGGTCCGGTTCCCGGTCGGCGGCGCGACCGCCGGGCAGGGCGAGCAGCCGGCTGCGGGGCCCGGGGGCGGTGAGCCCCGCGGAGCGCCCGGCCAGCCTGGCCCGCACCGAGCGCTCGGCGAGCACCTGGCAGCGCTCCAGGAGGGCCGCGGCGAGCCGCCCGCCGCGCAGGGCCCGCAGGGCGGCCAGATCGTCCGGGCGGGGGTCGTAGCCGGCCGCCAGGGCGTCCTGGAGCAACTCCAGGTAGCCGGCGGCGGAGCCGGGAAGGGCGTCGCGGTAGCGGGCGAGGTCGGCGAGGAGGAACGCTCGCAGCCGACCCGCCTCGCCTACCGCCTCGTCCACGGAGCCGGCGAGCCGCAGGCAGTCCTGGACGTCCTCGTCGGACAGGGGCATGGGGTGGAGGGCGATGGCGAGGGCACGTCGGAGCACCCGCAGCTCGTCCGCGCTGAACGCCATGCCGCCTCGTGAACCGTAGGGCGTGGGCATGACGCGACAATACGTGCTAAATGGACAAAATCCGTTTAACTGGTCGTCGGTGGCGCGGCGCACCCCGACGGCGTACCGGGCCGCGCCCCCGGCCGTCGCCGCAGGTGCCGCCCGGTCGCGGCGGGGCGCCGCCTACGCGCGGGAGACGTTCCGCTCGTAGACCAGGCGCAGCCCGATGAGCGTCAGCCACGGCTCGTGCTCGTCGATGACCGAGGACTCCCCCAACACCATCGGAGCAAGGCCGCCCGTCGCGATGACGGTGACGTCGTCCGGGTCGGCGGCCAGCTCCTTCTTCATCCGGGCCACCACCCCGTCGACCTGGCCCGCGAAGCCGTAGACGATGCCGGACTGCATGGCCTCGACGGTGTTCTTGCCGATGACGCTGCGCGGCCGGGCCAGCTCGATCTTGCGGAGCTGGGCGCCCTTGACGCCGAGTGCCTCGACCGAGATCTCGATGCCGGGGGCGATCACCCCGCCGGTGTACTCGCCGCGCGGGGAGACCGCGTCGAAGGTGGTGGCGGTGCCGAAGTCGACGACGATCGCCGGACCCCCGTACAGCTCGACGGCGGCGACCGCGTTGATGATGCGGTCCGCGCCGACCTCCTTGGGGTTGTCCATGAGGATCGGCACGCCCGTCTTGACCCCGGGCTCCACCAGGACGGCGGGGACGTCGCCGTAGTAGCGGCGGGTGACCTCGCGCAGTTCGTGCAGGACCGAGGGGACGGTGGCGCAGATCGCGATGCCCTCGATGCCGTCGCCCAGCTCCATGCCGAGCAGCGGGTGCATGCCCATCAGCCCCTGGAGCAGGACGGCCAGCTCGTCGGCGGTGCGGCGGGCGTCCGTGGAGATCCGCCAGTGCTCGACGATCTCCTCGCCGTCGAACAGGCCGAGGACCGTGTGCGTGTTGCCGACGTCGATGGTGAGCAGCATCAGGCGTCGGCCCCGTCGGTGGCGGCGGCGTCGCGGAAGTCCAGGCCGATGTCGAGGATCGGCGAGGAGTGGGTGAGCGCCCCGACCGCGAGGTAGTCGACGCCGGCGTCGGCGTAGGCGCGGGCCGAGTCGAGGGTCAGCCGGCCCGAGGACTCCAGGATCGCCCGGCCGGCGACGAGGGCGACGGCCTCGGCGGTCTCGGCCGGGGTGAAGTTGTCCAGCAGGATCAGGTCGACGCCCGCGTCCAGCACCTCGCGGACCTGCTCCATCGTGTCGACCTCGACCTCGATGGGCAGCTCGGGGAACTCGGCGCGGACCCGCTTGAAGGCCTCGGCCACGCCGCCCGCGGCGATCACGTGGTTGTCCTTGACCAGCGCCGCGTCGGAGAGCGACATCCGGTGGTTGACGCCGCCGCCGCAGCGCACCGCGTACTTCTCCAGCGCGCGCAGGCCCGCGGTCGTCTTGCGGGTGTCGCGGACCTGGGCCTTGGAGCCCTCCAGCACGTCCGCCCAGGCACGGGTGGCGGTCGCGATGCCCGAGAGGCGGCAGAGCAGGTTCAGCGCGCTGCGCTCGCCGGTCAGCAGGTCGCGGGTGCGGGTGGTGACGGTCAGCAGCTTCTCGCCGGGGGCGACCCGGTCGCCGTCCTCGACGTGCCGCTCGACCTCGAACTCCTCGGTGCAGACGATCGACAGGACCGCCTCGGCGACCCGGAGCCCGGCCACCACGCCCGCCTCGCGGGCGGTGAAGTCCCCGGTGGTCACGGCGTCCTCGGGGACGGTCGCCACGGTCGTGACGTCCACCCCGCCGTCGAGGTCCTCCTCGATCGCCACATGGGCGACGTCCTCGACCTGGACGGGGTCGAGTCCCGCCCGGGCCAGCAGCAGGGCGAGCGCGGGGTCCAGGCCGCACTCCAGGTCTTCGGGGTCGAATCCCTCGTCACCGCCGCAGCCGCAGCCGTCGCCGCAGCCGCCTCCCGCCGGTGCGGAGGACGCGGGCGCGCCGACGCTGATCAGCGGTACGTCCACGGGTGTGGGGCGCGGATTCTCTTCGGGCGTGCTCACGGTGACGGCTCCTCGGGGCGTGGCGGGTGGTGCGGGTAGGGCGGGTGTTTCTCGTGTGCTGCCGGTGCCGCCCTGTGGTGTCCGGCGGTGCGGCCCCCACAGGGCGGTCCGCGTGCGGCTGCTTCCCGGCCAGTCTGCTCAATCCGACGGGCGTACGGGTGGGAACGCGGCGGTCTCCGTACGGTGGACGACCGGGGTGCGGTCCGGTGCGATACGGACGACCAGGTGGCGGCGGCCGTGGGCGTCGTCGCGGTCGGGCCGGTCCTCGCGCCAGTGGCAGCCGCGGGTCTCCTCGCGGTCCCGGGCGGCGGCGACCAGGACGCGGGACACCAGGAGCAGGTTGGCGACCTCCCAGGCGTCGACCCCGGGGACGACCGCCTTGGCGCCGCTCGCTCCCTCCGCGTCGGCGGCGGCGTCGCGGTGCAGGGCCTCCAGCTCCTCGGCGGCGGCGGCCAGGCTGTCGGCGGAGCGCAGGACTCCGGCGCCCCGGGTCATGGCGCGCTGGATCGCCGCACGGGTCTCGGGGGCCGGCAGCGGGACGGGGGCGTCCCACGCCCCGGGGCCGTTCGCCGGTTCGGTGCGGGACGGGCGGGCCTCGGCGATGTCGGCGGCGATGCGCTCGGCGAAGACCAGGCCCTCCAGGAGGGAGTTGGACGCGAGGCGGTTGGCCCCGTGCACCCCGGTGCAGGCGACCTCGCCGCAGGCGTACAGGCCGGGGACGGTGGTGCGGCCCCGCAGGTCGGTGCGGACGCCGCCGGAGGCGTAGTGCGCGGCCGGGGCGACCGGGATCGGCTCGGTCACCGGGTCGATGCCGTGGGAACGGCAGGCGGCCAGGATGGTGGGGAAGCGCTGCTCCCACATGGCCGCCCCGAAGTGCCGGGCGTCGAGGTACATGTGCTCGGCGCCCCGGTCGAGCATCCGGCGGGTGATCGCCTTGGCGACGATGTCGCGGGGGGCCAGCTCGGCCAGCTCGTGCTGGCCGAGCATGAAGCGGACGCCGTCGCCGTCGACGAGGTGCGCGCCCTCGCCGCGTACGGCTTCGGAGACCAGCGGCTGCTGGCCCTCGGAGTCGGCGCCGAGGAACAGCACGGTGGGATGGAACTGGACGAACTCCAGGTCGGAGACCTCCGCCCCGGCCCGCAGCGCGAGCGCCACCCCGTCGCCGGTGGAGACGGGCGGGTTGGTGGTGGCGGAGAACACCTGGCCCATGCCGCCGGTGGCCAGGACGACCGAGGGGGCCCGGACCGCGCCGACGCCGTCGTGCTGGCCCTCGCCCATGACGTGCAGCGAGACGCCCGCCGTACGGCCTTCGGCGTCCGTGAGCAGGTCCAGGACGAGCGCGTTCTCGATGGTGTGCAGGGCGGCCTCGCGGACCGCGCCGACCAGGGCGCGGGAGATCTCCGCGCCGGTCGCGTCGCCGCCCGCGTGGGCGATGCGGCGGCGGTGGTGGCCGCCCTCGCGGGTCAGCGCGATGTCCCCGCTGTCGGTGGTGTCGAAGTGCGCGCCGGTGCTGATCAGCCGGCGGACGGCGTCGGGGCCCTCGGTGACCAGGGTGCGCACGGCCGCCTCGTCGCAGAGGCCCGCGCCCGCGACGAGGGTGTCGTCGAGGTGCTGCTCGGGGGTGTCGCCCTCGCCGAGCGCCGCGGCGATGCCGCCCTGGGCCCAGCGGGTCGAGCCGTCGTCCAGGCGGGCCTTCGTGACGACGACGGTGTCCAGACCGGCGGCGGCGCAGCGCAGCGCGGTGGTCAGCCCGGCGACGCCGGAGCCGACCACCACGACGTCCGCGTCGATGGCCCAGCCGGGGGCGGGGGCGGTCAGCCGTATTCCGGTCACGTCAGGGCTCCGAAGGTGAGGGGGATGTTGTCGATGAGGCGGGTGTCGCCGACCCGGGCCGCGACGGCGAGGATCGCCTCCCCGCTCTCGCGGTCGTCCGGGATCTCGGTGAAGTCCGCCGGGTCCACCAGGGCCAGGTAGTCGAGGGCGAGCGGCGCCCGGTCCCGGGCGGCGGCCTCCTCCAGCACCGTCCGCGCGGCGGCCCGGACGGCGGCGGGCGCCCCGCCCGGCCGGACCAGCGCGACGGCCTGGGCGTCGGCGGCGGCGCGGGCCTCGCCCAGCCTGTTGAGTCCCGCGGCCCGGTCGCCGCCGGGCGCGGTGGCCCGGGCCCGCTCGTGCAGGGCCTGCTGGGCGGCGAGCCGGTCGCGGGCCGCGAACAGGGCGCGGGGCAGGGCGAGCGCGGTGTGCCGCTCCGGCGGGGAGAGGAAGCGGTTGCGGCTGGAGAGCGCCAGGCCGTCCGCGTCGCGGACGGTGGGGACGCCGGTGATCCGGACGCCGAAATTCAGGTCCCGGACCATGCGGCGGATCAGGGCGAGCTGCTGGGCGTCCTTCTGCCCGTAGAACGCCTCGTCGGGGCGGGTGAGGTGGAGGAGCTTGGCGACGACGGTGAGCATCCCGTCGAAGTGCCCGGGGCGGGCCGCGCCTTCGAGTCGCTCGCCCATGGGGCCCGCGGTGATCCGGACCTGGGGCTCGCCGCCGGGGTAGACCTCGTCCACGCCGGGGGCGAAGACCGCGTCGGCCCCCGCGGCGGCGGCGACCTCCAGGTCGGCGTCCAGGGTGCGCGGATAGCGGTCCAGGTCGGCCGCCTCGCCGAACTGGAGCGGGTTCACGAAGACGGTGGCCACGACCTGTCCGTCCGGGCCGGCCGCCGCGCGGGCGGCCCGGATCAGGGCGGCGTGGCCCTGGTGGAGCGCGCCCATCGTCATGACGACGGCCCGCTCGGCCCCGGCGGGGCGGGACAGCGCGTCCAGCTCGGCGGCGGTGCGCAGGAGGGCGGGCCGGGCCGTGCGGGTCATCGGGGCTCCCCCGTTCCGGAGCCGCCCGGGCGGCGCTCCTGGTCGGCCAGGGCGACGAGGAGGTCCTCGGCCAGCTCGGCCTTGAGCAGGCCGTGGGCGAGCGCCCGGTCGGCCGTGGCGCGGGCCATCGCGATGTATCCGGCGACCGCCTGCGGGGCGTGCGCGCGCAGCTCGCCGATGTGCGCGGCGACCGTGCCGGCGTCACCCCGGGCGACCGGGCCGGTCAGCGCGGCGTCGCCGGAGCGCAGGGCGTTGTCCAGGGCCGCGCCGAGCAGCGGGCCGAGCATCCGGTCGGGGGCCGCGACCCCGGCCTTGGCCAGCAGCTCCATCGACTGGGCGACCAGGGTGACCAGGTGGTTCGCGCCGAGGGCGAGGGCCGCGTGGTAGAGCGGGCGGGACTCCTCGGCGATCCACTCCGGCTCACCGCCCATCTCGATGACCAGGGCCTCGGCGGCGAGCCGCAGCTCCTCGGGGGCGGTGACGCCGAAGGAGCAGCCCGCGAGCCGCTGCACGTCGACGCCGGTGCCGGTGAACGTCATCGCCGGGTGCAGCGCGAGCGGCAGGGCCCCGGCCCGCAGCGCGGGGTCCAGGACCCCGGCCCCGTACCGCCCGGAGGTGTGGACGAGCAGCTGGCCCGGCCGCACGGCGCCGGTCTCGGCGAGGCCCTCGACCAGGGTGGGCAGCACGTCGTCGGGGACGGTCAGCAGCACCAGCTCGGCCCGGGCCAGCACCTCGGCGGGCTCGACCAGGGGAACGTCGGGGAGCAGGGCCGCGGCGCGGCGGCGGGAGGCGTCGGAGACGCCGGAGACGGCGACCGGGCGGTGCCCGGCGAGCCGGAGCGACGCGGCGAGGGCGGGCCCGACCCGGCCCGCGCCGACGACGCCGACCGTGAGGCGGGCGGGGCGGTCCCTCGCGTCGAGGGGTTCCTTCGAAACTGATGCGTTCACGCGGCGACGGCCTTCCGTTCCAGTCCGCGGGGGGTACCGGACGATTTCTCTGCATGCTACGCCAGCGTTTCGGGGAAGCACTTCCACTGCCCACAGGCTGTGGATAACTTCGCGGGCCGGGCGGAACCCGGCGGGCGCCGACGGCGAAGATCCGGGTGAGGATCGTCCCACGGGGACGGTGGATGAGCCGGAGCGGCGGCGGCGCGGGGCGACCGCGTGGCGGGGCGGTGGGGCGGGACTGCCCGGCCTCGGGGCCGCGCCGGAACGGCCCTCCCCGGGTTCACAGGCCGGTTTCCGGCCCCGGGTTCCGGCCCCGAACGCCGGACGGGCCGAGTGTGCCGGGTGTGCCGTACGGACCGGGTGTACCGGTCCGACCGGCCTCGCCGGGCTGCCGGTCCCGCCGGAGGCTCCGGTACAGGTCGCGCAGGACCGAGCGGTCGTGGCGCCCCGGCGGCGGAGGCGCGGGCCGCGACAGCCGGGCCGCGCGGTGGAGGTCGAGAAGATGCTGCTGGGTGGCGTTCACGCGGCCCAGCCTGTGCTGGTCACGGCGGCATCGCGCGCGGATTGACGACCCCCGTCAAATGAAGCGACGGCCCATCCGCGTACCCCCACTATGGAGAGGTGAGCGTGCACATAGACATCGCGGGGCTCCCCGCCGACCGCGTCGTTTTCGCGACCTCCCCGCTGGCCGAGCTGGGCCTCGCCCTGCACGCGCTCTCCGAGCCCGGCCACCATCCGGGGCTGCACGGCTGGGCCACCGCGACCGCGACGGCCCTGGAGCCCGACCTCGCGGACCGGCTCCTGGAGGCGGAGTTCCTCTGGCGGAACACCTTCTCCGACGTGTTCATGCCGTTCTCCGGGATCCGGGGCGGTGACGGCACGACCGGGGCGACGCTCGCCGAGGACCTGGACCTGCTGGACAAGCTGGACGACGAGCGGTTCGTCGCCGCGGCCCTGGAGTTCACCTGCGCCGGCCACTACGGGGCCGGCTCGCCGTCACCCCTGGACGACGCGGGGATGCGGGGCCGCGCCCTGGACCTGGCGGCGGCGCGCGGCCCGCAGCAGATGGACTTCACCCGGCGGCTGCTGGCCGACCCCGCCTCCGTGCGCGGCTGGATCCGGCGCCTCTTCGAGGACTGCGACCAGGCGTTCTTCGCCGACACCTGGCGCCGGGTCTCCGTCCAGCTGGTCGCCGACGCCCGGCACAAGACGGAGTTGCTGCGGCGCAAGGGGCTGGCCGACGCGGTCGGGGCGGTGTCGGCCGCCGTGACGCTGGACGAGGACGCGGGCCGGATCAACGTGGACAAACTGTCCGAGGGCCGGACCACCGCCGTGGACCCGGGTGTCGGCCGGGGCCTGACGCTCATCCCGACCAGCTTCGGCTGGCCGCATCTGATGGTGCTGCACGCTCCGGGCTGGCGGCCGGTGATCCACTACCCGGTCCATCTGCCCGACCTGCCGGCGCCCGCCTCCGTGGAACAGCTCCAGCTGCGCCTGGAGGCGCTGGCCCACCCGATGCGGATGCGGCTCTGCCGCAACCTGGCCCGCTCCCCGTACACCACCGGCGAGCTGGCCGACTCCAACGGGATCACCTCCCCCGAGGTCTCCCGCCACCTCTCCGTGCTCAAGAAGGCGGGCCTGGTCACGACGCGCCGCCGGGGCCGCTACGTCCTGCACCAACTGGACCTGACGGTCGTCGCCCGGCTCGGCAGCGACTTCCTGGAGGGCGTCCTGCGCTGAGCCGCCCCGGCCGCCGCCGCGTCGTTCAGCCCGCGCCGCCGCCGGCCCGCACCAGACCGGTCTCGTAGGCGAGGACGACGACCTGCACCCGGTCGCGGAGGTTCAGCTTGGTGAGGATCCGGCCGACGTGCGTCTTGACCGTGGCCTCGGAGAGCACCAGCCGGGCCGCGATCTCCCCGTTGGAGAGGCCCTGGGCGACCAGGAGCATGACTTCCCGCTCCCGCTCGGTGAGCTTGCCGACGTGCTTGTTCTTCGGCTCCTTGTCGCCGCTGGGCAGCATCGGCGAGAAGCGGTCGAGCAGCCGGCGGGTGGTGGACGGGGCGACGACCGCGTCGCCGCTGTGCACCGAGCGGATCGCCGCGAGCAGTTCGGCGGGCGGCACGTCCTTGAGCATGAAGCCGCTGGCCCCCGCCTTCAGCCCGGAGAAGGCGTACTCGTCGAGGTCGAAGGTGGTCAGGATGAGCACCTTCGGCGGGTCCTGCTGCGCGCAGATGCGACGGGTCGCCTCGACGCCGTCCAGCCGGGGCATGCGGACGTCCATCAGGACCACGTCGACGGCGGTGGACCGCAGGATCTCGATCGCCTCCGCCCCGTCCCCGGCCTCGGCCACGACCTCCATGTCGGGCTGGGCCGCGAGCACCATCCGGAAACCGGTCCGCAGCAGCACCTGGTCGTCGACGAGCATCACGCGGATGGCCGTGGTCATGGGGATCGTGTCCTGTCCTGGGGTCGTCGTGATCGTCGTGGCGCCGGGGTCGCCCGGGCGTCGGGGTCGTGGTGCTGGGCGTGGTGCTCGTGGCGGAGGGGGCAGGAGGGGCGGGGTCAGCCCGGGGGCTTCAGCGGCAGCAGGGCGCTGATCCGGAACCCCCCGCCGGGCCGGGGCCCCGCGTCCAGGGTGCCGCCGACCATGCCGACCCGCTCCCGCATCCCGATCATCCCGTGCCCGGCGCCGTCCGCGCCGCCGTCCTCGTACAGCTCGTGCGCCGCGCCCCGGCCGTCGTCCTCGATCAGCAGCCCGAGGCCGTCGTCGAAGTAGACCAGCCGGACGCTGGCCCCGGCGTCGGGCCCGCCGTGCTTGCGGGTGTTGGTCAGGGCCTCCTGGACGACCCGGTACGCGGTCAGCTCCACGCCGCTGGGCAGCGGGCGGGGCGTGCCCTCCACCTTGAAGTCGACCGTCAGTCCGGTCTGCCGCACCTGCGCGACCAGGTCCTCGATCTGCTCCACATCGGGCTGGGGGACGTACTCCCCGCTCTCCGGGGCGTCACCGGTCCGCAGCACACCGAGCAGCCGCCGCATCTCCGCGAGCGCCTGGCGGCCGGTGCTGGAGATGGTCTCCAGGGCCTGCCTGGCCTGGTCGGGGGCGGCGTCCATGACATAGGCGGCGCCGTCGGCCTGGACGACCATCACGGACACGTTGTGCGCGACGACGTCGTGCAGCTCGCGGGCGATCCGGGCCCGCTCGGCGGCGACCGCGACCTTGGACTGCGCCTCCCGTTCCCGCTCCAGCCGGGCGGCCCGCTCCTCCAGCTGGTCGAAGTAGGCCCGCCGGGTCCGCAGCGAGTCCCCGAGCACCCAGGCCAGCACGAACGGCACGGTCATGATGATCGTCACGAAGACCACCTGGGCCCAGGAACCCCCGGGCTCGGCCTCCCACCGCAGCTGGGACAGGGCCGCCGCGCTCAGGCTGCAGACCAGGGCGAGCCGGGACGCCCAGCGCTCCCCGATCGTGGCGACGGTGTAGGTGATGACCAGCATCGCGAAGTCCCCGATGCCGGGCCTGACGTCGAACACCAACTGCACGAGGCCCACCAGGATGGCGAGCAGCAGCATCTTCTCCGGGGCCCTGCGGCGCAGCGCCACCACGGTGGAGAGCCCCAGCGCGACCGGAACCGCGACGATCTCCTCGCGCCCGGCGTCGTACATGCCCGACACCATCGACACGCCGGAGAGCCCGAGGAGGAAGACGGCCCAGAAGACGTCGACGCCCGTCGGGTGTCTGCGGATGAAATCGTAGAGGCGCTGCACGTAACCCAGCGTAGGGACAGCGGATCGGTGCCCGGGTCAACCGGAGGGCCGATCCGGGTCCCGGGACCGTACTCCCCAAGGTGGAGACTTGGCCAGGTGACGGACGAGTGGCGCGGTTGGCGGGAGGCGGCTCAGGCCGCTCTGTACGGGGACGAGGGCTTCTATCGCAGCCCGTCGCGGAGCCCGCGGGGGCCGGCGGGCCACTTCCGTACGTCGGTCCACGCCTCGCCCCTCTTCGCGGCGGCGGTGGCCCGGCTGCTGACCGGAACGGCGCGGGAGCTGGGCACCGGCACGGTCGCCCTGGTCGACGTCGGGTCGGGGCGGGGCGAGTTGCCGACCGGGGTCCTGGCGGCGCTGGACGCGCTGCCCTGGCGGCCGGACGTGACCGCGTACGCCGTCGAGGTCGCCGCCCGGCCGCCCGGCCTGGACCCCCGGATCGAGTGGTGCGCGCAGCCGCCCGAGGGGGTCACCGGGCTGCTGTTCGCCAACGAGTGGCTGGACAACGTTCCGGCCGAGGTGGCGGAGGCGGACCCGGACGGCGTCCCCCGGTACGTCCGGGTGCGGGCCTCGGACGGCGCCGAGCGCCTCGGCGAGCCGGTGAGCGGGGCGGACCTGGCGTGGCTGGAGCGCTGGTGGCCGCTGACCGCGCCGGGCGAGCGGGCGGAGATCGGCCGGACCCGGGACGCGGCCTGGGCGCGGGCGGTCGGCTCCCTGACCGCCGGTCTCGCGGTGGCGGTGGACTACGCGCATGTGCGGGGCGCCCGGCCGCCCTTCGGGACGCTGGCCGGGTTCCGGGACGGGCGCGAGGTGCGCCCGGTGCCGGACGGCTCGTGCGACCTGACCGCGCACGTGGCGCTGGACGCCTGCGCGGCGGCGGTGGCGGCGGCGGTGCCGGGGGCGGGCGCCGAGCTGACCGATCAGCGGGCGGCGCTGCGCCGGCTGGGCGTCGGCGGCGGCCGGCCGCCGATCGGCCTGGCCGCGACCGACCCGGCGGGTTATGTGCGGGCCCTGGCGTCCGCGGGGGAGGCGGCGGAGCTGACCGCGCGCGGCGGACTCGGCGACTTCGGCTGGCTGCTGCACCGGGTGGGGCTGCCGGCCCCGCCCCCGTGACCCCCGCCGCCGACCCCGGTCAGGGAATACTGTCCCGCATGACGGAGACGACGATCGGCATCGGCGGAGCGGCGGAGAGCACCGACATGGTGCTGAACATCGGTCCCCAGCACCCCTCGACGCACGGGGTCCTCCGGCTGCGGATCGTGCTGGACGGCGAGCGCGTCCAGCACGCGGAGCCGGTCATCGGCTACATGCACCGGGGCGCGGAGAAGCTCTTCGAGGCCCGCGACTACCGGCAGATCATCATGCTCGCCAACCGGCACGACTGGCTCTCCGCGTTCTCGAACGAGCTGGGCGTGGTGATGGCCGTCGAGCGGATGCTCGGCATGGAGGTCCCCGAACGCGCCGTGTGGACGCGGACGCTGCTCGCCGAGCTGAACCGGGTCCTCAACCACCTGATGTTCCTCGGCTCCTACCCCCTCGAACTCGGCGGCATCACCCCGGTCTTCCACGCCTTCCGGGAGCGCGAGGAGCTCCAGGCGGTGATGGAGGAGGTCTCCGGCGGACGGATGCACTACATGTTCAACCGGGTCGGCGGGCTCAAGGAGGACGTCCCGGCGGGCTGGGCCGGCCGGGTCCGCGACGCCGTCGCCTCCGTCCGCTCCCGCATGGACGTGTACGAGAACCTCGTCCTCGGCAACGAGATCTTCCGGGGCCGTACGCGCGACGTGGGCGTGCTGTCCGCCGCGGCGGTGCACGCGTACGGGGTGTCGGGGCCCATCGCCCGCGCCTCGGGCGTCGACTTCGACCTGCGGCGCGACGAGCCCTATCTCGCGTACGGGGAGCTGCGGGACACCCTGAAGGTGGTCACCCGGACCGAGGGCGACTGCCTGGCCCGCTTCGAGTGCCTGCTGGAGCAGACCCTCAACTCCCTGGACCTGGCGGACGCCTGCCTGGACCGGATGGCCCACCTGGCGCCGGGGCCGATCAACCAGCGGCTGCCCAAGGTGCTCAAGGCCCCCGAGGGCCACACCTACGCCTGGACGGAGAACCCGCTCGGCGTCAACGGCTACTACCTGGTCTCCAAGGGCGAGAAGACGCCCTACCGGCTGAAGCTGCGCTCCGCGTCGTTCAACAACATCCAGGCGCTCACCGAACTGCTGCCGGGCACCCTGGTCGCCGACATGGTGGCGATCCTGGGCTCGCTGTTCTTCGTCGTGGGCGACATCGACAAGTAGGGGTCCTCAGACCGCGCCGCGCAGTTCCGCCACCTCGATCTGCTCGGTCTCGTCGTGCGCGGTGAGGTCGATGACCTTGCCCACGGCCCGGTTGTCGACGGCTCCCGTGCGGTGGGCCGCGAGCGCCTCCTCGCCGACGACGTCCGCGAGGTCCTCGTTCTGCACGGACTCGATCGCGGCGTTCACCTTCTGGGCGTTCGCGGCGCTGTGGGCGTTCGCGGCACTCTGGCCGTTCTGGGCGTGCTGGCCGTTCTGGGCGCCGAAGAAGTCGAAGTTGCCCTGGGGTGCCGGGTTGCGGCGCGCGGCGTACGGGACGACGGCGGACGCGGCCGGAATCGCGCGCGGCACGGGCACCGGCGCGACGGAGGCCGGGGCCTGCGCGCTCGGGAGCGCCGGGGCGGGCACGGGGGTGGCGGGGCGGCGGAGCTGCTCGTCCCGTTGCCCGCCCGGCCCGGGGGCCGCCGCGTGCTTCCCCCGCGGGCCCTCGCCCTCCGTGTCCTGGTGCCGGTCCTCGTCCTGGTGCCGGTCCTCGACGGCGGCCTGGCGCCGCCGGACCGCCTCCACCGTCCTGCGGGTCTCCTGGAGGGCCGCGTTGCGCGTGAGGTTCATCAGGGCCTCGTCCGCGCGCCGGTACGACTCGGGGGTCGGCGTGGACCGTGCGGGCAGCAGCTCCTTGGGGGCCGCGGCCTCGATGGCGAGCTGCCTGCGGCCCTCCAGCGCGCTGGCCCGCTCGGTCTCGGCGTTGGCGTAGCGGCGGAGCAGTCCGGCGTGCTCACCGCGCAGCCCGGCGAGCTCGACGCGCTTGCGGCGGAGCTTGGTCTCCAGCCGGGTGCGCAGCTCGCGCGACTCCTCCAGATCCTGCTCCAGCTCGGCTATCCGCTCCTCGGCCCGCCACTCGTCACCGGCGCGGGCCCGGGTCAGCTCGGCGACCCGCAGCCCCGCCGCCCGGTCCCAGCTGCGCATCAGATACGCGCCGGTGACGGCGGCGGCCGCCACGGCGGCCACCAGGCCGCGCAGGACCAGGGGTTCGGTCAGGAGCCAGGCGCCGGCGGCACCGACGACCGACACTCCCGCCACCACGGAGGGGGGCAGGATTCTGTGGAGGGGTGGCGAATGGCGGTGGCGTCCACGTGGCATGGCCTGAAATTTACCGTGTGTACGCGCCACTTGGGGGCCGGTCGGCAATCTGTTCTCCGCCGGTTACCTCACGGCCCCCGAAATGCCCTCCGTCCGAGCCCTACTTCTCGATCAGCCCCTTCGTCTCCAGATACTCCTTGGCCACATCGGCGGGCTTCGCGCGCTCGGCGTCGACCTTGCGGTTCAGCTCCGCGAGATCCTCCGTGGTGAGCGCGTCGGTGAGCTTTCCGAGCGCGGCGGCGATCTCCGGGGAGCCCGCGTCCTTGGCGTTGAGGACCGGCAGGACGTTGTCGGCGTTCTGCAGCTTCTTGTCGTCCTCCAGGAAGACCAGCCCGTCCAGCACCGCGTCCGTGGTCGTCGTCAGGACCAGCTGGACCTTGCCGTCGCGGACCGCCTGCTTGGACTGCGGGGTGCCGACGCCCTTGGGGTCGATACCGGTGACGTCGATGCCGTACGTCTTCTTCAGACCGGGTGCGCAGAACGGCCGCACCTCGCACTCGTCGCCCGCCGCGATCTTCACCTCGAGCTTCGACTTCCCGAGATCGGAAAGGGTCGTGAGCTTGTTCTTCTCGGCGAATTCCTTCGAGACCGCGAAAGCGTTCTGGTCGACGGCCTTCCCGGCCGGGAGCACCTTGAGGCCCAGCGGGCCCGCGAGCTTCTCCAGCGCGGCGACCGTGGCGTCGGCGTCAGGGGATGCGAGGGGGGTGCTCTGGGCCTTCTCCGCCCCGTTCACCTTGGCGTTGAGGAATTCGGTGATCGTCGCGGCGTATTCGGGGACGACGTCGATCTCGCCCTTCTCCAGCGAGGGCTCGTACAGCTCGCGGTTCTTCACCGTGGTGATCGAGGTGTCGTACCCGGCGTCGCCGAGGATCTGCGCGTACAGCTCGGCGAGCACCTTGGACTCGGTGAAGGAGGCCGAGCCGACGACGAGGGAGCCCTTCTCGCTGCCGCCGCCCGAGGAGCCGGAGCCCTTCTCCTGCTCCAGGCTGTCGCCGCCGCAGGCCGCCAGCGACCCTGCCAGGGCGACCACGCCGATGACCGCTCCGGCTATGCGCGAGGTTCTGCTCATGTCTGTTCTCCGTCCGAACCGAAAAGGATGACCAAAGGAAGTCGAGGGGGCCGCCCGGCCCGTCACACGGTCCGGCGGCGGCGCAGCGGTGAGAGCACCCGGTCCAGCGCCACCAGCGCCCCCTCCACCAGCAGGGCCAGCGCGGCGACCAGGATCGCGCCCGCGAAGACCTGGGCGGTGTCATAGGTGTTGAACCCGGCGGTGATGATCCGGCCGAGACCGCCGAGGCCCACCATCGCGGCGATCGACGCGGTGGCCACGACCTGGACGGCGGCGGACCGCAGCCCGGTCATGATCATCGGGTAGGCGAGCGGCAGCTCGACCCGGACGAAGAGTTGCCCGCCCGACATCCCCATGCCGCGCGCGGCCTCCACCACGGCTCGGTCCACCTCCCGCATCCCGACGTAGGCGTTGGTCAGCAGCGGCGGCACCGCGAACAGCACCAGCGCGATGATCGTGGGCCAGTAACCTGAGTTGCGCAGGGGGGTGAGCATGAACAGGGCGAGCACCGCGAAGACCGGGACGGCCCGCCCCACGTTGGAGATGTTCACCGCGAGCGCTCCGCCCCTGCCGACGTGCCCCAGATACAGGGCGAGCGGCAGGGCTATCGCGCAGGCCACCGCGAGGGCGACCCCGCTCACGTACAGATGCTCGCCGAGCCGGTGCGCGGCCCCGCCGTCGCCCGACCAGTTGGCCCCGGTGGTGAGCCAGGTCCAGGCGTCGCCGATGACTCCCACGGGTCAGCCCGCCTTCACTGTCGCCGGGGCGGGCGGTCCCGCGTCCGTCTTCGCCGGGGCGGCCCCGACCGCTCCGGATATCCGGGTCCAGGGCGTCAGCAGCCGCTGGAGGCCGAGCAGCAGCAGGTCCGCCGCCACCGCGAGCAGCACGCACAGGACCGCGGCGGTGAGCACCTGGGCCTTGAAGAAGCTGGGCAGCGCGTCCTCGATGAGATTGCCGAGGCCCCCCTTGCCGACGAGCGAGCCGACCGTGGTCAGCGCGACCGTCGACACGGTGGCCATCCGCAGCCCCGCCATCACCGCGGGCAGTGCCAGCGGGAGCTCCACCTCCCACAGCAGCCGCCCCGGCCCGTACCCCATGCCGCGGGCGGCGTCCCTGGCCTCCTCGGGCACCGCTTCGAGCCCGGCCAGGATGTTGCGCACGAGGATGGTCAGCGAATAGAGCACGAGCCCCGTGACCACGAGCGCGGCCGACAGTCCGAACAGGGGCAGCAGCAGCGAGAACATCGCCAGCGAGGGCACCGTGTAGAGCACGGTCGTCAGCCCGAGCACCGGCCCGGCGAAGCGCCGGCCCCGGCGTGCCAGCAGCGCCAGCGGAAAGGCCACCGCGAGCCCGATCAGCACCGAGACCACCGTGATCCCGATGTGCTGCACGGTCGCGTCGGTCAGCTCCTGGCCGCGGGAGCGCAGATACTCCCCGCAGATCCAGTCGTTCGTCACCAGGCAGTTCTGCTCGGCCATCCGCCCCCACCTCCTGCTTTCCCCGTCTGCCCGGATCGCCCGGGATCGAACTGATGACTGGCGAGCCTATCCTCGACCACTGACCATCGCGGAGGGCTGTCGCATTCCGGCAACATGGCCTTCACGATTCGCCCTCCACAATGGGGAACCATGATCCGTTTCGAGCACGTCACCAAGCGGTACGCCGACGGCACCACCGCCGTCGACGACCTTTCCTTCGAGGTCGCCGAGGGTGAACTGGTCACGCTCGTCGGACCTTCCGGATGCGGCAAGACGACCACCATGAAGATGGTGAACCGGCTGATCGAACCGACCGAGGGCGTGATATTCCTCGACGGGGACGACATATCCACCATCGACCCCGTCCAACTGCGCCGTCGCATCGGCTATGTGATCCAGCAGGTCGGCCTCTTCCCGCACAGGACGGTGCTGGAGAACACCGCGACCGTTCCCCATCTGCTGGGCTGGAAGCGCGGAAAGGGACGCGAACGCGCCGCCGAACTCCTCGACCTCGTCGGACTCGATCCGTCCGTTTATGGCGACCGCTATCCGGAACAGCTTTCCGGCGGCCAGCGCCAACGCGTCGGCGTGGCCCGCGCATTGGCCGCCGATCCGCCCGTCCTCCTGATGGACGAGCCTTTCGGGGCGGTGGACCCGGTCGTCCGCGAACGCCTCCAGAACGAATTCCTGAAACTCCAGGCCCAGGTCCGCAAGACCGTGTTGTTCGTCACGCACGACATCGAGGAGGCCGTCCGCCTCGGCGACCGGATCGCCGTCTACGGGCAGGGCCGCATCGAGCAGTTCGACTCCCCGGCCACCGTGCTCGGCGCCCCCGCGACCCCGTACGTGGCCGACTTCGTCGGCGCGGACCGCGGGCTCAAGCGGCTCTCGGTGACGCCCATCGAGATGAGCGACCTCGACCAGCCGCCGGTCGTCCACCTGGACGACCCGCTGGCCGCGGCCACCGAGCGGCTCAGGTCCGAGGGCGCGCGCTGGGCGGTCGTCCTGGACGGCCGGGACAACCTCCACGGCTGGATCCCCGCCGACGCGGCCACCACCACCACCGCGAAGGGCACCGTCCGTGAGCACGCCCGCCGGATGGAGGCCTGGCTCCCGCTCGGCGCGCCCCTCAAGCAGGCGTTCGCCACCATGCTCCAGCACGACGCGGGCTGGATCGCGGTCATCGACGAGGAGAGCGAGGGCCGCTTCCTCGGGGTGCTGACGCCCTCCCGGCTGCACGAGGCCCTGCGCCGCTCGATCGACGCCGACGCCCAGGACGTACCGCGCGCGGAGGTGGCGGTGGAGACGGTGGCGACCGCGTAGGACGGACCGGACCGGGCCGGGCCGGACCGTCCGGTTCGCGGGGGCCGGGCCGTCCGGTTCGCGGGGACCGGCCCGCCTCAGTCCTCGCCGAGCCGGGCGCTCAGCCACTCCAGGGCCGGCGGGATCTCCCGCCGCCAGGTCGTGAAGTTGTGCCCACCGCTGTCGAGCACGATGGAGGACACCCTCGCGGGGGCCTTCACCTTCCCGATGAACTCCATCGTGCTCCCGAGGTTGTCCTCGCCCCGCCGGGAGGTCGTCACCAGGAACGAACCGCCGGACGGCGGCCGGTTCTCCAGGGTCCACAGCAGGTCGGCCCGGTCGCGCAGCTCCCCGTTCCCGTGGAACAGGTCGCCCGTCGTCGGGTCCTCGGCCGCCTTGTAGTACGCCGAGAGCCCGACGCTCGCCGCGTACCGGTCCGGGTGGTGCAGCCCGATCTTCAGCGCGCAGTAGCCACCGGTCGAGTTGCCGATGATGCCCCAGTCGCGGGCCCTCTCCCCGACCCGGTAGGACTGCCCGATCGCCTCGGGAAGGTCCTTCGCGAAGAACGTCTCCGTCTGCGGGCCGCCCGGCACGTCCACGCACTCGGTGTCCCGGGGCGGCGCGACCGTCGGCCGCAGCATCACCAGGATCATCGGCCGGGCCTTCCCCGCCTTCACCCGCTCATGCGCCGTCTGCGGGTAGCGCAGCCCCTTCAGCAGGTTCTCCGCCGTGCCCGGGTAACCGGTCAGAACCACGGCCGCCGGAAACGTCCGCCCGGCGTACGCCCCCTGGAAGTACTCCGGCGGCAGATAGACGTACGCCGGGGACTCGATGCCCGAGGTGCGCCCGGAGACCACCACCTTGTCGATCCGCCCGCCCACCGAGGGGACCCGGCCGCCCGGCACGTCCGGGTGCTGGGTGCCGATCCGCGTCATGTGCCGCGACGCCGACCCGTTCCCCGCGTGCTCGGTGACCACACCGAGGTCCTGCTGCCGGCCGAAGAGGTCGGCCCAGGAACCGTAGAAGAGGAAGGCGTTGTTGGCGGCCAGCCCCACCGCGGCGAACAGCGTCAACTGGGTCGCCAGCAGCAGCCCGACCCGGCCCGACACCGCGGCGGCCCCGGGCCGGGCCAGCCGCGGCCAGAGCCCGACCGTGGCGGCGAACAGCGCGACGGCGACCGCCGCCACGACCGCCAGAACGGCGGAGCTGGTGAGACCCATGAGCGTGCTTTCTCCGTGCTTCCTTACGCGGACCGGATACGGGAAATTTCCGGAATGTGGGTGAACCCGCGCTCCCCGACCCACGTCCTAGAGGGCGCACACCGTCCGCGGGGCTCCCCGCCGGGCTCAAGGAATCTCTCGCGAAGCCACGGGAAACGATGTCTGTCACGCTAGATGGGGATAATTCGGTGTCGGTTCCGCAGCGCGTACGCCGGTTGCTCCGCGGGCCGCGCCCCGAGTCCGTACCCGCGCTCGTCGGCACCGCCTGCACCGTCGTCGGCCTGATCGACGTCGCCGCCGGGGTGTTCCCCCGCTTCCGGCACAGCCGGATGCACACCCTCGCCGAGGTGCTCCCCGGAGCGCTCGGCCCGTTCGCCGCCGCGCTCTCGCTCAGCGCGGGCATGCTGCTGCTCCTGCTCGCCCACGGGCTGAAGCGGCACAAGCGGCGGGCCTGGCGCGCGGCGGTGATCCTGCTGCCCGCGGGGGCCGCGGCCCAGTTCGCGTACCGCCACTCGATCGTCGGGGTGATCGTCTCCCTGACCCTCTGCTGGCTGCTGGTGCGCCACCGGGACCAGTTCCGGGCGCTCCCCGACCCCCGCAGCCGCTGGCGCGCGCTCGCCAACTTCGTCCTGCTCGGGGCCGGTTCGCTGGGACTCGGGCTGATCATCGTGAGCGTGCACCCCGGCCGGGTCATCGGCGACCCGTCCATCGCCGACCGCCTCCAGCACGTGCTGTACGGCCTGTTCGGCGTCGAGGGGCCCATCGACTACGCCGGGCGTACCGGTTGGACCGTGGCCTACTCGCTGGGCGCGCTCGGCCTGCTCACCGCCGTCACCACCATCTACCTGGCCTTCCGCCCCGAACACCCCGCCGCCCGCCTCACCGAGGACGACGAGAGCCGGCTGCGGGCCCTCCTGGAGCGGCACGGCGGCCGGGACTCGCTCGGCCACTTCGCGCTCCGCCGCGACAAGGGCGTCGTCTTCTCCCCCAGCGGCAAGGCAGCCGTCTGCTACCGGGTCGTCTCCGGGGTGATGCTGGCCGGCGGCGACCCCATCGGCGACGTGGAGGCCTGGCCGGGCGCGATCGAACGCTTCATGGACGAGGCGCGGGCCCACTCCTGGACCCCCGCCGTGATGGGGTGCAGCGAGACCGGCGGCCAGGTCTGGACCCGCGAGACCGGACTCACCGCCCTGGAACTCGGCGACGAGGCGGTGGTGGACGTGGCGGATTTCTCCCTCTCCGGACGGGCCATGCGGAACGTGCGCCAGATGGTCAAGCGCATCGAACGGAACGGCTACGAGACCCGGGTCCGGCGGGCACGTGACATCGGCGACACCGAACTGGACCGGATCCGCCGCGCCGCCGCCGACTGGCGCGGCACCGACACCGAACGCGGCTTCTCCATGGCGCTGGGCCGGATCGGCGACCCGGCCGACGGCGACTGCGTCATCGCCACGGCCCACCTGACCGGCTCCGGCACGGACGACTCCCCGCACGGCGACCTGAAGGCCGTCCTCCACTTCGTCCCCTGGGGCCGCGACGGCATGTCCCTGGAGCTGATGCGCCGCGACCGGTCCGCCGACCCCGGCATGAACGAGCTCCTGATCGTCGCCTCCCTCCAGGCCGCCGGGAAGCTCGGCGTCGAGCGGGTCTCGCTGAACTTCGCGATGTTCCGGTCGGCGCTGGCCCGCGGCGAGCGGCTCGGCGCGGGACCGGTGCTGCGCTGCTGGCGGGGACTGCTGATCTTCCTCTCCCGCTGGTTCCAGATCGAGTCGCTGTACAAGTTCAACGCCAAGTTCAAGCCCCGCTGGGAGCCCCGCTTCGTGGTCTTCCGCACCAGTCGCGACCTGCCCCGCATCGGGATCGCGGCGATGCGGGCGGAGGGCTTCGTGAACCTCTCGCTGCCCCGCCCGTTCCGCCCCCGCCGCCCGCTCCCGTGCGGACACGCCCTCCACCGGTCCCAGGAGCACGGGGCGAGCGCGGCGTGACGGCGGCCTACGGGACGTGACGGCGTCGGACGCGGTGTACGACAGGTCCTAGTCTGGTCGTATGAGTACGACACGCACGCGGGGCACGGTCCGAGGACTGCCGGAGTGGGACCGCTGCGCGGTCATGGGCGTCGTCAACGTCACGCCCGACTCCTTCTCCGACGGCGGCCGGTGGTTCGACACCACGACCGCGGTCAAACACGGCCTGCACCTGGTGGCCGAGGGAGCGGACCTGGTGGACGTGGGCGGCGAGTCGACCCGCCCCGGCGCGAGCCGGGTGGACGAGGCCGAGGAGCTGCGCCGGGTCGTCCCGGTCGTGCGGGGGCTGGCGTCCGAGGGCGTCACCGTCTCCGTGGACACCATGCGCGCCCGCGTCGCCGAGCAGGCCGTCGCCGCCGGGGCCGTCCTGGTCAACGACGTCAGCGGCGGCCTCGCCGACCCGGACATGATCCCGGCCGTCGCCGCCGCCGAGGTCCCGTTCGTCGTGATGCACTGGCGCGGCTTCAGCGAGTCGATGAACAGCCGCGCGGTGTACGGGGACGTGGTCGCCGAGGTCCTCGACGAGCTGCGGCAGCGGATGGACGCGGTGGTCGCGGGCGGCGTCGCCCCCGAGCGCATCGTCATCGACCCCGGCCTCGGCTTCGCCAAGGACGCCGCCCACGACCTGTCGCTCGTCGCGCACCTGGCCGGGCTGCACACGCTGGGCCGCCCGCTGCTGGTGGCCGCCTCCCGCAAGCGTTTCCTCGGGCACGTGCTGGCCGGGCCGGGCTCGGCCCCGCCGCCCGCCCGCGAACGCGACGCGGCGACCGCCGCCGTCTCCGCGCTGTCCGCGTCGGCCGGGGCCTGGGCCGTCCGGGTCCACGAGGTACGGGCCACCGCCGACGCCGTCCGCGTCGCCCGCGCGGTCGAGGGAGCCGCGTGAACGAGGAACACGCACGGGCCGCCGCCGACATCGCGGAGGTCGAGGCGGCCAACACCGCCTTCTACGAGGCGCTGGAACGCGGCGACCACGACGAGCTCTCCGGCCGGTGGCTGCCGGGCGAGGACCTCACCGTCTCCTGCGTCCACCCCGGCTGGCCGGTCCTCACGGGCCGGGGCGACGTACTGCGCAGCTACGCCCTGATCATGGCGAACACCGAGTACATCCAGTTCTTCCTCACCGACGTCAACATCTCGATGACCGAGGACACCGCCCTGGTCACCTGCACCGAGAACATCCTCAGCGGCGGCCCCGCCGAGGAGGGCGACGCGCTGGGCCCGCTGGTGGGCCAGCTGGTCGTCGCCACGAACGTGTTCCGGCGCACCGCCGACGGCTGGAAACTCTGGTCCCACCACGGGTCACCCGTCCTGACCGAATCCGACGAGGAGGACGACGGGGAAACACCCTCCTGAGTGGGTACGGAGCCCCCAGGGGTTGGAACCGATGACCACCGGGTATGGGCGGCTACCAGCCCGGTGAGGCGCTGTCCATGGCCCCCACGGGCGAGCACCGTCGGTGCTCGCAGGTAGATTCGAAAGAAGGCACCTCGCCGCCCGCACGCGGCCGGGTGCCTCTCGACCAACGACAGCAGGAGTGATTCGCGTGGATCGTGTCGCGCTGCGCGGCCTCAAGGCCCGTGGGCACCACGGCGTCTTCCCCCGGGAACGGGAAGAGGGCCAGACCTTCATCGTCGACCTGGTGCTCGGCCTCGACACCCGCCCCGCGGCAGCCACCGACGACCTGGCCCGCACCGTGCACTACGGCGTGGTGGCCGAGGAGGTCGTCGACGTGGTGACCGGCGAACCCGTCGATCTGATCGAGACGCTCGCCGAACGCATCGCCCAGCAGTGCCTGAAGCACGAAGGCGTCCAGGAGGTCGAGGTCGTGGTGCACAAGCCGGACGCACCGATCACCGTCCCCTTCGACGACGTGACCATCACCATCACCCGGAGCCGAGCATGACTGCATTTTCCACCGCAGGGCAGAGCGACCCGACCGTACAGCCGGTTCCGACCGCCGTCGTCCGGCAGGTGGACGCGGCCGACGTCACGCTCTCCAACCCCAAGATGGCCGTGATCTCCCTCGGCTCCAACCTGGGCAACCGGCTGGAGACCCTCCAGGGGGCCGTCGACGCCCTGGAGGACACCCCGGGCCTCCGGGTCAAGGCCGTCTCCCCGGTGTACGAGACGGAGCCCTGGGGCGTCGAGGCGGACTCCCAGCCCTCGTACTTCAACGCCGTCATCCTCGTGAAGACGACCCTGCCCCCCGCCTCCCTGCTGGAGCGCGGCCAGGCCGTCGAGGAGGCCTTCGACCGGGTCCGCGAGGAGCGCTGGGGCCCGCGCACCATCGACGTCGACATCGTGGCGTACGCCGACGTCCTCTCCGACGACCCGGTGCTCACGCTCCCCCACCCGCGCGCCAAGGAGCGGGCCTTCGTCCTCGCCCCCTGGCACGACATCGACCCCGAGGCCCAACTGCCCGGCGCCGGCCCGGTGGCCCAGCTCCTCGCCGAGGTCGGCCGCGACGGCGTCCTGCCCCGCGCCGACCTGGAACTGCGCCTGCCGGAGTAATCGTTAGGCTCGACGGACGGTGGTCCGGCGCACGGCCGGACCGGGCACACGCGGCGCGAAGGGCGGCTCACTCGGTGAAGCAACTACGGCTCGGGGTACTGGCGGGCCTCTTCGCCGCCGCCGGCGTCCTCTCCTGGGGCGGGGCCCGCCTCTGGGACTCCGTCGGCACCCTGCCGAGCGTCCCGCTGGCCGCGTCGATCGTGCTCGCCGTGATCGCGGCGATCCTCCTCGCTACCGCGCTCTCCACCCGCACCCGCCTCCGCGCCCAGCGCGAGCGCCGCCCCGGCGCCAAGGGGGTCGAGCCCCTGTTCGCGGCCCGCGCGCTCGTCTTCGGCCAGGCGAGCGCGCTGGTCGCCGCCCTCGTCGCCGGCATGTACGGCGGCACGGGCGTCTTCCTTCTGAGCTACCTCGACATCCCGCCCCGCCGCGACCAGGCCATCTACGCGGGCGCGGCGGTGGTGGCCGGCATCGCGGTCGTCGCCGCCGCACTCTTCCTGGAACGCGTCTGCCGCCTCCCGGAGGACGGCAACGACCACGACGGCACGGGGGCGGCTGCGGCGTAGGGCGGTCGCCACGGGCGTACCGCGTGTTCCAGAGGTGTCAGCGCGCCATGATGAGGCTCATCGCCTCGGCGCGGGTCGCGGGGTCGCGGAGCTGGCCGCGGACCGCAGAGGTGAGCGTCTTCGCCCCGGGCTTGCGGATGCCTCGCATGGACATGCACATGTGCTCGCACTCGACGACGACGATGACGCCGCGCGGCTCCAGGATCGACATGAGCGACTCGGCGATCTGGGTGGTGAGCCGCTCCTGGACCTGGGGACGGCGGGCGTACACGTCGACCAGCCTGGCCAGCTTGGAGAGGCCGGTGATCTTCCCGGTGGTGGCCGGGATGTAGCCGACGTGCGCGACGCCCCTGAACGGCACCAGGTGGTGTTCACATGTCGAGAACACCTCGATGTCCTTGACCAGCACCATCTCGTCGTGGCCCAGGTCGAACGTGGTCGTCAGAACGTCCTCGGGCTCCTGGTAGAGGCCCGCGAATATCTCCTTGTACGCCCGCGCCACCCGCCCCGGCGTCTCCCGCAGGCCCTCGCGGTCCGGGTCCTCTCCGACGGCGATCAGCAGTTCGCGTACGGCCGCCTCGGCCCGCTTCTCGTCGAATGCGCCGATCGAACCCTGGCCGTCCAGCGTCACCGGGTCGGTCATCTGTGCCTCGTTCCTCTGTGCCGTGCGCGGGTTCGCGATCGGACATCGCGGGCATACGGAAAAGCCGCGCCCCCACAGGCTAGAACCTGGGGGGCGCGGCGTGCATTCCGGAACCGGTGCGGTGGCCCGTGACGGGCGTCTCACCGGACCGGAGCGCTCACTGACCGTTGCTGTCGGGACGCTCCTCGGGGATCGCCTCGGTGGACGGGGCGATGTCCTTCGTCAGGTCCGTCGGGGCGATCTCCGGCGGGGTGGCCGAACCGTTGGCGACCGACGCGCCGTTGGTGAGGGCCAGCTCCTTGGGAGAGAGCACCGGGGGCCGCGTCGACGGGGTGCGCCGGGCGGATCCGGTCCATGCGGGCCGGGCGGGACGCCGGACGAGGGGGGCGAAGATCTCCGCGATCTCGTCCTTGCCCAGCGTCTCCTTCTCCAGCAGTTCGAGCACCAGGGCGTCGAGGATGTCGCGGTTCTCGACGAGGATCTCCCACGCGTCGTTGTGGGCGGTCTCGATGAGCTTCTTGACCTCCTCGTCGACCAGGGCCGCGACCTCTTCCGAGTAGTCGCGCTGGTGGCCCATCTCGCGGCCCAGGAAGGGCTCCGAGTTGTCGCCGCCGAACTTGATCGCGCCGAGACGCTCCGTCATGCCGTACTGCGTGACCATCGCGCGGGCCGTCGCCGTGGCTTTCTCGATGTCGTTCGCGGCGCCGGTCGTCGGGTCGTGGAAGACCAGCTCCTCGGCCGCGCGCCCGCCCAGCATGTACGCCAGCTGGTCGAGCATCTCGTTGCGGGTCGTGGAGTACTTGTCCTCCTCCGGGAGCACCATCGTGTAACCGAGGGCGCGGCCGCGGGAGAGGATCGTGATCTTGTGGACCGGGTCCGACTGGGGGGAGGCCGCCGCGACCAGGGCGTGTCCGCCCTCGTGGTACGCGGTGATCTTCTTTTCCTTCTCGGACATGATCCGGGTCCGCTTCTGCGGGCCCGCCACGACGCGGTCGATGGCCTCGTCGAGGCTCTCGTTGTCGATGAGCTTCTTGTCGCTGCGCGCCGTCAGGAGCGCGGCCTCGTTGAGCACGTTCGACAGGTCGGCGCCGGTGAAGCCGGGCGTGCGCCGGGCGACGGCGCCGAGGTCGACGCCCTCCGCGACAGGCTTGCCCTTCTGGTGCACCTTGAGGATCTCCAGGCGGCCCTGCATGTCCGGGCGGTCGACCGCGATCTGCCGGTCGAAGCGGCCCGGGCGCAGGAGCGCCGGGTCGAGGATGTCCGGGCGGTTCGTGGCGGCGATCAGGATGACGCCGCCCTTCACGTCGAACCCGTCCATCTCGACGAGCAGCTGGTTGAGCGTCTGCTCGCGCTCGTCGTGACCGCCGCCCATGCCGGCGCCGCGGTGGCGGCCGACGGCGTCGATCTCGTCGACGAAGACGATCGCCGGGGCGTTCGCCTTGGCCTGCTCGAAGAGGTCGCGCACCCGGGAGGCGCCGACGCCGACGAACATCTCGACGAAGTCGGACCCGGAGATCGAGTAGAACGGCACGCCCGCTTCGCCGGCGACGGCGCGCGCGAGCAGCGTCTTGCCCGTGCCGGGCGGTCCGTAGAGCAGGACGCCCTTGGGGATCTTGGCGCCGACGGCCTGGAACTTGGCCGGCTCCTGGAGGAACTCCTTGATCTCGTGGAGCTCCTCGACCGCCTCGTCGGACCCCGCCACATCGGCGAAGGTCGTCTTGGGGGTGTCCTTGGTGATCAGCTTGGCCTTGGACTTGCCGAACTGCATGACCTTGGAGCCGCCGCCCTGCATCTGGTTCATCAGAAACAGGAAGACGACCACGATGAGGACGAAGGGCAGCAGCGAGAGGAGGATCGAGACGAACGGGGACTGCTTCGACGGCGAGACGGTGTAACCCTTCTCGATGTCGCCGTTCTCGAACTTCTGCTGCAACGTGTCGGCGAGCTCGACGCCCTGGTTGCCGATGTAGCTCGCCTGGAACTTGCTGCCGGACTCGCCTTCGAGCTTCTGGCCCTTCTTCAGCTCGATCTTGAGGATTTGTTCGTCACCGGTGGTCAGCTTGGCCTGCTCCACCTGGTCCTTGCTGATCGCCTGGATCACCTTGGCGGTGTCCACCGTCTTGTGGCCGCCGGACGAGCCGACGACCTGCATCAACACGACCACGGCGAGGACGGCCAGCACGATCCACATGACGGGCCCACGGAAGTATCGCTTCACGTCCATCCATACGGAGCGAAGACGCCCCGTCCCTCCTGCCCGTAGGTAAATGCTGCTGTTTGAAAAGACTGTTCTTCGGACGGTACCCCAGCATCGTCACCCGCGACTGCCGGGTACGGCGGAGAAACCTGCTTTCGCAGCTTCAACGGCCCGACAGCGGTGAGGGTTCCCCGGCGGTTCGGCCGGGGTCAGCCGCCGTAGACGTGCGGGGCGAGCGTGCCGACGAAGGGCAGGTTGCGGTACTTCTCCGCGTAGTCCAGCCCGTAGCCGACGACGAACTCGTTGGGGATGTCGAAACCGATCCACTTCACATCGATCGCGACCTTTGCGGCATCCGGCTTGCGCAGCAGGGTGCAGACCTCCAGCGAGGCCGGCTCCCGGGAGCCCAGGTTGGACAGCAGCCAGGACAGCGTCAGACCGGAGTCGATGATGTCCTCGACAATCAGGACGTGCTTGCCCTTGATGTCGGTGTCGAGGTCCTTGAGGATCCGGACGACGCCGGACGACTGGGTGCCCGCCCCGTACGAGGAGACGGCCATCCAGTCCATCGTGACGGGGGTGGACAGCGCGCGCGCCAGGTCCGCCATGACCATCACCGCGCCCTTGAGGACGCCGACGATCAGCAGGTCCTTGCCCGCGTACTCCGCGTCGATCTTCGCGGCCAGCTCGACGAGCTTCGCGTCGATCTCTTCCTTGGTGAGGAGCACCGACTGAAGGTCGGTACCCATGTCCTTCTCGTTCACCCACGTCTCTTTCTCTGCCTGCCGGCCCGGGAAAGCGCCCCGGGCCGGGCCGGCTGTTCGCCTGCACTTCAGCCGCTCGCGCGTCAGCTCTGCCGAATGACCAGTCTGCCACCCTGCCGCATCGCCTCGACGCGGCCGGGCAGGTTGATGGCCCGCTGGCCGCGCCAGCCGGTGATCAGGCGGTCGACTTCTTCGAGGTGCCGGGCGAAGAGGGAGCCGGCGGGCGCCCCGGCCTCGATCAGCGCGCGGCGCAGCACCCGGCGGCGCACCGCGGGCGGCAGGACGTAGAGCTTGGCGCACTCCAGGCGGCCGGTCTCGTCGCGTACGGAGAGCTCGGCCTCGGCGGCCCAGGTGTCCAGGGCGTCGGCGTCGTCGCGGGAGAGCTGGGCGGTGCGGGCGAGGGCTTCGACGACGCCTTTGCCGAGCGCCTTCTCCAGGGCGGGCAGGCCTTCGTGGCGGAGCCGGGAGCGGGTGTAGGCGGGGTCGATGTTGTGCGGGTCGTCCCAGACGGGCAGGGACTGGACCAGGCAGGCCTTGCGGACGGCCTGCCGGTCGAGCTGGAGGAAGGGGCGGCGGTAGCGGCCGGCCGGCCCGGAGGCGGCGGCCATGCCGGAGAGCGAGCGGATGCCGGAGCCGCGGGCGAGGCCGAGGAGGACCGTCTCGGCCTGGTCGTCGCGGGTGTGGCCGAGCAGGACGGCGGCGGCGCCGTGGCGTTCGGCGGCGGCGTCCAGCGCGGCGTAGCGGGCGTCGCGGGCGGCGGCCTCGGGGCCGCCCTCGCGTCCGACGTGCACGGCGACGGCCTCGACGGGGTCGAGGTCCATGGCGGTGAGCCGGGTGACGACCTCGGCGGCGCGGAGGCCGGAGCCCGGCTGGAGGTTGTGGTCGACGGTGATGCCGCCCGCCCGGACGTCGAGCTTGCGGGCCTCGAACGCGAGGGCGGAGGCGAGTGCCATGGAGTCGGCGCCGCCGGAGCAGGCGACGAGGACGAGCGGGGTCCCGGGCCGGTCGGGGAGGGCGGTGCGGGGGGTTCCCGCGGTGCCGGCCTCGGCATAGCGGGAGCGGGCGGCGTGCGCGGGGCGCCTCGCCGCGTCGGCCGGCCGGCCGAGGTCGGCGTGCCGGTGGAATTCGGTGAGTACGTCGTGGAGTACGCGGCGGACCGCCAGGCGTATCGCCGCGACCGCAGGATGGGGACCCATGTCCGGTGCCCTTCGTGGAGTTCGGGAGGAGCGTCGAGCGCCGGAACGGGTGCGTCCCGTCACTCAGAGTGCGTCGATGGTGACAGAGGTGAGCTGTTCATCGAGCATTGCACGCCTTCCCATGCCTCCATGGTCCCTCGGATGGGTGATTGGAGGGCCAATATCGGTCCTCCGGGAGTATCCGGACGGTCCGGCGGTCAGGATTCGGCCTTACGGTGCACCCGCGCGACCCAGTCGGCGGGCTGGGCGATCTCGGCCTTGGTCGGGAGGGTGTTCGGTGAGGTCCAGACGCGGTTGAAGCCGTCCATGCCGACCTCTTCGACGACCGATCGTACGAACTTCTCGCCGTCCTTGTACTGCCGGAGTTTGGCGTCCAGGCCGAGGAGCCTGCGCAGGGCCTGGTCGAGGCGGCCGGCGCCCTGGGCGCGGCGCTGCTGGAACTTCTCGCGGATCTCGGAGACGGAGCCGACGACGTCGGGGCCGACGCCGTCCATCACGAAGTCCGCGTGCCCTTCGAGGAGGGACATGACGGCCGTGAGGCGGCCGAGGACTTCGCGCTGGGCGGGGGTCTGGACGATGTCGACGAGGCTCCGGCTGTCGCTCTCGCCCTGTTCGCCCTCGGGCCGTCCGGCGCCGGAGAGGGACTGGGCGGCCTCGCGGAGGCGTTCCAGGAAGGTCATGGGGTCGACGTCGGTCTCGTCGAGGAACGTCTGGATCTCGCCCTGGAGGTGGTCGCGGAGCCAGGGCACCGCGGTGAA
>NZ_UAVD01000002.1 GCF_900460065.1 Streptomyces griseus | reverse complement strand
TGGTACTCCAGGAGTACGTCGTCGAGCCGGTACAGCCCGGGCGGGCGGCCCAGCCGCTGGACCAGTTCGAGGACGCGCCCCGCCTCCTGGGCGGCCGCCGGGACGGCGCCCGGCCCGGCGGCCGGGGCCGCGGCCGCGAACACCCGGTGCCCCTGCCCGACGTCCTTCCCGAGCGCTTCCCACAGGCCGGGCAGGTCGCAGCCGCCCGGCAGCAGGGCGATCCCGGCGACGTGGTCCACCAGCACCGGGACGCCCGCGTGGGCCTCCAGCGACGACTGCACCAGCCGGGGCGGCGGATTCGGCTCGAAGGACAGGGCGACCACCTCGTGGGGGCCGGCCACCGAGACCCCGGCCGCCTCCTCCGGTTCGTCGTACGGCCGTCCGGCCAGCAGCGCGGTCAGCAAGGCGCGGCGGACCCGTTTGTCCTCGCTGCGGATGTCCTCCTGGGCGTTGCGGTGGGCAAGCACGACGGCGGGCATCGCCGCGTGCAGGCAGGCCAGCAGCTTGGCTCCGGCTCCGGTCAGCTCCTCGGGTTCCGCCGTCTCGGCCAGTACCTGCCACCACACCTCGGCGCCGACGAGGTAGGCGGCGATCACCGCCTCCAGGGGCACCCGTTCCTCGGCCCGCCGCCCCGACCACTCGATGAGCCGGGTCAGATCGCCCGGGTCCATCACGCCGTCCTGGCGCAGGGCACGCAGCAGCAGTTCGTGCACGGCGGTGATCGACCGGGTCACCTCGCCCTCCAACGTGCGGCGCGGCAACTCCCGGTAGAAGGGGACCTCCGCCGCGCAGCGGGCGACCACGGCAGCGGTGAAGTCGCCACCGCGAGCAGCCATCCGTGCGTGCAGGCCGGGCATCGGCGTATCGTCACATCGCCCAAACGCTTCCGTCAATCACCCACCGAACTCCCCCGACAGGGACCCGCGTCGTGGATCGGGCGGGCGTGACCGTCCGGGTCCGGGACCGCGCTCGCGCGCCGTCCGACGGAAGGACCGCCCGTGGACCGCGGCGGACGGGAGGGCGGAACGGCTCGGCCAGGAAAGGGTTCGGGGAGTTGGAGAGCAGGACTATCGGAGCGGCGGGACTCGCCGTGGGTGCGGTCGGTCTCGGCTGCATGCCGATGAGCTGGGGTTACAGCGCGTCGCAGCAGCTGGGAGAGCGTTCGGTGCGGACGGTGCACGCGGCGCTGGACGCGGGCGTCCGGCTGCTCGACACCGCGGACATGTACGGCCCGTTCACCAACGAGTTGCTGGTGGGCCGGGCGCTGAAGGGGCGTCGCCGGGAGGCGTTCGTCTCCACCAAGTGCGGGCTGCTGGTGGGCGATCAGCACATCGTGGCCAACGGCCGGCCGGGGTACGTCCGGCGGGCCTGCGACGCCTCGCTGCGACGGCTCCAGACCGATGTGATCGACCTGTACCAACTGCACCGGGCCGACCCCGAGGTGCCGGTGGAGGAGACCTGGGGTGCGATGGCGGAGCTGGTGACCGCGGGCAAGGTGCGCTCGCTCGGCCTGTGCGCGGTGGGGGCGCGGGCCCCGCGCAGGTCGGGCGAGGGACCGCATGAGGGAACGATCCGGCAGTTGGACCGGATCCAGCAGGTCTTCCCGGTGAGCGCCGTCGAGGCGGAGCTGTCGGTGTGGTCGCGCGAGGCGCTGGCGGAGCTGCTGCCGTGGTGCGTGGCGCGCGGGGTCGGGCTGCTGGCCGCGATGCCGCTGGGCAGCGGCTACCTGACCGGGACGCTCAAGCCGGGCCAGGGTTTCGAGCCGGAGGACCTGCGGGCCAGGCATCCGCGGTTCACGGCGGAGGTGATGGCGGCGAACCAGCCGGTGGTGGCCGGTCTGCGGCGGGTCGCGGAGCGGCGCGGGGCGACCGTGGCCCAGGTGGCGCTGGCGTGGGTGCTGCGCCAGGGTCCGCATGTGGTGCCGGTGCCGGGGGCGAAGCGGGAGCGGTGGGCGGTGGAGAACGCCGGGGCGGCGCGGGTGGTCCTGGACGACCGGGACCTGACGGAGATCGACGGCCTGCCCGCCGCTTGCGAGTCGTGGGACTGAGCGGCGCGCGGGACGGGGGCGCGGGGCCGTCGTCGCGGAGGCGGGGCGCCGCGGGGCCACCCGCGCGGGTCCGGGCGCCGTCGGCCGTGCGGCGGGAGAATGGGCGGATCAGGAACTCCCGGGCCCCAGGTGTAGGAACAAGGTGTGGGAGCAGGTAGTCGGGCAACCGTCGAAAGGATCGGTTCCGTGCGTGGTGCTCTGTTCGGACCTGTGCAGTCCCCGGCGACGCGCAGGGGGGTGGTGGCCGTGCTGGCGTCGGCCGCGCTGCTGCTGACCGCCGGGTGTTCCGGCGGCGGGGACGGGGGGTCGTCCGGGCGGCCCGCCGGTTCCCCGAGCGCCTCGGGGGACTCCGCTCCACCGGCCTCCCCGAGCCGGTCGGCCGACCTGCCGCCCGCGAAGGGCTCGGCGAAGGTGGTCTCGACGCTGACCGAGGACCTGAAGTCGCCCTGGGGCCTGGCCGCGCTGCCGGGCGGTGATCTGCTGGTGTCCTCGCGCGACGAGGGCACGATCCACCGGATCGACGGCGAGAGCGGGAAGCAGACGCTGCTGGGCTCGGTCCCCGGGGTCTCCCCGGCGGGCGAGGGAGGGCTGCTCGGGCTCGCCGTCTCCACCACGTTCGGCGCGGACCAGTCGGTGTACGCCTACTTCACCACCACGTCCGACAACCGGATCGCGCGCATGAGTTACGACGAGAAGCGCCCGGCGGGGCAGCAGCTGGGCGCCCCGGACACCATCCTGCGGGGCATCCCCAAGGGCAGGATCCACAACGGGGGCCGGATCGCCTTCGGCCCGGACAGGATGCTGTACGCGGGCACCGGCGAGACCGGGGACACCGGGCTGGCCCAGGACAAGGAGTCGCTGGCGGGGAAGATCCTGCGGATGACCCCCGACGGGGAGCCGGTGCACGGCAATCCGGAGGCGGACTCGGTGGTGTATTCGTACGGACACCGCAATGTGCAGGGGCTCGCCTGGGACGCGGAGAAGCGGCTGTGGGCCGCCGAGTTCGGCCAGAACACCTGGGACGAGCTGAATCTGATCGAGCCCAGCGGGAACTACGGCTGGCCCGAGGTGGAGGGCAAGGAGGGCGAGGACGGGTTCATCGACCCGGTGGCGCAGTGGAAGACCTCCGAGGCCTCCCCCAGCGGGATCGCGTACGCGGAGGGCTCGATCTGGATGGCCGGGCTGCGCGGCGAGCGGCTCTGGCGCATTCCGCTGTCCGGCGAGAAGGCGACGGAACCTTATGCCGACCCCCAGTCGTTCCTCGACGGGAAGCACGGCCGCCTGCGCACGGTGGTGAGTGCGGGGAGCGACCGCCTGTGGCTGCTCACCAGCAACACGGACGGCAGGGGTACGCGAAAGCCCGGGGACGACAGGGTCCTCCAGGTGGAGGTGCGGTAGCCGCCCGCTCGCGCGGCATGTCGGAGGGAGCACGGCCGGTGTTCAATTTCTTCGAGGAACTCTTCGCCCCGGGGCGCAAGCACACCTCCGACGAGCAGAAGCGGCTGGAGCTGAGCCGCGTGGATCTCGGCATCGGCGATCCGGACCGGGGACCGATAGACCTGACCTCGGGGAAGGTGACCGTCCGTGCTCCGGCCCCGTCCGCTTCCGGCCCGGGAGCGGACGGGGCCGCCGGCCCGGGGAACGGCCGCGTCCTGCCGGCCGCACCCGAGCAGGACGCCGTCCTGGACCGGCCGAGACCCGGAAGGCCCGTGAGCGGGCCCGAGCGGCGCGCGGAGGGGTCGGAGGGCCCCTGAGAAGCCCGGGGCGCGGCAGGGCCTGGGTCCTGTCGGCCTGGGTCCTGTCGTCGAACTGCCGCCTGCCGGGCGATGCCTGGCACGCACGCTCGCGGCGTTACCGAAATGCCCTGGTAGCTCCGCCACGAGGTCACTCCGGCGCCTTGCGATCGCACGCACCGGGCGCCGCCCGGCCGCCCTTCGGGCGACGACGGCAGTGTGACGACAGGCCCTAGGCGGCCGGGTAGAGCCTCAGGCGGTGGGCGAGGGCGGCGGCCTCGCCGCGGCTGGAGACGCCCAGCTTGGCCAGGATGTTGGAGACGTGGACGCTCGCCGTCTTCGGCGAGATGAACAGCTCCTCGGCGATCCTGCGGTTGGTGTGCCCGGCCGCGACCAGCCGGTGCACGTCCTGCTCGCGCGGGGTCAGCCCGAAGGACGCCACGGCGGCGATGGCGGGGTCCTCCTCCTCGGCCGACGGCCGGCCGGGGCCGTCGGCGGCGGATACGGGGGCCGGGACGGCCGGGTGGATCCCGGCATCGGAGCCGAGTGCCGTGCCGGAGCCGTCGAGGGTGATGCGGGCGCGGGCGGCCAGCTGTTCGACCGCCTCGGCGAGCGGGCGCGCGCCGAGGCGCCGGGCGGCATCCTGGGCGCGGTGCAGCAGGGCCGTCGCGGTGGACCGCTCGCCGGGGGCGATGAGCAGGGACTCGGCCCACCGGCGGTGGATCTGGGCCAGTTGGTAGGGGCGGCACAGCGGGCCGAAGGCCTCGGCGGCGCGGGCCCAGTGGCCAGGGGTGTCCGTGCCCTCCGCGCGGGCCAGCTCCGCCTCGATGAAGACGCCGTAGGCCTGCCATACGGGGACGAGCATCGGGAGCCGCTTCACGCTCCGGCGGATCAGGGCGAGCAGCTCCGGGCGGTCCGGTTCGGCGGCGGGCAGTCCGCGGGCGTCGGCCTCGATCATCGCGGCGGTCTGGAGCAGCGGCAGGGCGTAGCGCTGGGTGCCGGGCGGGAAGCCGACCCCGGCCAGCTCCTTGAACGTCGTCCGTGCCTCGGCGAGCCTGCCCTGGGAGGCGGCCAGCACCATGCCGTGCCGCCCGGGGTCGATCGTGTGCTGGTGCTGCGGGTCGCGGTGGCCGAAGTGTCTGCGGACCAGGGCGAGCTGCTCCTCCGCCTCGGCCGTGTCCCCCCGGGCGACGGCCAGTTCGGTACGGCGCAGCGCGGCGAGGCCCTTGGCCCGGGGGCCCAGCGCCAGACGGGCGGCGGACGCCGCGGCGCTCTCGCCCTGGGCCCAGTGCCCGAGGGAGAACAGGGACTGGGACTGGTTGGCGTACACCCAGGCCCCGGAGTCGGCCAGACCGTGGCTGTGGCAGATCTCGATGCCGTGGTCGGCGGCGGCGACGGCCTCCAGCGAGCGGCCCATCGCCTCCAGCGAGGAGGGCAGGTTGACGCTGACCCGGCCGAGGAGGTTCATCAGGTGGAGCTGCTCGGCACGGTCCCGGACGGCGTACATCTCGGCGAGGCCCTCCTCGACGCCGCCCGCGTCCGCGGTGAGCCAGCCCCGGGTGAGGCGGGCGTGCAGCTCGATGTACTCGTCGCCGACGAGCCGGGCGTACTCCACCGCGCGGTCGCTGTCGGCGAGCGCCTCCGGGCCGGGCCGGTGCAGCGCCTTCCAACTGGCCACGTTCGTCAGGACGTCGGCCTGTACGGGGCTGGGCGGCAGTCCGCGCACCAGCTCCTGCGCGGTGGCCAGCTCCGCCCAGCCGTCGCCCTTGTCGAGCCCCTGCACGAGCCGGCTGCGCTGCACCAGGAACCAGGCCTCGCGCAGCGGGTCGGCCTCGGACGCCAGGACCCGCATCGCCTTCTTGGAGATGGCCAGGGCGCGTTTGCGGTCGCCGCCGAAGTGGGCGGCGACGGTGGCCTCGGCCATCACGTCCAGATAGCGCAGCGGGGTGTTCTCCGGGTCGCAGGCGGAGGCCGGGTAGACCTCCGCGTAGTCGAAGGGGCGCAGGGTGGCGAGCACCGCGTCGGGGACGTCGTCCCAGAGCTCCATCGCCCGCTCCAGCAGCCTCAGCTGCTCGGAGTAGGCGTAGCGGCGGCGGGCCTCGACGGCGGCCCGGAGCACGGCGGGCAGGGCCTTGGAGGCGTCGTGGGCGGCGTACCAGTAGCTGGCGAGGCGGGTGGCGCGTTCGTCGTCCCGGACGAGGGAGGGGTCGGCCTCCAGGGCTTCGGCGTACCGGCGGTTGACGCGGGTGCGTTCCCCGGGCAGCAGGTCGTCGCTGACGGCCTCGCGGACCAGGGAGTGCCGGAAGCGGTAGCCGTCGTTGTCGGGCGCCGGTCGCAGCAGGTTGGCGCCGACGGCCGCGCGCAGGGCCTCGTCGAGGTCGACCTCGCCGAGGCCGGCGACGGTGGCCAGCAGTTCGTGCTCGACGAAGGACCCGCCCTCGGCGACCAGCCTGGCGATCCGCTGGGCGTGCTCGGGGAGCGCCTCCACACGGACGAGCAGGAGGTCGCGGAGCGATTCGGAGAGCCCGGAGCTGTCGCCGCAGCACTCCAGGGACCTGGCCAGCTCCTCGACGAAGAAGGCGTTGCCGTCGGAGCGTTCGAAGATCTCGTCGACGAGTGCGGCCTCGGGGGTCTCGGCCAGGATGCCGGCGAGCTGGCGGCCGACCTCGTCGTGGCTGAAGCGGTCGAGTTCGACGCGGGTGACGGTGCGCAGCCGGTCCAGCTCGGCGAGGAGGGGGCGCAGGGGGTGGCGGCGGTGGATGTCGTCGGCGCGGTAGGTGCCGACGACCATGAGGCGGCCGGTGTTCAGAGTGCGGAAGAGATAGGCGAGCAGATGCCGGGTGGAGGCGTCCGCCCAGTGCAGGTCCTCCAGGACGAGGACGACCGGGCGGTCAGCGGAGATCTGCTCCAGCAGGCGTGCGGCGAGTTCGAAGAGGCGGGCGGTGCTGTGCTCGTCGGTGGCGTCCCGGTGGGCCTCGCCCAGCTCGGGCAGGAGGCGGGCCAGCTCGCCCTCCTTGCCGGCGCAGGCGGCGGCCATCTCCTCGGGCAGAGCACGCCGCAGGGCGCGCAGGGCGGTCGGGAAGGGGGCGAACGGCAGCCCGTCGGCCCCGATCTCGACGCAGGACCCGACGGCGACCACGGCGCCGCGTCGCTCGGCCGCCGAGACGAACTGCTCGACCAGACGGGTCTTCCCCACACCCGCCTCACCGCCGATCAGCAGCGCCTGCGGATCGGCGGAAGCGGCCCGCGCGAGCGCCCCGGTGAGCGAGGCGAGCTCCTCGGCGCGCCCGACGAACACGGGGCTGACTGACCTGGTCTCCACGCCGCTGAGCATCGCATACGCGTACGAGGCGGCGGGAGTCTTTTCGCGCAGGGTGATCATGCCCGGCGTACGGTCCCGGCCCGCCGCGCCCGGTACGGAAGGGGCGGCGGGACCGGGGTCCGGCACGGGGGTCGTCCCGGGCCGGGCCATCGTCAGGCGGCCGGGGCGAAGCGGCCGCGGTCGCCCTGCCTCACCTTCCCCTCCGGGTCTTGGCGCCCACTACGGCGGGCGGCCCGGCGGACGCGACGGGCCCGGCCGATCTCGCGCTCGGCGTCGGCCCGGCGGATCAGCTCGGCGGAGGTGGAGCGGTAGAGCTCGTACTCGTACATGGTGTGCCCCTGGTTCCTGGTCGTGGCAGCGGACCGGCAAGGTGCCCGGCCGGTCGGCCGGGCCCCGTGTTCGCCGTGTGTCCACTGTCGTCGGCCGGGAGGGGGCGCCGCATCGGGCGAGTTCCGCATCTTCGCGGCGGCGGGGGCCTTAGGGCGGGCCGCCGGGTGTCCGAGAGGTGGGCGGGGGCCTTAGGTCCTGTCGTCGAACTGCCGTCGTCGCCCGCGGGGCGGGCGGCAGTTCGACGACAGGGCCTGAGGGAGGTCCGGCGGATCGGGGCCGGGCCCGGCCGGACACTCCCTGGGCCCCGTGCCGTACGGAGCCGGGGGCGAGGTCAGCCGCCGGCCGGGGCGCCCGCGGTGGGCAGGGAGAGGATGAGGTCGAAGTACATGCCCGCGGAGATCAGCACGCCGATGGCGCCGAGGGCGACACCGGCCAGGGCGACCGCGCGGATCCAGGTGGGCTGCGGACGCTCGGAGGGGGTGCCGAAGGCGGGGCGGACCAGGACGAAGACGCCGACGAGCAGGGCCAGGACGGCGAAGAGGCCGTTGACCAGGGCGGTGGTGTGCCAGGCGTCCCCGTAGATCTCGGAGATCTGCTGGGCCGCGCTGCCGCCGCCGGAGGTCTGGATCTGACCGATGAGCGTCTCGCGCTCGGCGGCGACCCGGCCGGTCCACGCGCCGGTCAGGGCGACGATGCCGAGGGCGGCGGAGACGACGGCCGCCGCGCCCGCCCCGACGCCGCGCCGGGCCTCCTCGAAGGGGTCGGGCTCCAGGGCGTCGTCGTCCTCGGCGTCCGTCTGCCCGGCGGGGTCGTCGGGGGACGCGGTGGCGCCGTCGGACGGCGCACCGGTGGCGTCGTCCGCGGGTTCCTTCACCAGGGGGTCCTGGGCGGTCGTCTTCTCCGCGACGGCGTCGGCGGGGTCGGTCGTCCCGGCGGACGGGGTGGTCGTGGACGGGGTGCTCGTCCCGGAGGGGGTGGTGTTCATGCGCCGCACGCTAGGCGGCCCGGATGAGAGCCCTCTTAACGCCGGGGCCTCACCGGGGCCGCGGCGGGTCCCCGGCGGGGGCGCACCGGGCCCGCGGCGGGCTCAGCGCGCGGTGCGGGCCCGCCATTCCGGGGCGAGGACGGACCAGACCTCGGAGTCGTGGCGCACGCCCCGGTGGAGGTAGTTCTGCCGCAGCACCCCGTCCCGCGTCATACCGAGCCGCTTCGCCACCGCGACGGACCTGGTGTTCGCGGCGGAGGCGACCCACTCCACGCGGTGCATGCCGCGCTCGTGCACCGCCCAGTCGATCAGGCGCTCGGCGGCGCGGGTGACCAGGCCTCGGCCCTGGGCGGCGGGCTCCAGCCACACGCCGATCTCGCAGGTGCCGGACTCCGCGTCGAAGGTCCGGAAGAGGACGCCGCCGACGAGGACGCCGTCCAGCCGGATGCCGTACAGCCGCCCGGTGTCCGTCGCCTGCTTCTCCGCGTACCGCCGGAGCAGGGCGCGCGCCGAGTCCGGGTCGGTGACGGCCGAGGCCAGCGGGATCCAGGCGTCGACCAGCTCCCGGGCCCGGTCCATGTGGGCGAGGAGCTCCTCGGCCTGCCAGACCTCCAGCGGGCAGAGCTGCGCCCCGTCGTCACCCAGGGATACGGCGAACATCGTGCTCCTTCTCGGCGGGCCGGACCGTCACCGGCCCGGCGCCCTCTTCGGCACCCGTACCGCGTGCCCCCGGGATCTTCGCACGGAGCGGTACGCAGTCGGGCGGCTCGATGCTGATCCTGGGCAGCCGCTTCTCCAGCCAGCCCGGCAGCCACCAGTTCGCCCCGCCGAGCATGTGCATCAGGGCGGGCACCAGCAGGGTGCGCAGGACGAAGGCGTCCAGGGCGACGGCGGTGGCCAGCGCGATGCCGAACATGGCGATGACCCGGTCGCCGCTGAGCACGAAGGCGAGGAAGACGGAGATCATGATCACGGCGGCGGAGTTGATGACCCGGCCGGTCTCGGCGAGCCCGACCCGTACCGCCCGCCGGTTGTCGCCGGTCTCCAGCCACTCCTCGTACATCCGGCCGACCAGGAAGACCTGGTAGTCCATGGAGAGGCCGAAGAGGACCGAGACCATGATCACGGGGAGGAAGGGTTCGATGGGCCCGGCGCTGCCGAGGCCGAGCAGCTCGCTCCCCCACCCCCACTGGAAGACGGCCACGACGACTCCGAAGGAGGAGGCGACGGCGGCCACGTTCATCACGGCGGCCTTGAGCGGGATGCCGATGGAGCGGAACGCCAGGAGGAGGAGCAGGCAGCCGAGTCCGATGACGACCCCGACGAAGAGGGGCAGCTTCCCGACGATGATCTCGGCGAAGTCGTCGTAGCTCGCCGTGACCCCGCCGACGTGGGCCTCCAGCGAGGTGGCGTCCTGGACCGGCGGCAGCACGTCGCCCCGGATCCGGTCGACCAGCTCGCTGGTGTCCTGCGACTGGGGGGACGAGTCGGGGACGACGGTGAGGAAGGCGGTGTCGCCGGAGCCGTTGTACGTGACCGGGCTGACGGACGCGACGCCCTCGGTGGTACGCAGCTTCTCGGGCAGCGAGTCCAGGGCGAGCCGGTCGTCCGCGCCGTCGAGCTGGGCGGCGATGGTGAGGGGGCCGTTGACGCCGGGCCCGAAGCCGTCGGCGATCAGGTCGTAGGCCTGCCGGGTGGTGGCGCCGGCCGGGTTGTTTCCCTGGTCGGAGGTGCCCAGGTGGAGGCCGAGAGCGGGCAGGGCGAGGACCACCATGACGACGGCCGCGATCCCGCCGAGCAGCTTGGGGTGGCGCTCCACGAAGGCGGACCAGCGGGCGGCGAAGCCGGTGGGCAGCTCGGGACGCGGACCGTGCTCGGCGAGCTGTCGCCGCTCGCGGCGGCTGAGCGCCCGCATCCCGATGCGGGAGAGCAGCGCGGGCAGCAGGGTGACCGAGGCCATCACGGTGAGGACGACGGTGAGCGAGGCGGCGATGGCGACGCCGTTGAGGAAGCTCAGCCGCAGGATCAGCATGCCGAGCAGGGCGATGCAGACGGTGGCCCCGGCGAAGACGACCGCGCGCCCGGTGGTCGTGACGGCGTTCTCGGCCGCTTCGTCGACCGACATCCCGCGCCGGAGCCCTCTGCGGTGCCGGGTGACGATGAACAGGGCGTAGTCGATGCCGACGCCGAGCCCGATGAGCATGCCGAGCATCGGGGCGAAGTCCGCCACGGTCATCACGTGGCCGAGCAGCACGATGCCCGCGTAGGCGGTGCCCACGGAGACCAGGGCGGTGGCGATGGGCAGCAGGCTGGCGGCGAGCGAGCCGAAGGCGAGGAAAAGCACGACGGCCGCGACGATGACGCCGACGCCCTCGGCGAGGTGGACGGAGGGCGCTTCGGTGAGGGCGACGGCGGTGCCGCCCAGTTCGACCTGGAGCCCGTCGGCCTCGGCTGCCTTCGCGGTGTCGACGAGGGCCTGGGCCTGGGAGGCGGGGATCTCGTCGGCGGGGCGGTCGAAGGTGACCGTGGCGTAGGCGGTGTGGCCGTCCTCGCTGATCTGGCCGGGGCCGGTGCCGCCGTAGGGGCCGGTGACCGCGCCGACGCCCGGCAGCTCCTCGATCGCGTGGAGCGTCCGGGTCATGGTCTGTTCGACGTCGGCGGCCCGGACCGTGGAGTCGGTGGTGTGCCAGACGACGGTGTCGGTGTCACCGCCGAGGTCGGAGAAACCGCGGGAGAGGAGTTCGGTGGCCCGGCCGGATTCGGTGCCGGGGACCTCGTAGTCGTTGGAGTACGCCGAGCCCGCGAAGCCGGCCGCGGCGGCGGTGCCGCCGAGGGCGGCGAGCCAGATGAGGACGGCGACGAGGCGGTGCCTGATGCACCAGCGGGCGATGGCAGCCAACGGATGAGCTCCCTGCGGGTTCGTGGACCTTTACCCGCAGACAACCCGATCTGCCCGTAAACGCCTCATGACCTTGAGACCGCCCACTCTGACAGCAGATCGTGATCCTTTGTCCGTTTCGTGGCCATGGTCACAGGGCCTGATCTGCCCCTTATACGGGACGGATCAGGCCCGGCGGCCTCAGCCCGAGACGCTCGCCCGGCCGTTCTCGATGTGCCCCATGAGGCGGCGCCGGAAGCCGTCCTCCCCGTCGGCCGTGACGGCGAGGTCGTACCAGCCGTGGGCGTCGGCGGCCGAGTGCACGAGCGTCCGGCTGCGGCCCGGCTTGACCGTGACGCGCCGGGTCCAGTCCCGCAGGTCGTCCTCGTCGACGTAGCCGAGCGGGCGCACCAGGAAGGTCAGGGTCCGGCGGCCGGTGTTGCGCAGGGTGAGGTGCACGTCGCGGTCGTGGTGGTCGATGCGGGAGGCGACCTCCGCTCCTCCGTCGGCCGGTCCGGCGAACTCGCGCCGGAAGCCGTTCGGCCCGGTGACCGTGAAGCGGTACGCCTCCCCCGCCACCGGGACCGTCCAGTGCGCCCGGCCCCGGACGTCCTTGTGCTGCGGGGCCGGGAACTCGCCCGCATACGGGTACAGCGCGAAGTGCGCCGAGGACCGGCCGCCGTTGTCCAGCTCCACCCGCAGTCCGCCCTCCGCCCGCCGCGCCTCGGCGTCCGGCCGGTAGGGCAGCGGGCGTGCCGGGCGCCGGCCGGGCTCCTGTTCGGGGAGGCGCTGGACGGCGGGCGGCTTCGGCTGCCAGCGGCCCTCGAACGGCGGGATCGCCCCGGGGGTCCGCACGGCGGGCTGCCGCCGGGCCCGGGTGAAGTCGAAGGCGGAGGTGAGGTCGCCGGTGACGCGGCGCCGCCAGTCGCCGATGTTGGGCTCCTTCACCCCGGTCCAGCGCTCCAGGAACCGGATCACGGAGGTGTGGTCGAAGACCTCGGAGCAGACGTACCCGCCGACGGTCCACGGCGAGACGACCAGCAGCGGCACCCGGATCCCGAGGCCGGTGGGCCGGCCCTCCCACTGCTCGTCGGTGACCTCGGGGGGTGCGACGGGCGGCGGGACGTGGTCGAAGAAGCCGTCGTTCTCGTCGTAGTTGATCAGCACGGCGGTGTGGCGCCAGACGTCGGGGTGCTTGCCGAGCGCGTCGAGGATCTTGTAGACGATGGTGGCGCTGTGCACCGGCGACGAGGTGCTCGGGTGCTCGGAGTCGATCGCCGAGGGCACCAGGTAGGAGACCTCCGGCAGCGTCCCGGCGGCCACGTCCTTGGCGAACTCGTCCGCCAGGGTCCCGGTCGGAACCCGGCGCAGCCCCCGCTCGAACAGGCTGCGTTCACGCCGGGTGAGGGTGGCGACGCCCTCCTCCAGCAGCCCGAGCAGCCGGGTGCGCTCGGCCTCCGACGCGCCCCGGACCTTGGCGTAGAAGGCCTCCATGTAGGTGGGGCCGCCGGTCTTGGCCAGGGCCTTGCGGGCGATCGCCTTGAAGGTGGCGTAGAACTCGATCTGGTTGTCGGTGAAGTTCTCCCACTCCGTGTACGTCCGCCAGCTGCGCCCGGCCTTCTCCAGTCGCTCGGCGTAGGTGGACCAGTCGTAGCCGGGGTGGGTGCCCTCGTTGTACGCGTCGTTGCCGACGGCCCGCTTCCCGTTCGCCTCGAAGCCGGTCTTCCCGCTCCAGAGGTGGTTGCGGTTGGGGCTGGTGGAGGTGTGGATCGAGGAGTGGTAGGCGTCGCAGACGGTGAAGGTGTCGGCCAGCTCGTAGTGGAGCGGGATGTCACGGCGGTCGTAGTACGCCATCGTGGCGGCGGTCTTCGCGCTGATCCAGCCGTTCATCCAGCCGCCGCCCCAGGCCTTCGCGCCGCCGTTCCAGGAGTGGTCGAGGGCGCCGATGTACTGGAGGTCCTTCTTCTGCTCCGCGGCCGCGCCGCGCACCGGGAAGGGCAGCACGGCGGAGCCGCCCGCCCCGGGCTGCTCGAACACGGTTCCGCCGGTGGGCAGTTCGATGGCGTTGCGGTCGCCGAAGCCGCGTACGCCGCGCAGGGTGCCGAAGTAGTGGTCGAAGGAGCGGTTCTCCTGCATCAGGATCACCACGTGCTTGATGGAGCCGAGGCCTCCCGCGCCGGACCCCGCGTGGGCGGGCTGCGCGGCGATGGCGGCCTGGAGCGACGGCGGCAGGAACGATCCGGCCGCAGCGGCGCCGAGTGCGCCGCCGCCCAGCGCGAAAAGCCGTCGCCGTGACATGTCCGTGGTCAAAAGAGCCTCCTGGTCCCGGGGGTTACAGCCGGGAAGCTAGCCAGCCCAGGTGGCTTCGGGAAGGACTGCGTACGGACCGGTGGTGAACGTCCAAGAGGTCGGGCGAGAAGTCCAACCGGCTGCTCAGGGGGTGTTCACACCCCGATGAGGTGCAGCGATGCCCAGAGGGCGAGGGTCGAGGCCAGCAGGGTGGCCGGTACGGTCGCGAGCCCCAGCCGGGTGAAGTGGCCGAGCTCCGGGGCCTGCCCGTGGGCGTGCAGGACGCGGCGCCACAGGAGCGTGGCCAGCGACCCGACGTAGGTGAGGTTCGGCCCGATGTTCACCCCGATCAGGGCGGCGAGCAGCGGTCCGGGCCCGGCCGTGGCGACGATCGGGAGCAGGGCGAGGATCGCGGGCAGGTTGTTGATCAGGTTGGCGAGCAGGGCGGCGACCACGGCGACGCCGAGCAGCGCGGGCAGGGTGTCGCCGTCGGGCAGCAGGGCCGCTATCCCGTCGCCGAGTCCGTTGTCGACCACCGCTTTGACGACGACGCCGAGCGCGAGCACGAACAGGCAGAACAGCGGGTTGGCCGAGCGGATGACGGCGACCGGTGTGGTCTCCCGTCCGGCCAGCGCCCGGGCCGCGAGCACGAGGGCCCCCGCCAGCGCCGCCCAGAGCGGCTCGGCGCCGGCGAACGAGGTCACGACGAACCCGGCCAGGGTCAGCGCCAGCACGACGAGCGTGAAGACGGGGACGGGCGTGCGCTCCGCGCCGGGATCCGGCGTGTGCGCCCCGGCGGCCAGGTCGGCCCTGAACGCGCGGCGGAACACGGCGTACTCGACGGCGATGGCGGCGAGCCACGGCAGCGCCATCAGCGCGGCGAACCGGGTGAAGGAGAGGCCGCTCGCGGTGAACGCCAGCAGGTTGGTGAGGTTGGAGACGGGGAGCAGGAGGGAGGCGGAGTTGGCCAGGTGCGCGCAGGCGTAGACGTACGGGCGGGGCCGCGCGCCGACCCGGGCCGCCGTGGCGAGGACGACCGGGGTGAGCAGGACGACGGTGGCGTCCAGGCTGAGGACGGCGGTGACGAGGGAGGCGATGACGAAGACGCCGCCGAGCAAGGGCCGGGTCTGCCCCCGGCAGGCGCGGGCGACCCAGTCCCCGGCGGCCCGGAACAGCCCCTCGTCGGCGCAGAGCCGGGCCAGCACCAGGATCGCGGCGAGGAACCCCACGACCGGCAGCAGTTCGCCGACCTGCTCGCGGGCCTCGGGCCAGGACACCGCCCCGACGGCCACCACGAGGACGGCGGCGGGCACGGCGACGGTCGCCTCCGGCAGGCCCCGGGGGCGCAGCACGGCGAAGGCGAGGACGCCCAGCAGCAGGGCGAAGGAGACGAGCTCGGCGGTGACGGTGTTCAGGGGGGTCTCTCAGGATGGGTGAAGGGGCGGCACGCCCGCGGTACGGGTGCGCCGCCCCTCCGGGACGATCAGGGGGTCAGCCCTCGACGCCGAGCTTCTCCAGGATCAGCTCGCGCACGCGCGCCGCGTCCGCCTGGCCTCGGGTGGCCTTCATGACCGCGCCGACGAGCGCGCCGGCCGCCGCGACCTTGCCGCCGCGGATCTTGTCCGCGATGGCCGCGTTGCCCGCGATGGCCTCGTCCACGGCCGTGGACAGCGCGCCCTCGTCGGAGACGACCTTCAGACCGCGCTTCTCGACGACGGTGTCCGGGTCGCCCTCGCCCGCGAGGACGCCCTCGATGACCTGGCGGGCCAGCTTGTCGTTGAGGTCGCCCCGGGCGACGAGCGCGGCCACCCGGGCGACCTGCGCCGGGGTGATCGGCAGCTCGTCCAGGCCGCGGCCGGTCTCGTTGGCGTTACGGGCCAGCTCGCCCATCCACCACTTGCGGGCCTGGTCCGCCGGAGCGCCCGCCTCGATCGTGGCGACGATCAGCTCGACCGCGCCCGCGTTGAGGATGGACTGCATGTCGTGCTCGGAGACGCCCCACTCCTCCTTGAGCCGCGCCCGGCGCAGCCGGGGCAGCTCGGGGAGGCCCTTGCGCAGCTCCTCGACCCAGTCGCGCGCGGGCGCGACGGGGACCAGGTCCGGCTCGGGGAAGTAGCGGTAGTCCTCGGCGTTGTCCTTGATGCGGCCGGCCGTGGTGGAGCCGTCCTCCTCGTGGAAGTGCCGGGTCTCCTGCACGATCGTGCCGCCCGAGGACAGCACGGCGGCGTGCCGCTGGATCTCGAAGCGCGCGGCCCGCTCGACCGAGCGCAGCGAGTTCACGTTCTTCGTCTCGGAGCGGGTACCGAAGATCTCGGTGCCGTTGGGGCGCAGCGACAGGTTGACGTCGCAGCGCATCTGGCCCATCTCCATGCGGGCCTCGGAGACCCCGAGGGCCTTGATCAGCTCGCGGAGCTCGGCGACGTACGCCTTGGCGACCTCGGGGGCACGGGCGCCGGCTCCCTCGATCGGCTTGGTGACGATCTCGATGAGCGGGATGCCGGCCCGGTTGTAGTCGAGCAGGGAGTGGGACGCGCCGTGGATACGGCCGGTGGCGCCGCCGACGTGCGTCGACTTGCCGGTGTCCTCCTCCATGTGGGCGCGCTCGATCTGCACCCGGAAGATCTCGCCGTCCTCCAGCTGGACGTCCAGATAGCCGTCGAAGGCGATCGGCTCGTCGTACTGGGAGGTCTGGAAGTTCTTCGGCATGTCCGGATAGAAGTAGTTCTTCCGGGCGAAGCGGCACCACTCGGCGATCTTGCAGTTGAGCGCGAGACCGATCTTGATGGCCGACTCCACGCCGATCTCGTTGACGACCGGCAGCGCGCCGGGCAGTCCGAGGCAGACCGGGCAGGTCTGGGAGTTGGCGTCTTGCTTCAGCTCCGTGGAGCAGCCGCAGAACATCTTGGTCTTGGTGCCGAGCTCGACATGGACTTCGAGGCCCATGACGGGGTCGTAGGACGCGAGCGCGTCCTCGTACGACACCAGGTCAGTGACAGTCACGGTGAAACTTTCCCTCTCAGCCCAGCAGAACGTCGTCGTCGCCGAGACGCTTCAGTTCGCGATAGAGGATCGCGAGTCCGGTGACGATGGCGGCCGCGGAGACCGCCGCGTCGACGAGCCGCAGCACGTCGTTGTCCTGGCGGGCGAGCTTCGCCTGCTTGGCGATGCTGATCGCGCCGAACGCGGTACTGCCGAGCGAGACGTACAGCCCGGTCTTGGACTTCTTGAAGTTACTGGCCTTCTTTGCCATGGCACTCACAGCGACGGAGCCTCCTCAAGCAGCGGGTGCCCCCACTTTTCCACGAAGGCGGCCTCGACGGCGGCTCCGACCTTGTAGAGCCGGTCGTCCTTCATGGCGGGGGCGATGATCTGCAGTCCGACCGGCAGACCGTCCTCCGGGGCCAGGCCGCAGGGCAGCGACATGGCGGAGTTGCCGGCCAGGTTGGTGGGGATGGTGCACAGGTCCGCGAGGTACATCGCCATCGGGTCGTCGGCGCGCTCGCCGATCGGGAAGGCGGTGGTCGGGGTCGTCGGCGAGACGATCACGTCGACCTGCTCGAAGGCCTTCTCGAAGTCCTGGGTGATGAGGGTGCGGACCTTCTGGGCGGAGCCGTAGTACGCGTCGTAGTAGCCGGAGCTGAGCGCGTACGTCCCCAGGATGATGCGGCGCTTGACCTCGTCGCCGAAGCCCGCCTCGCGGGTCAGCGCGGTGACCTCCTCGGCCGACTTCGTGCCGTCGTCGCCGACCCGCAGGCCGTAGCGCATGGCGTCGAAGCGGGCCAGGTTGGAGGAGCACTCGGACGGGGCGATCAGGTAGTACGCGGAGAGCGCCAGGTCGAAGGACGGGCAGTCCAGCTCGACGACGTCCGCACCCAGCGACTTCAGCAGCTCGACCGACTCGTCGAAGCGCTGGAGGACGCCCGCCTGGTAGCCCTCGCCGCGGAACTGCTTGACGACGCCGACGCGCATGCCCTGTACGGAGCCGTTGCGGGCGGCCTCGACGACCGGCGGGACCGGGGCGTCGATGGACGTCGAGTCCAGCGGGTCGTGCCCGGCGATGGCCTCGTGCAGCAGCGCCGCGTCCAGGACCGTGCGGGCGCAGGGCCCGCCCTGGTCGAGGGAGGACGAGAAGGCGACCATGCCGTAGCGGGAGACGCCGCCATAGGTGGGCTTGACGCCGACCGTACCGGTGACGGCGGCGGGCTGGCGGATCGAGCCGCCGGTGTCCGTGCCGATGGCGAGCGGGGCCTCGTAGGAGGCGAGGGCGGCGGAGGAGCCGCCGCCGGAGCCGCCGGGGATCCGGGTGAGGTCCCAGGGGTTGCCGGTGGGGCCGTAGGCGCTGTTCTCGGTGGAGGACCCCATGGCGAACTCGTCCATGTTGGTCTTGCCGAGGATGACGACGTCGGCGGCGCGCAGCTTCCGCGTGAGCGTCGCGTCGTACGGCGGCACCCAGCCCTCGAGGATCTTGGAACCGACGGTGGTCGGCATGTCCTTGGTGGTGAAGATGTCCTTCAGCGCGAGCGGGACGCCGGCCAGCGGGCCGAGCTTCTCGCCCGCCTCCCGCTTGGCGTCCACGGCACGGGCCTGGGCGAGCGCGCCCTCGCGGTCGATGTGCAGGAAGGCGTGGACCTTCTCGTCGACCGCGTCGATCCGGGCCAGGTGGGCCTCGGTGACCTCGACGGCGGTGAGCTCGCCGGAGGCGATCTTCCCGGCGATCTCGGCCGCGGTGAGCTTGATGATGGTGCTGATGTCCGTCATGGCGATCAGTCCTCCCCCAGGATCTGCGGCACCTTGAAACGCTGCTGCTCCTGGGCCGGGGCGCCGGAGAGCGCCTGCGCGGGGGTGAGCGACGGACGGACCTCGTCCGCGCGCATGACGTTGGTCAGCGGCAGCGGGTGGGAGGTCGGCGGTACGTCTTGGTCGGCGACCTCGGAGACGCGGGCGACCGCGCCGATGATGTCGTCGAGCTGACCGGCGAAGTGATCGAGCTCTTCGCCCTTCAGCTCCAGACGCGCCAGCCGGGCGAGGTGGGCGACCTCCTCGCGCGTGATGCCAGGCATGCAGCGATCCTCAGGGGTTGGTGTGTGGTTGTGGCCGGGGGTCGGTGGCACATTTCCCCGTCCGTCCGAGGGACGGGCAGCGCGGCGTCCGGTGCGTGCGATCGCAAGGCGCCGGAGCGCCCTCGTGGCGGAGCCACGTGGGCGTTTCGGCAACGCGGCGAGCGTGCGTGCCAGGCGTCGCGCGGCAGGTGGAGATGTGCCACCGACCCCCAATCCTATGGGGTCTCCCGGGGGCGGGTGCCCCGCCCCGATCGGGCTACGCCTCCACGGGCTCCGCCCCCGCGCTCCTCAGGGGGCTTCGGTCTCCGCCGGGCCGTTCGTCGCCCGGTTCACCGCGCCGTTCACCGCGCCGTTCACCGCGCCGTTGACCGCGCTGTTCACCGCGCCGTTCAGCGACCCGTTCATCGAGCCGGTCGCCGAGGCCGTCGCCGATCCCGCGGCGGCCGCCGCCTGGGCCTTCAGCTCGGCGGGCCTGCGCCAGCCGTGCTCGCCGCGCGCCCGCAGCCAGGCCGTCGTCTCCTGGGGCGGCATCGCGGCCGCCACCAGCCAGCCCTGCACCGCGTCGCACCTGAGGTCCCGCAACCGCTCCCACGTCTCGTCGTCCTCGACGCCCTCGGCGACGACGACCAGGCCGAGCGAGTGGGCCAGGTCGATGGTGCAGCGGACGATCTCCGCGTCCTCGTGGTCGACCGCCAGCCGGGCCACGAAGGACCGGTCGATCTTCAGCTCGCTGACCGGCAGTCTGCGCAGGTGGACCAGGGAGGAGTAGCCGGTGCCGAAGTCGTCGAGGGACATCTTCACGCCGTGCGCGGTGAGCCCGGCCAGGGTGTCGGCGGCACGCTGCGGGTCCTCCAGCAGCACATGCTCGGTGATCTCCAGTTGGAGCGCTCCCGCGGGCACACCGTGCCGGGCGAGGCGGGCCGCGACGCCCCCCGCGAAGCCGGGGGTGTGGACGTCGCGCGGGGAGACGTTGACCGCGACGGGCACGAACAGGCCCTGCGCCCGCCACCGGGCGACCTGGGCGAGCGCCGTCTCCAGGACGTACTCCGTGAGGTGCGGCATCAGACCGGAGGACTCGGCGATGGCGATGAACTCGTCCGGAGGGACCCGGCCGCGCTCCGGATGCACCCAGCGCACCAGCGCCTCAAGTCCGGCGACCTGCCCGTCGAAGCGGACCTTGGGCTGGTAGTGCAGCTCGACCTCGCCCGCGTCCAGCGCCCGGCGCAGATCGCCGAGGAGCCCGAGCCGGTCGGGGGTGTTGCTGTCCCGCTTGGACTCGTAGACCTCCACGCCCGTGCGGTCCCGCTTGGCCTGGTACATCGCGACGTCCGCGCGCCGCAGCAGCCCCTCGGCGTCCAGGGCGTGGTCGGGGTAGACGGCGACCCCGGCGCTGGCCTCCAGGACGAGGGTCAGCCCGTCGAGGTCGAGCGGCGAGGACAGTTCGGCGACCAGATGGCGGGCTACCTGCTGGGCACTGGTGGTGGAGTCGGTGTGCGGCAGCAGGACGGCGAACTCGTCGCCGCCGAGCCGGGCCGCCTCCGCGCCGCGCGGCAGGGCCAGCCGCAGGCGCTCCGCTATCTGGAGCAGCAGCCGGTCGCCGGCCAGGTGGCCGAGGGTGTCGTTGACCGCGCGGAAGCGGTCCAGATCGATGAGGACCAGCGCGGAGCGGGTCCCGATGGACTCCGCGTCCTCCAGCGCCGACCAGGTCCGCTCCAGCAGCCACTGTCGGTTCGGCAGCCCGGTCAGCGGGTCGCGCAGCTGCTCCTCGGCACGGGCGCGGGCGATCCAGAGCGTGGAGTCGAGAGCGATCAGCGGCACCGCGAACAGCGGCAGCAGGACGGGCATGGACATCGCGACGACGCAGATCAGCGGGGCGAGCCCGAGGAGCGCGACCGCGACGAGCCCCTGCCGCAGCATCGCGGTGCGGGCGATGGTGGGCAGCCCGCCGTTGTGCGGGGCCTGGGCGTACCACAGCAGGACCCGGGTGACGAGCAGATACGTCGACGCCGTCAGGAGCAGTTCCGGGACGGCCGCGATGCCCCAGTCGAGTGGTTGCCAGGGTTCCTCGACGGTGGGCACCTCGCCGAAGGCGGCCAGCACGAGGGCCGCCGCGCCGATGCCCAGCATGTCCACCCCGCCGTGCAGGAGCCCCTGCCACCAGCGGTGTCTGCGGGCGGTCCCGACGAGCACCACGACGGCGAGGCTGACCAGCACGGCCGGCAGCCAGCCGAACAGCAGCAGCACCGCGAGGGTGAGGGCCGCCCCGGAGCCCGTGCCGCCCCACCACCGGTCACGGCCGAGCGCCACCAGATGGCCGACGATGATCCCGGTGAGCACGGCGAGGGACCAGCCGACCGCACCGTCCGGGAAAAGCGCGTGCCCCTGTTGGACGGTCCGGTAGGACCCGACCGCGAGCAGCACCGCGGCGATCCCCACGACGACGGCGCCCACGGGGGGCGTGAGGCCGACGAAACCTTGCAGCCGCGACACCGGGGCGGCGCTCTCGGTCGGTTTCATTCCGTCCCTCTCACAGCCGGCGGTGCCGATGGCCCTCGGTGGCGCCCGCTCCCGCGGCACCACGACCCGGTCGGGCAGCCGTGCACGGCGGGCGCACCTTCCAACAGTAGGCCGCGAAAGGCTTCCAGGGGCAGCGCTCTACAGCTCTTGCCCGAATGCGAACCGACCACCCGTCACCATCTGCTATTGCCCCGAACGGGTGGCGCGGCAGGGCCATTCGGGGAACGCCGGCCCCTTCTTCACCCCTCTGCCCCGTTTCCTTCCCCGTACGTGCCGCGCCACGCCGTGGAAGCGTCTCGAAGGCGTCTCGATCCGGAGAACGGGGGGCGAACACGGGTCCGGCGGGCGGTTACTCCCCGCTGTTCTCCGGGTCGGCCGCGGGCGCGGCCTCGGGGACGGGCAGAGCCGCCTCCTTCGCACGTTCGGGTCCCTGTTCGAGCAGGATCGCGAATCCGTCCTCGTCGAGCACCGGCACCTTCAACTGCATCGCCTTGTCGTACTTGGAGCCCGGGTTGTCGCCCACGACCACGAACGCGGTCTTCTTCGACACCGATCCGGCGACCTTCGCGCCCAGCGCCTGGAGCGCCTCCTTCGCGCCGTCGCGGGTGTGGCCGGCGAGGGTGCCGGTGACGACGACGGTGAGCCCTTCGAGGGGGCGGGGGCCCTCGTCCTCGTCGGAGCCCTCGTCCGCCATCCGCACCCCGGCCTCGCGCCACTTGCGCACGATCTCGCGGTGCCAGTCCTCGGCGAACCACTGCTTGACGGAGGCGGCGATGGTGGGCCCGACGCCGTCGGCGGCGGCCAGCTCCTCCTCGGTCGCCTCGTCGATCCGTTCGATGGAACGGAACTGGCGGGCCAGCTCCTGGGCGGCGACCGGGCCCACGTGCCGGATGGAGAGCCCGGTGAGGACCCGGGCGAGCGGGGCGTCCTTGGCGGCGGCGATGCCCTCCAGCATGGCCACCGCGTTCTTCTTCGGTTCGCCCTGCTGGTTGGCGAAGACCGTCGCGATCTTCTCCTCGCCGGTCTTCGGGTCGCGCTTGGGCAGCCCGCTGTCCTGGTCCAGGACGTACGCCCGGATCGGCAGCAACTGCTCGACGGTGAGGGAGAACAGGTCGCTCTCGTCCTTGAGGACGGGCTCGGCGGGCTCCAGCGGCCGGGTGAGGGCCGCGGCGGCCACATAGCCGAAGTGGTCGATGTCGAGGCTCTTGCGCCCGGCGAGGTAGAAGACGCGTTCGCGCAACTGGGCGGGGCAGGTGCGGGCGTTGGGGCAGCGGAGGTCGATGTCGGCCTCCTTCATCGGACGCAGCTCCGTGCCGCACTCGGGGCAGTGGGTCGGCATCTCGAAGGCCTTCTCGGTGCCGTCGCGCAGGTCGACGACGGGACCGAGGATCTCGGGGATGACCTCGCCGGCCTTCCGGATGACCACGGTGTCGCCGATGAGGACGCCCTTGGCCTTGACCACGTTCTGGTTGTGCAGGGTGGCGAACTCGACCTCGGAACCGGCCACTTCGACCGGTTCGACCTGGGCGTACGGGGTGACGCGGCCGGTGCGGCCGACGCCGACGCGGATGTTGACCAGCTTGGTGTTGACCTCTTCGGGGGCGTACTTCCAGGCGATGGCCCAGCGCGGGGCCCGCGAGGTGGAGCCGAGGCGCCCCTGGAGCGGGATCTCGTCGAGCTTGACGACGACGCCGTCGATCTCGTGCTCCACGGAGTGCCGGTTCTCGCCGTAGTGGGCGATGAACTCCCGTACGCCGGCGAGGGAGTCGACGACCTTGTTGTGCCGGGCGGTGGGCAGGCCCCAGGTGTGGAGCAGGTCGTAGGCGGCGGAGAGGCGGTCGATGCTCAGGCCCTCGTGGGCCCCGATGCCGTGCACCACCATGTGCAGCGGGCGGGTGGCGGTGACCTTCGGGTCCTTCTGGCGCAGCGAACCGGCCGCCGCGTTGCGCGGGTTGGCGAAGGGCTTGTCGTCGGCGGCGACCAGCCGGGCGTTCAGCTCCTCGAAGTCCTCCATGGGGAAGAAGACCTCGCCGCGGATCTCGACGAGCGCGGGGATGTCCTCGCCCTTCAGCCGGTGCGGGATCTCGGCGATCGTCCGCACGTTGGGGGTGATGTCCTCGCCGGTGCGGCCGTCGCCGCGGGTCGCCGCCCGGGTCAGGCGGCCGTGCTCATAGGTGAGGTTGACGGCGAGGCCGTCGACTTTGAGCTCGCACAGGAAGTGGTGGTCGGGCGTGCCGACGTCCTTGGCGACCCGGTCCGCCCAGGCGGCCAGCTCCTCGTCGTCGAAGGCGTTGTCCAGCGAGAGCATGCGTTCGCGGTGCTCCACGGAGGTGAACTCCGTGCGGTAGGGCCCGGCGACCTTCTGGGTCGGGGAGTCCGGGGTGCGCAGCGACGGGTGCTCCTCCTCCAGTGCCTCCAGGGAGCGCAGCTGCCGGTCGAAGTCGGCGTCGCTGACGACCGGCTGGTCCTTCACGTAGTAGCGGAAGCGGTGCTCCTCGATCTGCTCGGCCAGCAGCGCGTGCTTCTCCCGCACGTCCGCCGGCACAGAGCTCTCCTGCTCCACCCGATCCTCGCCCGCCATCGTCCCGTCCTCCTGTGTACCCGTCGTCCCCGTCACTCCGGGTTGTCCGCGAGCGACCTCGCCGCCCGGGCGCTGTGGGCGAGCGCGGTGCGGGCGTACGCGGGCGACGCGCCCGCGAGCCCGCACGACGGGGTGATCGTGACGGACTCGGCGAGAGTCCCCGGATCCAGCCCCAGCCTGCTCCACAGCGTCCTGACCCCCATGACGCTACCGCCAGGGTCCGACAATCCCCCCGAAGCCGCGTCCGTGGAGGGCACGACGCCGAGGAAGAGGTGGGTGCCGCCCTCGACGGCCTCCCCGATCGCCTCCTCCTCACGCTCCGTGAGCAACGAGAAGTCGAGCGAGATGCCGTCGGCCCCGGCCCGGCGCAGCAGCGCGTACGGCACCTCGGGGGCGCAGGAGTGGACGAGCGTCGTGCCGTGCTCGCCCGCCGCGGCGAGGACGTCGCGCAGGGCGGCCTCGACGATCTGGCGGTCGACGGCCCGGTAGGTGCGGTAGCCGCTGGCGGAGCGGACCCGGCCCAGCAGGACGGTGGTCAGGGAGGGTTCGTCGAGCTGGAGGACGACCTTCGCCCCGGGCATCCGGCGGCGGACCTCCGCGAGGTGGGCGCGGAGCCCCTCGGCCAGGGACCCGGCCAGGTCCCGGCAGGCGCCGGGGTCGGCCAGCATGGCCTCGCCGCCGCGCAGCTCCAGTGCCGCGGCGAGCGTCCAGGGGCCGACGGCCTGGACCTTGAGCAGGCCCTCGTACCCCTGGGTGAACTCCTCCAGGGCGTCCAGGTCCTCCCCCAGCCAGGAGCGGGCGCGGCGGGTGTCGCGGCCGGGCCGGTCGCTGGTCCGCCAGCCGCTCGGCTGGAGGTGTCCGTACATCTCGACGAGCAGGCCGACGGTCCGGCCGATCATGTCGGCGCCCGGGCCGCGCGCGGGCAGCTCCGCCAGGTACGGCATGCCCTGGCCGTCGGCGAAGGAGCCGGTGACGGTCTTCGCCGCCTCCCTCGCGTCTCCTCCGGGCATCGACCCGATGCCGGTCGCCGGACATCCGCTGAACTCGTTCTTCTCGCTCACGCGGGAAGCCTACGGTCCGGCGCGGGTGCCCGGCGCCCCGGGACCGTCAGCGGCCGGGGCGGACGGTGAGGTCGTTGACCTCGGCGTCGCGCGGCAGGTCGATCGCCATCAGGATCGTGGTGGCCACCGACTCGGGGTCGATCCAGCGGGCCGCGTCGTACTCCTTGCCCTCCTGCTGGTGCACCTTGGCCTGCATGGGGCTGGCGGTGCGGCCCGGGTAGACGGAGGTGACGCGCACCCCGTTGCCGTGCTCCTCGTGGCGCAGGGAGTCGGCGAGCGCCTTGAGGCCGTGCTTGCTCGCGGCGTACGCGCTCCACCCGGCGTGGGCGGCGAGGCCCGCCCCGGAGTTCACGAACAGGACGTGGCCCTGGGAGACGCGGAGCTGCGGGAGGAGGAGCCGGGTGATCTCGGCGGGGGCGATCAGGTTGGCGTTGAGCTGGAAGTGCCAGGCCTTGGGGGTGAGCTCGCCGACCTCGCCGAGTTCGACGACTCCCGCGATGTGCAGGAGGGTGTCGATCCGCTCGGGCAGGGACTGCTGGCCGAACGCCCAGGACAGCCGGTCGGGGTTGCCGAGGTCGCCGACGAGCGTGCCCGCGCCCGGGTGGCGGTCGGCGAACTCCTTGGCCCGGCCGGCGTCGCGGGCGAGCAGGACGACGTCGTCGCCGCGCTCCTGGAGACGGCGGGCGACAGCGGCGCCGATGCCGGACCCGGCGCCGGTGATGAGGTGGGTAGCCATGGGCCGATCCTAGGTCCTGTCGTCAGGCTGCCGTCGTCGCCCGAAGGGCGGCCCCGCGGGGTCGGGTGCGCGCGACCGCACGGCCGGAGGAGCGCGCCGACACCGGATGAACCGGGGTGACCCCGACGACGCGGCGAGCGTGCGTGCCCGGCGTCGCCGAGCAGGCGGGACGTTCGAAACAGGCCCCGGATCCGGGACGCTCGCCGGAGTCCGGCGGTCTCCTCCGGGGGCGAGCGCCGCTTCTGGACCCGGGACCGCTCACTGAAGTCCCGCGGCCTCCTCCAGGTAGGCGAGCGCGCCGACGCCGTCCTTGGCGAAGAAGACCAGTTCGGTCAGGGGGACGGGCAGGAAGCCCTCGTCCTCCATGCGCTGGAACTGCTGGCGCAGGCCGTCGTAGAAACCGGCCGTGTTGAGCAGGACGACCGGCTTGACGTGCTTGCCGTGCTTCTTCAGCTCCAGGATCTCGGTGGCCTCGTCGAGCGTCCCGGTCCCGCCGACCATGATCACGACGGCGTCGGCCTTCTCCAGGAGGAGCGCCTTGCGCTCGGCGAGGTCGCGGGCGATGACCATCTCGTCGGCGTTCGGGCGGGCGCTCGCGGCGAGGAACTCGACCGACACCCCGACGAGCCGGCCCCCGGCCGCCTGCACACCGTCCGCGACGACCTTCATCAGCCCCTTGTCCGATCCGCCCCAGACGAGGGTGTGCCCGCCCCGGCCGAGCAGCTCGGCGAACTCGCGGGCGGGCACGGTGTAGCGGTCGTCGAGGTCGGCGGCGGAGAGGAAGACGCAGATGTTCATGGGCCAACCGTACGACCCGCCTCGGACACTCCCCCGATCACTCCCTCGTTCCGGTCGGAGTTCCGGCCGGAGCGGTGGGGCGGGAAGATTTCGGGCGGGTACGCCGCTGCACCAGGCATGACTGCCACGCGAGGACACCGCATCACCGTCGAGCCGGGCACCGAGCACGTCCGGGTGGTGCACGACGGACAGCTTCTGGCCGAGAGCCGCCGTCCGCTCGTGCTCCGCGAGACCGGCTGTCCGGTCCGCTACTACCTGCCGCCCGAGGACGTCCGCACCGACCTGCTCGCCCCCTCGGACACCTCCACCCACTGCCCGTTCAAGGGGGACGCCTCCTACTGGTCCCGCCCCGGGGCCGCCGATCTCGTCTGGGCCTACCCGGATCCGAAGCCCGAAGTCGCCGCGATCAAGGACCACTTCTGCTTCTACGCGGCGGAGACGGTGGCCGGCTGACCGCACGACGGCCGCCGGCGAAGTTTTTCCGGGGGGAGCGATGAGTTTCCGGGGCCGCCCCGGTCTCCTCTCCCATGGACAGGATTCTCTCCGCCGACGGCACGCCGATCGCCTATCGACGCCAGGGCGACGGCCCGCCGCTGGTGCTGGTCGGCGGGGCGCTGAGCGCCTCGGCGGCCGACGCGCCGCTCGCCGCCCTGCTCGCGCCGCGCTTCACGGTGCTCACCTACGACCGCCGGGGCCGGGGCGCGAGCGGTGAGGCGGGGCGCTGGTCCGCGGCGCGGGAGGTCGAGGACCTGACCGCCGTCGTCGGGGCCGCCGGGGCCGGCGCGTCGGTCTTCGGGATGGCGGCGGGCGGGGCGCTGGCCCTAGAGGCGGTCGCCGCCGGGCTGCCGGTGGAGCTGCTCGCCGTGTACGAGCCGCCCTACACGCCGGGCGCGTCGGGGCTGCTGTTCAAGGCCCGGTGCACGGCCCGGCTGCACCGGCTGCTGGCGGCCGGTGACCGGGGCGGGGCGGTGGACCTGTTCCTGTCGATGACGGGCGTCGCGGAGGAGACGGCCGCCCGGATGCGGCGCACCGCGCTGTGGGCGGAGCTGGAGGCGATGGCGCACACGCTGGCGTACGACGACGCCCTGCTGGGCGACGGGGCGGTCCCGGTCGAGAGGTTCGCGGCCGTGGCGGCCCGGACCCTGGTGATCTGCGGCGGCTTCAGCAGCCCTCCGGCGCGCGCGGCGACCCGGACCCTGGCCGAGGCGCTGCCGCGCGGCCGGCACCGCACGCTGACGGGCCAGATGCGTGAGGTGGCGCCCCAGGTGATCGCGCCGGTGCTGGCGGAGTTCTTCGCGAAGGACGCGTACGTGTACCGGCAGGCGTCGTAGGTCCTGTTCTTCGCGAGGGACGCGTGCGGGTACCCGCAGGCGTCGTAGGTCCCTGTTCTTCGCGAGGGACGCGTGCGCGCGTCGGCAGGCTTCGTGACTCCTCTTGTCCCGACGCGTACCGGCGGGAGGCCGTGAGTCCTTTCGCCCGCCGGCCGCCATGAGCCCTTCGCCCGCCGTGGGCGGGTCCGCGCTGCGCGTGGCGGAGGGAGGCCCCGGGCTCAGCCGCCCGTCGCCACCCGCTCGCGCCGGACGGTCGTGGCGATGGTGGCCGAGCCGACCACGCGTGTCCCGTCGTACAGGACGACCGCCTGACCGGGGGCGACGCCCCGGACCGGCTCGGTGAAGGTGACGTTCAGCTCGGTGCCGTCGACCAGTTCGGCGGTGACCTCGCTCTCGCCGCCGTGGGCGCGGAGCTGGGCGGTGTACGTACCCGGGCCGGACGGGGGCGTTCCGCACCAGCGGGGCTTGATGGCGGTCAGGGCGGTGACGTCCAGGGCCTCGACGGGGCCGACGGTGACCGTGTTGTTCACCGGGGAGATGTCGAGGACGTAGCGCGGCTTGCCGTCGGGGGCCGGGTGGCCGATCTTCAGGCCCTTGCGCTGGCCGATGGTGAAGCCGAACGCGCCCTCGTGGGTGCCCAGCTTCGTACCGGACTCGTCGAGGATGTCGCCCTCGGCCGGGCCGCCGAGGCGGTTCGCCAGGAAGCCCTGGGTGTCTCCGTCGGCGATGAAGCAGATGTCGTGGCTGTCGGGCTTCTTGGCGACGGCCAGGCCCCGGCGCTCGGCCTCGGCGCGGATCTCGTCCTTGGTGGTGAGGGTGTCGCCGAGCGGGAACATGGCGTGGGCGAGCTGCTTCTCGTCCAGGACGCCGAGCACATAGCTCTGGTCCTTGGCCATGTCGGAGGCGCGGTGCAGCTCGCGGCTGCCGTCCTCGGCGAGGACGACGGTGGCGTAGTGGCCGGTGCAGACGGCGTCGAAGCCGAGGGCGAGGGCCTTGTCGAGCAGCGCGGCGAACTTGATCTTCTCGTTGCAGCGCAGGCAGGGGTTGGGGGTGCGCCCGGCCTCGTACTCCGCGACGAAGTCCTCGACCACGTCCTCGCGGAAGCGTTCCGCCAGGTCCCAGACGTAGAACGGGATACCGATGACGTCGGCCGCGCGGCGGGCGTCCCGGGAGTCCTCGATGGTGCAACACCCGCGCGCCCCGGTCCGGAAGGACTGGGGGTTCGCGGACAGGGCGAGGTGGACACCGGTCACGTCGTGGCCCGCCTCGGCGGCGCGGGCCGCGGCGACGGCGGAGTCCACGCCGCCCGACATCGCGGCGAGGACACGCAGGGGGCGCTGGGAAGTCTGAGTCATAGCTCCTCCAGGGTACGGGTCGCCGGGAACCGAACGCTCGCGGATATGCGTTGACGATCACATGGGGAACAACGGGAGCACCCGGGGTGCGCGAAAGCCTTCGGGAAAGTCTTCGGGCTCGTCTTCGCGGAAGAAGCCCGCGGACGGCGTCAGCCGGCGCGCACTGCTGATCGGCGGGGGGACGGTGGCGGCCGCCGGGACCGCCGCCGTGCTCGCGCGCGACGAGCTCAAGCGCCTGTGGTGGCAGGTGCCCGGGGTCGAGAAGCCCCGGAAGCCGGGCGAGCTGGACTACCCGGGCGCGACCTGGGTGGCCGCCTCGGAGGCGAACTGGCGGCGGGCGGACCGGCCGGACGACTTCCCCGTCGACCGGGTGATCATCCATGTCACCCAGGGCAGTTTCGCCAGTGCGGTGAAGGTGTTCCAGGACCCGGCCCACCAGGCCGCGACGCACTACATCGTGGGGCAGGACGGGCGGGTGGTCCAGATGATCCGCGAGCTGGACGTGGCGTACCAGGCGGGCAACCGCGCGTACAACGAGCGGGCCGTCGGCATCGAGCACGAGGGGTTCGTGGACCGGCCGAAGGACCTCACGAAGGCGATGTACGCGTCCTCGGCGCGGCTCACGGCGTCGATCTGCGCGCGGCACGGCATACCCGTCGACCGGGAGCACATCATCGGGCACGTGGAGGTGCCCGGCACGGACCACACGGACCCGGGTCCGCACTGGGACTGGGACCGGTACATGGAGTTGGTGCGGCGGGCCGCGACGGCGCCGCCCGGCCCCTCCCCCACGCCGTCGGCGAAGGCGTAGCGGCGGCTTCCCCGGCGGTCTCCCGCCCTCGGCCGGGCCTCAGCTGAGCCCGGCCGTCCTCGCCCGCTCCACCGCCGGTCCGATCGCCTCGGCGAGGGCCTTCACGTCGTCCTCGGTCGAGGTGTGGCCGAGCGAGAAGCGCAGGGTGCCGCGGGCCAGTTCCGGATCGGTGCCGGTGGCGAGCAGGACGTGGCTGGGCTGGGCGATCCCGGCGGTGCAGGCGGAGCCGGTGGAGCATTCGATGCCCTGGGCGTCCAGGAGCAGGAGGAGGGAGTCGCCCTCGCAGCCCGGGAAGCTGAAGTGGGCGTTGGCGGGCAGCCGGCCGGCCGGGTCCGGGTCGCCGCCGAGCACGGCGTCCGGCACGGCCAGGCGTACGGCGGTCACCAGTTCGTCGCGCAGGGAGCCGACGCGCCGGGCGAACTCCTCGCGCCGCTCGGCCGCGAGCCGTCCGGCGACCGCGAAGGAGGCGACGGCGGGGACGTCCAGGGTGCCGGAGCGCACGTGCCGCTCCTGGCCGCCGCCGTGCAGGACGGGTACGGGGGTGTGATCGCGGCCCAGCAGCAGTGCGCCGATGCCGAACGGGCCGCCGATCTTGTGCCCGCTGACCGTCATCGCGGCCAGTCCGGAGCGGGCGAAGTCGACCTCCAGCTGACCGAAGGCCTGGACCGCGTCGGCGTGCATGGGGATGGAGAACTCGGCCGCGACCGAGGCCAGTTCGCGGACCGGCATGATGGTGCCGATCTCGTTGTTGGCCCACATGACCGTGATCATCGCGACGTCGTCGGGGTCGCGGAGGATCGCCTCGCGCAGGTCTTCGGGGTGGACCCGGCCGTGGCGGTCGACCGGGAGGTAGTCGACGGTCGCGCCCTCGTGCTCGGCGAGCCAGTCGACGGCGTCCAGGACCGCGTGGTGTTCGACGGGGCCGGCGAGGACCCGGGTGCGGCGGGGGTCGGCGTCGCGCCGGGACCAGTAGAGGCCCTTCACGGCGAGGTTGTCGGCCTCGGTGCCTCCGGAGGTGAGGACCACCTCGCTGGGACGTGCGCCGAGGGCGTCGGCGAGGGCTTCTCTGGACTCCTCGACGGTACGGCGGGCCCGGCGTCCGGCGGCGTGCAGTGAGGACGCGTTGCCGGTGACGGAGAGCTGGGCGGTCATCGCCTCGATCGCTTCGGGAAGCATCGGGGTGGTCGCGGCGTGGTCGAGGTAAGCCATGGTGGGGCCGATTCTACGAGCCCGCGGTGGGGCGCATGCCGGGCGCGTCACGGCCCGGCCCCCGCGCACGCCCGCGGGCGGCGGGCGGCAGGTGCGGGCGGACCGGTCCCGAGGCCCGCCGGAAGCCCCGCCCGGAGCCCGATCCGGTACGGGGAAACGCTCGCGGGACCGCGTCGGCGGGCGCGTCAGCCGCCGAGATTCCAGGAGACCGTGCCGTTGGCGGCGACCAGGGCCGCGAGCACGGCGAGGTCGGCGACGCCCAGGGCGAGACCCAGCCGGGCGCGTCCCGGGCGGCCGGTGCGGCGGGCCAGGGCCAGCAGCGCCATCACGATCGCGGCGGGCCCGAGCAGGATGTTGAAGACCAGCAGCCCGAGAAGGCCGAGGACGAACGAGGCGACGGCCAGACCGTCCGCCTCCCGGCCCGCGGCCCGGGGAGCGGGCGCGCCCGCATCCTCGGCGGGGACGGAGGCGACGGCGGCCTCGGCGCCGGTGGCGGCCCCGCCGCCCACTCGGCTGCCCGCATCGGCATCGGAGTCCGTGGCGGTCACGCGGCGGGGGAAGTCGGTGAGGGTCATGGTGCGAGCTCCTTCGGATCGGTCCGGGACACGGCAGGCTCGGCGGGTGCGGGTGTGGGGTGCGGGTGCGGCGGCCCGGTCAGCGGGTGCGGCGCGCCGCGCGCTCGCGCACGGCGAAGATCAGCAGCCAGCAGCCGATCACGGTCGCGGCGGCCAGGGAGAGGGGCAACGGGATGTGGGCGACCGTCCCGAGGACGATGCCCAGCAGAAGCAGCGCGGCGACGAGGACGAGCACGGTGGAACCTCTCTGTGCGACGACGCATACCGTTCGGCGGTCACGGGGAAAGCCGTTCGGAGTACGAGTGTTCACTGACCGCCAAGTCTAAACCCCGGTCCTCTTCCTCACTCCGGAGAACGGTTGTTTACTGAATGGCATGAGTCACACGCCCACCGGAGTCCGCCGGACCCAGAAGCTCAGGACGCGCCAGTCCCTCCTGGACGCGGCGCTCGTCCTGCTGGAGCACCAGAGCCTGAGCAGCCTGGGCCTGCGGGAGGTCACCCGGGCCGCCGGGGTGACCCCGACCGCCTTCTACCGGCACTTCGAGGACACCGCGGCGCTCGGCGTCGCCCTGGTCGAGGAGACCCTGGGCAGTCTGCACGGGCTGATCGCCGCGGTGCTCGCGGAGACGGGCGACAGCGAGGAACGCCTCGACCGCAGCGTGCGGGTGATAGCGAGTCATGTCGGCGCACAGCCGGCGCACTTCCGGTTCATCGCGCGGGAACAGCACGGCGGAGTGGGACCGGTGCGCGTGGCCATCGCCGCGCAACTGCGGCGGTTCGCCGAGGAGGTGGCGCTCGCGCTGCGCGAGGAGCCGGCGTCGGCCGGGTGGAGCACGGAGGACCTGTTGATGCTGGGCGGCCTCTATGTGGACCACATGGTGATCACCGCGTCGGCCCTGCTGGAGGCGGGCCCGGCGGGCGAGCGGGAGGTCGTCCGGGTGGCCCGGCGTCGGCTGCGGCTGGTCTCGATCGGCCGCGAGCACTGGCTGGACGAGGGGTGACCGCGGGGGAAGCCGACCGTCCTCGGCTGCCCCTGACCGCCCCCGGCCACCCCTGACCGTCCTTGACCGCCCTTGACCCTCCCGTAACAGGAGGCCCTACGGTCCCCCGGTATGAAGATCGTCGTCCATGACACCGCCTCCGCCCACCTCGACCTCCTGCGCCGCCCCGTCGCCCGACGGCCCGACGCCCTGCGCGAGATGCTCGCCCCGCTGCAGGAGGTGATGGGCGCGGTGGGGGTCGGGGACCTCGTCGAGCAGCACCGTGCGGGCAGCGGGTTCCCGCTCGACCGGGACGACCCGCGCCTTCCGGCGGCCCTGGAACGGATGCGGGAGGCCCGGGTGTGGCAGCGGATCGAGGAGTCCCTCGCCGCCGCGCGGGAACGCCTGGGCGCGGCGGCGCCCGGTGCGCGGACCGCCGGGACCGTGCACGTGGTTCTGGTGCTCGGCGACCCGGACGACCCGATGATCCACCTCAACCAGGGCTACTTCGGCCTCGGCGGCATCCCGGGCGCGATCCTGCTGATGATGTGGCCCACCGCGACCGGGCTCGCCAAGATCGAGCACGCCGCCGCCCACGAGCTGCACCACAACGTCCGCTACGCCAACGTGGACTGGGACCCGGCGGCGGTCACGGTGGGCGAGCAGGTCGTGGCCGAAGGGCTGGCCGAGGCCTTCGTGCGGGAGCTGGCGGGCGAGGACGCCATGGGCCCCTGGGCGACCTCGTTGTCCGGCGCGGAGCTGGACGACGCCTGCGCGAAGGTGGCGGCCGGGATCGACGTCGCGGGCATGGGGAACCTGTCCCCGTACGTCTTCGGCAACCGCACCGCACTCCACCTGGGCCAGGAGCCGGTCGGGCTGCCGGACTTCGCCGGGTACGCGGCCGGCCTGCGTTTCGCCGACGCCCACCTCGCGGCCTCCGGGCTGACCGCGGCCGCGAGCGTCGCCCTGCCCGCCCGGGAGGTCCTCGCGAACGCCGGTGTGCCGACCGGCGCGTGACCGGTTGCGCGAGACTGGAGCGATGAGCGACGAGGACCGGCGCCCCGGGGAACCGCCCGCCGAGGGGCTGACCGTCGGGCGGACCGCCGGCCTCGTCGGGGTCAGCGTGAAGACGCTGCACCACTGGGACGCGATCGGGCTCGTGCGTCCGGGGGGCCGCACGAGGGCCGGCTACCGGGTGTACGGGGACGACGACGTCGCCCGGCTCCACCGGGTCCTGGTCTACCGGGAGATCGGTCTCCCGCTCGCCGCGATCGGGCGCCTCCTGGACGACCCGGAGGTCGACGCGCGCGAGCATCTGCGGCGGCAGCGTGGGCAGCTCGCGGGGCGGATCTCCCGGCTGGAGCGGATGGTGGGCGCGGTGGACCGCATGCTCCTGGAGTCGAAGCCGGGGATCCGGCTGACGCCCGAGGAGCAGGTGGAGATCTTCGGGGCCGACTGGGAGCCGGCCCGGACCGAGGAGGCCGAGGAGCGCTGGGGCGGCACGGCGCAGTGGGCGCAGTACGCGGAGCGGGCCGCCGCGATGGACCGCGAGGACTGGGAGGGCGTGGCGGCGGCCGTCGAGGCCCTGTCCGCCGACCTCGCCGCCGCGTACCGTGCGGGCGTCGCGCCCGGGTCCGGGGCTGCGGACGCCCTCGCGGAGCGGCACCGCGCGCAGATCTCGACGTACTTCGACTGCACGTACGCCATGCAGGTCTGCATCGGCCGGACGTTCGTCACCGATCCCGGCTACGTCGCGCACTACGACGCGGTCGCGCCGGGACTCGGCGGCTGGCTGTACGAGGTGATCGCGGCGAACGCCGGGGCCCACGGCGTCGATCCGGAGTCCGCCGCCTGGGAGTGAGGCGCGGGCTCAGGCCGCGCGCGGGGCCTTGGCCAGCTGGCGGGACTGGGCGACGAGGCGGTCGGCGCTGTCCCAGACCTCCGCGTCCTCCTCCAGGAAGCCGCCCGCGAGGTTGCGGGTGGTGATGGAGACGCGGAGCGGGCCCGGGGCGGGGCGGCAGCGGATGTGGGTGGTCAGCTCGACGGTGGGGGTCCAGCCGGTCAGGCCCAGTTCGAAGGAGGTCGGCGGCAGGGCGTCCACGGTGAGCAGCAGCGACAGCGCGTCCGGGTCGCGACCGTCGGCCAGGCCGAACCAGCCGCGCATCTCGCCCTTGCCGGACGGGGCTCCGACGGCCCAGCCGACGGTCGCCGGGTCCAGCTTGATGTCCAGGCGGTCGGTGATGGCGGAGCTGCCGGGGATCTTGGGCGCGCCGTCGCTCGGGCCGAGGCAGTGGTCCCGGTCGGGCATGGCGGGCGGCAGGGCCGTCGTGCGGACGTCGTCGGGGAGCGCGTCCAGGTCCCCGTAGGTGGCCAGGACGCGGATGCGCTCGATCTCGCTGCCGTCCTCGGCGTACTGGAAGAGGGAGGCCTGACCGGTGGAGAGGGTGCGGCCGGCGCGGACCACCTGGGTGCGGATCACGGCGGGGCCGGGCACGGAGGCGGTGAGGTAGTGCGCGGAGACGGAGAACGGGTCGGCGTGGGGCAGCGCCTCGCCCAGGGCCCGCCCGAGCAGGGCCAGCAGGTAGCCGCCGTTGACGGCGTGGATGATGGTCCAGCCCGCGGAGAGCTCGGCGTCGTAGACGCCTTCCTCGCGCAGGGTGACCGCGGTGTCCCGGTCGAACTCGCTGTCGCCGATGGTTGCGGGTGCGGTCTGCGCCGCCTCAGTCGCTGCCTGTGCCATGGCATGCACGGTACATGCACCTCACTACTGAGCGGTAGCTTTTTGAGAGCCGGATCACCGCGCCGACGGCAGGACCTAGGTGGCCGCCGAGCCCTCCTCGGCCCGCGCCGAGGAGCGGTTGTACGCGCGGGGCGCCCGCCAGTGGAAGCGCAGTGCCAGCAGCCGCAGGACGAACGCGGCGATCACCGCCAGACCGCTGGTCAGGGCGTTCAGGGTGTCGAAGCGGATGCACAGGACGACCATGGTCGCGCCGACGATCGCCGGCACCGCGTACAGGTCGCGGTCCCAGCGCAGCAGGGAGGGCACCTCGTTGGCCAGCACGTCGCGCAGCACACCGCCGCCGACCGCGGTGGCCAGGCCCAGCGCCGCCGACGCGGTGAGCCCGAGGCCGTACTCGTACGCCTTGACCGTGCCGGTCACGCAGAACAGGCCGAGCCCCGCCGCGTCGAAGACGTTGACGCCGACCTGGATCCGCTCCACGTGCGGGTGGAGGAAGAAGACCAGGACGGCGGCGACGAGCGGGGTGGTGAAGTAGCCGAGGTCGGTGAAGGCGGCGGGCGGGATCGCGCCGATCATCACGTCACGGAACAGCCCTCCGCCCAGCGCTGTCACCTCCGCGAGGACCGCGATGCCGAAGACATCGAAGTTCTTGCGGACGGCGAGCAGGGCGCCCGAGATCGCGAAGACGAAGATCCCGACGAGATCGAGCGCATGCTGGACGGAGGGCGTGAACAGTTCGGTGAGCACCGGGCAATTGTGCCGGTCCTACGCCTTGGGGCTGCCCTCCGTCTGTTCGGTGGCGTCCGCGTCGGCCTGGGCCGGTACGGTCGCGGGCTCCTCGGCGGGGGCCCCGGCCGCCGCCGGCTTCCCGGCGGGGGTCTCGCCCTCCGCGGTCTCCACCGCTTCGGCAGCCACCGTTTCCGTGCCGGTGACCGCCTCGATGCCCGTGGCCAGGGTCTGCTTCACCGTCCCGGCCTCGATCTCGGCCGTGAAGTGGCAGGCCACCTTGTGCCCGTCGCCGGTGTCCAGCAGCGGCGGGCGCTCCGTGGCGCACTTGGTCTCCTGCACCCACGGGCAGCGGGTGTGGAACCGGCAGCCGGTCGGCGGGTTCGCCGGGGAGGGCAGGTCGCCGTGGAGCAGGATCCGCTCGCGACGGTCCTCGACCTCCGGGTCGGGCACCGGGACCGCCGACATCAGCGCCTTGGTGTACGGGTGCCGGGGCCCCGCGTACAGCGCGTCGCTCGGGGCCTCCTCGACGAGCCCGCCGAGGTACATCACCCCGATGACGTCCGAGATGTGCCGGACCACGGCGAGGTCGTGCGCGATCACCAGGTAGGTCAGGCCCAGGGACTCCTGGAGCTCCTCCAGCAGGTTGATCACCTGCGCCTGGACCGAGACGTCGAGCGCGGAGACCGGCTCGTCGCAGATGATCACGTCCGGCTCCAGCACCAGGGCGCGGGCGATGCCGATGCGCTGGCGCTGGCCGCCGGAGAACTCGTGCGGGTAGCGGGAGAGCGCGTTGGACGGCAGGCCGACCTTGGCGAGGATGGCCTTGATCTTCTCCCGGCGCTCCGTCTGGTCCTTGCCGATGCCGTGGGCGGCCATGCCCTCGGACAGGATCGACTCGATGTTCTGCCGGGGGTTGAGGCTGCCCAGCGGGTCCTGGAAGACCATCTGGAGGCGGCGGCGGAAGGCCCGCATCTCCTCGCCCGGCAGCTTCGCCAGGTCGGTGCCGTCGAAGACGACCCCGCCGTCGGTGATGTCGTTCAGCCGCAGGACCGCCCGGCCGAGCGTCGTCTTGCCGCAGCCCGACTCGCCGACCAGGCCGTACGTCTGACCGGCCTCGATGGACAGCGAGACGCCGTCGACGGCGTAGACGTGGCCCACCGTACGGTCGAAGAAGAGGCCCTTCTTGACCGGGAAGTGGACTTTGACGTCGTCCAGTTCGAGAAGGCTCATGCCGGGACCTCCGCTGTGGGCAGGACCGGGTTGACGCAGCGCACCTGGTGCCCGGCCGCGCGTGGTTCGGTCAGTTCGGGGGTGCCGGTGAGGCACTCCATCGTGTAGTGGTCGCACCGGGGTGCGAACGCGCAGCCGTCGGCCCAGGCGATCTTGTCGTTGATGGAGCCGCGGATCGGGTTGAGCGGCTCGCCGCGCGGTGCGTCCAGCCGCGGGATGGAGCCGAGCAGCCCGTGCGCGTACGGGTGGGTGGGGTGGGCGAACAGCTCGCGGCGGCCCGCCGATTCCACCGCCCGTCCCGCGTACAGGACGTTGACCTCGTCGCAGAGGCCGGCGACGACGCCGAGGTCGTGCGTGATCATCAGCAGGGCGGTGCCCTCCTGGTCGACCAGTTCCTTCAGGAGCTCCAGGATCTGCGCCTGGATGGTCACATCGAGTGCCGTCGTCGGCTCGTCGGCGATCAGCAGCCGGGGCGCGCAGGCGACCGCCATGGCGATCAGCGCCCGCTGGCGCATACCGCCGGAGAGCTGGTGCGGATACTCCTTGAGCCGCCGGTCCGGGTCGGGGATGCCGACCCGGTCGAGCAGCGACGCGGCTTCCTTGCGGGCCTTCTCGCCCTTCAGCCCGCGGTGGCGCTCGAGGATCTCGGTGACCTGGACGCCGATCGGGACGACCGGGTTCAGCGAGGACAGCGGGTCCTGGAAGATCATCGCCAGCTGGCTGCCGCGCATGTCGCGGAGCTTGCGCTCGTTCATGGTCAGCAGGTTCTGGCCGTCGAACTCGGCACGGCCGCCGACGCGCACGCCCTTGCGGGGCAGCAGCCCCATCAGGGCGAGCGAGGTGACGGACTTGCCGCAGCCCGACTCGCCGACCAGGCCCACGACCTGGCCCTGGTCGACGGCGAAGGAGACACCGTCCACGGCCGTGGCGTCCTTGCGGCCGCGAGCGGTGAAGGTGACGCTGAGTTCCTCAACGGAGAGAAGTGACATGGGACTTCAGCCTCGCAACTTCGGGTCGAGGGCCTCGCGCATGGACTCGCCGAGCAGGGTGAAGCCGAGGGCGGTGATGATGATCCCGATGGCCGGATAGGCGGCCATCATCGGCTCGTTGTCGAAGAAGCGCTGCGCCTGGGAGAGCATCACGCCCCACTCGGGCACGGCCGGGTCGGGGTTGCCGAGACCCAGGTAGGACAGGGCCGCGGCCTCGATGATCGCGGTGGCCAGGCTCAGCGTGGCCTGGACGATCACCGGGCTGAGCGAGTTGGGCAGGATCTGCGTGAGCACGATCCGCTTGCGCCGGATGCCGACCGCCTTCGCGGCCAGCACGTAGTCCGCGCCGCCCTGGACCAGCATCGAACCGCGCAGCAGGCGGGCGAAGATGGGGATCTGGACGACACCCACGGCGATCATCACGGTGGTCAGCGACTGGCCGAGCACGGCGGCGATGGAGACCGCGAGCAGCAGCGAGGGCAGCGACAGCATGATGTCGGTGAAGCGCATGATCACGGTGTCGACGCGTCGGCCGACCTTGCCGCCGAGGGTGGCGGCGGCTCCGGAGAGCACACCGACGAGCGCGCCGACGATCAGGCCGATGAGCATCGAGACGACACCGACGAGCAGCGTCTGCCGGGCCCCGACGAGCCAGCGGGAGAACATGTCGCGGCCCAGGTGGTCCAGGCCGAACCAGTTCTCGCCGCGCATGCCGACGAACTTGCCCTGGTTGGGGAAGACTTCACTGCGCCAGTTCTGCGCGGTGGGCCCGTGCGGGGCCAGCATCGGTCCGACGATCGCGACGAGGACGAACGCGGCGATGATGGCCGCGCCGATGATCGCCATCTTGCTGGACCGCATCCGGCGGAACGCCTCGCGCCACAGGCTGCTGCCGGCGACGGTCTCCGAGCTCTGCGTCAGCTCGGCGAGACGGTCGATCTTGTCTGCTTTGTTGGTCAGGATCGTCACGTCAGTGCACCCGCACTCTCGGGTCGATGATGCTGTACGCGAGGTCGACCAGCAGGTTGATCAGCACGTACACCATCGCGATGAAGAGAATGAACCCGACGAGGACCGGGTAGTCGCGGCCGTCGATCGCGGTACGGATGAAGGAGCCGATGCCGCCGAAGTCGAAGACGGACTCGGTGAGCACCGCGCCGGAGAGCAGGCTGCCGGTCAGCAGGCCGACCGCGGTGATCACGGGCAGCAGGGCGTTGCGCAGTACGTGGCGACCGCGCACGGTCTTCTTGTCGAGGCCCTTGGACTCGGCCGTGCGGATGTAGTCCTCGCCGAGCACCTCCAGGACGCTGGCGCGGGTCATCCGGACGATGACGGCCAGCGGGATCGAGGCCAGGGCGACGGCGGGCAGGATCAAGTGCATGATCGCGTCCCAGCTCGCGTCGAACTCTCCGGTCAACAGGCCGTCCAGGACGGCGAATCCGGTGACGTCGGTGGCGTTGAGTCCGGTGGTGAGCCGGCCCTGGCTCGGGAACCAGCCCAGCTCCACGGAGAAGATCCCGCGCAGCAGCATGGCCAGGAAGAAGACCGGGATGCAGATGCCGAGCAGCGATCCGGAGACGGAGGCGACGTCCAGCCAGCCGCCGCGGTGCTTGGCCGCCAGGTAGCCCATCGGGATGCCCACGACCACGGCGATCAGGATCGCGGCGACGCTGAGCTCCACGGTGGCCGGGAAGCGCAGGGTGAATTCGTCCCACACCGGCTGGCCGGTCTGGGTGGAGGTTCCGAGGTCGAGCTCGAAGATGCGCTTGAGGAACCGCCAGTACTGGACGTGGACCGGCTCGTCGAGCCCGAGTGCCCGGTTGATTCTCGCTACTTCGGCTTCGGTGGCCCGCTCGCCCAGGATCGCTGAGGCGGGTCCGCCGGGCAGTCGGTTCAGCCAGAGGAACAGCAGGACCGACAGGCCGAGCAGGGTGGGAATGAGCTGGAGAAGTCTTCTTACGACGAGTCGCAGCACCCCGCATGCCCCTTTCTCACGTGCGTCGATGCGGGTCCGCCCGGCCACCTGGTTGCTGTGGCCGGGCGGACCCGCTGGTGTGCGATTACTTGAAGGAGACCTCGGCGAAGTTCTCCTGCGTCAGCGGGGAGACCTTCGGCGGGTTGACGTTCTTGGCGAACGCGATGGCCGGCGGCGAGGACGAGATCGGCACGCCCGGGACGTACTCCGCGATCGCCTCGTTGGCCTTCTGGTACGCGGCGGTGCGGGCGGCCGGGTCGGTGACCTTGGAGGCGGCGTTCACGGCGTCGAAGACCTTCTGGTCCTTGAAGCCCCACTGCTTGTCCGGTCCGGCGAACCAGGTGCCGATGAAGTTGTAGCCGTCGTTGAAGTCACCGGTCCAGCCGAGCATGTGCAGGGCGCAGGAGCCCGCCTCGGTGGCGTCGAGGTAGTCCGGGGCCCACTTCATGGCCTTCGGCTTGATGGTGATGCCGGCCTTCTCCAGGTCGGCCTTCATCAGCTCGAACATGTCCTGCGGGGCAGGCATGTACGGGCGGGTGACCTCGGTCGGGTAGCAGAAGTCGATGGAGAGCTTCTCCTCGCCGGCCTGCTTGAGGAGGTCCTTCGCCTTGGCGGTGTCGAACGGGTACGTCTTCACCTTGTCCGAGTAGCCGGCGACCGTGTCGGGCATGAACTGGGTCGCGACCTTGCCGCCCTCGGGCAGCTGGGTGTTGACGAGGTTCTCGCGGTCGATGGCGTGCGTGATCGCCTGACGGACCTCGGGCTTCTTCAGCGCCGGGTTCGCCGACTGGCTCATGCCGAGGTAGAAGATGTTGAAGACGTCACGGGTCGGGACCTCGTAACCCTCCTTCTCCAGGGTCGTCACATCGGCCGGCGCGACCAGGTCGTAGCCGTCGATGTCACCCGCCTGGAGCGCCTGGCGGCGGGTCTCCTCGGTGGAGATGGTGCGGAAGACCAGGTTCTTCACCTTGGCCTTGTCGCCCCAGTAGTCGTCGAAGCGCTCCAGGGAGACTTCCTTGTTCCCCTTGTTCCACTTCGTGATCTTGTACGGGCCGGTGCCGGCGACCGTGCCGGCCTCCTGGCTGTACTTGGGGTACGTGATCGCGTCGCCCTTGGCGGTCGCGTCCTGCTTCTCGTACTCCTTGATGGCCTTCGGCGAGTGGATCGCCAGCGCCTGGAGGGAGAATCCGCCCGGCAGGTTCGCCGAGGGCTCGTTCACCTCGATGACGGCCGTGTTCTCGTCCTTGGCGGTGCAGGACTTGTAGTTGGGCTTGGGCGCCTCGGCGTCCTCGTTCTTCGCGAACCCGCCCATGATGGTCTGCCAGTAGTAGGAGACCGCGCTGGACTGGTACGTGCCCTTCCAGTTGAACCAGTGGTCGTAGTTCGCGCAGACCGCGGCGGCGTTGAACGCCTCGCCGTCGTGGAACTTGACGTTCTGGCGCAGGTTGAACGTCCAGACCTTGCCGGCCGGGTCGCTCTCCCACTTCTCGGCGAGACCGCCGACGAGCTTGCTGCCGCCGGGCTCGTGCTCCAGGAGCGCCTCGAAGGCCTGACGGGTGACGCGGAACGTCTCGCCGTCGCTCGCGAGGGCCGGGTCGAGGGAACCGGGGTCACCGGCTCCGGCGAAGACGAAGGTGTCCTTGTCGCCCCCCTTGGAGCCGCCCTCGTCCCGCTCGCTGGAACAGCCCGTGGCGATCAGAGCGACGGCGACCGCCGTCGTGACCGCCCGGGCAGCCCGGGACTTGAATATTCGCATGGGTCCACCCCTGGTTCGCCATGTGGTGAGGTTTGATGGCCGCACACTACAGACGGTGCCCGCCGCAAGAGAACAGTCCGGATAGCGGTGAGACCTAGTCGAGACCCGGACAGTTAACAAACCGTCCAGTTCCGGGACATCCTCACGCGGGCGGTTAACAAGCCGGACATCAAGGGGTGTTCGACGGAGGGTGACCATGGACCCTCGGCCGGGGCCATGGCGGGGCCCAGCGCGCCCGGCACGATCCGGACGAAAGGCGCCGTGCCGGGTCGGCGCGGATCAGCGGGGCTGGGGCGGGTATCCGTAGCCGGGGGCCGCGAGGGGCGGCGGACCGGCGGGGGCGTGCGCCTCGCGGTCGTAGAACGGGCGGGCGTTCGCACGCAGCCACATGCCGACCGGGTCGTACTCGTCCGACAGGGCGACGGTGGAGACCGGCAGCCCCTCGGGGACCGCGCCGACCGACTGCCGCATCATCTCCCGCACCGATTCGACGGAGGCTCGGCCGGTGTCGTAGAGGTCGAGGCCGATCGCGAGATACGGGACGCCGACCGCGGGGTGCACCCAGGCGCGGCGCAGGGAGCGGATCGCCGGGGTGCGGTGGGCGTTCTGGGTGAGCAGGGCGTAGAACTGCGGGAGCTCGATGGCGGGTTCGGAGAGCCGGAGCGGTCCGGCGGGCAGCCGGTCCAGGCCGGTGGCGACGCGCCGCAGGTCGAGCCAGGGGATGCCGACGCCGCCGCCCGGGGCGTGCGGATTGAGCCAGATGCCCCAGCGGTCGGGGAACAGGGCGCGGGCGATGTCGCGTCCGGTGACCAGCTCGTGGGCCCGGTTCCAGCCACTGGCGGAGAGCTCCTGGGCGGAGGTGACGCAGGGGGCGTAGCCCAGGCCGTCGATCTCCATGTTCCCGTACTGGGCGTCCGGTGAGCCGGCCGTGCCGTGCCAGAGCAGCATCCAGACCCGGCCCTCGGCGACCGCGGCGAGCAGCGCCTCGTAGGCGTCGTAACGCCCCGGCGTCACCTGGCGCAGCAGGTGCTCGACCTTCCCCGAGGCACTCGACTCCGCCCGATCGGGGAAGGCCCCACTGGCCGCCGCGGTGCCTGACGCACTCACTCTGGGTTCCGCCCCTCGTCGATCCGTCGCTTTCGCGCCACCGCCCCCGGGCACACGGGAGCGACCACGCCATCAAACCAGCTTATGCGCCGATTCTGGCACCGACTTGACGTCCCGGTCCGGCGGTGACCGGTCCCGTGGCTCTCAGGCGCCCCCGCGGCGGTGGGTCAGTGGCCCTCGCGCCGGTAGAACGGGCGCACCTTCTCCCGCATCCAGTCGCCGACGAGGTCCTCCGCCACGTCCAGCAGGACCAGGTTGACCGGCCAGGGCACCTGGACCCGGCCGAGCGCGCGGCCGATGGCGTCCATGGGCGCGCTCTGTCCCGCGCCGTCCCAGCCGGCGAACTCGACGCCGACGAAGAGGACCGGGTCGCCGCCCTCGATGCTGGCCAGCGCCCGGCGTGCGGTGCTCACGACTCCGGTGGCCTCGAACTCCTCGGAGACGGCGGCGAGGAAGTCGACCGGGTCGTGCTGCCAGTCCGGCTCGAACAGCCGGACCCGGCCGCCGGTGGCGGGCCCGTCCAGGGCGGTGCGGCCGGCCCGGCAGAGCTCGGCGACGGCGGGCGGCGGAAGCGGTATGCCGACCGCGCCGCCCGGATTCACGGCGATGCCGACCTGGGGGGGCAGGCCCCGGGCGAAGTCGCGGGCGGGCGCGACGGTGAAGGACATGTGGCTGCCGACGCAGCTGAGGAACTGGGCCTCGGAGCTGAAGACGGGGACGAAGGCCGCCCCGCCGATCTCCATCATCGGCAGGTCGAGGTCCGCGCTGGCGGGGGTGCCGCCGTTCGGCAGCGGCACCCAGACGGAGCTGCGGCCGAGCACCTCGACCAGGCGACCGCCCGCGTCGGGGACGCCGAGCGAGGCCGTCAGCACCTCTTCGAGCTCGTTGGCGGGCCACCCCTGCTGGGGGTGTGCCGGTGCGGGTGCCGGAATGTCCACTGCCTCTGTGCCCTCTCTCCACCGCCTCGGCCGCACCCGGCGGCCGCTGCTCCGGCCAGCACCTTAACGGTCAGCGGGCGGGGGGAGCCCCGTCGGCCGTGAAGGAGATCCGGCCGAGCGCTCCCGCGGCCTCGCGGTCCAGCAGCACCGCGGAGGTGCAGCCGGCGGGCAGCAGTCCCTGTTCGGTGTCGCGGAGCAGCCGGGCGACCGCGTGCCGGTGGCGGGCGAAGGCGTAGCCGGAGACGCCGCGCCCGCGCTCGCGCTGCCCCTGGCGCGCCACCTCGGGCGTCACGTCGAGCAGGACGAGGTGCAGGGTGCGGCCCCGGCTCACGGCGTGCCGGGCGAGCCAGCGCCGTACCCAGGTCTGCGTGCCGCAGTCGTGCACGACCACGGACTCACCGGAGCGCAGGGCCTTCCAGAGGCCGAGGTAGTGCGCCGCGCGGACCAGGGGGCGGTAGAGGGCGTAGGGCAGTAAACCGGGCAGGGCGGCGGCCCAGCTGTCCCGGGTGTTCTGGGAGTCGATGGCGCGGCCCCGCACGGCCCGCCGGATGAGCGTCGACTTCCCGCTGCCGGGGAGCCCGGAGACCACGACGACGTCACCGGCGGTGAGGTCGAGGCTGTACGGGGCGCGGCCGGCGCGCCCGCGCAGGTCGCGTACGACCGGTGCGCCCTCCGTCAGCAGCTCCCGCACGGGAGCGCCGGGCTGTGCGGGCATCGCGCCGTGCGCGACCCCCGCGGTCGGTGCCGACCGCTGCAACGTCATCGCCCATCCCCCTGCCGTCGTGTCCCCCACGCCTGCTCCTGAAGTGTAAAGAAAAGGCAATGGGGCACAACCGCTCCCGGTCCTTTCCCAGCCGTGTTCACCTGCATGGGGACCGGACCCCCCACTCTCCCCCGAGGCATGCGATGATGACCCCGCCAACTGCATACCGGCCGTTCGAATCCGCGCGGGAGAGTTCCGGCCACACTGTGAGCCGGGCGCCGAAGGAGCAAGATCCTCCCTTGAATCTCTCAGGCCCCGTACCGCGCGGATGAGGCAGATCTGAAAAGCGAGCCGTTCCACGGCTCCACCCAAGGTGCAAGCCGAGCCCCCTGATCCGGGGCGCCCTCCAGGGGCATACCCCGTCGGGGGCTATCGGCGAACCTCTCAGGTTCCGATGACAGATGGGGAGGATTCGTCCTGACGTCGTCATGCCCTGGAGCCGTATCCATGAGCACTGCCCCCCGTCTCACCGCCCTCGACACCCTGCATCGCTCGCTCGGCGCCACCATGACCGACTTCGCGGGCTGGGACATGCCCCTGCGGTACGCCAGTGAGCGCGACGAGCACAACGCCGTACGCACCCGGGCCGGCCTCTTCGACCTGTCGCACATGGGCGAGATCACCGTCACCGGCCCGGAGGCCGCCGCCTTCCTGAGCTACGCACTGGTGGGCAACATCGCCACCGTCGGCAACGGCCGCGCCCGCTACACGATGATCGTCCGGGAGGACGGCGGGATCGTGGACGACCTGATCGTCTACCGCCTGGGCGAGAGCGAGTACATGGTCGTCGCCAACGCGGGCAACGCCCAGATCGTGCTGGACGCCCTCACCGAGCGCGTCAGCGGCTTCGACGCCGAGGTGCGCGACGACCGGGACGCCTACGCGCTGCTCGCCGTCCAGGGCCCCGAGTCCCCCGCCATCATGAAGGCCGTCACCGACGCCGACCTGGACGGGCTGAAGTACTACGCGGGCCTGCCGGGCACCGTCGCCGGGGTCCCGGCGCTCATCGCCCGCACCGGCTACACCGGCGAGGACGGCTTCGAGCTGTTCGTGGCGCCCGAGCACGCCGAGCAGCTGTGGCGGGCGCTGACCGAGGCCGGCGCCCCGCACGGTCTGATCCCGTGCGGGCTCTCCTGCCGGGACACGCTGCGCCTGGAGGCGGGCATGCCGCTGTACGGGCACGAGCTGACGACCGCGCTCACCCCGTTCGACGCGGGTCTGGGCCGGGTCGTGAAGTTCGAGAAGGAGGGCGACTTCGTCGGGCGCGCGGCGCTGACCGCCGCCGCCGAACGCGCCGAGACCGCTCCGCCGCGCAAGCTGGTGGGCCTGATCGCCGAGGGACGCCGGGTGCCGCGTGCCGGTTTCGCGGTCGTCGCCGACGGCAAGGTGATCGGCGAGGTCACCTCCGGCGCCCCGTCCCCGACCCTGGGCAGGCCGATCGCCATGGCCTACGTGGACGCGGCCTTCGCCGCGCCGGGCACCGAGGGCGTGGGCGTGGACATCCGCGGCACGCACGAGCCGTACGAGGTCGTCGCACTGCCGTTCTACAAGCGCCAGAAGTGACGTCCCGGGAGAACCCGGGCCTTCGCACCGCGCGCGGACGTCACGGAAGTGACGTACCTCCGTCTCACACCGTAAGACCACCGTTCATCAGCACTCCCCCGCGTACAGGAGAATTCAGGTCATGAGCAACCCCCAGCAGCTGCGGTACAGCAAGGAGCACGAGTGGCTGTCGGCCCTCGAGGACGGCGTGGCCACGATCGGCATCACGGAGTACGCGGCCAACGCGCTCGGTGACGTCGTCTACGCCCAGCTTCCGGAGGTCGGCGACACGGTGACCGCGGGCGAGACCTGCGGTGAGCTGGAGTCGACCAAGTCCGTCAGCGATCTGTACTCGCCGGTGACCGGAGAGGTGACGGCGGCCAACCAGGACGTCGTGGACGACCCCTCGCTGGTGAACTCCGCTCCCTTCGAGGGCGGCTGGCTGTTCAAGGTGCGCGTCGCGGAGGAGCCGGCCGACCTGCTCTCCGCCGACGAGTACACCGCGTTCTCCGGCAACTGAGACCTTAAGGGACCCCCTGATGTCGCTTCTGAACTCCTCCCTCCACGAGCTGGACCCGGACGTCGCCGCCGCCGTCGACGCCGAGCTCCACCGTCAGCAGTCCACCCTCGAAATGATCGCCTCGGAGAACTTCGCTCCGGTCGCCGTCATGGAGGCGCAGGGCTCCGTCCTCACCAACAAGTACGCCGAGGGCTACCCGGGCCGCCGCTACTACGGCGGCTGTGAGCACGTCGACGTCGTCGAGCAGATCGCGATCGACCGGATCAAGGCCCTGTTCGGCGCCGAGGCCGCGAACGTGCAGCCGCACTCCGGGGCCCAGGCGAACGCCGCCGCGATGTTCGCGCTGCTGAAGCCGGGCGACACGATCATGGGTCTGAACCTGGCCCACGGCGGTCACCTGACCCACGGCATGAAGATCAACTTCTCCGGCAAGCTCTACAACGTGGTCCCGTACCACGTCGACGAGAGCGGCGTCGTGGACATGGAGGAGGTCGAGCGCCTCGCCAAGGAGTCCCAGCCGAAGCTGATCGTGGCCGGCTGGTCCGCCTACCCCCGCCAGCTGGACTTCGCCGCCTTCCGCCGGATCGCGGACGAGGTCGGCGCGTACCTGATGGTCGACATGGCGCACTTCGCGGGCCTGGTCGCGGCCGGTCTGCACCCCAACCCGGTGCCGCACGCCCATGTCGTCACCACCACCACGCACAAGACCCTCGGCGGTCCGCGCGGCGGCGTGATCCTCTCCACCCAGGAACTCGCCAAGAAGATCAACTCCGCGGTCTTCCCGGGTCAGCAGGGCGGCCCGCTGGAGCACGTGATCGCGGCCAAGGCGGTCTCGTTCAAGATCGCGGCGGGCGAGGAGTTCAAGGAGCGCCAGCAGCGCACCCTGGACGGCGCCCGGATCCTGGCCGAGCGCCTGGTCCAGCCGGACGTCACCGAGGTGGGCGTCTCCGTCCTCTCCGGCGGCACCGACGTGCACCTGGTCCTGGTCGACCTGCGCAACTCGGAGCTGGACGGCCAGCAGGCCGAGGACCGGCTCCACGAGCTGGGCATCACGGTCAACCGGAACGCCATCCCGAACGACCCGCGCCCCCCGATGGTCACCTCGGGCCTGCGGATCGGCACCCCGGCGCTGGCCACCCGCGGCTTCGGCGCCGAGGACTTCACGGAGGTCGCGGAGATCATCGCCGCCGCCCTCAAGCCGTCCTACGACGCGGACGACCTCAAGGCCCGCGTGGTCGCGCTGGCCGAGAAGTTCCCGCTGTACCCCGGCCTGAAGTAGCACCTGGCCTGCGGTTCCGCGCATCCGGACGGGGCACCGCGCACACTGGACACAAGTGAGCGCGGTGCCCCGACCCGTGTCCCCCGCGCAGCCTTTCGCCCCGCTTGCCCCGCTTGACCCGCCCGACCCGCTCCACCGCCCGACCCGCGGGCCCCACCCCGGCCCGCTCCCGTACCCGGCCCGTTCCCGCACCACCCAGGCAGACAACGGCGTCTTCCAACCCCAAGGAGTACTCCCGTGGCCATCTCGGTCTTCGACCTCTTCTCGGTCGGCATCGGCCCGTCCAGCTCCCACACGGTGGGCCCGATGCGCGCCGCCCGGATGTTCGCGCGCCGCCTCAAGAACGAGGGCCTGCTCGCGCACACCGCCTCGATACGGGCCGAGCTCTACGGTTCCCTCGGCGCGACCGGCCACGGGCACGGCACGCCCAAGGCGGTCCTGCTCGGCCTGGAGGGCGAGTCGCCGCAGACGGTCGACGTGGAGAACGCCGACACCCGTGTGGAGGAGATCCGCTCCAGCGGCCGGATCAGCCTGCTGGGCATGCACGAGATCCCGTTCGCCTTCGACGACGACCTGGTCCTGCACCGCCGCAAGGCGCTCCCGTACCACGCCAACGGCATGACGATCCTCGCGTACGACACCGAGGGCGCCCCGCTCCTGGAGAAGACGTACTACTCGGTCGGCGGCGGCTTCGTCGTCGACGAGGACGCGGTGGCCGGGGAGAACCCGATCGTCCCGGACGACACGGTCCTCAAACACCCCTTCCGCACCGGCGACGAACTGCTGCGGCTCTCCCGCGAGACCGGCCTGTCCATCTCCTCGATGATGCTGGAGAACGAGCTGGCCTGGCGCACCGAGGCGGAGATCCGCTCCGGGCTGCTGGACATCTGGCGCGTCATGCAGGCCTGCGTCTCGCGCGGTATGTCCCGCGAGGGCATCCTCCCCGGCGGCCTCAAGGTCCGCCGCCGCGCCGCGAACTCGGCCCGCCAGCTCCGCGCCGAGGGCGACCCGCAGGCCCACGCGATGGAGTGGATCACCCTCTACGCGATGGCGGTCAACGAGGAGAACGCGGCGGGCGGCCGCGTGGTCACCGCCCCCACCAACGGTGCGGCGGGCATCATCCCCGCCGTCCTGCACTACTACATGAACTTCGCGGCCGGCGGCTGCACCGAGAGCGAGAAGGAGGACAGCGTCGTGCGCTTCCTCCTCGCCGCGGGCGCGATCGGCATGCTGTTCAAGGAGAACGCCTCGATCTCCGGCGCCGAGGTCGGCTGCCAGGGCGAGGTCGGCTCCGCCTGCTCGATGGCGGCCGGAGCCCTGGCCGAGGTCCTCGGCGGCTCCCCCGAGCAGGTGGAGAACGCCGCGGAGATCGGCATGGAGCACAACCTCGGCCTGACCTGCGACCCGGTCGGCGGCCTCGTCCAGATCCCCTGCATCGAGCGCAACGGCATGGCGGCGGTGAAGGCGGTCACCGCGGCGCGGATGGCGCTGCGGGGCGACGGCAGCCACAAGGTCTCCCTCGACAAGGTCATCAAGACCATGAAGGAGACCGGGGCCGACATGAGCGTGAAGTACAAGGAGACGGCGCGGGGCGGGCTCGCGGTGAACATCATCGAGTGCTAGGTCCTGACCAGCGGGACAGCTCGGCGGACCAGCGCTTCGTTTTCGTGATGGGTCAGGAGCCGCGGTTCCTGGGGTAGGTGGCGGGGGACCGACGTCAGCCGGTGTCGGTTCGCGACCTCAGAACCTTTCGGGCGTTGTTCCTGAGGTTGGCGAAGGGCAGAACTCCGCCGTGCAGTTCTTTGAACTCGTCGATCAGGTCCTGCTCAGCCTCACCCGCGTCACCCTCGGGCAACGGACGCCAGGCGACGAGCAGCGCCTGGGAGTCAACCAACTGCCAGATGTAGCGGCCGCCCCAGTGGCCGGCCAGCAGACCGGTGCCGTGGCGGCGGTAGTCGGAAAGCCGCTGCTGCAGCCCGTCCCGGCCCGCAGCCTTGCCGATGTACACGACCGTTGCCCCGTCCACCCAGGCCTCGCCGAGCTTTTCGGCCGTCACGGACGGGTCGCGGCCTTTGAGGTGTCCGGCAGGGCTGACGGGGAGAAAGGACGGGGACGATGAGTCCGGACGGATCACCACGTAGATCCCGTGCCCGTTGGGAACGTTGCTGTCGGGCAGCACACGGAACGGCACGAAACCGCAGAAGCCGCGTTCGGTCAGGGTCCCCTGCGTCAGCTGTCCTGTCTCTCTCATGCCAGGCATGGTGCCAGGCCCATCTGACAGCCCGCGGTCCGTTCTCGTATAGCGGTGCGACATCCCACGACGCCCGAAGCAGCACACAGTTGTTACCAGGAGACGCCATGACCGCCGAGCAGCAGACGGGCACATGCCGAGGCTGTCACCAGGAGCGCGCACTCGCGGAGGACGGCACGGTCGTGCACCACGAGGTCGCCGCCCTCGGAGCCTGCGACGGATCGGACCACTACCCTCTCGGTCCAAGGCTCCTCGCCTGTGCCTGGACTGCGAGGTACCGCGTGGACGGACGTGACCACGCGCGCATCCCCTTCTACGCCGACAAGGGCACCTATGCCTTGCGCGGAACCCTTTCCGAGGCGCGTGCCGAGGCCGAGCCCCACATCCGCGCCCGCCTCGCCGAGCTGAACGACACCACTCCCGACAGGATTCACCGTCTGAGCTTCAGCATCTGCGCAGTCACCCGCGGAAAGGGCTCGGAAGACGTCTACGGCGTGTACACCAAGCCCGTTCCCGAGTACACGATCCGCAAGGGTCCCCGCGGCGACAACGGCGCGGCGGCCCACGCCTTCTGAACCGCGCCGGACGTCCTCGCAGGTGCGCAAGGGCCCGCGCCCCAGGCGCCGACCGGACCTTCTCGTCCGCCGATTTCCCGACCTGCCCATTGGTACGCTCGGGCGAACGACGCCTGGGGGAGGTACGTATGGTGCCGCGGTTGGTGTTCGTCCACGGGATCGGCCCGCTTCGGGACACCGAGCGTGAACTGGCCTCGTGGACGCGCTCGTTGGCCGACGGGATGCGAGCGGCCGGGCACTCGGCGGTCGCGGAGCGGCTGGCCGACGGCAGCGGGCTCTGCTCCTTCGTCAACTATGCCGACCTGTACGCACCCCCCGAGGCCCAGGGCAGCGACGGGACGCGGGCCGAGGGCGAGGCGGGCGAGCTCCTCGCCGACCTCCTCGTCGAGCTGGTCGACGGACACCTGTCCGCGCAGTCCGCGAGCGAGGGTCCGCACGACCGAGGCCGGGAGAACCGGGCGGAAATCCTGGCCCATGCGCGCGCCGAGGCCGACACGTCCGGCCAGGCCCAGGGCAGCCTGGCCGTGCTGCGCAGGGCGCTGAACGTGACCACCACCCTCATGTCGCTCAAGCCGTGGGGCCCGGTCGCGCAGCGGGTGTCACCGAAGTTGATGGTGAAGGGCCTCACCCAGGTGTCGCGCTACCTGGCACGCGGGGAGAGGGACGCTTCGGGGCTGACCCTCGACGGCCGCGTGCGCAACCGTGTGCACGAAATGCTCGGGGACGCCCCCGTCGTCGTGGTCGCGCACTCGCTGGGAACCGTCGTCGCGATGGAGGCACTGCACGAGCACCAGGGGGCGACCCCTCTCCTCGTCACCCTCGGGTCTCCGATCTCGATGCGCACGGTCGTCCGGCCCAGGCTCCTCCCGCAGCCGCCGCGCACACCCGAGCGGGTCGGACGATGGCTGAACTTCTGGGACAAGGACGACATCATCGCCGTCCGCCCCCTGCTCGAACGCGATGTCCTGCCCAACACGTCCGGGGTGCTTCCCCGCAGCAGCCGCGTCGACTCGGACGGGATCTGGGTCCACTCCGCCGAGAAGTACCTGGCCCAGCCCGCCGTCGCCGGTCCCGTCGCCGAAGCCTTCATGGCCGCAGAGCAGCGGTCCGCCCCATGAGTGAGGGGCCCCGTCACCTTCTCGTCGTGGCGCCCCAGTGCTCGTCGATGCACAAGCTCACCCGTCTCGGTGAGGCGGCTTCCTCGCTGTACGACGCGCTGGCCCACCCTGACCTGGGCGGCTGCGCCCCGGGGCTCCCCGGCCGCGGCTCCCTGATCGTCGGCGACGGGCTGAGCAGTACCGAGATCCGGGAGCTGATCGTCGAGGCGATCGAGTACGCCGAGGACAGGCGGGCGACGCTCCTCCTCGCGCTGCTGGGGCACGGATTCGTGCCCGGCAGCACGAACACCCTGTACCTGATGGGGGACGACTCCTCGGAGGAGGCGACCGAGCGGGGGGTCAACGTGGGCGAACTTCTCGCGGCTGCCGCGAACAAGCCCGGCATTCCCGGTGTGATCGGGATCGTCGACACCTGCCACGCGGCCGGCGCGACGCCCCCGGGGCAGGACCTCGTCGGCGGTGCCGGGAACGGGCGCACCAGGCTCGCCGTGGTGATGGCTTCGTCGGTCGGCCAGCAGGCGTTCGACCTCGCCTTCTCCAGGAGGCTCGCCGCCCTGATACGTGACGGTGTTCCCGGGGCCGGCCCCCGGCTGGGGGTGGACGACGTGCGGGGGGCGCTGCGCGGCTCCGTCGCCGGACAGGACGTGACGGTCTCCCAGCACGACGGAGATCCGTTCGCGGGAGAACGTCTCTGGGTCACGCACAACACACGGGTGCACCAGGTCGCCGGGCTCATCGGGCCGATGGCGCGCGAGGACCTCGCCGAGGCGTTCGACGCGCTCGCCGCCGACGTGCCGTTATCGGTCCCGCACGATGTGAAGTCCGCGACCGACAGCCTGGAGTCGCTCGCGGGACTCCGCCCGTCCTCGGCCCGTGACCGGGCCGAGGAGGTCGTCCGCTGCCTGCTCCTCGCGCTGCGGACCGTCGGGTTCCTCCGTGACTGGCTCGGCGGCGAGCTGACCACGGCGCGCCTGCGCCACGCCCTCCGCTTCCTCCTCGCGTCGGAGCGCCGCACCCTGCCCTCCGCGCTGCCGGAGTTCACCGACATCGCGATCCTGGACCAACTGGCCTTCGACCACCCGGTGACCCGGAAGGACGGGAAACAGTCGGTCGCCGAGTTCGTCGTGCGCCTCGCCCTCGCCGCCGGCAAGGACCTGGACTCCCCCGAACTGCTCGCCTGGGCACGGTCCGTGGACGCCCAACAGGAACTCAACGACGCCGTGGCCACGGCACTCGACGACCGGGAGGACCACCAGCTGCGGCTCGTCGTGAGCCTCGGCTCCTCGCTGACCGGCGGCTGGCCGGAGACGGTGAGCGCGTGGCTGCTCCAGAACGGGGACCTGCTGGACCGGCAGGACTTCGGCTGCCTCACGGTGGACCGGGGAGGGGCGGAGACGGCGATCGAGGAAGCGACCGGCTGGGCCGAGGCCCACGCGGAGGTGCTGGGGCGGCGGCTGCGCTGGCTCGACGTCGCCGTGCCGAGTGCCGTGCTGCTGGAGTGGCGACCGGAGGAGGCCGGCCGGGCCCTCCGCTTCGGGGTGCAGTACGACGTCGTCCTGCACTGGAGCCGACGCCTCACCCCCGACCCGCTGCTGAGACGTCTCCAGGGCGCGGTGAGCAGACGGTGGGAGGAGATCGCCACCAGTGACCGCGTACCGGTCGACTGGCTGGACGACACCGACACGGTCGACCGCCCGCCCCTGCAGGACCGACTGCGGAACGGGCACTACCGGCTGGGCATCGGCCTCGCCTGTCACACCGGGCTCGACGACCAGCTGATGGAGATCCTCCTCACCTACACCCCGGTGCTGCTCTGGCCGCAGGGTGGGGAGGGGTTCCCCGCCGACCGGCGCGGTTGTCTGGAGTCGCAGTGGCCGACCATGCCGGAGGGGCTCGGCCACGCCTACCGGCAGCAGTGGCGCGGGGAGCACACCGGTCACTTCGCCGATCTCCGGGCGGTCTGGGACGACCGCGAGTGGCTGCGGTTCTGCCGGCATGTGAGGACCACCGTTCCCCCTGTCCAGAATACGATCGAGGAAGCCTCATGACGTGGAGTCCGTACTACCGAGGCGACGGCGTGGAGAGGCGGGAGACCCGTCTGCCCGATCCACCACCGTGGCGGACCTTCCCCCGCGAATCGTCCGCCGGGCTGTTCGAGCCGCCGGAGGGACTGATCGCCGCGGTCAACGCGGCCCTCGCCCTGCGCCGGCCGCTCCTGATCACGGGCAGTCCGGGCACGGGCAAGTCCACCGTGATCGAGCAGGTCGCTGCGGAGCTCGCGCTCGGCCCCGTACTGCGCTGGCATGTGACCTCGCGCAGCACGCTCGGCGACGCCCTCTACCACTACGACGCCCTCGGGCGCATCCACGCGCACCGGTTGCAGCAGGAGCGGGTGCGCGCCGGCGCGGCCGATGCCGGCACCGACGACATCGCGGCGTTCATGACCCTGGGTCCGCTGGGAACGGCGTTGCTGCCGTCGGACCGGCCGCGTGCACTCCTCATCGACGAGATCGACAAGGCGGATCTGGACCTGCCCGGGGATCTGCTCGACGTCCTGGAGCGCGGTGAGTTCCGCATCGAGGAGCTGCGCCGTGAAGGGCAGGAACTCGCCCACCTGCGGATGTCCGGCGGGGAGGCCACCTACCCCGTGCACGGCGGGCATGTGCAGTGCACCGAATTCCCCTTCATCGTGATGACCAGCAACGGGGAACAGGAGCTGCCCGCGCCGTTCCTGCGGCGCTGTCTGCGCTACACGATGCCCCATCCCACCCCCGAACTGGTCCGGGAGGTCGTGCGCAGGCACCTGCGGCTCGACGTACCCGCGTCGGGTACGCTCGCGGATCTCGTCGACGACTTCGTCCGCAGGGTGGCCGACAGAGAACCCCTCGCGATCGACCAGCTGCTCAGCACCATCCATCTGCTGGACGGACCGGCGGCGATGGACGCCTCGGAGCGCAGCGCGCTCATCGGCCTGCTGATGAAGAACCTTTCCGGTGCATGAGCAGGCGGAGGGGCTGCGCACCGTCGTCGCCGCACTGTGCGGTCTGGGCCGGGACTTCGACGCGGAGCGGATCGCCGAGATCCTCTGGCTCGCGGCCCAGGACGACGGCTCCGCGGCGGTAGGCGGCGCGAAGATCGACGGCACCGGGCGCCGGGCGGGTCCCGCCACCCCGGCGGCGGCCGACCGACCGCCGACGGACAGCCTGGCCTCCAAGGCGGATCAGCCGGCCCCGAGGAGCTCCCTGCACACCCCCTGGGGAGACGGTGTCCCCGGCTCGGGTGCGGTCGGTGTGTCCCTGCCACGTGCCGGTTCGCTGCCCCGCGGCAGGGAGCTGGCACGGGCGCTGAAACCGCTGAAGCGCCCCTGGCCGCGCGGCCGGAGACAGCGACTGGACATCACCGCGACCGTGTCCGACTACGTGCGTGTCGGTGAGCTCACCCCCGTGTTCTCCGACGAACCGGAGCGGTGGTTCGACGCGATCGTGGTCGTCGACCGTTCGCCGACCATGGCGGTGTGGGCCGGGACGGCCGACGAACTGGTGCGGCTCCTGGCCCGCACCGGTGTGTTCCGCACCGTCCGGGTCCACGAGCTCTACGCGGACCCGTCACCGGGGAACACCCCGACCCTGCACGGCCCCCTGGGTCAGCGCGTCGAGGTGGGCGGCGAGAGATCCGTACATCCCCGTCGGCTCATGTTCGTCTTCTCCGACTGGGCGTCGGCCGCGTGGCGCGACGGATCGCAGTGGAACCGGCTTCGTACGTGGGCCGACTCCGTGCCCACCGTCCTCCTCAACCCGTTGCCGTCGAAGATCTGGCGGCAGACGGGCATGAGCCTGCCCGCCGTGCGCGTGGTCTCACCCGGGAGGCCCGGCGCGACCAACGCACAACTGCGATTCGTCAGAACGCTCCTGATGGATCACGCGTTTCCCGGGACGGCCGACCGGGACTGGCTGCCCGTCCCCGTGAACTCCCTGTCCCCCCATGCGGTCGGCCGCTGGGCCCGCACGCTCATGCTCGCGGATCCCGCGGGCTGCGAGGCGCTGCTCCTGCCCGCACCGGGCCGGGTCGAGCAGATGAGGGAAGAGGAGGAGAGCGAGGGCGTGGCCGATCCGCTCAGCGGACGGTCGCTGACGGACGCCTACCTGTACCGCGCCTCTCCGGCGGCGGTCCGTCTGGCGGTGCTGTGCTCGCTGTATCCGCAGGTGAGCGTCGACCTGCTCCAGGTCGTGCAGCAGAGCCTCGTGCCGGAGGCGACCACCGCCGACCTGGCCGAGTTCGTCGTCGGAGGACTGGTCACCGTCACCGAGGCCGCTCGGGCGGGCGGCCACCCCGTGCTGCGGTTCAGGGACGGCACGCGCGAGCAGCTCATGCCCCGGCTCGGCACCCGGGACGCCCGGCGTCTGGACAGCGCTGTGGACCGGTTCATCGCGAGCAACTCGGGCTCGCTCGACCGGTTCTCGGCCGCCGTGTCGGGCGACGGGACCGCCACCGGGATACCGGTGGATCCCGAGCCCTTCGGCGAGGTGTCCGCCGGCGCCCTTTGCGCGGTGGGCCTCCCCGCGGATGCGGCCCTGCCGGCCGGGCCCGCGGAAACCTCTGAGAACTCCTCCGCCGAGCCCCTGGAGGAACCGGCAGCCGATCCCGCGGCGTTCACGACGGCCGGGGAACCGGAGGACTTCGCCCGCGCCACGGACGCGGGACCGACCGGCCGCGAAACCTTCCTCCGCCCCTTCGCGCGCGGACCGGCCGGCCGCGAAACGGCGGAACCGGCGGACCACCGGCCGTACTTCTTCCTGAGTCACGCCCGCACGCCGGGGTACGGCGGCGGAACGGACCCCGATATGTGGGTCGAACGGCTTTTCCAGGACCTCTGCGGTCACGTGATGGCCATGACCGACTTACCCGCGGGCGCGCCGGCGGGCTTCATGGACCGGGAGATACGTTCCGGGGAGGGCTGGTCGGAACGGCTCGGCGACGCCCTCGCCACCTGCCGGGTCTTCGTCCCGCTGTTCTCACCCCGCTACTTCGCCAACGAGACGTGCGGCAAGGAGTGGTACGCCTTCGAACAGCGCGCCATCCACCAGCGCGCCCGCCCCAACCAGCCCGCCGACGCCATCGTCCCGGCCCTCTGGGTACCCGTACCACCGAGCCAACTACCCAGCGTCGCGGAGCGGTTGCAGTTCAACCACCACGACTTCGGGGAACGGTACGTCAGCGACGGCCTCCACGGCCTGATCAAGCTCAGAATCTTCGCCGAGGAGTACGAACGGGCCGTCTACGAACTGGCCAAACGCATCGTGCGCGTCGCCGACTCGGTACGCGTCGACACCGGCCGGCCCGTCGACTACCGCCAAGCGCCCAGCGCCTTCGGCTCCCCGGGCAGCCGGGGCGGCGGCCTCCGGCCGATGCGGATCACCGTCGTGGCGCCCACCCGCCACGATCTGCCCGAAGGCCGGAGCCCGGAGTGCTACGGCGACACTCCCGAGGAGTGGAGCCCCTACTCCCCGGATGCGAGCAGGCCGCTGGCCTATGTGGCGGAGGAACTGGTCCGCTCCCTCAACTACCAGGCTGTCATCACCTCGTTCGACGAGGACCGGCACGACGGCACGGTGCCGCCCAGCGCCCCGGAGATCCTGCTCGTCGACCGCTGGGCCCTCAGGGACGAGGACCGCCGCCGCAGGCTCGCCGCCTTCGACGCCGAGAACCGGCCCTGGGTGACGGTGGTCGTGCCGTGGAACCACCGGGATCCCCAGAGCGGAGCGGCGGAGGCCGAGCTGACCGAGCTGCTCGTCGCGGTCATGCCGCGTGCGATGCGGCGGGCCTCGGCCTTCGTACGCGCGGCAGCTCGGGGCGTGGCCACCGTGGAGGCCTTCGGGCAGGTCCTGCCCCAGGTGGTCGAGGTGGCCGCCCATCAGTTCCTGCGGCATGCGCAGGTCAACCCGCCCACGCAGGTGCTGCGCGACCGTACATTCCTCCTGCCCGACCGCGACGCTCCGTGATCACCGGTGAGCGCCCGGCGGCCTGAGCCGGTCCCGTACGAGCGCGGCGCCACGGGCCCCGTCCGTCCACGGCACCGGCTCGCCCGCCGGCGCCCGCTACCGCCCGCCGCGCGCCCGTTCCTTCGCCAGCCACGGGCCGAACTCGCTCTCCAGCACCAGCCGCCCCAGCTTGCGGTACTCCTGGAGCACCGCCGTGACGAGCTGGTCCATGGTCAGCGGGGCCCCCGACTCGGCCGCGAGGTAGGCGGCGGTCACCGCGCAGGCCCGGATCGAACCGCCGGCCAGCTCGAAGCGGTCCGCGCAGAACTCCAGGTCGAGCGTGGCGTCGCGCGGGATCGCCGGGCCCAGGCAGCGGTCCCAGAGGGCGAGGCGCTGGCGGGCGTCGGGCATCGGGAACTCGGCGATCACGTCGAGGCGGCGGGTGAACGCCTCGTCGAGGTTGGCCCGCAGATTGGTGGTCAGCACGGCGATGCCGTCGAAGGACTCCATGCGCTGGAGCAGATAGGCCGACTCCATGTTGGCGTGCTTGTCGCGGGAGTCGTTCACCTGGGAGCGCTTGCCGAAGATCGCGTCGGCCTCGTCGAACAGGAGGATGCCGTTGACGTCGGACGCCTCGACGAAGATCCGTTCCAGGTTCTTCTCGGTCTCCCCGATGTACTTGTCGACCACCGTGGACAGGTCCACGACGTAGAGCTCCATGCCCAGTTCGGCGGCGATCACCTCCGCGGACATGGTCTTGCCGGTGCCGGACTCCCCGGCGAACAGCGCGATGACGCCCCTCCCCCGGCCGCCGCCCGGCCGCATCCGCCACTGCCCGAGGACCGTCTCGCGGTGACGGGCGCGCAGGGCGAGTTCGCCGAGCTGGGTGCGGGTCGCCGGGGGCAGCACCAGGTCGTCCCAGCCGACCGCGGGCTCGATGCGGCGGGCCAGCCGCTCCAGCCCCGCGCCGTTCTGGGCCCGGACCGCCGTGCGCAGGTCCTCCGGGGTCACCGGGCGCTGCCCGATGGCGGCCAGCCGGGACGCGACGGTCGTCGCCCTGCGCAGTTGGTCGGAGTCGAGCCGGTAGGCGGCGGCGGACTCGATGAGGGCGTCGTCGGCGGACGCGTGCGCGGCGGACAGGCCGACCGCCCGCCCCGCCTCGGCGAGCGCGCGCCGCCATCGGCGTCCGGCGCCGTCGGGGCCGGGCGGCGGTACGGTGACGGGCACCGGGCTCTCCGGCGTCCACAGCGGGTCCCAGTTCTTCTTGCCGTACGCGATCAGGGGCGTCGGGCCGAGCGCCGCGCACAGGGAGCCGAGCAGCCGTGCCCCCTCGGGGCGTTCGGGGGCGAGCTTCTCGAGCGGGCCGAGGATCACCCCGGCGGGGCCGAGACGGGCCTCGGTCGCCAGGGCCCGTACGAGCGGGGCCGGTTCGGGGGCGGCGGCGAGCGCCGCGACGTCGACGACCAGGGGGCGGCGGCCCGCCGCCGCCAGCGCCTCGACCGCGAGGCCGCTCGGGTCGCCGCCCCGGTCGAGCAGGTGCACCAGGCCACTGCCGGTGCCCAGGGCCGCCTCGATCCGGGAGGCCTCGGGGCGCTCGTCCGGCTCCCGAGGGGGCACGGCCTCCTGGACCAGCCCGCGCAGCCGGCCGTCGGTCCCGTCGTCGCCGAGGAGATGCGCGGTGACCCGGTCCGGTACGCGCAGGGTCCGGGAGAGCAGGGGGCGCGCGCCGTCCGTGATCTCCAGCAGCCCGCCCGCCACGAGCGGGGCCGACGGCGTGAACCGGAAACGGCCGGGGCCGGCGGCGGGCAGTCCGCAGAGTTCCAGGGCCAGGCCGATGGTGGGCCGGCGGCGGGTGAGGTCGTCGTTGAGGTAGCCGTAGAGCCGCTCGAACCGGGTGTCGATGTCCGGGGCCACGGCGACCAGCAGGAGCTCGACGTCCAGCGGGGCGAGGCCGAAACCGGCCGCCAGACCGGCGAGCCGGCCGCCGGCCGACCCGGCCTGCGAGGCCCCCTCCGGGTGGGCCGGTACCGCGGGTCCCCCCTCGTACGCCGGTACGGGCGTGAACGCGTCGCGGGTCTCCAGGAGCCGTGCCGCGCCCTCCGGGGTGAGGTACTGCCCCCGGTAGGGGTCGTCGGGGTCCGGGTCGACGACCCGGCGGGCCGCGACGGCCTCCCGGACCCGCTGCTCGACGCGGCCGAGCCGCTCCCAGAGTTCCTCGGCGCCGGTCAGGGGCCCCTGACCTTCGAGCTGTTGTGGTGCCAGGGTCATCGTGCGGCGTTCCCCCGCTTGCGTCGGCCCGGCGGCAGGCGCCGTTCACGGGGTGCGGCGAAGCCCTGCCCGCCCGGGTCGGACGCTCCGTCGTAGCGCAGGCGCCGGCCGGGGCCGTCGTCGCCGCCGTCCAGGTGGGGTGCGGCCTTCATCACGAGTCCTTCGGTGACGGGCGGGCCCGCGGGGGTGCGTTCACCGGCCAGCGGGGCGACGACCCGCAGGTCGATCGCGGCCTTCAACTCGCCGCCGAGCGCGGACCAGACGTCCGAGGCGGACGGTCCGCCGGCTCCGGGCCCCGCGGCCTCCAGCTCCACGGTCAGGCCGAGTTCGGCGAGGCTTCCGGTGTGCAGCCGGGCGGGCAGCACCTCGGAGCGGACGAGGACGCGCAACACCTCGGAGAGCAGCCGGTGTTCGTCCTGGGGGCGGTTGGTCCAGGCGGTGACCAGATAGGTCAGCTCGAACCAGCGGGGCGGGGTCCGCCAGCCGGTGACCATGCCCTCCTCGTCGTGTGTCTCGGCCGTGCCGCTGCGCCGTCTGCCCGCGTCCTCGCGGATGCCGTGCAGGAAGACGCTGACGGTCGGGGCGTTGCGGCGGGCGGACCAGTCCTTGGTCGGGGCGTCGAAGACCAGATCGACGCCGCTGTCCTCCAGACCGGTCTCGGCCAGCAGCAGCCGCAGCCCCTCGTCGACTTCGTGGATCATCGGCGGATCACCTCGTCCGGCGGGGTGATGGTGCCGAGCACCACGAGGAAGTCGGTCTTCACGGGACTGAAGCCGGGGCCCCTGGCGGTGATCGTGCGCGGTCCGGTGCGGTCCTTGGCGACGATGAGGAGCTGGGCGATGAACGTGCCGTCGCCCAGCGGCCGGGTCGGGGCCGCGGCGGCGGTGATGCCGGGCTTCCAGCTGAGGGTGACGGGTGCGCCGGGCGGGAAGTCCTTGCCCCGTACGGAGGTGACGAAGCCGGGCTTGCCGACCTCGGGCACCGCGATGATGCGGGGCTGGAGGATGCGCAGCGGGATCCGGGAGACGTTGTCGCGGAGGCTGGCGTCGGTGCCCGTGGTGGTGAGCGATGCGGTGATCGTCGTACGGAGGGCCCGGTCGGGCGACAGGACGACGCTGAGGACCGTGGACGCGCCGGGTGCGAGGTCGGGGAGTGCGCAGGCTCCGCGGGCGCAGCCGGCCGGGAGCGGCCCGGCGGGGATGTTCCGGGGGAGCCCGAGGTCCAGCCGGAGTCCGGTGGCGAGCGCGTTCCTGCCGTTGCGCACGGTGTACGTCACCACGACCTTGCCGCCGACGTAGCCGGGGCTCGGCTGGGCCCGCACGGTGACGCCGGGCCCGGCCTCGGGCGCGGGCGGCGGCGGTGCGGGGGCCGGCGGCGGGGGCGGGGTGGTCGTCGGCGGCGGGGTGGGGGCGGGCGTCGTCGGGGCCGGGGTCGTGGGAGTGGGAGTGGGCGTGGGCGTCGGGGTCGGCGGCGGCACGTCCTGGACCGGGACGATCGTCCCGGTGGCGTTGTCCGTGGGGTTGGGGTCGAGGACCGCCCCGGTGACGGACCAGTTGATCCGCTGGTCGCCGGTGGTCACGCCGGTCAGCCGGGCCGTGATCGTCACGTCCGCCCCGGGCGGGACGATGCCGAGGTCGCACTGGGGCGTACCGGAGGCGCAGGTCCCGGTGTCGGGGGTGAGCTCCTCCAGCCGTACGCCGGGCGGGGCGTCGACGGTGAGGAGGGTGCCGGGCGAGGGCGAGGGGCCCCGGTTGGTGACGGTGATCCGCACCTCGGTGGACGAGCCGACCTCCACCGGGTCGCCGGTGGGCGGCGCCGTCAGCGTGAGGTCGACCGACTGCTGGTAGGAGGGCTCCTTCTGCCGTCCCTCGTGCGTGTTGTCGAGGGGGGCCACGTCACCCGAGGCGATGTCGAGTACGGAGAGCTGCTCCATGGAGTTCGCCGGGAACTCCCGGCGCGAGGTGAACAGGAGTTTCCCGCCGTCCGGGGACCAGGCCACGTCGCGCGGCTGGTGGGGGCCGGTCACGGAGGTGTCGGGGACGGGGAGGTCGCAGCCGTCGGGGTTGTCCTTCTGGACGGAGGGCAGCACGACCCGGCAGCCGCCGCCGCGCAGGGGTTTGATGAGCACTCCGGCCTGGTGGTTGACCCGGCCGCCGCCGTCCTTGCGGTTGAAGGCCACCTTCAGGCCGTCCGGGGAGAAGGCGGGGCTGTCGTCGATGACCTCGCAGTCGCCGGGGCAGATGGTGGCGCTCAGGTCCCGCTGCCGGCCGAGGTCGGCCAGCGGGACGACCCAGATGTGCTTGTTGGCGCCGTTGCCGTTGATGACCTGGCTGCGGGTGAAGGCGAGATTGACGCCGTCGGAGGACCAGGTCGGCTGGGCGTCGTCGCCCGCCGCCTGGCCCTCGGGGGGCTGGATCTCGTCGAGGATCGCGCCGGTGGCGACGTCGGCGATGAGGATGCGGCTCGGGCCCGCCGCGTCCCCGACGCCGCCGGGCGAGGTGCGGGTGAACGCGAGCCTGGTGCCGTCGGGCGAGAAGGTGGGGTCGGTGTCCCAGTCGCCGGGTTCGCGGCCGTCGAGCGGCAGGGGCGCCGCGTTCCGGCCGTCGGCGTCGGTCATCCAGATCCGCTCGATCCGCCCGGCGTCGCCGTCCTCGAAGCGGGTGACGACGATGCGGCGCCCGTCGGGCGTGTAGTTCTGCCGCTCGTGCCACGGGTCGTACCCGGGACGCGGCCGGAACAGCGGGTTCTTGGCGTGGTCGGTGTTCGTGCGGGCCTCCGGGTCCTCCTTCAGGATGGTGAGGCCCAGGTCGCGGGGGTCGGAGCCGTCCTGCCGTACGTCCTGGAGCGTCACGATCTGCGCGGCGGCCAGCAGCTCGTCCGGCTTCTCGACGGTCTCGGGGTCCGGGGTGATCCGGGGGACGACGACGGTCCCGGCCGGAACGAACCAGGTGGGCGGCCCCACTTCGCGGTTCTCGTTGACCAGTTGGTCCGGCGCCTCGTCCTGGAACGCGGTCACCCGGTAGACGTGGTCGAAGTCGTCGCAGCCGCAGGTGTGGTACGGGCTGAGGAAGACGATGTCCTCGCCGTCGGGCAGCCAGGAGGCCGAGCGGGTGCCCCACTCGGCGTGGGCGCCGGCGAGCAGCGGCCGGTCGGTCCCGATGCCCTGGGTGGCCCGCAGTTCGGTGCCGTCGTCCACGTTCGGGTCGGGGTCGGTGGTGAGGGTGTACGCGACGAGGCCCCGGCGGGCGTCGTCGTCCACCGGGTTCCACGACGGCTCGGTGGCGTCGCCCGCGGGCCCGTCGCTGATCCGGGTGCGGGGTCCGCCGGCGACGGCCTGCTCGAATATCTGCCAGCCGCGCAGGGTGTCGCCGTCGCAGGCGTACGCGATCCTCGTGCCGTCCGGGGACCAGGTCGGGGACTCCTCGTTGTCCGGGGTGTCGCTGAGCCGGCGCAGGTCCGAGCCGTCGACGCCGACCGACCACAGGTCGCGCTGGACCGTGCCGCCGGGTCCGGGCTCCGCCGAGTCGAAGACGACGGTCCGGCCGTCCGGGGAGAGTTCGGGGTGGGCCGCGTCCCTGTCGGTGGTGAGCCTGCGCACCGATCCGTCCGCGTCACGCACGTACACCTGGGGGCGGGCGCTGTCCCGCAGGCTGGTGAAGACCAGGACGTCCCCCCGTGCGGAGGGGTCCTGGTCGTAGTGGGCGGGGCCGTCGCCGAACAGCGGGTCGGTGGTGTCGTCGCCGTCGGCCAGCCCCAGGCTGCGGTGTTCGGTGCCGGCGAAGGCGACGCGCCCCGCCGGGAGCGGCTCCGCGGCGGGGGCGACGGGGTCGGCGGCCGCGTGCGGGGCGGCGGCCGAGCCGACCAGCAGCAGCGGTGCCAACAGCACCACCGCACCGGTCAGTCGGCCCAGCCGGGAATGCTTTGCCGGGCCAGCGGTGCCGGTCACGGCCCACCTCACAGTCTGTCGATGACTCTCCACCGGCCAGCCTCGCCCCCGCGCGGGGGCGAAGGACAGGCCGCGAGTACCCGGGACGGGGGAAGGGATCGCTGCCCTTTGCGGCGGTGGGCGCACCGCGCCCGGGGCACCGGGCCGCGGTGCGGGGGCGGGGGCGGGGGCGGGGGCCGGGCCGGAGGGGCGGGGGCCGGGCGGGAGGTACGACGACGACGCCGGCGACGGTGGTCCGTCAGGCCGGCGGCGGGGTCGCCGCTCGGGTGGGCGGGTGCGTCAGAGGTCGCCCTGGAGATAGGAACGGGCCGCAGCCATCACGTCCTTGAAGTGCCCGTCGGCGATGGCCTGAAGGGGCGACTCGTCCTCCAGCTGGGGGTTCATCCCGATCATCCAGGCGCGGGCGGTGTGAGGGTTCTCGCCCTCCTCGATGAGCTTGAAGATCTGGTAGGCGGTGCGCAGTCGCACTTCGGCCTCGTAGCGCGGGGCGTTGAGCGCCCTGCACCACTTGCCGACCTGCTTGGCGTCCTCGATGCCGGCGACGTGCGCGGTGACGCGCTGGCTGAAGTTGTCCTGAAGGAAGCGCGCGATGTCGGCGATGGTCCGCTCCGTCGTGTCCCGGTGGGCGCGGGCCTCGGCGGCGGTCTCTCGCATGGTCTGCATGGTCTCCTCGTTTCCTCTCGCTCGCTGTGAGGCGTCAGCCGAGGATGCGTGCGCCGAAGGCGCGATGACGGGAAGGGGCCGCGTGGCGCTGCCGTTCGTCCGGCAGGGGCAACCGGGTCCGCGATATGCGCGGGGCTCCCGTGGTCGCTTCGGGCGCATCGTCGGGCCAAAGGAGGTGACCGGGGTGGTGGGACGCGAGGGTCGCTCCGCACCCGTGACCGGGCGCGGCGATCCTCGGGCGTAAGTGGCCGGCGTTCTGGGTCAACACGGCTTCCCCCCTCTGATATTGAGGAAAGGGTACCCGTTTACCTGTCACTTACTCCATAGTTTTCCCACCCGGAAAGAGACCCCAATCCCCCCTCTTATCGCCCTGCACTCCTCTGATCTGCGCCTTTGCGGAGAGCCCTCCACAGTGGTGGAGCACACGTGCGAAGGAACACCCCGGGCGGAACACCGGATCGGGCGACAGGCCGCACCGCCAGTCGGCCCCACCGGACACGCCTCAGCGGACGGTGAGGCCGTACTCGCGGGCCACTTCCTTCAGTTCGACGGATTCGGCGAGGATCGGGCGGCGTTCGGCCTCGACGTACTCGGTGCCGCTGAGGACGGCCCAGCAGCGGCGTCCGCCGTATCCGGACCGGTAGGCGATGCCCTGGGCCAGCCGGTGTCCTTCGGCGTTGCGCTGGGCCACGGTCCAGGCGGCGATCTGCCGTGCGACCCGGCGGTCCCGTCCGTGGATGTGTTCCTCGTTCAGCGGTCCTTCGACGCCCCACTCCGCGAACTCGTTCCGCAGTTCCCGGCGGAGCACCTCCCGGGTGGCTTCGGCGTCGACGTCCAGGAACCGCGCGTCGGGCGCCAGCTTCAGCCGGACGAGGATGTGGGTGTCGCGCCAGCTGGAAGCGAGGTGTCCGAGCTTCATCCGGCCGGCCGCCACGGGTTCGTCGGCGAGGAGTTCGCGCATCTTCGGGTGGACCCGGAAGTGGGCCAGGGCCTCGGCGTAGCAACCGGCCGGCTCGGACGCGCAGTAGAGCATGCCGTAGGTGAAGAGGCTGAAGCGGCCCGCCGACGATCCCTCGATCGTCTCGGGTTCGATCCGGTTGAACTTCAGCGGATCGGTCGACTTCCCGAGCCGCCAGACGCCCCGGTCCGGGGGGAGCGCGAGCTCGACCGGAGGAACGGCGCCCGGGTCTAAGAAAGCGGTCATGAATCCTCGATGGCGATAGCGGTGAAGGCGTGCCCGTGGGTCCCGGCGCGCGGCAGATCATTGTGGCGTACCCACCCCGCGCTTGTCGGCCCGTCATGACCCGTCGGCGGGCGCATCGGCGGAGCACGTCGGCGCGCGGGCGGCGCACATGGGTGTCAGGGACGGTCGGGCCGCAGACGGTCGTGGTGGACGCGGAAGATCATGGTTCCCGCCTCTCCGGTCGCGAGGAGCACGGTCGACGGCTCCCCTCCCGGCTGCGGAGCCGTCCGCAGGGCGCTGACGGCGTGGCCCGTGACGATCTGCAGGAGCAGCCTGTCGCCGACCGCGTCCCACAGGTGGATGCCGGTGGCCCCGGCGGCGGCGAGGACCGTGCGCCTGCCGTGGACCCGGAAGGCGGTCACCGCGTTCAGTTCCCCGTCCCCGGGGGCGAATTCGGCGAGGTGGCCGGAGGCCGCTTCGGGGTCCCAGAGCCTGAGCGTGCCGTTCTGCCCGGCGGTGACGATCCGGAGTCCCTCCCGGCCCCGGACACGGGTGAAGGCCACGTCGTTGACGATGTTCTGGCCGCACCGGATCGTCGGACCGCGCTGGGCGAGCGCGGCGACGTCCCAGACGCGGAGGTTTCCGTCGCTGCCGCCGGAGGCGAGGAGGACGCCCTCGTCGGTACGGGTGGAGGCCAGGCAGCGGACGCTGAACCGGTGGTCGTCGAAGACGGCCACGCCGCGCTGCCGGTCGAGGTCCCACAACCGGACGGTTCCGTCGGCGCTGCCGCTGGCCAGCAGGGGGGAGCCGTCGCCGCCGGGCAGGGCGAGCAGGGTGAGCGCGGGTGAGAGGTGCCCGCGCAGGCGCGGCGGGGGTGCGGGGTCGTCGCCGGGGCCGAGGGTGTGGAGGGCGATGCTGTTGTCGCTGAGGGCGGCGGCCAGTATCAGGCGGTGGTGCGGGCGGGCCCAGGCGAGGGCGGTGACCGGCTCGTCGTCGATGACGGGCCGCTTCTCGCCGGTGCCGATGTTCCGGACGAGCGTGGTGGTCCCCTCGGTCGCCGCGAGGAGGTGCGCCGGTCCGGGTGACAGCGCGCTGGCGGTGACGCGGTTCCACCGCGACCGGCCGTGGAGGAACGTGGTCCCGGCCAGCGGCCAGTTGCGGATCGTGCGGTCGGATCCGGCGGTGATCAGGCGGGTTCCGGAGCGCTCGGGCAGGGCGGTGAGGGCGGTGACCGCCTCGGCGTGCGCCTGCAGGGACTCACCGACGGGCTCCAGGCCCTCGGGCCGCCAGAGGCGGACGGTGCCGTCGGCACCACCGGAGACGAGGGTCTCCCGGCCCTCGACGGTGACGGCGGTCAGGGAGGTGACCGCGCCGCCCGCCGTCGCGCGGACGGAGCGCGTACCGGGGTGGGGACCGGCGCTGTGCACGGAGAGGTTGCCCTCGGCGTCGCCCACCGCGTAGCTCCCGGGCTCCGCCAGGGCCACCAGGGTGCGGACGGGCGCGGGATGGCGGGAGCGGACCCGGGGCGCGTCGCCGTCGAATGCGGCGACGGTGTCGTGGCGGGCGATGAGCAGCGGGCCGCCGTCCGGCCGGGTCGTCCCGCTCAGGAGGGCCGCCGCCGGGTCCGGCGGGGGCAGCGGGATGTCCGCCCGGTGCAGGGTCGCCGTGTTGAACGCGGCGAGGTGGCCGTCGCTCCAGGCGGCGAGGAGCACCGGGGCCCCGCTCCGCGGCCGGTGGAGCGTGAGCGAGGTGACCCAGGCCCCGAAGCGTCGCTCGACCGGGCCGATCGGGCGGCCGCGGGCGGCGTCGAGCACGGCTACGGCGCCGTCGGTGCTCCCGGTGGCGACGATCCCCTCCAGCAGGGGCAACAGGTGGGTGACAGCCCCTTCGTGCAGGGTGATCGGGGGTGCGGACGCGGAGCCGTCGCGTCTCAGCAGACGCACGACGCCGTGGTCGTCCCCGGTGACCAGGAGGGCCTGGTGGGGCGCTCGCCTGCGGGGGACGGTCGACGTCAGGGAGACGACGTCGGCGTCGTTGAGCGCCCACACGTTGTCCGGGCTCGCGCAGTCGCTCCACAGCGGTGTGACGGGCGAGCGGTCGAACGGCGTGCCCGCGGCGCCCGGCCGCGGCGCCGGCGTGGCCCGTGACATCGCGGCGTGGTGCGCCAGGTGCAGGCTGGTCAGCCGGGACAGGGGGCTGAGGTCGCGGGAGTAGGGCTCCAGGGTGGCCCAGGCCTGGAGCCACCGCTGATGGGCCGCCCGGCCCCCTTCCCCCGCCAGCAGGCGGCCGAGCCCGGAACTCGACTCCCAGGGCAGCAGGGCGGGCGGTACGTGGTCGTCGTCCAGGACGCGGCCCTGGGCGGCGTGCTGGGCCAGGTGCCGCCGCAGATAGGGGTGGGGCGGGATGCTGGGGTCGTCGGGGACCAGCTCGGCGAGCGCGGCGGCCAGTTGGCGGTGGATCTCCGCGTGCCGGTCGTCGCGGGCGGGCCCGCTCATGCCGCCCCGCCCCGGTCGAGCCAGTCCGTGCCGGCGTCGCGCAGGGCCTCGGCCAGCGTTTCGTGGGCCGGCCGGTAGACCCGCCGGTCGTCCTCGTGGTCGTGGGCCAGATAGCCGTTGAGCCGGCTCTTGAGCAGTTTCGTGATCATCTCGTCCCAGTCCGGCAGGGTCTCCCCGAGCATCACCCGGGCCATCTGCGGCCAGATGGTGGACCAGGGGATACCCGCTCCCCCGGCGAAGGCGGACGCGCGCAGGAGGGCGAGAGCCACCTCGGAGGGGAGCCCGTCCGCCTCGACCAGCACGAGGTCGCGTTTGAGGAGCCCTTCCGTGCCGTTGTTCAGCATCCTCTGCCACTCCGGCTGCCGGGCGACGGCGGCCGGGTCCTCGGCGGAGCGGAGCTGTTCCCCGGCTATGCGCGCGTCGATGAAGGACGGCCAGACGACGGGGGCGACCAGTCCGGCGGCCTCCTCGGCCGACTCGCGGTGCCCGCCGCCCTCGCAGATGAGGGCGTGCAGGTACTCCGCGATGTCCTTCTCGCTGGCCTCGTCGTCCGTGCGCTGCTCCTCGGCCGTCGGGAAGACGGCCTTCAGCGCCTCGTTGGGTCCCTGCTCCTCCTCGGCCAGTTCCACGGACGGTTCGCTGAGCGGCCGGCTGGAGCGCACGCCGATCAGCAGCCGCAGGCCGGGTTCGGGGGCGGCGAACGGCCCGCCGTCGGGTCGCGGTACGGGCACCTGTTCCAGTCGCGGCGCGCAGAACTCGTTGAGCGGCGCCAGCACGTCCTCGATGATGCGCTGTCGCTCGTCCGCCTCGTCGAGGCCGTCGATGACGAGGGTGACCGCTTCCTCCCGGTCCCGGAGCGTGGCGAGGATCTGCTGGACCGCCTCGACGACCGGGTCCTCGGTCGACCGGACCCGCCGCGGCGTCTCCCCCAGCGCTTCCAGGATGTCGTGGGCGAGTTGCGCCGCGCCGCGGTGCCGGGCCAGGACCGCCCCGGTGATGGACCCGGTCGCGGGGACGGTGTCGGACGCGGACAGGTCGAGCGCGGTCTTGCAGAGGGGATCGTCACGGAAGGCGGGGTCGCTCAGGACGACGGCCCGGGCGAGCACCGCGGACTTGCCGCTCCCCGCGCTGCCGGTGACGAGGAGGACCCCGCGGGCGCGGGCGGGACTGAGGAAGGCGGCGATGCTGCGGTTGAGGTCCTCGCGGCCCCGGAAGTACCAGCCGGGGTCCTGGTCCTGGGTGCGCCCCGTGGCCCGGTCGAGCCAGTGGTCGCCGGCCGGCGTGCTCCGGTGCCGGCCGTCCGCGCCGGTCGCTTCGCGCACCCGGCGGTATCCGGGGTTGGGGATGCAGGGGGTGGGCGCGAGGACTCCGCTGCCGTCGACCACCCGGTGGAGCCGGTGCTTCTTGCGGTCCGCGGGGGACAGGCCCCGTTCGAACTCCGACATGAGGTCGACGACGCGGAGGTGGGGGGTGGTGATGCCCGCGGTGGTGCGGAGCCGTTCGAACGCGCCGCGCAGGAGGGTGGAGAACCGCCTGACCTGGACGGGCCGGTCGTGTCCGCAGGTGACGAGGACGTCGAGCTGGCAGGAGTTGCGCCGTTCGGCGCGGATGTCCTCGATCAGGTCGTCGATCTCGCCGCTGATCTTTCCGGCGTAACAGGTGTTGACGATGACCAGCACGTTCTCGGCGTGGGAGTCGAGCGCCGCGGTGATGAGGTCGGTGGTCCTGACGGAGGTGTTGAGGTGGCGTCCCCGCTCGGAGTCGGGAAGCCCCAGGAAGTGCGTCCGGGAGCCCGCGACGCCGTGGCCGGTGATGAACAGGACCAGCGCCTCGCCGGTCATCTCCCGTACCCGGTGCGTCCGGAGGAAGTCCTCGACGTGTGCGCGCCCGGTCAGGGTCGGGGCGGGGATCTGGTGGAATCCGGCGGCGGCGACCGGCGAGGACCACCACTCGGCGACGACGTCGAGCTGCTCGTCGATGCCCGCGGTGAAGCCCTCGTCACCGTCGCCGTAGTCGCGTACGGCCAGCGTGAGCAGGGTCCTTGCCGAGTCGTTCCGCTCGGCGCCCTGATTCCGCCCCAACTCCCCCGCCGTGTTGCGCATCTCTCTAGTCTTCCAGGCATGACGAAGCCGCCGCAGACGAATCCGGGTCGCAGCCCCGGCAGCACCCCCCGACTCGGTCCCGAGGTGACGCCGGCCGTCACGCACGACGCGGTCGTGATCGTCCCCGGCATCATGGGGAGCGAGCTGTACGACACCGTCACCGGCGAGGTGGTCTGGGGGCTGGCGCATCCGCGGTGGCTCGCCAGGGCCTGGCTGACCCGGGACGGGCTCGCCCCGCTGCGTCTCACGCCGGAGGAACAGGCCGGGGAGTACGGGCGGATCCAGCCGCGCAGGCTGCTGCGGACCCCGGTGTGGATCCCGTTCGTGCGGGGCATCGAGCCGTACCACAAGCTGACCCGCGCGATCGAGGAGACGGTCGCCCACCCCGACGCCGTCCTGTCCTTTCCCTATGACTGGCGGCTGCCGGTCGAGGCCAACGCCCGGCTCCTCGCGGCGGAGGCGCGCAGGCATCTGGAGCGGTGGCGCGGTCACCCCGCCCACGCCGCGGCCCGCCGCCGGGCGCTCGACGAGCGCGAGGGGCGCCTCGTCTTCGTCGCCCACTCGATGGGCGGGCTCGTCACCCAGGCGGCGCTCGCCCTGGGCTCCGACGACGATCTGGCGGGCGACACCCGGGGGGTGATGACGCTGGGGACACCGTTCCGGGGGTCCGTGGTCGCGGCGAACATCCTCAACGCCGCGCAGGGCGCGCCGCTGCCGCTGCCGCACCGCCGGCTGGCCGCGCTGGCCGCCGCGATGCCGGGCGTCCACGACCTGCTGCCCCGGTTCGTCTGCCTGGAGGAGGGGCCCGGGGCGCGCCGGCTGTCCCCGTCGGACGTCGGCGCGCTGGGCGGGAGCGAGGAACTCGCGAAGCGGTCGGAGGAGTTCTTCGACCTGCTCGCCCGGCACGAGCTGCCCCGTCACCGCCCGGTCGCCGGAGTCCACCAGGACACGGTGCAGTCGCTTCGGCTGGAGAACGGGCAGGTCCTGGCGTCCGAGTACTGCTTCCGCACCCACCGGGACGGCGAGTTGAGGCGCGACGAGAACGGGGTGGCACTCCGCTTCGGAGCCCGGGGCGACGGTACGGTCCACCGGGACTCGGCGTCGTTGAGGGGCGGGGCCGTGCCGATCGCGCTCCAGCACGGTGCGCTGGCGAGCGGCGGGGCGGCGCGGCACGCGGTCGTCGACTTCCTCCTGGAGGAGGACGACCTCGGTCCGGACCAGGCGGGCGAGGGCCTCGGACTGACCGTCCCGGACTACGTGACGCCGGGGGCGGACTGGTCGCTCCGGATCACCGGGACGGACGACCCGTCCGGGATCGACTGCACGGTGGCCTCGGTCGACGGCCCCGTCCGCCGCCGGATCCGTCCGTACGCGGGGGACGGCGACGCGTTGTCGGCCGACGTGGAACTCCCCGAGGCCGGGCTGTACCGGGTCACGGTGGAGGCCGACCGGCTGCCCTCGCCCCTGACACAGCTGGTGTTCGCCGGGCCCGACGGCCGGCGGCCGGACGAGCCCTGACGCGGGGGCCGGGCCTCCCGGGTCCGACCGGGGCACCCGGTCGGACCCGGGACGCCCGGCCGCCGGGGACGCCGGCACGCCGGGCACGGGGACGCCGGGCGCGGGACCGCCACCGAAAGGCCCAGGGCCCGTGCCGCCGGGCGCGAGTGACAGCGCCTCAGATCAGCCCGTGCCGCATCGCGTACCCCACCGCGTGGGCCCGGTTGCGCAGTTCGAGCCGGGTCGCGACCTCGTGCAGCACGTTCTTGACGGTGCGTTCGGAGTACGAGGTCTTCTGCGCGATCTCCGCGGTGTCGCACCCCTCCGAGACCAGCCGGATCATCTCCGCCTCGCGCGCGGTGAGGGTGGAGAGCGTGAGCCCCCGGGGGTCGAGGACCGTCCGCTGGAGCGAGCTGACGTGGTCGAGGAGCTTGCCGAGCAGGTCGCCGGGCAGGACGCCTTCGCCGTTGGCCATCGCCCGCACCAGGTGGACGAGCCGGTCCTGGTCGGCCTCGCCGCGCCGGAGCACGGCGGCGACCCCGCACTCGATCATGGTCTGGAGGGCGCCGGACTCGAAGAACCCGACGACCAGTCCGGTGCGGGTGGAGGTGTTGCGCTGGAGGCGGTGCAGGAGCTGGACGGTGGGCTCGTCGACCATGTCCACCACGACCAGGGAGACCTGTGCCCGGTCCGCCTCGGCCTCCGGCAGCAGTTCTATCTCCGGCCGCACGCGCAGTTGGTGGATCATGCCGGTCTGCAGGATCAGGTCCTCCGCGTACACCGCCACGGAGACCCTGCCCCCGGGCGCTCCCCCGGGGCCGGCCGTGCGGCGGTGCGCCGCGTCGGGCCTGCGGTAGTGCCCGCGCGCCGCCGTGCCGTCGGCGGTCGCCGTGCCGTTCGCCGTCGCGCTCGCCGTGCTGTTCGTCGTGTCCGTGATCGTCGTCATCGTTCCGTGCCCGTCTTCCTCAGGTACTTCAGCCCGATATGCCTGCTCGTCCTCGTGTCGCTCCCGCCGGCCGGGAACACGGCCCGCGGGCTCGCGGAGGGGGCGCGGGTACACCGTGCCGGGGGGCCCGCGGGGCACCACCCCTGCCCGACCGTTGCCCTCGCGTCTCTGCTGCGGAGCGGTGCGCGCGGCCTAACGTCGCAGAGTGACCACATCTGCCGAACTCGAAAGCCCCACGGTGACGGTGTCGCCTGGCGGTACCGCGACGACCACCCTGACCGTGCGCAACGACGGCGACATCGTCGAGGCCTACACCCTTGAGGTGGTCGGCGACTGCGCCGCCTGGACTACCGTCGAGCCGGCACGTGTGTCGCTGTACCCGGGCACCTCCGAGACGGTGGCCCTGACCTTCTCCCCGCCCCGCTCCCACGAGGTCCGGGCGGGTGAGACGCCCCTGGCCGTACGGGTCCTGCCCGCGGAGCGGCCCGAGTCGGTGGTGGTCCCCGAGGGCACGGTGACCGTGGAGCCCTTCCACGAGCTCCGCACGGAGCTGGAGCCGCGCCGCCGCCGGGGCTGGCTGGGCGCCCGCTTCGGCGCCGCGGTGCAGAACAGGGGGAACACCCCGGTCGACGTGGTCCTCGCGGCCAAGCAGGCGGGGGAGGACCTGCGGCTCACCTTCGCGCCGGACGGCAAGCGGCTGGAGCCGGGCGAGTCGGCGGAGGTCCGGCTGAAGGTCCGGGCCCGGAAGCTGATCTGGTTCGGGGAGCCCGTCACCTGGCCGTTCGAGGTCCGGGCGACCGAGGGCGCCGAGGGGGAGGCCGAGGCCGAGCAGCCCGGCGGACCCGAGCCGCTGCCCGGGGAGTTCGCGCAGATACCCGTGCTGCCCAAGTGGCTGCTGATCGTGCTGGCGGCACTGCTGGCCCTGCTGCTCGCGTGGTTCGCCCTGGTGCGGCCCGCGGTGAAGAGCACCGCCGAGCAGGCGGGGGCGAAGGCCGCGCAGGAGGAGACCGAGCGCGGCAAGGAGCAGGGGTCGACCCCGCCGGGCGGTGCGGACAACCCGGCAGGCGGCCAGGGGCAGGGCACCGGCCCGGACGGAACGGGCCCCGGTACGGGCGGTTCCGGCCCGGGCGGATCCGGCGGTGGCGGGGGCAACGGCAGTGGCGGGGCAGGGAGCGGCCAGCAGGCCTCCGAGACCATCGACGTGCAGACCCGGACGGGCGCCACGGCGGAGGGGTCCTACAAGGTGCCGGCGGGGAAGGTGTTCGGCGTCACCGATGTCGTGGTGGCGAACTTCCAGGGCGACGAGGGCATCGTGACGATCTCCTTCGGGGATCGCAAGATCACGACGATCGCGCTGGAAACCTTCCGCAACCAGGACTATCACTGGGTCACCCCCATTCAGGTTCCGGAGAACGCCACGGTCACCGCATCCGTCACCTGTGCCAAGCCCGGCACCCCGGCCACCGGTACACAGGCTTCCGGGTGCCATCAGGTTCTGAATGTCAGCGGCGTTCTGAGCGATCTCACACGGTAGAAACAGCGACGCCGAGCCTTCCGCTCCGTCTGTCGACGAGACAACAGCAGAAACCGGGCCGAGAGGAAACCCGGCGTGCCGGGAGATGGCGGATTCGCCCTCCCCCATACACCAGAGGTCTCGACCAGTTCGGTCGTCGGCGGCGACGACAGCATCGGAAGAATATCCGCACCAGATGAACACGGGCACGAACATGCCTGATCAGAAGTGGTCCTGACGGTCCGGATGCGGACGACGGGTGCCCGTTCGGAGCGTCGCCGTGCCCGATTTCCGTTCCCGTATACGACCGAATCCACCCACCTTCCCGGCATATTCTGGCCGAATCCCGTCACCTTGCTCCGTTTCTCCGGCGGCTCCGGACGGCGATCCGCCTTCCGGGGTTTACCGGGAAAAAGAGATACCAAACACATCGGGTCCCCGGCGCGGCGGCCGTCCCTTTCCCCAATCCCCGGTGGGATCGGCGGCATCTGTCCGTTCCGTAACACGTTGTTCTCGTTCTCTTCACGTCGCCGGGGGAATGCGGGACGGCTCCGCGAAATGGGGGCCGACCGGTCCGCCCGGTCCGCCAAGGGCAGTGTTACCCGGCGTACGGGGGCCCGGAAAGGCAGCCGCATTGCCCCGCGTCCAGGACTCTGGGGCCTACTCCGCGTCCGGCCGGCCGGTCGAGACTGGACAGTGATCGAGTGACCGTCCAGAAGGAGCGAGCATGCCGTCGTACCTCACCCCCGGTGTTTACGTGGAGGAGGTGCAGTCCGGAGCGCGGCCCATCGAGGGTGTCGGCACCGCGGTCGCAGCCTTCGTCGGCTTCGCCGGGACGGGCCCCTTCCACCGGCCGACGCTGGTGACCAACTGGGACCAGTACGTGCAGACGTTCGGCGCCTTCACCGCCGACACCTATCTGGCGCACGCCGTGTACGGCTTCTTCGCCAACGGTGGCGGCGCGGCCTACATCGTCCGTATCGGCGGCCCCGCGGAGGGCGCGGAGAGCGCCGACCGGAACGCGGTCGCCCAGGCCCCCGCACCGGTCGCGCTCGGCGGGTTCCTGGTCTCCGCGAAGCCCGGGACGGGTGCCGACCTGTCGGTGGAGGTCGCCGACGCCGAGGGGGAGAACCCCCCGGAGGACCGCTTCCGGCTGCTGGTGCGCCAGGGCGGCAAGGCCGTGGAGACGTACGACGTCTCCACCCGCAAGAACGTCAAGGGCTACCTGGTCACCCAGGCCCGCGACTCCAAGCTGATCCAGGTCACCGAGCAGCCCGGCACGGCGCAGAGCCGCCCCGAGAAGCAGACCGTCGCCCTCGCCCCCGCCGCCTCGGGAGCCCCCGGCTCCGGCGTGGCACGGCTCGACGCCTCGGAGTACGTGGGCGACGCCTCCGCGCGCACCGGGTTCTCCGGCCTCGAAGCGATCGACGAGATCACGATGGTCGCCGTCCCGGACCTGATGAGCGCCTTCCAGCGCGGCGACATCGACGCCGAGGGCGTCAAGACCGTGCAGTTGGCGGTCATCTCGCACTGCGAGCAGATGGGCGACCGGGTCGCCGTCCTCGACACCCCGCCGGGCATGAACGCGCAGCGGGTCCGCACCTGGCGCAACGAGGACGCCGGCTACGACTCGCGCTACGCGACCCTCTACTACCCGTGGGTCAAGGTCTTCGACCCGGCGAGCGGCCGCAACTCCCTGGTTCCGCCGAGCGGTCACGTGGCCGGCGTGTGGGCGCGCAGCGACAACGAGCGCGGCGTCCACAAGGCCCCCGCCAACGAGGTCATCCGGGGCGCGGTGGACCTGGAGATCCGCCTCAGCAAGGGCGAGCAGGACCTCCTCAACCCGATCGGCGTGAACTGCGTACGGGCCTTCCCGGGCCGCGGCATCCGCATCTGGGGCGCGCGCACCCTCTCGTCCGACCCGGCCTGGCGCTACCTCAACGTGCGCCGCCTCTTCAACTACCTGGAGGAGTCCATCCTCCTGGGCACCCAGTGGGTGGTGTTCGAGCCGAACGACGACCGCCTCTGGTCGAGCATCCGGCGCAACGTCACCTCCTTCCTCACCGAGGAGTGGCGACGCGGTGCGCTGTTCGGCCGCACGGCCGAGGAGGCGTTCTACGTCCGGTGCGACCGGAGCAACAACCCGCAGGAGTCGATCGACCTGGGCCAGGTCGTCTGCGAGATCGGGGTGGCCCCGGTGAAGCCCGCGGAGTTCGTGATCTTCCGCCTCTCGCAGTTCTCCGACAGCACCAGCCTCGTCGACGAGTGACCCTCGCGACCTCCTCCACCCCCTTCACTTTCACCATCGATCGGAACAGGTGACACAGAGTCATGGCAGAGGGCGACGCTCTTTCCACCCATATCTTCGGCGTACAGCTCGGTGGCTATCTCGTGGAGTCCATCCAGGAGATCAGCGGCATGACCGTCGAGGAAGAAGTCGTCGAGGTCCGTCAGGTGACGGCCGAGGGCAAGCAGATCATCCGCAAGCAGCCGGGGGCCCGGCAGGCGGGCGAGGTGACGATCACCCGCGGGCTCGACCAGAGCAGCGAGTTCACCACCTGGATCAAGGAGACCCTCAACAACGGGGCCGTCGACACCGCGCGGCAGAACCTCACGATCGAGATCAAGGACTCGACCGGTGAGACCGTCCGCCGCATCCAGCTGATGCAGGGCTGGGCCTCCAAGTGGGAGGGCCCCTCCCTCAAGGCCGGCGAGTCCAGCGCGGCGACCGAGACGGTGACCATCACCTTCGAGGAGATCGTGGTCGAATGAGGCGCCGGACCGTTACGCCGGGGGCCGGCCTCGAAGAGGTCCTGGACGATCTCGCCGCGGCGCCCGCCGCTCGCGAGGAGGCCGCCGCGCCCGCCCGCCCCCGGGAACGGGAGCGGGACACGTTGCAGACGGAGTTCGCCTTCGAGCTGCCGCGCGGGTACGTCGACGACGAGGGCCATGTGCACCGCGGCGGCACCATGCGGCTCGCGACGGCCCGGGACGAGCTGCGTCCGCAGATCGACCTGCGGGTGAAGGAGAACCCAGCGTATCTGTCCGTGGTGCTGCTGAGCCAGGTGATCACCCGGCTCGGCACGGTCTCCGATGTGCACGCCGGGATCGTCGAGCGGATGTACGCGACCGATGTGGCGTTCCTCCAGGACTTCTACCGCCGGATCAACAGCGAGGGCCACACGCACGCCGCGGTGACCTGTCCGCTGTGCCACGGGTCGTTCGAGGTGGACCTCTCGGGTGGGCGCCTGGGGGAATCGTGACGTACGCGCTTCCCCGGCTGCGGGAGGAGATCGCGTACGTCGCCTACCACTTCCATTGGCAGCGTGAGGACATTCTCGACCTCACCCACGGCGAACGTCAGCAGTGGGTACGGGAGATAGCGCGGATCAACACCCGCGTCAACGAAGGCGGGTGATCGTGTGGGGCTCGGGGACTGGCTGCGCCGGGCAGACCGGCAGCGCTCCGGCGCGCCCTCGCGGGAGGGCGGCGGGCACGACGGCGTGCCCGCCGCACCCTCACCCTCGCCCGGCCCGGATTCCGGCCCGGCGTCCGCTTCCGGTGCGGCTTCCGCCTCCTCGGCGGCTTCCGGCGCGGATGGCGGTGGCTGGGACGGCGGCTGGCGGCGGGTGGCCCCGCCGACGGTGACCGTCGCCCGGTCCTCGATCGGTGTGAGCGACGGGCTGCGGTTCCGCTCGCGGCTGGCCTCCTGGCAGAACCCGGCCCTCGGCGGCGAACTCGGCCACTCCGTCCTGCCGTCGGCCCCCGTCGGCCTCATCCACGGCGTCGCCCGCCCGGGCGGTGCGCGGACCACGTCCCCGGGCGGACCGCTCCTGCTGCGCGCGGTCCGGCCCCCGGACGCCGACGGGTCCGCCGCTCCGGCGCCGGACCTGCCGCCCGCCCCGGTGCGACGGGCGGCGGTCAGGGACGGCGGGCCGGACGGCGGTACGGGGACGGGGAAGCCGGGCCCCGGGTCGCCGACGGTCCAGCGGTCGGGCGCGGCGCGCGCCCAGGCCCCGAACCCGGCCCCGAACCCGGCCCCGTCCCAGGACACCGCGAACCGGTCGCCGTCGGGAGGATCGCGTACGTCGGGCGCGCCGGGTGAATCCCGCGCGGCGGATACGTCCGGTCCGGCGGCTGCGTCGCGAGCGGCTGCCCCGTCCTCCGCCGCGCCCCCTTCCGGCTCCACGGCTGCCTCCGGGCCGTTCGTGTCCTCCGGCGTCCGCGCGCCCGCCGCCGTGCGTCCGCGGCGGATCGCCCCGCCGCTGATCGTCGCCCGGCGTCCGGCGATGCCGCTGCGGCGGATCAACGGGCTCGTGCCCGCTCCCCCTGCCGCCCCCGCCTCCGCGTCCGTGTCCGCGCCCGCCGCCTCTTCCTCGGCTGCCGGGCCGTCCGCGGGGGCTGCCGCCCCCGCCGTCCAGCGGGCCGGGTCCGAGCGGGGAAGCGGTCCGGACCGTGCGCTCGCGGAGGGCGACGCCCCGTCTCCCGGCCTCGACGGCGGACGGCCCGCCGCCGGTGCGGTGCGCCCCGCCCTGGGCCGGCCCCTGCGCGAGATGCCCGCCGGGGCCCGGCCGGCCGGTGCCGACGGACCGGCGGGCGTCGTTCCGTCCGCACCCGCGACGGGCCGCCCGGCCGAGATGCCGGTGCTCCAGCGCCAGACGTCGGACCCGCAGGGTCCGCCGGGCCTTCCGGCCACGGTGCCCGCCACGGCCCCGACACCCGCGCCCCGTTCGACCGGCTCCACCGGCTCGACCGGCTCGACCGGCTCGACCGGCTCGACCGGCTCGACCGGCTCGACCGGCTCGGCCAAGGCAGCGGCACCTACGCCCGCGCCGTCGTCGCCGGAGCACGGATCCCGTACGCCCCGGAGCACCCCGCCGTCCGGTCCTTCGACGCCATCGGTGACCTCTTCCTCGGCGCAGCCCGCACCGCGGGCCGACGCTTCCGGCGGCGCACGGGCCCGTGCCCGCGGCGGGATCGGCACGCCGCTGCCCTCGCTGCCGCCCACGGCCCGGCTCGGCGGCGACGCGCCGCTGCTCGGTGACCGCGCGCCCGCCGGCCACCGGCCGCGTCCCGGTCGGCCCCAGGGGCCCGGACCGGCTGTTCCGGCCCCCGCTCCGGCGTCACCGGGCGACGCGCCCTCCGCGATGCCGGTGCGGACGGCTTCCGCCCCGCCCGCCGGGCCCCCGGCGCCCGCCGGCCCGTCGTCCGGGGCCGCGCCCGTCCAGCGCGCGGCGGCCCCCGCCCGTGCGGGGACCGGTCCGGTGTCCCCCGCTCCCCCGCCGCCCGTTCGCGTCCGGCCGATCGCCCGGGACCGTACGGCCGCGGGCTCCGGCGGCGCGACGCCGCCGCCCACCCCGCAGCGGTCACGGACACTGCTCTCCGGCCGCACCCTGACCGTCAACACCGGCTCCGCCGAGGGCTTTTCGGCGACTCCGACGACGGCGGGCGGCGGTGCCGCACGCCCGGTCGTGGCGGCCACCTGGCGGCGCGACGCGCGCCGGCCGGGCCCCGGCGCTCCATCACCGGGCTCCGCCGACGGGCGGACCGGGAACGGGCGGACCGGCGGCGGGCCGAGCGGGGACGGGCCGAGCGGCGGCGGGCGGAGCGCCGCCCCCCAGCGGTCCGTTCCCTCCGGTACGGCTCCGGGGCCCCTGGTCCAGCGCGCGGCGACCGCGCCCCCCGCGCACCGGAGCGGCGACGCCTCCGCCGATCCGGCCCACGCCACCGCGAACCGGAGCGCCGGCCCCGCCGACCGGCGCGCCGGGAGCGCACCGGGTACCACGGCCGCCGCCGGGCGCGGAACGTCAGCCGGTGGCGTACTCCAACGACTCGTACGGCGGTCCGGGCGGGCCACGACGCCCTCGCCCACACCGCCCGACGCACCCGCACCGCGGCAGGGTTCAGGGCCGCAGCCCCGCCGGGCTCCGCGGCGGGATTCCGGGCCGACGGCCGACCGGGGTCCGCGGCGGGACTCCGCACGGCACGGCGGCCCGGTGCCGGACCGGGCCGCCGCCCCGGTCGCTTCCCCCGCCGCCGCTCCCGCTGTTCAGCGCGCCGCACCGCTCCCGCACGCCCTGCCCTCCCGGCCGGGGCCGCCGGGAGCCCCGCCGCTGTCTCCGGCGTCGACGGACAGCGCCGCGCGCCCCGTTCCCGTCGTCCGGCCGCATCCGCCCGCGACGGCCCGTCCGGAAGGCTCCGCACCCGTACCCGTACAGCGGCTGGCCCTGCCGGTGGTGCCCGACGGTGCCGGCCCACCGCCCACCGGGCCCGCCCCCGCGGGCGCCGCCGGCGCGGCGCCCGCGCTCTCCGTACGGGTGCCGCCCCGCGCGCCCGCGCAGGCCGCCGGAGCGAGCCGCCCGGAGAACAGGGCGCAGGCGGTCCAGCGCGCGGCGGCGAACGCCGGGATCACCGGGGTTCCCGTGCGGGCCGCCCCGCCGAAACCCGCCGCCGGGGCCACCGACGCGGCCACCGGCTCGGGCGACACGTCCGACGCTCCGTCGGCGAACCGGCTGAGCGGAGCGGAGGTCGAGGAGCTCGCCCGCCGTCTCCTCGATCCGGTGAGCCGGCTCATCCGCGCCGATCTGCGCCGGGGCAGGGAACGCAGCGGGCGGCTCCACGACGGCCGCCGCTGACGGGCCGCCGACCCGGCCCGCCCGCGCGACGCCCCGCACACCAGCACGCCCCGTACGTGAGACAGCAGAGAAGACGAGAGACGCATGACGGACAACATCTTCGCGACGAGCGTGTTCTTCAAGCTCGCGATCGGCGGCAGCGACCTGGGCGCGTTCCACACCTGCTCCGGCCTGGGCGCGGAGGTGGAGATGGAGACGTACGCCGAGGGCGGCAACAACGGGTTCACCTGGCAGCTGCCGGGGCGGATCACCTGGACGAACATCACGCTGACCCGTCCCGTGACCGCCGACACGATGAAGATCGCGCGGTGGCTGAACGAGACGATCCGGCGGGTGGAGCCCAAGGACGGCGAGATCGTGGCGCTGCGCCCCGACCTCAGCCGGATCATCAGCTGGCAGGTGCACGGCATCGTGCCGGTGCGCTGGCAGGGGCCCTCCTTCGACCCGGCCAGCTCCGAGGCGGCGATCGAGACGCTGGAGATCGCGCACGAGGGCCTGGAACCCTCGTGACCGCCGCCGACGGCGCCCACGCATCCGCCAGGAACCGGACGAAGGAAGGAGGAACGCAATGTCACCCGCTCTCCGCGCGAGCCGCGCTCGCGCACAGCTGACCATCATGGAGCCGCCGTCGACGGTCGGCGCCAAGCCCGGCGGGGCGCTCGCCCGTCTCACGTTGCAGTTCAACCCGTCGAAGCTGTCGCTGAGCAAGACCACCGAGTGGCGGCGCACTCCGTCCCGGATGGCCGGGCAGTCCGCGCTGCCCGAGTTCGTCGGCAGCGGGCCCCGGTCCCTGTCGCTGGAGGTCTTCCTGGACGCCACCGCCACCCACGACAACTCTGTGGAGAAGGCGGTGGAGCAGTTGATGACCGCGTGCGTCCCCACCCCCAAGAGCCTGGCCCGCAAGACGCCCGCCAGCCCCTGGGTGCGCTTCGACTGGGGGACGTCCAAGACGACCTCGTTCGACGGGGTGCTCTCCAACCTCTCGGTCTCCTACACCCTGTTCGACGTCGACGGAAAGCCGCTGCGGGCCACCTGCTCCCTGTCGATCGAGGAGGCGAGCATCGGCCCGGCCGGCCAGAACCCCACCTCGGGTTCGAAGGAGGCGCGGCGCACGCACCGGGTCGTGGCCGGGGACAGCCTGCCGCTGCTGGCCTGGCGGGAGTACGGCGACGCCACCGCCTGGCGGACCATCGCGCACGCCAACGACATCGACGACCCGATGCGGTTGACGCCCGGCCAGGAGCTCCTGGTGCCCGGGCGGGCGGACCACCTCACGGAGGAGAACCGATGAGCGGCAAGGAAGCCACCGGCCGCTCCTTCGCCGCCGACCCGATCGTCGAGGCGCCCGCCGCGCTGCCTCCCGCCTGGGCCACCCAGCTGGTGAGCTGTGTGGTCGACGAGAACGTGGGCCTGCCGGACACCGCCGTACTGATGTACCGGGACCCCGACCACACCTTCCTCACCGCGACCGGCATCGGCATGGGCACCCCGCTGAAGATCTCGGTCGTCACCGCGCGGGACCGGGCGCCCGAGCGGCTGTTCACCGGGGAGGTCACGGCGGTCGAGCTGGACACCGACACCACGGGATCGTTCACCGTCGTACGGGCGTTCTCCAAGGCGCACCGACTCCAGCGCGGCCGGAAGGTCATGGCGTACCGGAACATGAAGACGGCGGACATCGTCCGCAAGGTCGCCGCCGGAGCGGGCCTGGCCTGCGGGCGGATCGAGGCCGCACCGGTCACGTACAAGCAGGTGACCCAGCCGAACGTGTCGGACTGGGAGTTCCTCCAGCACCTCGCGGCCGAGAGCGGGGCCACCGTGCGGGTGGACGACCGGGGGCGGCTCCAGTTCACCAAGCCGGACCCCGCCTCCTCGGCCCCCTCGCCCTCGACCTCCGCCGCGAAGGACCCGATGGTCCTGGAGTACGGGAACAACCTGCTGGCCCTGCGCGCGGTGCTGACCGGGGCGGACGGGGCCGACAGCGTCGAGGTGCGCGGCTGGAACGTCGACACCAAGACCCGGCTGGTGGCCCGGCAGCAGTCCGTCCGCAGCGACACCGTCACTCCGGGGATGAGCCCGTCGACGGCGGCCAGGATGTTCGGCTCGGGCTCCCTGACCACCATCGCCGACACCCCGTACCGCACCCAGGCGGAGACCCGCGCCGTGGCCGGTGCGCTCGCGGCGTCGGTCAGCGCGGGCTTCGGGGAGATCGAGGCGGTCGCCTACGGGAACCCCCAGCTGCGGGCGGGCGCCCCGGTCGCCCTCGGCAACGTGGGGCCCGCGTTCTCCGGCCGCTACACCGCGACCGCCGCGCACCACGTCCTCGAACCGGACACCGGCTACCGCACGACGGTGATCGTCAGCGCCTCGCCCGACCGGTCCCTCTCCGGTCTGGCCTCCGGCGGCAACGCCCCCGCGCGCGGCCCGCGCATGCCGGGCCTGGCGATCGGGGTGGTCACCGACATCCGCGAGGAGGGCCGGGGCCAACGCGGCTGGGTGCGGCTGAAGTTCCCGTGGCTCGACGACACATACGTCACCGACTGGGTCCGTACGGTGCAGTGGGGCGGCCAGGGCGGCGGCGGGGTCTTCAGCCCCGAGGTCAACGACGAGGTGCTGGTCGGGTTCGAGCAGGGGCTGCTGGACAGCCCGTATGTGCTCGGCGGCCTCTACAACGGGGTCGACAAGCCCTCGCCGCACGACGTGCCGCTGGTCGATCCGACGAGCGGAAAGGTCAACCGCCGTTCCCTGGTGTCCCGTTCGGGCAACCGGCTGGAGCTGCTCGACGCCCCGCGCGGCCCGTCCGGGGTGCGCATCGCCAGCGGTGACAAGCGGCTCGACGTGCTGCTGGACGAGAAGAAGGGCGAGATCACCCTGACGGTGAAGGCCCGCGGCGGCACCCGGGACCTCAGCTCGGTGACGCTGTCCGCGTCGGGCATCACACTCGACGCGGGGCCCACCGGGGACGTGAACATCACGGGCCGCTCGGTGACCGTCAACGGCAGGACGGGGGTCACGGTCGACGGCGGGCTGCTCGCGGTCCTCAAGGCCAAGCTCATCAAGATCAACTGACCCGCCCTCCCCACGGCCTCCCCCGCTCGCCCCTTCGTCTCCACTCCCGCTTCCGCTTCCGCCCCCGCTTCCGAAGTCCCTTTCACAGCAAGGAGAACCCCGGCCATGCCCCCCGCAGCCCGCACGGGCGACAGCACCGCCCACGGCGGTCTCATCGGCACCCCGCCCCCGGGTGCGGTGGCTGTGGCCACCGTGCTCATCGGCGGCCGTCCCGCGGCCGTCACCGGGAGCCTCCACGTGTGCGTCGTCCCTCCGCACGCCGCGCTCGGGCCGGGCAACGTGATCATGCCCAACCCGGCCGCCGCGCTCACCGGCCAGGTGCTGATCGGCGGGCTGCCCGCCGCCCGGATGCGGGACAACACCAGCTGCGGCGCGCCCATCATCAGCGGTGCGCTGAACGTCCTGATCGGGGGCCCGATGTGAACGGCGGCGGATTCATCGGGCGCGGCTGGGGCTTCCCGCTGCGGGTCGGGCCGACGGGCGGGATCGCGCTGGTCGAGCGGGACCGGGAGATCGAGGAGGCGATCGGCCTGATCCTCGGCACCGCGCCGGGCGAGCGGCCGATGCGCCCGGAGTTCGGCTGCGGGATCCACGACTACGTGTTCGCGCCCGGCGACGGGGCGACGGCCGGACGGATCGCCCAGGAGGTCCGCACCTCGCTGGAGCGGTGGGAGCCGCGCATCGAGGTGACGGACGTGGTGATCGCGTTCGACGCCATCGAGGAGGGCACGCTCTACATCGACGTGCGCTACACCGTGCGGGCCACCAACGACCTGCGCAACCTCGTCTTCCCCTTCTACACGATCCCGTCGTCGGAGGGCTCGGCCGAGGGCCCCTCCGGGGCGGCCCGGGAAGCGGGAGTGCGCTGATGGCCCTGCCTTCGCCCAATCTGGACGACCGTCGGTTCCAGCAGCTCGTGGACGAGGCCAAGCGGTACGTCCAACAGCGTTCCCCCGAGTGGACCGACCACAACGTGTCGGACCCCGGGGTCACGCTGATCGAGACCTTCGCCTATCTGGTGGACCAGTTGCTGTACCGGCTGAACCGGGTGCCGGACAAGAACTACGCGGCCTTCCTCGACCTGCTGGGCGTGACCCTGTTCCCGCCCGCCGTGGCGCGGGCCGAGATCGACTTCTGGCTGTCCGCGCCGCAGCCCGAGACCGTGCACCTCCTCGCGGGCACCGAGGTCGCGACCGCGCGGGGCGAGGCCGATGAACCGGTGGTGTTCTCCACCTCCGACGACCTGCCGATCGTGCCGAGTTCGCTGGTCCGGCTGGTCACCGCGCCGGTGTCCGGCGAGCAGACGGACCGGACGGGGCCGCTCGGCGCGGGCAAGGACATCCCGTGCTTCCAGGCCCGGCCGGAGCCCGGCGACGCCCTGCTGTTCGGGCTGCCGACGGCCGTGCCCCGGTGCATCGTCGCCGTCCGCCTCGACAGCCGGGTGGAGGGCGTGGGCGTCGACCCGCGTCAGCCGCCGCTGGTGTGGGAGGCGTGGGACGGGGCCCGCTGGGTGACGTGTGTGACCGGCACCGACAGCACCGGCGGGCTGAACAGGCCCGGTGAGGTCGTCGTGTTCGTCCCGGCCGGACACACCGCGTCCGTCGTGGCGGGGACCCGGGCGGGGTGGCTGCGCTGCCGGGTCACCGCCCCGGAGCCGGGTCAGCCGTTCTACTCGGAGTCGCCGACGATCCGGGAGGCCGAGGTGTTCACGGTCGGCGGCACGGCCTCCGCGGAGCACGCGGAGACCGTCCTGGACGTTCCCCTCGGGGTGTCCGAGGGCGTGGCCGGGCAGCGGTTCACGGTGAGCCGGGCGCCGTTGCTGCTGGACGGGGAGCCGCCCGTCGTCCAGGTGTCGACGGAGGAGGGCTGGCAGGTGTGGACCCCGGTCGAGCACTTCGGCGCGTCCGGCCCCGGTGACCGGCACGTCCGGATCGACGCCGTCGCCGGGGAGTTCGCGTTCCCGCCGGAGGTACGGGAGCCGGACGGCACGATGCGCGCGTACGGCGCGGTGCCGGAGAAGGGCGCCCGGCTGCGTGTTCCGCGCTGCCGGACGGGCGGCGGCGCGGCGGGGAACGTCGCCCGGGGCGCGATCTCCGTGCTGCGCAGTTCGGTGCCGTACGTCGCGGGCGTGAACAACCGCGAGGCGGCGACCGGCGGCGTCGACGGGGAGACCGTGGAGAACGCGAAGGTCCGCGCGCCCAACATCCTGCGGGTGCAGGAGCGGGCCGTGACCGCCGAGGACTACGAGGTCATCGCCCGGGAGGCCGCGCCGTCGCTGCGCCGGGTGCGGTGCCTGCCGGCCGTGGCGGGCGAGGCCGGGGCGGTACGGGTGCTGGTGGTGCCCGACGCGGTCGCCGACGAGGACGGCCGGCTGCGGTTCGAGCAGCTGATCCCCTCGGACCAGGTGCTCGCGGCGGTCACCGGGCGGCTCGACGAACGGCGGCTGGTCGGCACCCGGCTGGTCGTGGAACCGCCCGCCTACCAGGGCGTCACGGTCGTCGCCCGGCTGGTGGCGGCGCCCGGCGATGTGGACCGGGTCCGGGCGGAGGCCTTGGAGGCGCTGTTCCGGCACCTCGACCCGTTGCGCGGCGGGGCGGACGGCCGGGGGTGGCCGTTCGGCAGGCCCGTGCAGTACGGGGAGGTCTTCGCCGTGCTCCAGGGCGTGGAGGGGGCCGGTCTGGTGGAGGACGTGCGGCTGTTCCCGGCGGACCCGATCACCGGGCGGCGCGGGGCGGCGGTGGACCATGTCGACGTGGCGCCGGGGGCGTTGGTCTTCTCGCACCAGCACCAGGTGGTGGTCACCGCGAACGGGGCCGGTGGGGGCGTATGACACGGGCCGCGATACCCGGGCTGCCCAGCCGGTACCCGATCGGCGGACTGCTGCCCGCCCTGTACGCGGACGACGACCTGGCCCAGCGCTTCACGGCGGGCCTGGACACGGTGCTGGCCCCGGTCCTGTCCACCCTGGACAACCTGCCCGCCTACGTCGACCCGGCGCTGGCCCCGGCCGACTTCCTGCCGTGGCTGGCGTCCTGGGTGGGCGTCGAGGCCGATCCGGCATGGCCGGTGGAGCTGCGCCGAGCGGTCGTCGCGCGCGCCGTGGAGCTGCACCGGTGGCGCGGCACCCGGCGGGGTCTCGTCGAGCGGCTGCGGCTGGTCTGCGACGTGCACGCGGACGTCCGGGACGGCGGGGGCGCCACGTGGTCGGCCGAGCCGGGCGCGGCCCTCCCGCCGCCGCCGACCGGTGAACTGCTCGTCCGGGTCTGGCCGGTGCGCGAGGGCGTCGCGGTGGACGCCCGCCGCGTCCTGGACGTCGCGACCGCCTCGTGCCCCGTCCACCTCACCTGCCGGGTGGAGGTCCTGCCGGGCCCGCCCGGCGAGCCCGAACAGACAGGAAGCTGACGTGATGCGTTCGTGCCCGGCGTGCGGTACGGCCAACGGCGAGAGTGACGACTTCTGCGGCAACTGCGGGGGCTACCTGGGCTGGTCCTCCCAGCCGGCGCGGTCGAGGCGGGCGACGGCTCCGGAGCCCGAGCCGGAGCCCGAGCCGGAGCCCGGGCCGGGCCCTGAACCGGCCGCGGCCCAGGCTCCCGTGGCGGCCGGGCCCGGGCCCCGCCCGACCCCGGAACCGGAACCGGAACCGGAACCGGAACCGGGGCCGGCCGGGCCGCCGACGCGCCGGTCGACGCCTCCGCCGCCCGCAGCGCACCCGGGCCCGCAGGCGCCCGCACCCGCACCCGAAACACCGGTGCCCTCCGGGCCGGTGCCCTCGGAGGGCACCCCGCCGCCCGCGGGCCCCGCCCCCGCGCGCCCCGAACAGCCGCCGGAGCCGCCCCGGTCCGCTCCCCCACCCGCGCCCGCGCCACCGCGGCCCACCGCGCCCCCGGCGAACTCCGCGCCGACGACGGGGCCCGTGGGTCCGGTGCGGCCCACGCCCGCGCCCGTACGTCCCGGAATCCCGGATTCCGCACCGGGCGCCGCACCGGCTTCCGGGAGGGCGCCCGACGGGGACGAGGGAGAAGGCCCCATCGGGGCGGTACAGCCGGCCAGGCCCGTGGCCCGGCGGCCGGTCGTGCGGCCGGTGGAAGCGGACGAGGCGCCGGACGGCCCGCCCTGCCCGGCCTGCGGCACGCCCAACCTGCCGGGGCGGCGGTTCTGCCGCCGGTGCGCCGCTCCGCTCGACGCCAGGGAACAGCCGGCCGCCCTGCCGTGGTGGCGGACCGTGTGGCCGTTCCGCCGGCGGGTGCGGGGCGGTTCCGGCCGGGCGCTGCGGCGGACGCTGCTCGTCCTGGCCGTGGCCGGGCTGCTGGTGGCGGGCTTCCTGTTCTTCCCGCTCGGGCGCTACGTCTACGAGGACGTCCGCGACAAGCTCGGCGGCACGGCGGAGATCAGCCCCACCGGAGTGACCGCCAGCGCCTCGGCTCCCGGTCATCCGGCGACCGCGGCGACCGACGGCCTGACGAATAAGTACTGGGGCGCCCCCGCGCTCGGCGCGTCGCTGACCTCCTCGTTCGCGGCGCCGTTCCGGCTGGTCGGCGTCGTCGTGCACACCGGGGTGTCGAAGGAGCCGCAGGAGTTCCGGCGGGGCGCGCGGCCGACCCGGGCGGAGCTGATCGTCACCACGAAGGACGACAAGGTGCACAGGAAGACGGTGACCTTCAACGACAAGCCCGGCAAGCAGGAGACACGGCTGGGCATCAGCGACGTCGTCTCCGTCCGCCTGGTGCTGCGGGAGGCCACCGGCCAGGGCGAGGGGCGGCCGATCGCGGTCGGCGAGGTCGAGTTCTTCAGGCGCACCTGAGCCGGAAGTCCCCGCTCCACCGCTCCCCGCACGCCACCCCGGCCCCGCGCGCCACTGCGGGCGCCGGGGTCCCGCGAGTGCACCAACTACCCAGGAATGATCGGCATGTTCATGGGGATCACACAATTTCGGTCACACATGGCTTCCCCCGACACCTCCACTCGGGGTTGACTGGGCATTACACATGGTGACGCGCCGGCCCGCCAGTTCGTCGGCCCGCCCCGGACGCCCGCGGCTCCCGGCGGAGTGAGGAGGACAGCGATGGCGCCCTCACCTCGCACGTCGTCCCGTCACCCGGCCGCCGGATCGCCGGCCGCCACGACCCGGCGGGCCCGCCCTTTGTCCGGCCACCCGGAACGCGTCGTTGATATCGTCCGCCCGTATTCATCAGACGAGGGGCAGCAATGAGCCAGATCACCTTACCGGCGTTTCATATGCCGTTCCAGAGCGCTGGATGCCACCCAGGACTGGCGGAAACTCGCGAGGCCGCTTGGGAATGGGCCGCAGCCGAAGGGCTCGACCTGTCGGTGCCGGCCCGGAGGAAAATGATCCGGACACGCCCGGAACTATGGATCTCCCTCATCTTCCCGCAGGCCACACAGGCCCATCTCGACCTCTTCTGCCAATGGCTTTTCTGGGCCTTCCTGGTGGACGACGAGTTCGACGACGGTCCGGCGGGACGCGATCCGCTGATGTGCGAGCGGGCGATCGCCCGCCTGGTGGACGTCTTCGACGGGGCCGCGCCGAACGGACCGATGGAGCGGGCGCTCGCCGGGCTGCGGGACCGCACCTGCCGCGGGCGGTCGCCGCAGTGGAACCGGCAGTTCCGGCGGGACACCGCCGCCTGGCTGTGGACGTACTACGCCGAGGCCGTCGAGCGGGCCGCCGGACAGGTCCCGAGCCGGGCCGAATTCGCCAAGCACCGGCGGGATTCGGTCGCCATGCAGCCCTTTCTCTGCCTGCACGAGATCACCGCCGGAATCGACCTCCCGGATTCCGCCCGCAGTCTGCCCGCCTATATCGCCCTGCGGAACGCGGTCACCGATCATTCCGGACTCTGCAACGACATCTGCTCCTTCGAGAAGGAGGCAGCCCTCGGATACGAGCACAACGCCGTACGGCTGATTCAGCGCGACCGGGGATCCACCCTCCAGGAAGCGGTCGACGAGGCCGGAATCCAGCTGGCCCGTATAGCCGAGCGGGTACAGCGGGCGGAAAGGGAACTGATCGAGGAAATCGAGGCGGCGGGCATCGACGGCCCGACCCGGACCGCACTGGAGCGCTGCGTCCGGGACTACCGGGGCCTCGTACGGGGCGACTTCGACTACCACGCGCGCGCCGAGCGCTACACCCGCCCCGATCTGGTGGAGCTGGACGAACGGGACTCGCTGTCCCGGCACTTCGCCGCCTGAACGGTGCGACCCGGCCCCACCCCGGGGAGCGCCCTCCCGGGCCGACAGGGCGCTCCCCGGGCTACCGCGCCCATCGAATGTTTCCGGCCGGGACCGGGGTGGGGCGGGCGAGGCGGGGTGTGGCCCGATCCGACCGCATGGAAGACTGTGACTCGCAAGCATGTTCCGGGTCGCCCCACCGGCCGGGCCGACGCGACGTCGTGCCCCCGGTCAGCGACTGACCGGCCGGAGTGCCCTGCCATCCAGCCAGCGTCGTCCTCGGGGAATCACACGTGAGAGCACAGCGAAGAGTTTGGACCACGGCCGCCGTCGCGACGGCGGCCGTGGCGGGTGTCCTGGTGTTCCAGGGCGTGACCGGCACCTCCGGCGCCGACCGCGACGGACGGGCGGCGGACGCCAAGTCCGCCCCGGTGAAGTCCGATGTGCACAGGACCGCGCTGAAGACCTCGTCCGACGGCGGCTCCGCGTCGCTCGCCCGGCGCGACACCGCGCCCTTCAGTCTGCTCGGCGTCACCTGGACCGATCCCGCCGCCCGGGTGACGGGGACCGTCGAGGCCCGTACCCGCTCCTCCGCCACCGGCGCATGGACCGGCTGGCTGCCCCTGGACACCGAGATCGACGGCCGCACCGAGACCGGCCGATCCGGCGTCCGCGGCACCACCGAACCCCGCTGGGTCGGCCCCTCCGACGGCGTCGAGGTCCGCGTCCGCGCCGGTGACGACTCCCGGGCGGGACTGCCCGAGGGGCTGCGGCTCGACACCGTCGACCCGGGCGGCGACACCACCGGGCTCACCGCCGAGCCGGCCGCGTTCAGCGTCGAGGAGACCCCCTCCGAGGAGCCCACCCCCGGCGAGGAGCCCACGGTCGCCCCGCCGACGGAGGATCCGGTCGAGTCGCCCACGGACGAGCCCTCGCCCACCCCGACCACCGAGACCCCGGCGCCGCCGAGCCCCACGCCGAGCCCGAGCACCGAATCCCCGACGCCGTCCGCCTCGCCGACGACGCCCACCGCCTCCCCCACGCCGACGTCCGGCCCGCCGTCCACCGCCCCCCAGCCGCCGATCGTCTCCCGGGCGGCCTGGCAGGCCGACGAGTCGCTCAGCACCGAGGCGCCCGACTACCTGGACCGGGTCAAGGCCGTCTTCGTCCACCACACGGCGCAGACGAACACGTACTCCTGCGCCGACTCGGCGGCCATCGTGCGCGGTCTGCACACGTACCACGTGAAGTCGAACGGCTGGAAGGACCTCGGCTACAACTTCATCGTCGACAAGTGCGGCACGGTCTTCGAGGGCCGCAAGGGCGGTGTGGACCGGCCCGTCATGGGTGCGCACACCTACGGGTTCAACCGGGACACCACCGGAATCGCCGTGATCGGCATGTACACCGACACCAAGGCGGCCACCGCCGCGACCACCGCCGTCGCCCGCGTCGCCGCGTGGAAGCTCGGCCAGTACGGGGGCGACCCGGCCGGTTCCGTCCAGCTCACCGCCGGGGCGAACGGCGGCAACTTCTTCGGCAAGTCGTTCGCCGCGGGGAAGACCTACCCCTTCCAGCAGATCTCCGGACACCGGGACGGGTTCAACACCCAGTGCCCCGGCGGCAGCCTCTACACCCAGCTCCCGGACATCCGCTCCCTGGCCGCCGGTCCCGTCACCGGTCTGACCATCGCCTCGGTGACCGGGGCGAGCGCCTCCGGCTCCACGTACTACACCCGGTCGAAGGTCACCGTCGGCTGGAAGGCCGCGACGCCCTCCTCCTTCGTCAAGGGATACGAACTGCTCGTCGGCGGAAAGCCGGTGGCCTCGGTCAAGGGCAACGTCACCTCGGCGTCGGCCGTCCTCGCCGCCGGCAAGCACTCCGTGCAGGTCCGGGCCACCCACCAGTCGGGGAGGACCTCCCTGTCGCCGGTCGCGACCGTGGTCGCCGACACCGCGGCGCCGGTCTTCTCCACCAAGCCCGCCCTCACCCTGCGCACCGGCACGGTGAACACCACCGCAGTCCCGCTCACCCTGAAGTGGAAGGCCACCGACGCCGCCTCCCTCAAGGAGGTCCGGCTGACCGCCCCGGTCGCGAAGACGTACGGCCCGACCACGGGCAGCGCCTCGCACACCGCGAAGCCCGCCAAGGCGACCGCCTGGAAGATGACGGCGTACGACCGCGCGGGCAACACGGCCGCCGCCTCGGTCTCCGGCACCCCGGTGATCCTCCAGGAGTCCGCCGCCAAGAAGGGCGGCAAGTGGACCACGAAGTCCTCCAGCAGCTACCTGGGCGGCAAGTCCTACTCCAGCAGCACCAAGAACGCCAGCCTGACCTGGACGTTCACCGGCCGGTCAGCCGCCTGGGTGGTGTCGCGGGCCGCCACTTCGGGGCAGGCATACGTCTACGTCGACGGGAAGAAGGCCGCCACGGTGGACCTGAAGTCCTCCGCCACGAAGTACCGGGAAGCGATCTGGACGAAGTCCTGGTCCTCCAGTGCCAAGCACACGGTCAAGATCGTCGTCGTCGGCACGAAGGGCCGCCCGGCCCTGACCACGGACGGGTTGGTCTACCTGAAGTAGCCGCCCGGACCACCGCACCGCGAGAGGGGTGGGCACGCAGCATGGCCGACATCACGGCGGGTACGTCCCCCCGGGCGCTGACCGTGCACGGCACGGTGCGCGGTGCGGTGGAGCGGGGTGTCGCGGTCTTCCGCGGCATCCCGTACGCGGCCGAGCCGGTGGGCGCGCTCAGGTTCCGCGCGCCCGCGCCCCCCGAGCCGTGGACGGGGGCGCGCGAGACCGTGGCCTACGGTCCGACGGCCCCCAAGCGGCCCTACGCCCCGCCGCTGGACCGGCTGCTGCCGGATCCGGCGGTGCCGGGCGACGGCTGTCTGAACCTGAACGTGTGGACGCCGTCGCCGGGGCGGGGCACGACCGGGCTGCCGGTGCTCGTGTGGATCCACGGGGGTTCGCTGGTGCACGGCTCCTCGGCGGTGCCGGTATACGACGGGTCCGCGTTCGCCCGGGACGGGGTGGTCCTCGTCTCGGTCAACTACCGTCTGGGCGTGGAGGGCTTCGGCGTCCTCCCGGACGCGCCCGCCAACCGGGGGCTCCTGGACCAGCTGGCCGCCCTGGAGTGGGTGCGCGACAACATCGCGGCGTTCGGCGGCGACCCGGACCGGGTGACGGTGGCCGGGGAGTCGGCGGGGGCCGTCAGCGTCGCCGCCCTGCTGGCCTCGCCCCGGTCGGCGGGGCTGCTGCGGCGGGCGGTGCTCCAGAGCGGGGCGCCCGCCGCGCTGCCGCCCGCCGCCGCGCGCGGGACGACCGAGCTGATCGCGAAACGGCTCGGGGTGCCCGCGACGGCCGCCGCACTGGCCGCCGTGGCCCCGGAGGCGCTGCTCACCGCGCAGACCGAGGTGACCGGCGGCGGGAACCCGCTGACCGGCCGGCACTCCTTCCAGCTGGTCGTCGACGGCGAACTGCTGCCCCACGACCCGGTGGAGGCGCTGCACGCGGGCGCGTCCGCCGGGATCGACCTGCTGATGGGGACGAACACCGAGGAGTACCGGCTCTGGTTCGTGCCCGGCGGCCTCACCGAGAGGATCGGCGCGCTGCGACTCCGTCTCGCCCTGCTGAAGTTCAGGGTGCCGGGCGCGACGGCCCGGGTCTACCGCGCCAACCGCCCGGGCGCCGCCCCCGGGGAGATCCTCGGCGCGCTCGCGACGGACCTGCTGCTGCGGGTCCCCCTCAACCGGCTGGCCGACGCCCGGACCGGCGCGCCGGGCGCCACGTATCTGTACGAGTTCGGCTGGCCGACCCCCGTACAGCGCCTGGGCGCCTGTCACGCCCTGGAGCTGGGCTTCGTCTTCGACACCCTCGCCCACCCCGACACGATGGCCCTGACCGGCCCGGACGCCCCGCAGGAGCTGGCGGACGCGATGCACCGGGCGTGGGTGGACTTCGCGACGGACGGGGACCCGGGGTGGCCGTCCTGGGACGCGCGGCGGCCCGTGACGGTCTTCGGCCCGGGCGCGCCGGAGCTGGTCCTGGCCCCCCGCGACGACGAGTTGCGCGGCTGGCGCCCGTACCGGCGCTGAGGCGGCGGGGCGATCCCGCGCGGGGCGGGCCGGGCGTCAGCGCTGCCGCGCCGTCTCCGCCGGGGGTGCGCCCAGGCGCAGCCGGGTGAGGACGGCGGGACGGGCGAGACCGGGCATGATCAGGGCCCACATGGCGCTGACCTGCTGGTGCAGCGCGTCGCGCTCGTCGAGGGCGAGGGCGAGCAACTGCACCCCGCTGTAGCAGCCGACGATGGTCCGGGACGCCTCCTCCGGGGTGACGTGGTCCTGGAGCTCGTCGGCGGCGCAGGCGGACCGGAGGACGGCGGTGACGGCGCCGAGGGGGCCCGCGTAGCTCTCGGCGGTCAGGTAGGGGCCGGGTTCGATCGACAGGCGCACGGCGGCCCGCAGGACCGGGTCCTCCAGGATGCCGGCGGTGTACAGGTGGCTGATGTCGATCAGCGCCTGGAGCCACACCTCGGGGGCGGGGCCCGCATCCGCCTGATCGGAGATCCGCCGGAAGAAGGCGTGCTGGTGGTCCAGGATCGCGTTGCCGAGCTGTTCCTTGCCCTCGAAGTGGACGTGGAAGGCGTCGGCGGAGACTCCGGCCCGGCGCAGGATCTCCTGGGTCGACGCGCCGGAGTACCCGGCGCGGTCGATCACGGCGCCGGCCGCCTCGACGAGCCGTCGGACCGTCCGCTCGCCGCGGTCTCCGCTCTCCCCGTGCTCGCGCATCGCCGTGAAGCCTCCCTCGGTCGTCTCCGACGCTACCCGGGGGCCCGGCGACACGCTCCCGGTACGCGGCCGGATGTCGCGCCTCCCGCTACGGCCGCAGGGAGATCCAGTGCGGGTCGGGGACCACGGTGAGGACGGCGGAGACCACCACCACCAGGCCCAGCACGACCTGTTCCCGGCGGGCAAGCCGGTGGGCGGCCGACGGGTCGGCGTCCCGGAGCATCCGCCGCCGGGCCGCCACCGCCAGCACGCTGACCACGGCCATCAGGGCCAGCTTGACCAGCAGGGTGCGCCCGTAGGCGGAGGTGAACACCACGTCCAGCGGCAGCCGGCGCAGGGTCGAGGCGGTCCCGGTGGCGGCGAGGGCGACGTACAGCCAGACCGCGAGGCGGGCGTAGCGGCCGAGCAGGGCGCGGGCCGCGACGGGTGAGCCGCGCCAGAGCCACATGGTGCGCAGGACGTACAGCAGGCCGCCGGTCCACAGCGACGCGGCGGTCAGATGGACGACGGTGAGGGCGGCGCCGAACTCGGGGCTGTACGCCTCCGGGTGGGCCCGCAGGGCCTCCGCCCCGATGACGACGGCGAGCGGGGCCAGGGCGAGCGCGGGGCGTTTGCTCGCGGCGCAGAGGGCGGCGAGGACCAGGCCGTTGGCGATGAGGAGGAGCAGTCCGCCCTCCCGGGTGCCGTAGGTCTCGGTGATCCCGAGGTCGCTGACGGCGGCGAGCCGGACGATCTGCCCGGCCGCGGCGGCTGCCCCGGCGAGCGCGGCGTACGCCGCCCAGCTCCGTACGGCGGTGCGGGGGCGGCCCCGGACGGGCCGGATGAGCTGTGGGGCGAGGAGTTCGCCCAGGTGGAGGGCGAGCGCGGCGAACAGGACGGTGCGGAGCACGGTGGTGAGCCCCGCGCCGGGTATCCGGAGCTCGCCGGTGCCGCGGGCCATGAGCCCGGGCCCGAACAGCGCGACGAGGAGCGCGAGGACGCCCGCCGCGCCGAGCAGGAGGGGGGCCGTCCACGAGCGGCGGCCCGGCGTCGGCCCGGACGCTTCCCGGGACATCTCGACGACGGGCGGCACGGCGCTCGGCGCGCCGCCGGACGGCATCGTCGGCGTGGCCGGGTCGGCCGGGGGTCCGGAGAACATCACGGCTCGATTTTCGTCGGTGGACAAAGCCACAGCAAACCGCGCACGGCGGGCAGGGGTCCTGCGGACGTACGCGGCGGCCGGTCCCCGACGGCGCGGGACCGACCGCCGCGACGGACGCAGCTCTGCTCGGCTCAGACCTTGTTCTGCGAAGCCCAGAACTCGTCGAAGGTGAGCATGCCGTCACCGTTGCCGTCGTGGGCGTTGATGATCGCCTGCGCCACCGTCTCGGTGACGAAGGGGTCGCCCAGCTGAGCCATGGCGCTCTTGTACTCGTTGGCCGTGATGAGCCCGTCGCCGTCTCGGTCGAACCGCTCGAATGCCGTCCGCGCCGACTCGATGTCCGCCACAGTTCCGCCCCTTCGTGATGCCGAATGTCAGGGTCAGATTATCGGGCCGTCCGGGTGACCTCGGCGGCCGGTCGGCCCAACAGCTCCGTGGCCGTCACCGCACGCAGCCCTCGGCGGCCGATCTCGGCGAGGAGCAGCGGCAGCGCGTCGACGGTGACCGGCCGGCCGAGACTCAGCTCCACCACCGATCCGTTGCGCAGTTCCCCCGCGACCTTCCGGGTGACGGCGGCGACACGGGTGGCCGCGTGGTCGTGCGACTCCACGTCGCGGCCGAGGACGTGGGGGTAGCCGGCCCGCCGGGCGAGACGCTCGAGGAGGGGGGAGGCGTACGCGGTGGGCGAGGGGCGGAACCAGGCGCCGATGGACCCGGTGAGCCGGCGCAGCCGCCGGGCGCAGGCGGCGATCTCCTCGTACGCGGCGTGTTCGTCCAGGGCCGCGAGGTCGAGGTGGCGCTCGGTGTGGTTGCCGATCTCGTGGCCGCCGTCGAGGATCCGGCGGGCCAGCCCGGGGTCCTCGGCGAGCCACGTGCCGACCGCGAGCACCGTGACGCGTGCCCCGGCCCGTTCGCACCGGGCAAGAGCGGTACGGGCGAGGCCCGGATCGCCCCGCCCGTCGAAGGTGAGGGCGACGCGGGGCCGGTCGCGGGGACCGTGTGCGATCCGGAAGGGCAGCCCGGGGAAGCGGTGAGGGGCCGCGGCCGGGAGTGTGGCCGGGGCGGCGGCGCCGGTGGGGCCGGGCCCGGCGGCCCGGCCGGACCCGTCGCCGCGCGCGCAGCCCGCGACGAAGCCGGCGGCCAGCATCCCGGCCCCCGCGCCCAGCACGTCACGGCGGCCCATCGGAGCCCCGCGTCCGTCCATGCCCGACCACCTCGCGTCCTCGGGTACGACCGGTTCCCGGGGACACAGTAGAGGCACACTGACCGAAATGAGACGATTGTCCAGCTCAGCGAATGATCAATGAATCATTCACACGACGCCATAAAAATGCATGGAAAACCAGGCAAGTGACCGAGCACACCTGCGATTCCATCCAGGATTGTCCATTTGTTCGTTAAATATTCCGAAAGTCGCTTTGGCACCGGGGTCACCCGTCTGCCATAGTCGGTTCCACGACCCCCACTGACCCGGGCCAGGTCGCCCCGAGCGGCCGTGAACACACCCCCCATTTCACGGTCCCCGTCAGAAGCCCCCGCAGCGCCGCACCACGGCCGACCGGGGGCTTCTGCGTTCCGGCGGAAGGCTGCGGGCGCGTCAGCGGTCCGAGATGCGCATCTCGAACCAGGTGGTCTTGCCGCGCGGCAGCAGGTCCACCCCCCAGCGGTCGGAGAGCTTGTCGACGAGGAAGAGGCCGCGCCCGCTGACGTCCATCTCGCGGACCGGCATCAGACACGGCAGTCCGCGCGAGGGGTCGCGCACCTCGATCCGGATCCAGCCCCGACGGCGGACCATGCGCAGCCCGAAGGACCGGGCCCCGGTGTGGCGCACCGCGTTCCCCACGAGTTCGGAGACCAGCAGTACCGCGTACTCGGCGGTCTGGGGCGAGAGGGCCCACTGGCGGAGCACGACGCAGGAAGTGATGCGCCGGGCCGTCGCCGCCGACTCCGGGCGGGACGGCAGCCGAACCTCCCCCTCGGTCGGATCTCCGAACAACTCCAGCGCCTTGAACGCCTGTTCGTCATCCATGGTCGACGTCCAGCGCGCCGCGGTCGCGCTGCTGCACGGTCGCGGCTGATCCACACCCTCCAGGCCCGCCATGCCCACCATCATGGCCGCACGTATCGCCCCACGGGGCCGTTCCGGAGGAATCCGCACCCCGCGGCAGCCCCTGACCCAGCAGGCACATGGCATATGCCACTGGCAAAAGAGATCCCGGAAAAACCGCGCTGAGCTGCGGCGACGCCCGGCCCGACGAGGAAAGCCCGGGCGACGGCGACTCCGGGCCTTAAGGTTGTCTTAAGGCCCGGATAATCCGCTCTGACGGATGAACTCCCCGCGCGGGAGGGCCCGACCCGACTACCGGGCCATCCGTTCTGACTACCGGTCAGCCGAAGGTGGCCTTGCCCGGCCCCTCCTCGACGAAGCTGCGCATGCCCCGCTCGCGGTCCTCGGTGGCGAACAGACCGGAGAACCAGTTCCGCTCGATCGTGAGGCCGGTGTCGATGTCCGTCTCCAGCCCGGCGTCGATCGACTCCTTGGCCGCACGCAGCGCCAGAGCCGGGCCCTTGGCCAACTTGGCGGCCCAGGCGTGCGCCTGCTCGTGGACCTCGGCGGCCGGGACCACCCGGTCCACCAGACCCAGCGCCAGCGCCTCCTCCGCCTTGACCATGCGGCCGGTGAAGATGAGGTCCTTGGCCCGGGAGGGGCCGATCAGCCGGGCGAGCCGCTGGGTGCCGCCCGCGCCCGGGATCAGGCCGAGGAGGATCTCCGGCTGGCCGAGCTTGGCGTTGTCCGCGGCGATCCGGAAGTCGGCGCAGAGCGCCAGCTCGCAGCCGCCGCCGAGCGCGTAGCCGGTGACGGCGGCGACGACCGGCTTGGGGATGCGGGCGACGGCGGTGAAGGCGTCCTGGAGGCCCTTGGACCTCAGGACCATCGCCGTGTGGTCCATCGCCTGCATCTCCTTGATGTCCGCGCCCGCCGCGAACACCTTCTCGCCGCCGTAGAGGATCACCGAGCGCACGTCCTCGCGCCGGGTCGCCTCCTCGGCCAGTTCCCGCAGCCGGTCCTGGATCGCCACGTCCAGGGCGTTCATGGGCGGCCGGTCCAGGAGGATCGTGCCGACGCCGTCGCGTACTTCGAGGGTCACAGTCATGATGAGAGGTTAACCACCGCTAACGACGGCGGGCCCGGTGCCGTTGGTCACAGCACCGGGCCCGCCGGGCGGATCGGGGAGCGGAGGGAAGTCCTACTTCTTCCACTCCTCCCAGTCCATGTTCCAGCCGTTGAGGCCGTTGTCGGGCTGGATGGTCTTGTCGTGGGAGTTCTTCACGATGACCACGTCGCCGATCAGCGACTTGTCGTAGAACCAGGCGGCGGGCGTCTTGCTGTCGTAGCCGCCGCGCACATCGCGCAGACCGACGCAGCCGTGGCTGGTGTTGCTGTTGCCGAAGATGGAGGACGCGCCCCAGTAGTTGCCGTGCAGGAAGGTGCCCGACGTGGACAGCCGCATGGCGTGCGGCACGTCCTTGATGTCGTACTCGCCGCCGAAGCCGACGGTGTCGCCGTTCATCCGCGTCACCTTGAGCTTCTCGCTGATGACCATCTGGCCGTTGTACGTGGTCGTCGCCGGGGCGCCCGCGGAGATCGGGATGTCCTTGATCTGCTTGCCGTCACGGACCACCTTCATCCGCTTGGCGCTCGCGTCCACGGTGGAGACCTGGCTGCGGCCGATGGTGAACGACACCTTCTTGGCCTGCTTGCCGTAGACGCCCGGCCGGCCCTCGACGCCGTCGAGGTTGAGGTCGACGGTCACCTTGGTGCCCGCCGCCCAGTACTTCTCCGGGCGGAAGTCGAGACGGTCGTTCCCGAACCAGTGGGGCTCGATCTCGACGGCCGGCTCGGCCGTCACCTTGATCGCCCGCTCCACCGCGTCGGGGTCGGTGATACCCCGGGTGAAGTTGATGGAGACCGGCATGCCGACCCCCACGGTCGAGCCGTCCTCCGGCGTGTAGTGCCCGATGAAGGTGTTCGCCGGGACGAGCGTGGTGAAGGTGGTGTCCTTCGCCGACTCGCGTCCCTCCGCGTCCTTCGCCACCGCGTGCACCGCGTACTTCGTGGCGGCGGCGAGGTGCCGCTCGGGCTTCCAGCTCGCGCCGTCGGCCGCGATCTCGCCCTCGACCGCGTTGCCCTTGGGGTCGGAGACCTTCACCGTGGTCAGCTTGCCCCGCGTGGCGCCGATCTTCAGCGCGCCGCTGGTCGCCACGGACTCCGCGCCGTCCTCGGGCGCGACGGTCACCACCGCCTGCGAGGCGGTCGTGTCCTCCTTCTTGGCGCTGCCCGCGGGCCCCTTCTCGTCCCCCGCTCCGGTGTCGCCGCCGCCGCACGCCGTCACCAGCAACAGCAGTGCCCCCAGGACCAGGGGCCGGAGCCCCGGCCCGCCGCGCCGCTTCCCGCTCGCCCCGGCCGATGCCCCCGATATCGGCTGCCCGTTCACTGTGGTCGTCTCCCCTCGCACGGCCCGGCTCCCGCCGTGGCCCGCACCCCCGCGCGCCGAATCATGCGCGCCGCCGCAAGATAATCACACCGCGAGCGGGGTGAACTCCCCCCGGAATGTCACCGTTCCGTACCAGTGATCCGGGGAGCTGTGCAGGTGGCGCGGGGTGCCGGGGCGGGCGGCGGGGTGCGGGCGACCGGCGACGGGGCCCGGGGCGTCAGCGCAGGGCGGAACCGGCCTTCCACTTCTTCCAGCCGAGGTTCCAGCCGCTGAGCCCGTTGTCCGGTGCGACCTTCTTGTCCCGGGAGTTGACCACCTCGACCACGTCGCCGATCAGGGTCCGGTCGAAGAACCAGCCGCCGGGTGTGGAGCCGCTGCCGCCCTTGGCGTCGCGCAGCCCGACGCAGCCGTGGCTGACGTTCTCCTCGCCGAAGACGGACTCGTCGGCCCAGTAGTTGCCGTGCAGGAAGGTGCCGGACTCGGTGAGCCGGATCGCGTGCGGAACGTCCTTGATGTCGTACTCGCCCTTGCCCTTCTTGTCGGTGAAGCCGACCGTGGCCCCGTTCATCCGGGTCACCTCGTGCATCTCGGTGACGACCATCCGCCCGTTGTACGTGGTCGTCTTCGGGGCCCCCGCGGTGATCGGGATCGTGTCCACGAGTTCTCCGTCCCGGCGCACCTCCATGGTCTTCTCCTCGGCGTCGACCCGGGAGACCTGGGAGCGGCCGACCGTGAAGACGACGGTCTTGTCCTGGCTGCCGTAGACCCCCGGGGCGCCCTCGACGTCGCGCAGCCCGATGTCGACGGTGACCTCGGTACCGGGCTTCCAGTACGCCCGGGGGCGGAAGTCGAGCCGGTCCTTGCCGAACCAGTGGCCGGCGACCTCGACCACCGGATCGGACGTCACCCGGATGGCCTTCTCCACCGCGGCCCGGTCGGCGACCGGGCGGTTGAAGGAGAACGAGACGATCATGCCGGTGCCGACGGTGGAGCGGTTCTCCGGTTTGAAGTAGCCGATGAAGCGGTGTTCGGGGACGAGCGTGGTGAACGTCGCGTGCCTGGCGGAGCGGCGGCCGTCCCCGTCCACGGCGACCGCGTCGATGCTGTACTTCGCGGCGAGGGCGAGCCGCCCCGCGGCGGGCTCCGGCTTCCAGGACCTCCCGTCCTCGGCGATGCGCCCGGCCACCGTCTGCTGCTGCGCGTCCTCGATCCGCCTGACCCGCACGCTCTCCAGCCGCCCGTCGGGGACCTTCACCGCGACGCGGGTCTCCTCGTCCACGTCCTTCGCGCCGTCCTCGGGGAAGACGCTGATCGCGTCGCCGGAGGGTCGCCCCTTGCCGTTGAACACGGCGTCCCGGGCGTCGGTGCAGCCGGTCAGAAGGGCCAGCACGGTCAGCAGTCCTGCCCATGTCAGCACGGCGGCCGAGCCGGCCCGTGCGCTCTTCGCTGTGTGGTTCACGCTCCCCCCAACGACCAGGGCCGGTCGGGGGAAACGTGAGTGCGGGCCGTCCGGTGGGCAGAACAGGGGGGAGGACTGCCCGAAGAGGCCGCGGCCGGGACGCCGCGCGCCCCTCGCAGGTGCCCGTCCCACGAGCCGCGGGAGGCGACACGGTGTCCAGCGCAGCCGAGCAGGAGGCAGTACAGGATCCCGAAGCGGCGGCCGGGGCGGCAGTCGCGGAGGCCGGCCGCGCCGGCGCCGCCCGGCCCGGGGGCGCCCGGGCGGTGGCGCCTCCCCCCGCCGTCTGGCCCGGGGCGCCGATGCCGCTGGGAGCCCGCTTCCGGGTCGGCCCGGACGGGGTGGCGGGCACCAACTTCGCCCTGTGGGCGGGCGGGGCGGAGGCCGTCGAGCTGTGCCTCTTCGACGAGCGGGGCGCGGAGACCCGCTGCCCGCTGGCCGAGCTGACCCATGAGATCTGGCACGGCTTCGTCCCCGGCGTACGGCCCGGACAGCGGTACGGCTACCGGGTGCACGGCCGCTGGGACCCGTGGACGGGAGCCCGCTGGAACGCGGCGAAGCTGCTGCTGGACCCGTACGCCCGCGCGGTCGACGGGTCCTTCGCCCTGCCGCCCGAGGTGTACGGGCACGTACGGGACTGGCCGGACCAGCCGGTGGCCGACACCGTGCGGGACGACCGGGACTCGGCGCCCTTCGTGCCCAAGGGCGTGGTCGTCCGCGACGACGACGACTGGGTGGAGGACCGCCGCCCCAAGACCCCGTGGGCGGACTCCGTGATCTACGAGCTGCATGTGCGCGGCTTCACCAAGCTGCATCCGGACATCCCGCCCGAGCTGCGCGGCACGTACGCGGGGCTGGCGCACCCGGCCGCGATCGCGCACCTGACGCGGCTCGGGGTGACCGCCGTCGAACTGCTCCCGGTGCACCAGTTCGCCCACGAGGACCACCTGCTGCGGCGCGGTCTGCGCAACCACTGGGGCTACAACTCCATCGGCTACTTCGCCCCGCACGCCGGCTACTCCGCCTCCGGGACGGCGGGTCAGCAGGTCGGCGAGTTCAAGCGGATGGTGCACGCCCTGCACGGCGCCGGGATCGAGGTCATCCTGGACGTCGTCTACAACCACACCGCCGAGGCCGGCGAGCTGGGCCCGATGCTCTCCCTGCGCGGCATCGACAACCGCGGCTACTACCGCCTCCAGCAGGACCCGCGCCGCTACGCCGACTACACCGGCTGCGGCAACACCCTGCACGTGGTGCAGCCCCAGGTGCTGCGGCTCATCACCGACTCGCTGCGCTACTGGGTCACCGAGATGGGCGTCGACGGCTTCCGCTTCGACCTGGCGGCGGCCCTGGCGCGGTCGATGCACGACGTCGACATGCTCTCCCCCTTCCTCGCGGTGATCGCCCAGGACCCGGTGCTGCGCCGGGTCAAGCTCATCGCCGAGCCGTGGGACGTCGGCAACGGCGGCTACCAGGTGGGGGCCTTCCCGCCGCTGTGGACCGAGTGGAACGACCGCTACCGGGACGCGGTGCGCGACTTCTGGCGGGGCGCGCTCCCCGACGTACGGGACCTCGGCTACCGGCTGACCGGCTCCAGCGATCTCTACGCCTGGGGCGGCCGCCGCCCGTACGCCTCGGTCAACTTCGTCACCGCGCACGACGGCTTCACCCTGCGCGACCTGGTCAGTTACGAGCGGAAGCACAACGAGGCCAACGGGGAGGGCAACCGGGACGGGACGGACGACAACCGGGCGTGGAACTGCGGGGCGGAGGGGGAGAGCGGCGATCCGGAGATCAACGCGCTGCGCCGCCGCCAGCTCCGCAACCTGCTGACCACCCTGCTGCTGTCCACCGGGGTGCCGATGCTGGTGGCGGGCGACGAGATGGGCCGGACGCAGGGCGGCAACAACAACGCCTACTGCCAGGACAACGAGACCGGCTGGCTGGACTGGTCGCTCCTGGAGGAGCCCGCGTGGCGGCAGCTGACCGAGCTGACGGCCCGGGTGCTGACGCTGCGCCGGACCCATCCGGTGCTGCGGCGCCGCGCGTTCTTCTCCGGCCGGGCGCAGGCCCCGGACGGGCTGCGGGACCTGGCGTGGTTCGCCCGGGACGGCCGGGAGATGACGGAGGGCGACTGGTACGCGCCGGCGGCCACGCTCGGGCTGTACCTCTCGGGCCGGGACATCCCGGGGCGGGACGCGCGGGGCGAGCCGGTCACCGACGACAGCTTCCTGGCGGTGCTGCACGCGGGCGCGGAGCCGGTCGCCTTCGAACTGCCGGGCCCGCCGTGGGCGGACGCCTACGAGCTGGTCCTGGACACGTCGCGGGAGGACCAGGCGCAGGCTCCGGGCACGGTCCTCGAAGGCGGTACGGAGGTGGCGGTGCCCGCCCGTTCCGTGCTGCTGCTGCGGGTGGCGGAGTGAGGCGAGGACATGGGTGAGGCGGGTCTTCACGGTCGTCTCGCTGATGGACACTTCGGCGGCGGCCCGGTCGGCGGCGGGCGAGCCGCGCGGTCCGTACGCTCGACGGCGCATCAGCCGATCGGTTGACCCGGGGAGGACCGGCGCCTCGGGAGAAGGCCCGGTCCGGCGGAAATTGGCAGGACCGATGTCAGTGGTGAAACGTAAGGTTGCCCCTGATGCCCAAAAAGCCTGCAGAGCGCACGGACCGGTCCGCCGTGCGCTCCCTCCTGCGCCTGTGGCCCTATGTCCGACCCGTGCGGGCACGCCTGTTCACGGCCGCCTTCGTGGCGATCCTGGCCTCCTGCCTGGGGCTGGTGATCCCGCTGGTCCTGAAGTGGATGGTGGACGGCCCCGTGGCCGACCGCGATCCGGGCGGGGTGTGGCTGGGGGCGCTGTACCTGCTGCTGCTGGGCATCGCGGAAGCGCTGTTGTTCGGGTTCCGGCGCTGGCTGGTGGCGCGTCCGCTGGCCGGGGTCGAGGCGTCGATGCGGGCGGATCTCTTCCGCCATCTGCAACGGCTGCCCGTCGCGTTCCACGACCGCTGGGCCTCGGGCCAGCTGCTGTCGCGCGGGACGACGGACCTGATGCTGCTGCGGATGTTCCTGGCGTTCCCGCTGACCTTCCTGGTCGTCAACACGGCGACGATCCTGGTCGGGTTCGTCATCCTGTTCGCCCAGGACTGGGCGCTCGGTCTGGTGCTGCTGGCCCCCGCGGTGCCGCTGATCATCCTGTGCTCGCTGTTCGAGACGAAGTACTCGGTGGTCGCGCGCCGAGCCCAGGACCAGGTGGGCGACCTCACCACGGTCGTCGAGGAGAGCGTGCTGGGCATCCGCATCGTCAAGGGGTTCGGCCGGCACCGCAGCCAGGCGCGGGCGTTCAGGGCGCTGGCGCACCGGCTGCGCGACACGGAGCTGGGCAAGGCCCGGCTGCTCGCCGGGATCTGGGCGCTGATCACCGCGATCCCGGAGCTGGCGATCGGCGCGGCTCTGGTGCTCGGCACGATCCAGGTGGCGGACGGCACGCTGTCCGCGGGCACACTGGTGGCGTTCCTCTCGACGGCGCTCGCCCTGCGCTGGCCGGTGGAGTCGATCGGCTTCCTGCTGGCGATGAGCCAGGAGTCGGCGACCGCGACCGACCGGTACTTCGAGGTGATGGACGTGGCGGAGGAGCCCGGGGCCGTCGCCGTACGGGAGAGCGCCCCGGCCACCGGCCCCGGCATGGTCTTCGAGGGCGTCGAGTTCCGCTACCCGGACGCGGATCCGGGGTCGCCACCGGTCCTCGCCGGGGTCGATCTGCACATCCGGCCCGGTGAGACGCTGGCCCTGGTCGGGGGTACGGGGTCGGGCAAGACGACGCTCACCGCTCTGGTGCCCCGGCTGCACGAGGTGACCGGTGGGCGGATCACGCTGGACGGCGAGGACATCGCCACGATGGAGCGTTCGCGGCTGCGGGAGCTGGTGTCGGTGGCGTTCGAGGAGCCGACGCTGTTCTCCGCGACGGTCGGCGAGAACGTGACGATGGGCGCGGCGGACGCGGACGAGCGGCAGGTGCGGCAGGCGCTGTCGGTGGCCCAGGCCGACTTCGTGCACCAGCTGCCCGGGGGGCTGGACACCGAGGTCGGCGAGCAGGGCCTGAGTCTGTCCGGCGGCCAGCGCCAGCGCCTCGCGCTGGCCCGCGCGGTGGTCGGGGAGCCGCGCTTCCTGGTGCTGGACGACCCGCTCTCCGCGCTGGACGTGCACACGGAGACGCTGGTGGAGGCCGCGCTGCGGCAGGTCCTGAAGCGGACGACCGCGGTGGTCGTGGCGCACCGGCCCTCGACCGTGATGCTGGCCGACCGGGTGGCGCTGCTGTCCGGGGGGCGGATCGCCGCGGTCGGCACCCATCAGGAGCTGCTGCGCGACAACGCGGAGTACGCCTGGCTGATGTCGGGCGCGGGCAGCGAGCCCGCGACGCCGGCCGACGGTTCGGCCACGCCGGTGGACGCGCCCGCGACGCCGGTGGACGGATCCGCGGCGCCGCCCCCCGCCCCTTCGGTGAGCGCCCCCGTACAGCAGGTCCCCGCCGAGGAGGGCAGTGCCCGATGACCACAACCACTGACGACGCCTCGCTCCCGGCCGCCGACGGCGACGGCCCGCCGAAGGCCCGGGTCGCACCCACGACCGAACGGCCGCTCTCCGACGATCCGTTCGACCAGGACGACCTGCCCGCGCCGCCCGGGGCGACCAGGGCGCTGCTGTTCTCCCTGCTGGCGCCGATGCGCGGCCGGGTCGCGCTGTCGGCGCTGCTCCTGCTGGTCCAGCAGGTCGCGATGCAGGCGGGCCCCCTGCTGGTGGCGTACGCCATCGACAGCGGGGTTCCGGCGTTCCGCGACCACGACTACGGGCCGCTGATCGCGGTCGCGGTCGGCTACGCGGTGTGTTCCGTCGGTGCGGGCGTCCTCCAGTACGCTTTCATCCGGGCGGCGGCCCGGATCAACCAGGACGTACTGCTCGATCTGCGCGGCCGGATCTTCCGGCACGCACAGGCGCTGAGCGTCGACTTCCACGAGCGCTACACCTCGGGCCGGCTGATCTCGCGCTCCACCACGGATGTGGAGTCCTTGCGGGAGCTGCTGAGCGAGGGGCTCCAGGAACTGATCGGCGTGGTCCTGTCGTTCGTGTCGATCGCGCTGGTGCTGCTCTGGCTGGACCTGGGGATCGGCGCGATCGCCACGCTCTCCTTCGTACCGCTGTATCTGATGGTGCGCCTGTACCGGAGGCGGGCGTCCATCGCGTTCACGGCGCGGTCGACGGCGATCGCGGCGGTGATCGTGAAGTTCGCGGAGACGATGAACGGCATCCGTCCGGTCCAGGCGTTCCGCCGCGAGCGGAGCAACGACGCCGTGTTCACCGTGCTGAACACCCGCCACGAGCGGGCGAACGGCGACGCGATCCTGGAGATGGCCCGCTACGTCATCGGTTCGCGGCTGATCGCGAACACGGCGGTGGCCGGGATGGTCCTGTGGGGCGCCTACCGGGTGGCGGACGGGACGCTGGCGCTCGGGGTGCTGGCGGCGGCGGTGCTGTATCTGCGGCGGCTGTACGACCCGATCGACCGGCTGGGGATGTTCCTCAACTCCTACGAGTCGGCTGCCGCTTCGCTGACGAAGATCGCCGGTCTGCTGGCCCAGACGCCGAACGTCCCGGAGACCGACCGGCCGAAGGAGCTGCCGCCGCGCCCGGGCGGGCTCCCGGGCCGGGAGGTCACGTTCGACGGGGTGCGGTTCGCCTACCGTACGGGCGGCGAGGTGCTGCCCACGTTCGACCTGCGCATCCCGGCGGGCCGGACGGTGGCGGTCGTCGGGTCGACGGGCGCGGGCAAGTCGACGCTGGCCAAGCTGCTGGCCCGCTTCTACGACCCGACCGAGGGCCGGGTCCTGCTGGACGGCACCGACCTGCGCGACCTGGACACCGCCGAGCTGCGCCGGGGCGTGGTGATGGTGACGCAGGAGGCGTTCCTGTTCTCCGGGACGGTCGCGGAGAACATCGCGATCGGCCGCCCGGACGCCACCCGCGAGGAGATCGAGCACGCCGCGAAGGCGATCGGCGCGCACGACTTCATCGCCGCCCTGCCGGACGGCTACGACACGGACGTGCGCAAGCGGGGCGGGCGGATCTCGGCGGGCCAGCGGCAGCTGGTGGCGTTCGCCCGGGCCCTGCTGGCGAACCCGGCGGTGCTGATCCTGGACGAGGCGACCAGCTCCTTGGACGTCCCCGGCGAGCGGGCCGTGCAGCGGGCCATGGACACGGTGCTGCACGGCCGTACGGCGGTGGTGATCGCCCACCGGCTGTCCACGGTGGAGATCGCGGACCGGGTGCTGGTGATGGAGCACGGCCGGATCGTGGAGGACGGCGCCCCCGCCGAACTGATCGGCGGGACGGGGCGGTTCGCGGGGCTGCACCGGACGTGGAAGGACAGCCTGGTCTGAGCGGATCCGGCCGGAAGCCACCACGCCGATCACCCGCACCCCGCGCGCCCCGGGGCCGGTCCGCGCGGACCGGACGGCTCAGCCCGGCAGCAGCCGCACCACCGCGTCCCGCAGCCGGGTGTGCTCGGTGCTCATGAAGCGGTGCAGGGTCCGGGAGGCGAAGGCGGTCCGCCGGGCGCTGCGGCGGCGCTCGCGGTCGTAGGCGCGCAACGCCCTCCCGACGCCCGCGGGTCCCGGGGGCGCGGCGGCCAGCGCACGGCTCAGGGCGTCCGCGTCCAGGATCGCGGTACAGGCGCCCTGGCCGAGGTTGGGCGTCATGGCGTGGGCCGCGTCGCCCACCAGGGCCACGGGGGTGTGCCCGGCGTCGGAGGAGGCCGGGGACGCGGACCCGGGCTCGGAGGAGGCTGCGGAGGCGGGCCCGGCGCCGGTGGAGACGAAGGTGGGCAGGGCCGGGTGGAGGTGGAGCATCTCGTAGCGGATCCAGGTGGCCGGGTCGGTGGCGTCCAGGATGCGCGGGACCGGATCGTGCCAGCCGGCGAAGGCGGCGCGCAGCTCCTCGGCGGTGGTGGCCCCGGCCGCGGTGGCGTACCAGTTGGTGCGGCCCGGTTCGACCGGGGTCATCCCGAAGAAGCGCCCGCTTCCCCAGGTCTCGCCGTGCACCGGGCTCTCGAAGTCGGCGATGCCGATCCAGGCGGCGGTGCCGATCCGGCGGGGGCCGCTGCGGTCGCCGAAGCGGGCAGTGCGCACGGCGCTGCGGATGCCGTCGGCGCCGACCAGCAGGTCCGCTCCGGCGGCCGGTGCGTCGAGGCCGGTGACCCGCTCGCCGAGCTTGAGCGGGACGTCGCCGAAGGTTTCGAGGGCGGCGAGCAGGGCGTCGATCAAGTAGGGCCGGGAGATGAGCAGTTCGGGGCGGCCCGCCGTGCGTTCGATGCGCTCCAGCGGGATGCGGCCGATCGGCGTCCCGTCCGGGGTGCGGATGTGCGCGTCGCGGTAGGGCACGGCGTGGTCGCGCAGCGCGTCACCCACCCCGAGGCGGTCGAGCGCGGACTGTGCGGTGGGGTGGATGCCGAAGGCCGCGCCGTACCGCTCCAGTTCGGTGCGCCGCTCCAGCACCGTGACCGTCGAGCCCGCGCGGCGGAGTCCGATCGCGGTCGCCAGACCGCCGATGCCCGCGCCGACCACGGTCGCCGTTCCTGTCATGTCGCGCTCCCGGGCTCGTTCGGACCGACGGAGGGGGACCCGTGCGGAGGGGACCGCACGGAGAACCACCACATCTGTGGTACCACGGCTGGGGTAACATCGGCAAGGACGGGCCTGGGACCTGTCGTACGGGAGCGAGGGAGCGCGCGTGAATCCGGACCGCCGGGACCGGCTGCGGGACGCGGCCATCGAGGTGCTGGCCAGGGACGGCGGGCGCGGGCTGACGCACCGGGCGGTGGACGGGACCGCCGAGGTGCCGCCGGGCACCACCAAGAACTACTTCCCGACCCGGGACGCGGTGCTCCGCGCGGCGGCGGAGCGATGCCTGGAGCAGTACCTCGCGCTCACCGGGCAGTTGGCCGGGGCCCCGGGGCCGACGGACCGCGAGGGGCTGACGACCCTCTTCCGCTCACTCCTGGAGAACGTCGCCGGGCCGGGCCGCTCCCGGCTGCTGGCGGTGATGGAGCTCCAGACCGAGGCGACCCGGCGCCCGTGGCTGTCCGCCATCCTCGACCCGATGGCCAGTGGCGACTTCACGGGCTTCGAGCTGGCCCAGCGCGCCGCCGGACTGCCCGTCACCCCGCAGCGGGCCGCCGTCGTCACCCTCGCGCTGCACGCGGCGGTCCCGCACCTGCTGACGAACGGCCCGGCCACGCTCGCGGCGTCGGGGCTGGACGACCCGGACCGCTTCGTGCGCGACCTCCTGGACACGGTGTACCCGCCGGGGGCAACCGCCTGAGCGACGCGGCCTCCGCGCGCGCCGCCCGGACGGACCGGCGCGTTCCGGCGTGCGAATCTGGCCAGAACCCGACGCTGTCTCATCAGGCGGTCATCACACCCCTTCCCGCCCGCGACCGTGCGGTGCCCGTCGCGCGCGAAACCTGTGACCACCCTGTGAATACGGGGCTGCGCAACGCCCGGTAACACTGCGGCAATGATCGGCGAAACGTCCGCTTAACGAACACGACCTTTCCAGCAACGAACGAAAACCGGCCAAGTTGTTGACGCGCTCCTGACAGGTGCGGTCATCTGCTGACACTCTTCACCCCGTTCTGCGCACCGCCTGCACCGTCCGGACGGCCCGTCCAGCGCCGCCGGTACCCCCCTCGCAGAAGGAGTCCGCGTGAGATCCACGCCCAGCCGTCGCGCCACCGCGACCGGCGCTCTGATAGCCGCAGCAGCCCTCATAGCCGTCGCCGTTCCGTCCGGCGCCGCGACCGCCACCTCCGCCCCCTCCTCGGCCCCGCTCGGCGGCATCACCGCCGGCACGAAGGCCGACCCGGGCGCCCTGCCCGCCAAGCTCTCCCCCGCCCAGCGCGCGGAGCTGCTCAGCGAGGCGAACGCCACCAAGGCGGCCACCGCCAAGGAGCTCGGTCTCGGGTCCACGGAGAAGCTCGTGGTCCGCGATGTCGTCCAGGACCGCGACGGCACGACGCACACCCGCTACGAGCGCACGCTGGGCGGTCTTCCCGTCCTCGGCGGCGACCTCGTGGTCAAGGAGTCCGCGGCCGGCGCGACCGAGGGCGTCAGCAAGGCGTCGAAGGCGACCAGCGCGCAGCTGAAGGCCGTCGGCCTCACCGCCGACGTGGCCCCGGCAGCCGCCGAGAAGCAGGCGCTCGGCGCGGCGAAGGCCGAGGGCTCCCAGGCCAAGAAGGCGGAGAACGCCCCGCGCAAGGTGGTCTGGCTGGGCAGCGGCTCCCCGCAGCTGGCGTACGAGACCGTGGTCGGCGGGCTCCAGCACGACGGCACCCCGAACGAGCTGCACGTGCTCACGGACGCCACCTCGGGCGAGAAGCTGTACGAGTGGCAGGCCGTCCACAACGGCACGGGCAACACGCAGTACAACGGCCAGGTCACCCTGGGCACCGCGCCCTCGTACACCCTGACCGACACCACGCGCGGCAACCACAAGACGTACAACCTGAACCGGGGCAGCTCCGGCACCGGCACCCTGTTCTCCGGGCCGGACGACATCTGGGGCGACGGCACTCCGCAGAACGCCGAGACGGCCGGCGCGGACGCGCACTACGGCGCGGCCGAGACGTGGGACTACTACAAGAACGTGCACGGCCGCTCCGGCATCCGCGGTGACGGCGTCGGCGCGTACTCCCGCGTCCACTACGGCAACAACTACGTCAACGCCTTCTGGCAGGACAGCTGCTTCTGCATGACGTACGGCGACGGCAGCGGCAACGTCAAGCCGCTGACCTCCCTGGACGTGGCCGCCCACGAGATGACGCACGGCCTGACCTCGGTCACCGCCAAGCTCGTCTACAGCGGCGAGTCCGGCGGGCTCAACGAGGCCACCTCCGACATCTTCGCCGCGGGCGTGGAGTTCTACTCCAACACCACGCAGGACCCGGGCGACTACCTGGTCGGCGAGAAGATCGACATCAACGGCAACGGCACGCCGCTGCGCTACATGGACAAGCCCTCGAAGGACGGCTCGTCCAAGGACTACTGGTACTCGGGCATCGGCAACGTCGACGTCCACTACTCCTCGGGCCCGGCGAACCACTGGTTCTACCTGCTCTCCGAGGGCAGCGGCGCCAAGACGGTCAACGGCGTCAGCTACGACTCGCCGACCTCCGACGGGCTCCCGGTGACCGGCATCGGCCGGGACAAGGCCCTGCAGATCTGGTTCAAGGCGCTCACCACCAAGTTCACCTCGACGACCAACTACGCGGCTGCCCGCACCGGCACGCTCGCGGTCGCGAGTGAGCTGTACGGGGCCACCAGCCCCGAGTACGCGGCCGTGGCCCACGCCTGGGCCGGCATCAACGTGGGCGCCCGCCCCGGCGGCGGCAACCCGGACCCGGGCGGCAAGGTGTTCGAGAACAACACCGCCGTGACCATCCCGGACGCCGGTGCGGCCGTCACCAGCTCGGTCACCGTCTCCGGTGTGACCGGCAACGCGCCGAGCACCCTCAAGGCGGACGTCAACATCACGCACACCTGGCGCGGTGACCTGGTCATCGACCTGGTGGCCCCGGACGGCACCGCCTACCGGCTGAAGAACTCCTCCTCGGGCGACTCCGCGGACAACGTGGTGGAGACCTACACGGTCAACGCCTCGTCCGAGGTGGCCAACGGGGTCTGGAAGCTGAAGGTCCAGGACATCGCCCGCTCGGACACCGGGCGGATCAACAGCTTCAAGCTCACCTTCTGATCCACGCCCGGCGAACGAACGGCCCGGAAGAGGTTCTCCTCCTCCGGGCCGTTCGTCGTGGTGCGGAAGGCCGGCTCAGGCGGGGTTGTCCGCGTGGGTCAGGGTCTCCCAGGCGACGAAGAGGTTGTTCGATCCGGCGGGCCGCTGCCGCTCGGTCAACGTCTGCGTGTTGGTCATCGCGTGGCCGAGGCGGTTGGCGAGCGCGTTGAAGCCGACCTCGGTGACCGGCCCCAGATTGTCCTTGAGGGAGCCGCCGCAGAGCGAGGACGGCACGGGCGTGCCCAGCTGGTGCTTGGCGTGCAGCCCCATCGCGTGGCGCAGCCGGTCGGCGATCTCCGGGTAGAGGTCCTGGCCCTGGATGCGGCTGGTCTCGGCGATGTGGGAGATCGCGGAGAGGCCGTAGCCGGTGTGGGTCAGGTCCCGGCAGGTCTCCTGGGAGAGCCCGTCCATGAAGGTGGACTGCCCCTGCCAGTAGGTGACGACTTTCGCCCGGGTGTCGAGCCCGCTGCCGGGGGCGACCTTCGGCAGCGACCCGTCGGCAGTCACATAGATGTACGCCGGGACACGTCCGCGGAACTTGCCGACGGCCTTGTCGTAGGCCGCGCGGTCCTCCAGGAAGACCGCGATCCCGATCGCCGCCTCGGTCATGGACAGCTCCCAGTTGCCGTTGGAGTGGGAGCCGTTGGTGACCTCGGGAAGGTACACGTCGCGCAGCATCGTGCCGAAGCGGCCGGAGCCCGGCCAGCTGCTGTAGGTGTACTTGATGATCTCGGCGGCGCGCGGCCAGGAGGAGCCGGCCCAGCCGGTCTGGAGCGGCGCGTTGCTGTTCGTGTGGTCCCTGATGACGGCGGACCAGGCGTCCATGATCTGGATGGCCTTCTGCGCGTACCGGCTGTCCTGGGTGATGTACCAGGCCAGCGAGAGCGTGTACGCGGCGATGGCGTCCTCGCGCTCGTCGGTGCAGCCGTTGTTCGGGTTGGAGTAGGAGCCGCACTCGACGACGGCGCGCGGCTTGGCGGTGCGGGTCAGGGAGGCGTACTTGCTCCCCATCATCTGGTCGAAGGCGCTTTTCCAGGGCTGGGCGCCCGCCTGCACCCGGCCCCGGACGAAGTCCAGTTGGGGGCGGCTGACGAGGACGCCGGGATGGGTGAAGTCCGCCGGGGCGGCGGCCGGGGCGGGCGCCTTCGCCGGGGCCGGGGCCCTCTCCGCCAGGGCGGGTGCGGCGAGCGCCGTGGTGACCAGCGCGGCGAGCGCGGTGGCGGTGCCGAGAACGCGGGGGATGGTGCCGGTACGCATGGGGGGTGCCTTCCGGTGCGGTGGCGGTTCAACGGCCCGACCCGACGGAGCAGTTCACACATATGAACAACAGGTCGCATGATGAACCCTGGGATGAGTCAGGAACGTAAAGCCATTCCATGGACACGTCAAGGTTCTGTGTTCACTGCACGAAGGGACCCGCTCTCTGCCGACACGCGGGGGCCCGGCACCGCACGGGTGCCGGGCCCCCGGGTCCGCCCTGGCGGGCGCTCAGCGCAGCAGCACGCCCGCGCCCTCCCCCACCGCCTCGGCCGGCAGCGCGACCAGGCCCAGTTCGGCGCTGGAGGCCAGCAGCGGGTGGGCGGGCAGGACGCGCACGGTGTAGCCGTAGGGTCCCGTCCGGTCCAGAGCGAGCGGCCCCTCGTACAGCCAGCGGTCGTCCAGGTCCTGGCCGCCCACCGGCTTCAACGGGAAGGTCTGGGCGTCCGCGATGGCGTCGCCCGAATCGACCCGCCCCGCGACCACCTGGACCTCCACGTCGTCCGGCTCCAGGCCGCCGAGCGCGATCCTCGCCCGCAGCGCCAGGCTGGCGCCCAGCTCCGCCGAGCCGCCCGCCGCCGTGTCGCTCACCGACTCCACGTGGTCGACCGAGACCCCGCTCCAGGCCGCCCGTACCTTGCCCTTCCACCGGGCGAGGTCCCGCGCGGTCCCGGCGTCCAGGGCCCGCCGGGACCGCGCGGCGGGGGCGTACAGGCGCTCCACGTACTCGCGCACCATCCGCCCCGCGAGCACCCTCGGCCCCAGGCCCACCAGGGTGGAGCGGACCATCTCGATCCAGCGGTCGGGCAGCCCCCCGGCCCCCCGGTCGTAGAAGCGCGGGGCGACGCGGTCCTCGATCAGGGCGTACAGGGCGTTCGCCTCCAGCTCGTCGCGGCGGTCCTCGTCGACCGCCGAGCCGTCGGCGGTGGGGATCTCCCAGCCGAAGTCCGGATCGAACCACTCGTCCCACCAGCCGTCGCGCACCGACAGGTTGAGGCAGCCGTTCAGCGCGGCCTTCATCCCGCTCGTGCCGCAGGCCTCCAGCGGGCGCAGCGGGTTGTTGAGCCAGACGTCGCAGCCCGGGTAGAGCTTCTGGGCCATGCCCATGCCGTAGTCCGGGAGGAAGACGATGCGGTGGCGGACCCCCGCGTCGTCCGCGAACCGCACGAGCTCCTGCACCAGCCGCTTGCCGCCGTCGTCGGCGGGGTGCGCCTTGCCCGCCACGACGATCTGGATCGGCCGGGCCGGGTGCAGCAGCAGCGCCCGCAGCCGGTCGCGGTCGCGCAGCATCAGCGTGAGCCGCTTGTAGGAGGGGACGCGCCGGGCGAAGCCGATCGTCAGGACGTCCGGGTCGAGCACGCCGTCGATCCAGCCCAGTTCGGCGGTGCCGGCGCCACGCCGGCGCCAGGAGGCGTAGAGCCTGCGGCGGACCTCGGTGACCAACTGGCCGCGCAGTTCGCGGCGCAGGTCCCAGATCTCCTGGTCGCCGATGCCGGTCACCGCGTCCCAGCGGCGGGGGGTGCCGGTCCCCGCGGAGGCCTCGTCGGCCACCGGGCCGCCGGCCAGCACCTGGTGGGCGCGGCTTTCGCCGATCCGGCCCGCGCCGAGCCGGAACACCTCGGGGGCGACCCAGGTCGGTGCGTGGACCCCGTTGGTGACGGAGGTGATGGGCACCTCGGCGGGGTCGAAGCCCGGCCAGAGCCCGGAGAACATCTCCCGGCTGACGGCCCCGTGCAGGGTGGAGACGCCGTTGGCCCGCTGGGCCAGCCGGAGGCCCATCACCGCCATGTTGAACAGCTCCGGCTCACCGCCGGGGTAGGTCTCGGTGCCGAGCCGCAGGATCTTCTCCACGGCGACGCCGGGCAGTTCGCCGTCGTCACCGAAGTGGCGGGCGACGAGCCCCCGGTCGAAGCGGTCTATCCCGGCGGGCACCGGGGTGTGGGTGGTGAAGACCGTCCCGGCCCGGACCACTTCCAGGGCCGCGTCGAAGTCGAGCCCGGTGGGGATCAGTTCACGGATGCGCTCCAGGCCGATGAAGCCGGCGTGGCCCTCGTTGGTGTGGAACACCTCCGGCTCCGGCGTGCCGGTGAGCCGGCACCAGGTGCGCACCGCGCGCACCCCGCCGATGCCGAGCAGCATCTCCTGGAGGAGGCGGTGGTCGCTGCCGCCGCCGTACAGCCGGTCGGTGACGTCGCGTTCACCGGGGGCGTTCTCCTCGACGTCGGAGTCGAGGAGGAGCAGCGGCACCCGGCCGACCCGGGCCAGCCAGACGCACGCGTGCAGCGAGCGTCCGCCGGGCAGGGCCAGCACCACCCGGACGGGGGCGCCGTCGGCCTCGCGGACCAGGTCGAGCGGGAGCTCGTTGGGGTCGAGGACGGGATAGTGCTCCTGCTGCCAGCCCTCGCGCGAGAGGGTCTGGCGGAAGTAGCCGTGCCGGTAGAGCAGACCGACGCCGATGAGCGGGACACCGAGGTCGCTGGCGGCCTTGAGGTGGTCGCCGGCCAGGATGCCGAGGCCGCCGCTGTACTGGGGAAGTGCCGCGGTGACGCCGAATTCGGGTGAGAAGTAGGCGACCGCGGACGGCAGTTCCGCTCCGGCGGCCCGCTGCTCCTGGTACCAGCGGGGGCCGTTCAGATATTCGGCCAGATCGGCGGAGGCGTCGGCGAGGCGGCCGAGGTACTCCTCGTCCGCGGCCAGTTCGGCGAGCCGCCCGGCGGACAGCGAGCCGAGCAGGCGTACGGGGTCGGCGTCCGCGGGCCGCCAGCCCTCGGGGTCGGCGGACCGGAAGAGTTCACGGGTCTCGGTGTGCCAGGACCAGCGCAGATTGTGCGCGAGGTCGTGGAGAGGTCGGAGGGGTTCGGGGAGGACAGGACGCACGGTGAATCGACGAATGGCCTTCACGTACTCCACCTTTACAGGGGACTTGCGCATCCGGGCGGACGCACCACGGTGTGCGTCCCTTCCGTCACCCCTGAAGGTAGCGGCCGTCCGTGGCGGCCTGCCACGGCGCGCGGACGGCGCGCGAGGTCCCGCCGGGGCCGGTGCGCGCCACCCCTCGGCCACACCTCACGCCCCGCCCGTGACCCCCCGTCACTCCACTTACCTGGCGGTTTGGCCGATTTCACCCCGTACACAGCCTTGTGGACCTCTCTGTCAGAGGGAAGGCTGCCGTGTGGCGCCGCAGAGCGGGTATCCGGAACCCGTGGGGGCGCTTCGGGCTTCCCCACGGGTTGTCCCGCGGTTCCCGGCGGGCGGTCGACTACGACCGAGTAGTTAACACAGCGCCGGATTTCCCACCCGCGGACGCGGGGAAGGCTTCCCCGGTACGCGGCACGACCCGGCCCGCAGACGTTCTCCGTGCATCCAGAAACATGCACGAAACCCCCGCGACCCACCCATTCGAGTGCCATTCGAGTGAACGCGGACAGGAGCGGCCATGCCCACAGCCCGTCAGCAGACTGCTGAGCAGTTACAAAGGACAGATCCCCGTCCTCGCGGCACACGCGGTCGGTCCTCCGCGCCCGTGCCGTCCCCCGTGCACGCCGAGCTCCTCCAGCCCTCAGGTGATTCCATGATCGGTCGTATCCCCGTCCTGGACGTCCGTCCTCTCGTCGACTGCGGCAGACGGGCGGCGAAGGCCGTCACCGGTGAGACCTTCCAGGTCAGCGCCACCGTCTTCCGTGAAGGCCATGACGCGGTGGCCGCCAATGTCGTGCTGCGCGACCCGAGCGGCCGGGTCGGGCCGTGGACCCCGATGCGCGAGCTGGCCCAGGGCACGGACCGGTGGGGGGCCGATGTCACGCCGACCTCCGAGGGCCGCTGGACCTACACGGTGGAGGCCTGGAGCGATCCGGTCGCCACCTGGCGGCACCACGCCGCGATCAAGATCCCGGCGGGCATCGACACGGAGCTGGTGCTGGCCGAGGGCGCGGCGCTGCTGGAGCGGGCGGCGGCGGGGGTCCCGAAGAAGCACGGCCGCGAGGCGGTGCTCGCGGCCGTGGACGCGCTGCGCGACACCGCCCACCCGGCCGAGGCCCGGCTGGCGGCGGCCCTGACCCCGGCCGCCGACGCCGTGCTGGCCCGCTATCCGCTGCGCGAACTGGTCACCCGCTCCAAGCCGCTGGCGGTGCGGGTGGAGCGCGAACGGGCGCTGTTCGGGTCCTGGTACGAGCTGTTCCCCCGCTCGGAGGGTGCGCGGGAGGTACCGGTGGATCCGGCGGACACCTCGCCGGACGCGCCGACCCGGCTGGTCAGCGGCACCTTCCGGACGGCCGCCGAGCGGCTGCCCGCGGTCGCCGCGATGGGGTTCGACGTGGTGTACCTGCCGCCGGTCCACCCGATCGGGACGACCCACCGCAAGGGCCCGGACAACACCCTGACGCCCGGGGAGCACGACCCCGGCGTGCCGTGGGCGATCGGTTCGCCGGACGGCGGGCACGACGCGGTCCACCCGGAGCTCGGGACGCTGGAGGACTTCGACCACTTCGTGGAGGTGGCCCGCAATCTGCGGATGGAGATCGCGCTGGACTTCGCGCTCCAGTGCTCGCCGGACCACCCCTGGGTCAAGGAGCACCCGGACTGGTTCCACCACCGCCCCGACGGTTCGATCGCGTACGCCGAGAACCCCCCGAAGAAGTACCAGGACATCTATCCGATCGCCTTCGACAAGGACATGCGCGGTCTGGTCGCGGAGACCGTGCGGATCCTGCGCTTCTGGATGGACCACGGGGTGCGGATCTTCCGGGTCGACAACCCGCACACCAAGCCGGTGGTCTTCTGGGAGAAGGTCATCGAGGAGGTCAACGGCGCCGACCCCGACGTGGTCTTCCTCGCGGAGGCGTTCACCCGCCCGGCCATGATGCACACCCTGGGCGCCATCGGCTTCCAGCAGTCGTACACGTACTTCACCTGGCGCAACACCAAGCACGAACTGACGGAGTACGTCACGGAGCTGGCCGGCGACGCCGCCGCGTACATGCGGCCGAACTTCTTCGTGAACACCCCCGACATCCTTCCCGGCTACCTCCAGGAAGGCGGTCGCCCGGCCTTCGAGGCACGGGCGGTGCTGGCCGCGACACTGGCCCCCTCCTGGGGGGTGTACGCGGGATTCGAGCTGTGCGAGAACACCCCGGCCAAGCCGGGGAGCGAGGAGTACCTGCACTCGGAGAAGTACGAACTGCGCCCGAGGGACTGGGAGTCGGCGGAACGCGAGGGCCGCACGCTCACCCCTCTGATCACCTCGCTCAACCGGATCCGCCGGCGTAACCCCGCTCTGCGGCAGCTGCGCGACGTCCACTTCCACCACACCGACAACGAAGCGCTGATCGCCTACAGCAAGCGCTCCGGTACGAACACCGTTCTGGTGGTCGTGAACCTCGACCCGCACCACACCCAGGAGGCCACGGTCTCGTTGGACATGGAGCGGCTCGGCCTGCCATGGCACGAGCGCGTACCGGTGCGCGACGAGCTCACCGGCGACACCTACCACTGGGGCAGGACCTTCTATGTGCGCCTGAAGCCGGGCATCTCGCCCGCGCACATCGCCGTCCTGCGACCGTCCCCGCCGACCGGAGGGTCACCCACACCATGATCGTCAATGAGCCTGTCCACGACACGTTCGAGGACACTCCCGCCAAGGACCGCGATCCCGACTGGTTCAAGCGCGCCGTCTTCTACGAGGTGCTCGTCCGGTCCTTCCAGGACTCCAACGGCGACGGAATCGGCGACCTCAAGGGCATCACCGCCAAGCTGGACTATCTCCAGTGGCTCGGCGTGGACTGCCTCTGGCTGCCGCCGTTCTTCAAGTCGCCGCTGCGCGACGGGGGCTACGACGTCTCCGACTACACCGCCGTCCTGCCGGAGTTCGGCGACCTCGCCGACTTCGTGGAGTTCGTGGACGCCTCGCACCAGCGCGGCATGCGCGTCATCATCGACTTCGTCATGAACCACACCAGCGATCAGCACGAGTGGTTCCAGCAGTCCCGCACCGACCCCGACGGGCCGTACGGCGACTACTACGTCTGGGCGGACGACGACAAGCAGTTCCAGGACGCCCGGATCATCTTCGTCGACACCGAGACGTCCAACTGGACCTTCGACCCGGTCCGCAAGCAGTACTACTGGCACCGCTTCTTCTCGCACCAGCCGGACCTCAACTACGAGAACCCGGCGGTGCAGGAGGAGATCCTGGCGGCCCTGCGCTTCTGGCTGGACCTGGGCATCGACGGCTTCCGGGTGGACGCGGTGCCCTACCTCTACCAGCGCGAGGGCACCAACTGCGAGAACCTCCCCGAGACCCACCACTTCCTCAAGCGGGTCCGCAAGGAGATCGACGCCAACTACCCGGACACCGTGCTGCTCGCCGAGGCCAACCAGTGGCCGGAGGACGTCGTCGACTACTTCGGCGACTACGAGCAGGGCGGGGACGAATGCCACATGGCGTTCCACTTCCCCGTCATGCCGCGGATCTTCATGGCGGTGCGCCGCGAGAGCCGCTACCCGGTCTCCGAGATCCTGGCCAAGACCCCGGAGATCCCGAAGAACTGCCAGTGGGGCATCTTCCTGCGCAACCACGACGAGCTGACCCTCGAAATGGTCACGGACGAAGAACGCGACTACATGTACGCGGAGTACGCCAAGGACCCGCGGATGCGCGCCAACATCGGCATCCGCAGGCGGCTCGCCCCCCTGCTGGACAACGACCGCAACCAGATCGAGCTGTTCACCGCCCTGCTGCTGTCGCTGCCCGGTTCCCCGATCCTCTACTACGGGGACGAGATCGGGATGGGCGACAACATCTGGCTGGGCGACCGGGACGCGGTGCGCACCCCGATGCAGTGGACGCCCGACCGCAACGCCGGGTTCTCCTCCAGCGATCCGGGGCGGCTCTACCTCCCCACGATCATGGACCCGGTCTACGGCTACCAGGTCACCAACGTCGAGGCGTCGATGGCCTCGCCGTCCTCGCTGCTGCACTGGACCCGCCGGATGATCGAGATCCGCAAGCAGAACCCCGCCTTCGGTCTCGGCGAGTACACCGAACTGCCCTCGTCCAACCCGGCGGTGCTGGCGTTCACCCGCGAGTACAAGGACGATCTCGTCCTGTGCGTCCACAACTTCTCTCGGTTCGCGCAGCCGACGGAGTTGGACCTGCGATCGTTCAACGGACGTCATCCGGTGGAATTGATCGGCGGGGTACGCTTCCCGGCGATCGGCCAGTGGCCCTACCTGCTCACCCTCGCGGGTCACGGCTTCTACTGGTTCCGGCTGCGCAAGGACGCGCCGCCCGCCTGAGTCCGCCGGCCCCGTGGGGGTCGGTTTCCGCCGACCCGCACGGGGCACCCTGACCCCAAGGAAAGGCCCTGGGCCTTCACCGCTCCGGCGCCTTCGGCCTTCACCGTTCCGCCGTTCGAGTCCGTAGAGACGCTCCTGACCCGACACGTCCCGCACAGCCGGACAGCCATTGCCGCAATCCGGGACACTCTTCGCATCCTGTGGTGTGCCCGGGGAAAGGACGCGATGCCATGTCGGAGGCTGCATCCACTCACGTCGCCCTGGCGAAGAGCACGAGGAACAGCGCAACGGCCCGAATGGCGAAGGACGGGGACCTGCTCCCGTCCCTCGCCCCACTGCTCCACGCCTGGCTGCCCCGGCAGCGGTGGTTCGCCGGGAAGGGCAGGCCGGTCACCGGCTTCTCCCTGGTCTCGGCCACCGAGATGCTGCCGCTGGACGGCACGGCGGGACCGGGGCTGCTGCACCTGCTGGTGCGGGCCGAGCAGCCCGCCCGGCAGGGCCGGCCGGCCGAGGACTGCTACCAGCTTCTCCTGGGCGCAAGAACGTCACTGCCACCGCTCCTCGCGGGCGCCCTGATCGGCCGGGTCGACCGGGGCCCGCTCGCCGGACGGGCCGTCTACGACGCGCTGCACGACCCGCGGCTGGCCGATCTGCTGCTGGAACGCCTCCGCCGCCCCGGGAGCCTCGGCTCGCTGCGCTTCGAGCGGACCGCCGCGATCCCGGCCGGGCTCGCGCCCCGGGTGCTGGACGCCGAACAGTCCAACTCCTCGCTCGTCTACGGGGACGCGTACATCCTCAAGATCTTCCGGCGCGTCTTCCCGGGCACCAACCCGGACCTGGAACTGCCGCTCGCCCTCAGCGGCGAGGGGTGCGAGCGGGTCCCGGCCCCGGTCGCCTGGTTCGAGGCGCCGGGACCCGAACCGCTCACCCTCGGTGTCCTCCAGCCCTTCCTGCACGGCGCGCGGGACGGCTGGCAGCTCGCGCTGGGCGCGCTCGCCGCGGGCCGCGACTTCCTCACCGAGGCCCGGGCGCTGGGCCGGGCCACCGCCGAGGTGCACACCGCGCTCGCCGCCGCGCTGCCGACCCCGGCGTTGCGCGGCACCCAGACCCGGCAGCTCGTCGCCGAGATGACCCGCCGGCTGGAGGCCGCCGCCGAGGCGGTCCCGGCGCTCGTGCCGTACGTCCCGGGGCTGCGCGCCGCGTTCGAGGCGGTGACGGACCTCGGGGTCCGGGGCAGCGGCTGGACACAGCAGCGGGTGCACGGCGACCTCCACCTCGGACAGACGCTGCGCTCCCCCGACGGGTTCTGGTCGCTGATCGACTTCGAGGGGGAACCGGCCCGCCCGCTGCCGGAGCGCCGCATGCCCGCGCCGACGGTCCGCGATGTCGCGGGGATGCTCCGGTCCTTCGACTACGCGGCCCGCTCGCACCGCCCGTGGAACCCGGAGTGGGCGGCCCGCTGCCGTGCCGCCTACTGCGAGGGCTACGCGCAGGAGTCCGGCAGCGACCCGCGCGGCGAACCGGAGCTGCTGCGCGCCCATGAGACCGACAAGGCCGTGTACGAGGTGCTGTACGAGGCCCGGCACCGCCCCGACTGGCTGCCGGTCCCGATGGCGGCCATCCAGCGACTGGCCCAGTCAGCGGCGGCCTGAGCCGCCCTCCCCGTTCCTCCCCCGCACCTCCGCTCCACCCCGCGCTCCTTCCCCCTTCACCCTCCGAGGAGGCAGTCCCCGTGACCGCCCGCAAGCCGTCCCGCAAGGGATCCCGCAAGACCGCCGAACCGCCCGTCGAGATCCCCGTCGAGGCGTCCGTCGACGTGGCGGCTGCGCCCGCGACCGCCTCGACCACCACGAAGGCCGCGCGTGCCGGGCGGGCCAGGCCCCGGCCCGCCGACGCGGGGCCGCCGCGCCCCCGGGCCGGGGACGGCCAGGGCGCCCGCCCCGCGCCGGCCCTGGACGGCGCGGACCGCGGCCGGCTGCTGGCCGGCGACCACCACGCGCCGCACGACGTGCTCGGCGCCCACCCGATCCCCGGCGGCGTGCTGGTACGGGCGCTGCGGCCGTTCGCCAGGTCGGTCACGGTGCTGGCGACCGGGCTGCGGGCCGAACTGCACGAGGACGGCGACGGCTTCTTCTCCGGCGTGCTCCCGGTGCCGGAGGTCCCCGCGTACCGGCTGGAAGTGGCGTACGACGACAACACCATCGAGGTGGAGGACGCGTACCGCTTCTGGCCCGCGATCGGGGAGCTCGATCTGCACCTGATCGGCGAGGGCCGGCACGAGGAGCTGTGGCGGGCGCTCGGCGCGGAGCCGATGGAGCACCAGGGCGTTTCCGGCACCCGGTTCACCCTCTGGGCGCCGAACGCCCGCGGGGTGCGGGTCACCGGTGACTTCAACTACTGGGACGGCACGGGCTACCCGATGCGTTCGCTCGGCTCGACCGGGGTGTGGGAGCTGTTCCTGCCCGGGGTCGGCGAGGGCGCCCTGTACAAGTACGACGTCTGCCGCCCGGACGGTTCGCACACGGTGCGGGCCGACCCGATGGCCCGGCGCACCGAGGTGCCGCCCGCGACCGCCTCGGTCGTCACCGCGTCGCACCACGTGTGGCAGGACGCCGACTGGATGGCGCACCGGGGCGACCGGCCGGTGCACGAGGCCCCGTTCTCCGTGTACGAGGTGCATCTCGCCTCCTGGCGGCCGGGCTTGACGTACCGTCAGCTCGCCGAGCAGCTGCCCGCGTACGTCAAGGACCTCGGGTTCACGCACGTCGAGCTGATGCCGGTCTCCGAGCACCCCTTCGGCGGCTCCTGGGGCTATCAGGTCACCGGGTTCTACGCGCCGACGTCGCGGATGGGCACCCCGGACGACTTCCGCTTCCTCGTCGACGCCCTGCACCGGGCGGGTATCGGCGTCATCATGGACTGGGTCCCGGCCCATTTCCCGCGCGACGACTGGGCGTTGGCCGAGTTCGACGGGCGTCCGCTGTACGAGCACGCCGACCCGCGGCGCGCGGCGCACCCGGACTGGGGGACGCTGGAGTTCGACTACGGCCGCACCGAGGTCCGCAACTTCCTCGTCGCCAACGCCACCTACTGGTGCGAGGAGTTCCACATCGACGGGCTGCGGGTCGACGCGGTCGCCTCGATGCTCTACCTCGACTACTCCCGCGAGGAAGGCCAGTGGTCGCCCAACGAGTTCGGCGGCCGGGAGAACCTGGACGCGGTCGCCTTCCTCCAGGAGATGAACGCGACCGTCTACCGGCGCAACCCGGGCGTCGTCACGATCGCCGAGGAGTCCACCGCCTGGGACGGTGTCACCCGGCCCACCGACAGCGGCGGCCTGGGCTTCGGGCTGAAGTGGAACATGGGCTGGATGCACGACTCGCTCCAGTACGTCGCCAAGGAGCCGGTCCACCGCAAGTACCACCACAACGAGATGACGTTCTCGATGGTGTACGCCTACAGCGAGAACTACGTGCTGCCGATCTCGCACGACGAGGTGGTGCACGGCAAGCAGGCGCTGGTGAGCAAGATGCCCGGCGACTGGTGGCAGCGGCGTGCCAACCACCGCGCCTACCTGGGCTTCATGTGGGCCCATCCCGGCAAGCAGCTCCTGTTCATGGGCCAGGAGTTCGCCCAGGGCGCGGAGTGGTCCGAGGGGCACGGGCCGGACTGGTGGCTGCTGGACCCGTCCTACGAGGCGTCCGGCGACCACCGCGGGGTGCGGACCCTGGTGGGCGATCTGAACGCGGTGTACGGGGCGGTGCCCGCGCTGTGGCAGCGGGACACCGTTCCGGAGGGGTTCAGCTGGGTGGACGGCGGGGCGGCCGAGGACAACGTGTTCGCGTTCCTGCGGTACGACGCGGACGGCTCCCCGCTGCTGGCGGTCTCGCACTTCTCCCCGGCGGTCCGCGCCGACTACCGCCTCGGGGTGCCGGAGACCGGCGCCGAGGGCTGGGTGGAGGTCCTGAACACCGACGCGGCCCGGTACGGCGGCGGGGACGTGCGCAACGAGGAGCCGCTGAAGGCGGAGGCGGTGCCCGCGCACGGCCGGCCGTGCAGCGTCTCGCTCACGCTGCCGCCGCTGGCGACGGTGTGGTTCCGCCCGGCGTAGCCCGTACGGGCCGGTGAACGGCCGGGGCCGGTACCGCGTGGCTCACGACGCGGTACCGGCCCCTCCCCCGTTTCCGGCGGATCAGTGGCCGGCGGCCATCACCTCGACGATGCTCGACCAGGAGTCGGGGCCGTGGCCCTCGGCGATGGCCCGGTCGGTGACGCCCTTGAGAGCGGCGAGCTGCGAGACGTCCAGGCCGCGGTCCTTCGCGGTGTGCAGGATGTGGTCGACGCTGGCCGCCATCATGGCGAGGTTGGCGCCCTCGCTCGCGTACGAACGCGTGTCGACGTGCTTCGCCGTGTACGCGGCGATCGGCGGCAGGATGCCCGCGATCGTGTTGAGGTACGGGGCGAGCGACGCGCCGTCGATGCCCTCCGCGCGGGCCAGCGCGAAGGCGTGGACGAGGCCGCCCATGGCGCCGTAGAAGAAGTCCAGCACGGCCATGTCGTAGGCGGCGGCGAGCCCGGGGTCCTCGCCGAGGAAGGTCGCGGGCTCGCCGAGCGCCTTGAGGCTCGACTCGTGCGCCTCGAACGCGGCCCGGTCGCCGGAGTGGAACACCAGGGCCTGGGCCGAGCCGACCACGTCGACCGGCACCATGATCGCCCCGTCGAGGTAGGCCAGGGAGTGCTTCTCGGCCCAGGCGGCGGCCTGCCGCGAGCGGGCCGGGGTGTCCGAGGTGAGGTTGACCAGGACCCGCCCCTCCAGCGCCCCGGCCAGCGGTTCCAGGACCGCGTCGGAGGCGTCGTAGTCGACGAGGCAGACCACGACGAGTCCGCTCGCCCGCACGGCCTCCTCGGCGGACGCGGCCCGCACCGCGCCCAGGGAGACGACGTCCTCCCCCTTCCCGGGAGAACGGTTCCAGACGGTGGTGGGGTGGCCGGCGGCCACGAAGGCGCGGGCCAGGGAGCTGCCCATGTCGCCGAGGCCGAGGACCGTGACGGGGGCGGGGGTGACGGGGGTGGTGGCGGAGGTGGGACCGGTGGTCGTGTTCGCTGACGTCATGAGGACCATGCTGGGCGGGCGAACAGCGTCCGACCAGAACCCACTTGACTGTCAGATACGCACTTTCGGGAAAGCGTGCAGGTCGGTGCGGTCCGGTGGTCGGCGGGTTTTCGGGGGACGGCGCGGTCAGGGACGGTTTCGACCGACCGGGGCGAGGACGTCCTCCAGCTCCTTGAGGAGTCTCCGCTTCGGCCGGGCGCCGACGATCGACTTCACCGGCTCGCCGGCCCGGAAGACCATCAGGGTGGGTGTCGCCAGCACGCCGTACCGGAGGGTGATCCCGGGTTCGCGGTCGACGTCGAGCTGGACGACCCTGATCCGGTCGGCCTCCTCGTGGGCGATCTCTCGCAGCACGGGGGCGAGTTGGCGGCAGGGGCCGCACCAGTCGGCGGTGAACTTCACCAGCACGGGCAGCGCCGATCGCACCACCTCCGCCTCGAAGGTCTCCTCGGTGACGTCGGTGACGCCTTCGGTCCGGATCATGGGTGTCCTCCCAGTTCGCAGCGGGGCTCCGGTCCACCGGGCAGGGCGGCCGACGCCTCCAGTTCGGCTCGGGCGAGCTGTGCGCCGACCTCGGCGCGCACCGTGGTGAGCCGGCCGATCAGCGCGTCCAGTTCACCGAGTTTGCGCCGGTAGACGGCGAGCGAGGCGGGGCAGGAGTCCCCGGCCGGGTGGCCGGCGCGCAGGCAGTCGACGAAGGGCCTGGTCTCCTCCAGGTCGAACCCGAAGTCCTGAAGGGTCCGGATCTGCTGGAGGAGACGCAGGTCGTCCTCGTCGTAGCTGCGGTAGCCGTTCTCCGCGCGCCGCGCGGGCAGCAGTCCGCGCGACTCGTAGTAGCGGAGCGTCCGCGTCGTCGTCCCGGCCTGTTCGGCCAGCTCCCCGATTCGCATGGGACGAACGTATTCCTTGACGCCGACGTCAACGCAAGGGCGTCGGCGTCGGCGTCGGGCCGGGGTGTCCGCGTCGGTTCAGGCCGTCGGCTTCGCGTCCCGGGCCCGGCCTGGTCCGGGGCGGATCGTGTCGTCAGTTGGCGAGGGCCGCCGCCCGCCGGCGCACGGCCCAGACGATGCCGCCGCCCGCGGCGAGCGCGGCGGTCGCCATGCCGAGGAGCGGCGCGGTGGAGTCCGAGCCGGTCGCGGCGAGGTTGCCGCCGGCCGTCTGCGGGTTCGCGCCGCCGGCCGTCGAGCCGCCCGAGTCGGCGGAGCCGCCGGCGGTGGTCGTGGAGCCGGTGGAACCGGAGCCGCCGTTGGCGGATCCCCCGTCCGAGCCACCCGTACCGCCGGTGGAACCGCCGGAACCGGTGGAGCCCGAGGTGTCCGATTCCTTGCCGGTGTCGATCACGATCTGCGCGGTGTCATTGGCCGCGTTCCGGTCGAAGGGGCGCTCCTGGCCGCTGAAGGAGACCTCGCCGGTGGTGCGGCCGACCGCCTTGTCGATGCGCAGGACGAAGGGGTAGCTCTCGCCGCCGTCCACGTCGACCCAGGACTGGGAGGTGCCGCAGCGGTAGTGGGTCTTGGTGATCGCCTCGCAGAAGTCGTACGGCTTGACGACGGAGGTGCCCTTCGGGATGCGGACGTCGACCGTGGTGACGCTCTCGTCGGGGAGCCCCTGGACGCGGGCGGGGCCCTTGTTGGCGAACTTCACCGTCGCGGTGACCTTCTCGCCGACCTTCCCCCGCTTCTCGTCGCCGGTCAGGGCGAAGTCCGCGGTGTTCGCGGCGGTGACGTCCGCCCTGGCGTACGCATCGGGGTGGTTCGTCCGGTCGGCGTCGGTGGCCGGGCCCTTCTCGACCAGGGTGAGCGGGTCACCGGTCCCGGGCACCGGCTCGGTGGAGCCCCCGTCGTCCGGGCCGGGCTCGTGCACGCCGATCGACACCCGCAGGTTGTCCCGGAACGCGGAGTCGAGCGCCTTGAGCGAGACGGGCTTCGCCGTGCCGTAGACCACGCCGGGCTTCAGCGGCTGGTCGATCTTGCAGGAGGCGACGTTCGACGCGGGCATCTCGTCGTAGGAGCCGATGGTGTAGTAGGTGCAGTTCTTGTGCGTCTCCTCCGCCTTCAGGCCCGGCGACACGGCGTACGTCACCCAGGCCTCGGGAACCTCCGCCGTCCCCTTGTTGAGGAAGGTCAGCGGGGTGGAGAAGGAACTTCCGGGCTGGAGCCCCTCGACCGGCGCGATCGTTCCGACACCGAGGTCGGGCTCCGGGTCGGCGGCGAGCGCCGGTACGGCGCCCAGCGCCACCAGCGCTGCGGCGGCCACGGCGGCGGTCCCGCCGCGCAGGGTACGGCTGCGGGAAGGGGGGATGCGCATGGGAGTCCTTCGGTCGTGGGGCTCGTGGGCGGACTGCGTCGTCTCACCTCTACTGCGGTCCTTACACCCTCAAGACCGGTGCCGGACGGTGGAGGTTGTGCCGAACGGACCGGTCGTGACAGAACACGGACACAAGGCACCAGTACCGGACACGGGCCGAGAACACCCGTACCGGGGGATACGGGTGTTCTCGGGTGGGGGGCGCCGCGGTGGCTGTGGGGGAATGTGCGGACGCGGCGGGCGTCAGACCTTCGCGGGCTGTCCGGCGTCCTCGCGCTGCTCGGGGACGCTTTCCGGGCCGCCCGCCGGGGCGTGGTCGTCGACGAGGGTCTTCTCGTCGAACGGGACCCGGCCGGCCAGCACCTCGTCGACCCGGCTCTTGTCGATCTCCTTGGTCCAGTGGCCGACGAGCACCGTGGCGACCGCGTTGCCGGCGAAGTTGGTCAGTGCGCGGGCCTCGCTCATGAAGCGGTCGATGCCGACGATCAGGCCGACGCCGTCGACCAGTTCGGGGCGGTGCGACTGGAGGCCGCCGGCCAGGGTCGCCAGACCCGCGCCGGTCACGCCCGCCGCGCCCTTCGAGGCGATGACCATGAAGATGAGCAGCGAGATCTGCTCGCTCGCGCTCAGCGGGTCGCCCATCGCGTTGGCGATGAACAGCGAGGACATCGTGAGGTAGATCGCGGTGCCGTCGAGGTTGAAGGAGTAGCCGGTCGGCACGGTGATGCCGACGACGGGCTTGCTGACGCCCAGGTGCTCCATCTTCGCGATGAGCCGCGGCAGGGCCGACTCGGAGGAGGAGGTGGACAGGATGAGCAGGAACTCGCGGCCCAGGTACTTCAGCAGCGAGAACAGGTTGACGCCGGCGACCAGGCGCAGGATCGCGCCGAGCACCACGAAGACGAACAGCGCGCAGGTGACGTAGAAGCCGATCATGATGATCGCCAGGGACTTCAGGGCGTCGAGGCCGGTCTCGCCGACCACCGCGGCGATCGCGCCGAACGCGCCGACCGGGGCGGCCCACATGATCATGGCGAGGATGCGGAAGACGAGGCGCTGGATGTGGGTGATGCCGCGGATGATCGGCTCGCCGGTCGAGCCCATCGCCTGGAGCGCGAAGCCCGCGAGCAGCGCGACCAGCAGGGTCTGGAGGACCTCGCCCGCGGTGAAGGCGGAGACGATCGTGGTCGGGATGATGCCGAGCAGGAAGTCCACGGTGGACTCGCTCGCACCCGACGCCTGCGCCTCGCCGGCGGCCCGCGCCTGCTCGGTGATGTGGAGGGTGGAGCCCGGCTCCAGGACGTTGCCCACGAGCAGCCCGATGGCGAGGGCCACGGTCGACATGACCAGGAAGTAGCCCAGCGCCAGACCGCCGACCGCGCCGACCTTGGCGGCCTTGCGGACCGAGCCGACGCCCAGGACGATCGTGCAGAAGATGATCGGCGAGATCATCATCTTGATCAGGTTCACGAAGCCGGCGCCGATGGGCTTCAGCTCGACGGCCACCCCGGGGGCCGCGAAGCCCACCAGGATGCCGAGCGCCACGGCGGCGATCACGGCGATGTACAGGTAGTGGGTGCGGTCCCGTTGTTTGGCTGCCACAGCCATGGTGGGGCTCCTCGGCTCGGTGGGCTTGCGCCCCCGTCCCTGGGGGCTTCGGCGACTATCCACCGCCCTGTGACCCCGGTCACCCTTGCGTTCATATCGTTCACAGTCACTTTCCGGCCACTCCGAGCGCGCCCGGCGGAGCCAGGCAGACTGTGGGGTATGCGCCTGACCCGTACCCTCCCCCGCTCCCTGGCGGGCCAGCTGTTCGCCATGCAGGTCGTGCTCATCGCCGCGGTGGTGGCCGGGTGCGCCGTCTTCGCGTACGTCTCGGGCAGCGCGCAGGCCGAGGAGACGGCCGCCCGGCAGGTGCGGGTGGCGGCGCTGGCG